>JBOZRQ010000008.1:0-188377 GCA_050789255.1 Symbiobacteriaceae bacterium
CAGGGGTCTCGGCGCTGGCCTCGGTGACCAGCTTCAACGCCGGGCTGATGACCGCCTCGCGCTTTCTGTACGCCATGGCGCGGGACGGGGCGGCGCCCAAGCCCCTGTCCCGGCTCCACCCCGACTGGGCTACCCCCTGGGTGGCGATCCTGGCGCTCTATGGGCTCTGCACCGCAATGGCGGGCTACGTGCTCTACTCGGGCTCCTACCGGCTATTTATCTTCCTGGGCGCCGCCATCGAGTGCGGCATCTTTGTGGCGATGGCCGCCTCGGTGCTTCGGCTGCGCCGGACCATGCCCGACCGGGCGCGGGAGTACCGCATCCCCGGCGGAACGCTGGTGCCCTGGGTGGTGGTGGTGCTGTACGGCGCCCTCTTCCTGCTGGTCTTTGTTCCCGACCCTTCTGCTCCGGATGCCGCCGCGGATCAGATGAAGGCGCTGGGGCTCCTCGCGGGCGCAACGCTGCTCGTCTGGGCGTACGTCCACTGGGCGGTTCCTCGTCTCCGGGCCCGCCTGGCCCCTGCTGGCGGGGCTCCTCGGCGCCGGCGGCCAGTGTGATGACAGCACAAAGGGACGGCCCCACCAAGGGCCGTCCCTTCTGTTTTGCCTACTTGGACTGTGTCAGCGATATCGACTGCACCTTGCCATCGACGATGAAGAACTGGATGTAGAAGAAGTCGTACTCAGATCCGGCCCGGTAGGTCAGGGCGCCGTCCTTCAGCTCGGCCTGCACGCCGTAGGCCTTCCGCACCGCCTCCACAGTGTCGCCGATCTTGATGCCACGGGGCGTGGCGCCCTCGCCCTGGAGCAGAACCGACCAGACCTGGTTGGAGGGGGTCACGTAGGACACGCTGACGTGGCCATTCTTGTAGGTGCTGGTGTACGAGTTTGAGTAGCCCGGGCGCTCCTCCACAGCCGGCCCCAGCAGGGCCACAACCGGGTCCACAGGTCTGGCGAGGGTGGCGCCGGCCAGGGTCCGGTCTTCCGGGCCAAGGGGGGCGGCGCACCCGGCCTGCGGCGGGTTTCCGCAGATGGCCCGGGCCCGCTGGAGCATGGACGCCATCTGAGCCCGGGTGACCGGGGCCTCCGGGCGGAACGTCCGATCGGGGAACCCATCGATCAGGCCCACCGACCGGGCGGTGGCGATGTAGGCCTGTGCGCTCGGGTGGATCCCCTTGTAGTCAGTGAACCAGATGTAGAGGTCCGGCTTGTCGGCCGGTTTCAGCCCCTTGGCGCGGGCCAGGGCTACGGCGATCTCCTCCCGAATCGCCGGCAGTTCGGGGTGGAACAGGCCGTCGGTGTACCGGGCCATGAACATCTGGGCCATGACAATATACGGAGCGCTCCACCGGTCGGCTGCCACATCCGGGTAGGGCGCCTTCGCCGGCTGGGGCGCCGGGGAGAGGCCGAGGGCGAGCACCAGCATCTTCGCAAACTGCTCCCGGGTCACGGTCGCATCCGGGGCGAAGTTGCCCCCGCCCACGCCGTTGATCACCCCGCTGGACGCCAGTTCGGCGACCGCGCCGCTAGCCCAGTGGCTGGCCGGAACATCTCCGAAGGGCGAGGCCACTGCGGGCGCAGCGGGCTCGGGCTTAACCGAATCGGGGCTGGCCACGGTCAACGTCACGGGGATGCGCACCGGGTCGAGGGATCCCGCCTGCACCACGATGTTGCCGGTGTAGGTTTGAGGAACGGCCACCTGCTTCAACCTTGGCCGAACGCTGATCAGGGCGGTTGTGACCCCGTTGATGCCGATGGGTGCCGCATCGATCCAGGGGGCATCCGCCGTGATGGTGATGTCTGCGGGCGCCGACAGGGCCAGGTTCAGGTAGGAGGTGGCGCTCTGCCCCACGGACAGGGTGCCAAAGTCGACGGCAGCCGGGTAGACCACCGCGGGCGGCGGGGTGCTCGGCCCGCCGACGGCGAGCACCACCGGCACGGCCACCTGGGCCGGATAGCTGGACAGATAGATCCGGGCTACCCGGATCTCCCCGGACTTCATCCCCGCAGCGGTGGCCGTGAGGTGTATGGTCAGCCCGCTCGAAGTCTTGGTCTCCTCCAGCGTGATCCAGCTGGCGTTCACACTAGGGAACAGGAAGTCATCCGGGCCGGCGGTCACGTTCACGGTTGCCTCGGCGGTGCCGCCGGGCTCCAGGTTAAGATACAAGAAGGCAGGATCGACGGTGATGGGGCCCGCTGCCGCCGCCGGACGGAAGGTCCCGAATGACGCCAACGTCGCCATGGCAAGGATGAGGAACACCGTGAGCAGGGACCGGGTGCTGCGTCTGTGCACGATCAGTACTCCTTCGTGGGTTGCGTAGTTTCGTGCTTGCCGTGGCAAGTTTTCCCCTTCTGTTTCCCGGATTCCTCCAGGGAGCTCGTCCTGCTGGGTGGAATCTTGTAGTAAGGCACGTAACTGCCACACCAGCGGGAAGGAGGATGGTCGCAGTGCGCTCGCAGCCAGCTCTCGTTACCGACCTGCAGATGGAGCAGACAATCAACGCCATTGCAGGCACTGCCTTCACCATCATCGATTTCGTGCGGACATTCTCGGACCTATATCCAGAACTCTGGCTCAACCTGGTCGCTGCGTACGGCGAACAAGGTGACGGTCTGCGGCGCAGCTACACCGCGGCCACCTATCTCGGGAATCGACTTTCCCAGCTCACCAAGAAACCGGGCAGTCCTTTGCTGCCAATGACGCGATGGCAGCGGGGAGGCGTCGAAACCCCCAATCAGCGCCGAGCGACCAAGGAAGAACGGGCTCAGGGGGCCGACACCATGATTCGGGTATTTCGAAAGGGACCGTCTGGAGGCTGAGCACACATGGATCCGAAGAGCGTCTACCACCGCAGACAACGCGCCTTCGAGCGACTTGGAGCCAAACACCAACATGCAGCGACTCGGCTGAGCAACTACCGGTTATACACGGTGATGTTCGGCCTTGCCTTGTCGGTCTTCGTTTACCGCGCCTACAGCCATCCCATCGCGATCATGCTTGGCCTCCTGACAGTGGTCGCCTTCGGGTACCTGGCAATCCGGCACGAGCGAGTCCGCACACAGCTCCGCTACGCAGAAGCGTTGGGCAGCCTCAATCGGAAGGGCACCGAACGGGTATCGGGCCGATGGGGTGCCTTCGCCGATGCGGGCGCCGAGTTTCGGGATGACGATCATCCCTTCGCATCTGACCTCGATCTGTTTGGCCAGGCCTCCCTCTTCCAGTGGACCAACGCTGCGCACACCGCTCTGGGGCGGGAGACCCTGGCCAGGCTCCTTAAGCGGGCGCCCGAAACGCCTTCCGAAATCGCCGCCAGACAGGAAGCCATAACGGAACTGGCAGCCCGGTTAGCCTGGCGGCAGCGGTTCGAGTCCGACGGTATGCTGGTACAGGCGAATCTTGAACCCACGGCGCCGCTCCTGCAGTGGGCCGGGGAATCGAACCCGGAGTACCTCCGCCCGTGGCTCAAGCTCGGCATCCGAGCGCTTCCGGCGATCACCATCCTGACGATTCTGCTCTATGCCGTCCTGCACGTCATCCCTTGGCACGTGCCAACCGTTTTGGTCGCCATCCAGGGAGCGCTGCTGCGAGGGAACCTGAAGAACCGCCACCGCGCACTCACAATGGTCTACCGGCACGAGGCGAGCCTGCGAACCTACTCCCGGATGCTAATGCGCCTGGAGGGCCACCGATTCAAGGCACCGTGGCTGACGGCACGGCAGGAGGCGCTCCGCGACGGTGCCGGCCGGTCGGCGTACCAGCAGAGTGAACGGCTCACCACCATCGCCCAGCGCATCGCCAACCGGCAAAACGTCATGTTTCTGGCCCTGAACGTCCTGCTCCTGTGGGACTACCAGTGCATGATCGCCCTGGAGGAATGGAAGCAGGAGTCTGGCCCCCGGCTGAAGCGCTGGCTGGAGATCCTCGCCGAGGTCGAAGCGCTGAGCAGCCTGGCAAACATCCGCTTTGAGCACCCAGACTGGGCCATGCCCACGTTTGGGCAGCCGTCGGGATTGGCGGCTCAAAAGCTCGGACATCCCCTGATCGCCCAGAACCGGGTCTGCAACGACTTTGAGCTGCATGCGCCCACCCGGATCGCCTTAATCACCGGGTCAAACATGTCCGGCAAGAGCACCTTCCTGCGGACCGTCGGCATCAACCTGGTGCTCGCCTACGCCGGGGCGCCCGTCTGCGCAGAGCGGTTCACCTGCTCCGTGATGAGCTTGTGGACCTCCATGCGCCTGAGCGACAACCTCGAACAGAGCATCTCCTCCTTCTATGCCGAGCTGCTCCGGATCAAACGGATCGTGGAAGCGGCCAAAACCGAGGACAGCGTCTGCTTCCTCTTCGATGAGATCTTCAAGGGCACCAACTCCCACGACCGCCACCAGGGCGCCCGAGCGCTCATCACCCAGCTCCAGCGAGACGGCGCCGTGGGGCTCGTCTCCACCCACGACCTGGAGCTCGGCGACCTGGAGCGTGAAAGCGGCGGCCAGGTCAAGAACTACCACTTCCGCGAGGAGTACCGCGGCGGAAAGATCACCTTTGACTACACGCTCCGGCCAGGCATATCCACCACGAGGAACGCCCTCTATTTGATCAAGATGGTGGGAATCGATCTTGACTAGGAAAAAACCCGGCCACTGCCCCCATGTGAGGGCCGCGGCCGGGTTTTCTTATCGCACGAAGGATGCCTCAGCCCGAATGTCCCGGGAGGAGCTGCCGACCCGCACGGTGAACGTACCGGGCTCGGCTGTCCAGCGCTTTTCGCCGGGGTTGTAGAAGGCGAAATCCCGCTCATCCAGCTCGAAGGAAACCGTGGCCCGTTCGCCCGGCGCCAGCGCCACCTTGGCAAACGCCTTCAGCTCCCGGGGCGGCCGGGGCAGGCTGGCCTCGGGATCCGAGATATAGAGCTGCACCGTCTCCTTGCCGGCCACGGCGCCGGTGTTGGTGACGGTCACCGATACCCGGGCGCCGCCCTCCTCTACCGTCAGGCCGCTGTAGGCGAAGCTGGTATAGGAGAGGCCGTGGCCGAACGGATAAGCCACATCCAGCCCCTTGGCGTCATAGTACCGGTACCCGACGAAGATCGATTCGCCGTACAGCACCTCGCGACCCCCGGGGAAGTAGAAGTAAGCCGGAGTATCGCTCAGCCGGGCCGGGAAGGTGACCGGCAGGCGGCCGGACGGGTTCACCGCCCCCAGCAGGACGTCGGCGATGGCGTTGCCGCTTTCCATGCCCGAGTACCAGGCCTGCAGCACCGCCGGGACGCATCCGGCCCAGTCCATCTCGACCGGGGCGCCCGTGTTCAGCACCACCACCGTGTTCGGGTTGGCCGCAGCCACGGCCCGGATCAGCTCCGCCTGCCGCCCGGTCAGCTTCAGGTCGGGGCGGTCGTAGCCCTCCGATTCGTACTCGGTCGGATACCCCACGAAGACCAGGGCGACATCGGCGCCGCGTGCGGCGGCCACCGCCTTCTCGAAGGCCGCATCGGCGTCGGCGGAATCCTCCTGGCTGATGCGTACCTGCAGGTGCGGCCAGGGATGCCCGGCGGGCCGGACGAGCTCCACCCGCAGTTCGTGCTCCCCGCCGCTGATCGCAACGGTGGCGGTGGTGGCCAGGTAGTCAGCGGTGATCGAGGGGCCCTGATTCTCCAGCACCAGGGCGCCGTCGATGAAGACCCGGCAGAGGCCCGTATGCTGCACGTGCAGGGTGTGTGCCCCAGTGCCCAGGCTGAGGCGGCCGGTCCAGCGGACGGAGAAGGCCGGCGGCGTCTGCGCCGTCCAGGAGCCGAGCCAGTGGAAGTTCAGCGAGGTGTCGGTTCGCTCGAGCTGCGGCTCGCCGGCCAGGTCGGTGTTGCCAAAGAACTGGCCGAGGAACTCACCGGTGATGTACGGCGGGAGGACCCGGTGGGAACAGCCCTGCTCGTGGATCAGCTCCACGGTTTCGCCCAGCCGGGCCTTGAGTCCGTCCAGCGGGCTGACCCGGTAGGGCGGCTCCACGTAGGCGCTGCCGCCACCGCTCACCGGCGCCTCATCGGCGCAGGGGCCGATCACGGCCACCTTGCGCAGGCGCTGCGGGTTCAGGGGCAGCAGGCTCCCCTCATTCCTCAGCAGGACGATCGACTCTGCGGCCAGGCGGCGCGCCAACTCCTGATGCTCGGGCGTATTGACACTGCCTGCCTGCTTCTGCACCGCCTGGGGGTCAAGCTTGCCGCAGCGGGCCATCAGCCGCAGCATGCGCCGGGCGGCGCCATCGATCACGGCGGGGTCGACCTGCCACTTGCGCACCGCTTCGAGCAGCAGGCGGCCAAAGTAGAGCGGCGGGCCGGGCATCTCCAAATCGAGCCCGCCCTCCAGGGACTTGTAGACCTCATGGGTGGCGCCCCAGTCGGAGATTACCGCCCCGTCGTACCCCCACTCCCCCTTGAGGATCTGGTTGAGCAGGTAGTCATGCTCGGTGGCGTAGGTGCCGTTGACCCGGTTGTAGGCCGCCATCACCGTCCAGGGGTTCGCTTCCTTGACGATCATCTCGAACTGGCGCAGGTAGATCTCCCGCAGGGCCCGCTCGTCCACCACAGAGCTGCCCTTGTCCCGCTCCGTCTCCTGGTTGTTGCAGGCAAAGTGCTTGAGCGAGGCGCCCACGCCCACGCTCTGAATTCCCTGCACCCAGGCGGCGCCCAGGCGGCCCGCCAGGATCGGGTCCTCGGCGAAGGACTCGAAGGTCCGGCCCGCCAGCGGGTGTCTAATGATGTTGACACACGGGCCGAGCAGAATATCGCAGCCCATCGCCAGGGTCTCCTCACCGAGCGCCTGGCCGACCTCGTAGATCAGGTCAGCGTCCCAGGACGCCGCCATGGCGATACCGGTGGGAAAGGCCGTAGCGGGGCCGTTGATTCGATCGGTTTCGGCGCTGGCACGCACCCCGTGCGGGCCATCGGTCATCGTCACCCCGGAGATGCCGAAGCGCTGGAGGGGCGCTGTATGCCAGGCATCGGTGCCGGAGAGCAAGGCGATCTTCTCCTTGAGCGACAGCTGGGCCAGTAGTGCTTCAATCTGCTGTTCCATCTCGTCCACTGAGCACACTCCTCGTGCGGAACCTACCAGGTAGGTTCGACTCCTACCAGTATCGCCTCCTTTTAAAAGTGAAAGTCCAACAGGCGCCAATCGTGTCGTTACCGGGAGGCCCGGCGGATGATATCGGCGGCCTTCAGCATCACTGCCATGGGGGTACGAACGCGGGTGTTCTGGTTGACGGTGCCAGCGAAGTACAGGTTCAGCTCCTTGTTATAGAAGAGGAACGAACCGGTGGAGCCGGAGTGGCCGATCAGTTCGGGCGAGGGGGCAAAGGGCGACAGCAGCCAGGGCAGCTTGAAGCGCATCAGGCCATACCCGTACTGGAAGGGGAAGAAGATCTTATTCCACTGCTGCATCGCGTCGATGGTCTCCTTGCGGGCGAAGAGCTCGCCCCGCCGGAACGCCCGGATAAACCGGAGGCTGTCGCTGACGGTGGAGACCATCCCGCCTTGGGCCGACACCGACTTCATGGCCAGGTCGAGGCTGAGGGCGCGCTCCTTGTGGAAGATGGTGGCCGGCTCGCCGCGCACACCGCTGCGGGGGTATCCAGCGAGGTAGGTCTGCGTCAGACCCAGCGGCCGGAAGAAGAACTCCTCGAAGGCCTCGTGGAGCGGCTTTCCGGTTACCGCTTCAATGATGGCGCCGAGCAGCTGATAGTTGGTATCCGAGTAATGGGCCCGGCCGCGAGCCGCCGGAGCGAACTTGGGGGTCAGGTCCTCCCTCACCAGGCGGACGACATCTTCCAATGAGAAAGCCCTGTCGCCTTCGGTGAACAGCTGGTCGAAGAGGCTCTTGCCACCCTTGGGCCGGTCCGTGGAGTAGTCCGCCAGGCCCGAGGTATGGCTGACCAGGTGCCGAATGGTCAGCTCCCGGCTGTAGTCCGTTCCCTTGAAGCGATGGATCCCGTCGACCACCCCGCCCGGGAGGTGCTTGGCGATCTTGTCGCCGAGCGTCAGCTGCCCGCGCTCCTGCAACATCATGATGGCGGAAGCGGTGTACATCTTGGTGATGCTGGCCTGGTAGTACGGAGTCTCGGGCTGCATGGCTGTCCGTCCGGCTGCATCTGCAAACCCTGCGGCGCCGGACCAGGTGAAGTCCGACCCTTCCTGAGCAACGCCGAGCACGGCGTTCTTGATCAGGCCATCCTTGCTGACGATCTCCTCGACAAGCGCCTGGAGCTTGGCGCCGACCTGCTGCGTATTCACTGCATGGCCCTCCCTGACGAATTGCTTACGGGGCCTATCCTACCGAAATACGGGTCATGGGGCATGTACCGAACGATAGAGAGTAGGGTATATATGCTATGATATTGTTCAGCAGAGTCCGGGAGGTAACCGACGTTGACCGCCGCCGCTGCACCCCTACTCAAAACGAAGCTCTTCATGCCTCGGATCCGACCCGACCTAGTCGCCCGGCCCCGACTTACCGCCAAGCTGAACAGCGGGCTGCAGCGCAAGCTGATCCTGGTCTCCGCCCCGGCAGGCTTCGGCAAGACCACCCTGGTGGCCCAGTGGCACGCCCAGGTGGGCCAGGGGGAGTTGCCGCTCGGATGGGTCAGCCTCGATCATGCCGACCAGGACCCCGTGCGGTTCTGGCTCCATGCGCTCTCTGCGCTGGAGGGCGCCCTTCCCGGCTCCACCGGCGAGGCGATCCCCATGCTGCGCTCTGCGCCCCCTGCCCCGACGGAGAGCGTGCTGATGGCCGTGGTCAACGCCTTTGCTGAGGTCGGCCAAGACTGCTTCCTGGTGCTGGATGACTTTCACCTGATCGAATCGGAGGATGTGCGCACCGGGGTGCGCTTTCTGCTGGAGCACCTGCCCCCCTCCCTCCACCTGGTGCTACTTACCCGGAACGACCCGCCGCTCAGCCTCGCCCGGATGCGGGCCCGGGGCGAGCTGGCAGAAGTGCGGGCCCAGGACCTGCGGTTCAGCGCCGAGGAAGCCGCCGAGATGCTGACCGCGCTCCGCGGCATGGAGATCTCCCACGAGCTGATCACCGCCCTGGCGACCCGCACCGAGGGCTGGGCGGCCGGGCTCCAGCTGGCAGCCCTCTCCCTGGAGGGCCGGGCGGATGTCACGGGCTTTATTGAAGCCTTCGTCAGCAACCATCACTACCTGGTCGACTACCTGGTGGAGGAGATTCTGCACAGTCAGCCGGAACCGATCCAGCAGTTCCTCCTATCCACCTCTGTGCTCGAGCGGGTCTGCGGTCCGCTCGGCGAGGCGGTCTCAGGCATCCCCGGCGGCCGGGCGATCCTGGAGATGCTGGAGCAGCGCGGCCTCTTTACCGTCGCGCTCGACAGTGAGCGCCAGTGGTTCCGGTACCACCACCTGTTTGCGGATATCCTGCGCACCCATCTGGAGCACGCCCATCCGGAGAAGGTGGCCGAGCTGTACCGGAAGGCTGCCGCCTGGTTTGATGAGCGAGACATGACCGCCGATGCGGTGCGGGCAGCGCTCTCCGCCGGTGAGTTCGGCTATGCCGCCGACCTGACGGAAAGGGCTGCCGACGCCCTTTGGCAGGAGGGGCACATCGAAACGCTGCGCTCTCTGCTGGGCGCCATCCCGGGCAGCGTGCTCGCCACCCGGCCGCGGCTGCTCATTCGGAACGCCCGCCTCCTGCTGCTGGTCGACTCCGATGCGCCTGCTGCGAAACGGCTGCTCGGGGAGGCCATCACAGATGAGCCCCTGCTCAAGGCGCAGATCGCCACCCTGCAAGGCGCCATCGCCCGCTCCGAGGGGAACTCCTCCCTGGCGGTCTCGCTTTGCCAGCAGGCCATCGACGCCCTTCCCGCCGATGAGGGCTTCTGGTGGCCGATCGCGGGCACGATCCTGGCGCTGGCCTACCAACAGAACGGGGACCTGGGCGCCGCCCTCCCGGTCCTGCATGAGGGCAGCCAGCGCAGCCGTAGGGCCGGCGACCTGTTCAGCTCGGTCATGCTCTCCAGCGTCGCGGGGGATATGGAGATGGCCCTGGGCCTCCTCCATCGGGCCCACGCCACCTACCAGGAAGCCCTGCGCCTGGTGGCTTCGAGCGGCGGCCATGTGCGGAGCGTCGGCATGATCCACGCCGGGCTGGGCGTCCTGCTCTACGAGTGGGACCAGGTGGAGAAGGCCAGAGAGCATCTGGAGCTGGGCCGGGAGCTTGGTCTGCGCTACGGCCACTTCGACTCGATCTGGCGGGCCGGCAAGTCGCTCACCCAACTAAACCTGATGCAGGGCACGGTCGAGCAGATCCGCAGCAATCAACTGCTCGGGTTCACATCCACCAGCAAGGCCTACAACCCCATCGCCGTGGCATCGAGCCAGGCACAGGTGGCCCATCTCAGCCTGCTCGAGGGCAACGTGGCCGAGGCGGTCCGGCTCTGCGAGCTGGTCGGAGAGGTGCTGGAGAACGGGCTGGGCTCCTCCTGGCCGGAGTCGCTGGCACCGGCCCGCGTTCTGCTGGCGGTCGGCCGGCATGAGGAGGCGGTGCAACGCCTGCGCCGCCGTCTGGAGCTGGTTGAGGCGGCCGGTCTGGTGGATGCGCAGATTCGGACCCTGGCCCTGCTCGCCGTGGCCCTGGAAACGGTGGGAGATAAGGAAGGCGCCCTTACCACAATCGGCAGGGCGCGCACACTTGGGCAGCCGCATGGATACGTCCGCGCCTTCCAGGACGAGGGGCCCGTCATGCTACGCCTCCTGGGTCAGGCGGGCCGGGCGCCCGCCGTCGCCGCTCCCGTGCGGGATGGGCTGGAGCCTCTGACCGAGCGGGAGATGGAGGTGCTGCGCCTCGCCGCCACGGGCATCTCCAACCAGGAGATCGGCGCCCGGATCTTTATCACCGAGGGCACGGTGAAGAACCACCTGCACAACATCATCGGCAAGCTTGGCGTCACCAACCGCCTGCAGGCGATCAACCGGGCTCGGGAGCTGGGCTGGCTGTAGCGCAGTGCCGAACCAGCGCCTCGACCGGCTCTATCGTCGTCACTTCAAGTAGGGGCAGGTTCAAACGCTCCATCCGGTGGAGCACCCCGTAGAGAGCCGCGGAGTCCCGCAGAGGTCCCGTCAGCACCGTCTCACCGTCGGGCGTGGCCGTGCAGGTGAGCTCCTCCAGCCAGTGCAGGGTCCGCTCCGCCAGATACCCTCGTACCCGGATGCGGTACCAGGTCTGGCTTACCCAGGGCGCCAGCGCTTCAGAGCTCAGGGCGCCCAGGCTGCGGCCGCGGTCCAGCAGGATCACCCGGTCGCAAAGCCGGTGCGCCAGGGCGGTGCTGCTCGTCGCGATGACCGTTGCTGTTCCGGTTTCCCGGGAGATGGGGGCTGCCTTCGGCTCGTCCAGCAAGACGAGGCGATGGGCAGCCCCCTCTGCGCGCCAGACCCGGCCCGAGCTGGGCAGAAGTAGGGCGCCCATCAACCCGAGCACCGTGCTCTTGCCGGCACCCGTCGGGCCCAACAAGCCCAGCACCTCCCCTGCCATCACATCCAGGGACAGATTTGAGACCGCCCACACCCTCGGCCTGGCCGCGGGGCGGTAGTATTTCCACACGGCTTCGAGACGGCATAGCAGGTCGCTCGACATCATCGATCTCCCCTTACAGGTACTACCACAAGCATAGTCGAGCGGTCACGACACCACCTGTACCAGCAGGTATATCGTCCATATATCGAAGGGCACATCCTAGGTGCGACCATGGTGGGGCCATAGTGAATGGATGGTGAACACGTCCTGGATGCGTGACCATCGCATCCTGTCTCTTCCTGGGCCTTCCTGAACGATTCCTGGCTCAGACAGGGCGCTCGGAAGGACTTGCGAAGGAATCATCTAAATCATTGGTACTTTACAACGAAACCCGAACGAAGGAGGCCTGCACCTGGTGGATCTGTGGAAGTTGATGGGACTGGATGGGCAGCGGGTGATCATCATCCACCATGACGATCTGGGTATTACGGAGGCTCAGGCCCGGGCCTATCGGGCGCTGGGCTTCCCCACGGCCTCGGTGATGCTGACCGCCCCCTGGGCGCCGCTCATCCGGGAGGGCGACCTCGGTGTGCACTTGACCCTGAACAGCGAGTGGCAGAGCCCCAGGACCCGCCCCCTCACGCACGGCCCCTCCCTGCGGGACCCAGCAGGCTACTTCTGGCCAGCCCTGATCCAGGCCTGGGAGCACGTCGACGTGGCCGACGCTGCAGCGGAGATGCGGGCACAGGTCGAGGCCGCTCTGGCCCTCGGGATCGATGTCACCCACCTGGACACCCACATGGGCGCCGTGCTCCGGCCCGACATCGCAAACGCCTACAATCAGCTTGCGATCGAGTACCGCCTGCCCGCCCTGCTCCCGCATGAGGATGAACTCGGGCGCTTCCCCGCCCCGTTCCGGGCAGGACTGGCCCACATGATCACCTCCTCCCCGCTGCCAAAGATGCGGTTGGTCGATGGCTATGCCGTGGCGCCCGCCGATCGCCGGGCTTGGTACCTGGATACGCTGAGCAAGCTGGGACCCGGTGTCTACCATCTGATCCATCACGCGGCGGAGCCCACCCCCGAGGGGCGGGCCCTGACCGACTGGGAGGGGCGCCGGGCCGACCTGGAGTCCCTGCTGGATCCCGAGGTGCGGCGATTGCTGGGCGAATTCCGGTTCCTAACTTACCGCGAGGTGCGGGACGCCATGAGGAGGTACCTGTGAAGCCGAAAAACACCGCGCTGATGTACGCCCTTGGGATGCTGGGCATCAGCATCCCCGTGCAGGCCTTCGAGAACTACATGATGTTCTACTACGTGGAAACGCTCGGACTTCTGGTGGGAACCGCAGCCCTCGCCCGCTCGATCAACTCGGTGTGGAACGCGGTGAACGACCCGCTCTTCGGCTACCTCTCGGATCGGACCCGCACCCGCTGGGGCCGCCGCCGGCCCTGGATGCTCGGCGCGGTGCTCCCCTTCCTGCTCACCATAGTCGTGGGCTTCTCCGTGCCAGGCTCGGTCCGGTCCAATCCCGGGATGCTCTTCACCTACTTCCTCGGGGCGCTGCTGCTCCAGGAGACCTTCGTCACCATCATGTGGACGAATTACTCCTCCCTCTTCCCGGTGCTCTTCCGGGGCCTGGAGGAGCGCTCGAAGGCGGCAGCGCTGAAGCACTCCTTCCAGCTGCTGGCGCTGATCATCGGCATTGCCCTGACCCCGCTGGTCTATGGCCAGCTCGGTTTCACCGGAATGGCGATCACCTACTGCGCCGTCGCCCTGGTGCTGATCCTGCTCTCCGTGCAGGGGAGCCCGGAGTCCATCCAGTCCGACGAGCCTGAGCCGCTGGGCATTGTGGACTCCTTCCGCCAGACGCTCAGCGACCGGGCTTTCTGGATCTTCGCCCTCGCCTCCACCCTGACCCAGTTCACCTTCGGCCTGCTCGGCGCCGGCATGCCGTTCTACGCCAAGTACTCACTGGGCCTGGGCGGGGCCGCGACCTCTGCCCTCTTCGGCGCCGTCTTCCTGGTGGCCATCCCCATGGTGGCGCTATGGTCGCGGCTCGCCCGCCGCTGGGGTGGGAAGCGGGCCTGGCTGACCGCCATCGGCATCCTGGCCGGGGCGGGCGCACCGCTCTACCTGGCCCAGGATCTGTGGACCGGCATGCTCGCCGGCGGTATCTTCGGCCTGGGCTTCAGCGGGGTCCTTGTCGTGGGTGAGGTGATGCAGGCGCACATCATCGACCGTGATGCTGAGCGCACCGGGCGCCGCCGGGAAGGGGTCTACTACAGCGTCAACGGCTTCGTCACCCGCATTTCGGGGGCGCTTCAGGGGTTTGCCTTCGGCAGCCTGGCCCTGATCTACGGCTACCAGTCGGGCGAGGTCCCCGGCTCGAATCCGGGTGCGGCCTTCCGCTTCCTCATGGGCGTCTTCCCCCTGATCGCCGTGGGCATTGCCTTCCTGATCGCCCGCCTCTTCCCGTGGGACGTCAAGGCGGATTGATTTGGGTCGCCCGGTCTCATTTCCTCAGTCCGCATGCTCGACGAAGCGGCGAAGCGCCGGCGATATGGCCCGGAGGCGGCCGGGAACTGCCCGGTACAGCACGTAGTAGCTCTGCCGCTGTGGCGCGACTAGCCCCGCCTCCTGAAGCAGGCGAATGTGGCGGGAGACCCCGCCTTCGGCCTGGCCCAGCAGCTTCGCAAGCTCCTGCGTGGAACGGGGTGCCTCCGCGCAGAGCCGCAGGATGTGCAGGCGGGTCTCGTTCGCCACAGCTTGCAGGACCTGCATCAGGGTGTCCGACGGGAGGGCGGTCAGCACCCCCTCCAGGTTGCCCGCCGGGTAGACGAAACCGGGCGTCCAGGGCGGGTCGCACTCGATACGCGTACGAGCCCAGGTAAAGAAGCTGGGCACCAGCAGCAACTGGTCGTGATCATCAAGGTCGACGCTGGCCTCGAACACACGCTGAAACACCAGCAACCTCTCGCTGCGCACCGTGCGGCACCCGGGCAGGAGCCGGCGGAAGAAGTCGTAGAGGTCCATCTCTTGCAGCATCTTCGCCCTGCTGGCGATATCCTCCGCGAGCGCCGGCTCGATACTGGCCCACTGGTTGGCGAAGACATGCGACCAAAAGGACTCAAGCATGGTGACCAACCGATGGCGAACCTGCTCCGGGTCGCTGATCAACTGGTGCGCGACCTCCGCGTACAGCGGATTCTTGCGCGCCGCCCCTTCGACCAGGGCCTGCTGCACGGTGGGGTCATGCATGACCTGCCAGGCCGTCAGGTCTTCCTGAGGGGGCGCAAACCCTCGGGCCACCTCGGCGACAAACTCCTCCAGCCCCAGCGCCGTCAAGTGGCCGATGGCCTCCTCGAATGAGGGAATCTCCTCGCCCGTCATCACACTGAAGAAGCCCGGCTGCCAGGATGTGTAGGCGAACGAAAGGGTGCGGATCTCCCGCCACAGTTCCCGCGGCAGGCTCGCCTTGGTCCGCAGCACCCAACAGAGCTGAAGCGGATGACGCCGTGGGTTGACCAGCGCCTCCAGGGCCATCGTCAGCCGACGCCCCCGTTCAATCGATTACAATCTAGTTGAATTAGTTGCTCGGTTGAAATATCCTCCATTATCATGAACATGCAATTTGGTGATGCATGAAGGAGGGCGCCCCGCTTGAAGATCCTTCTCCTGTGCGGTAGCACTAGAGCCGATTCGTACACGCGAGCAGCGGTCCAGGAAGCAGCAGCCTGTCTCTCGGAGTTAGGCGCTGCGGTACAGATCTGGGATCCCGCCGAACACCCCCTTCCCATCGCGGACCCCGCCTACCACCGCGACCCCTCCATCCACCCTGACCCTGCGGTCCAGCGGTTTGTGGCCATGGCCGACTGGGCTGATGGATTCGTCCTGGGAACCCCGAACTACCACAACTCATACTCGGGCGTGCTCAAGAACGCCCTGGACACCCTGACCGTCAGCCAGTTCAAGGAGAAGCCGGTCGCCCTGATCGGCCACGGCACCTCCCACTCGGTGATCGGCGCGCTGGACCACCTCCGCATCGTGATGAGGGGGCTACACGCTTTGGCGATCCCGCAGCAAGTATTGACCACACCGGACGACTTTGAGGGCCTGCGGCTGGTCAATCCAGCGGTTACGGCCCGCCTCAGTGCCATGTGCTCCCAGCTATGCCGGCTGGTTAAAGCGGCTCAGGGGGCCGTGTTGGCGCAATAACAAGGGTAAAGACAGACCCGGGGCTCTCCCCCGGGTCTTTTTCACGTCGCGGATTTATCACATATTAACGAATAATGTGCAGGGAGACATAGTACAGCGTCGAAATATTGTAAACCATCTTGCAAAGGAGGGTGAGTTGCGCCATGTCCTTCCTGTCCCGCCGCCACCTGCTGGGGCGGCTAGGTCTGCTGCTGGGCTCGGCTGCGGCCACGATGATCCCGGGCTCCACCGTCCTGGCGGCCACAGGGCCGCCTTCCACCGCACTCCGGAAGCTGGAGCTCTATGGGCGGGGCTGGCACCTCCACGCCCCCAACCGGATTCGAGGAGAACTGCCCCGGCAGGGTGACCGCATGAGCATACACGGCATCCTGCTGGACGGGGTCGACGGCAAGGAGATCGGCCAGTTCTACTCGGCCTGTTTCTGCCCGGACACGCCGGGCATGTCGGGCACGTTCGCCCAGATCAGCCTCGAGATGCACACCTTCACCCTGACCGACGGCTCCATCATGGGCATCGGCATGGGCGGCCCCAGCTTCGGTCAGACCAGCCGCTTTGCGATCGTAGGCGGCACCGGTCGTTACAGCGGGGCCCGGGGCGACTACGCGGCCATGCAGGATCCGTTGGAGTTGGCCGGCTCCGGCCGGGCCGAGTTCCGCTTCAGCTTCATCGGCGGGGATATGACTTAGGCGAAGGAGGATGCGAAGATGGCTGTCGACATGTTCCTGAAGTTCGACGACATTGCGGGCGAGAGCCGGGACGAGGGGCACAAGGGCTGGATCGAGATCTCCTCCTTCAGTTGGGGCGTCAACCAGACGGGCACGGCCAGCTCAGGCGGCGGGGGCGGAGCGGGCAAGGTCTCCTTCCAGGACTTGCACATCACCAAGTCAGTCGACAAGTCCACACCCCTGCTTCTGACCCGATGCGCCACCGGTCAACACATCCGGCAGGCAACCCTGGCCCTGGCTCGCACCAAGAATGACAGGCAGACCTTCATGGAGTACAAGCTGACCGATGTCATGGTCTCCTCCTTCAGTCCTAGCTGCATCATCGGCCCGGAGAACACTGTCCCCACCGATTCGTTCAGCCTGAACTTCACCAAGATGGAGATGGTCTACCGGGAGATCGACCCCAGCACCAACAAGGTGATCGGTGAGCATACGGCATCCTTCACGATCAAGCTATAAGATGGATGCAGTTGGGCTTCCGCTCAGACATGGCGCCCCGGACGAGTTCGCCCGGGTGCGGTCGCTTTGTGGAGAAGCCGGTTTCACGGAGGACGGGATCTGTCGCGCACTGGGTCTGGACAGCATCGCTGACCTGACCAAGGTCGGGCCGACCGAGCGGAATCTGACCGGTGTGGAGCCGCAAGGGCTATCCGTGATGATCCGCCTCTTCCTGCTGGGCAAGCCTGTCCCCGAGGAGCAGGTCCGCCAGGCGGTCGGCCCCGCCGGCCAGGGCGCCCTCGAACGACTGGATCTGATTCGGCCGCACCAGGACGATGGCTTCCTCGCCACGGTCGCCTTCTATCCGGTGGCAGGCCTGCTGCTGGCCTCCGACCGGTTCTTCAACCCGGACGGGACGCCGTATCGCCCGCCCTCGGACCTGGTTTTTGCCGCCATCAGCCCGCTCACGATGCAGTTCCTCCGGGTAATCAGCCGGGCGCCGGCCCGGGCTGTCCTGGACCTCTGCACGGGCTCGGGCGCCGCCGGCCTGCTCCTGAGCCGCACGGCGGACCTGACCACGGCGGTAGACATCACGGCCCGCTCAGTGCATTTCGCCCGCTTCAACGCCCTGCTGAACGCCTGCGAAAACGTCGAGGTGCTCCAGGGGGACCTCTATCGGGACCTCGGCGGACGCAGGTTTGACCGGATCGTCGCCCATCCCCCCTACGTCCCGGCGCTGGCGGATCCCCAGATCTGGCGGGACGGCGGCGAGACCGGCGAAGCGGTGCTGCGGGGCATCATCGAGGGCCTCCCGGTCCACCTGGCGCCCGGCGGCAGCTTCTTCGCCGTGACCATGGGCCTTGACGTGGGTTCGCACTCCTTTGAGGAGCGGATCCGGTCGTGGTTAGGTGAAGCCCAGCCCGAGTTTGATCTGATCTACGCCGTGGATCGGGAGTGGACGCCGCGCAAGCTGGCAGCAGACCTGGCGGTGCGGAGCCGGCACGGCGAAACGGCGGTCATCGCCCGGTGGGAGGAGCACCTCAAAGATCTGGGCGTGCGCCGGGCCTATTTCGGGGCGCTGGCGCTCCGCCGCCGTGAGGGCGGGAGCGCCACACACCCGCTCACCCTGCGAACCCGCCTGAGCGAGGCGACCAACGGAGACGCCTTCGACCGCACCTTCTGGCGGCACGACTGGATCTCATCTCCGGCGGCCGGGCCGGAAGTGGCGGCGGCGGCGCCCCGCCTGTCCCCGCACCTGCAGGTGAAGATCACCCACGCCGTCTCGGACGGGGAGCTGGCGCCTCAGGAGTTCCTGCTGGAGACAACCTGGCCCTTCCAGGCCACCAGCCGGGTCGAACCCTGGGTCATCTCGGTGATCGCTCACTGCGACGGCCGGCGGACCACCTCGGACCTCTACCGGGAGGCCAAGGCGGACGGCGCCCTGCCCGATGAGTTCGGCTTGAGTAACTTCGCCGGGCTTGTGGCCACCCTCGTTGTTAAGGGCTTCCTGCAGATGGACTGAGCATGACAAAGAGCCCCTGGTCTCGCCGGTTGGTGAGACCAGGGGCTCAACGTTTCAACTGGCCAGGGCCGGCTCCTCCGGCAGTTCACGCAGGGCCGGCAGCCGGGAGAACAAGACCCAGCCCAGGGCCGACAGGGTGCAGATGGCGCCGATCAAGAGGGTCAGGCGCAGGCCAACCAGGGAGCCGAGCAACCCGCCCAGGGCCGCGCCAATTGGCACCGGACCGAAGGTGAGGAATCGGTACCCGGCAGAGACCCGGCCCATCATGTGCTGCGGGGTGATCGCCTGTCTCAGGGAGACCACGTGGACGACGGAGATCGCCACGCCTGCACCGCCTACTATCAGTCCAGCCACCAGCACCGGCACCGAGATGTGCAGGGGCCCCGCGGCCAGCGGATAGAGCAACCCGGCGCCGCACGCAAGCGCCATCGACCCGACGATGGTCGGCCCGGTGCCGTAGCGTTTTCCGAGCCCGCCGGCCATGTGGGACCCCAGGAAGGCGCCCAGGCTTGCCGCCGAAACCACGAAGCCAAGTAATGTCGGGCTCATCCCCAGCTCACGCCGCATGTACAGAATCAGGACCGCCCAGGTCATGTTGCTGCCAAAGTTGAAGGTGGCTGCCTCACCGGCCACTGCCCGCAGATACGGATTGGCGAGCACCATGCGCATCCCGACTCCGACCTGCTCGAGCTTGGAGGACTGCACCGACGGCGGCGCCAGCTCGGGTTCCGGCTTCCGAATCAAGGCGAGCGAGACGGCGGAGGCCAGGTACGAGGCGGCATCGAATGCGATGGCGAGCGGCGCACTGAGCGCTGCCACGACCAGGCCCGCCAAACCCGGACCGCTTGCCTGCGCCACCGATGAGCTCATTTGCAGCTTGCTGTTGCCCTCTACCAGGTATGTACGGTCGACCAGCGACGGCAGATAGGAGACGTAGGCCAACTCGAAGAGCACGCTGAAGCCGCCGCAAAACAACGTGACAAGGTACAGGAGCTCCATTCGCAGGAACCCTAGCACGTAGGAGATTGGAATCAGGGCCAGCAGAAACCCCCGGGCCAGGCTAGCGCCGACCAGCAGGGGGCGCCGGCGGTAACGGTCCACCCAGATGCCGGCAAACAGCGTCACGAACAGGTAGGGCACAAACCCGGCGGCGTTGAGGAAGCCGACCTGGGCGGGCGTGGCACGCAGAATCATGTCGGCCGCCAGCGGGAGCGCCAGACCCGTGATCTGGGTCCCCAGCAGGGAGATGGTCTCGCCGGTCCAGAACTTCACGAACTCTCCATCCTGCCACAGACTGCGTTTTGCTTTCACCAACGGAGGTTGCCCCCTCTGCTCGCGCCTAGCCCCGGCGAGCGGGATAGGTGCCTTGCTGTTTGCGGAGCATCACGATCTGTCCCGTGTGGTACGCATCGTGTGTGAGCCAACTGGCCAGCTCATCCCAGAGCGGGACGGTCGAGAGCGAGCGATCCAGGTCCTCATCGGTCAGACGGTCCAGGGCCTCACGCAGGGCGCCGGCGATCTCGTGGGTCCGGGCCACCGTGGCAGCCCAGCCGTCGGCGTTCTGCGGGTCGCCGGCGTCACCGAAGGTGGCGGTGTTGCTGGGGGCCTTCTCTTCAAACGGAACGCCGGTCAGCCGGCACAGGAACTTTCGGTTATAGTAGTTGAGGTGATTCACCGTTTGCCAGATGCTGTTCCCGGCGCCCGGCGGGCACCAGGCGGCCTCGGCCGGCCCCACCCCCTCAAGGGCGACGGACAAGGGGACATACCATTCCTCTGTATCCCAACTGTAAGCGCGAAGCTTGCGAACCAGGCTCACCCGATCTGCAACCATGTCCATCGCTCCTTCGCTCCCGGCATTTAACCACCAAAACGTATTTAGGTGGTTACAATGGCACCTTACCACAGGGATCACCCCCCAGTCAAGGGGCGCCGGTGATGGTATAATGGGCCGGATGGGAGGTAGCGTGTCGATGACTCTCTCTGGCAAAGTGGCCCTGGTGACCGGCTCCGCCCGGGGCATTGGTAATGCAGCGGCGGTATCGCTCCAGCAGTTGGGTGCAACCGTGATTCTATGTGATTCAAACGCTTCCACGCTGCAGCAGGCGGCGGCGGAGCTCGGGTTACAGCGGTACGTGGCTGATGTGTCCGACCGGCGCGCCGTGCAGGCGATGGTAGACAGCATTGTTGAGTCCCACGGACGGATTGACATTTTGGTCACGAGTGCGGGCGTCAACCCGAAGGGACCCCTGCTGGAGCTGTCCGACCAGCAGTGGGACCAGGCGATCCAGGTGAACCTGACGGGGACCTTCCTGTGCACCCAGATCGTCGCCCGCGAAATGGTAGCCCGGGGACAGGGAGGCCGCATCATTCAGATCGCCTCGATCGCTGGCAAGGGCTATCAGCCGCAGATGGCCAGCTATGCGGCGTCAAAAGCGGGGGTGATTGGCTTCATGCGGGAGGCAGCCCGGGAGCTGGCGCCCCACGGCATCACGGTCAACGCCGTGTGCCCGGGGGTCATCGAAACCGAGATGACCGCCCCGGCCCGCTCCAACCCCGCGGTGGCCGAGCGCTGGCTCCAGGAGATCCCTGCCGGCCACTTTGGCCAGCCCGAAGATGTCGCCGGCCTCGTGGCATTCCTGGCCTCGCCTGCGGCCCGGTACATTACGGCCCAGGCCATCAATGTGGACGGCGGCAAGGTGCCCTGGTAGGAGGAGCATGCTCTAAAGGGAGGGCTTGTATGAAACCTCGAATCACAGTGATTACCATCGGTGTTGATGATCTGGAGAGGGCGGTCAGGTTCTACCGCGACGGCCTCGGCCTGCACACGGAAGGGATTATTGGCCAGGAGTTCACCCATGGTGCGGTCGCCTTCTTTGACCTGCAGTCGGGCCTCAAGTTGGCCTTATGGCCCCGAAACAGCATCGCCCACGACTCGGGGCTTTCCGCAAGCCCCGCGGCTCCCACCGAGTTCACGCTCGGTCACAACGTGTCCTCCAAGGCCGAGGTGGACGCCGTGATGGCCCAAGCCGAGAGGGCGGGGGCCGCCATCGTGAAGCGAGCGCACGACACCTTTTGGGGCGGCTACGCCGGCTACTTCCAAGATCCCGACCAGCACCTGTGGGAAGTGGTGTGGAATCCCCACCTGGCCGTCGAATAGGGATTGTTGAGCAGGATATATTGCCGAAAAGAAGAAATCGAAAAACAAATCATTGATCAGGGGTGGTGCTGTGTCCACAGGTGTCAGGCGCGCCGTGCAGTGGACGATAGCCCTGGTTTTTGTTGGCTTAAGTGTAGTGCCGGTTCTCTTCCTACCGACCTGGATCAAGTACTGGGTGATTGTCTACACCTGCGTGTCTCTGCTGTGGAACTATCTGACCTGGGAGAGTTCAGTGGCGAGGGGCCTGCACCTCCGACCACTGACCTCCTGGGATATCTCTGACCTGGCCGGTTTCAAGGACAGGCTGCGGGAGGCCGGTCAAAGTCTCCGGATAAAAGGCCACCCAGTTTTGACCGTAGTGGCAAGCAAGGCCCCCACCGCTGTGGCGGTTACAGGTCGGCGCGGGTTGATTATCTTCAGCACATCGTTGTTGAAGCATCTCTCACCTGAAGAAGTGCTTGCGGTCGCAGGTCATGAACTGCACCACATTGCAGCGAGGGATGGGCTCCCCGCCATGGTCGGTCTCGCCGTCTTCCGAGCGCTGGGATGGCTCGTCTTTGCGGGCCATTTCATCCCCCTGGTGAATCTGCTCGCCGCTGTCGCAAACCTTCTGCTAATCGCACTCAGTTTCGTGGCCGTGGCCGTCCTTGCTCAACGCAGTCGCCTGCAGGAGCACGAGGCAGATCTGGCCGGGGCCCGACTTACTTCGGCCGACGTGATGATCTCTGCGCTGAACAAGGTCTATGCCGAAAGTAAGGCCCAGTTTGGGGAGTATCAGTTTCCCACCTGGTCTCCGGCTTGGATCGTCGAGCGCCTGCACGCCAGCCACCCCCAGCTCGAAGCGAGGATAAAGTACCTGCGAGACGCTGAACAGAGGGGGGAGCTCCGTGCCAGCTAGACTCCGGGCGTTGGCCGCAATCCTCCGGGTCCTGGAGTGGGTGGGGTTCCACAAGTGGATGATCCTCCTGGTGATCGCCGGGGTAACTACATACGCTTACTTCGTTCAGCGAGCGCCGGTTGCGGTCGCGGCTTGGTCGCTCCTTGCCGCCGCCATCCTGAGTTTCACGGTATATGGGGAGTTCGTAGACTACACCATCTTTGTCGGCCAGCCCTTCACTGGGACTGCACGTAACGACCCTCCGCCTGCGTTTCAGCCTGGCATTGCCACCGGGACGTTTACCGTATGGGACCGGTTTCGGTGGCAACCTCCGGGTACGGAATACGGACAATATGTGCAGGTAAGGTGGATGGCCGACGAGAAGCCGCCGTTCCTTGCGGTGCTCCGGCCCACGGATCTGCCCGAAAGCTTGCCGAACCCGGTGGAAGAGGCTGACGAGATCAGCTTGTGGTACCCCGGCGTCAAGGTGGCCACGGGAACGGCCATCATGCGGGGGAAGATCCTGCCCGCCGTTCGCCTGGAGTTCATCGGAACAAGGCTTGTTCTCGCTGTGGCCAGCGAGGAGGCAGCTCAGAGGATCGCTGCGGCGCTCAGGACGGCATAGCTTCGAGGGCGCCCTTCCACGCAGGAGGGCGCCCTCGTTTCGTCTATTCGAGTTCGGACAGGGCCTTCTCGGCCTCCTGCTGGAGCCGGCGCCACGGGGCGAGCGTCTCCTTCTCGGCCCGTGCGATGATCGCCCTCAGCGCCTCTGCATAGGCCACGTTCAGCGCCTGGTCCGCCGGCACCTCGATGTCAGGACTGACGCCGCTCCCTTCCCAGTTGCTCCCGGTCACCGGGTTGACGGACCTTGCGACCGATATGTACGCCTCGAAGTGATCGTCCAACCGGAAGAACTTGCCCATGTGCGCTCCGCCCCCGGTCCTCTCGCCCACGACGGTGGCCCGCTTGAGGCTCTGCAGGTTGTAGCAGAACTCCTCGGCAGCAGACAGCGTCTTGCTGCTAGTCAGCACCTAGACGGGCTTCTCCAGGTACCGCTTGCCGGGCACGTGGGGGAGCGTCCACACCTGGTTTGAACGGTCCCCCTCCCGCCACTGTATGGTGTTAAGGTGGGTGTACCAGCGGAAGAAGTAGCTGCACAGCATCGCCACCATGGTGGCGGCCCCGCCGCCGTTGTTGCGCAGGTCGATAATGAGGGCCTCAGTCCCCGAAAGCAGCGCCATGGCCGCCGCAGCGATCTCGCCCGCCACCTCGGGCACAGCAAAGCGCCGCAGTTCCAAGTAACCTACGTTGCCCCGCATCCGTTCAACCTTATGGACGCCCCCGTTGTCCAGGAGGATGCCGAGATCCCACACCTTCCTCTGCTCAGCCGTCGGTTCCCCGGGTTCCTGGGCCGGCGGGAGTGGCTCGGCGGTGTACATGACCTCCAGATGCTTGTCACCACTGACCTCCCGTAAGTCGGCGGTCAGGCGCCGGCTTAGTTCCTTTCCGTCGGTAATTGCCGCATACTCTGCCATGTGCGCCCGCAGGTGCGCCTCAAACCGGGGTGTGACCTCCGGCAGGACATATGCGTCGTGTAGATTCTTCATCAGGGCCTCAATCAACTGCATGGGCTTCCCCCTCCTCCTTGCCCGGTGCTATCAACCCGGATGTGAGACGCACAACTCCCGTTTCAGGTTCCCGCTTTCCCGGCACGTGCCTGCGTCAAAAGTGACAGCACCGCCTGCAGGGCAGGACACAGGTCGCAGGCATCGAATCACAGCAAGTATCCTAACTCTCGGGTCCACACGGAGGATTCTTGTATGGATAATCCCAAGCCGGTGGTGACGGTCGAAATCCAGGCCGATCCCACAGTCAACTACGCCGTACAGCAAAACGATGTCTCGGTCGTAAAGCGACTGAAACTGATAAACCAGAGCCAGACAGACCTGGAGCAGGTCACCGTCACGATCACCACAGAGCCGGCCTTCGCCCATCGCTGGGAGCAGGCGCTCGAGCGCCTTCCAGCAGGCACGACCGACCTGGGCGCCGTCGACCTGGCCCTCTCCCACGACTTCCTGGCCCAGCAGGCCGAGGCCGTGCGGGGGAGCCTGTGCATAAGCGTCACGGCAGCCCAAGGCGTCCTGGTCGAGCACCGGGTCCCCATCGACGTGCTCGCCTACGACCAGTGGAACGGCACCCGGGCGATCCCGGAGATCCTGGCGGCCTTCGTCATGCCCAACCACCCGCAGGTCGAAGCGATCCTCAAGGAAGCCGGGGACGTGCTAAAAGACTGGACCGGCGACCCCTCCTTCCAGGGCTACCAGGCCAAGGACATCCAGCGGGTGCGCTTCCAGGCGGCGGCCATCTATGCGGCGATCCAGCGCCAGCACGTGGTCTACGCTGGCGTGCCCGCGAGCTTTGAGCGGGACGGCCAGAAGATCCGCACCCCGGACCGCATCCTGGAGTCCCGCCTCGGCACCTGCCTCGACCTGACCGCCCTGTTCGCCGCCTGCTTTGAGCAGGCCGGCCTGCACCCCATCGTCTGCCTGACCCAGGGCCACGCCTTCCCGGGCCTATGGCTCGAAGACGAGAGCTTCGCCGACAGCGTGGTCGATGACGGCCTCGCCCTCCGCAAGCGGGTCGACCTGAACGAGATCTGCGTCCTGGAGTCGACCCTCGCCGCCGAGGGCAGCACCGCCGACTTTGGCGAGGCTGTCAAGGCCGGGCGCCGCCACCTCGACAACCCCGATAGCCTCATCTTCGCGGTCGATGTCCGCCGCGCCCGCATGAGCGGCATCCGGCCGCTGCCGGCCCGCGTTGCCACCGGGGGCATCATCGCATCAGCACCACCATCGGCACCAAAGATGCCTTCACTTGAGCCTGCACCGGTGGCCCCGCTACCTGGTCAGACCGCAGTGGCCACCCGCCTCGACCGCTGGAAGCGCAAACTCCTGGACCTGAGCCTCCGCAACCGGCTCCTCAACTTCCAGGAGTCCAAGACCTCCGTCCCCCTCCTCATCCCGGACCTGTCCTCCCTGGAGAACGCCCTGGCAGACGGCAAGCAACTGGAGTTCCACCCCCGCCCCCAGGACTGGCAGAACTCTAGCCGCGACTCCGACGTCCACCTGCGCCGCACCGGCGAGGACGCCGAAAAGGCGCTCCTGGAGGGCGAGTTCAGCCACCGCCGCCTCCGCTGCGACCTGGAGGCCACCGAGCTGACCCGCCGCATGACCGAGATCTACCGCTCCGCCCGCTCCAGCCTGGAGGAGAACGGCGCCAACACTCTCTACCTCGCCCTGGGCATGCTGGTCTGGTACGAGACCAAGTCCTCCACCCAGCCCCGCCAGGCGCCCATCCTGCTGATCCCCATCGAGGTCCGGCGCCCGTCGGCCCAGTCCGGCTTCTCCCTGCGCCGCCGCGATGAGGAGGCGATGGTCAACGTCACCCTGCTGGAGCTACTGCGGCACGACTTCAATCTCACGATCGACGGCGTCGACCTGCTGCCAGAGGACGAGTCCGGCATCGATGTGCGCCTGGTGCTCGACCGCTTCCGCCAGGCCATCAAGCAGATCGACCGCTGGGATGTGACCGAGGCGGCCCACGTCGGGCTCTTCTCCTTCACCAAGTTCCTGATGTGGCGCGACCTGGAGGTCCGCACTGAGGACCTCAAGCGCAACAAGCTAGTCTCCAGCCTGATCGACTTCCCAAGCAAGGACTTCCCCGCCGCCAGCGGGTTCCCGGCGCCCGAGCGGCTCGACGATGACTACCGGCTCGACGAGACCTTCACCCCCGTCAGCGCCGACTCGTCCCAGCTGGCGGCGGTCTACGCGGCGGGCGAGGGCAAGAGCTTTGTCCTGCACGGCCCGCCCGGCACCGGCAAGTCCCAGACCATCACCAACATCATCGCCCAGGCCCTGGCCCAGGGCAAACGGGTGCTCTTCGTGGCCGAGAAGATGGCGGCCCTCAGCGTCGTACAGCGCCGGCTGGAGGGCGCCGGCCTCGGGCCCTTCTGCCTGGAACTGCACTCCAGCAAGAGCAAGAAGGCCGACGTCCTCGCCCAGCTAGACACCGCCCTGAAGGTCGGCCAGCTCCAGTCCCCGGAGGAGTGGCGGATCCAGGCCGACCGCCTGGCGCAGACCCGCCGAGAGCTGAACGCCTACGTGCGGGCGCTGCACATTCCCCGGAGCACGGGCGAGTCCTTCTACACGGGCCTCTCCCGCCTGATCGCCCTCGGCGCCGGACCCAAGGTGGCGCTCGACTTGCCGCAAGGCCTCGCGGCAGCGCAGCTCGCGACCCTCCGTGACAAGGTTCGCACGACAGCCGCCGCCGCCCGCGCCGCCGGCAACCCGGCCGGCCACCGCTGGCGGGCCGTGGGCGCGAAGGATTGGACGCCCCAGCTCCGGGACACCGTTGACGCAGGCATCACGAAGCTCTACGCCGCCTTGACGAACTGCGCACAGCACGCTGCCGCAGTGGCGCCCTTCTTCGGCCTACCCGAGGCCGGCTGGAGCTGGACCGAGCTCAACGCCCTGAAGGACCTCGCTGCGGCCATCCGGTCGCGCGACACTTTCGCTCCGTCCCTGGTCGGCGCATCCGACTGGGAGGAGGCCCAGGCCCAAATCGAGCGCTGGGTCACCCACGGGCGCGAGCGGGACCGCCTGCGCCAGCAACTGTATCAGCACTTCACCGACCGCATTCTCCAGCTCGACCTGGATGATTTGGCATCCAAGCAGACCACCGCCGCTCAGCAGTGGTTCGTCCCCCGCTGGCTGACCGAGCGCAAGGTGACCCAGGCCCTCCAGGCGGTGGCAAAGCCCGGCTCCACCATCCCAGATATCGCCACCACCCTCGACCTGGCGCGCCGCCTGAAGGCCGAGGAGCAGCTGATGACCGCCGCTGGCGATCAGGCCCGGGCCCTGCTGGGCCGCCTCTGGCGCGACGGCGAGGCGGACTGGACCGATGTGGCCGCCGCCCGGGACTGGGCCCACGCCATCCGGCGCTGCGCCGTACAGATTGCCGGAGATGATGCCCTCCGCGCCCAGGAGCTCCGCCGGCGCTGGGCCACCATGCTCTCCGACCAGGCCGACCTCCTCCGTGAGGGCGGCGCCTACGCCCCCCGTCTGCGCCAGCTGGTCGAAGCTATCCAGGCGTTCGCCGTCGCCCGGGATGGACTCGTCTCCCTGCTGGACATCGACCAAACCGCCGCCTGGGGGGATGCGCGCCACATCGAGCGCGTCACCGAAGCCCTGGGCAGCTGGAAGGATCATACCGCCCAGCTCCGCCTTTGGTGCGCCTGGCGCAAGGAGCGCGACGAGGCCATCGAGCTGGGGCTCGGCGCCCTGGTGACCGCCATCGAAACTAGCACGCTCACGGTCGACCAGCTCGAAGAGACCTTCGAGCGCTCCTTCTATGCCGGCTGGGTCGATCAGATCATGGGCCAGGAAGAGGACCTGCGCCGCTTCTCCCGCGAGAGCCTGGAGGAGCGGATCGCCCGCTTCCGCCAGCTCGATGAGCGGTTCAGCCAGCTGACCCGCCAGGAGATCCGGGCCCGCATCGCCGCCCGGATCCCCCGCATCAGCGGCGAGTCGAACCAGAACTCCGAGGTGGGCATCCTGCGCCGGGAGCTCCAGAAGCGCAGCCGGCACATGGCGCTGCGGTCGCTCTTCCAGCAGATCCCCCGCCTCCTGACCCGCCTGAAGCCGTGCCTGCTGATGAGCCCCATCTCGGTCGCCCAGTACCTCGACCCCTCCTTCCCGCCCTTCGACCTGATTGTGTTTGATGAAGCCTCGCAGGTGCCCACCTGGGACGCCGTCGGCGCCATCGCACGCGGCACCGAGGCCATCATCGTCGGCGATCCTGAGCAGTTGCCGCCGACCAGCTTCTTCGCCAAGGGCGATGACCCCGACGAGGAGGACGTGGCCGTCGAAGACCTGGAGTCGATCCTGGATGACGCCCTGGCGCTGACCATGCCCGAGCTGCACCTGCGCTGGCACTACCGCAGCCGCCACGAATCACTGATCGCCTTCAGCAACTACCACTACTACGACAACGGCCTGCTCAGTTTCCCCTCCCCCGGCGCCGACTCAGCCGTAGCCCTCCGCCGCATCACCGGCGAGTATGACCGCAGCAAGACCCGCACCAACCGGGCCGAGGCCGAGGCGGTGGTGGGCGAGGTGGTCCAGCGCCTGACCAACCCGCAGACGGCGGGCCAGAGCCTGGGCATCGTCACCTTCAGCATGCCCCAGCAGCGCCTGGTCGAGGATCTACTAGATGAAGCACGCCGCCGCCACCCCGAGATCGAGCCCTTCTTCAGCACGGATCTCCCTGAGCCGGTCTTCGTCAAGAACCTGGAGAACGTCCAGGGCGACGAGCGGGATGTGATCCTCTTCTCGGTCGGCTATGGCCCCGATGCGCAGGGCAAGGTGAGCGTCAACTTCGGCCCGCTCAACCGCGACGGCGGCCACCGCCGCCTGAACGTGGCGATCACCCGGGCCCGGCAGGAGGTGCTGGTCTTCACCAGCCTGCGCCCCGACCAGATCGACCTCTCCCGTACCGCCAAGGCCGGCGTCCACCACCTGCGGGCCTTCCTGGAGTATGCCGAGCGTGGCACCCAGGCGCTCAAGGAGCAGCTCCGTTTTGCTGGCAGCGCCGAGCAGGGGGCGCCCTTTGAGGAGCATCTCCATGATGTGCTGACGGCCCAGGGCTACATGGTCCACCGCCGGGTCGGCTGCTCCGAGTACCGGATCGACCTGGCCATCGAGGATCCCGAGAACCCCGGCCGCTTCCTGCTGGGCATCGAGTGCGACGGCGCCTCCTACCAGGGCGCCAAGACCGCCCGGGACCGCGACAAGCTGCGGGAGGAGGTCCTCCGGGGCCTCGGCTGGCGGCTGCACCGGGTCTGGGCGCCGGAGTGGTGGCAGGACCCCCAGGCCGAACTGGAGCGCATACGTGCGGCCATTCAGGGCGCTAAGACCCCGACCAAACCCGCTTCCCCGGTAGAGGCACCGCCCCCAGTCATCACCGCGCCGGCGCCCGAGCCCGAGGAGGAGCTGCCCGTCTACCAGGTCAGCCAGGCCCAGCCCGCCGCCATCGCAACCCAGCTGGACTTCTACGACACCGAAGCCACGCCGCACCTGATGCGGCTGATCGCCGAGGTGGTCCAGGACGAGGGCCCGATCAGCCTGGACCTGCTCTGCAAGCGGGTGGCGCCCTTCTGGGATATCAACCGGGTGACCGCCCGGGTGCAGGACCGCATCGCTACACTCGTGCGTGCGGCGGAGATCCTGACGACGACCGCCGGGGAGACCACCTTCCTATGGCCGCACGGGTATGAGCCCTCGGACTACAAGGAGTTCCGAGTGCCGGGCCCCGAGGAGGGCGCCCGCCGTGATGCCGATGACCTGCCGCCCGAGGAGGTCGCCAACGCCGCCCAGTACGTGCTGCACGGCCAGATCAGCCTGCCGGCCGACGACCTCGTGCGGGAGCTGGCCCGCCTGTTTGGGTACCAGCGGATCGGCCAGAACGTGGATCGGATCCTCCGGGCCGGGATTGCAGTGTTGATTGAGCGGGGTGGAGCCGAGGAGCAGGACGGGGTGGTTGTGGTGAGGTCTGGCCAGTAGCGGTATGTCAGAAACTGCACCTTGGTCGGTCGGTCCGTGTCAAAAACTGCAACTTGGGGCCGAGAAGCCGGTGCAGCCGGGCGCCCAGAGTCAAGTTCTGGGCGACTCAGGACCAAACTGGTCACTTTGAGGCCGTCACCAAGCAATCTGCCCCCCAAGCTACAACTTTTGACACGCCGCCCGGCGCCCAGCCTACGTCAAAACCTGCAGGTTTGCTTCAAGGCGGGGCATTTGACCCTGGCCAGTTCCTTCTCTTATACTCAAGGTCGAGCGGATAACGCAGAGGAGGGCTGGCCATGTCGCTGCCCGGGCCGCGCTTCACCTACGAGGACTACAAGCTTCTCCCGGAAGACAAACGGTTCGAGATGATCGAGGGGGAGTTGCTCGTGACACCGGCGCCGAGCACCCGTCATCAGATGATTCTGGTCCGCATCCTGGTCAGACTGGTGAACTTTGTGACGGCCGGGCGTCTCGGACAGGTGCTCCCCTCCCCCACAGACGTCATTCTCTCGGACGACACCGTCGTTCAGCCAGACATTCTCTTCATCTCCCGGGAACGACTGGCGATCATGGATCCCAAAGGCGGCGTGCGGGGCGCCCCGGACCTGGTGGTGGAGGTCCTCTCTCCGAGCACCGCCGGCCGGGACCGCATCCTCAAACGAAAGCTCTACGCCAAGTACGGAGTCAAAGAGTATTGGATCGTAGACCCGGATGCGTGCAGCATCGAGGTCCTGATCTACTCCCCCGGCGGCATGGAGCTCTGGCAAGCTTTCCTGGCAGGTTCGTCGCTGACTTCACCCCTTATGGACGGCCTGACCGTATCGTTGGACGATCTTTTCTCCGAATGAGTCTAAGTGCCCCTGGCCTCACCGGAAGGTAGAGACCAGGGGCTCTTTGCTCCACTTCAGACCGATGAAGCAACCCTGTGAGAGTAGGTGACCGGGCGCCGTGATCAAATCGATCCTGTTCTTCCTCCTGGCCGGCCTGGCGGAGATCGGCGGCGGGTACCTGGTGTGGCTGTGGCTGCGCGAAGGCAGGCCCCTGTGGTACGGCCTTCTGGGCGGCGCCGTGCTGCTCGCCTACGGCGTCATCCCCACCCTTCAGCCAGAGCCCTCCTTTGGGCGGGTCTATGCAGCCTACGGCGGCATCTTCATCGCTCTCTCCCTGCTCTGGGGATGGCAGGTCGACAAGAAGGCACCTGATCTCTACGACTGGCTGGGTGCGCTGGTCTGCCTCGTGGGCGTCGCCATCATCATGTGGGCCCCCCGCCGGTAGTGAAGAAGGTTTGTCATTACCTTTGTTGTAATGCTATGTAGTCCATCTTTGTTGTGTAGTGTGTAAGTTTGGGAGGTAATGGAATGGCATTGGTTCGTGAAGGCCTCAAGGGAGTTCTGTTGGTGGTAGATGTGCAGGTGGGGGTGATGCAAAACGCGTGGGATGCTCCACGCATCATCAAGAACATTGGTCTTGCAGTTGAGAAAGCACGTACCCAGGGCGTGCCAGTAATATGGGTTCAGCACTCCGATGAGGAGTTACAGTACGGGAGCCCCCAATGGCAATGGGTTCCCGAGTTGGCGCCATTGCCAGACGAACTCCTCATTCACAAGCAGTTCAACTCCTCGTTCGAGCAAACGACGTTGGAGGACGAACTCACCAAGCTAGGCGCAACGCATATCGCCTTGGCTGGCGCTGCCACCAACTGGTGCATTCGTGCGACTGCGTATGGCGCCCTGGATCGCGGATACGACCTGACCCTGATCAAAGACGCTCACACCACCGAAACCATGGAGTTCAGGGATGGCACGAAGATTGAGGCTGCCAACATCGTCCAGGAACTCAATATCGCAATGACCTGGCTGAGCTACCCTGGTCGCACCAACGGCACAGCTTCGGCCGAAACCGTCGACTTTTCCGTGCCCGGCGGCAAGCGGTAGCCTTTCGTCACCACGCCCCAGTGTCATGCCCAATGAAGGACCGGATGGCACCGTTGATGAAGCGGATCGCCTCCCGGGACGGGTAGTGGCCGGAGCCCCGGAGCACCTCGGTTTGGACCAGGTTCGGGATGATCTGCTTCGCCCGCGGCACGACCCGGTCGGCCCGGAAGAAGAGATCGTTCTCGGCGGCAAACAGCAGCGTGGGCGCCGTAAAGCCGGCCAGCCGGCCGTAGCTGTTGTCCCGGGGGGAGACCCGCTGCTCGGCGCTCTTGCCGGGATGGCCGATGGTGTCCGGGGCGTTCCCGCCGTGGAAGATGACCAGCGGGGGCGCCCCCTCCGGCCCCGCCACCAGCAGGTGGGTGGCGCACGTCAATGGGCGGGTGCCGGTACGCTTCCAGCATACCAGCACCCGCCTAGTTTGTTGTTATCACCTAGCGCTTTCCGCCACGGCCGGGGTCACGCGCATACTGCCAACCACTCCAGGCGCCGACCGCCACGTACAGCACCATCCATAGACCAAAGGCCTGCACCGGGTTGCTCAACATCGCCATGACGAGCAGTGCCGGCTGCGGCTCCAGCCCTTTCTGGTCGAACAACAGGTAGCTGAACATCAGGTACCTGCCGTAGAACACGCCGAGGACGGTCAGCGCAGCGGAGACCCCCTGGAGCACCTTGTTGCTGCGGTCGCCCGCACCGATGGTAATTCCCTTGGCCACCAGATACCCGGTGGCAATCGCCAGGATATCCATCTGCCATCCCGTGATGGCGAAGAAGATCCTGGTCCCCCATCCGCCAAGCAATGCCCCGATCAGCCCAAACCCGATGGCCAGCGGGTATCGCCAGAGTGCAATCGGGGGCGGCGGGGCCGGAGGGGCTTCGGGCTCCCGCTCACCGGAATCATCCGGGGCAGCTTCAGCGGCAGCGGCCACCTCGAAGCCGAGCGAAGCCAGACGCTCCTGCCTGGCCTTCTCCTCAGCCAGCGCCTCCGCCCTGGCCCGTTCCCAGCGCCGGATGATGCTCTGGGCTCTCAAGCCCGTCCCGATGTCGATGGCCGACCAGGCCAGGAAGAACCACCCTCTGGGCTCGTCCCACATGGTGAGCCCGATCAGCCCCCAGAGAGCCGGGTACCACCACATCTTGCCCAGCGGCTGCAGGTACCACCAACCGTCGAGCAGGGCGGCGCCGAGGGAGACGCCACACAGGAGGATGCCGAACTGCGGGCTGGATGTAAGTGTCCACTGCCCCAGCAGGGCCGTGGCCATTGTGAGGTTACGGAGCGTAGACCGGCTGACGGGTGGCATGCGCGGTGGATCCCCCTTTAACGATACTCCTCCCGCACCGGGTGGAAGATGTCGATCACGACGCAGTCGCCTTCTACCGGATACCCCGAGTGCGGGGTGCCTCCCGGGATGGCGTAGGAATCTCCGGCTGAGAAGATCACCTCGTGGTCGCCCATCAGCATACGAATCTTGCCCTGCACCACGTACCCGATCTGGTCGTGCGGGTGCTGATGGACCGGCACGCCGGAGCCAGCCTTCAAGGTGACTTCACAGAGCATCATGTTCGGCGTTTCGGTCATGGTCCTGCGGAACACACCGGGCAGCATCTCCACCGCCTGGGCCTCACTGTTACGCTTGTACTGCATCATGGTACCTCCCGTGTATATGTAGGGCTCGTTCACTCCTCGAACTCGGCGTCAGGGTATTGAGGCGGGGCCTCTCCCTCAGATTGAAGGATGCGCGGGTATTTCGCCGCGGCGTCCAGCGCCCTTATTCGTCCACAGACGTAACAATAGTGGCCGCGGTGTTTCTTCCCCGTGTCCTCTCCCCCCTCTCACTAATGGTAGGTGAGGCGCCCGGGATTTGGCAAGCGGGGCTTACCCCTGCGCGTGTATCAGGAAATGGCTGCCTTCCGGGGGCGCCTGACCACCCGGACAGCGCCCCTCTGGCTGGGCGTGCCCCTGCCCGACGCGCCGGAGACCGGGGCGAGATCCACATCCGGCTCCTCAGCCCTGTCCCCCGCTGATGGTGCTGCTCCTGTGCCTGTACATCCTCCAGAATGACTCGTTTCAGTCATGCGCCCGGTGCGGCTGCGGATTACACTGGGAAGTGTGCTGTTGATTGAGCATTCAAGGGGAGCAGTCATGAAGAGCAGGGTATTTCTTCGTGTGGCCGGACTTGCGGCCATCATCGGCGGGTTCATCTGGATATTCAAGGGCGCCGCCTTGGCCGTGCTGCCGTCCGGTAACCCTGGGCGGCAGCAGTACAGAAGCTCGCAGTCCTTCATGCCCTGGTTCGGATGCGGATTGGCCTGCATCGGCATCGCCATGGCGGGTCTGTACCGTACGACCCCGGTCAAGACCGCCTTTCAACGCTGGAGCCTCCGGCTGGCCGTTCTGGGCTCCTTCCTGTACTGCTTGGGCACCCTGTCACGCATGTCCATGAACCTGAGCGTTCAGTGGGAACCAGTTCAGCCCATCGGTCTTCTGCTGGCGATCGTCGGCATGCTGCTGTCGAGCATCAGCGTGCTGCGAGCCAGGGTCCTGCCGTACTGGTGCCGAGTGTTGATGCTGCTGGGCTCTCTCTGCCTGCTGATCTTCAATGACCAGTTCATCACCGCCTGGTCATCCGTTCCCTTCGGAGCGGTCTGGATCGCCCTCGGGATCTATCTGGCGGGTGCGCCGCTGCCGGAGAAACAGGGAGTCGATCGGCGCAGCGGGATGGGATCTTTCTTGTGATGATGATGTGAGCCCTTGGTCTCGCCGGATGGTGAGACCGGGGGCTCGTTGTGTCCCTATGGGCGGGGGGCTGCGAACTCGGAAACCACTCTCGCACGGCCAAGTTGCCGGTGTGCGATTTTGAGCACCAACCATGTACACAGCGAAAGCCCTGTCAAGACAAGGAGGCCACTCACCAGCCCCAGGCCGGTCGACGAGTGGACTTGTTCCAAGGTCGTCGCTCGCGATATTTGACTTGAAAACATCCGGCCCGATATGCCAGCGGCCAGCATGCAAAGCCACCAGATTACCGCCACCGGGGTGCGTGGAGCATCTTTCCAAGCTCCGAGACTTTCGGCGTCCGGCGGGGCGGAACTTGCTCGCCAGAGATGCTGCAAGGTTGCTATGGGCATCCACAAGGTTGCGACCGGTACGATCCAACTGATCGCTGCCCATCCCGGTGAGATCTCGGGTTCTTCCACGCCAATCTCAGGCAGCGCTTTGTGGGCGTGGTACACCCACACCATCGTGACACCGATCCCCAACAACTGAACCCAAATAGCCAATCGAGCCCAGGTATCGTAGCTGTTCCCCAGGGGTAGCAGTCTGGCAACTGCGCTGCCGCTTACGGCCACGGTTGGGCTGACCGCACGCCAGTACTCGAATAGGAAATAGGTTGCAATTGCCCGCAGCAAGGCTCCACCGGCCAAGAGATACACCGTAATCTGTGCCCAGGTTCTGGCCCTGACCGTGTGGACCCCGAGATGAGGCTCCGCCAGTGGAATGTGTAGCGGGTTCATGCATGACTTCCTTTCAAGAATGAAGGAGGATCGCTTCGATATAGTTACAGAATTCAACAAACAGTAAGCGGAATCCCTCTTTTACCACAGGCATCGTGCGAGTGTCCCAAGCCCTAACCCATCGTGCGGCTGAGGCTGACTCAAGAACCCCTAATGGCTCACGACATGGGAAGTAGAAGACGGCGCTCCTTCCCCCCTGGGTTGGCGGCGCCGTCCTTTCGCTTCCTAAGGCCATGATGAAAGCATGATGAAGGCATGATCACCGTTTGCCGATCGCTTCCGAAAATCTGATAACTGCATACCGGAATTCCATATACATCCTCAAAGCACCAGTTGGTTGCCAGGTCGGTCAGCCGACCAGTCCCCCAGAGCCTCTGCCAGGCTCGGAAGCCTGCCCCTTCCTCATCAACTCAGGGTTACCCCGGCATCTCGGCGCACCCCTGAGGTACACAGCCGTGCATAGATCTCTCAGGTTGGTGCTCGCTTACGAAGTGAAGTGCTGTACCAGCACAAGCGCGTCCGCTGACCATGCCGGCGTCCTCACTAAGTCGCCACGACTGTTCCGCGAGGCCTGAAGACCATACTGCGGAAGGCTTGGCAGACGCAGGTGATCTGCGTGTGGCTAGGATTCCGAAGGCTTGCTGAAAGCTTGTCGACGTCATGTCGAAGGCTTGTCGTAGCGATCCATACACCTGCGAAAAGTTTGTCGGTAACTGTTCGAACCATTGCTACTATGAACCCGTATACCAGATTGCTACCAAATGGATCCTAGGAGGGATATTGAAGTCATGGCCGAGAAGCGAGACATGACCCCTGAGGCTGCGAACAAGGCTCTGGAGGATTTCCTGAACGCCCAGCAGGATGCACCCACCGTCCATCAGGTCGAGCAGCGGCTTGAGCTGCACCTCACCGGTACCGACGCCTACATCCCCAGCTACACCCGGCAGGTGATGGACAAGAACCACGGCGCCCCGGTTGAGGCGGTTCTCACCAAGACCGATGCCGGCGCCAAGAAGGTGTACATCTACCCCGCGGAACAGCCGGTCGACAAGTCCGCACGGCAACTGCGTGGCGACGACACAATGGGCCCCGCCCGCTTTGCTTTCGGCGTGCCCCTTCGGATTCTCGGCCTGAAGCTCCCTCCGACCCGCAAGATCATCCTCCCCCTAAAGACCCTGGATGTGCCCAAGCAGGGCACCGTCTACTGGGCCTCCTTCGCTGAGATCGAGAAGGAGAGTCGCGACATCGACGCCGAAGCGCTTGCGGCTGCCAAGCAGGCGAAGGCCGCGAAGGCCAAGGCCCGGAAGTCCCGCAAGTCCGCCGCGGCCTCCGACGCCAGCTCGCCCGCTCCGGCGCCGCAGACCGGGACTGCGAATGGGACTGAGAAGTAACCATACACATACTGCCCCCCTGGTCGCGCCGATCGTTGATTCCAAGGGGCCGCGAAGGGACCGCCAAGCCTATTGCTCGGCGGTCCCTTCTACGTGGGTTGCGCTGCAAAGTAATGCTCCACCGCATGCCTGAACGAGCGCATCAAGAACGCACGTGCCCCTTTTGCTGACCTCAGCCTTCGGAGCGAACCTGTCAAAGCCGTGGTAACAACCCGGAAACAGCTCGAAGTCAACCGGCACGCCGGCTCTTCTATGGTTATCGACATACTGGATGGTCTCATCTCGAAACGGCTCCAGGTCGCCGACGAACGTGACGGTCGGGGATCATGGGGTACAGCGGCATCTGAAAGGCGATGTTCACTTCGCCCTTGTCTCTGGCATACAGGGTCAGGGCCGCAGTCAGCCGCCCCGCGACAACTCCTCAGCCTTCAGAGTTCACCTAACGCAAAAAGGCAGGAACGGCGGGAGTAGACCGAGCACCTAGTAGACCCGAAGAGCAGCATGAAGGATGACCGTATTTGACGCCCCCCCTGGCTTAAGCGTCACAGTCTTCGCGATTCTGTAACTTCCCACCGGCGCCTCTTCAGGTACCTTGATCGATTCTGGCACCTTCATGTCATAACCGATGAGAGGAAGGATCGGGTCCTGATCGATCGGTGCCCAACCGGGTGTATTGTTCTTTGACCCAGTCCAAAGGACGTACTGACGAACCCACGTGGTGCCATTCCAACACTCCAGGTAAGACTCAATACCGCGGCCGCCAGCTACTGATGGAGGGCTCTCAACGACCATGGTCAACACCTCGCCAGGCTTTGCTTGGTACGTGCTCAGAGACAGCCGTAGGTCCCTGGAGGCGTTCTCTTCAGAGGCGGAAAGCGACGGCGGTTCTGCGCAAACGGCATCGTTGGTTTCTGTGCCTTTGGATCCAACGTTTTTGGGCGATCCGCTAGGTGAACAGGTCCCTATCACAAATAGTGAAAGAACACCGACCCATAGCGATATTCGACCCAAGCGCCTGCCGTTGGCCACGTGGCACTCCCCCTACCCCAGCATTGTCTCATTTACCAAACAGTATAATCATTCTGCATTGAATTTGAGAAGTACTGGTACGAACAGGAGGCGCCCCCAGCCGTGATTCGGCGGGAGGCGCCCTTCTTCTGTAACACCACTTGCAGATATACTTCACAAAAATAATAACATATACACTGTTTTTGCGTGTAGAATAAAATCACCTATGTCCCTGTCAAGGAAGGGGATTCCGTTGGCCAACCTGATGATCGTCGATGACTCCAAACTGATTCGGCAGCGGTTGCGCTCGATTCTGGAGACGCTGGGACATCGCATCGTCGCCGAAGCGGAAAACGGGAAAGAGGCCATAGAGATCTACGAACGCAAGGCGGACGAGATCGATCTGATCACGCTGGACATCGAGATGCCCGGCATTAACGGCATTGAGGTGCTCCGTCTTATCCAACAACAGAATCCCTCGGCGAACATCGTCATGATCAGCTCCGTCGAGGATCGGGCCAAGGTCCATCAAGCGATCAAACTCGGGGCGAAGCACTATTTTGTCAAGCCCTTCTCTGAAGAGAAGGTCCGAGAGGTCATCGACAAAGTGCTCGACCACGAACCAGCCCCCGGCCAACGGCCACACCAACCGCCGAAACCGCAACCCGAACCCGTTGCTGCCAGGTCATCAGATGAACCGCCCCTGCCGGCAGAGCGCCTGGCTGATTTGCCGTTCGAGCTGTTCCATATGGATGAACGCACCATCCTGATCATTCGGCGGCAGATCGTAGATGGCGACCTACCTCATCTGCACGGTGCACTGCAGGGCCTGCTCTACTTCCGGAAGATGAAGTTCGTGGTCGAATTCTGGGAGCCGGCAAAGCACCCCGAAGGTTCCCGTATGCTCCTGGACTTTATCCAAACCGTGAGAGACCGCCAGGGGCGAGCTGCCGTCGTCACGGCCGACCCTAGCTATTATGCGCACTGGGTCTCGGTCCTGCGGGATGAGGTCTACCGCGCGTACAAGGAGATCAAGTGGTGAGGACGGGAGGTGTTGACTGTGCCTGACTGGGAGAATCCGCTTGACTATCCCTTCTTGAATACGCTGGGCTACGAGGACTTCGTGGCGATTCTCCCCCATACCAGCGAGCACGAGTACCCAGACGGAACGCTGATTCTGGCGCCAAGCGAGGCCAGCAGCAACCTTCATATCATCCTATCTGGCCAGGTCCACGTCAGCGATGCAGATCAAACCGACGTGACCCTCGCCAAGTTGGGTCGGGGCCGATTCTTTGATGCATGGTCTTGCTTCACGGGGGAGCCTGTCCGTACAGACTTTCGCGCCGACGGCCCCGTCACAACCTTATCCATCTCACGCACGGGCATGCGGAGGTTGATGGACAGCAGCCCCGATTTCCGGGACCAGGTCTTTCAGTCGATGATGAAGCAAGTCAGCCCGGTACCCGATCAACCAGTGTCCGGGAGCCCATCCCCCGCCGGCCTGCGGCTGGATGAGGCCAGAGAACTGCGCTTAGGACCGCTTGTGGGCAAGAGTGCGTTTATCCAGTCGATGAAAGCACAGATTCCGGTCCTCGCTGCCGGCGACCAGCCGCTCGTACTGACCGGCGAGGCCGGCGTGGGCAAGTTCCACATCGCCAGCAAGATCCATGATGCCTCCAGCCGCAGTCTTGGGCGCCTGCTGAGTATGAGCGCCAACAGCTACGACCCCTTGGCGTGGGAGACGATCGTGAGGGCCGCTGAAGGTGGAACCATCATTTTGGAGCAAGCCGATCTGTTTCCGGCGGCGCTGCTTCATCGCCTGGTTCGATCTGCGGAGAGGTCCCGGGTGATCATGACGGGTGAAACCAGACCCGATATTCCGGCACATCACGTACCGATTATCCCGCTCAGGGAGCGTTCAGAAGATATTCCCGACCTCGTGTACGACTTCTTGAGAAACTACGGCCTTGCCGATCCGGCAGCATCGATCACCGAGGAGGCCCTGCGCCTGGTGACGATCTTTCCTTACCAGGGCGACAACATCGACGGGCTCCATCGCGTCGTGCAGGGTGCGCTCGCACGCAGCGAGGGCAAGCTGGTCCGTGGCCTGCACTTGCGGTTCGAACGGGTCCGAAAGCCCGGAACGAGGCCCACCGTCGGGCTGGCGCTGGGCAGTGGCTCGGTGCGGGGAGCAGCACACGTCGGCGTCATGAAGGTGTTTGAGGATGAGCAAATCCCCATCGACCTGATAACGGGATCGAGCGTGGGATCGTTTATCGGGGCGCTGTATGCGGGGGGCCAGCCGATCTCCGCGTTCGAGCGGGTGCTGCCGACCGTACGTTGGGGGCAGCTCGTGGAGCTGACCATGCCGCCCAAAGCGTTCGTACATAACCGCCGGATGATCCGGTTTGTCGAGTCCTACATTGGCCCCGTCGACTTTCGCGATCTGCGCATTCCCTTCGCCGCCGTCGCTGCGGACGCTGCGACCGGAGAGGCGTACATTCTGAACTCCGGCCGGGTATCGGAAGCGATCTGCGCGTCGACAGCGATTCCGGGGGTGATGCAACCGGTCCAATACCGAGATCGGCTGCTGATTGACGGCGGCGTCGTCCATCCCGTTCCCGTCTTGTTGGCCAAGGCTATGGGCGCCGATCTCGTCATCGCCATTGATCTCAGCACCACCTCCTATGCGAAGCGGTCTCCGAGCAGCTTCGTCGCATCGATCTTAAATACGATCGAGATCATGAGCGATAACATCCTGCGGGAAGAGCTGCAGCTGGCGGATGTTGTGCTCAACCCGCGGTTGGAGACGCAGGAACTGACCTTCAAGGCCTCGGCTGCGTTCATTCGAAAGGGTGTTGAGGTCACGCGCGAAGTGGTGACTGACATCAAGCGGAAGCTGTATTACGCAACGGTTGCAGAGAGGTAAGCCGCCTGGGAAAGAGGGGCCATCTAGCGATCATGAAGAAGCTATGGCTGAGGCTCATCAACATCGGGATCGATGACACCACCCATGAACAGGAAATCATGTACGTTCAGGTGTGTAATGGTTTGTCCGTTCTGGTCTCCCTATGGATGATCTCGCTGGTGCCGCTGATCCTCCCCTATTGGCCAGATTCCAAAGTGTTTGCCATCAACGGCGTGGTCTTTCCCATGCTGTGGCCCTTGATTCTGTGGATGAATCACAAGAAACAATACATGCTGGCCCGGATTTACCTGACGGTCACTTCAATCCTGATCATCACGATCAATGTCCTTTCGGTCGGAGGACAGACAGAGAACCATCTCTTTATTACCATGTACATCGCGAGCGCGCTCGTGGTCTATCCCGAAATCAAGCAGTTTGCGGTTGTTGCGGCTGTCGGTTTCGTTCACTTCGCTGTCTTGGAGTATTGGTTTAGCTTCAACGGCCCGCTGGTGGCCGCAGACCCGGCCTATTATGCGCTCATCCGCTCCCTGTCCGTGTTGAACATTCCGGTGCTCTTTATCATCATTGCCCTCTATCACAAGATGCTGCTGATCAAGACGCAGAGGGGTTTGCGGGAGCAAAGGCAGGCTGTTCGAAACCTATTGGACCACGCCGGGCAAGGGTTTCTTACGTTTGATGAGAAGTTGGCTGTTCACGATGAGTACAGCAAAGAATGCCTGCAGCTGTTCGGACATGAGATCGCCGGCGCCAAACTGGTGGAGCTGCTGTACCCCGATGACCCCGGTGAGCAGGCTGTTCTGGAGGATATTCTCCACTCCGTCTTTGCAGTAGGTGACTTGCAGCGGGAGGTCTGCCTTTCGCTGATGCCGTCTGAGCTCAATCTGCGGGGAAAGCAGGTGCAGCTTCAATATAAGTGGATCAAAGCACCCGCCTCGGATGCGCATCACGTGATGATGGTGATGACCGACATCAGCGAAAAGCGGCAGATCGAGCATCACCTGGAAACTGAGCGTAAAGAGATGCGCGCCGTGGTGAAAGTCGTGAAGTACGCCCGCGATTTCCGGGAGCTGATGGCAGAGTACCGGGCTTTTGCCGAGACGGGCAAGCACGCATTGTTGGACAAGCACACGACGTCCACCGATACGCTGTCGGAGCTTGCCCTGATCATTCACACCTTCAAGGGCAACTTCACCCAGTTTGACTTCGTGCACCTCCCCCAGCGGCTGCATGAGCTTGAAACGCAGATCGGGTTGTGGAGATCAGGACCGATTACATCGCTGCGCGCATGGATCGATCAGCTTGATCTGCTGACCTGGCTGGCCGAAGATCTGCAGATGCTGCACCGCTACTTAGGGGATCACTTCGCGGTGGAAGATGACCACATCAAGGTCGATCCGGCCCGTTTGCGGCAACTGGAGCAGCGTGTGTTTGAGCTCTATCCCGGACCGGAAGCAAAGGCGTTGGTGGCAGAGTTGCACAGGCTGCGCTACTGTCCGTTCGCCGATCTGCTCAGCATCTATCCGCCGTACGTGGAGCGACTGGCCCAGCAGACGGGCAAGGAGGTTTACCCGCTCACCATCGAGGGCGGGGAACTGTTGGTCGATCCGGGGAGCTTTGCGGACTTCACCCGCACCTTGACTCACGTATTCCGCAATATGATGGACCACGGCATCGAGATGCCCGAAGAGCGCATCGCGCTGGGAAAGGATCCGAAAGGCACCGTGGGCTGCCGGATCTCCGCCACGGACGCCGGCATTGAGCTGAAGCTGTTCAACGACGGTGCGCCGATTGATCTGGCAATGGTGAGGAGCCGCGTGCTGGACATGGGACTCAGCACGGCCGACCAGTTCGATGCCCTGCCGGCGGATGAACAGAGGATGTTCATTGTACGGGAAGGGTTCACATCGAAGCGGGCGGTCACATCGTTATCAGGGCGAGGCATTGGCATGTCCGCTGTACATAAGGCGCTGCAAGCTTTGCAGGGCACCATGCGCATCGATAGCGACACGGAGAGCGGCACGACTTTTACGTTTATTTTGCCGGGTTAAGTCGTTCCAAAAGACCTGGAGGGGGATACCCTTTGACTCGAGGCTGGTCCTCATTTCTGCTGGTCGGCGCCACGGGCGTCGCCGTATCGTTCCTCGCCGCACTTGCTTACGTGGCCTCCAACTCATGGTTCGGCTCCGGGGACCTGGTGGGCTTCTTGTGGTTATCTGTTCCCTTCGGCATCGTCTTGTCCGTGGCAGCCAGACTGCTGCGCCGAGACCTGTCCGGTTGGTCGCGCCATGCTGCGCTGCTTGCTTCGGTGGCCGCCGGCCTCGTGCTTGGCGTAGGCTGGGCCTTCCTCGCTCGTTTGGCTCTCGGCCTTTCCATCTACGCATTCAGTTTCCCGGTCCTGTATCTGTGGTCGGCCGGCGGTACTGCGGGCCTGGCCCTGGCGAGCAGGTTGCTGGTGGGCACGTCTCCTGGCGATCAGGCCCCGATGAGCGCCGTTCGCCGTTTCGCCGCCTATGCGGTGGGGCTGCCAGTGCTGGCCGTGTTCCTGATCACCTTGCTTTCCTTCGGCCGCCTCGCTGCAGGACGGGCACTCAGTAAGCGGGCCGAGCCCGAGATTCACCTGATCCCTGCGGGGTACATGGGTGACGTCTATATCATCCATAACGCGAGCGAGGCTGCGCCTCCCGAATATGAAGAGGGAAGGCGCGTCTACCGCATCGGGTCGGACGGAGTACATAAGACCCAGCTCGATCGAAACAACCTGTTGCGCATGGCAGGCGACCGCCTTTTCTTCTACGTTGGACAGGACGGTACCCGGGTTCCCATCACGGAGTACTGGCCAACAACCATTCCCGACACGCCCGAAAACCGCGCTGACACCAGTACCGTGGGGATCTACTTTATTCAGCTGGGCACTACGACGCGCTACAACCCGACGTGCGAGACCACGTACACTATGTACTCGGTTGGAACGAAGGCACACCTGTTGAAGGTCCGGACACGGGAGCCTCAGCCCCACATCCTCCCGTGCACCGTGGCGCCCAAGGCCGGGCAGTAGACCCTGGCAGACCGCCATGCTATACTGTCACCGTATGAACTTTTCAATCAGGCTATAACGCTTCTTCCTTCTACCTTTTGGAACTTAGAGGCGTTGCTTTCCTGATTGAACCTGTTTGAGGGGGGAATGCCTGGTGCATTCCCCCCTTCTTCCACAAGGGGGCAGTTCCCGTGAAGAACGCGATCCTGCTGGGCCGTAAGCTCCAGGTCATCGTCCCCGCCGGGTCGGGCGCCCTCCCCGAGCCCTACCTGGCCACTGCGCTGAAGAACCTGGAGAGCCTGGGCTACACCTTCTCGGTCGCGCTCATGGACCGGCTGCGCACCCTGCCCCCCGAGGGGTTCACTGCCTTCTACCGGGAGGTCGAAGGGCTGCTCAGGCAGATGCTGGGCGCCCACGTGCGCCATCGTCCGATGTACCCGAACTTCCCCCGGCAGGTGATGGAGGCCAGTGATGCGAGGCTGTACATCAGCGCCATCGTCCACTACCTGACGCTCTGGGTGCCCAGCGCGCCGGCGGCGGAGCGGCCGCCCCTGCTCGATCGGGTCGACCTGAGGGTCATCGACCTGGGCGCCGACGAGCAGTTCGACCAGCTGATGTGCGCGCTCATCAGCGGCCGCTCCTCGATGTCCGCCACCGACCAGGCCGACATCCAGTGGGCCCTCACCCACCATGAGAACCTCGGGTCCATCCTGCCGGAGAGCATCCCCAACAAGGAGAAGGCCGCCTTCGTCAGCGCCGTGCTCCTCCGGGCCGGGCATGCGGCGTCCTTTCCGTACATAAAGACGGCCACCGACGTGCTGCGGCTGGCTGTGGCGCTCTGCGGCGGCGATGTGAGCCTGGCCGCCAACACCAAGTTCCGGCGGTTGCGTCGCGCCGAGCGGCGGGCGCTGCTGGAGCTGCTGGAGCGGTGCGGGAACCTCCCCGAGGAGATGCTCCGGTACAAGGAGCCCTGGAAACGCCTGGGCGAGGCCCTGCACCCCGGCGAGTACCGGGGCCGCTTCCCGCGGGCTGCCAGCGCCTTTGACTTCGTGCGTGGCGACGAGCCGCTGGTGACCTGGGGCAGCCGGGTGGAGAAGGCGCTGGTGCAGCATGACTGGGAGGCTGCCATCTCCCTGCTGGCCGAACACCCGGGCTACTTTGCCCGCCGGCTCGACCACCTGCTTCGCAACGTGGGCCAGGCGGGGGCTGTCCTGGGCCGGTTCAGCGAGGTGATCGACCAGGTATCCACCCCGGTACTGCTCCAGGTGATGGCCCACTTTGCGCGCAGGCATCAGGCCGGCAGCCTGCGCACCTTCTTCCCCAAGGGCGAGGTCGCCAAGGTCTTTGCGGCGCCCAATTGCCTCCCGCCGCTGGATCCCCAGGTGCGCCAGGAGGTGGTCGGCGTCGTCCGGGGCGCCCTGCTTCAGCGCTTCGCCAAGCTACCGGCCCTGGGCAAGGTCTATGTGGACGAGCGCCTGCGCACCTACATGCTGCCCTTTGCCCAGCGGTCGGCGAGCAAGTCGCTGCGGTCGATCCCCAGGGGCAGCCGCCTGCCGATCCCGGAGGGGAGCACGATTCGCTTCTTCCTCTGGTGGAAGGAGGGCCTGGTCAACGGCACGCCGACTGGGCGTGTCGACGTTGACTTGTCGGCGGTGGTCTATGACAGCGATTGGAAGTACAAGACGCACATCTCGTACACCAACCTGCGGGCGGACAGGTATAAGGCCTACCACAGCGGCGATATTGTGACGGCCCCGGACGGTGCGTGCGAGTTTATCGACCTCGATCTCCACTCGGTGCGCAAGCGGGACGGCCGGTATGTGGTCATGTCGCTGCAGTCCTACACGGCGCAGCCTTACTGCAACCTGCCGGAGTGTTTCGCCGGCTGGATGATGCGGGAGGACCCGAACTCCGGGGAGATCTTTGAGCCGGCCACCGTGCAGGACAAGATCGACATCACCGCCGATACGCGCATCTGCATTCCCGTGATCCTGGACCTACAGGAGCGGGAGGTGCTCTGGACCGACCTGGCGCTGCGGAAGCATCCCAGGTATGTCAACAAGGTGGAGGCGAACCAGACCGGCATGGTCCTGATGGGCCGGGCGCTGACTACCTTGGTCAAGCCGACGCTGTACGACCTCTTCCTGCTCCACGGGCTGTCCCGGGGAGAGCTCGTCTCCGACGCGGAGCAGGCCGACACGGTCTTCGCTGTAGATCGGGGCGTCACGCCCTTTGACATGGAGCGCATTCTCGCCGAGTTCATGGCCTGAGTTCTGAGCGTAAAGGGGTCGTCAGATGTTTGGGTTCTTCAAGAAGACAACGGTCGCCGTCACCTTCGTCGACGATGAGACAGGCAAGGACTTTGCAGTCACTGAAGCACCGCTGACCCAACTCCCGGACACCTTCGTCATCGAAACCAAGCTGGAGATTCACGGACAGGACTACCTCGTCGTGCGTGCGGACCCCGTGACCAAGGCTGAGTTCTCAAAGTCCAAACGCCTTACCCTGCGGCTTCGCCGGATGGACGCTCAGATGATCGATCCAAAGAACCTCTTGTTTTCCCTCCCCTCCATCTGCGGCACGATGTATCCCCAGAGCCGGCTCGCAACGGCGGGCGAGGTGCCCCATCAACTCCACGAGGACGATTGGCGTCAGTGCGAGTATGTGTCGGTGCTCCACACCCCCCTGGTCGCAGCCGAACTGGCCGATATCCGCCGCATTCATAATGAGTTTTCAGTGGAACCTGGTTGGAGCGAGGTCCACATGCGGAAGCGAATTCCCGCCCCTCTTCTCCCCGGACTCCGGTGGAGCGAGATTGTGGCGCGGCTGACGAGGTTCGAGCCGGTAGGCGGGGTCTCGCTGGAGCCGGGGACCATCGTCAAAGGCTCGGTGGGGGTAGCGTTGGCACACGGTGTGCTGCTCTGGGGCGTCGAAGGCGATGCAGGGCTGCAGGCCCTGTGCGTTGAGCACAGACACCAGGCGTCGGCGGAGACTGTGGCCGCGCTGGAGCGGCTGTCGGACGAACTGGACTTGGTTCTGGTGGATTGGTGCCGCTGCGAGGCGCACCCTCCCGCCGGCGCCTCCCTGGAGGGCGCCTCCGGTCTGGCCTGGGATGCTTGACGGGAAAGGGACGGTCCCCCGCGGGACCGTCCCTTTTGCTATAACTACCCCCCTCCATTTCGGCACAGCTTGGCCAGCAAAAGTACCAAATTTGACAGCCGAAGCCGATACCGCTCGCCAAATCTGATGGTATTCGTATGAACGATGCCCCGGGAGAGCGCCAGAAGAGCGTTAAGCGCACTGATCCCATGCGCCAGCCACCGGTGTGGTCAGCAAACCAGCGCAAAAGTGCCTGGGAATACCCCCGCCAGGTATCGTTTTTTGGATCCTTCAAACATATAGCATCAGATCTGGAAGCGAAGTCGGCAGGTGACCATCAATCCTTGCAGGCAGGGCAGTTCGATTGGTATAATTTCCCATATCAAGGAGGGCTGCCTATGCTTCCTGGAGAGATCAAGGTGCCGGCCGCATTGCTGGGATGTCGCAACCTGGCTCCTTCTGCCAAGATCGTGTGGATCTGCCACCAGTGGGGGGCGATAGAGGCGTCAGGAGAGCTGATTACGTTCCTCCAGGCCTGGTCCGGCCTGGAAACTCGGACTATCGCTCGGGGCTTGTCTCAGCTCCAGTTGGGAGGCTGGCTGACTGAGAGCCTTGACGCAACCGGCTCCCATGCATGTGTTCCGACCGACCTGCTCGCCGACGGTGACCTGGGGACTAGCGCAAAGCTCATGTACGGCGCCCTGCAGTTGATGCCCAGAGCCACCGGTCGGACTCGTAAGGGCACGTACGGCCTGCTGGCGGCAGCGGCGGGACTATCGGTCAACACGGTGAAGGAGGCCGTCCAAGAATTGCAGCACGCTGGATGGGTCACGGTTTCACGGAAACAGAGGCTGGGCCCGATCGATTTCACCCTGCACAACCCGATCCATGCGGCACGCCAGCGGTCGACCAAGGACATCTCGCGGCGCATTGCGATGACCAAGGACAAAGGCGAGGCGATCATGAGGGAGTACCTGAATCTGCTGGTGGACCGTGATGACTACAGGGACAATTCGCGCCCCGACTTCCTTCGCAACCCCTACACCGGTGAGGCGATGGAGTTTGACCGGTACTACCCCCCGGACGTAGCCTTTGAGTTCCAGGGCGCCCAGCACGATGGCCCGACCGACCTGTACCCTAGCGAGAAGGAAGCCAGAGAACAGTTGGGCCGGGACCTCATTAAACTGGCCATCTCGATGAAGAGGGGGATCAAACTGGTAGCGGTATATGGCAAGGACCTGAGCTTGGAGGCCATGCGTGCAATGATCCCCGCAGGGCTTCCGCTTCGGGACCTAGGGGGCGCCGAAACGGTCATCCACTACCTCGAGGTAGCAGCCGAAGGATATCGGCGACAATCCCCCACGTGATAGGTCGCGGCAAACTTCATACAATTTGGGTATGCTACCTATGAGGAGGTCCGGCGGTGCCAAACATTCTGGTTGTCGATGACGAGCCCGGGCTCGTGAAAGGGTTGCGCCTGAGCCTGGAGCAGGAGGGCTTTCAGGTCACCACGGCCGCCGACGGCCGGGAGGCCCTGACCAAGTTCAAGGCGGGCGCCTTCGATCTGATCGTGCTTGACCTGATGCTGCCGGAGGTGGACGGACTGAGCGTCTGCCGGCAGATTCGAAAGACCGACATGACCCCGATCATCATGCTGACGGCCAAGGCGGACGACATCGACAAGGTCCTCGGCCTGGAGATCGGGGCAGACGACTACCTGACCAAGCCCTTCAACACCCGGGAGCTGATCGCCCGCATCCGGGCGATCCTGCGCCGGGCGGAGGCGCCCACCCGAGAGGAAGAGGCCAGTCGGGTCAGGGTCGGCGACCTCGTGCTGTTTTTGAAACAGCGCAAGGCCGAGGTGGCAGGGCGCCCGCTCGATCTCACCGCCCGGGAGTACGACCTCCTCGAGTTGTTGGGGAGGCACCCGGGGGTGGTCTACACCCGCCAGCAGCTCCTCGACCTGGTCTGGGGCTACGACTTCGCCGGCGATGACCGCACGGTCGACGTCCACGTCCGGCGCATTCGCGAAAAGCTCGAGGAGACGCCGGCCAAGCCCCGCTACCTGCGCACCAAGTGGGGCGTGGGCTACTTCCTGGAGCCCGAGCCGTGATGCGGCGCTGGCTGCCCACCCACTGGCCCCTGGCCCTGCAGTTGGCCATCACCTTCGCCCTGGTGACCGGGCTGGCGCTGGTCGGCAGCGGCCTCCTCCTCCTTGGCCAGTCCACGGCCCGGATGCTTGAAGAACGATCTGCGACGCTGCTTGCGTGGGGGCAGGCGGCGGCCAGCCTTGCGGCCGAGCAGTGGGAGAGCCCGGGCGGGACTCTCACGTTGTCGCTCTATCGGTTCTACCAGCAGAGCGGCATCCGGCCGGTGGTGGTAGGGCGCGACGGCGTGGTGGTGGCCGACATCGCCAACCCCTCGCCGTTGCAGGGCACAGCCCTGACCCATCCGGAGGTTGCGTCGGCACTTGGCGGTCGTGCGCTCACAGGGACCCGGCGGCTGCCGGGGGGCGAATGGGTGATGTACGGCGGGGTCCCTGTCCTCCGTGATGACGAACCGCTCGGCGCCGTGCTGGTGTCGGCGGACATCTCGGCGGTCCGGGCGTCCCAGCTTCAGCTGCAGCGGCAGCTCATGCTCGTGGCCGGCGGCATGGAGGTCCTGGCGGTTCTGTTGGGCATTCTGCTTGCCCGACATCTCTCCCGGCCGCTGGTCCGCCTGAGCGGGGCGGTCTCCCGGCTGGCACGGGGACATCTCGACACCCGGGTGGAGCCGGGGGGCAGCCAGGAACTGCTGGACCTCGGCGACGGTTTCAACCGGATGTCGGCCGAACTCGGGCGCCTGGATCATCAGCGGCGGGCCTTTGTGGCGGATGCCTCCCATGAGCTGCGCACGCCGGTCGCCTCGATTCGGGCGCTGGCCGACGCGCTGCTGACTGACCGGCGGGGCGATATCGCCATCTATAAGGAACATCTGGCCGATATCGTCCTGGAGTGTGACCGGGCCGGCCGGCTGGTCAACCGGCTGCTGGAGCTGGCCCGTCTGGATCTGCGGAGCGAGGCGCGAGACCGGGATGTCTCGATGGAGGCGCTCGATCTGCGGCAGGTAGCCGAGGAGATCGTGCACGCCCTGGAGCCGCTGTCCGTTGAGCGAGGTGTGGCACTGTGTCTCGTCCCCGGGGATCCGGTCGTGGCCCGTGCCGATGCGTATTTGCTGGAGACCATCCTCGGCAATCTGGTGGAGAACGGGCTCAAGTACACGCCGCGGGGCGGCCGGGTGCAAGTGGAGCTCTCTAGCGCTGGGGCCGCTGCTACGTTCACCGTCACGGATACGGGGATTGGTATCGCCGAGGAGGAGCAGGCGCACATCTTCGAGCGGTTCTACCGGGTGGACAAGGCGCGGGCCCGGGCGACCGGCGGCGCCGGCCTGGGTCTGGCGATCGCTGGGGAGGCCGCCGCACTGCTTGGTGGTCACATTAACGTCGAGTCGCAGCCGGGCCAGGGCAGTCAGTTCCGATTTACCCTGCCGCTATAACCTGTGCGTCACACTTTCGTAACAACTCGTCATGGGTAAGTCACAGGTTGACCGTAGACTCCTAATCAGATCCTTAAATGAAAGGAGCTCACCCACATGACAGTCCGAATCGGTCGGCGCCCCTTCGCACGGGCCATCCCGCTGCTGCTATCGCTCGCCATGGCGGTGGCCGGATGCACCGGTCTCGCCCAGCCCGAAACGCCCCCGCCCGGCGAGGCGCCGGTTCCCCCCGTGGTGGATGTAAAGCCCCCGGTAGCCAGCCAGGCCGCCTCGGTCTATTTCTCGGATTGGCAGGCCCAGCATCTGATCCCGGAGCTCAGGCAGGTGCCGCAGGCCTCCGGGGCCGAACTGGCGACCCAGGTGGTCCGAGAGCTGATCGCCGGGCCGTCCGATCCGAACCTGCGGAAGGTCTTCCCGGCCGGCGTGAAGCTGCTGGAGCCGGTCAAGGTTGAAGGTGGCACGGCCAGGGTCAACCTGAGCAATGAGCTGCGCACCATCCAGGGCACCGCCGGCGTCACCGCAGCGCTGAATGCGCTCCGGCTGAGCCTCACTGATATTGAAGGGATTGAGAAGGTCCAGGTGCTGATTGAGGGGCAGCCGGGCGGCGACCTAGGCGGCATCACGCTCAGCCTGATGGATCGTGGGCTTTATCTCTATCCGGTTATGGCCAACCCCGAGCGGGTCAAGTATCTGCAGGGGCGGCATGATCAGGGGCTGGAGACCTGGCGGGCGGATCCCACCAAGGTCGCCCAGTGGGAGGGCCGGATGTTCGGCTTCACCGCAGCAGAGCTTCAGGGCGCCAAGGTGACCCAGCAGGGCGCCTCCGCCACCGTCCAGGTGACCCGGGGCGGCAACGTCTACGCCTTCACCCTGGCCCAGAACAAGGTCTCGCAGGGCACGGGCATCTGGACGGTCCAGGCGCTGGACCCGCTGGTCCGGCACACCCTGGCTGGCCTGCCGGCTGCGGTTAAGACCTGGGCGAACAACTACACGTCGACCACGATCGGCGTGAGCAAGGCGACCGGTGAGCGGACCTATCTGCTGGCCTCCGTGGAAGAGGGCGCCGTGCAGATCGACTCGGTGGCGGCCAAGAATGGCAAGCTGGTGGTCTATGTGGTCGAGCAGGGCTCCGAGCGGGTCGCGATCGCCTCGGTCTCGGGCCCCGACGCCGGGCTGCCGGTGGTCTTCCAGTGGAAGACTGCGCCGGTGGGCAAGGCGAGCAAGTATACGGCGCCCGACTCGCTCCCGACGTTGGCCAATCCGGGCAAGCTGGGCGAGGCGAAGCTGGCCGGCGACATCGCAGTGATCACGCCGACCGCCAACCAGAACGTGTCCGGCACCATCTCGGTTACGGGCTATGCCCGGCACCTGTTCGAGGCTAACGTCGTCGCCCGGCTGCTGGATGCAGAGGGCAAGGAGGTCGCCAGGGCCCGCACCACCGCCGGCGCCTGCTGCTTCGACTGGGGCTCCTTCAGCATCGAGCTGACGCACACGGCGCCCGCCGGCACCTACCGGCTGGAGCTGGGCGACTTCAGTCCGAAGGACGGCGCCTGGGAGGCTCGGATCGCGATCCCGGTTAAGGTGACGAAGTAGATGATGGGGCCGTCCCAGAAGTCAGTGAAGCTGACTTGGGACGGCCCCGGTCCCGCTTCTACGCTCCGAGATTTTTTGGAAGTACGCTTGAACCGAAAAGGGCACAAATCCTGTCCAGTTTGTTTCGGAGAACCACGTGTGCGACGAAGGATTGCGGGTTTCAGGCTTCGATCGACAGTCTCGGAAACATTGTGAACGGTGCATTGCGGGTTTGCGGGCGCGGGTCCCGTTCCAAAACGTTTCCGAGCCTATGCAGAACTGAATATTTCCTGGTTCTCGTCGGGGGAGAATGGGCCGTCCCACGCAGATCAATCTGCTTTTGGGACGGCCCCTTATTGCGTGCGGAGGAGACGGAAGGCCCTGGGTTTCGGCCTGCTATCTACAAACGCCTTCAACTGGCGGGCGCCGTCCTCGGCGGTGCAGGTGGAGGTGTCCAGGACCTCGGCGCAATCCCGGAGCCACCGGGGGTCCACCAGCACATGGTCGGCCACCACGTTGTTCCCGGCCCCTGCCAGGGCTGCGATGCTCCGATGCATGCCGCCGATCAGGTTGAGCCCGATGGGGCCCGACCTGGTTGGTTCCATCACCTGCTGCCAAAGCTGGGGGTCGTTCAGGTAGCGCTTTGGCAACATGAAGAGGAACTTATCAAGGCCGGCGTCGACGTAAGGGAGATCGTCTGCCACGGTCTGAAACGCCTTCACCAGCGATGCTGAGATCTATGGTAGCACGTCGAAGGTGTATAGGGCGGCGTCTCTTAGCGGCTGCCGGTTGGGCCGCACCACCACCTGATATTGCCCGGGCACAGGCGGCGTGAACGTGAACGAGGCCTGCCCCTGTTCGAATAGGAGCTCATGCACCGTCGCCATGCCCAGCCGGCGCGTGATGACGACCGGGGAGGCGATTAACTGCTGATCGTCGGGCCCGTTTACGAAGACCGTAACGGCATCGTTGGAGAGCAGGTCGGAGAACCCGGTATCCACCTGCCCGCTCCGGTTCAACACGTACACCTTGAGGATGGCCTCCTGGCCTGCCCTCCACTCACCTTGCGGCTCCCCCCTCACCGACCGCACAGCATCATCTCTGACCTCGATGGCTTGTACCGCTGATGCATACGGTGGCAGGCTGATCTGCAGATGGTAGGTGCCGACCTGAGGATCAGGCAGGGAGGTAAGTCGGGCGCCAGCCCAGTTGTTCTCCGGTCCGCTCACGAACCGGGTCAAGGTCGGATTTCCCGCGCTGTCCCGGAAACGGAGAGGCGAGACCGGGTCGACCGACAGGGTCATGGTCGGCTTGACCCTGGGCCTAAACTGGTTGCCATACTCGTCCTCCAAGTAGCTATACTCGGCGAAGAATTCAGTGCCCAGAGGATCGACCATGGGCGCAGGCGTGGAACGGATGGGCACCGACAGCTCTGACGCCGATGGGAAATGGTACCCCGGCCAATCCTGTGTGTAGGTGACGGTCACGGTCCGGCTGTCCGGGGCGTACGCCGCTTCCCCATACGGGATAGGCGCCCTGCCGCCGCTTGCTGGTGCGACGGGGAGCATCACCTCGCCCAGCCGCATGTATGGAAGGGCCGGCAGGTCCATATCGGAAGCCTGCAGGGGAGCGAGAGGGAGCAGGCGGGCCTGTTTGCTGCCAGCAGAGACCCCAAGGATGCTGGAGATCAGCTGGACATGGTCGTTTGCGGGCGTGACCCAGAGGTTTTGGCCAGAGATCATCCAGTCGCCTGCGTCGTATAGGTGGCGGGCCGGCGCGAAAATCCAACCCTCGCGCTCCGCAAGGGTCAGGCCGGGCATGGGTGCCCCGTTCAGGACCAGTCGCAGTGATGCGTTGTCCCCTGCATTCATGCGGCCCCGGACTCGCTCGGCGATGACGACCGCCTCCGCCCGGCTCACCAGGTGGTAGGGCCCAAACGTATTGTCGGGGTAACCGGTTACGAGTCCCAGTTCCAGCCCCGCCTTGATGTAACGCCTGGCCGCCTCTGGGATCTCATCCTGGAAGGGCAGCGGCTCCGTGGATTCGGGCGGCACAGAGTATGGGGCGCCCAGCACCTCCAGCGCCCAGACCAGCACCTCCATCCGGGTGGCGGCGTCGTCTGGGCGGAAACCCACGTCGTTGGTAGTGAGGGTGAGCCCGTAGTTGCGGGCGCCCTGCAGGTACCCCTGCCGGACGATCCAGTGGTTGGCGCTGGTGTCCGCGAACCAGATGCCGGCGCCGGAATCGGGCCGGACCCCACCAGCCCCACTTAGAAGCTTAAGCGCCTCGGCTCGAGATATGGTGGCGTCGGGCCGGAAGGTGCCGTCAGGATAGCCGTTGACGTACCCGTCCGCAACCGCCTTGGCCACGTTGGCACGGGACCAGTGGGCGCCCAGGTCTGAGAAGGGGTCCGCCGGCCCTGCATTAGCCGAAGCAACCACCACGAGTGTGACTAGAAAGGCGAAGAGGTACGTCCACTTTCGCATCATCAACCCCCCGCAAGTACTGTTACCCGTTTGGACGCTGGTTGCGGGTGGACAGTTTCCAAAGCTGCACAAAGATGGCCCAGGAGGGGAGCCTCCTGGGCCGTTTCCGCTATGACCGGGCGTAGTGAGGATCGACACCTTTGTAGCCAAGCCACTCAGCCAGTCGCCCGAGGGTGCCTGCTAACAGTCGCTGCACGCCCACCGGAAGGCTGGCGTCGTAACCCCCGTGCTTCACCAACGTCCGCATCGTGGCAGCGAGCTGCAGTGGGTTCTTCGCGAGCCCCCGGCTGTTCACCTTGCCCTCCCGGGCCAGTCCCGCAACGGTCGCAAACACCCCGAGAACCTCTTGAACCGCCTCGGGAGAGCGGCGCGCAAACGTGTTGCTCTGCCGGTACACCATTTCGCTGTCTCCGGCATTCCAGGGGTGGACGTGCGTCTGCCCCGGCAGGACCGTGAACGTGTCCCCTGCGGAGGCCGTCTTCTGGACCCCGCCGAGTTTGTAACGCGCAGTGCCCCTCAGGATCTCGAAGGTCTCCGTCCAGTCCAGGTGGATGTGGTCGACGATGTCAGGCCCGGCCTTGGGGACACACGTCACCTCAAGCACCCAGCCCATCCCCTTGGTTTCCACGTCACTCTCGATGACCTTGGTTCGGGACTGGGTGATCGGATTTTCGATCACGAACCCGGCGTGGATCATGCAGACCCTCCTGATTATGATGCAACTAACACATAGTTTACATCAATGATGAACAATACAGAAGATAGTCTGAGATTCAGCGCCGGAAGACCACAATCTGATTCGTTATGTCTGCCATGCCCTGGGCCTCGGTCAGGGTGGTAAAGAAGAGCCAGTCCACCAGGAACTCGTCGCCCTGCTGCACCACCTTGGCGGCCTTCTGCGGCCACTTCAGCCCGGTGGTCTCCCCCGTGTCTACGTTCAGGGTCGCGGTCTGGGCGCCCCGGCTCACGGTCAGCAAGCGGGAGGACGGGTCCCATGAGCTCTTGTACCCGAGCGCCCTGGCTGTCTCATGAAAGGGAAGGACGTCGGTGTTGTCGATCGTCTGAGGCAGGACCTTGCCTGAGTACGTGTAGCGCTGGCCGAAGAAGTAGGCCACGAAGCCGTTGCTTTCGTGCTCATACTGGGGAAATCCGCCATTGCCGACGTAGACCTCAGCGAAGCCCGGCTCGGCTTCTCCCATTCGCAGGATGACCCGATGGAAGCCATCAGACACCTTGGTAGTATCCCAGGCGGCGGACAGCAGCCCGCTTCCCCGGGCTACCTCCCGGCCGTCCACCTCCAGCACGGCCTCCTGCCAGTAGCTGATCGCCTTGAGCTCTACGATACCTGACAGCCAGGAGCGGGGCCGAGGAGAGATCAGTGTGGCACGGTCGGTGGCGCCTCCCTCCTCGCTGGCCAAAGCGGCCCGGGAGCTGGCCTGTTCCCACCGGCCATCAGGCCATCGGACCATCGGGGTAATGCGATGCTGGCCTGGCAGCGCATCCCAGCGCAGCGTGTAGAGCGGGTGGTGGACCTCGGTCACCATGTGCCCGTCCGCCCTCAGGCCCACGGCTTCTGCGGGGGCGTAAAGCGCCACGGACAGCCTGGCCGGCCCTGGTCGGAAGGTGCCCTCCGAAAAGGCCAAGAACTGCAGGTCGTCGGTGGCGGGCTGCAGGACCACCGCCTTGTCCGCCGGATACCACCCCGTGTGGCCCGTCACCTTCCGAAGTTTGTTCTGGTCGGTTACGTAGATCTCGCCGCCAGTCAGGGCAAGCGAGTTCGGCGCCTCGAACCGGGCGTCCGGCCCGAGGCCATCCACTTGACGCTGGTCGGGGGCGAAGCTGGGATAGTACATGTCGCGCCACCGAAGCCGAACGGCAGAGCCACCGCCCCCCGCTACGGTGTAGGCATGTCCGTCTGGCGTGAGACGGCGGACCCTTTCAAAGCTGTCCAGCAGCCAGAGGTTTCCCCAGGGGTCTGCTTCCAGGCTACGGATGGTGCCGAACCCTGCCTCCACCACCGAGCCGTCGCTGCCCCAGGGACCGCCGGCCACCCAGGTGACTTGCCCATCGGGTGTGATCTTCTGGATGTTTCCGCCTTCCACCACCACGAAGAGGTGGCCGCCGGATCCCACGGCGCAGGAGGTCGGATGGTTGAGGCGGACCAGGTAGCCGGGTCCTTCGGTGCCGCTGTTCAGGCTGGCGGCCTGGCCGTACATGACCCCGCCGAACTCCACCGCCGCCTCCTGCCGGGGCGTGAGACCGGCCAGCGTGGAGACTTGGCCCCACGGGGCGACCCGCCGGACACGGCCCGGATCATGCCCCTCGGTCACGTACAGGTTCCCCCGCACGTCCGAGCAAAGGCCGTTGATGCCAAGAAAGAGCGCCTGGCCAACCGGACCGTCCCGGAAGCCGGGTTGATCGCCGCCCGCCACCTGGCTGGTGCGGCCATCGGTGGACAGGAACAGGATGCGGGCGCCCTGCGCGAAGTAGAGCCCCTGCGGCGCAGCGGCCAGAGGCCCGGGCACGTAGTTCTCGATTGTGCCAAGCAGCTCTGGTTGGGACTCACGCGGCTGCCGCCAGACCTGGCCCCCGGGCTCAACCCAGTAGAGCGTGCCGTCGGGTGACGCTGCCACCTGACTTGCGGCGTGCTGTAGGGTGGTCACCTGCCAACTGTTGGCCTCCCAGACGGGTACCTCCTCGGCCTTGTAGGCTGCCTGCACCCGCAGGGCGATGGCCGCCGCCTCGGCACGAGTCACGAGTTTCTGTGGGCCAAATGTCATGTTGGGATAACCGTTCATCACCCCGGTCGAGCTGGCTGCCGCCAAGTAGCCCGTGGTCCAGTCCGCCACCTCATCCTCGTAGGGCAGCGAAGCGCCGTGGAGCGTCAGGGCGGCGCCGAGCCGGTTCATCGCCCGCACGGCGAACACGGCCGCCTCCTGCCTGGTCAGGTACACGTCCGGCTGCAGGTCGAGCTGACCATAGTCAGTGGGCTCGACGAGGCCAGCGTCCACCGCTGGCTGGATGTAGCCCTGTTCGGCCAGCCAGTGCCCCTCCACGCCTGACAGCCCGCCATCGCCGGGCTGGGGCGCCAGCCCGCGCACCTGGACCATCAGTTTGACAAACTGCGCTCTGGTGACCGGCTCATCCGGGCGATAATTCCCGTCGGGGTAACCGTTGACTAACCCCGCCTGCGTGGCGGCCTCTACGGTGGCTTGAGCCCAGTGGCCGGCCATGTCAGCAAATCCCGCCGGACCGCTGACGGCCGACGCGCTGGAGGAGACAATGAGGACCGTGCAAAGCAGGACCACGGACCGCTTGAGCCGCTGCACATGAATCACCCTCTCGATGCGTCTAGGTGTAAGACTGTCGACGAGCGGGATTTGTGACACGAAATGCCCGATCCATTTTTGTATCCGTTGGCGTGAGCGGGCGGGTCCCCGTCATGACCGATTCCTTCCACGTATCGCCCCGATGGAGAAGACACCGCAGATCGTGAGCATCGCTCCCATTACGGTCGACAGGGTTCCCGGCGAGGGTGAGGTCATTGCGATATCCAGCGTGGCGTGGAACACAGCAACGATCAGGACGCTACCGCCGGCCCCGTTGTACATCCACGACAGCAACACAGTGCCCGTCAACAGGCTCAAGTACCACCCGACGATCTCTCCCGGCCCCATCTGCGACATGCCTGCGCTGAACGCAAAGACCGGCAGATGCCACAGCGCCCAGAACACGCTCATGATCACGGCACACGTCAGTGCGCTGTACTTCCGCTGCAGGTGGGGGAGCGCAAAGCCACGCCAGCCTACCTCTTCCCCGAACCCGTAGCAGATGAGGCTAAGCATCCAGTACACCGGCACGGCCAACTGGGCGAACTCCTCCGAATGGCCGAACTGACCGAGCTTGGGCCACGGAAGCCACACAAACCGCACCACCACGGCTGCGATTCCATAGAGTACGGCGGGACCGAACCACGCCAACAGGTGCCAGCCCAGCGGGACTCGCCACTGGAAAACTCGCCCGAGCAGTTCCCGAACGCCGGACCGGCCCGACACCAGCCCCGTCATGACGAAGGCGGACACCAGAGGCCCTAAGCTTCCCAGGAAATGCAGGTAGGACAGGCGGTCGCCGTAGACCGGCCCGCGTAATGCAAGCGGTAACCAGGCGGACCAGGTGAGCGCATAGGCAAGGGCGAAAAAGGCGGCGAGCGGGTACCGTTTGAGCATGGCGCTAACCTCCGAGACGTACTTCGGCCTCAGTCTATCAATCACAGGCACGGGCGTCATGCCCAGAAAGAACTATCAACGGGGCACTTCCACTTACCCCAACTCGTTGATCAGCTGGTACTCGCCGGGTCGGGGCTGGAAGCCGAGTTTCCGATTGAGGGCGACCATGGGGATGTTCCCGGAATCGTTCTTGGTCCGCAGTTCGCTTACGCCATGGCGCCGAGCGCAGCGGACCGCCGCCAGCTTCAGAGCCAGGGCGATATGCCGACCGCGGCAGCCCGCGACCACCCCGGTCATGTTGTGATAGATGAAGCGGCGCCCGCCCTCTTCGCCCGGGCGGAGGGAGGCCATACCCACCCATGTGTTTCCGTCCAGGGCCAGAAACTGCAAATCGGCCTGGTACCAGGGCTGCTCGAAGACCAATTGAGCGTACCGCTCGTACGGGATCGCAAACCCCTGGCTGGCGTAGCCGGGCACGTCGGCGTTCAGCTGCATCTCCAGCGCCCAGAGTTGGTGCCGGGCCTCGGGCGTGTCCCCGAGCTCCGCCAACGTCGTAATCCGGATGCCCTCCACCTCGCTCTGGCCGGCGAAGGCCGCCTCATCGAAGCCCTCCAGATCAAGCACCGACCCATAGAGATGCCGGTCCACCCGGAAGCCATGAGCCTCGGCAAAGCGCAGGCCTTGTGGCAGGGAATCTGGCACGGAGGCGTCGAGGCGGGTGGCCCCGTGCTGGGAGGCGAAGCGGAGGGCATCATCATACAGCCGAGCCCCGATGCCCTGCCGCTGCTGCTGCGGATCGACGGTCACTCGCATTTGCCAGCGCCCGGCCCCCGCCATGGGCACATGCAGGGCCACGCTCCACCCCAACAGCCGGTCCGTCTCATCAACGGCAGCGATCCTCTGCATGGGCCACTCCTTCGGGAAGCGCCCTTCGTTTCGGGTCAGGGCGTCGACGCTGGTGGTGCCGGGAATATGAGCGTTCCAGATCTCGGCCATACGAGGGATGTCGATATCAGATGCGATGGGACGATAGGTAATAGGCATTGCTCTAACCTGCTTTCGTTGCGGATGCCGTCATTTGTGTGGCCGCCGCCAGCGTGTCACCGCACGCCTGCCAAAGCACCCCAGGGCGCCGCTGATGAAACCAATCGCTGCGTGTATAGGTAGCCAAGCCAATAGACTGTCGTTAGCGACAGTGACGGTCAGAACCAGGGTGGTGACAGCGCCGCCAACGGCGCCCGCCCAGTATCGATTCGACAAGATCCCGGTGACAAGGCCCACAATGAACGCTACCGTCGGGAATACACCAAGGGCTAGGAAGAAGCCGTCGAGGTTCATGGTTCACATCTCCTTGTAACGCCCCACAGTGGGGAACCGGGTGACGGATTCCAGGGTCACGTTGAGGTCCCGAAGGCAGGTGAGCAGCCCATGCAAGGCGGCCTGATCAGCACCGGGCGCGATCAGGGTTGCCTGCCCGTTCTCGTGGTTGATGACCGTCACGCCGTCGAACCAGCGGGCCCATCGCTCATCAACGCATCCCCTCACCGTGATCGCGTAGCCCCCTGTGGATGCACTCGAAGCCGGGCACATCCGATCACCTCCCTGATGAGGATACGACCCGCCAGGTGGGATGGGGCTCATACGAAGGGTGTAGCGGGGGTTGTAATTACAGCAGCCCCAGTTCACGGGCTCTGACCAAGACCTCCGTGCGATGCGTGACGCCCAGCTTCCCGTACAGGTTGGAGATGTGGCGCTTGACGGTCGACTCTGCGATGAAAAGCCGGGCTGCGATCTCCTGATTCGTACAGCCTGCGGCGATCAAGCGCAGTACGTCCAGTTCGCGCCCGCTGGGGGGTTCCACCAGGTCCTCGGCGACAGGGGTCCGCAGGACCGCCAGCAGCTTTTGGATGTAGGGAACGCAGGCGCCCATGTCGAGGGCCCGCCACTCCCGGTAGATCTCAGCCAAGGGCGCCGCAATCCGGGCGCCCTCATCGACAATGAGCCGCACGTAGCCTTCCGGCTGGGCAGCCTTGAGACACTGCGCCAGGACTCGGATGGCTCGGGCCCGATCGCCCTGGGCCTCCAGTGCGGCCGCCGCGAGAACCTGCATCTGCAGGAGATGTCCGGTTCGTCCGGTCCGCTCGGCCTCTGCCGCCAGCGCACCCAGTCGGCGCGTGGCCTCCTCCGGCCGTCCGAGGGCAATCTCCAGGCGAATGCGGGAGATGTCCGCCCGCTCCCGCAAGTACGGTGTGGACTCTGCCGCCTGGTCGACCTGCTGTAGCAGCGCCTCCGCTTCAGGGGCGGCGCCCCGTTCCAGCAGGAACTGGACGTGCGCCGCGGTCAGTTCCAACCGGGCCATCGGGGAGACTGCCCGCTCCTGGCTGTAGCGAAGGGCCTTCTCCACACAGCCGGCGGCCCGGCCCAGGTCCTGCCTGGCCAGATAGAGCCGGACCATGGCCGCGTACCCGTACAGGAGCGCCTCAGGATTGCCCCACCGCTCGATTCCAGCCAGGCCCTCCGTCATCAGGGACTCGGCCCCGTCAAGCTCATTGCACTCCCGGCGGATATCGCCCAGGCCGAGCAGGAGACGGCCCCGGACCGGCCAAGGGTAGCGGCCCTGGCTGTCCAGCCAGGTCAGCGCCTCTTGATAGTGCTCTGCCGCCTCTCGGAGACGCCCCTGCGCAAGGCAGGTCTCCGCAAGGGCCGCCGCAGCCGGCACAGCGACGTGGATGTTGCCGGCGGCCCGGGCAGACCGGCTCGCCACGGCACAGGCTTCGTGGGCGCGGGTGAAGTCCCCGCTGCCGATGTGCAGCCCTCCAAGGATGTAGGCCACCACGCAGCGGACCAGAGCGTCATGCGGCGAAAGTAGGTCCAGGGCCTTGTGGCCTTCGGCGACGGCGAGGGCTGCCTGACCATGAACGGCGGCCCGGTACGCGGCGATGGTGGCGATATAGCCGAGGAGGTGCCGGGGCTCGATCACATCGCCCTGCTCTGCCGCCTGCTGTGCCTGCCGCAGGGCGGGTTCAGCCTGGGCATGCTGGCCCATCATCACCCTGGCCCAAGCCCCGTAGACCAGGAGCCACGGGCGGCTCTGGACGGTCGCTTCGGGCAACGCTTCGATCTGGTGGATGAGCGTGGCGGTCTCGCCGCCGCCGAGGAGGTCGGGCGCCCACCGCTCCAGGAGCCGTGCGGCCCGGTCGGCATCGCCGGCAGCTGCAGCGTGTGGGATCGCCTCGCGGATGAAGCCGTTCCGCTCATACCACTCGGCGGCGCGCCCATGCAAGACCTTCTCCAGGTCGGGATGAACCTGCCGCAGGCGCGCCCGAAGGACGTCCGCAAACAGGTGGTGGTAGCGGAACCAGACGCCTTGGGGGTCGATAGGCACCAGGAAGAGATCCTCCCGCTCCAACCGGGCCAGCATCTCTGCGCTGCCCAAGCGGTTGGTAACGGCATCGCAGAGCGGTCCCGTGAGGCGGTCGAGCACGGAGGTGTACAGCAGGAACTCCTGCACGGCCGTGGGCTGGCGGCTGATCACTTCCTCCGACAGGAAGTCCAGCACGAAGCGGTGGCTGCCGGTGAAAGCTGCGATGAACTGACCCGGGTGGGCCTCCCGCTTTAGCGACAGCGCCGCCAGTTGCAGGCCGGCAGCCCAGCCTTCCGTCCGGGTTCCGATTTGCAGAACCTCGCTGTCCGAAAGCGACAGTTGCATGGTCGTGCGGAGAAACTCCGCCGTCTCGACCGGTGTGAAGCGCAGGTCGGCGGCCCTGATCTCTACGAGCTGTCCACGCGCCCGGAGGCGGGCCAGGCCCAGCGGAGGGTCAGCCCGTGTCAGAATCACGAGATGTAAAGACCCGGGGAGATGCTCCAGAACAAAGCTGACGCTGTCATGGATGGGCTGCGCCGAGATCGCATGGTAATCGTCCAGCACCAGGATGATCTGGTCCTGCGCCTGTGCCAGCTCGTTGAGGAGCAGTGTCAGCACCGCCTGGAGCGGCGCCGGCTACGGGGATGCGAACGCCGCCAGTGCGGCATCGCCAATGCCGGGGTGTACGGTTTGCAGGGCCGCGATGACATAGGACCAGAAGCGGGCAGGGTCGTTATCGCCGGCATCCAGCGAAAGCCATGCTGTGGGCTGCCCCCGCCCGGAGAGCCATTCACGGACCAGCGTGGTCTTGCCGAACCCCGCCGGGGCCGCCACCAGAGTCAAGGGGCCGGAGCTCCCATTGCGCAGTTGCTCATGCAACCGTGATCGGGAGATGCAGCCGGAGCGAGGCAGAGGGGCGCTCACCTTGGTGCTCAGAAATGGGTGCGAAGTAGGTGAGGAGTTTATCATTGTGCGACTCCCTCTTCGGCCGCCCACAGGGCCTGGAACTCCGGCGACCGCTCCAGCAGTTCCGCCAGCGTCCCGTCGGCCTCGACGCGCCCTTCTTTGAGCACCAGAATTCGGTCAGCCCGCCGCAGTACCGCCGGGCGGTGCGAGACCGCCAGACAACTCGTCCCGGGGTCTGCCAGAACCCGATCCCACAGCGCCGCCTCAGTCTCCACATCCAGCGCGCTGGAGAGGTCGTCGACCACCAGGAGCTGCGGCTGCCGCACCAGCATGCGGGCGGCGGCGACCCGCTGCACCTGCCCGCCCGAGAGGCGGGCGCCCTTCGGGCCGATGACCGTCTCCACGCCGGCCGCCATGGCGGCCAGGTCGGGCTCCAGGACCGCCTTATGTAGGGCGCCCGCCAGGTCGACTTCCCCCTCAGGCAGGCTCATCAATACGTTATCACGCAGGGGACCGCTGAAGAGTCGGGGTACCTGCGGCGTGTAGGCCGTGCGGGGCGGGGTCAAGAAATCGGCGGGAGATGTGACCGGGGCGCCGTTCCACCGGGTCTCCCCGGCCTGGGGCGTCACCTGGCCGAGCAAGGCTCGCAGTAGCGTCGACTTGCCCGAGCCGATGCGCCCCGTAATCACGGTCAGGGTGCCGGGTTCCACATCGAGGTCGACGTCCGTCACGCCGGGCTTTCCGTCCGGGTGGGTGTAGGTGAGTCGCCGGACTGTCAGCCCGGTGAAGGGCGCATCCGCCCGACTAGCGTGGATGGGCGGCGGGTCGGCGTTCAGGAAGGTGGGGCGGTGCGTCAGCAGCTCCTCCTCCCCACCATCGACCAGTTCGGCCATCCGGCTGATGGAGATGCCGGCCTTCCGAACCGTGGCGATCAGCCGGCCCACAAAGCTGAGCCGCCCGACGAAGCGGGGCATCGTCACCAGGAAGAGCGAAAGGTCGCCGACCGTAAGGCCGCGATCCTGCAGTGCGTAGGCCGCCAGCACGAGAATCAGCCCGATGATCAGGTTCGCTACATTCTCGAAGATGAACGAGTTGGTCAGGAACTGGGTCAGGGCGTGGCGGACCTCCGCCTGGCGGCGCCGCTGGCCCAGGTCACGGAACCGGGCGCCCACACGGGCCTCGGCCCCGGCGATTTTGACGGCCTGAATGCCGCCCAGCACCTCGCCGAGCAAGCCGGTGGTCGCCTCGGTCGCTTGCCGGGTGGCGGCGTAGCTCTGGTCGAGCCGGGTGTACATCAACCGGATCGTCAGCACGATGACCGCGCCCAGCAAGGCGACGACCAGCCCCATCCGCCAGTCCGTCACGAAGAAGAGGCCGAATGCGAAGGACAGGTAGATGATCGTCCCGCCCGCGTCGATCCAGTCGTCTAGCGCTTCCAGGGGCATCTCCACATCCGCCCCGAACCGGCTGACCGCTTCGCCCGGGGAGACAGGCAGGGGCCGCGGGCGCCCGAACAGAAGGCTGCGCAGCATATTAGCCCGCAGCAGGCCCTGACCGCTACTGACGAACCGGGCAAAGATGGGCAGCGAGGTGAGCTGAGAGACGATCCGCCCGATTTCAGCCGCAGCGATGAGGGCGAGCAGGGTCCAGGCGTTCAGCCCGGCCACGGCCTTGCCCGAGAGGAGATCAAAGAGGCGGCTGGTGAAGACGGCGACCAGCAGCGGGAAGGCGAAGAAGCCAAGGTAGGTGATCAGCGACCAGACGAACAGCGCCGGGCTGTAGCCGATCAGATGCAACAGTTGGCGGACGGTTTTCATGCCAGCACCTCCTCCATGCCGGCTCGGAGCAGCCGGGCATAGTGGGAATCGGAATCGGCGGCCAGCGCTTCCCGGGCGCCCTGCTCCAGCGCCTGGCCGGCCTCGAGCACCAGGATCTGATCGACCCGCTCCAGCGTAGCCAGCCGGTGGGCGATCAGGATTGCCGTCCGGCCCCGGAGCAGGCGGGTCATGGCGCTGTCCAGCACCTGCTCGGTAGCGGGGTCGAGGCGTGAGGAGGCCTCGTCCAGGATGATCAGGCCGGGATCGCGCAGCAGGACCCGGGCAAAGGCCAGCAACTGGGCCTGCCCGGCGGAGAGGCCGGCGCCGCCGGAGGCGAGCCGGGTGTCCAGGCCGTCCGGCTGGGCGCTGAGCCAGTCGCCCAGCCCCACCTCCTCGAGCGCCGCCTCGATCTGTGCGTCGTCGATGGTCGGGTCGAACATCGTCACGTTCTCCCGCACCGTGGCCTGGAATAGCTGCACTTCCTGTGTGACCAGGGCGACCCGGCTGCGCAGGTCGTGCGGTGCGACGGTCCGGAGTTCTCGCCCGCCGACCCGGATTTCGCCCGCGGACGGGACGTAGAACCGGACCAGCAGGCGGGCGAGCGTCGACTTGCCGCTGCCCGTCCGCCCGATGACGCCCAGGGTCTGGCCGGGCGCGAGGCTGAGGCTGACGCCATCCAGCGCCAGGGTCGATTCGTCATAGCGGAAGGTGAGGCCATTCAGCTCGACAGCCAGCGGCCCGGTGTAGGGCAGGGGTTTCAAGTCGCCGGTGGGCGCTCCGGGTTCGGACTGCAGGGCAAAGAGCTCCAGCACCCGTTCCGCACCGGCGGCAGCCTTCTGCAGGTCCTGCATCTGCTCGGAGATCGCCTGCAGCGGCGTCAGCAGCAGGTCGATGTAGCCGTAGATCAGGTAGACCGTGCCCAGCGAGATCTTGCCCTGGAAGAAGAGCACCGTGCCCAACCCCAGCGCCATGAGATTGCCCACGGTGATGGTGGCGTGGGTGACGGACCAGCGCAGGGCGTACATCAAGAAGGACCGGACCCGGGTCCTCAGCCGCTCCCGCCCCAGGCGGAAGAGGCCCTGCATCACATCCTCGCCGGCTCCGTTGGCCCGGATGTCGGCCAGACCACCCAGGCGCTCTTCGATATAGCCCATCAGCCGCGCCTGGGCTTCGCTGCCCTGCTTGTACGCCGAAACCGTCATCCCTCGGGAGAGACGGAAGACGAGCAGGGTAATCGGGGTAAAGAGGACGAAGGCAAGCCCGATGCGCCAGTCGGTCTGAAAGAGGACGCCCAGCACGCCCAGCAGCAGGAGCAGGTTGCCAAGGATCGCCACGCTGAACTGCGAGAGGAAGCCCGAGAGCGCCCCTACGTCCCCGTCGATACGCTCGATCAGTTCACCTGGCGTCCGCCGGTTGTGGAAGGGCAGGCCCAGGCGGAGAACGTGGTCGAAGAGGTCGCCCCGCAGGTCGTTCGTCGCTTCCCAGGCAAGGTTCTGGCCCAGGTAGGTGCTGGCCAGGGAGAGCAGTTGTCTGCCCGTCGCCAGGCCTATGTAGGTCAGGGCCAAGGTGACCAGGAAGGGGGCGCCGGCGCGGCCGAGCGCCTCGTCCATGAAGCGGCCCAGCACCCGGGGGACCAGGAGTTGGAGCACCGTGGTCCCGGCCAGGGCAAGGAGGAGCAGAAGCAGGGCCGGCCAGCGCGGCCGCAGGTAGTGGAGAAGTAGATCGGTCTGGGTACGCATCAGGGTTCACTCCTGTCCTGAGAGCACGAAAAGGCCGCAACCCATCCAGGGCTGCGGCCTGCTTGCATCTCTTGTGGGAAGAGGTCAGCGCGGCTATGCCGTGCATTCCTCCCTGAGGATACCTGCGAAAGGGAAAGTTGTCAATATACTCGGGTATGACCATTTCATGAAACACGATTGCTCACGAACGTACATTCGCCTATACTTTTGCCATACCCCAATCAGACCCAAGCGAAGGAGTCCTCTCATGCGGCTGGCAGCCATCTCAGACATGCACGGCAACGCCGTGGCCTTCGAGGCAGTCATCAACGATCTTCGAGCACAAAGTCCCGATGTTGTCGTCTGCTTGGGTGATGTCGTTATGCGTGGTCCTCAGCCTCAGGAATGTGTTGAAATGCTTCGCTCGCTCAAGCCCCGGCTGACGGTGAGAGGGAACTACGACCACCGCTGTTCCGGCTGGCCGGCGCCGGGTTGGACCCCAAAGACAGCCAAGGAAGAGCTGTTGCTCAGGGACGTTGCGTACACCTGTGGCCACTTGTCCGGGGAGGATCGAGAATGGCTGGCCAATCTGCCAGTTGGGGCATCCATCTGCCTGGGTGGCGTCCATATGGAGATGTACCATGCGGCACCGGGCTCGCTCGGTCAATACACCTGGCCCTGGGCGTCGAACGAGGAACTGTCCCGGCTGCGGGTCGATGACAGCACACAGCTTGTCCTGTTCGGTCACATGCACCATCCGTTCGTCCGCACAGCGAATGGGCTGACGGTGGTGAACATCGGCAGTGTTGGTCTATCATTTGACGGGGACAACCGGGCCAGTTACGCAGTCATCGACATTGACGAGGGGCGCTTCTGTTCGCAAATTCGGCGGGTTGCCTACGATGTGGAGGCGTCGATCCGGATTGCCCGTGATTTGGGCATGCCCGATGTCGATCTCTTTGCTCAGGCGGTGCGGCAGGCGACTTTCCCGTATCCGGCGGGATAGCCTATACTCACCGACGGGGTGACTGCCGAGTGTTCGGTGCGGCACTGGGGAGGGCTTAACGCACTCATCATTGCGGCTCAATCCTGCGGCAACCTCCATCCATTATAGTGGTCCCCAGTGGGAAAACACGGCGCGGAGTTGTGGTTTGTCATGAAGCAGTCAATCGGCAGACGGTTAATGGCAGGGTTCATGACGCTCTTCCTGATCATGGCGATGGCTGGCGCCGTTGGACTGGCAGCCCAGGCCCGGGGCATGGCGGAAGGCGGTCAGTCGATCGCGTCCCGTACGACCGAGGCCAGCCAGTCCCTTCAGACCACATCAGCCGTGGCCGAGGAGAACCTGGCAGCCGCCACGCAAATGCATGGCAACGCCGTACATATCACGGAGACCGTGGTGGCCTCGCCGCATCGATCGGCCATACGCGCTCCCTGGCCGGCGAAGTGTTGTCCCAAGCCCTGGGCGTGGAACAGTCCGTGACCTCGGTCAGCACCTCGGCCGAGAAACTCTCCGCCATGGCAGAGGAGCTGAGAAGCCTCGGTCACCGTTTTGTGCTATAACCTTGAACCTGGACCCCGGTTGTCCCCTGGTGGACGGCCGGGGTTCATCACATTTCCATGGAGCCCTAACGACCTCTTCACTTGGTGATAACTGCTGCGCAATCCGTTGGAGGTACGTTTAGAGCAGCAAACCAGAACGAAAGGGGCCGTACCAGTGCTCAAGCTGCTTGTCTCAGCCGCGATCCCGCTTCAGCACTTTGTGGACAAGGTCAGCCCCACGCACGGCTTCATCAACCGGCAGGTGCCTGTCATTCTGAAGGCCGACGGCAGGCACAGAGAGGCGCTCTGGCTTGGCCAGTACCTTGAAGCCTTCATGGAGGGTTGCGACTGGGCGGACTCCGGCTGGAAGAATATCGGGCACATGTACGACCCGGAAACCGGAAGGGGCTTGGGCGGATGGCCCAGTGCACCGCAGATCCTGCGGCAGTACTGGGACCTGGCCGTCCGGCACCACGCCGAATGGGATTTGCGACAAGCCAGTTTCTATCTGGGGGCCGCCTCCCATCTGGTGCAGGATCTCTGTGTTCCCCACCACGCTGCCGCCAAGGTGTTCGCCGGGCATAAGCGGTTTGAGGAGTACGCCCGGCACCACCGCCACCGCTTTGTGGTGCATGACGGCGGGCTCTACGGTCTGGCGACGACCCCGGAAGGCTGGGTGGCCATGAATGCCTGGTACACCCGCCAGCACTATTCCCACTGCGTGACCGCCGCCTTTGACCGCCAGAGGGTCCATGCGGCGATTTCGGACCTGCTGCCCCGGGCTCAGCGCAGTACGGCCGGGTTTGTGGCCTACTTTCTTGGCACAGTGGGGGTGAGCTGCTGGCGCTCCGGCCCCGTGCTTTGAGACGAACGTCAGGAGGGGTTGGCATGACCTGGTACAAGCTTCTGGCTGTTGATATTGACGGGACCATTCTCACCAGCCGCGGCGAGATTAGTCCCCGTGTTGCTAACGCCATTGCCCGGGCCAGACAGTCGGGGATGCTGGTCACCCTGGCCACCGGCCGGAACGTGCGTGCAGCTTTGCCCGTGCTCTGCAGATTTCAGCCCCCTGGTCGTCAACAATGGGGCTCTGGTGAACGCCCCGGAGTCCGGCCGGCTGCTCCTGAAGCGGCCGCTCCTGTCCTCTGTGGCGACCATGGCCGTTGGCTACCTGCAGCGGCTGGGCTTCACCCCGTATGCAAGCCGGTACAGCGTTACCGGCCCGGACCTCTTCTTTGAGCAGGCGCCCCCCAGGCCACCGGGCTGGAGCGGCTGACAGCCCTCAACGGCATCCACCCTCATGAGGTGGTGGCGATCGGCGACAATTTTAACGACCTTGAGATGCTGCGCTTCGCCGGCCTCGGCGTGGCGATGGGCAACGCGCCGGAGCCGGTCAAACAAGCAGCAAAGATGGTAACTGCCTCTAACGACGAGGACGGAGTGGCTCAGGTCCTGGAGCAGCACATTCTCCGTGTCGCCTGACGACACTTCACAGAAATCCCCCTGAATTTCAATGGAGCCTTAACGAGATCTACCTTTCCGATTAACGACTGTGGCCTAGAGTTAAACCCGTCAGGACCAAACTCACACAAGAGGAGATGCCAACAAGATGAACTTCGTGGTCAAGAAGATCGCCTCCGCCCTGCTGGTCGGCACGGTTGCCCTGAGCGTCGCTGCCTGCGGCGGCCAGGCCGAGCAGACGAAGACGGCGCCGGCTGCCACTGAGCCTGCCAAGACCGAGACCCCTGCCGCAGCTCAGCCGGTTGAGGGAAAAATCACGGCCAGCGGCTCCACAGCCCTCCTCCCCCTGGTGACCGCTGCCAAGGAACAGTTTGAGGCCAAGAACGCCAAGGTGAGCGTAGACGTCGCCGGCGGAGGGTCCGGCAACGGCCTCTCCCAAGTGGCCAGCGGCGCCGTTAATATTGGCAACTCTGATGTGGAGCCCACCGGCGACCTGGCCAAGGCCGGCCTCGTTGATCACAAGGTGGCCGTTGCCCCCTTCATGCTGATCGTCGACAAGGACGTGACCGCCACCAACGTCACCTCCGAGCAGATCGCCAAGATCTTCAAGGGCGAGATCACCAACTGGAAGGAAGTCGGCGGCAAGGACGCCAAGATCACCGTCATCGCCCGGCAGTCCTCCTCCGGTACCCGCGGCACCTTCGTCACCGTCTTCATGGCCGGCAAGGATGAGACCACCAAGGATGCCGTTGTGCAGGACTCCACCGGCAAGGTCGTTGAGGGCGTTTCCAATACCCCCGGCGCCATCGGCTACATCGACGCTCCGTACTTCAAGGCCGACAAGGTCAGTGCGCTGAAGATCGACGGCATCGAGTACAGCCCGGCGGCCGTGACCGGCGGCAAGTGGAAGTTCTACGCCTTTGAGCACATGTACACCAAGGGCGAGGCTACCGGCGCCACCAAGGCCTTTCTCGACTTCATTATGGGTAAGGAGTTCCAGGAAGCTAGCGTCGAGAAGATGGGCTTCATCCCGGTCTCCAAGATGTCCAAGTAACCATTCGGTGTGTAGGCGGGGGGCGCACAGCGTCCCCTTTTTGAACGTAGGGAAACTGCCCAGTCGCCTCCCTTTCCCTAGTGCCGAGGAGGTGTAAGCGATGCCGGGCCGGGTTCTGGTAGTCGACGATGAGGAGTCCACTGTGCAACTGGTTTCCTTCACACTGGCGCGGGCAGGCTTCGTTGTGCTTACCGCAAACAGTGGCGAGGAAGCCCTTGCAAAGGTCGATTCCGAGGCGCCTGATCTGGTCGTTCTGGACGTTATGCTGCCCGGCATAGACGGCTTTGAAGTCTGCAAGGAGCTCAGGCGCAGATCCACGATTCCGATCGTCCTGCTCACTGCCCGCGACGACGAGATCGATCGGGTCGTAGGGTTTGAGATCGGAGCCGACGACTATGTGGCTAAACCTTTCAGTCCCAGAGAGCTGGTCGGTCGCATCAAGGCGATTCTTCGGCGTTCGCGATATGAAGGACAAGCTTCAGAAGAGGCGCAGACGTTGCAGTTTGGTCCGCTGGCCATCAACCCAGTCAGCTATGTCGTGACTCACCGGGGAGAGCCGATCCACCTTACACCTACGGAATTTCAGATTCTCAAGGTCCTGGCCTCTAACGCCGGGCGGGTTTTCTCCCGGAAGGACCTGGTTGAACAGGTGATAGGCAAAGATCACTCAGGCGACATCCGGACCGTGGACGTACACATGCGTCACTTGCGGGCCAAGATTGAGGAGAATCCGACTAAGCCCAGCTATATAGAAACCGTACGGGGAGTCGGCTACAAGTTCAGCGTCGGCCACTGAACGCACAAAGATCAACTATTCTCCCTCTCCCCCGCTACCCCCGCAAGCGGGCGCCGCCGCCCGTATCCCTTTGTCAGCAGGGAGCCGACAAAGGAGACTGACCAGACATGAAACGCATCGTCGCAACGCTCGCTCTGGCCGCTGTACTGATCGGGAACGCCGTGCCGGCCCTGGCCGAAACCCCGCCCGTCCCAGAGACCCCGCCTGCCGTGGAGACTGCCACCGCTGTGCCGGAGGTCTCGGTTACGCCCGACTCTCCCTTTTATGGCCTGAAGCTGTTCGTAGAGCGGCTGCGGTACTTCATCACCCGGGATGCCGCCGAGCGGGCCAAACTGCTCACTGCGCAAGGCGAGACCCGCCTGCTGGAGGCGACGCAGATGATGGAGGCCGGCAAGGCCGACCTGGCCGCCACCGCCCTGGCCGAGTCACAGCAGAAGTTCCATCAGGCACAGACGGTGGTCGCCACAGCGGTGGAGGCGGGCAAGCAATTGGACAGCCTGCAGACCCAGTTGACCGCCAATGAGACCAACCTCAAGCTGGCCCTGGCCAAGATCATCGTGAAGACGCCGGACGGGGAGAAGTCTCGCTTCGAGGCAGCGGCCACCGACGTGGCCCTTGAGTTCGCTGCCACCAAAGATGAGGTCGCCCCCAACGAGGCGCTGATCGAGACCGCCAAGCAGCTGGCCGAAGAGGCCAAGGCCGCCCAGGTGCAGGTGGCGCCCCGCCTCCTGGTGGTCCTGGACGCCATCGCCAAGGAGTCCGGCAAGACCCTGCCCGAGGTGCTGGCCCTGTACACCGACGCCAAGGGCGTCACCGCCGTGGCTACCCAGCTCAAGATCAAGCTTGAAGTGGTGCAGGCAGCCGCCAAGGTGGAGATCAAGATCGACGGCGACAAGGCCAAAATCGAGATCAAGGAGGCCGATGGCACCAAGACCGAGATCAAGGTCGAGAACGGCAAGACCGAGGTCAAGGTAGAAGAGAAGCAGCCGAAGGTCGAGGTCAAGGTGGAGACCAAGAAGGAAAGCACAAACTGCAAGGAGCACCCGGTCTTCAAGGTCCATCCCGGCAAGGGAAAGGGTCTGGAGAAGAAGTGCAAGGACCGCGACCACGACGACGAGGATGACGACGACTAACCATCCATAACACTGCCATATAGGCACACAAGCACTGCACGACCACTACCACACCAAGCGACGAGTGAACGCCACCAACACCAAAGCAGGCGACATCACCAACCATACCCAGCGACAACATCCTCCACATCTCGTTACCATATAGCGACGACCCCTACACAAGCCCTGCACAACCCCTGCATAACCCCTGCACAATGCCCCGACAAAATGCTCCACACCAAGCGATCGATGGTCTCTATCACTGCACGATACAGGTACCACATCGATACCATATCAAGACAATGTGCTCCACAAAGAGGGACGTCTGAGCACCTAAGGAAGACAAGCAAGCTACCATATCATCACAAAAGGAGCCTAGCGGCATCGTGCCGTCAGGCTCCTTTGTGTCTCTGCGCCTGGGAACTGGTGAGGAGCAGCGGTGCCAAGAAGGGAAATGAGGGACAATGGCCCCTAGCTCGTCGGACTGCCTGACGAGCTGGACGACTATCAGGCCATTGAGGCCATGGCCATACATGGCGCGGTCGGCTTCCTGGTAGATCACATGCCGGCGGCCTTGCGGCTGGTGGCGGCGACTACCGCGATGTTCGTCCGGCTCGGAAAGAATAGGGTGGAAGACGAACAGGGCCGGGTTGCTTGAGGTTCATTATGGATAGAATTTAATAGGGCGTCCGTTGCGCCGGACGCCCAGGAGTTCGCGGTCGCCGCCTCAGTCCACAGTTGACGGCGGCCGTTGTCTGGGACTCTGGCCTACCGCTACCTGATAGCGGAGATTGCCAGGATGTTCAGCACCAGGAGGATCAGCGTAACTGCGTCAACCTCAATGGTGATCTTCATCCGGACACCTCCTTTCGGAGGCTGGCCGCTGCAACTCCCACAACCAGGGTAGCAGAGAACGCACTTTCGTCCTGTCGAAGGCCGGAAGTGCGTTTCTCTTTTCAGTCGTCAACTCTCGACATAGGCCGGGGCATGGCGTCCACGCTAGCGGCGTTCAGGGGTCACGCCGTCTTGGTAATCCCCTCCCTTGATACCTTGCAGCGCCGGAACCAGGTCAGAGATCTTTACGAAGGCTCCGCCGTCGGTCTGGATGACCGTCAGGGGGGCGCTTTCTGCATGCTCAGGGTCTCGTTGCGCGCACATTTTGTCATTTAAAAAAGAGGATTCGGTAAATATATAATAGTATGTACAATTGATTTCGATTGGAAGGAGGCGTCTTGATGGGTGTCCTTGTACGGAGGGTTGGCGATTCCGATGCTCTATGCCTGAGGACCTATGCGTTCTATGGCGTACCGGTCAACGCCTGGCTGGTCCCCGATCCCAAGCAGGCAAAGACGTACTGGCTGATCGACACCGGGTGGTACACGCGTGAAGCACCCGACCGCAACCCCATGGTCCGGACCGTGGAGGCCCTGGTCAAGGAACTGGGCGGCCCTGATGGCAAGGTTGCCGGAGTGGTGATCACCCATGGTCACAAGGACCATATGGGAAACCTGTTCGCCATGATCTGCCGGCACAAGTTCAGACATGCGGCGTGGGCGGAGACCAAGTTCTACGTCCCGGAGAAAAAGGACTCCGCATGGATCAACGACTACCTGAGGAAACGGCGGACGGATGCAGAGAAGCAGTGGTGTCTCTCTCACACGCAAAAGGAAAGGATCGGAGACGTTGCCAAGGCGGTTGAGCCCGTGCCCCTGAAAGGCGACACCTTTCCATTTGAGGTACATCACACGCCTGGGCACACGCCCGGACACGTCTCCCTGCTCTATGGAGGGAGTGAGCCGAAGCTCTTCTGTGGCGACGTGTTCCTGAACCTTGCCGTGACCGGCCTGACACGGCCGATCGGATGGAACAACGTCGATGTGGGGACCAACCAGCACCCGATGGAAACCCTGGCCAAGCTGGTCCAAGCCAGGAAGGTTCGTTGGTTGCTGTGCTCCCACGGTGAGCCACTGATGGCCCCCCACCCAGACCGAGATATGAGAGCTGCAATTCGGCGGGCCGCGGCGCTCACCTTATAAGGGGGGATTGTTATGCGACTTCGAAGCAAAGGGATCCGCAGTGGCGTAGCACAGGTCGACCTGCGCCTTCGGGCGCTCCATCTATCGTTCAGCCTTGCAGCCACCTTCGTCGCGCTCCTCATGTGGGGCGGCAACCAACAGGAGTGGCCCGGTGCCCTCCTGCCGGTGACGGTCCTGGCCCTTGGCCTGGTTGTGCTAGTTCAGGCACTCTATACCCCGGAGACGATCAGGCCCGGACTCTGGATTTGGATCGCCGTGTGCGTCTTGGCGTTCGGATTTGGCTTCTTAGCGATGGGAACATGGACAGCCAGCGTCGCCTGGAGCGTTTCGGCTGCCATTTTGGTGCGGGTGATCGGATGGACCGCCTCCAATTATCTCTTGAACCATGACAACCCCCAGGGGAAGACGGCCCTCGGTATTCTGCACGGGGCGGCGGTGCTCTCGTTCTTCGTCGTGTGCGGTTTCCTCGTAGCCCTTAGGTGGCAGAAGGCGATCTACCCGGTGCAGATCGCGGCGGTCAGCCTCCTCCCCCTGCTCATGCTCAGCTACGGCTTGCTCTATGTGCTCCATGGCAAGGACAAGGATCGGTCACCCGAGAAGCAGCGCCAGCGGCTGGCGATCGCCTTTGCATTGGCGGCGGGGGGAGCGCTGCCGGTGCTGTACATGCTCCTGCAATGGCGAGCGAATCCCTGGCTCATCGCCCTCGAGGCAGCCATGTTCCTTTCAGCCTGCTACGGGGTATACCAGTGCCGGCGAGCCCCTGCGCGGCGGGCGAGCGCCCTGTATGGCGAAAAACTCTCCGGCCTGGGTCTGATCACTGGTTTCGTCATGCTGGTCGGGCTTCTGGCGTGGGCGCTTGGGCTATACGTGGCAACGGGCGCCTTTACGATGCAGGTTGGTACGATTCTCCTGGCAGCTGCGGCAGACGGGTACATACTTTATCTGCTGATGTCGGTGCCGGGCGGCGGCGGCATTCCGATGGTTCGCGTCCCGCTGGACAACGGCGGCCAAGAACACCGAGTCGCCTACGTGGTAGTGCACGGCATGGCACAGCAGAAGCGGTATGAAACGCGCGACGCCTTCGCTGCCGGATTTGCGGCTCTGGCTGAGGAGGCCCGGGGAGGTATGGACACGCTGCAAAGGGCAGAGGCCCCCACGGAGGAGGGCCGGCCAATGGGGGCGCCCAGGCAGGTCGAAAGTCTGAACGAGCTTCTGGCGTCCGACCCCGAAGATGCGCAGGGACTTCGGGTAAACCTGCCGGATAACCGGGTGATTCACTGCTACGAGATCTACTGGGCGCCGCTCGCACAGGGCGCCAACTCCTGGAAGGATACGCTGGTCTGGGTCGGGCGCAGCCTGATCGGCGTTTTGACTGGAGTTCTCCGGATAGGGTATGAGACCCCGGATCCGCAGACCCGCCGCGACGTGGTGAAGAAGGGGATCACCATGTTCCTCTACCTAGGAGCGGCCGGTGCCCTCCTGATCTGGGTCGGCAGCATGGCGTGGTCCTTCTACGTGAAGGCCCTGATCCAGTTCATAGGCCCCCAGACGTCCTCGCTCACCAAGGAGACCGCGGAGGCGGTGGCCTGCCTGCCCCAGGCCGGCCAACCAGCGTTTGGTTGCGCCGTGAAGGTGACCCAGGCACTCCTCGCCGAGATGCAGGGCTGGACGGGCATCTTCGAGCCGTCGAGGGCGAAAGCCTTCGGGCTCGTGCTCCTCGTGGGCGCCCTGATGCTTCAACTGGGACGCCACACGGCCGGGCTGTTCTCCGCCATCCTGGTCCTCGGTGGCGCCCATGCGGCGCCCCAGCGGGGGCCGAGGCTCGTGTCGCAGCAAAACAAGGTGGCGACGCTGTACCGGTTTCTGATGCAGGTGGCCGAACTGAGCTATTACGTGATCCTCGTACCCGCCCTCTATATGTGGCTCAGCCAACCCGAGCGCGAGGTTTTGCTCCCCTTCGCTCTCGCGCTGGCCTTGGTGATCTTTGCGGTGACGCTGGTCCGTGTCTTCCTCTCCGATTTCTTCGGCGATGTGCCGACCTACGTCAACTTCGACGAGTTCTCCAAGAACTACGACCGGCGTGTGGCGATCCAGAAGAAGGGGCTGAAGGTGCTGAAGGCTGCACTGACGCAGTACGACAGCGTCATTTTGGTGGGCCACAGCCTGGGCTCCGTAATCGCCAAGGACCTGGTCCGCCAGGTCTACCTGTGCCACAGAGAGGACCTATTCCCGAAGCTTCGGGCGCTGGTTACCATCGGGTCGCCGCTGCGGAAGGTGCGCAGCATATTGGAGCAGAAAGATTCATACACCGGTGTCGATCACCTGGTGTCCCAGGATGAGCGGATCTTCTGCCCAGCGCCGGACTGGCTGCGACCGGCCTCCGCCGGGACCGACGAGGAGCTGGACGAGCAGGATAAGGGTAAACTTCCCTGGTACAACTTCTGGATTCTGACCGACCTCTTCGCCGACCCGCTGCGGGACAAGTTCCCGATCACCTATGAGCTGGAGGTACCCTGGGGGCTTCGCAACCTCCACTGGTCGCATTCGGACTATTGGTACGCCCGGCTGTTCTACGAAGGCCTTGTGGACATGGTAGACCATCACCCGACGGACGCAAAGGCGGGGCTGGAACACCGCTCGGACAAAGCCTCGGGCGAGTAGGCCGGAGTTACGTCGAACTGGATCCACGGGACTGGGACGGATTTGGACTCCTTCAGCGGGTGGGGGAATGGCGAGACTGCTCGTGCGGCTGCCAGCACTTCCTCCCGCTGAAGGGCCATCTCGGTATGGACTGGGGGGTTTGCACGAATCCAGAGTCCCATCGGTCAGGGAAACTCACGTTTGAACACCAGGGGTGTCCTGAGTACTCGGCTGCACCCGCACGGCGGCCCAGAAGCAGGCGCCTTGCGCCGTGAGGGGGACTGGGTAGATGGCGCGTTTCGGTGTGTTCCGTCCTGAAGGTGGCAAAGCGATGAAACACCGGTCACCAAGGCTAATCCTGGCGGCAGTTTTGGTCATGATGGGCTGCTCGACCGCTGGCAAGCCCCCTGCGATTCCCGGGGCCGACCTGTTCACCCACTACGGCTGGGCGGTGACCGGCGAGGTCTCCGAAAGCGAAAACCGGCTGCCTCCTGACTTCAGGCTGCGGTCGGGCTCCGTTCCTTGGGCCGTCTACCGCGACCTGTCACGCGACATCAACCTTGACTTCACGGCCCATGCCGGCGAGGCTGTCCGGGTCGTGGAGTTCCGAGTTGCGGACAAGCAGGGCGCCCGCCTGGAGGAGATCTCGGCCAAGTACGACCTACGTGGAGTTGTGCTGGTCAGCGGTGACCAGGCGATTGGGGCCTGGCTGACTTACACGGAGAGAGACGGAACCCGACTGGAGGGGATCCCAGGTTACTCGTTGCAGGGCAAAGACCTGGAGAGGGTCACCGGGATGCAATGGCCCGACTACGCCCGTAAGCTCTCAGCCGACCACTTCCGGGACTACGCACAGGTCATTAGGTCCCTGACGTCGGCCGGACTGACCGTCACGGAGGTCACCGACGCCAGTTCCCTGTGCAGAATGCACCTGGACGAGCACCTGGTGAAGGTCGATCAGATCATGGTCCATATTTGCACCTTCCCCGAGGACCTGCTGGTGACGGCCCGGGATGGCTCCTTCGGCGTCAGGCGAATCGGCTCCGACATGGCCGCCGGCGTGGAGATCGACTGGGCGGAACGGCCCTACGCCTTCCAGAAGCACAACGTCCTAGCGCTGTTCGCTACTGGGGACGCCAGCCTGGCCGATCGAATCGTGTCCGCCCTCGAACAGCTCTAGCTAGACCCACTCGTGGATTTTTTGGACGGCGGAGTCCAACGAGGACCCGATATTCCGTCCAGATTCTGAGGGAGTCACTCATAGTAGTGGGTTTCAGGCCCCAAAGCGGGGACTGACGCAGAATCTGGACGGTTTTTCGCGGGTTTTCCGCCGTGCCCCTTTCAACTTTTGCTTGAGGCAAGATCGGGTAAGTTTACGGCTGCACAGTAAGTGGGGGGGAAACAACATGGCACAGTTTCAGCGGATCGTCCCGTGCCTATGGTTTGACAAGGAGGCCGAGGAGGCGGCCAACTTCTACGCGTCGATCTTCGAGAACTCCGGGATCGTGCGGGTCACCCGCTACACCGAAGCGGGGCACGAGATTCACGGAAAGCCGGAGGGCAGCGTCCTGACCGTGGTGTTCACACTCGACGGTCAGGAGTTCACTGCCCTCAACGGCGGCCCGGAGTTTGCGTTTAACGAGGCGATCTCCCTGCAGATCTTCGTCGAAACCCAGGACGAGCTCGACTACTACTGGAACCGGCTGACCGCCGACGGCGGTCAGGAGGGCCCTTGTGGCTGGCTCAAGGATCGGTTCGGCCTCTCCTGGCAGGTCACCCCGACCGTCGCAGAGCAGTGGCTCACCGACCCCGACCCGGCCAAGGTATCACGCATGATGAACGCCATGTTCAAGATGAGGAAGCTCGACATCGAGGTGCTCAGAAGGGCGTTCAACGGGGAGTAGGGCGTTCAGTCCGCCCGCAGCGCTTCGGCCAGTAAGGCGACCTCGTCTTCACTGTCGAGCCCCAGCAGCATCTGGCGCCCCAGAAAGCGCAAGCGCAGGCCGGGGTAGCCAACGCCACCGATGTAGACCCGGCCCCGTGTGACCTCCGAGCCTTCGTACCACAGGCTGGAGGCTTCAGCCGCCTCCACGGGTGACATCAGCGTCGGCTCCAATCCCGCCGGCGTCAGCACAGCCAGTTCCGGGACCCGCCCCGTCAGCCACCGAATCTGCACAGAAGCGTTCACAAGGCGCATCGGATGCCGCATGCGCAGGTGATCCCAGCAGTCGAAATTCCCTGCCGCTACGCCGTAGGTGACTGCCGGGGCAGTCCGTGTCCGGGTGCCGGCATACACGTCTGGCTCCGGCAGGAAGAGCGCAAAGCCGAAGGCGTCGGCGACCCAGTAGCCGGCGACCAGGGCGCCGGCGCCAATCCACCAGGGGTAGGCCAGGGACAGGTCGTCACGCCCGGTGTATAAGCCGTACCAGGCCAAACCGATGCCGATCAGCCACTGGGCGCCCTGGTACTTCAGGTAAATCAAGAAGATGCGGGAGAGCAGTGCCGCCGGGTTAAGCACTGACCTCACCCCTCTCGACCGCGGCCTGCAGCGCCGCGATGCGCTCATCCGTGGGCGGATGGCTGGCGTAAAGGGTCACGGCGAGCCAGGCCGCTGACCACCGCGGGTACTTGCGGCGCGGCGGCTGGCTGTCCGACAGCCGCTTCAGTGCGGAAATCATCGTCCCAGCGCTGGTGAGTTGTGCACCGGCCAAGTCGGCCAGATACTCTGCATGCCTGGAGCGTTTGGCCAGAAAGACGCTGGCCAGCCAGGAGACCACAGCCATGGTGCCATCCAGTACCAAGCCCAACAGCAAGGCCAGTGCCGCCAGTACACCCGTTGTGCGGTGCCCGACTTGCTCAAACCAGTACGCCACCGTAGCGATCATTTGGAGCCAGGCGCTGGCGATGATGACCGGAAGCGTGTCCCGGCTTCTGAGGTGCTGGAGCTCATGCCCGACCACGGCCAGCACCTCCTCGGGCGGGTGCTGACGAAGCAGGCCTGTCGTGAACACGACCACGCCCCGGGTCCCGCCCACCGCCATTGCGTTTGGGGAGGACTCCTCCTCCACTGCCCAGATCGGTTCCCGGCGCAGCCCGGCGTCCTGGCATGCCTGTGAGAGCCGCTCACGGAACCGTGAGTAGTCCGGCAGGTCGTACCGGGTCAGAGGGCGAACCTGGCTGAAGCGCCCGTATGCCCTCTCCTGCGTCAGCCAGATCCATGCGACGAAGCAGGTGAGAACCAGGACCGCCAAACTCCGGAGCGTCCATCCGGGCGTGACCAGAAGCAGGAGTAAGAACAGCACAAGATTCAGAGCTGCCATGACCCACTTTACGGCTACGTGTCCCAGCCAGTTCAGACTGCATCCTCCTCGCAGACGAATTGCAACTAAGTTCAATATCACTTAGATGATTCCTTCTCTACGCAACAAACGAGACAATCGACTACTTCGAACTTTCCGACTTCAACTATCGTACACCCTCATACAAGGGGGTGTTTTTCTTATGGCCCGGAACGACCCGTATCTCTTTCCAAGGTTCCCAAACACGATCTCCAACCTCGACTGGGAGCAGATGACCGCCGAGTACGCAGCCCGCTTTCCCGCGGCCCAAGGCTACACCGACGATGAAGTGACCGAGTTCTTCGCCGTTGCCTCCACACTGCGCGGCTACGAGAACCAGGCGCTGGTCAAGCGCATCGCCCGAGCGGGCGTGCGCGTCCCCGTGGCCATTCGCTTCGACTACGTCCGCCTGCGCCGCTTCCTCATCTACCAATGGAAGGACCCCAAGGTCCGACAGGCGCTGATCGACTGCGCCCGCGACTTCGACCATGTCCTGCATCGGAAGCGGGTTTTGCGGAGCAGCAACTGGGTGCATACGGCCATACAGGGGGTGGGTCCCCTGCCAGGCGCCTGGTACCTGTCCGTGGCCGGCGCCGCCGACCGGGTCCCCGAACTGCTCGCCAGCCTCAACGAGGAGCAGCAGGCCTGGCGCCGGGGCCAGCTGAACCTGGGCCGGGTCTGGCTGCACCGGTGCCTGACCGAGCCCGACCTGCTCGCCACCCAGCTCACCCGCACCGAGCAGAAGGCGTTGATCAGGCGGATGGCCCGGCGGGATCTCCGGTTGCGGAGCCTGCGGCGGAGCGCCTACCAGCTGCGCATGGAGCGCAAGGCGCTGTTGCGACGCATACGAGAGCCCGAGGAGCTGGCGAAGGCCCAACTGGCCGAGCTGCGGACGCAGCTGGCGGCCTACGAGGCGGAGATGGCGGCCGAGGAGGTGCGCCATGCCGAGCAGGTAGCCGCGGTGCTCAGCGCCCAGACCGAAGAGATTCAGGCGCTTCAGGCGCAGCTGAATACCAGGCAGGAGGAGTGCGCCGCCGCACTGGCTGAGCGGAACGCCTGGATGCCGGTCTACCTGCTTACCGGCAAGACCGTCGCCGTGATCGGTGATGAGGGCCGGGCGCCGCAATACCGCATGCTGATCGAGTCGGCCGGCGGCCGCATGGTAGCGGTGAGCGGCCTGGAGAAGCTGAACCGGGTCGCCGACGTGGTGGGCCATGCGGATATCGTGATCATGATGACCGGACACGCCAAGCATGCGGCGGAGTTCAGCGCCCGGAAGATGCGGGCGGGGCATGCAGCCTACTTCCGCTGCGCCAAGAGCGGCGTGGGCGCCTTTGAACGCCTCCTGCGCACCGAAGTGATGCCCCGCCTCGTCGCCGAAGGGGCCGCCGCCGCACGGATGGAGGGATGAGCCATGGCCATGCACCTCTACTTCCCCATGGCGGTCGGGGTAGACTTTTACGACCAGATCGAGACCGCGTCCGTGATGCGCGACGCCGACCCCCTGGCCAGGGCGGTGAGCGACGATGAGGCCGAGCGCTTCTTTTGCGTCGCCCTCCTGCTGTATCTCCTGCACGGGCCGACGTTCAATAACCTTTGCCGAGGGTTTCACATCCCCGTACCCAAACAGACGGAAATGGGCCGTAAGCACGCCGCCTATCAGATTCTGAAGAACTGGCGGCACGCCCATACCCGCGAGCGCCTGGACTGGCTCGTCGCTAACAGCTCCCTGGGGATGGTGCCGGACGCCGGTTTGAACGGTGACAAGCTGACGCCCTGGCTCCTCGCCGAGGCCTACGACCGGGGTGAGAACGTCGTCTGGCTGGTCCGGATGCTAAGGCTGACGGGGCAGGAGGATCTGGTGGATGACTTCCTGGAGATCGTCGACGACTGGGCGCTGATCACGTACCGATTCTACCTGGATGTCGGTCGGTTGCTGCTCTCCCGCCTGGTGCTCCAGCCCGAGGCGAAGCGGGCCCCCACCACCCCGGTGGATTCTCAACTGCACAAGCGGTTGAGTACCCAAGCCGCTCAGGCGCAGTCCCTCGAGCGGGACGTGGCCGGCCTGAAGCAGGAGCGCAGGGACCTGGCCGCCCTGGCCCGCCTGGTCGATGATCGCCTGATGCAGCAGGTCGAGCAGATGCGCCGGACCGTGGCCACCGCCCGGGAAGACGTGGCCCGCCGACGGGCCGACCATCAGCGGGAGCTTCAGCAGGTGGAGCGCAATCATCGGGAGGCGGTGGGGCGGCTCCAGGGGGACCTGGCCGCCAGCTTCGAGCAGCTCCGCACCGCCCTGAGCGACCGGGAGCGGCACATCACCGCCCGACCCCTCGCCGGGCTGACCATTGCAGTAGATGGCGACAGTGGCCGCACCGAGGGGTACCGTCTGCTGGCGGAGTCGCTCGGCGCCCGCCTCGTGGGTCCCGGCGCCCCAGCACGCCTCACCCTGGCGGACGCAGGGCTGCCGGCCTTCGAGAAAGCCCTTCGGGAGCTGGCCTGCGCCTCGGTATCGACAACGTAAAGATTATGTAAAAATCCTCTCGAACTTCTGAACAGGATTGCTCGTACTTCAGTATGACTACCGTTCGCAATCGCGGTGGTCTTCCTCCTTGAGCGGCAGGGTCTCGGATCGCCCCCGACCGGGATCCTGCCGTAGAAAATGACCGGGGCGCCCCGCTGATGGGGGCGCCCCTGCTGTTTCCACTGCGCGGGAGCATAGACTAAGGGACTTGCCGGAAGGAGGCGTCACCCACATGCCCGAGGAGCAGATTCCCCCAACCGAAGACCTCATGCGGGAGCACGGGGTGCTCAACCGCCTGCTGCTGATTTACGAGGAAGGGATGCGCCGCATCCAAGGGGGGATCGAGCTGCCTCCCGACGCCATTTACGATTCCGCCCGGCTCGTCCGGGACTTCGTGCAGGATTACCACGAGCACCTGGAGGAGCAGTGGGTCTTCCCCCGCTTCCGCCAGGCCGGCCGCTTCCTGGACCTGGTCGATGTGCTGAAGACGCAGCACGACCGCGGGCGTGCAGTCACCGACGACATCCTGAGGCTGGCCACACCGGCTGCGATGGCCGATCCAGCAAAGCAGACCGAGCTGGTCACCGACTGCGGCCTCTTCATTCGGATGTACCGCCCCCACGAGGCCAGGGAGGATACCGTGCTGTTCCCCGCGCTGCGCAGCATCGTCTCGCCGCACGAGTTTGCGGCGCTAGGCGAGCAGTTCGAGCGGGAGGAGCAGCGGCGCTTCGGCGAGGGCGGCTTTGAGCGAATCGTGGCGGACGTGGCCCGGATCGAGCAGCGGCTGGGCATCTACGACCTGGCTCAGTTCACGCCATAGCGGTAGATGAGAAAGCGCTTGCCGGTGCCGCGCATCATCGCCTTGCCATCTGGGGTGATGAAGGTGCCGAGCGGGTAGCGGCCCAGCACGTTGCCCTGGCGGTCCAGCAGCAGGGTCTCCCGGCCATCGCTGCTCATCAGGTGGTTGGCATCGACCGGTCCTCCCCAGCCGGGCCCACGCCACTGTACCTGGCCCTTGTCGTTGTATACCGTAAAGCCATCGTTGTATTCCTTATTTCTGACGATGATCGACAGGTTCCCCTGCTCGTCCTGCCAAACGTCCAGCGGCGAGTGCCTGGCGCCGGCCTCCTGCCAGAGCAGCTTCCCCTCCAGGGTGAAAGCCTGAACCACACCATCGTAGGAAACGAAGTAGAGGCGGTCATCACGGGGATCTAGCGCAAACTCCGCCCCGACAGCAAGGTTCTCGTACTGGGTGATCATCTTTCCGTCGATGAAGAGGCGGGGGCGCCCGGCCCCGTGGTTACCCATCCAGGAGAAGAAGACCTTCCCGTCCTTACTGAGGGCGCCGGTGCGGGAACCATCCCTGGCGGTGTAGAGGTGTTGTAGGCTCACCTTGCCGCCGGACTCGGTCAGCCGGTGGACTTGCCAGTCGGTGCCGAAGTAGCCCGGCATCCCTTCGGGCAGGTTGGCTGGGCGCACATCCTCGCTGAAGGCGAGCAGATCACCCTGCCAGACGAAGCCCCACATGGGCTCGGAGGTCGGCGGCGTGATGGCCAGTTGGCGACCCGTGGCAGCATCGACCAGGCAGCCTTGTTTCACCGTGAAGGCGATCGCCCGGCTCTGGGTCTTGTCCCAGACAAGGTCCAGAATCTGTTCCCCGCCGCAGGCCAACTCCCAGCGGACCTTGCCATCGCGCCCCAGGGCGATCAGCTTCTTCTGATCCTGACTCCAGCCGACCAGGATCTCGGAGGAGTACTGGAGGTGGTCCGGCGACCAGTCGGCGGCAGGGGTGCCAGGGGCGCCCGGCGCCGGCCAGACCCCCACCAGGCTGTCCAGCCGGGCCTGTGCCCGCTTGACCTCGTCGCTGTCCGGAAAGTGCGCCTTCAGCTCGCCCAGCAGGGTGCGGGCCGCGGCCTCCTCCCCCAGCGACTCCCGGTTGAGGACCAGCTGCAGCCCGGCCTCCAGGGACCCGTCGTAGGCTCGCTCCAGATGGGGGCGAGCCTCTTCGGGGCTGCCGATCAGCTGCAGGGCGGTGCCTGCCACCAGGTGGGCAGGAACATAGTCGGGCTTTAGCTTCAGCGCCTCGCGGGCCAGTTCCAGCGCCCCGTGGTAGTTGCGGTAGAGCATGGCCGCCGCCTGATCGGTGAAGTCCTTCGCCGGGTCCTGAGCGGGCGCCGGGGTCTCCGCGTGCGGGGACTCCTGATGAGGCGGGAGTGTCGGGCCAGGCTTGGAACACGCGGCAAGCACGGCGGCCAGCAGCAGTAGCGTAGTTAGCTTCTTCATCAGGACGGGTCTCCTTAGTGGGTGCATCTGCGGATTGGACGGTGGAGGAGCGGCCGCGGTTGCGAGTTGACGGAACCCCATGCCGGGAGCGGAATAGCCTGTACCGAGGGCGTAGTCTCTGCCCTGCGTAAGCGCTATGACCGTACAGCCCATATATGGAGGGTGCAACTAATGGCGGACGGACCCCGCTCATTCTGCCGGCGCTGCCCGGAGCTGGCCCGTATTGTCGGGGGCACTCCCGCGTGTGCCGAAGGTGTTTGCCTGATCCAGTTGCTCCGTGCCGACCTCGAGCCGACCATCCTCGGGATTCCGACCCGCTCGCCGCTGGTCCTGCCGGTGTTCTTCTCGGCCGAGTCGCCGGATGAGCAGGGCCGCACTTTGAACCTTGGCGAGGCGGTGCTCCTGCAAGAGGAGACACAAACCGTGATGCGAGTCCTGCGGGAGAGCGGGATTATTGTTACGGCGCTTCATAATCACTGGCTCTTTGAACAGCCGCGCCTGATGTATATGCACTGGGAGGCGGACATGCAGCCGGAGCGCTTCCTGCGGGCCTCCCTAGCGGCCCTGCGGGCCGCCGGTGTGCGCGTTCGGCCCCTTCCCATGGGGGACGACTGAACGAAGGCGGGGGAGGACCGCCTCCTCCCCCTCGTCTTCGCACATCATCGCAAGAAATCCGTCGGATTCTGTAACCTTCTTCGGGGCGCTTCCGTCCTATTCCATGGAAACAGTCCCCTGGGAGGATGGAAGCACCATGAAACGGCACCAACGTATCGTCGCAACCCTGCTCGTAACCGCATCCCTGACCGCTCCCGGACTCGCCTGGGCAGGCGCTGGCGAAACCGCCCCGGACAAGCCCGCCCTGCCCGTCACCGAACCCGCCGCCCCCCTCTCCACGAAGGTGAGCCAGGCCGAGGCGATCACTACGGTCAAGAAGTTCTTCGAGATTCCTGCGACCCTGGGTGAGCCCAACGTCGGCTTCAGCCAGTCCAAGGATTACGCCGTCTGGCGGCTGGAATGGCACACCGCCGACAAGCAGGCGCCCCAGATGTCCATTAGCGTCGAGGTTGACGCCAACACCGGCAAGGTCCGCAGCTTCGGCCGCTGGCAGGAAGGTGATTCTTCTGCCGCACTGGCCTACACCAAGAGCGAGGCCCTGAAGCTGGCCGAGGCCTGGCTGGACAAGCTGGGCGCCGACCTGAAGGCCACCTTGCGCTACCGTGACCTGAACGACTACTATTACTACGGCGGAACGAACGCCACGTATAACTTCCACTGGGACCGGCTGGAACAGGGCTACCCGGTTGGCGGCCAGGGGATCGACATCGCCATTAACGCACGCAGCGGGGAGCTGGAGCGCTTCTCCACCTCCTGGACCGAGGGCGGGACGATTACATATACCCTGCCCAAGTCGGTCATCACCAAGGCGCAGGCCGAGGAGGTCTACCGCACCCAGCTGCCCATGGTGCTGCAGTACCAGCGCTTCAACAAGCCCGGCACCGACGACTACCGCTGGCTGCTGGTCTACCGGCCGGTCACCGGGTTCGCCCCGCTGATCAGCACCGACGGCAAGCTGGTGGACGGCAGCAACAACGAGATGGACCTGACCAAGTACAAGGACCTGCCGGTCGTGCCGGTGCCGATCGCTCCCTACAAGAAGCCCGAGAAGCCCCTCACCCGAGATGAGGCGCTCAAGCTTGCCAAGGACGTGACGGGCCGCACCGGCGAACCGAATTGGAGCAACTACTCGGAGTACGGCGACAAGGTCAAGCAGCGGGTCTGGGAATTCTCCTGGAACGGCCCCGCCGAAGAGAAGGGCCTCGACCAGAACACCAACGTCCGGATCGATGCGGAGGCCGGAATCGTCACCTCGATGTACAGCTGGAAGCAGGGCGCCTATGAGCCGCTCAAGGAGGGCGAGGAGCCCAAGATGACGCTGGAGGAGGCCCGCCAGACCGCCCTGGGGCTGATGCTCCGCTTCCGGCCGGACCTGGCAGGGGCTGCACAGCTGATGCCGTCCGACCAGGACCGGATGCTTGAGATGAAGCTGGGCGGGCGCCCGGGGCTCTACAGCATCCGCTTCGTCCACCTGAAGAACGGGATTCCCAACTCCGACGGGGGATCGAACTTTGAGATCGACGCTCGCACGGGTGACCTGATGAGCTTCTCTTCCTACGATCTGCGCATCGACAAGGATGAGTTCCCCGAGCCTGAGGGCGTGATTGAGCCGGCCAAGGCGCTGGACGTCCTGCTCCAGCAGCAGCCGCTTGAACTGGTGTGGACGACGATCTACAGCCCGTACATGCCCGGCCGGGAGTTGAAGGAGCCGGAGGCGCCCAAGACCATGCTGGTGTGGGCGCCGACCCAAAGCGCCATGGTCGGCATTGACGCCAAGCTCGGCGTGCCGCTGGACGGCAGTGGGCGTGACCTTATTGAAGCCGCCAAGCGCCCGGTCGACATCGAAGGGCACTATGCCCAGCGTGAGATCGAGCTGCTCTGGACCCGAGGCGTCTTCGAGCTGAAGGATGGCAAGTTCAATCCCAGCGACTCGATCACCATCGATGAGCTCGCCCGCTGGCTGGTGCTGGCCAAGGGGATGCAGCCCTACCCGATGTACGACTTCATGGGCGCCTTCGCTGGTTCAGCGGCGCCTGCTGCCAAGGTGATTGAGCAGTCGGCGAACGTCGCCTACTATGGGGCCGCCCTGCGGTCCGGCATCTTCCAGCCGGAGGACTTCAGTGCCGACTTCGACCTGAACGCCAAGGCCACCCGGGAGCAGTTCGCCCTGTGGGCGGCCCGGGCCATGGGCTACGGCAGCATTGCCAAGATGCCGAACCGGATTGCGAACTCGTTTGCCGACGGCAGCGAGATCGACGCCAAGTATGTCAACGCCGTGGGCATCCTCGAGGGCCTGGGCGTGATCAAGGGCAGCGGGGCCGGCACCTTCATGCCCAAGCGCCTGATCACCCGCGCTGAGGCTGCCAAGATGCTGTTCGCCATCACCGCAGAGACCCGCCGGTAAGAGCAAGAGCGCCAGAGAGCCTGCACAAGGCCTCTGGCGCTTTTTCATCTCATTTACGAAGACTACACTTTGGAGTAATCCATCTACCACCGCCCTGCTGTTATCCTGAGTTCAGGCTCAATAGTCAAAGGGGCGATGGCCATGTACGTCATTCGCATACGCGGGCACCTGGACACCGCCTGGGCCTCCTACCTGGACGGCATGACGCTGGAGAACCAGCCCGACGGCACCTCCACGATCGCCGGACCGGTCAAGGACCAGGCGCACCTACACTCGATCCTGACCCGAATCTTCGGCCTCGGCCTGACCTTGATCTCGGTCAATCGGGGGAACGAAACAATCTCATAGCGGAAGGTACCTCATGGTGCGGCGGTGAATCTTCGACAGATCGAACTCTCACGACCCGGTAACTGCCGCAGCAGGAGGGCGCCATGTCGGATCTCACCAATGCCGGTCTCGGCTTGCCCCAGGAACCGCTCTCCAAAATGAAGCTGTTCGTTCCACAAGTACTCGGGCGCACCGTGCGGCGCCCGAGATTGCTCGCGCTCGTCGACCAGGGCGTGGGCCGCAAGCTGACGCTGGTCTCGGCGCCGGCCGGCTCCGGGAAGACCTCCTTGCTCAGCGAATGGTGCGGGAAGGAGCGGGGCGCCCGGACGCCGCTCACCTGGCTCTCCCTGGAGGAGGCCGACAATCACCCAGCCCGCTTCTGGCTCTATGTCCTGGAGGCGATTGAGCGGCTCCAGCCAGGCATTACCGCAGACCTGCGCCTGATGATGACCAGCTCGCCGATCGACCAGATCGTCCGCATGCTGGCCAACCAGCTGGCCGACCTGGAGCACGATGTGGTGATGGTGCTGGACGACTACCACACCATCGTCGCCGATGAGATCCACAGGTCCGTGGCGTCGCTGTTGGACCTGCTGCCGCCCCGCTTTCATTTGATGATCCTGACGCGGGTCGATCCCCCGCTTCCGCTCACCCGCCTGCGCGTGCGGGGCGAGATGACGGAGGTGCGCCTGGCTGACCTGCGCTTTACCACCGGCGAGGCGGCAGCCTTCTTGGAGGACGCCACCGGGCGCCCCCTGACGGAGCGGCAGGTCGAGCTGCTGGAGCAACGCACCGAGGGGTGGATTGCCGGCCTTCAGCTGGCCGCGCTGTCCATGCAGGGGCTGCCGGAGGTGGACTCCTTTGTGCATGCCTTTGCCGGTTCGCATCGCTATATCGTGGACTACCTGATTGAGGAGGTGCTCCGGCACCTCCCGCCTGATACCCAGACCTTCCTGCTGAAGACCTCGATCCTTGAGCGGCTCAGCGGGCCGCTGTGCGATGCCGTCACTGGCGGCGCCGGCAGCCAGGAGGTCCTGGAGGAGTTGGAGCGGCGTAACCTGTTCCTCGTTGCGCTGGATCATCACCGGCAGTGGTACCGGTACCACCACCTCTTCGCCGAGGCGCTCAAGACCCGTCTGGGGCGGGACCTGCCCGGGGAGAAGGCGCCGCTCCACCGACGCGCCAGCGAGTGGTATGAGCAGGCCGGACTGATGGAGCCCGCGGTCAACCATGCGCTGGCCGCGGAGGACCCTGAACGGGCTGTCAGGCTGGTGGCGAACGCCGCCGAGCAGATCTGGCACCAGGGGCAGAACTCCATCCTGATGCAGTGGCTGGAGGCGCTCCCCGAGCGGCTGGTCCGGTCGCGGCCCGATTTTCTGTGCTCTGTGGCCTGGGCCTGCGTAACGTCGGGCCGCCTCGAACAGGCCTTTTCGATGTTGAAAGCCGCGGAAAGGCTGCTGGGCGCCGATACCGACCAGGTCGATCTCCTCGGGGGGATCCTGGCGGGCCTGGCCCACTGTGCCCGCGTGGCCCGGCAGATGGCGGCGTCGGCCGAGCTGACCCGCCGGGCGTTGGCAGTCCTGCCGCTGGAGAACGCCGCCTGGCGGGGGATGGCCGTCTGGAACCAGGGCGCCCTCCACCAGTGGTGCGGGGAACTGGAGGCGGCCAACGCCAGCTACGAGCAGGCGCTGCAACTCTTTGAGGCAGCCGGGGACGTCTACGGCATGCTTCGGGTAACGGTCTGGAACGGGGAGATTCTCGCCGATGCCGGCCGCCTGCCGGAGGCGCTGGCAGCCGGCGAGCGGGCGCTGGCCCTGGCTGTGGCCCAGGGGGAGCATCTGCCGCTGATTGCGATCGCACACCTCGGCCTGGGCGAGCTGCTCTATGAACGCTACGAGCTGGAGGAGGCCGAGCGCCACCTCCAGCAGGCCGTGGAAATCAGCCGCAACGGCGGCCTGCTCGACGTGACATGGCTCGCCTATATCCCCCTGGCGGTGGTCAAGCAGGCCCAGGGGGACCCTCAGGGGGCGCTCGCCATCCTGGACGCCGCCGATGCCGTGGCGCCTCGGGTGCCGTGGGCCAATGCGCACGGCGTGGCCGCCAGAGCCTCGATCCTCCTGGCACAGGGTCGGGCGGATGGGGTGCAGCGGCTGCTCCCGCAGTTGGAGTCGGCCGCTCTGGATGCGGAAGCGCCGCTCCAGCAGGCGGTGTGGGCGCTGGCCGCCCTTCGGGTGCATGAAGGCCGCCCCTCGGAAGCGGTGGCGCTCCTGGACAGGCTGGCCCAGTGTATGGGGAGCCTGACCTCGATCCGTCACCGCGCCCTGCAGGTTGTGGCGCTGCGGGCTGCCGGGGACGTGGCCGGGGCCCAGGCCGTCCTTGAGCAGGCTCAGCAACTCGCTGCACGGTCGGGCAACGTGGCACCGTTCCGGGAGTTTGGGTTTAGCGCTTCGGGTGCTGCAACGGTGCCTGCGGCTCGGGTGGCGGCGCCGGTTACGGGGTTGGTCGAGCCACTGAGCGAACGGGAGCGTGAGGTGCTGGCGCTACTGGCCGACGGCGCCTCCAATGAGGTGATCGCCCGGCGGCTGTTCATCACCCTGCATACCGCCAAGAAGCACGTGGCGAATCTGATGGGCAAGCTGGACGCCGCCAACCGGACCCAGGCCGTGGCCCGGGGCCGGGAGCTTGGGCTGCTTTAGGGGGACTTCATGATGCCGTTGATCCGCGCCAGCAGGTCGTCGAGCATGGCGGCGGTGGCGCCCCAGATTTTGTGGCCCCGGAAGGTGAAGTAGGGCACCTGGAGGCGGGCGCCCTGGAGCACCCGGACCTCTGAGGCTACGTTGGCCGGGTCGAGCAGATGCGCCAAGGGCACCTCCAGCACCGAGGCGACCTCCCCGGGGCTGGGCAGAAACTCAGGCCGACGGCTGGCGTAGGCCACGAAGGGGCGGACCAGGAAGTTCGACGGCGGAATGTAGACCGGCCGGAGCTCACCGAGCAGTTCCAGGTCCGCTGGCTGGATGCCGAGCTCCTCGTTCGCCTCCCGCAGGGCGGCCTGGAGCAGTGTGGCATCCTCGGGGTCGAGTGCGCCGCCGGGGAAGGAGATCTGCCCGGCGTGGCTGGGGAGATGGCTTGTCCGCTCGGTGAGGACCAGGGTCAGGCCGTCGGCGCCCGGGTAGAGCAGCACGAGCACGGCTGCGGGCCGGGCTGTAGTGCCAGGGGGCGGCGCCGTTGGACGTGCCGCGGTCCCGCCATCCTCCGTGCGAATCTGCATGCGGTAAGCCGGGGCTTCGGCATAGGGGAGCGCCCGGCGAAGCAGGTCGAGTGTGATCATGGTGAGGCCCCCTTCTGCCCCCATTTTACCGCAAGTCGGCACCTCACCGGGGGGTACCCTTCCGGTTGGGGGCCTTTTTCATGCAGGTTGACCCGTACAGGTACTTTGTTCGTGGTTTATCTGAGCAACATACGGAAAAAAAGTACCTGAAACCTGACATGACCGGCTCTGGATCAGACCAAGGAGGTCTTTCGGACCAGATTTGGGTTATTTTGCTACACCCCCGGGGTATCTCCCCCGGGGGTGTGTCAGGTTTCAGGTAAGTTTTTACCGCCAAACGGGTCCCCTGGACTGCAAAAAATGGGAGGAAGGTGCGATCGCCAGGAAGAAACTGTAAATCCTTGAGGAGGTGGGGGTTTGCGATGGGCCCTTCCGTCATCGATGTGCCCGTGACCGTGCTGCTCACCACGGAGTTGCTGCCTTCAGCCAAACTCCTGTGGATGATTGCCAGGCTCGACCCGGGTCTCCTGCCAAGATCGGGTCTCTCGCGCCCCACTGTGCAGAAAGGCCTCGCGCAACTGCAGAGTTGGCATCCGCCCGAGGGCCCCACCGTTCTCATGCCCACGGCGGTGCTGCTGGACCAGCGGCTCGGCGCCCAGGCGCGAATCCTGTATGCTCTCCTTTTACTCACCCCTGGATTCAGCCACCCATGCGGCCACTTCACCTACGACGAACTCGCTGACCTCGGCGGGCTGAATCGCAAGACCGTTGTCCGGGCCGTAGAAGAGCTACGCAAAGCCGAATGGATCCAGATACAGCGGCTCAACCGGCGGGACCGCCTGCACTTCGACCTGACCTTCCCGGGGTTCGAACGAGGCATGACCGCCCTGGCCAAGGCGCAAACCCGCCTGGAGCGAGCAAAACACCGCGGCGAAGGGTTAATGAGGGAGTACCTGTCCCTGCTCATCGATGTCGACGAGTTTGAAGACGACGTATTCCCCTGGTTTCTGGTCAACCCCAGGACCGAGGAGCGGCTTCAATTCGACCGCTTCTACCCGCCTGCGGTGGCCTTCGAGTTTCAAGGCGCTCAGCATTTCCATGCCACGGAGAAGTTCACGGAGGCGCAGTCTACGCAGCAGCGTGAGCGGGACCTGATCAAGATCGGCCTCTGCGTCTTGCGGGGCATCACCCTGGTGCACGTCCTGGACGGGGACTTGACCCTGGAGGGGATGCAGCGAAAGGTGGGGCGCCTCCTGCCCCTGCGGGATCTGACGGACTACGACCTGCTCATCGACTTCCTTGAAACCGAAAGCATGGATCACCGAAGGCGTGTTGCCCGGTTCAGTTAGCAAAGTAGGCCTGGACCGCCCGGAAGAGCGCCCCGGCCGCCGCCTCCTGTCCGCTGGCCGAGGCCAGCACCGCCTCCTCCCGGCCGCTGGTCATAAAGCCCAGCTCCACCAGCACGCCGGGGGCATGGCTGTTGCGGATCACGTTGAAGGGCCGCTGCTTGACCCCACGGTCGTAGAAGCCCAGGGCGCCGACCAGTTCCCGCTGCATCAGCCCGGCCAGGTACTGGCTCTTGGCCGCGTTCAGGTTGCTAATCGCCCAGTAAACCTCTGTGCCGCCATCGCCGGCGGGCCCGGCGTTGCTGTGGATGGAGAGCATCAGGTCGACCTGCTCCTGGTTGGCGATCGCCGAGCGTACGGCCAGGTCCGCCTGGGTCCGTTCACTGTGGCTACCATACTTGCTGGCCTGATCCGGCGGCAGGACCCGGGCGTCGGTGGTCCGGGTCATGAGGACCGTGGCGCCTGCCTGCTCCAGCAGGGGCTTCAGCCGCAGCGCTACGGCCAGGTTTACATCCTTCTCGATGTAGCCCGCCACGCCCACCGCCCCGCTCTCCTCGCCCCCATGGCCGGGGTCGAGGAGAATCTTTTTGCCAGCGAGTCCGTCGGGGATGAAGCGCAGCTCCATGCGCCCGGCGCCGGTGCGGTAGAGGGCGTAGGGCGACGTCGGTGCGGCGAGCCGCAGGCGCAGGCCGCCCAGGGGCATTCGGTCGGGAACGCTGGCAGTTGTGGAGGAAGGCTGTCCCTGAGCCGGGGCAGCGCCGCCTTCCGGCCCGACCTCGGTCAAGCTGATGCCCCCCGGCAGGCCGGTCAACTCAGCGGCCCGCAGGGCGCCGGGCAGGTCGAGGACCAGCTCGCTCCCCTCCTGCCGGAGCACGGGGCGCAGGTCGCCCCGGATCTGGAAGCCCCAGCCGCCGCTGATCTGCTCGACCCGCTCCAGGCCCGGGCGGATCTCCACCTCGACCCGGCTGGCCTCACTGGTCACGACCCGGTAGACAGGGCTGTTCTCCAGCTCCAACAGCAGGCCGCGCTCGCTGAGCGAGAGCTGGCCAAGGCCGCTATCGCCGACGCCAAGGGCCGCCTGGATGCCGGGCGGCGCAGCCACTCTGAGGACCAGGCTACCGTCCGAGAGCGGCTGGACCTGGCCGGAGGTCCCGGAGGCGACCACGCGGATCATGCCGGTGCCGACACGGCTCACCTCGACCTTCAGCCCGGGCTCAGCCTCCAGCGACCAGCGCCCGGTGCTGATTCGGTAACTGACCGGCTGGTTCCGGCCGTCCCGCACGGTGGCGTCGGAGGCGCGGAGCCAGCCGGCGTCGCCGGAAGCGGTCTTCACGTACAGCCAGCCCTCCCGGCTGTCCAGGTACTCGACCCGTGTGCCGGCGGCCACGTCGGCGACGGGCAGGTAGAAGGTGCCGCGGCCGGTGTAAAGCCGGACATCGTTGGTCGTCTCAATGATGAAGGCAGGCTGCACACGAAAGGCGTCCGGGGCCGGAAGCACGGGAGCCGGCGTGGGTACGGCAACCGCCGGGGCCTCCATGTCGACCACCGGCGGCGGTGTGCCCTTGGAGCAGGCTACTAACAGCACCCCTGTTACCACGGGGATCAATAAGCGATTCCAGTGCGGCATTCTGTCTCCTCCGCGGCTGCTACGTCTCTCCCCACACCTTCGGCGAGATTACCCAACGTGCCTGTTTCCAAAGTGTGAACAGGAGAACCGGCGCCCGGGGAGAATCCCTAAGCATCCCACCTGCGAGGGGGCTGCCCCACCGTGACGATTCCCGACCCGCCGGTGCCCCTGCCCGTAGAGCACCGGACCCGCCTGCTCCTGAACGGGGCCGAGCTGCTGACGATCCAAACTACTCCGGTGGACCTGACCGACTGGGCCGCCGGCTTCCTGCATACGGAGGGCTTCATCGACGCGCTCTCCGACCTGCTCCGGCTGGAGGTCGCCCCCGACGGCGCCACCGTGCACGCCGAGGTGGCCCCGGGCCGACTGCCCGCCGAGGACCTGGCCGGCAAGCGCTACCTGACCAGCGGCTGCGGCAAGGGCGTCACCTTCAGCTCGGTCAAGGACGCGATGATGCTCCGCCCGGTCACGCACGACCTGGCCGTATCTCGGGACCGCCTGCTGACCGCCATCAAGCGGATGCAGGCTGGCGCCCCCCTCTACGCCAGGAGCGGCGGCATGCACGCCGCGGCAGCCCTGCACCTCCCCACCGACTCGCTGGTCGTCCGGGAGGACATCGGCCGGCACAACGCCGTCGACAAGGCGATCGGAGCCGCGCTGAAAGCGGGCTGGAGCCCCGCCGAGGTCGTGATTCTGACCACGGGCCGCATCTCCTACGAGATGTGCTCCAAGCTAGCCCGCTACGGCGCCGGGGTCGGCGCCTCGCTCACCGCCGCCACCGACCAGGCGATCCGCCTCGCCAACAAGTTGGGTCTCGACCTCGTGGGCTACGTCCGTACTCCTGCCAAACTCACCGTCTACACCGAGGGACGTCGGGTAGTCTAGGGAACGGGAAAATTTACCGCAGATTACGCAGATTTATATGATTACGCAGATGACCGGGGCCTGCCTTTGCGGACGACTCGCTTGTACTCAAGACTGGGCTGGGCGAAATTGAGCAGTAGTCCAACAAAGAGACCTGTTGCGGCCAGATAAGACAACACTACGGCAAGGTGCTGATCCGCGAACTCCTGGACCGTCTTAAGTTCGACGATCACACATCCTTCGACCATTAAGTCAAGCCGATGAGTACCAACGATGTCACCTTTGTACAAAACCGGAACCTCGACCTGACGTTGGAATGTTATTCCTCTTCGTGTGAGTTCTTTGTCCATTGCCTGTTCGTACACCGACTCCAAGAATCCCGGGCCGAGTGTTCCATGAACATCGAAGGCCGCCCCCAGAATCTTCTTCGTGATATCGGCGTGAAGATAGGTGTCCATATGATCCCTTCCTAATAGTCATCTACCCTCACTACGAATATTTACATGTATAGGTTCGGTTCCACTCCCAACTATCGACCAACCCAATCTGCGTAATCACAAAAATCTGCGTAATCTGCGGTAAAAATGTTTCACAAGTACCCAACCTGCTATAGAAAGGGCGCCGCACACCAGCGGCGCCCTTCGCGTTTATATCCAGCCTTCACGGGAGGCGGTCATGGCCGCCTCGACCCGGTTCTTGGCGCCGATGCGTCGCAGCGCTTCGGCGAGGTAGCCCTTGATGGTCTTTTCGCTCAGGTACATCTGGTCGGCGATCTCTTTGTTGGTATAGCCCTGGGCGACCAGCTTGAGGATGGCCAGTTGCTGGCGGTTGACGGGCACCTGGGCGGCCGGGCGTTCGGGGGTGCGCATGTGCTGGACCAGGTAGCCTACGACCTTGGGGTCCATGGCGACCTCGCCCCGGGCGACTGCGCGGATTTGGCGCTTCAGGTCTAGGCCGAGGACGTCCTTGACCAGGTAGCCCTTCACGCCGGCCCGCACGGCGGCCAGGACCTGGTCGGGGTCCGCGAAGGCGGACAGCACAACCACGGCCACGCCGGGCGCCTCGCGCTGGAGTTGCCGCGCCACCTCGACGCCGTCCAGGTCGGGCAGGCGCATGTCCAGCAGCAGCACGTCGGGGCGGAGCTGCCGGCAGGCCTGCAGCGCAGAGGCGCCGTTGGCGGCCTCCCCCACCACCTCGAAGTCTGGCTCCCGGGAGAGTGAGGCGTTAATGCCTTCCCGCAGTAGTTCATGATCATCAGCAACCACGATGCGAATGGGCAAAATCCACACCCCCCTATCGTATAGATGGTTTGACACTCGAAACGTAGTTCCTTCCTCCTGCGGGAGGATCTGCTTCCCCGAACAGACACCCGAACATACCGACCAAATGCCCTGTCGATACCAACCTTCGGTGCTCAAAATACCGCCGTGCGGCTTGTTCCTAAGTAGGGCAAACACCGTATACGATATATCTAATAGTAAACTTGCGAGATGAATTTCTTGCCTCGGGCAAGGGGGGCATCGGCATGGAGTGCGCTTCACCAAGGGCGCCTGAAGAGCGACCCACCACCATCTACGTAAACGACCAGGAGTGGCTGACGGCTCAGACCACACCGATCGACCTGCGGGATTGGGCGGTGGGCTATTTATGCGGAGAGGGCGTGGTGGGCAGCCCGGCCTCGATTCGGAGCCTCGTGGTCGAGGAGGACCGCGGGCTGGTCTGGGCCGAGGTGCCGGACTGGCAGCCACAACCCGCCCCCTCTACCTTCGCCCCGGTCCCCAAGGGCCCGCCCATACGAGAAGAGATGCTGCTCAGTTGGATGACCCGGATGCTGGCCGCGGCGCCCCTCTACCAGGAGACCGGCGGCATGCATGTGGCGGCAGCGGTTCGCATCGACACCGATGCCATGATCATCCGGGAAGATATCGGCCGACATAACGCCGTGGACAAGGTCCTGGGCCGTGCCCGGCTGGAGGGCTGGGCGCCCGAGCAGGTGGCCGTGCTCACCTCGGGCCGCATCTCGTACGAGATGTGCACCCGGCTGGCCCGGTTCGGCGCCGGCGTTGGCATCTCCCGGACCGCCGCCACCGACCAGGCCTACCGCCTGGCCATGGAGCTTGGGATCGAACTGGCGGGCTACGCGAGGACCCCCGCCAGCCTGACCATCTACACCGCATCGAATCGCATTCTAAGGAGGAAACGGCATGCAGGTTAATCGGCGCGACTTCCTGAAGCTGTCCGGCGTAAGTGCCGCCGGCGCAGCTGTCGTGTTGTTCGCCGGCGAGCGCGAGGCCCTGGCCAAGGACCTCAAAGCGCTCCGCACCGCCACAGCCAAGGAAGTGCCAACGGTCTGTCCCCACTGCTCGGTCGGCTGCGGTATGATCGCCTACGTCAAGGACGGGAAGCTCCTCCAGCTGGAGGGCAACCCGGACAGCCCCATCAGCGAGGGATCGCTCTGCCCCAAGGGCGCCGCCTCGATGCAGTTCGCCTACGACGCCGTGGGCAAGCCCAACGCCCTGCGCCAGCTCAAGGCCAAGCACCGCAAGCCCGGCGCCGCCGACTGGGAAGAGATCGACCTGGACAAGGCGCTCGACATGATCGCTGAGCGCATCAAAGAGACCCGCGACAAGTCCTTCGTGGAGACCAACAAGGACGGCCTGATCGTCAACCGGACCGAGGGCCTCGCCCACCTGGGCTCTGCCTGCGTCGACAACGAAGAGTGCTACCTGATCACCAAACTGATGCGCTCCCTGGGCGTGGTGTACCTCGAACACCACGCACGTATATGACACTCCTCCACTGTGCCCGGTCTGGGCACTGGATTCGGGCGTGGCGCGATGACCACGTCGTTCTGGGATATCCCCAACGCTGATGTCGTGATCTTCATGGGCTCCAACGCCGCCGAGAACCACCCGATCTCCTTCAAGTGGTTCCTGCGGGCCAAGCAGAAGGGCGCCAAGATCATCGCCGTCGACCCCCGCTTCAACCGGACCGCCTCCAAGGCGGACTGGTGGATCCCCTTCCGCTCCGGCACCGACATTGCGGTCCTGGGCGGTCTGATCAACTACGCCATCACGAACAACAAGATCCATCGGGACTACGTGGTGAACTACACCAACGCCGCCCTGCTGGTCCACCCGGACTTCAAGTTCGACGAGGGTCTGTTCTCCGGCTGGGACGATCAGGGCAAGAAGTACAACCAGGCCACCTGGGCCTTCCAGGTCGGCCCGGACGGCAAGCCCCTGCGCGATGAGAAGCTGGAGAACCCGAACACCGTCTATCAGCACATCAAGCGGATCTACGCCGGCTACACCCCGGCGAAGGTCTCGGCCATCACCGGCATCGCCGAGGCGGACTTCATCAAGTTCGCCGAGACGGTGACTGCCACCGGCGTGCCGGGCAAGTCGGCCGTCTTCGCCTACGCCATGGGCTGGACCCAGCACACGGTGGGCGTGCAAAACATCCGCGCCTGCACCCTGATCCAGATGCTCCTGGGCAACGCCGGCGTTCCCGGCGGCGGTGTCGCTGCGCTGCGCGGCCACGCCAACGTGCAGGGCGCCACCGACCTGGCGGTGCTCTACCACGACCTGCCCGGCTACCTGGGCCAGCCGACCGAAGCGCACAAGAACCTGAAGGACTTCAACGATAAGACCACGCCCAAAAACAGCTATTGGATCAACAAGCCGAAGTTCATGGTCAGCCTGCTGAAGGCCTGGTATGGCGACGCTGCCAAGGCGGAGAACGACTTCGCCTTCCACTACATCCCCAAGATGGCCGGCGGCACCACCTACAGCCACTACGACATCTTCCAGTCGATCCTGGACGGCAAGGTGAAGGGCCTGCTCAACTTCGGCCAGAACCCCGCCGTGGGCTCGGCCAACGCCCGCAAGGTGCAGGACGCCCTGACGAAGCTCGACTGGATGGTCTTCTGCGACCTGTTCATGAACGAGACCGGCGAGTTCTTCAAGCTGGACGGCATGAACGCAAAGGACATCAAGACCGAGATCTTCATGCTGCCCGCCGCCGGCCCGCTGGAGAAGGAAGGCTCGTTCACCAACAGCCACCGCCTGATCCAGTGGAAGCACAAGGCGATTGAGCCCCTGGGGGACGCCCGCAGCGACGGCTGGTACGTGGTACAGCTCGGCAAGCGGCTAAAGAAGCTGTACGCCGCCTCCACCGCCAAGAAGGATGAGCCGATCCGCCACATGGTGTGGGACTACGATGATCCCAAGCACCCCAACGACTTTGACCACCTGAAGGTCGTCAAGGAGATCAACGGCTACGATATCGCGACCGGCAAGCCCCTGTCCGGTTTTGGCCTCTTGAAGGATGATGGCAGCACCGCCGCCGGCTGCTGGATCTACACGGGCATCTACCCCGAGGAGGGCGTCAACAAGATGGACGCCCGCAAGCGTGCGGCGCCCAACCGGGCCGAGGGCTGGACCGAGGCCAAGGCCGACGGCAGCGCCGACTACCTGCACCTGGGCTGGGCCTTCGCCTGGCCGGCCAACCGCCGGGTCCTGTACAACCGGGCCTCCGCTGACCCGCAGGGCAAGTCCTGGGGCAAGGTGCCGCTGGTCTGGTGGGATGCCACTGGCAAGAAGTGGGCCGGCGTCGACGTGCCCGACATGCTTCCCGTGGAGCCCGGCCAGGTCCATGCCACCGGCGTGCCTGGCAGCACCCCCTTCATCATGAAGCCCGACGGCCTGGGCGGCATCTGGGGCCCGCTGCCCGACGGCCCGGTGCCGGTCCATTACGAGCCGGTCGAGTCGCCGGTCAAGAACGCCCTCTACAAGCAGAACGCCGTCCCGACGGCGAAGACCTACAACTCGGCCTTCGACAAGTGGGGCACTCCGCAGGAGTTCCCGTACGTGGTCACCACCTACCGCCTGACCGAGCATCAGACCTCCGGCGCCATGACCCGCACCCTGGGCTTCCTGGCCGAAGCCTTCGCCAAGCCCTTCGTGGAGATCTCCCGGGACCTGGCGGCCGAGAAGGGGATCAAGAACGGCGAAATCGTGGAAGTCGAGTCGGCCCGTGGCAAGGTGAAGGTCCAGGCGATGGTGACCAACCGGGTCAAGCCGCTCAAGGTTGACGGGAAGCTGACCCACGTGATCGGCCTGCCGATCCACTGGGGTCCCCGCAGCGGCCACGTGCAGGGCGACATCGCCAACACGCTGACGCCGCAGGCGGTCGACGTGAACGTGCAGATCCAGGAGTCCAAGGTCTTCCTGGGCAATATCAAGAAGGTACAGGGAGGGGCGCAGTAAGATGGGACGTGCTGGAACGCTGGCCGCTTGGCGCCCTGACCCCACGAACAAGAAGCAGCAGGTGGCCATGCTGGTGGATACCACCGAATGCATCGGCTGCAAGGCCTGCGAGGTCGCCTGCAAGCAGTGGAATGAGAACGAGTTCCGCATCAACCAGGCGCCGGGCACCTACCAGAGCCACCCGGAGCTCGATGCCCAGACCTGGACGGTAATCAAGTTCATCGAACGCGAGGATGCCAACGGCGCCCCGCAGTGGCTGATGCAGAAGCACAACTGCATGCACTGCACCGACGCCGGCTGCGTTACCGCCTGCCCGACGGACGCCCTGCACTACAACGACTACGGCGTCGTGTCGCTGGACAAGGATCAGTGCATTGGCTGCGCTTACTGCGAGCCGGCCTGCCCCTTCGATGCGATCCACGTGGACAAGTCCGCCTTCCGCCAGACGGCCCAGAAGGCTGGCAAGTGCACGCTCTGCTTCGACCGGATCTCCAATGCCATGCAGCCCGCCTGCGTGTCCACCTGCCCGACGGACTGCATCAAGTACGGCGACCGCAAGCAGCTCCTGGACTGGGCCTACGCCCGGGTCGAGCAGCTGAAGTCGATGGGCTACAAGAACGCCAACGTGTACGGCGATAAGGAGCTTGGCGGACTGCATGAACTATATGTTCTGCTGGAGAGCCCCGAGGTCTACGGCCTGCCGGTCAACCCGACGCTCTCGAAGCGGCTTACGTTCTGGAAGTACGGCCTGCAGCCCGTGGGCAAGGCGCTGCTGGGCGCCGCCGTCTTCGGCATGGTGATCAACTGGATCGCCGCCCGCAAGACCTTCAAGGGAGGTGAAGCGGTTGGTCACCACCAGTAAGGTCTACATCAAGAAGTTCTCCCGCACCCAGGTGCTCTTCCACTGGGTCTACGGGACCTCCTGGATTCTGCTGGTCCTGACCGGCGCCATCTTCCTGTGGCGCCCGGACCCTGCGGCGGCTGCCGGGGGCTTGGGTCCGATGCTCCAGGGCGCCGTGGGCGCCACCGCCCGCACGATCCACCGCATCGCCGCCATCGGGCTCATGGTCTCCCCCTTCATCTGGCTGGCCGGGGATATCAAGAGCGTGTGGCCCGATCTGAAGGAGCTGCTCACCTTCACCGCCGCCGACGCCAAGTACATGGCGATCGCGCCGCTGCACTACACCGTGGGCAAGCCGGCCCTGCCCCCACAGGGCAAGTTCAACGGCGGCCACAAGGTCAACTTCTACCTGGTGATTCTGACCTTCATCGGGTTCGTAGTCTCGGGCCTCACTATGTGGTTCCAGCGGGGCGTGGTCTCCGACGCCACCTTTAACACGATGCAGATCATCCACAGCGTCTGCTTCTGGGGCGGCCTGGCCATGGGCCTGCTGCACATCTACCTGACGGCGATCCACCCCTTCACCAGCCGCTCGCTCTCTTCCATGACCCGCGGGTTTATGGAGATGAACTACGCCAAGGCCGAGCACAAGGTCTGGGTCGAGCGGGAGATCGCTGCCGGCACTGCGGTGATCGTGGAGGAGGCTGAAACGCCATGAGTAGCCACAACTGCCCCCGCTGCACGGGCGGCGGACACGTGATGACCGAGGAGCAGTGCCCCGAGTGCGCCGGTCAGCCCTTTACCAGCCTGGACGGGCACACCCTGGTCTGCGACCATTGCCACGGCACCGGCAGGAAGAACGTCCCCTGCCCCGAATGCAGCGACCATAAGCACTAGCCTTGCGTGGGGGACAGCTTGTCCCCCACGTTGCCTATGGAAGGAAGTACGCTACAATGTTCATGGATATCAACATTCGCAAGAGCCAGTACGCCCCCGGTCAGCTGCTCCCGCCCAAGGCCGAGATGCTCTTCTGGACCCCGGTGGTCAAGGACGCCATGGGCAACCAGACCGCCGAGTTGGGCTGCGCCCGGGTCTTGGAGCTTCGGTTCGTCAAGCCCGCCGCCTCGCCCAACTTCCACGTGACCCTGCGGGGTGAGCTGGCGCACGGCGTCGGCGATGAGTGGACGATCGTGGTCCCATCGGACCGGATGGGGATCCTCTCCCTCCCGGCGGGCTTTGCGGCCGAGCAGTCGATCATGGGCGCCGTCTACCGCCTGGCCCAGCCCCGTGATGTGCGGGTCCTGCTGGACCAGATGGCGGGCATGCCGGGGCTCAACTTCACCGTTCAGTTGCTGTAAGGAGACGATACATCGATGCAAGCCTACGAATTCCTGAAGGCGTGGCGGGAACGGTCCCGTGAGTTGCGCGTCCCTACGGTGGTTGTCGACGTCGCCCCGGGTCAGCTGGAAGCTGCGCTCCGGGCCGGCGACCCCCTGGTCTCCGTAGTGCCTCCGGAGCTTCCCGAAGTGTTGTTCGGCGAGGTGCTGGCGGAGCTGCGCACCCTGCTGGAGCGGTTCGGCGGCGCCTTCGATGAGGATACCCTGAAGGGCTTGGCGATCCAGCCCTTCATGGCCGCGCACGCAGCCGTACTGGCCGAGGCGGTCCCCCTCGCCACGTGGCGGCAGAACTACTGCCCGATCTGCGGGTCGACGGCGGACGTCTGCCGGATCGATCCGGACAACATGCGCCACCTGCACTGCCCCACCTGCGACACCCAGTGGGAGCACTACCGGCTCACCTGCACCACCTGCGGAACGGACGACATCAAGAAGGTGAACCTGCTGACGCTGGAGACGCTCGAGCCCTGGCGGGCCGAGGTCTGCGACGCCTGCGGCGGCTACATCAAGACCCTCGATCAGCGGCACGGCGGCCTGCTGGCGATGCCCAAGGTCGACCTCTTCCTGGAGGACGCCCGCACGCTTCAGCTTGACCTGCTGGCGGAGCAGGAAGGGTACCGCCGGGGAGGGCGGGTGCAGTGACCGAGTACGCTGGGCTGGCTCTGGCGAGGGAGCACGGGCCGGAGTGGGTCCTGACCAAGCTGCGCGAGGCCGGCCTGCGGGGCCGGGGCGGCAGCGGGGAAGGGCGCCCGGTCGCTGAAAAGTGGGGCCGTGTGGCCCGGGCATCTGCCGAAGTGCGGTTTGTGATCGGCAACGGGGCCGAGGGCTCGCCGGCCAGCAAGAAGGACCGCCACCTGATGTCCCGCTTCCCGCATCGAGTGCTGGAGGGGCTGCTGGTGGCGGCCCACGTGGTCGGGGCTTCCGAGGCGTTTCTGTATGTGCGCGGCGACTCGGACGAGTCGCTTGACGCCTTGGGAGCGGCGGTGGCCGAGGCGCGGGAGGCCGGGCTGCTGGGCGGCGTGGACGTGCAGATCCAGCCCTCGGTGCCCACGTTGATCTCCGGCGAGGAGACCGCGGTGATCGACGCCCTGGAGGGCCTGGAGGGTCTGCCCCAGCCCAAGCCGCCCCGGCCCGAGGAGGCCGGCCTGCGGGGCTACCCCACCCTGGTGACCAACGTTGAGACCCTGGCGGCTGCGGCGGCCGTGCTGCGGGACGGTCCCGCGGCTGCGCAGAAAGCGCTCTTCACCGTCTCGGGCGATGTGGCGGCGCCGGGGGTCTATGAGGTGGCCTACGGCACCCCCCTGGCCGACCTGCTGCGGATGGCGGGCGCCCCGCCCGCCTCGGATCTGCTCGCTGTATTGCCCGGCGGCCTCACTGCGGGCCCTTTGAGGCCCGACGAGCTGGACGTGCCGCTCACCTATGAGGGCCTGGCCGCCGTGGGCTCATCGATCGGCCTGGCTTCGGTGATCGTGGTGAGTCGTGAGCGCGCAACCATGGCGGAACTGGCCGCCGAGACCTCGGCCTACCTGGCCGCAGCCTCCTGCGGGCAGTGCCAGGGCTGCAAGGAGGGCCAGGAGCGCCTGGCCCAGGCGTTCGGCGCCCGGGATGTGGACGGCGCCCGCGAGGTGGCCACCATGCTCCAGTACGGGCGCGGCAACTGCGCCTTCCCGACCGGCGCTGCCCGCTTCGCCCTTCGGGCCATTCAGGCCTTCCCTGAGGCGTGGTCCAAGTAGACTCCGCTTAGACTATTTTTGACCCCCGGGTCCGCCGCAGGCAGAATGTTAAGTCTACACCCGCTGGTGGTACCATAAAACCAGCGGGCAAGACCTGCGACAGACTGGGGGCATGGATCATGACCGACATCATCCACATGTGGAAGGACGGATACCGCGAGGCTCCGGCGGTGGCCAAGTTTCAGTATCTCTACATGGTCATCGGACTTCCCGTGATTATAGTGGGGTCGCTGATCCACCTGGCCCGCTTCCTGTAAGACGTTGACAAGACTTTGACAAGCATTCGACAAGCATTCAACAAGCTTTCAGCAAGCATTCGACAAGCCTTGGGGAATGCGACACACGTGGCCCGGCAAACCTTGGTGCAGCGGCTCGCAAGCCCTTCGCGAATGTACAATACGCCAGCGTAAGGCAGTTGTGGTTTTTCGGCATGACAGTGAAGCGCATCTCGTATGCCTTCCCTGTTCAGGTGAGTTGTGCCTGGCGAGCCTGTATGTCGTTGTGTGTAGATGGTTGCTTATGCAGTCCTGGCCACGCCCCTGGATCCCCCGAAGGGCCGTTAGCCCGCATTTACGGGAACTAGCTGCCACCTGGCTGGACCTGTGCAGAGTCTTCATGAGTCTCGCATGCAATTGACAGATTTTCGGAAAGCCTTCAGCAAGCCTTCAGCAAGACTTCAGCTAGCATTGCACAAGCCTTCAACAAGCCTTCAACAAGCCTTCGACAGCTTGGTGGATGCAATCGTGATGCTTTCATCAAGGCGGCCTGAGCACAATGTGATGCATTGGCTCAGGCCGCTTATCTGATTTGGGCAGGTGTGCGCCACTGGCTGACCAGCAGTGCGGCCAGGATGAGCGCAGCACCGACCCACTGCATTGAGCTGACTACCTCCCGCTCGAACAGCATGCCGATCGCCATGGCGATGGGGAGCTCCACCACGCTGACGACCGCCGCTTTGTTGGCGCCAAGGGTCGCCACACCAACGGTCAGCAGGAAGTAGGGCGGCACGCCGGTCACCAGGGTGGACAGGGCGGTCAGGGTCCAGCCGTAGGGCGTGATCTTCGGAATCTGTGACAGTGCGGCGACCGGGAAGAGCACCAGCACGGTAACGCAGACCGCCAGGCGGGTCAGGGCGGTCGAGGCGACAGCGGGCAGCTCGTCGGCCAGCCTCGGCCCAAGGACGATGTAGATGCCATGGCCCAGGGCTGTCAGTAGGGCATAGCCAACGCCGATGACGCTTACTCTGCCGGAGATGACATCCGGGGGGTTCAACGTCAGCACGGCTCCCATCAGGGTGAGCCCCACCGCCGCCAGGTGCGCCTTGCTGGGGCGCACACCGAACATCAGCCAGTTGGCGATCGTGACCACGGCCGGGTAGGTAAAGAGGAGCATCGTCGCCAGGGAGATGCTGAGGTGGACCAGCGCCAGTACGAAGACGATGGTTGAGACCGAGCCTGAGAGGGCGTAGAGCAGGTAGTCGGGCCAGTTGGCCTGCAGGTGCGGCAGCAGCTGCTCCTCCTCACCGCGGAGAAAGACGGCGAGCAGCAGGAGGGCGCCCAGCGAACTGAGAAGCGTGTAGGACCAGACTCCGACGCCGGCGCTGAGCACCAGTTTCATGAACAGTGAGGCAGATGCAAACCCTGCGGAGGACAGAATGGTCGCCAGATGGCCCCGCACCAAAGGGATTCCTCCTGAACCGGCCCCACTGGCCGTTCACATGCCGGTTCAGTATCCCCCGAATAGCCTGCTGAGAAACTGAAGAGGTGTAATGATGTTCAAACCAAAGGAACGGCTCCGGAGGCTCGGCGCGGTTGCAGTGCTTGCGATCATCGGGTACGTGATCTGGCAGTACAACCCCTGGCGGCTTCACAGACCGATTAGCGAGAGCGATGTAGCGAAGGTGGAACTGCAGGGCAAAGGCTCGACGGCTCGGGTGCCAGCGCCGGAATCGGAGGCGCGCCAAATCATCCGCTGGTTCAACGCCGCGGGGAAGATCCGGGACAACAGCCACCACGGGGCGCCCGGCTGTGGGGATTTCAACTACGTCTATATCACCCTGAAGTCGGGCGAGCAGATCCACATTAGCAGCTACGACAGGGTCACCCGGTATAAGGATCCGAAGGACCCCGACTACACCGACTACTACTTCAGCCAGCCGGACCTGCACCAGTACCTGTCCACGCTGGAGCAACGCCTGTCATCGCCGGCTGCTACCGGCTGTTAACAGCGGGTGTGCACCAACGCACGCACACGCTCGACGATGATCTCGAACTGTGAACCAAGCACAGCGCTCAGTCCCAACCCATAGGTGATCTGGTGCGGTTCAATGCCGATCAAGGTTGGCCGTTTGGCAGGGTCACGCTGCAACAGGAGATCCAGGAAGTGCAGGTGATGCTGTGAGATACCGGGGCGCCGCGCCGCAGCCTCGTGCAAGGGCATGAGTGTCACCGAACCCGGGCTGCTTCCGGTTACGGCTGCATCAACCAGAATCAGATCGTCGGCCCCCTCCGCCAGCGCTAAGCAGTATTCAAAGTCTGTCTCCCCCACCTCGAATCGGAGGCCCTCGCACGGCGGTTGCTGCCGGGCGAGGGCCTCCACTGCTGCCACCCCGACGCCATCGTCCATCATGAGCCGGTTGCCGAGCCCCAGTACCAGGACTGACCTCATCCGAACACCTCGATCGTGACAGGTTCATGCCCGGGCCGGTATACGTGTGTTGCACAGGACATGCACGGGTCGAATGTGCGTAGAATCCGCCCCAGCTCTACCGGCTGATCGGGGTTGCGTATCCGGGTGCCCACCAGGGCCTGCTCGGCGGTGCCGTATTGCCGGGCGTCACGGCTCGAGAAGTCCCACGCCGAGGGGGTGATCACCTGGTAGAAGGAGAGCTTGCGGTCCTCGATCTTCAGCCAGTGGCCCAGAGCCCCGCGGGTAGTATCGGTCAGGCCCGCCCCCACTGCGCGATCGGGCAGGTGCCAGACCTGCTGTACCGACTTGCCCGGTTCGACCGCATCGAGCAGAACCGAGAGCACCTCCGTGATCTTCTGTGCCTCCAGCACTCGGGCGATCGTTCGGTCCATGGCTGAAATTCCATGTCGGTACTCGCCGCTCAGCCAGAGGCGCGCCAGCGGTCCGACCTCGCAGGGGACCCCGGCGTACCGTGGTGCCTTCACCCACGTATACGCCTTCTCTCGGCGCATATCGGGTTCGGGCATGGTCTCAAACGGCGTGTACGAACTCTGGCCGGAGTAGTAAGCGTAATCGATCTCCTCGGTGATCAGCTCCGGACGGAAGGGCTCAGTCCGGCCTTCCAGGTAGGCGAGCGGATCGACATACAGGGTGCCCAGCCCCTCGTAGCGGTCGAACGCCCCAAAGCTGAGGAGGTTGCCCGGGCCGCGGCCCATGGTGAAATAGTCTCCGTAGTACTGGGCGATGACGTAAACATCCGGCACAGACTTCTCCCGGATGAAGGCGGCAACCTGTTTGAGCATCGACTTCATGGCAACGATCTGCTCGACGGAAGGCGGTGTGGTGACGCCGCCAACGAAGATTCCGTGGTTGTGGGGGGCCTTTCCCCCCAGTACGGCGAGCATTTGGTGCGCGAGGCGGCTGATCGGGAGCGCCTCAAAGTAATGGGCCGCCAACTGGTCGTTCAGCTCCGGAGGCAACCGGAAATCGCCGTGGTCCGGCACCAGAATGCCGCTTACCTCAGGCAGCCTCACATAGTCGGGCAGGGTGTACTGGTAGAAATGGCGCAGGTGGTTCTGGAGGAACTCGCAGCCGTGGATGATATCGCGCAGGCGGCGCCCCAGCTCCGTCACCTGCACCCCCATGGCCGCCTCCAACGCCAGAGACGAGGCCACGGAGTGCGCCGAGGAGCAGATTCCGCAGATGCGCTGTGTGAGGTAGATCGCATCAAAGGGGTCGCGGCCGACCATCATCTGCTCGAAGCCGCGAAAGAGGTTGCCCCTGGTCCGTGCATCCGACACGGTGTCGCCGTCGAGCGTGACATCGATCTCCATGAAGCCGCTGATGCGCGTAACGGGGTTGATCACGATGCGCCTGGTCATGATTCCCTCGTGTTATCAAAGGAGATGAAGGGCGCCATTTTGTCGGGAAAACCGAACTGGGCGCAGCCGATGCAGGTGCTGGCGCCGATCGGCCAGTTCACATGGCCGTTCCACTGCCGGGTCGGGCAGTCGATGCGAGTCACCGGTCCTCGGCATCCCAGCTTAAAGAGGCAGGTCGGCTCGCCCAGCGTCTTGGCGAAGATTCCCCGGTCGAAGTAGGGCTTGCGCGGGCAGCGGTCGTGCAGGTTCATGCTGTAGAACATGAGCGGGCGGTCAAGGCTGTCAAGCTGCGGCACGCCGTACATGATCAGGTGGGCCAGGGTGCCCAGGAACCAGTCGGGGTGCACCGGGCAACCCGGAAGTTTGATCATGGGCCGCTTGACCACATCGGACAAGCCCACGCACTGGGCCGGGTTCGGATGTGCTGCCGATGGACCGCCGTCGACGGCACAGGCCCCCACAGCGATCACGTGGGCCGCCTTTTCGCCTAACATTTTGGCGGCGGCGAGGGCGGTCAGCGGTTCACCGCGCCACCGACCGATGATATTGAACAGGCCGTTCTCCCGTAGGGCTACCGCCCCTTCGACCGCCAGGATGAACTCTTCGTCCAGGATCTCCATCAGGCGCTGCACCGCTTGCTCGCCCTCGGCAGCCATCAGGCTGTTGCTGTAGACAAGGTCGACCATTTCGGTGATGGCGTACTCCAGATCCGGGTGAAATCCGTTCATCAGCGAGATGATGTTGCCCGAGCAGCCCGTGAGCTCCAGCCAGACCAGCCGCTTGCGGCGAAGGCTCCCCTCGGCCATGCGCCGCCGTGCCTCGTCCGTGAGGCGCCGGGCGATGGCCTCGTTCGTCACCTCTTCCGGTGGCAACACGTAGGTGGGATCGATCATGACAGCCTCCCTACGGGCTTGAGTGTGGAGAGAATCCACTGCTGCCCGGCGTGGCACGAAGCGAATTCAGCCGTTAGGTCCCGGCCAGCCGGCAGCCCGAAGTGGGTTGCGTTCGACCAACCTTTATTGTCCGTGACATCGTAGACGGTGCCACCAACTGCCACGTAGGCGGGATTCCCATTCCGGCCCGTGGCCGCAGCCAGTTGCTCCCGTGAAACGACTGGCAGGCCTTCGGAAACACGTGAATTCAGCGAGGGCGACGGCAGGGCGGCCTGCTGCGTACACAGCATCTCAATGAGGAACTGCAGGTAGGTGATTAGCTGCCACTGCTGCTGAAGCGCCAGACTCCTCGTCGGCGAATCCCCAACGACCATCAGCAGGCGCGTCAGGTACTCCATGTCGCGAAGGACCAGCCGGATCTGCCTTCGGACCTGCTCATCTCCAGGCATAGCGCCACTCCCCTGATCAGTGTCAGGGTTATGCTATTCGCCGGGCAAGATCGGAGTAACCGAGATCGGCCGCTCGCCGCTCCCCAGCAGGGCCTGTTCGGCCTGGTCGAGCGCCAGGTGACACTGTGCGGCTACGTGCTCCAGCTGTTCAACCCGCCCCCTGAGTTCCTCCAGGACCCGTCGGATTTCTGCGGCGCTCCGCCCACCCTCACACACTGCGCAGCCCTCCTCCTCAGCAAATGCGAGGCAGCGGGACGCCCGACATCAGCTCCAGGTTTCGGGTGCCACCAAAGGGAGTCTTCAGCCACACGTCCCCTCTCCCGGTCGTCACACACCCAATCTCAGCGGCCATCTGCTGGCCGGGATATTGCCGCAGGAACTCGACCATGGGACCGGCCTCCTCGGCCCCGACTATGATCAGCACCTTACCCTCGTTGGCCAGGTAATAGGGCTCCATGCCGAGCAGTTCCAACGCCCCCCTGATTACCGGGCGCACGGGCAACCGCTCCTCCTCCAGGGTGATGTCCAGCCCGGTCCGCAGGGCGATCTCCTTGAGCGTTGTGGCGACGCCGCCACGGGTTGGGTCCCGCAGGAAGCGAACGCTGTGAAACGCGGCCAGCACGTCGCTGATCATTCGGTTGAGGGGAGCGCAGTCGCTTTCTACGGGCTCTGCGAAACGGAGCCCGGCCCGCTCTCCGAGCACCGCCACCGCATGGTCAGCAATCGACCCGCTGATCAGTACCCGGTCCCCCGGCTGAATCCGGTCGATGCCCAGCCGGCCGGGCGCCGCCACCCGGCCAAACCCGGTGGTGTTTACATAGATCCCGTCACCCTTGCCACGGGGCACCACCTTCGTGTCGCCCGCCACGATCCGAACGCCAGCTGTTCGGGCGGTCCGGGCCATGGAGGCAGCAATCCTGCGGAGCAGCTCCACCTCCAGCCCTTCCTCCAAGATGAAGCCGACGGTCAGGAACGCAGGCACCGCCCCGCTGACCGCCAGATCGTTCACGGTCCCCGCGACGGCCAGCGACCCGATGTCCCCGCCGGGAAACTCCAGGGGGTCGATTACAAAGGTGTCGGTGCTGATCGCCCATTCCCCGGCCTGACAGGGCAGAATGGCCGCATCGCCCTCCTGTTCCAGCGCCTCGTCACGGAACAGGGGCCGAAAGACCTCGGTCACCAACTGGTGGGTCAGGGCGCCGCCGTCCCCGTGCGCCAGTAAGATCTTCACCTGGTTCGCCGCCTCTCGCCCGTTCAAACTGGTAGAAGGCCGAGCACGCCCCTTCGCTAGAGACCATGCACGGACCCAGCGGATTCTCCGGGGTGCACACCGTGGCGAAGAGAGCGCACTGCAGGGGGCTCTCCTTGCCCTTCACGATCTCCCCGCACCGGCAGCCCCGGACTGTCCGTGTGCGCGGCAGCTTGATGGGAATCGCTGCTGCGGCATCGTGCGAGCGGTAGGCGGGGGCGATCTCCAGCCCGCTCTCCGGCAGGGCCCCAAACCCGCGCCAGACGGCGGGGCCCGGGGCGAAGACCTCCTCGAGCAGCGCCTGGGCCAGCCGGTTCCCCTCCTCCCTGACGATTCGCGGATAGTGGTTGCGCACCAGCCGCCTCGGTTGCTTCATCTCCCGGGCGAGCTGGCCGATCGCGACCAGCAGGTCAACGGGCTCAAAGCCCCCAATCACCGCCGGCTGGTTCAGGGCTTCCAGCGGCGCCCACCCGCGGCGCCCGACGATCACCGAGACATGGCCGGGCAGCAGAAAGCCATCCAGTTGGTGGTCCTGGCCCCGGATCAGGGCCAGGAGCGCCGGAGGCGTCAGCTTGTGGGCTGAATGGACCCAGTAGTTGCGGACACCCTCCTGAGCGGCCTTCTTCATGCTCAGGGCGATCGCCGGCGCCGTGGTCTCGAAGCCCACCCCCAGGAAGACGATCCGTTTCGAAGGGGTTGACCGGGCGATCTCCACCGCCTGGGACGGGGAGTAGACCACCCGCACATCCGCCCCGTCGGCCCGAGCTCGGTTCAGGGTCGACGCCGATCCGGGCACCTTCATCATGTCCCCGAAGGTGGCGACTATGGTGTCTGGTTCCATGGCGTAGGCGATCATGCGGTCGATGTCGGCCTGGTCGGTGACACAGACCGGACAGCCAGGGCCGCTGATGAGCTCGACTTGGTCCTCGAGCAGTTGCCGGACGCCCGTCCTGGAGAAGGCGACGGTGTGGGTGCCGCAGACTTCCATAAAGCGGAGGCGCCGGCCCAACCGCTGCACCTGCTCTTCGAGTTCGGGCATGACTTTGCGCTGGAGCGCTGCGAATAGGTCCCGGTTCCGATGGGCTGACGCATTCATGGTTGCTGCAGCCACTCCTTCCACAGCAGGAGGCTGTCGTTTGCGCGCTCCTCATCGACCACCTCGATCGCCTCACCGACGTGGACCAGTACATACTGGCCCGGCTGTAAGCTATCCAGCAGGGCGGTGCCGACCACCAGTTGACTCCCGAGGTAATCAACTCGGGCCCGCCTTCGCCCCTGGTCGACCTCAAGCACCATCGCCGGGACTGCCAGACACATCCCGATGCCACCTCCACAGGGCAGACACCGCCTGCCCGAGTGCAATGCCGCCATCCCCAGCCGGAACCCGCCGCGGCACAAAGACAGAGAAGCCTTGGCGGGCCAACAGCTCCTCGGTGCGGGCCAGCAGCGTCCGGTTTGCCCACACGCCCCCGCCCAGAACGATCCTGTTCAGCCCCGTCCGCTCCCGGGCCAGGCGAGCGCCGCGGCAGACCATGTCGGCCACGGTCTGGTGGAACCGCCGTGCAATTTCAGCCGTGGAGACTGACCGGCTGAGGTCCCCGAGTATGCTCCGCACGATGGGCGCCGTTTGGATGGTGTCCTCTGTCATACGCACCGGGTAGCCCTGCTCAGGCGGGGCTCCCTCCGCCTGTTCCCCCAGGACCATGGCCGCTTCGCCTTCGTAGGTGGCGACGGTACAGAGGCCCAACATGGCCGCCACGGCGTCGAACAGCCGACCGGCGCTGCTCGCCTGCGGAGCTGGAAGCCGTCCATCCAACTGCGCCAGGGCGATTGGGACGCCCGTCTGGTGCTCCGGAAAGACAGCCCTGGCCCATTCCCCTGCCTGCGCAGGCATGGCCTCGTGGACGAGGGACAGCGCCAGGAGCCAGGGCTGGCGGATCGCCGCCTCCCCGCCCGGAAGTCGGATCGGCTGCAGATGCACCTGCCGCCGGAAATCTGTGTACCCGCCGGTCAGGATCTCGAATCCCCACAGCGTCCCGTCCGTGCCGTACCCTGTGCCGTCCAGGATCGCCGCGATTACCTGCCCGGTCAACCCATGCTCGGCCATACAGGCGGCCATGTGGGCATGGTGGTGGTAAACCGGCCACAGTTGCTTGTCTGCAAAGCGCCGGGTCGCCGCCCGTGAAACCTCGTACTGCGGGTGTGGATCGTATGCGACGATCTCCGGATCGGCACCAAGCAGGGTGGTCAGGTGGGTGACGCCGTCGTGCCAGGCAGCCAGGTGCTCGGCACCGCTCAAATCCCCGTGGTGCTGGCTCAGGACCGCCAGCCCCCGGTGCAATAGGCAGACCGTATTCTTCTGTTCAGCTCCGGTGGCCAGAACGGTTGGATATGCCCGGTCGCCGTCGGGCATCGGCACCGCCAGCGGTTCGGGTACATAGCCCCGGGAGCGCCGCACGACCATGATCTCGCCGCCCACCGCCTGGCAGACCGAGTCCTCGACCCGCACGGCGATCTCCCGGTCGTGCAAAACGAAGTGGTCGGCGATGCGGCCTAACTGCGCGAGGGCTTCCTCGTTGGTCCGGGCGATCGGGTAGCCGCTGGCGTTTCCGCTGGTGACCACCAGAAAGCCCAACTCATCCGGGAACATCAGGTGATGCAGTGGGGTGTACGGCAGCATTACCCCTACGCGGGTGAACCCGGGCGCCAGGGCCTCCAGGGGCAGCCGTTCCGCAAGCCCGTGCTTGGGCTTGAGAAGTACAATTGGGGCCTCCCGACCCGTCAGGGCAGCCTGCTCGGCGGCTGTGAGATCAAAGCCATCTGCGACGGCCTGAAGGCTGCGCGCCATGACGGCAAAGGGCCTGCGGGGGCGCCGCTTGCGGGCCCGCAAGCACTGCACGGCGCCCTCCCGGGCTGCGTCGCAGACCAGGTGAAACCCGCCTATGCCCTTGACGGCCAGGATTTGACCGGCGAGCAAGGCCCGGTGGGCGTCCTTCTGCCACGAGCCAGGAATGCGCGGACCGCAGTGCGGACAGGCAATGGTCTGCGCGTGAAACCGCCGGTCCAGCGGATCCGTATACTCCGCACGACAGGCATCGCACAGCGAAAAGGGAGCCATGGCTGTCAGCGGCCGATCGTAAGGGAGCGCTCGAATGATCGAGTAACGGGGCCCGCAATACGTACAGCTGGTGAAGGCGTATCCGGCGAACCGCTGCGCCGGATCGTTGGTCTCTGCCAGACATTCCGGGCATACGGCCAGGTCCGGCGGGAAGGCGGGCAACGCACCCCCTGCCGGGTTGCTGGCCACGATGGAGAACTCCGTATACCCATGCGGCGGCAGGTCCTCCCCCAGCAGTCGGTCGATTCGGGCGGGGGGAATCAGACGTGCGTACAGCGCATCCTGGAAGCCCAGGATGCGCTCGGGCGCCCCCTCTACTTCAATCGTGACGCCCCCGGCCCCGTTGGAGACGAAGCCGCACAGCCCGAGATCGTGTGCGACTCGGTAGACCAGGGGCCGGAACCCGACGCCCTGGACGGTGCCGGTTATTCGGAACCTGCGCCGCTTCGCGCCTTCAGTTGCCCCTGTAGCCATTGGATCCATTGCTCAAACCCCTCCCCGGTAACCGCTGAGGTCCGAAGTACCGGCGCCCCCGGGTTGAGTTGCCGCACTTGGGCGCACAGTTGCTCCAGGTCGACCGGGAGATGGGGCAGCAGGTCAACCTTGGTCAGAACGACCGCATCCGACCGCTGGAAGGCGGTGGGGTACTTGGCCGGTTTGTCCTGGCCTTCCGTCAGGCTGAGCAGGGTAATCCGCAAGGTCTCGCCCAGATCGAACTCGGCCGGGCAGACCAGGTTGCCCACATTCTCGATCACCAGGCAGTCCAGCGCCGCCAGGTCAAAGTGGTCGAGCGCCCTGGCGATCATGCCGGCGTCCAGGTGGCAGGCGCCGTGGGTGTTGATCTGGACCACCGGCGCCCCGCACCTGGCGATGCGCTCAGCATCGAGGGTGGTGGCCACGTCGCCTTCGATCACGCCAATGCGCAGGCGCTTCCCCGCCTGCCCGACCCACCGTTCGAGAAAGGCAGTCTTCCCGGCGCCGGGTGAGCTCATCAGGTTCAGCACAGTCACCTTGTTCTGGCGAAAGATCGCCCGGTTCCGCTCGGCCGTCAGCTGGTTGCCCTGCAGCACCGGGCGCATCACAGGCACCTTCATCCTCCTGCTCTCCCTCCAGGTGGTCAATGAAGAGGGCGCGTCCGGACTGCTGCTCCTCAATGTCGAGCACCGCATCACGCATCAGCGGCTCGGGCTTTAGCAGGTCAAACGCAAAGCGGAGTGCGTCGTGCATGACCAGGCAGTCCTTGCCAACCACCAGTCTCACCCTGACCACCTGCCGAATGCGATGCTCCCGGGCGGCTTCTTCCACCGCCAAACAGATCTCGTGGGCAAGACTAACTTCATGCATGCAACATGTGATATGTGCCACGGCGTGCCCGTATGCGCGCAACGGCCCGCAGGGTGCTTTGACAGCACGCTGCGGGCCGCTAAGTGCGGGGCGTTTAGTCTGCGGCAGCCAATCGGGTCGGCGCAGGCCGGTCGACGCCGCCAGGGGTCCTGAGGGCTATGTAGGCCGCCGCCAGCAGAATGGCGCTCGTCAGGGCGAAGGGCATCAGGTAGGAACCGTAGGTGTCAAAGCCCCACCCGCCGAGGTAGGAGCCCGCTGCGGCGCCCACCTGGTGGCCCAGGTAGATCAGCCCGAACAGGGTGCCCACACTGCGGGCGCCGAACAGGTCGGCGGTCATCGCCGAGGTCATGGCGCTGCTGCCCGCCCACACCAAGCCGCCCACCGCAGCCACAGCGTACAGCTCCCACTCCCGGCCCACGAAGACCAGGGCGAGGAAGCCTAAGCCCCGCACGGCGTAGATCAGGGCGAGAAAGACGTTCCGGCCCAACCGGTCCGAGGCGGCACCAATCGCCAGACTGCCAAAGACGCTGATGAGGCCGATCAGCCCAATGCCAAAGGCCGCCGTGACGGCGGGGAAGCCGTGGTGCTCCAGCATGGGCACGCCATGGGTCCCCAGCAGGTTCATGCTGAAGCCGCAGGCGAAGAAGCTGGCCACCAGCATCCAGAACGGACGGGCGCCCAGCGCCTTGCGCCACTCGGCCTGGCTGGAACTCGGGGCAGCGCCCGACCCGGCCGCTTCCGTCGGTTGCCGGCCGACTGCAGCAGCGCTAAGGAGCACCATCACGAACGTCACGGCGGCGAAGAGCAGCATCGTGCTGCGCCAGTCCAGCCGTTCAATCAGCACGGCGCTCAGGGGGGTCATCACGGCGATGCCGCTCATGGCGCCCGACGACAGAAAGGTCATGGCAAGGCCCCGGCGCTTGACGAACCACCGTCCCACCACCGCTGCCAGCGATACCTGACTGGCGGCCGCGAAGCCCACCGAAGCCAGGAACGCGAACGAGAGCACCAGCACTGCGGTGGAGTGGGTCGTAGCGGTCACTGCCAGGGAGAGGCTCAGCAGGACGCCTCCGGCAATGAGAACCAATCGCCCGCCCAGCAGGTCGGTCAGGCGCCCGGCGACGGGCATGAACAGCCCGTAGACCAGCATGGACGCAGCGACGACCGCCGAGAACTGGGTGTGGGTCAGGCCGAAGTCGGCCATCATGGAAGCCATAAAGGGTCCGGTCGCAAACCGCACGCCCGATGTGAGCATGCTGACCAGGAAACCGGCCGCTACGATGTGCCAGGCGTGATCGGTGCGGGCGAATCGGCTGAAGAGCACGGCAGTGACCCCCGGCAAGAAAGAATAGGCGAACCGCTTCTCTCGCATTGTAGCAAGATTGAGGCGGTTCGCCTACTGTTTTAAGTATGAAGGGTTTAGGACTTGCCGATTCCCCGGTGTCCGAGGCCAATCGCCACCTCGTCCAGGTGGAGCAGGCCAATGCCGAGGAAGACCGCCACGCAGACGTTGCCCCCGTGGCGCACCACGCCGATCTTTCCACCCACGCTCAGGCCCATAGCCTTGGGCAACACCTGCGCCAGCGCCTCGTGGGCGGCGCCGGCAACCACGCCTTGCTCGCCCTCGCTGTCGGTGATCAGCCCGTCACGCACGGCTGCTGCTACGGCTCGCTCCATGCCCTTCTTGACCAGGGCCAGCGAGTCGCCGCCGTAGTCGATCGCCGTAGCTCGAACGCCCTCCCGGGCGAGGGCGCCCTTCAGGGCCTGCTCCTCCTCCCGGCTGGCTGTGAGAGCCATGCGGATCGCCATACGGGCCACTTCGGCTGTGCGGGTCGCTTCCATGCGGCAGCCACCTCCCGGGTTGACTACTTGTCGATCTTCTCGGCCTTCGCCATGATGGCGTCCGGCACCTTCACGCCCAGGGCGTTCATGGTCTTGGTGTTGACGCTGACGGTCAGCTCCTTGCTGGTCTGCACGGGCATATCGGCCGGCTTCTTGCCCTTCAGCACATCGGCCGCCATGGCGCCGGTCTGCTTGCCCAGCTTGTAGTAGTCGAAGCCGGCGGTGATCAGGGCGCCCTGCTCCACATAGGAGCGCTCGACGCTAACCGTGGGGATCTTCTTTTCGGCTGCGAGCGCCAGCACGCTCTGCACGCCCTGCGCAAGGGTGTTGTCGGTGATCAGGTAGAGCCCGTCCACCCGGCCCACCAGGGACTGCGCCGCCTGCTGCACCTCGCTGGCGTTGGTGGCGGTCGCCTCGACGATGGTGAGGCCCAGGTCCTTGGCGGCCGCCTTGGCCTGGTTCACCGTGAAGACCGAGTTGGCCTCGCCGGTGTTATAGATCATGCCCACCTTCTCCACCTTCTTCGCCAGCCCCAACTGCCCAAAGAGCGCCAGCTGATCCTTGACCGGGGTCATGTCGGAGGTGCCGGTCACGTTGCCACCGGGCTTCTCGAAGGAGGCCACCAGGCCAGCGGAGACCGGGTCGGTGACGGTGCCGAAGATCACGGGGATCTCCTTGGTGGCCTGCGCCGCTGCCTGGGCGCTGGGCGTGGCCAGGGCAATGATGATATCCTTCTTATCAGCGGCAAACTTCTGGGCGATCTGCTGAGCGACGGGCATCTCGCCCTGGGCGCTCTGGAACTCGACCTTCAGGTTCTTGCCGTCCTCGAAGCCGGCCTCCTTCAGGGCGTCCAGGATGCCCTTGCGGACGGTGTCCAGCGAGGGGTGCTCGACGATCTGGGTCAGGCCGACCTTGTAGACCTTGGCCTCCGGGGTAGCAGGCGCAGCGGGGGCGGCGGGCTGGGAGCCCGAGCAGCCCGCAAGCAGGGCAGCGGTGACAGCGAACGACAGCAGCGATGTGGTGATGCGACGCATGGTGTGAATCCTCCCCTGTATTACTTCCCGGCCAGAACGGCTCGGTCGTACACGAAGTTCTCGCCCAGGACCCGCTCGAAGGCGGCCCGGAGCCCCTCGATGGTCAGGCTGGCCTTCTCTTCGCCCTCCATGTCAAGGACGATGCGGCCCTGGTGCATCATGATCAGCCGGTCCCCCAGGCGAATGGCCTGCTCCAGGTTGTGAGTCACCATCAGCGTGGTCAGCCGGTGCTGCTGCACCCAGCGTGCAGTCAGGTCAGCGATCAACGCAGCGGTGCGGGGGTCGAGGGCCGCGGTGTGCTCATCGAGGAGCAGCACCTCGGGCCGCTTGAGGGTGGCCATGAGCAGGCTCAGGGCCTGGCGCTGGCCGCCGCTCAGCAGGCCGACCTTGTCGGTAAGGCGGTTCTCAAGGCCAAGTCCCAGCTGGACGAGTTCTTCCTGCAAGCGGCGACGCTTCCCACCCGTGACCGCCCAGAGCAGCCCCCGGCGCTCGCCACGGGCGAGGGCCAGGGAGAGGTTCTCCTCCACGGTCAGCGAGGGGGCCGTACCAGCCGTAGGGTTCTGGAAGACCCGGCCGATGCGGCGGGCACGCTGCACCTCGGTCTGGCGGGTCACGTCGGCCCCGCCCAGCAGGATCGAGCCCTGCTCGGGCTGAATTACGCCTGCGACCACGTTCAGCAAGGTGGATTTGCCGGCCCCGTTGGAGCCGACCACCGTGACGAACTCACCGGGCTGGAGCGTCAGGTCGACGCCCTGGAGCGCCTTCATCTCGTTGACTGTACCGGGAAAGAAGGTCTTGGTGACGGATTGCAGTTGAACAGACGCCATCGGGGTCACCTCCTTACGTCCGTACGATGAGTTGCTTCAGGCGGGGCGTGGCCAGGGCCAGGATGACAAGCAGGGCGGTGACCAGCTTCAGGTCCGATGCGACAAAGCCCGCCCGCAACGCCAGGGCCACGATGCCCCGGTACAGAATCGAGCCCAGCAGGGCGGCAGCGGTGGCCCGCATGACGCTCTTCGACCCGAAGACCACCTCGCCGACGATCACCGAAGCCAGCCCCACCACGACTGTGCCAATGCCCATCTGGGCGTCGGCGAAGCCGCCGTACTGGGCGACCATCGCCCCGCCGAGGCCCACCAGCCCGTTGCCGAGCACCAGCCCCATCACCTTCATGTTGTCGCTGCTGACGGCGAAGGTGCGGACCATCTGCTCGTTGTCGCCGGTGGCCCGCAGCGCCAGGCCCAGGTCGGTCTTCAGAAACAGGCTGACCAGCGCCACCACGCCCAGGCCCACCGCCGCGAAGAGCACCAGCTTGGCGTAAGGCCCGCCGGCGGGGATCAGGGTCTTGATTCGCAGCAGGGCGATATTGGAGCGGCCCATCACCCGCAGGTTGATCGAGTAGAGCGCTGTCATGGCCAAAATGCCGGCCAGCAGCGGCTGGACCTTGCCCCGGGTGTGCAGCAGGCCCGTGGCGAGGCCGCCTGCGGCGCCCGCCAGGGCGCCGGCCAGGGTGGCCAGCAGCGGCGGCATCCCAGCCACGAGAAGCCGGGCCGCCGTGGCGGCTCCCAGCGTCAGGGTCCCATCCACGGTCAGGTCCGGCACGTTCACGACCCGGAAGGTCAGGTAGACGCCTACCGCCACGAGCCCCCACACAAGGCCTTGCTCCAGAATTTGCACGAAGATCTCCATGCGTTCGCCTCCTTGCGAGGATAACAAAAAAGGGCGCCCAAGGAGGGCGCCCCGAAAACGGCAACGACAAAGAGACCGGCCACTCAGCCTACGCTGGCGCCGGGCAATACAGTCGCTTCAGTTTCCTACAGTCCTACCTTACTACGAGGTACATACTATCCGTAGTTGATAGTTCGTGTCAAGAAACAAAATCGTACAGCAGCGAGCGGATCTGTGTACTTTGCCTGTCACAAAAAGCGGGCGTTCCCGTCTTTCTATCAGGAGGTGACTGGGTGGATCTGCAGGACCTCTATACTGCAACATTTCGGCGGGCGCTCCTGCTCCTGGGCGACCGTCACGAGGCCGAGGATGCCGCCCAGGAGGCGGTGACGCGACTGCTCGGGCAGGGAAAGGGAAGCGTGAAGAACCCCGGGGCCTGGCTCCGCCAGGTGGTCAGTCGCCTGGCTTACGACGTCCTCCGCCGCGGGCGGCGCACCCTCGAACTCCCGCCCCCGGATGAACAAATGACCGACCCGGCCCTGGGGGCCCCACCGGACCCGGCGCAGGTGATGGTCGAGCATGAGCAGGCGCGCCTGGTGCGGGCGGCGCTGGACCGGCTATCGCCCCGCGATCGGCTGATCCTGCTGCTCCGTGCTGAGGGCGCCTCCTACAAGGAGATTGCCCAGGCGGCCCGCTGCAGCCCCGGATCCATCGGAACCCTGTTGGCCCGTGCTGAAAGGAGGTGCAAGGAGCAGTATGAGTTGGTGGCTAACTCACCCGCCCGAAGGTGATCTCCGTGCCGTTTTGGATCATGAACTGGGGTCCGCCCGCCTGCAGCGCCACCTCGCGTCCTGCCCGACCTGCCGTGACCGACTGACACAGCTGGCAAAAACCGCCCGGGAGACGCAACTGCTTCTGAGCGCCGTGCAAAATGAGGCGGCACAGAGCCCCGTGCCACCAATCCCGTGGGAGGAGATCTTACCCGTGCAAACGCCCATCCCGCGCCTGCGCCCCTTCGCCGTCGGCGCTGCCGTCCTGGCTCTCTTTGCGTCGGTTCTGCTGATTGACCCCTGGCGCGTCGCCGCTGCCAACTGGCTCTCGATCCTTCGGACACAAAAGATCGCCACCATTGAGACCGACCCGAAAGTGATCGCCAACGCCCTCGATGGACTGGACCGGAAGCTGTCCCCCGAGCTGGTCCGCAAGCTGGCACAGGTGAGCGGCCCCGAGCAGTTCCCCAAAATGGAGACGACCACACCTGCGGCGGCGGCCAATCTGATGAAGCCGTTGCTGCAGCCCGCTGCCATCCCAAGTGGCCTGCCGGCGGAACCGACGCGCTGGGGCGCCAGGCTCTCGGCCACCTACACCCTTCGCCCGGATGTGGACGCCATCAACCAGTGGTTGCGTGACCAGGGCGTCATGGCCTCCCTTGACCCGAAGCTCAAGGGACAGACCTTCCAGGTGGTGACGCCTGCCATGGTCGCCCGTCAGTGGCGGGGGACAGAGGGCCGCACCCTCCTAATCGTCCAGGCGGCCAACCTGCAGGTGAGCGGCACGACCGACATCGACCTGTCGGCGCTGGCAGGGCTGATGGGCCAGCTGGCCGGGGTGCCGGTATCGGTGACCGACCAGATTCGCCAGATCCCCGACCTGGCCAATACCCTCCCGCTTCCCGTGGGTCCGGGGGTGGGCGAGCCGACCCAGATTGGTCAGGCGCAAGGTGTTTACTACCCGATCGAGGATGGCGGCGCCCTGGTCTGGCAGCAGGACGGCTTCACCTACTTCGTGGGCGGTAACCTGACCCGCGCCGAACTCCTCGCCGTGGCAGTGCGGTAGCGCCATGAGCATCGCCGTCGAAACCCACGGGCTCACGAAGTTCTACGGCCGGGCGCGGGGGTGCCAGAATGTCTCCCTGAGCGTCCCCGCCGGCTCCATCTTTGGTTTTCTGGGTCCCAACGGCGCCGGGAAGTCGACCGTGGTGAAACTCCTGGTCGGCCTGCTCGAGCCGACCGCGGGCAGCGGCACCATCTTCGGCCACCCCATCGGCAGCCTCCAGGCCAAAGCGCTCCTCGGATTTCTGCCGGAGCACTACCGCATGCCCGAGTGGCCGACTGCGAAGGGCCTCCTGGGCTACTACGGCCGGCTGGCCGGGCTGAAGCCGGACCCGGCGCGCCTGACCGCCGTACTCACCCAGGTCGGGCTCCTGGAGGTGGCCGAGCGGCCGGTCTCCACCTTCTCGAACGGGATGCGGCAGCGGCTCGCCTTGGGCGCAGCCCTGCTCCACCGCCCGCGCCTGCTGATTCTGGACGAACCCACAGCCGCCCTCGACCCCCTCGGGCGCCGCTTCGTCCGCTCGCTCCTGCGGGAGCTGCAGGCGGAGGGCGTCACGATCTTCCTGAACTCGCATCTGCTAGCGGAGCTCGAGCAGCTTTGCGACCACCTCGCCGTGATCCGGGCGGGCCAGGTCGTGGCGGCGGGCACCATGGCGGAGCTGGCCGGGCGCAAGGTCGAGGTGACCGTCCGGGCAGAGCCGCTGGCCCCTGAACGGCTCGCCGCCTTCGGACCGGTCACGGCGCTGCCGGATGGACGGCTGCGCGTCGTTCTCCCGGACGGCGACCAGGTGCCGGACCTGGCAGCGGCGATCGTCCAGGCGGGCGCCCGCCTCCATGAGCTGGTCCCCCGCCACCGTAGCCTGGAAGATCTCTTCGTCGATCTGGTCACCGCGCCGGGGGAGGTGAGCGCCGGTGGCTGATTGGGCAATCGTGGCCGGCTTTCAGCTTCGGGAGCTTCTGCAACGCCGTCTCGTATGGCTCCTGGTGCCCGCCTCGGCCGTTCCGGTGGCGCTCTTTTTTCTCGTCCTATACACCGAGGGGAAGGACCCAGGCACGACTTCGATCATGCGGACTAGTGTGCACCAGCAACTGCTGACCATGATGCTGGTCGCAACCTGCCTGCTGATCAGCGCCGTTGCCTCCTTTGCAGCCATCGTCACGGCGGCCATGGACGCGGAGTCCGGCAAAGTCCAGATGGTGATCAGCCGGCCGGTCCGCCGGCAGGGGGTCTTGCTCGGGCAGTTCCTGGGGCTGGGCGCAGGGGTGGCCGCTTATGCAACCCTCTTTTTCGTGGCGATCCTGTTGACCTTTGGCTGGACCACTGGGCACTGGCCGTCCGGATGGTGGATCGGGCTGCCGGTCTTTACGCTCGCACCGCTGGTGCAGCTCGCTCTCACGCTCTGGCTAAGCGCCAGGAGCGGTCCTGTCGGGGCCGGGATTGGCGCCCTCCTCCTCTTGCTCTTCACCTGGTTGGGCAACCTGCTTGAGCTGGCTGGGCACGCGATGCGACTGCCGAAGCTGGAGGTCGCGGGCGTAATGCTTTCGCTCCTCCTGCCGGGCGCCAGCCTGAACGGCTGGGTGACCGGCCATTTGCGACACGGGATCGGCGAGCCGGGGATCATTCAGCTTCAGCTCGGGTCGGACCCGTCCGGCTGGATGCTGCTCTACGGCCTGCTCTACCTGGTGGGAGTTCTGCTCGCCGGGATGGCCGCCTTCCGGCGCCGGGAATTCTAAACAGCGGCGAGCCCTGTGGCAGGGCTCGCCGCTGTCGCGTATGTGGCTAGAAACCCGGGAGCCTCGGGTCGAACTGGTTCAAGTAAGCCAGCACCGCCAACTGGTACCAGGCGCCGGTCACCGGCTCAGCAGCCGTACTGATCAGGGGCTGGCCGTTGGTCCAGTCGATCGATTCACCCGGGGTGACAAAGCCCTTGGGCGAGCGGCTGGCATACCACTGTAGGCGTGCCAGGGCGCTGGCGTCGTTCCCCTGCCAGTGCTCCAGCATGGAGGCGTACATGACCATTTGCGGCCACACCGGCTCGGCGGCGCCCGCCTCAAATTGCCCGCCCGGGCTGTACACGCTGGAGTAGTAGAACCCGTCGCCCTGGTACCGCGGGATCCCGTAGGTGTCGTGGTTCAGCGTGCTCAGCACCTTGATCCGGTGGTCGCGCACCCGGGTATCGGTGGCGGGCAGCATGCCGAAGACCCACAGCAGGTTGGAGGAGGCGTCCACCAGCGTCCGGGCGGTGCCATTCTGGTTGACGGCCCGGTTGAAGTACCGGTTGGAGTCGTTCCAGAGCCCCCGCGGCGAGGCGGTGAAGGAGCGGAGCGTGGCGTTCTTGATCGTCTGCGCGCCGGACAGGTAGTTGCTTGCCCGGGTGGAGTCGGCCTTCTCGGTCGCCAGGAACCGGCCGGCGTTCAGCCCTTCGGCGTAGGTGACCTGGGTGAAGGTGTTGTACTCGATATCCTCCTCCCAGATGGAGGCATCCGCCACGCCCAGGCCGCTGGCCTGGATGTTGTTCTTGATGAAGTCGCCGGCCTTGGTCACCGCCGTCCAGACCCCGTTCAGGAAGGTGGTGGCGGCGGCAGAGTTGTTGGCCTTCAGGATGTTGTAGTGTCGGTAGACGCCGACCAGGAACAGGCCAATGGCGTCATGCTCCGGCTCCACGAAGGAGATCCACTGGTTCGCCTGCCACACGCTGTAGTTGGTGTGCCAGGAGCCGTCGGTGTTCTGGACCGAGGCCATCCAGTTCCAGTACTTCTCCGCCTCGGCGGTATGCCCGGTGGCGTCCATGCCCATGGCGGTCACGGCGGCGTCCCGCACCCAGACCTTGTAGGCGTAAGCCGGGTTGGTCGCCGCCGGCCAGGAGCCGTACTGCGGCTGCTGCGCCTGCTTGTTGATCACCAGGCTCCGGTCGAAGGCGGTGTTCAGGCCGGTGTCGGTCAGGCTGACCCGCGTGCCGCTGTTGAGCCAGTTGGTATACTGGGTGCCGGTCTGGGTGATCCAGTAGTCAGCGGTCTGGGCCCGGGCGGTGTCAGCGGCCGACTCCGCTGCCGCCTGCGTCGAGCCGATGGCATAGTAGAAGCTGACGGAAGCGCTGCCGTTGGCCGGGACGCTCACAGCCTTCTGGAAGCCCAGGCTCATGTTCTGGTTCCAGTGGTCGCCCTTGTTCTTCAGGGTGCCCGTGGCGTCGAACTGGAACCACGGGGCCGAATTGACGTCGTTCGGATCGGTGACGGCGTCGTTGCCCACCTGGTAGCTATCCATGGTCTGGAAGGCGCCCAGTTCAACGTAGAACTGGCCGGTCTGGCTCATGTCGACGCCCAGGGCGTTGCGGCTCACATCCCACCACCCGTGCTGCCAGCCCGGGCTCGGGTTGTTCTTGGTCTTGTTGTTCAGGTGCGCCTGCTCCAGCAGGTTAATGGTCCGGGCGGAGCCGGTCAGGTTCTGGAGCGTGTACTTGACCACCAGGAAGTTCTGGCTGGGCACCATGGCGTACTCCTTGGTAATCTTGACCGGCAGGGCCGTGTTGCCGTAGTTGAGATACTGCACCTTCATGATGCCGTTGCTCTCAAACCAGGCCTCCGAGTTAAACTGGTGGGCGTCGGTGTACTTGGCCACGGTGCCGGTCTGGTCACGGAAGAAGGCGGTGGCGTCCACCAGCTGGTTGGTCTCCCAGTCGCCGCTGTAGTGGAGCTCGGCCAGGCGCGGGCCAAAGGTGCCGGTGTCGGCCGGGCTCAGCTTGCTGGCCATGTGAACGCCAACCAGGTTGGACCAGTTGTTCATCCAGAGCGAGGTGGCCGACCGGCTCGCTGAGGTGGTCTCCCGCAGCACCACCAGGTTGTCCAGGTTGATCGCGCCCGTGCTGGCCGAGTCGTACCAGAGCACCACCTGGTGGACCCCTGCCGACATGCGAACCACCTTATCGGCGGTCTCCCACATGTCCCAGTTGTAGAGGTTGCGGAAGTCCAGGGTGCCGGCGCTCTGGCCGTCCACGTAGACGCCGCGAATGGCGGGGGCTGTGCCGCCGTTGGCGTAGCGGAACCGCAGGGTGTAGCTGTCCGTGGCAGGCACATTGACCGTGAAGGAGACGCCGTCGTTTGTGGCGGTGAACCCGTCCACGAAGCCGGTGCCCGTGTAGCCCGTGTGGTTGGTGTTGGTCGTCACCGCGGATTTGATGGCGCTCTCGGCCTCGTACTGGCCGCCCGCCGGGGTGCCCGCGGTGCGCTTGACGTAGATCATATCCCAGTACTTCAGGCTCGGCAGGGTGAACTGCACGTAGTTGCCGTTGGTGTCCGTACCGGTGGTATAGGTGAGCGACGTGGTGACGCCGTGGTCGGTGTCCGGGCTGGCCAGGTAGACCCCGCTGACGGTGGCGTTGGGGCCGGGGTAGTACTTGACGCCCACGTTGGTCTGGAAGGTGGGCTGTACTGCTGAGTTGCGCCACTGGTCATCGTTGCCGATCAGGTTGATCAGGTGGATGATGTCGTACCCGGCCTTGCGCTTCACCTGCTGCCAGATCGTGCCGGTGGTGGCGTTGCCGCTGATGGTCTGCCCGGTTGTGGCGGTCAGCCACTGGGCGCCCTGGTCGGCGGGGACCACGTCGGCGTCAAACAGCAGGTTCTCGTAGGCGGTGGCGAAGCTGTAGTAGTCGCGCATGGCCGCCTTGAGCGAGGTCGACATCGACTTGGACTTGTTCGGGTAGTACTCGTGGGGGAGCATGTGGTTCTGGTCGCCCAGTTCGATGTGCGTGGCGCCGCTGGCGAACATCATGGCGTCGGCCAGGCGGATCGAGTGCTCCTCGAAGGCCCCCAGGGTCAGGTGGTCCACGTTGATGGCGCCCGCGTTGCCGCCGTCGTACTGAAGCTTGATCGTGTGGTTGCCGGCGCTCAGGTTCAGCTTCTGGATCCAGGCGTCGTGGGCCCAGGTGTCCCAGTTGGCCTGGTTGCCGAAGGAGACCTGCCCCAGCAGCGTTCCATCCACGTAGACGTTCCGGGTGGCGGTGGCGCCCGTGGCGTTGGCGTACCGGAAGACCAGGGAGTAATCGTTGGTCTCGGGGAAGTTGACCGTCCAGGAGATGGCGTCACCAGCGGTCTCGAAGCCGTCGACGAAACCGGTGCCGGTGTACCCCGGGTGGTTGGTGTTGGTGGTCACGCCCGTCCGGGTGGCGGTCTCCGCCTCGTACTTGGTGCCGTAGTCCTCGTTGTAGTTCATGTAGCCCGCCAGGACCACCGGCTTGCCACCGCTGTTCCGGCGCAGTTGCTCGATGTAGTTGCGCAGTTGGTTGTAGCTGTTGGAGAGATACCAGATCTCGCTGAAGTCGAAATCGCTGGCGCCGTAGGTGGAGACCTCGTTGGCCGCCCAGCCGTTCACGGTACCGTCCACGATGTTGAAGGTAAACGCCGAGCGGGCCGGGTTGTTGGCCGTCAGGTCGGCCTTCACCTGCTGGAGGAACTGCGGGAAGGTGGTGGGGATGAAGATCGACTCGCCGTTGTAGTCGTAGACGTTGTTGCGCTGGCCCATCTGGTCGATCTGAATGCCATCGAATGCGGCGGTGTTGATCGCGTCCTTGTATTCGTTGATGATGTAGCTTTGCCAGTTCGTGTTGGCCGGGTTCATGAGCCACAGGTACCGCCCGTTGTTGAAGTTTACGTTGAGCTGGCTGGCGTGGGCGGTATCGCTGTACATGCCCCAGGTCGGGCTAATCCCGAAGAGCTGCTCGTAGCTTTCCCGGCCGGCATAGCCCATGGCGTAGGCCATCGCAAGAGCGTTGTAGTTATGTACGGCGGAAATATCGTTTTGAATGGTCTGCCAGGAGAGGGTCCGGTTGAACAGGTCGACCCAGGTGGAGTCCACCGTGCCGCCCGTCCGTTTGAGCAGCTTGTCGTGCCGCCACATCCAGTCGTAGAACTGGAACATGTTCAGGTGGTAGTCCTCGGTCATCTGCTTGATCATGGCGGTACTCTGCGCAGAGGTCCGGGAGCTCGGAAAGTCGGAGATGTAGCCGTAGCGGGGGAACTTGAGGGGCGAGGAGCTCACATCGATGCCGGTGCCGTTAAAATCCACCGAACCGGCGGTCACCCCGGCGTAGTAGCCCGTAAAGTCGGTCGCCGGTGCAGTCCAGGTGAAGGTGACCGTGGTGGAGGCGTTGTTGGCGAGGGTGGTGGAGCTGCTGTTGACCGTGTAGACCTGGGTCTCCAGCTTGTTGATCGTCAGGTTGAGGGTGCCGGTCCAGGAGGCACCGGTCTTGTTGGTCAGGTCCGCCTTGATGGTCACGGTGGCGCCCGGGTTATACCGGGCCTTGTCCGTGTAAACGCGAGCGATCAGGTTTCCAGTGGTCGCCGCCACCGCCACGCCGGTCTCCAGCCGGAGCGGCCGGAACGACAGGCCGGGCAGCCCTGCCACCACCAACAGCAATCCCGCTAGCAGCAGGGATAGGAACCTACGGAATGATCGGGATGCCATGGTTCCATTCCTCCAATCCCAAGCTCTTGGTTCGGTGATCGAATTAATTGAGCGAAAGAGGGGCTACCCCTCCTCCACCACGACGAACTCCCAGGTTTGCAGGCCCTCGATCTTCACCGCACACACGAGACCGACGTACGGTTCCTGAACCATCTCGAAGGATACCGGCCGAGCCCGCCCGCCCTCGCGATCGGGGCTGGCCGCCCACACCCGCCGTGGGGCCTTCAGGAGTTCCAGGCGCACCTCCAGGCTGTGCACCGGTTCCGGCACGGGCTGTGGCCCGGTCCAGGCCGGATCGGTCACGCCGGTCAGGTTGATCAGGTGGATGGTCCGGTATCCCTCCCCTTCCTTGTGCAGCACCCAAACCGTGCCCGGCTTCGCTTCCGGCCCGGCCGGGGCGCCGCTGACCCGCAGCTCCCGGTTGGGCCCGCCCGCATGGGTGAACGTGGCGTCCACCGCATGCAGGTCGGCCAGCCAGGGGCCGTAGCGGGTCTGGAAGTCCCAGTAGGCGCGCAGCTCTTCCCACTCGGCCTCCGTCAGCCGACCGTAGGTTGGGTAGTAGCCCTCGGTCAGCACGCCCTGGCCCTCGCCAGGCAGCAGGTGGAAGCCGCCGCTGGCGAAGATGGCGGCGCTGGTCAGCTTCAACCCGGCCATGGCCTGCGCCCGTTCTTCGGCGGTGGCCTCCGGGCGCCCGGCCCCGGTCTTGGGATGCCAGGCCAGCATGTAAGCCGCCAGGATCACCTGGCGGTTGGGATCGAGCCGCCGGGCCCGCATGACCACCTCGTACAGGTCCCGATAGGTGGAGTGCGGCGCCCAGACCTCCACGTACAGGGCCGCCCCGGCGTCGGGATGCCTGGCGATCGCCTCCAGGGGCCAGGCGCCCACGTTGTTGAAGATCACCCCGCCCTCGGCCGGGCGTGCCGCCACCGCCTGCTCCTGGGCCTCGGCCACCAGCCCGGGCAGCACCCGGTCGAGGCGCACCTCGTTGCCCTGGTGGTCCAGGCCCCTGCGGGGGGAGCCGTAGGTGTCGCAGTGGATGCCGGCAAAGCCCAACGCCAGCGCCTTTCGGTACTCCCCGAGGATATGCTGCCGCCAGCCGCACTCCGGGGCGAGGTTCTGGAACCAGAACGGCGTCCCGAAGAAGTTCATAGGCTTCCCGGTCCCGTCGTAGAGCAGCCATTCCGGGCGCTTCTCCATCAGGTCCCACTCGGCGCCGTACACCGACCCGTAGGCCATGGCCGCCATGCCCAGTTCCCGGCACGCCGCCAGGCGCCGACGAACGCCGCCGAAATCCACGGTGCGGCCGAGCGGGTCGGTGAAGACCTCCTCAGGCGGCAGGTAGGTGTGGTGGTTGTACATCCAGTCGTAGAACTGGACCACGTTCAGGTGCAGGCGCAGCATCGCCTCCAGCCTGGCCGAGTCCTCCTCCCGGTCCATGCCGGGGTTGAAGTCGGCCAGAAAGCCGTAGCGCGGCGCCACGCGCCAGTGCTCGGCGACGTCGAAGGCGGTGGCGGCGGCTGCAAGCAGCTCGCCCCCTTCCCCTTCCAGGGCGGCGTCGACCCCGAAGGCCCGCCAAGGGGCTGCTCCGGTTGGGGGGTCCCAGTCAAGCTGGAAGGCGGTTGGGCACCCGGTCACGGACAGCAGCCCTACTGGTTCGGCTCCCTCGGTGATGCTCACCCGCAGGTTGGCCGCGCTGCCTGGCGGCCCCGATACGGCAACGTTCAGCCCGATTCGCTCCCCGGGCCGGAACTGGGCCTTCTCCGGCCAGATGGCCACATTCCAGCTCATTGCCCCACCTCGTCGAGCAGCACCAGGTACATGGCATGCGACCACAGCAGCGGTTTGGCGACTGGTCCCCACCGCTCCAGCCATGGCTGGACCATGGATGGGTCATTCACGCGCTCGGTGACCTGCTCGGTCATGTCGCCGGCCCCGTCGGCATGGCTCTCGACCCAACCGAGCAGTTCCAGCGCCCGCTTCCGGTCGCCCACCCGTGCGTAGTACCAGCCCAGCCAGGCGGTGAGGATCAGCCACTCGCCGCCGCCGTAGTAGGTATCCTCGGGATAGCGGTGGACCCCGCCCGTGACGCAGCGGCGCTCCAGCTCGGCCACGGTCGCCGTCATGATCGGATCGGTTGGGTCCAGCAGTCCAAACGGCACGGAGACCCAGAGCAGGTTGGCGTCCACGGAGCGGCCGTCGGCAAACTTGGTGAGGCGGCCCTCGTGTACGAACTGGCGAAGCACGTACCCCTTGATCTCGGCGCAGGTGGCTTCGATTTCCGGGCTCCGGCGGTGCTCGTTGATCGCATGCAGGCCGCCATACAGGCAGGCCAGCGTCGATGGGTGCACGTGCTCGCCGTGCTCCTCCCAGGAGTCGTAGTTCGGGCGGGTCCAGAACCGGCTCAGGTAGCGGATCACCAGGTCGATCGATCCCGCGAACTCGGCCAGCAGCTCTGGTCGCCCGGTCATGCGCACGTGCTCGCAGAGCGACCAGAGCCACGTGCCATAGCCGTCTAGCTGGAAGTGGCCCCAGTCCTCGGCGCCCTCATGCCCGTCCAGGGTATAGCGGCAGTGGAGCCATTCGTGGGGGGCGATCTCCTCCCCAGCGGCGGCTTTGCGCTCAAGGGCTTCCACCTTGGGGGCCATCCCGTGCAGAGTCCGGTCGACCCAGCGGTGGAAGGCCAGGGCGCTGTCGTGCTGGCCGGCCCGGTCCATGCCGTAGGCGATAAAGGCGCCGTCCCGGAACCAGGAGTAGTGGTAGGTAGCGAAGTTGGGCGAGGCGATGTAGGCGCCCGTGTGGTACTGGCCGGAACGGATCACATCGATGCTATGGGAGCGCAGGTTCATGGTCATCATCCCTTCACACCGCCTGACGAGAGTCCTTGAATGAAATACTTCTGTCCGAAGAGGAACAGCAGGATCGAGGGGACCAGGGCGATGATGGAGGCGGCGAAGACCAGGCTGTAGTTGGTGGCGTGCATGCCCTGAAACAGGCGGATCGCGATGGGGAGCGTGCGCTTGGCCTCGTCCTTGATCAGGGTGAGCGCCCAGAAATACTCGTCCCAGGCGCCCAGGAACGTAAAGATCGAAACGGTGGCGAGCGCCGGCTGGGAAAGCGGCAAGATGATATGCCGGTAGATCGTCCACCGGCCGCCGCCGTCGACCCGGACCGCCTCCTCCAGCTCCCGGGGCAGCCCCTCGAAGAACTGGCGGAGCAGGAAGGTATTGAACGCCACCCCGGTCGCCGTGTACAGAACGACCAGGCCGAGCCGGGAGTCCAGCAGGTGGACGTCGCGCATCACCAGGAAGGTCGGGATCAGGGAGATGATGCCCGGGACCATCATGCTGAAGAGCACGACCCGGAACAGGAACTCCTTGCCCCGGAACTCAAACCTGGCGAAGCCGTAAGCGGTCAGCGAGGCCACCAGCACCACGCCGAGCACGGTGGCTGCGGCCACCATCAGGCTGTTGAGGGTATAGGCGGCGAAGTTGTTAGACGTCCAGGCGCGGACGAAGTTTTCAAGGGTTGGTTCGGCGGGGATCAACCTGGGCGGAAATGGCAGCGTGTAGGCGTACCGGGTCAGGGCGGTGGAGAGCATGTAGATGAACGGCGCAAGCATCACGAAGGCGCCCGCGACGATGGCTGCGTAGAGCAGGGTGCGCTGCATCCAGGATAGCTTCACGCGCCTACACCTCCACCTTCCCGGAGACGAACTTGAACTGAATCAGGCTGACGGCGAAGATCAGCAGGCCCAGCAGCACAGCCAGGGCGCCGCCGTAGCCCATCTCGAAGTACTTGAAGCCCTGGTCGTACATATAGCTCAGGATTACCTGGGTCTGGTTCATGGGGCCGCCCGCTGTCAGCAGGTGGACCGAGATGAAGACCCCGAAGGCGCCGATGGTCAGCATCACCAGGACAAACAGGAGCACGGGGCGCAGCAGGGGCAGGGTCACTCGAAAGAAGCTCTGTGTGCGGGTGGCGCCGTCGATGGCGGCCGCCTCGTACATCTCCCGGGGGATCGACTGAAGGCCGGCCAGGAACATTACCATGGTCCAGCCGATGCCCTTCCAGATGCCCAGCAGGTTGATGGGAACCTGGGCGGTCCAGGGGTCCTGGAGCCAGTCCACGTACTCGGGGAGCAGGTGCAGCACATCCTTGAGGATGTAATTGATCGGGGCGCCGCCGCCGTTGAACAGGTACTTGAAGATGAACGCCACCACCACCCACGAGGTGAGCACGGGGATGTAGTAGAGCGCCCGCCAGAGCACCCGGCCCCGAATGGCCGAGTTCAGCGCGAGGGCGGCCAACATGCCGAAGAGCATCTGTCCCGGCACCGTGACGACCACGTAGATCAGCGTATTGCGCACGGCGATGCGCACGGTGGGGTCAAGAAAGGCCCGCCTGAAGTTGGCCAGGCCGACAAACTCCTGATCCGCCCCGGGCATGATCGACCAGTTGTAGAAGCTGACGCGTACCCCTTGGAGCAGCGGCCAGAGCACGAAGACGGCGAAGAGCAGCAGGCCGGGGAGCAGGAACGGCAGTGCTTCGAGCGCCTGCCACCGGCGGCGGGGCGCCCGGACCGGGGCTTTGACGACGGGGGTGAGTGGTGCCTGCATGGCGGACCTCCCTGCAAAGAGTCTCAGGGGGCGGGGAGTTTGGGTCCCCGCCCCCTCGCTTGCTACTGGCCGAGCAGGGCGTCGATCTCCTTGGCAGCCTTGTCGAGGGCGGCCTTGGGGGCCTCCTTCTCACGGAAGACGGCCTCAAAGGCGTCGCTCAGGACCTTGTCGATCTTGTTCCAGGTGGGAACCGGGGTGCGGGGCAGGGCGTTGTTCAGCTGGGTGATGTAGGCGTCGTAGTATCCGGCTTCCTTCATGACGGCGTTGGCAGAGGCGGTCTTGGTCACGGGCATCTGCCCGGTCTTGGCCATGGCGACCTGGGCCTCATCGCTGAGCATGAACTGCATGAACTTCCAGGCGGCGTCCTTGTTCTTGGCGCTCTTGAACATGACGATATTCTCGCCGCCGACCACCGAGATGGAGCCCGCCGCGCCCGTCGGCACCGGGGCGCCGACCATCTTGCCCTTCAGATCGTTGGCCATGATGGCGAAGAACCAGGGACCCTCCTGCACGGCGCCGTACTTGCCGGCCTTGTAGCCGTCCCAGGTGCCGGGCTGCCCGCCCAGGTGGGTGTTGGCGAAGGCGCCGTCCTTCTGCATGTTCAGGATCGCCTGCAGGGCGGCCACCGAAGCGTCGCTGTTGAGGAAGCCGGAGGCCTTGGAGTAGTCGTCGTTGGTCACCTTGCCGCCCATGGTCCAGAAGAGCGGCAGCATCGCCCAGGTGCCGGTGCCGCCGGGGGCGAAGGCGAACTTCTCCTTGTCGCCCTTGAAGGCGGTGTAGTACTTCTTGAACTCATCCATGGTCTTGGGCGGGGCGGAGAGCCCGGCCTTGGTCAGGAACTCGGGGTTGTAAACCCAGACCTGGGTGTTGGTGTCCAGAGCCAGGCCGTAATACTTGCCCTTGTAGGCGTTGGTGGCCATGGGGCCGGGGAAGGAGTTGTTCTTGATGTCTGCAAAGCCCGGGTAGCCGTCCACGGGCTCAAGGGCGCCCAGCTTGGCGAACTCGGGCGTCCAGATGATGTCCATGCGCATCAGGTCGGGGGTGGTGCCGCCGGCTGCCGCGGTGACCAGGGAGTCATGCAGGCCATCGTAGGGCTGAACCACAGACTTCACGGTGATGTAGGGGTACTTCTTTTGGAAGGCGGGGATCACCACTTCGGTGAGCGCCTTGTTCTCGTTGGAGTCCGTATTGTAGGTGTGCCAGTATGTAATCGTAACCGGGTCGGGCTGCTTGGGAGCCTCGGGCTGCTTGGTCGAATCAGCGGGCTTGGTCGTCGAACAGCCGGCCAGAATCAGAATCGCCATGGTACACACGAGTGCGGTCAGTTTCCGGAGCATCTCTTTCTCCCCCTTGTGGTGTTAATGCGGTCACAGAACAAATTGCCGAGCCGCAGGCGTTCAGGTGGAAGGCTGGGCCACCCTGCGAGCCATGGCAATGGTCGCCTGTTGGTGGATGGGGACCTGGAAAGCGTCGGCCAGCACCAGGGCGGCGGCGCCGCGCACCCAGGCATCCTGCCCGAGCACGCCCGGTGCGACCACGAAGTCCTCCGGAAAGAACGGGAAGACCACTTCGGCCATGGCCTCCCGCATGGGGCCGAGCAGCAGGCTACCCGCCTGCAGGACGGCTTCGCCGCCGGCCACAACCCGCCCCGAGCTGAGCAGCGTCACGGCGTTGCCCACGGCGATGCCCAGCCACCGGCCGGCCTCTTTGAGAACGGCAAGGGCGCCTGGGTCCCCCTCCTTCGCGGCCTCGACGACCAGCTCCCTGGTGATCAGGTCCGGGTGGCCGCTCACCATGGCCTGGAGGACCGGTGTACGGCCCGCTGCGGCCTCCGCCCGGGCGTGCCGCACGATGGCGGCGTCGGAGGCGAGCGCCTCCAGGCAGCCGACCCGGCCGCAGGCGCAGCGTGGCCCGTCGCGCTGGACCTGCATGTGGCCCAGCTCGCCCGCCCCGAACCGGGCGCCCCGGTGGATCTGGCCGTTGATGATCACCCCGGCGCCAATACCTACGCCCACGGTGATCGCCAGCAGGTCCTTCTCGCCCTCGCCGGCCCCGTACAGCGCCTCGGCCAGCGCCATGGCGTTGGCGTCGTTGTCGACGTAGACGGGCACGCCCATTTCCTCTTCGAGGATGTCCCGGATGGGCAGGTCGGCCCAGCCCAGAAAGTAGGAAGCGACCGCGGTGCCGGTGAAGGGGTTGACTACCCCCGGCATCACCATGCCAATGCCCAGGAGCTTATCCATGGGCACACCCATGGCGAAGACCGTGCGCTCCACCCCCTGCCGGATAGCGGCTACGACCTTCTCGGCGCCGCTGCTTGGGCTCAGCGGCACCCCCTCCCGGTGCAGCACCCGCCCCTCCATGTCGACCAGGGCGACGGTGGCCTGCGTGGGCGCCACCTTCAGGCCGATGGCGTAGAGCGCCCGCTCGTTGAGGGTGAGCAGCACGGGCCTGCGGCCGCTGGGCACGTCGGCGCTGCCGACCTCCTGGACCAGCCCCTCCCGCAGCAGGGTGTTGATGATCCCGGTGATGGTAGACCGGCCGAGCCCGGTGATTTGGGAGAGATCGACCCTGGAGACGGGTTTGTGCTGGCGGATTGCGTTCAGGACCAGTGCGATGTTCATCTCTTTGATCAACTGCCGGTCGCCGGTTCGAAGCATGGAAGAGACCACTCCTCAGTCCACCTCATCCAATTCGGTCGGTGAATGAATTATACCAAGCGCACGAATTTCCCTTCTTTCGAATCGCAAATTTATTTGCATTGTGGTGCGCAAAACAGAAAAAGGCCCGGGTCATACGTCTCCGTACGATCCGAGCCTTCCTGTGTGTGAGGCGCTGACTTATAGTAGTCTGAGGGAAACAAATGCGGTGATTGACGAGCACAGAGGTGAGTCAAGTGATTCTCCCCTTGTCGTGCACCTGGCTGACGGAGATGAAAGGCAAGCGTCTGAAGCGTGTAGAGCGTACTCTCCTTCCTTCGGATTACGACTACCACTCTGCGGAGGACCGGGACCAGCTATCCGATGGTTCGCTTGACCTGTTCTTTCAGGATGGCCTCCATGTCAGTTTTTGGTCGTTCGGCGAACAGATGTCGGTGGGCGTCGTCCCACATCCGCGACCCGTTCCCGATTGGGTCCTACGTGACGTGTCGAACAACGCTTTTTGGCGTGGTCTCATCGGACACGCTGTGGTAGGGGTAAGTGTGCTGAAGTCCCCGGTCTTCGCAACGGATGGCATCACGGAGGTTTTTCCTTCAGAGTTTGGCGTACTCGTTGATATGGCGAACGGCGCCCAGTTCCTGGTGGAGTATGCCATGAACGCCGAGCTCCCCGACAGCCTTCGCATCATGCCGAACCTGGATCACATCCCAGCGGGCACTTACTCGCTGATTCCCGTCTGCTGTCCTCAGAAACCAAACTCCGATCGCCTTCATCGCTGACCACGGTGGTTACAGCCGCGAATGGATCAAGGATGGTCCCTGGGACAGGAACTGGTCCGCGGAACTTTTCCGGCCGCATGTCAAAAGGCCGGTGTTTCACTGCCACGTAGCAGCGAAACACCGGCCTTTGACCTGCGAGAGTCAGGAATACCCCTGGTTTTGTCATTAGGATGACCATTTATCTCAGCGACCCTTTCGGGCCACCGCCCCTTTCCCGTTTCCGAGTCAGGGATGCGTCCTACCCGCGCCTCTGGCGCCTACTTGGACTTGCACGGAGGTGGATGATTGCCCGTCTCATCCGACCGTCGCCGGTCGGCTTGCGTTTCTATAGCTCGTTACAGGTACTCGCCTCTCAGGGAGAAAGCTTTCCCCATCGTCGGCTCACGCCGCCGGGGCTTGCGCCCTGCACCTTCTTTCTGCCCGCTCTCACGAGCAGCCGTGCCAGGAAGTTCCTCACCACATCATCCCGGTGAAAGCGGCCGCTTGCGGCCTCCCAGTTGATGCAGCGCGGTCACCAACCTTACTCTCGCAACTGACAGAGACCAAGTATATCGTGTCGCAGTCATGAAGTAAATGACGAAGTCCTGGAATCGCAGGGACGAATTCGAGCGCAAGAATCGGATTTTCCATCATGTACGGTCTTGATAGTCTGAATGCGTCCGATTCTGATTCGAATGGAGAATCGAAATGCACAAGGCGATTAACCCTAAGGTGCTCTATATCGGCACGCCGGTTGTCCTCATCTCTACGCTGAACGAAGACGGGTCGTCGAACCTGGCGCCGATGTCCTCCGCCTGGTTCCTGGGCTCCTCCTGCATGCTCGGCATGAACCGGGCCTCGCAGACCGTACAGAACCTGATCCGCGAGCGCGAGTGCGTCCTGAACCTGCCGTCGCCGGAGCTGGTGGGCGAGGTCGACCGCCTCGCGCTCACCACCGGCCGGGACCCGGTGCCCGAGTATAAGGCCAAGATCGGGTACCGGTACGAGCACGCCAAGTTCGAGATCGCCGGGCTCACCCCCGAGCCATCGGAGATCGTCCGACCGTGGCGGGCGGCGGAGTGCCCGATTCAGATGGAGGCCACCGTGGCACAGGTCGGCAGCTTTGGCGAGGGCGACCCGCGCATCACCTCCGTCGCTGCGATCGAACTCCGCATCGTGCGGGTCCATGTCGCCGAGGAGCTGATCCTGCCCGGGACGGAGAACTACATCGACCCAGATCGGTGGAACCCGTTGATCATGAACTTCTGTGACTTCTACGGGCTGAGCGGGCGGGTTCACCCGTCCAGGCTGGCCAAAGCGTTCTTTCCGACCGTGGCCAAGTGAAGAGGTAATGGCGTGCAGGCGTGGAAATCCTGTACCAGTGGCCATAAAACAGGAGGTCGACGACTTAGATGAACGCCCGCTCTGAACGCCGTGCGCGGCTGGGCGCCGCCGCACAGCAAGCCGGTGCCGATGTCGCAATGATTACCTCTGTGGTTGCAATGCGGTACCTGATCGGCTGGGGCAACCCCAGCAAGCGCCTCTCCGCCCTGCTGATCGCTCCCGACGGCCGGGCCGCCCTGGCCGTGCCCGCCCTGGAGATGGGCGAGGCCCAGCACGCCGAGGTCCCCCTCTTCCCCTGGAAGGACGGCACCGATCCCTACGTCGCCGTGCGTGCGGCGGCTGAAAGCCTGGGCATCGCCGCCCCCAAGGCGCTGGGCGTCGAGAAGGAGTTCATCCCCCTGGGGATTTTCGAGAAGGCTTCCGCTACGTTGGGCGCCGCCGCCTCGGTCGACCTGAGCCCGATCGTCTCGGCCATGCGGGCGCACAAGGACAGCGCCGAGGTCGCTGCGATGCAGAAGGCCGCCGACGCCATCAACCCGGCCCTCGACAAGGTGCTGGAGGTCCTGCGCCCCGGCTTGACCGAGGCGGAGCTCGCTGCGATCATGGAGCAGGCCATGCGGGACGCCGGCGCCCACGGCCTGGCCTTCGACACCCACGTGCTTACCGGCGCCCGGTCTGCCCTGCCCCACGGCTCCACCTCCTCCGCCAAGATCCAGGACGGCGACGTGGTCCTGATGGACTTCGGCGCCATGGTGGACGGCTACCGCTCCGACATCACCCGGTGCGTCAGCGTCGGCTCCTGGCACCCGGAGATCTCCAAGATCTATGACATCGTGCTGGCCGCCCACGACGCCGCTGTGGCCGCCACCCGGCCGGGCGTCGCTTATGAGGAGATCGACCGGGCCGCCCGCTCGGTGATCGAGGAGGCCGGCTACGGCCAGTACTTCACCCACCGGACCGGACACGGCCTGGGCATGGAGGTCCACGAGGAGCCCTACTGCGTGGCGGGCAACCGCCAGGCGGCGGAGCCCGGGCACGTCTTCACCATCGAACCGGGTATTTACATCCCCGGGGTCGGCGGGATCCGCATCGAGGACGATGTGCTGGTGACGGAGGACGGCTGCAAGTTGCTGACCTCCTGGCCGACGACCAAGCGCACGGTATAGAACGAATACACAGGGGCCCTCGCTGGCGACAGCGAAGGCCCCTTCGGTTGCTGACAAAATGTTCGAGCGTGCATAAGGCCATCGGGGATGCAAGCCCAGGGTGCGCCCTGGGCTTTGTGCTTCGGCCCGTTGATGGCGGACACGCCCGGACCTGACGGTGTTCCGGTCGACCTTGTGAAATTGGGCTGGCTCCCTCACGAAGCATCGGCGATTGGCCTCCGTCAGCTTTTTGTCATGCGAGGGCAGTCCTCAAGTGAAAAAACGGACGGAGAGCAAACGGGACTCGGGGGGTGCCAGACGCTCAGGCGCTGGAGACCTTGGGACTGTAGGTCCCCCTATCGGGCGCCCAAGTTTGGCCCGGGAATCCGGTAGGTCTCCGTCCGTTTTTTTCGCGCCTGGCCGCTGGCGGCTCGCAAAAAACGGACGGAGCCAGTGTCGGGCGCCAGGACCCACCATTACATAACCCCCGACGCCATAACCGACGGACACCACAAGAAACCCGCCCATGTCTGTGGTGACATAAAGAATAGCAGTGCATGGGTATGCTCCGCTATTCACCAAGGGACAGGCTTTGTCAGCAACCTGCAGGGGCCCTCGCTGGTGACAGCGAGGGCCCCTTGGTGTTTAGTTCTGCCGCAGAATCAGACCCTGCCGCTGCATGGCACGCAGCACGAGGACTGCGGCCTGCGCACGGGTGGCCCGCCCGCCCGGCTGCAAGGTGTCATCGCCCATGCCCTGCAGTAGCTCCTGGAAGACGGCCGTCACGACCGCACCGTTGGCCCAGGGGGCGATCTCATCTGCATCCCGGAAGTCCAGCTTCATGCCGGAGACGAGCTCCGCCTGGTCAGCCAGGCCGAGGGCCCGCACGATCATGACCGCCATCTCCTGCCGGGAGACCGGGTCGGTGAAAGTGGGCTCTGCGGCGCCCTCCACGGTGATGTTCCGGTCGGGCTGGAACTCGGCATCGCTGACGCCGGTCACCACATGGCTATGAGCATCAGCGGAGGTTTTGGATCATCCGATGCAAGTCGGCCGGGAGCACGGGCATGGCGTCAATCTTCACGCCGAAGGGCGCCAGCGCATCCTCAACGGCCCGGGCGATGGCAGCGTAGGCTGGCAGGGTGCCGCCCTCCCCGGCCCCCTTCACCCCCAGCGGGTTGAAGGGCGAGGGCGTCTCCATGTGGGCGACCTCAACGTGCGGCACCTCGCAGGCCGTGGGCAGCAGGTAATCCATCAGGGTGCCGGTCAGGAGCTGGCCGTTCTCATCATAGATGATCTTCTCGTAGAGCGAGCCGCCGATGCCCTGGGCGACACCGCCGTGGACCTGGCCGTCCACGATCAGCGGGTTGATCACCGTGCCGCAGTCGTGGACCACCACATACTTCTCGATCCGGGGCAGGCAGCTCTGCGGATCGACCGCCACGATCACCCCGTGGACCCCGGTCGCCGAGGTGGCAGGACCGGGCTCGAAGTACTCGGTGGCTGCCAGCCCGGGCTGGCCGGGCACAGGCAGGCTGCCTCGGGCCGGGGTGGCCACGCGGGCCAGCTCCCCCAGCCCCACCTGCCGCGACTCGGCGCCGCGCACGTAGACCCGCCCGCCCTGGCAGACCAGGTCCGCCGGGTCTGCCTCCAGGGCCTCGGCGGCAAGCTTGAGCGCCAGCTCCCGCACCCGGCGGGCGGCGATGGCCGCCGCGTTGCCGGCGGTGACCGCCACCCGGCTGGCATAGGTGCCCACGCCATGGGTGATGGCGGCCGTGTCGCCAGCCCGCACATAGACCTGGTCGGGCGCCAGGCCAAGCTCGTGCGCCACGAGCTGCGAGAACATCGTCTCGTGCCCTTGACCCTGGGCGGCCACGCCCGAGGAGACCGTGACCCGCCCGACCGTATCGACGCTGACGCTGGCGCCCTCGAAGGGGCCCACGCCGCAGCCCTCTACGTACATGGCTATGCCCAGCCCGAGGTAGCGGCCCTCCCGGCGGGCCTCGGCCTGCCGCTCCCGGAACTCGGCGTGGCCCACCATCTCCTTGCAGAGGCGAAGCGCCTCCGGATGGTTGGCGCTGTCGTACTCCTGCGGCAGGTTGTCCTGGGAGGTCAGGCCGGTGCGGTAGGGGAACTCCCCGGGCTGGATCAGGTTGCGCTCCCGCACCAGGGCCGGGTCCAGCCCGAGGTAATCGGCGATGCGGTCCATCGTCCGCTCCATGACAAAGACCCCCTGTGGGCGCCCTGCCCCCCGGTACGCCGCTACCGAAGCCTTGTTGGTCAGCGCCGCCCGGAACTCCAGGTGCAGGTTGGGGATCTTGTAGGGGCCGGGCAGGGTGCCCCCTGCCACCACCCCGACCAGCAGCCCGTAGGGAATGTAGGCCCCGGTGTCGTAGACGTACCGGTCGATCAGGCTGACCAGGGTGCCGTCGGCCCGGAAGCCCACCTGCACCCGGTGGATCTGCTCCCGGTCCTGGATCGCCGCCATGGCGTGCTCCCGCCGGTCCTCGATCCACTTCACCGGGCGCCCTACCTGCATGCTGGCGACCGCCACCAGGGCGTCCTCCGGGTAGAACGGCCCCTTGATCCCGAAGCCGCCGCCCACGTCGGGCGTCATCACCCGCACGAGATGGCCGGGCAGCCCGAGCATGGTCATCAGCTCACGCTTCGTACGGTGCGGGGTCTGGTGCGAGCCCCAGAAGGTGAGCCCGGTGTCGGGCTCCCAGCGGGCGACGCAGCCACGGGTCTCCATGGGGTGGCCGGTGCCCCGGGCGATGCAGAACTCCAGCTCCAGCCGGTGCTCCGCCCCGCCCAGCGCCCCTTCCGGATCGCCTACCGACTGCTGCCAGGTCCCGGCCAGGTTGTCGCCCAGCTCGGGGTGTGCCAGCGGAGAGCCGGGTTCCAGCGCCCGGCGCAGGTCGGTCGCCGCCGTCCGGGGCTCATAGGTCACCTCGATCAACTCGGCCGCATCCTCCGCGACGTAGCGGTCAGTGGCGACCACGGCTGCCACCGGCTGGCCCACATAGGCCACATGCCCGGCGGCCAGCGGGGGCTGAGTGATGCGGTGGCGGATCTGCCCGAGGGGAATCTGCAGGGGGAGCGGCTGGGCGGCCACCCCCAGGTCGTCGTAGGTGAGCACAGCAAGGACCCCGGACAGCTTCAACGCCTCAGCCGTGGCGATCCGGGAAATCCGAGCGTTGGCATGCGGACTGCGCAGCACGTGCAGGTGGACCATTCCGGGCAGGTGGATGTCATCGACGAAGCGCCCCTGGCCGCGCACCAGCCGGTCATCCTCCCGCCGGGGCAAGGGCACGCCAATCCAGCTGTTCATGCGTCCCCCTCCTCGGTTAGCCCGGAATCGAGAGCCGGAAGAGGCGGGCTGCCGTGGCGCCGTCCAGGGGAAGCTCCCTGGCGAAGGTACGCCACTGGTCGGGGTCGGGCGCCCCAAAGGGATGGTCGCTGCCGAACATGAGCCGGTCGGCGCCGACCGTATCTACGGCGCACTGTAGGGCCGCCTTGTGGTAGACCACCGCGTCGAAGTAGATCTCCCGCAGGTACTCGCTGGGGCGCCGCTGGAGCGAGGCGAAGCGGCTGAAGTTGTCGAGCCGCCCGGCCAGGAAGGGCAGCGCCCCGCCGGCATGCACGGCGATCAGTTGGAGTGTGGGATGGCGGTCCAGCACCCCGCTCAGAATCATGCGGGAGATGGCCAGCGTGGTCTCGAAGGTAAAGCCGTAGGTGAGATGCAGGATCGGCCCGTGCCCGGCCAGGTCCTCCCCGCCCACGGTAAAGTGCGGGTGGATCACCAGGGGCAGGTTCATCGCAGCCGCCTTCGCCCAGAGCGGCTCGAAGGCCGGGTCATCGATGGTGCCCTCGCCCGGCTTGGCCGAGACCACGGCGCCCCGCAGGTGCGGCAGCGCAGCGATGCGGTCCAGTTCGGCCAGGGCGGCGGCCACATCCCGTATCGGGAGGATGCCGAGGCCATACAGCCTGCCCCTGCTCACGGCGCAGACCGCCTCCAGGTCCTCGTTCAGCTCGCTGGCCCAGCGCACGCTCTCCGCCGCCGGCATGAAGTCGACCCAGGGGTTGCCCACGCTGAGCACCGAGGCCGCAATATCATACCGGTCCATGAAGGCCAGCTTGGCCTGCACCGACTCGAACTGATCGGTCATGGGCTGGCCCGCCCCGCCTGCGTTCGTGAAGATGTCCAGGTACTCCTTGCCCTCCCGGACCACCACCCGGGGCGCCCTGCCCTCCGCCTTCAGCCGCTCAATGTACCGCCGCGGGTAGATGTGGCTGTGAACGTCGATCAACCTCACCGCGCCCTGCCTCCTCCGTTCAGACACAATCGTTCGACTAGCCTTAACGTAGCAGAGGGTTGTTTTACTGTCAATAAACACGGTAGAATGATTCTATACCACAGGTAAACTCATGGACATGCCGAGGAGGTCGCCCGCCGTGAGTGAAGAGCTGGCCGACTTTGAACGGGGCTTCTTACATCAACTGGGGGAACGGCTCCGGGAGCTCCGCCGGAACCGGGGGCTAACCCTGGGGCAACTCGCTGAGCAGGCCGGGGTGACCACCGGCTTTATCAGCCAGTTGGAGAACGGGAAGAACTCCCCGTCGCTCATGACCCTGCGGCGCATCACCGAGGCGCTGGGGGTGCCCTTCTCCGACCTGTTCGCCCCCGAGCCGGCGCCCGAGACCGACCGCTACATTATCCGGCGGTCGGACCGCAAGCGCATCACCATCCCCGGGCTCCGGCAGCAGCTCTACCGGCTGACCCCGGGGGGCGAGCTGGAGTTTGAGTCGCTCCTTAATATACTGCCGCCCGGCGTCTCGACCACCGACCGGCCAGTCTCCCATCACGGGGGGGAGTGGTTTTACGTCCTCGAAGGCGCGGTGGAACTCAGCCTGGGCAGCGTGACGTACGCGCTGGAGGCCGGCGACTGCGCCGCCTTTCCCAGTTCGGTGCCCCACCAGGTCACCAATCGCGGCAGTGTGCCGGCGCAGGTAATCTGGGTCAACTCGCCCCGACAGTTCACCTGACGGTCACTGTGCGGCCAGCAGGCAGAACTCCATCTCGGTCTCGGCGACCGGGAAGCCATCGACGGTGGCGCCCGGGATCAGATCGCTCTTCGGCGTTGGCGCCACCCGGGTACGGGTGGCGTCGATCGCTTCCACCTCCCACCCGGCGGCAGCGAAGTTCTCCAGAGCGAGGCGGCGGAAGTACATCTGCTCCATGCCGGCCTGCCTCAGCATCTCGCCGTGCACGACATCATCTTCCATGCAGAAGATCGAGACCGCCAGGAGCGACCCCGAGACGGCCCGGCGCAGCTCCCGCAGCAGGTTCCCTGGCTGTTCGATGTTCCCCAGCCCGGCGTAGGTGGTCATCACCGGTACGGCGCCGTCCTTGAATGGCGTCCGCCTGGCGTCGAAGGCCAGCAAGTCGACCCGGTCGTACAGGCCAAGGGCCATCAGCCGCTTGCGGTTCTCCCGCAGCACCCGCGGGCTGAAGTCCGTCATGACGATTGAATTCGGCAGATGCTCCAGCAGGAAGTGGGCGAGTTTCCCTCGACCGGAGGCGAGATCGACGATGGGTCCAACGTGAGCCGTGAGCATCCTAATGATGGCGTCAAAGTGGCGCGCCGTCGCGGCCCGCTGCTCCGGTGCATATAGCCCTGCGTGGGCAAGGTTCTCCAGATTGCGCGCCTCGGCGTACCTGCCGGTCAGGTCCAGCACCCCTGCCCGGTAGAACTGGTCCGTCGGGTTGAGGCTCTCGATGGGAGCCCCCATCAGCCGCTCTTCAATCTCAGGATGCTCGTTCAGGAACTTGAGGAGGCTGCTGCCGCTGGCTTCCCAGTAATCGTTCCTGGGCAGGTCGGGCGTCAGGAAGACACCGATACCCTCTCGCACCGGGTAGGTCGCCCCGCAAGCGAGGCAGGCGGCTTCAGCCTCCTCCACCCGCTCCTGGGTTCTGGCGCCGATCTTCCATGCGAGTTCGCCGCGGCAGGCAGGGCACTGGAGCATGTCGATCAAGTATGTATGCATGGTCATCAGTCCTCTCCGTTCTTCTGCCTATCCGTTTGCGCAGGCCGACCAGTACTTCCTTGAGCACAAATGAGCGATAAAGTACAAACCCGGGTGACCCGAGAGGGTCGCCCCCGCTAACGGCGAACTTCTCTCGGCGGTTAGGAGGTCGATGCCATTGAACTGGCAGGAGACGCTGTCGCACGCCGTATCCCTTGGCCGCCAGGTCGCCCCTGGCGGAGCTGTCGCTACATACATCCCGGAATTGGCCAGAGCGAACCCTCTACACGTGGGGATTGCCGCCGTCACCCCAGATGGAAGCACCCTCGCCGCGGGGGATGCGGACCCCCCCTTTACCATGCAAAGCGTGAGCAAGGTGCTCACCCTGACCGTTGCGCTGATGGAGGCAGGCGAGGAGGCGGTCTTCGCCCGGGTCGGTATGGAGCCGACCGGGGATCCCTTCAACTCAATCGTCCGCCTGGAGACGCTCCCCGAGCGCAAGCCCCGCAACCCGTTCATCAACGCGGGCGCCATCGCTGTGGCCGACCTGCTGCCCGGCGACACCGTCGAGGAGCGGCTGGGTCACTTCCTCACCTTCGTGCGGGACCTGGCGGAGAATCCGGGCATCGGGGTGGACACCCGGGTGGCCCAGTCGGAGTCGGCCACCGGCCACCGCAACCGGGCGCTGGCCTACTTCCTCAAGGACGCCGGCGTCCTGACCGGCAACGTGGAGGAGACGCTTCAGTTCTACTTCATGCACTGCTCGGTGGAGGTCAGCTGCGTCGACCTGGCCCGGATCGCCGCCCGCCTGGCCTACCCGGACGGGAAGATCCCGCCGCGGGTGCTCCGCACCGTGCTGGCCTACATGACCACCTGCGGCCTGTACGACGCCTCCGGCGAGTTCGCGGTGCGCATCGGCCTGGCGGGCAAGAGCGGCGTGGGCGGCGGCATCATGGCGGTGTCGCCGGGGCGCGGCGCCCTGGCCACTTACGGCCCGGCGCTCGACGCGCACGGCAACAGCGTCGCCGGGCTGACGATGCTTCGGCATGTGTCGGGGGAGTTGGGACTTAACATGTTCGATTCCACCGTTGGGGTTGGAGGTAACCCGGTTTCAATATCTAATCCATATTGAAACTAGTATTACAAGGAGCGATCTTCCGATGGGCATCCGGGTCAATGCCATGACAATTCAGTTCAGGGTCTCTGACATCGAACAGGGCGTCGCCTTCTACCAGCATCTGCTCGGACGTGCTCCCGACCTCGATACGACGCCGACCTTCAAGGAGTGGGAGATCTTCCCGAACTGCTGGGTGCAGGTGACCATCGGCCCCTCGCCCATGCAGACCCGGCTACGCCTCGGCGTGGACGACGTCGAATCGGCCCGCCGCTGGGTGATGGCCACCCTCGGGGTGGACGCTTCAGAGGTCGAGCGCATTGATGGCCTGGTGGCGTGGTGCAACTTTGACGACCCCTGGGGCAATCCCATCGGCCTCTTCGAGGACCTGGCCAAGGCTCAATAACCGTCAAACAGTCGCACGTCGAGGGAGGCTTTCGTCATGTCGACTTCCCGCATCCTCCTCGAAGGCGTTCCCAAGGTCGGATTCTATGACCCCAACAGAGGCGAAGCCCCGGAAGATATCCCCTTTCCCAGCTGTCTGGCGGCGGCCGTCCGCTACCTCGGCGCTGAACTGCCGTGGCTGCCCCAGCCCACCGGGGCGCCGCTCGACTACGGCTACGCCCTGGGGCTGGCAGCCTCCGGCATGGCGTTCGGCCTGCGCTGGAAGGCCGGCTGGCAGCCTGACAACGTCGACCAGATGCTCAGTGCAGACCCTGCCGAGATCATCCGGCGCGCCTTCAGTGCCGTAGGCTACGGCTACACCCTACTCTCCCGCGAGGGGGACCCCGACGGGGCCGGCACGGCGGCCGACGAGGCCCGGTTCCGCACGGCGATCATCGACTCCCTCCGGCGCGGTGTGCCTGTGCTGGCTTTCGGCGTGGTCGGCCCGCCCGAGTGCTGCCTGATCACCGGCTGCGACGGTGACGGTGAGGTGCTCATGGGCTGGAACTTCTTCGCGCAGATGCCGCCCTTTAGCGCAGGGCTGGCCTTTGAGTCGAACGGGATGTTCCGCAAGCCGGGGTGGTTCCCCGAAACCCACAGCCTGCTCCTGATCGGCGAGCCCACAGCGCCCGCCCTCGACTTGCCCGACACGCTGCGCTGGGCCGTCGCGGTCGCCCGGCAGAACAGCCTGTGGGGCCACGCTACGGGACATGCCGCCTACGGCGCCTGGGCGAACCAGTTGAACGACGACCTGAGCAACCTGCCCGAGGCCCTCCTCAGGGAACGGCACGACGTCCACAACGCCGTGGTCGGTGTGCTGGCCGAGTGCCGGTTCTACGGCGCCGAGTTCCTGCGCTATCAGGCGGGGCTTGTAGGGGGTGGGGCATCGGCGTTGCTCCGCCAGGCGGCGGACTGCTTCCAGGGCGAGCACGACCTGATGTGGCAGGTCTGGGGCGCCGCTGGCGGCAACGGTCATCCCGATGCCTGGGCGAACTTCGCCAAGCCCGCCGTCCGGCAAGCGATCATTCCGCTGATTCTCCAGGCCCAGGAGCTTGACCGCCGCGGCATCGATCTCCTGGCCCAGGTCAGCTAGTGAGGCACATAAGCCAAGGCGCCTGGGAGCTTCAAGCTCCCAGGCGCCTCTTCATTACAAGGGCCAGACCGGCGTTGCCCATGGGTCGGGGATGAACCCGCCGACCAGGGCGTACGCAAAGGGGCTCATACGAACGAAAGGGAGCCCCCACACGGGGACATACGAGACCCCGCTGTCCGCCGGAGTTGGGATCGGCACACAAACAGGCACCTCCACCGGCCCGCCTCCCGCCGGCTGCAGACCTAAGGCGGAGCTCGGCTGACCGGTGAGCGGGGAGAGGGAAATACCACCCTGGACCGGGAGCACACTGGACACGACAGACCATCTCCTGATGGTCAGTCTATGCCCAGACTCGCCCTACTTGATTTCAGCCAGCTCTCCGTACAGTTTCATCTTGATCATCCGACCGGTTGGCGTGGCGGCCAGGCCGCCCTGGGCCGTCTCCTTCAGCGCCGACGGCATAGCCCGGCCGACCTCGGCCGCCGCCATGACCACCTCGTCCGGCGGGATCAGGCTGGTCACGCCGGCCAGGGCCAGCTCAGCGGAGACCAGCGCCGTGGCCGCCCCGTTGGAGTTGCGCTTGATGCACGGCGCCTCCACAAGCCCGGCGATCGGGTCGCAGACCAGGCCCATGGTATTCTTCAGCGCGATGCCGGCGGCCTCGATGGCCTCGTGCGGCGTACCGCCCATGAGCTCGACCACGGCGGCCGCAGCCATGGCGGCAGCCGAACCGGTCTCGGCCATGCAGCCGCCCTCGGCGCCGGATATGGAAGCGTTCCCGGCCATAATCAGGCCCACGCCACCGGCGGTCAGGAGCCCGTCGATCAACTGCTCATCGGTGAGGTCGTACTCCTCGGCCAGGGCGATCAGCGTGCCGGGCACAACCCCGCAGGCGCCTGCCGTGGGGCTCGCGGAGATCAGGCCCATGGCGGCGTTCACCTCGTTGACCGCCATCGCCCGGGCCACCGCCCGGGTAAAGAGGCCGCCGACCAGGCTCTTCCCGCTCAGACGGCGCTGCTCGACACGTTGGGCGTCGCCGCCCCCCAGGCCGGAGGCGGTCTTGACCCCGGCGAGCCCCCGCTCGGCGGCGTCCTTCATCACCTCGAGGTGCCGGGCCAGCCGGGAGCGAACCTCCTCGCGGCTCAACCCGCCAATCTCCGTTTCACGGCGCAGGACGACCTCGCCCATTGTAATGCCGTCGGCCACCGCCAGATCGGCCATCTGTCGCAACGATTCAAAGCGATACACGCCTATTCCTCCCTGCTGCGTGGTGGCTCGACCTAAACCATAGCGGGCAGCGCCCGAATCTGGAGCACGCCGGGGACCTGGGCGATCTCAGGGGCAGCGGCAGACGCGTCGTGGTCGGTCTCGATCACCATCATGGCCAAATCGCCGCGGCTGCGCCGGGCAAGGCTGAGCCGCGCGATGTTGATGCCGTGGCGGGCCAGCGCCGAAGATGCCTGGGCGACGATGCCCGGCACGTCCTTATGGACGGTGACCACGGTGGCGGACTCCAGGGTCAGCTCCAGCTGGAAGCCATCGACCTCGGTAATGCGCACCCGGCCGCCGCCAATCGAGCAGCCGATGACCTGGATCTCCTTGCCCTGCTGGTCTGCCAGGGTGAAGCGGACCGAGTTGGGATGGGCGTCGGACCCGAGATTGACGTTGTGGAACTCGATCCACACGCCCTGCCGGTCGGCCAGCGTGCGGGCGCCGGGCACCTGCGGGTCATCCGGGGTCAGGCCGAGCAGGCCGGCGATCAACGCCTCGTGGGTGCCGTGGCCGCGCCCGGTCTCCGCAAAGGAGCCGTGCAGCTCCAGCTTCGCTCGGACAGGCGTGGCGCCCAGCAGATGCCGGGCCGCCTGGCCAAGGCGGACGGCGCCCGCCGTATGGGAGCTTGAAGGTCCTACCATAATGGGCCCGATGATGCTGAACAGGCTCATGTCGCCAACTGGCATGCGGGTGCCTCCTACGACTGAGTAGTGTTCGTGTATATCCGCGAAAAGCACAGCCGCTATGATAGGCGGCTGTGCTAACAATTCGCTTACCTTGCCCAGTGTACCTGCCCGGCGGACGGGCAGTCAAGGGGGCCTTACTTGCCGAGCGTGAAGGTGTTCAGGTACTTGGTGACCGTCGCGTCGTCCATCGCGCCAGTGGGAATGGTGATGGCCATCATCAGCCAGATGTTGTTCTGATCCGCCACGAAGCGCAGCCGCATGGGCATATCCATGCCGGCGAGCTTGGCGATGCCCGTCAGCTCCTTGGCGCCCACCGCCCCGGTCACGGTGATCTTCTCTTCGCCGGTGATGGTGATCGGCAGGGTCGACTTCAGGCCGGAGACCATGGCGGTGACCATCGGATCGAAGGGCATGGCCGTGGGGTTGAAGGCGATCCGGTTGACCTGGAAGATCGCGTTGCTGGACTCATGCTGAAGCAGGTAGGCGTTGCTGGGCCGCAACTGTCCGGCGGCGGGCCACTGCACGCTGGCGCCGTAGTACGGGAAGGTGTAGGTGGTCACGCCCTCCTCGGTCTTCGACTCCATGTACTTGGGGGTGTAGACCAGCACGCTGTTGGTCTCGGAATCGAAACCGACCTTGGCGCCCAGCGCCTCGGCGAGGTAGCGGGCCGGTACGTAAGTACGCCCCTCCTCCACCACGATGAACGGCTGGGAGTTGGCGGTGTCGACCACCTGGCCGTCCACCTTGATCTTGACGCCCGAGTAGTCGACCTCGATGTTCTTGCGGAACCCGGCAGCGGTAGCTCCAACGGAGATGCCCAGGACGAGGGTGGCGGCAACGGCGGCGAGCATCCAACGCTTCTGCAAGGGAGTCAACCTTTCGTATGTACAGAATACGAAACGTCCTCAGTTTAGCAGAAACGCATGCGGCACAACAGGCCCAACCTGGCAACCAGCCAGCGGGATCATGCCGTCTCCCCTCCATCGACCGCCAGCACCTGGCCGGTCATGTAGGCGCTCGCGCGGCTGGCAAAGAGCAGCACGGCGCCCTTCAGGTCATCTTCCGAGCCGAGGCGGTGCATCGGGATGTGCTCCAGGATCTTCTCCTCGTTCATGGCGATGACGACTCGGGACATCTTGGTGGGGAAGAAGCCCGGGGCGACGGCGTTGACCGTGATCCCCCGGCCGGCCCACTTGACCGCCAGGTCCCGGGTCAGGGCAATGACGGCGCCCTTGCTGGCGTTGTAGGCGACCGCTTGCATCACCCGCGGGTCGGTGCCCTTGATCCCCGCCACTGAGGCGATGTTGACGATCCGCCCGCCCTCGCCCCGGTCCAGCATGTGGTTGGCCACCGCCTGGGTCAGGTAGAAGAGGCCGGTCACGTTGGTCTCCATCACCTTGCGCCAGCCGTTCAGCGGGTACTCCTCGGTGAGGGCGCCCCACGAGGCCCCGGCGTTGTTCACCAGGATGTCGATCCGCCCCGTGCTTTCCACGATGGCGTTCACCATGCCCGCCAGCGACTCCACCTCGGCGATGTCACAGCGGACAGCGTCGGCCTGAATCCCCTCCGCCCGCAGTTGGGCGACAGCCTGGTCCAGCTCCTCTTGCTTCCGTGCGGTGATGATCACGTGGGCGCCGGCCTCGCCGAGGCCCTGGGCGATTTGATACCCAAGTCCCCGGGAGCCCCCGGTCACCAGCGCCACCTGCCCGGTCAGGTCGAACAGCTCCTGTACTCGCATCTCGGTCGATCAACTCCCCTGGCTGTAGTCGGAAAGCAGGCCTTGCTTACTGATCTTCCTCCCAGGTCAGGGACTCGCACAACGCTAGGCGGTGATAGAAGTGCTCGAAAGCAGTCAGAACCTGATCTCTCCCGACGCACCAACGAGCGGGGTATTCCGCCGCAACTCCTTCCACCACTAGCTCACGGTCGGGTCCATGTTGGGTAGGATCGGCAAGAGTAAATGACGGGCGGGAAGGTTCCTCAGGTGTAAACACCACGATGAACCTGCCGTCGTTGCCTCCTCCAGCAATCAGGCTGCCAATCCCGGTCGCACCCAACGCAGTCACCGTCCTGGCTGCTCCGTCCATCCTGAACAGCAGGTCGCGGACTTGTTCGAGGGAAGGCCGCGCAAGTCGCTGCTGGTGGTCCGACAGGACCGAAAGCAAAGGCTGCATCACTCCTTGAGAGACCGACACCGGCAATGCGCGTTGAGGAACGGTGAGGAGATGGTCGTTATCACCGGTTTCGCCAGATCCGCTTCGTTCAGGATTCTCAAGCACCTGGAGCAGATCCTCGGAGGCAAACAAAGCCCCCCACGCCTCGAGTCGATATGTAAGCTACCCCAGCGGGATCACAACAAACTCGGCCCACCCGTCCACGCCGTCCACGCTGGTTCTCCCTTCGATGTATCGATGCGAGACGTGCCAGTTGCTAATGCCCAAGGCATTGGCAATACTCTCGAGCACCTCCGTGGAATCCAGCGATTCATCACGCAGTGCCGTCTCCAAAAGCGACGCTGCTTCTGGCCGATGAATTGCTGACGCTACGACGTCGGGATTGCCCGACAGGTCTTTTCCCAGGTGGTACGATACTGCTTCTCGCTCAATGGGGTCCCAGAAATACTCGTATTGATCTCGCACGGCTCCGTTCTCAGCCAGACAATAGCTGAGAAACCCTCCGGGTGCGAGGGCGAAACTCATGGCGGCAGTGTGTAGTGCTTCAGACAAGTGGCAAGCAATCGATGGGGAGAGGTCACGGACGCCCTCGATCTTCTTCTCGAAGACACCGACCCAGCCGTTCAAACCTGGTGAGACAAAACAGCCGGCAGGGCGGCCCTTCGCCTGCAAGGGCAGCAGTTCGGGCGATTGTCCAGCAATAAAGCAGTTCTCGACCGGGACGTTCATCAACGCACACATGGACCTGACGACGGCGCCCTGGTCTGTGGTTCGTACGAATGTGTTGCCAAGGGTCCACCCCATGTAAGTCACCTCAGTAGCGTCAGCTTACTCGTCAAAGGTATAGCAACGCTCATGAAAAACGATGATGTCGCCCCCTACGTCCACCGAATGCTTCTCAGGCAGGCGAGGACCGGGCGGGGTCCAGAAACGCATTACTTCGCCACTTCCCATAACCTTCAGGACAGGTTGTGCACTAGACGGGAGGTCGCAGTCATCGATGACTCCGTAACGGCCATAGAAATACTGGAAATGCTCAACAAGTCCCTGCAACTGGTGTTCGTCCTCATACTCTGCATACCAGGTAAACCATTCTTCTGATTCGTCGATCCAGATGACAGTTCCATGGCCAACGTTTCTATCACACAGAGTTGAGGCCATCGCCCTTATCCTCATTTCCTTCCAGCGGCTCCCAAGAGCGCGGGCGAATCTCATAGGATTACGGGCACTCATCAGGCGATGCGAATGCGGTGACTCGGATGACGATGCACCTCGAGCAGGTCTTGGAACAACCACTTTTGGAAGCATGGAGGTCCCTCCTCACCGGGCATCTGCATCGCGAGAGGTAATGCGTTGCCGTTTCCGCTATTCCGCCAGAAATTCCCAAGGAACCTCCACCCCTGTGCGGAATTTCTCGTGGAATCCCTGAAATTCATGGGGCGATCAGGCCAATGAGCCGCCGTTTTGCGCTTGATCCGCTCCAAAACGGCCTTCCGAGCCACAAACATAGGTCCCTAGGGGGCGAATCGCCCCTTAATCCACGCGATTCCACTACAAATTCCCATAGACACGGAACGATGCCCAGAAAAAGATCGTGGAACCCATACCTGAGGGGGTCATATGAGTAGGTGCTGGGGCCGAGGGGGCGGGACCGCGCCCGGAGGGCCTGGCTCCCGCCTATGCGAGATAGCGTTCCGGTCTAGCAAGAGCACCCTGGTTCCCGGCTGATAGGTCAAACCATGCATATGCTGCTTCGGGCTGGTTTCCAGCTTTACGTAGCCCCCATTCCAGAGGCAGTCGCTGACATGCCTCTATCCGAACGGAATGACAAAAAATCGGTCCACCCTTCGACAAACTCGAGGTGGGTGTACGCCACGATTCGCCCACGTACCAGTTGGCGATGCCCAAGGCCGATGCAACACTTCATGCACCTCCCACGGGGTCAGGGATTCATCACTCAGGGCGGCGGCGATGAGATCTTCTGCTTCCGGCAGACCCGCTGCCTCCACCGCGACGGCTGGGTGCAGCCAGATCCCGGCCGATGCAGTATGCAACCGCCTCTCGCTCCGTGGGGTCGGAGAAGTACTCGTACTCGTCCAGAACCTCGCCATTTCGGGCCACGCGATAGCTCAGCATGTTCTGAACCCCGATTGGGCCTAACTGATGGCGGTGGTTTTCAGTGCCCCAGACAGCTGGCAGGACACCCCACCCCTTCGCCGTTACCCTTCCAGGACATAGCACCGTTCATGAAGCACCAGTACGTTACCTTCCACGTCGATCTGGTGGCTTTCGGGCAACCGAGGGCCGGGAGGGGTCCAGAACCTCATGATCTCTGAAGCCCCCATTACCTTGAGGATGGGCTCAGCCCCTGGAGGGAGGTCACAGTCATACTCCATCCCGTGCTTCTTATACAGAAAGCTAAGGTAATTGAGAAGGCCTTCCACCTGTTCAGGTCGCTCGTATTGAACGCACCAGAAGAACCACTCTTCTGTTTCCTTGATCCAGACCGTAACGCCAACGGCCGCTTTTTTGTCGAGGAGAGTCGCTGCCCTGCTCCGGATCATCATCTCTTTCCACCGTTTTCCCAGAGCCAGACAGAAGCGCATAGGCTCGCGGAAAACCACAATCCTGGACGCAGGCGGTGAATCCCGTCCCGGTACGCCCTTTACGGGCCGCCGCACGACTTCAGTAGGGAGCACCTTAACCCCTCCTTACTTGGAGAACACCAAGATGCCGGGAGTAGGCTCGAACAATTGCACCATGTGGGCCTGCAACTGATCGAACTCGGGCAGACCAGGCTGGAATGTGACGCAGATGTGGTGTGTGCCTAGAATGCGAGTTCCGTCTTCGGTGAGTGTTATCTCTACTCGGCCATCTCTCAGGCTCACCCCCGCTATCCCACCGTAGCAGGACCTGACCTGATCCCCGAACTCGATGTACACTTGATCGAACCCAAGAGCCGTGTCTTGTTGATGGGTCACCAGGTCCCGCTGAAGCAGGACCGCTTGCTGTGGGTCAAACGGATCGGCAGCGAGACCAACTGTCATAGTCCCGTCCCTTACCTCTGCGACCAGGAGAGTGGCGTGGAACTGGGCGCCCATGGTAGATCACCTATCCTCTGCACCGATGACAGTCATCCACGCTATGCGTTTAAATATACTTAGTTGTTTTAATATTGTTCCCCTGCTTACGCAGTCCCTACGCAAACTCCCCATTTTTAGCGAGGAATCTCATATCCGCCGGCATTCCGGCGACGACCTCTACCATCACAGCACCATGAAGGCACACGAGCACTGCCAGACCACTTCCACACCCAACGACAACTGTGCGCCGCCAACACCACACCACTCCACCTAAGCACCACAACCAGCCGACAAAATTGCCACAAAGCGATACAACAGAGAGACGACCCACCGACAAATCTGCCACACCTCGCTACTATAGAGCGAAGACCTCTGCACCACCCCTGCACCATACAGCGACAATATCCACACAACGTCTTCACAAATATTTTCCACAAATGCATAATGCAGGGAGGACATTGGTACAATATGGAGAATATATCTTCCATAACGATGGACAACTAAACGCCCATCGAGAAGGAGGAAGCGACCATATGACCGTTAGGGTGACAGTTCCTGATCTCGAGTTGGTTGAGGTGCGCACCCGCACGCAGGATGACGCCGGCGCATGGTGCTCGTCCAGGGGGCAGGTCCAGGTCAACGGCCTGGGCGTTACCCGACTGAACAGGGCCTCCCGCCGGGCCGGCCTGCAGAACCGCCCTACCCAGCTCCTGGCAGTCCCCAGCGAAGACGGCGCCTACATCTATCTCATCCCCGTAAAGGAACATCCCAAGGCCGTGGCCGTCAGCTACAGCCAGTCCAAGGCCAGCTTTAATCTGAGCCCCCTCTTCACCTACCTGAACTACCGCCCCCAGCCCGGCTCCCGCGAGTTCCACCGCATCGAGATCGCCGAAGCCCCCGTGCAGGTTGAGGACTGGGAGGCCCCGGCGCTGATCATGCATATGAAGGTCGAGGAGACCCGGTGGGCCAAGACCGAGGGCCAGAAGAAGAAGGCCGAGGCCGAAAAGGCCGCAAAGGAAACCGCGAAGAACGCCGCTCCCGCGAAGGCCGAAGGTTGACGTCAAACAAACGAACCTACAATAATGCCTGCGAAGGGACCGCCAAGCATAGTGCTCGGCGGTCCCTTCCTTGTGGGGCGGCTACGACCGGGCGAGCAGGTTTGCCAGTAAGATTGCGGCCTCTCCCCTCGTCGCCGCCAACGTGCAACGGAGAAACCAGGTGCCCACCTCGGATACCTCTTAGACTTAGGGATTGTTCCTGACCACCTACACCGAATCAGGCTCAACCCCGATCAAGATCAAGGACTCGCACGCGACAGTGTACCACCCGATGTCTGCTAATCGCTTCCCAGGCCTTGTGAGAAACGACGAGTTGTGCCCTTCTAGTCAGGCAAAAGTCATGCCCAGACCAGTGCGTCACACCGGGCCAGCTAGCCATCTCGACTGTACCGAATGGGAGCAATCGAACGAACTGTGGGAGTTCTTGTTCCGGCTCCAACTCATCATATAACTCAGACATAGTAATCTCGACGTCGTCAAATCGAAATCCGGTCAAAGAACCGTTTCGGAGGGTGTCTGCCAGGGACTGGGTCACGATGAAGCAGGGGTGCGTGGTCAGCAGTTCGTCCCCTAACCAACCATCAAAAACGTAATGCAGATGAGCAACGTCGGGAACTTGGGCAAGCCCGGCCCTGACCTGTTCTCGGTTCGTAACAACTGTGTTAGGGCCCCATCCTCCGGCCACTTCTGGCTCAAGGAGAAAAAGCTTCGTCGGATTCATCATCACATCTCCGGTTGGGAAGTTTTCCCGGACATCTGATCAATAACGTCTCGCATGGCTTCCACCTGCGCTCGACTCGGATTCGGAACTGCCTCGTAGAATTGGTTCCACAGGACCCGTATCTCGAACAGATGGACCTTTGAATTGACGGACTTGGGAATCCCTCGCGTGGATCTCCGCCTCCGTAAAAAGCCCTGGTTACCGTTCTAGAATTTGCTGCTCAATCGCATGATGTACGACCACCTTCCCCTTGAGCTCTGGATTTCAGGTCGTCGTAGGTGTAGGTCGTCGTACTGGTGCCGTCGGTCACGCTGGTGCGGTTGCCCACGGCGTCGTAAGCGAAGCGCACGCGGACGGCCTGGCCGGCGGTGACACTGCGGCGATCCTTCGTCCTGGCTGCCTGCAATCACGTGTTCTCTCTTTGGAAGGGCCATCGCAAGCGCAGAAACAGAAGGTAGGTTCGGGTACCCAGCACCACAACGAAAGGGGGGTGCATCTCGTGGGAGAGCACACCCCTTTGGTCCGGCGGCTAGCGCTTCAAAAGGCATCGGCTATCCCGACGAGATCTCTAGCCGCCTACAGTGGGGCAGCCTTCGCTATGTCCTTATCAAACCAGAGCCCCGACTCCCTGGAGTCTTCCTTCGAGCATATCCGGAAATAGTACCCGGGTGGGACTCCTACAATCCGGTGAAGTTCTGGCCAAACTGAAGTCACGTGGTAAAGGTGGACCTTTTTCAAGGACTGGTAATCTCCTGGGCTACATAGATCTGTTGTGAAGATCCACCCCGAACTCGGCGAGTCAGGTGGATACCTAACCCCTTCAATTGGTGGCTTTCTCTCTAACACCCCGTCTGACACCAGGGCAAAGTCGCTAAAGTGTGGGGGGGCAAACTCCTCGCCGAGAGAGGCACAGAGCTCGCGCTGCCCTGCCCAATAATGTAGAGTGTGCTCTGCACCTCTAATCCAGCGGTCATAGTTCTGCGGGTCTGCTTCCCAAATGTCCAGCGCATGGTCCTCGCCGGGATTGAACTTAACCGTCCAATATCCATGCACGAGAGTCTCAGAGGGCCTAATTGTGGTTCTGGCTAACTGCTGGTACTCGACGACGTGGCGAGCAAAGTCTGCGGCCTCGGCTAGCAGATGTCGAGACGCAACCTGAACTCTTAGGTCACAGAGCCCCTGATCCAGGAGTCCGTTGGACCGAACGGTAAGCGACTTCTCATCGACGATCAACTTCGCCATTGTGCCTCCTGTGTCCCGAATGGTGTCTCGATCACTCGCTTGATGGCCTTCACGATGAACGCCTGCTTTCGCATACCCGGTGGGCCAAGACCGAGGGCCAGAAGAAAGAGGCCGAGGCCGCCAAGAACGCCGCTCCTGCGAAGGCTGAAGGGCAACCTCAAACAAACTAACCTACTGTAATGCCTGCGAGGGGACCGCCAAGCGTATTGCTCGGCGGTCCCTTCCTTGTGGGACGGCTACGACCGGGCGAGCAGGTTTGCCAGTAAGATCGCGGCCTCTCCCCTCGTCGCCGGCAGATCTCCAGAAAAGGGGACACCGACCCACACCTTGGACGGTGCCTCTGCGCCGATCAAGCCGGCCTTGGCTGCGGCTGCAACCCAACCGGCAAACCAATCGGTCGGAGCGATGTCCGAGTAGGGCGGAGTACCGCCTGCGGTCAGACCCGAGGCGGCAGCGGCGATCTTGACCAACTGCGCCCGGGTGAGCGGGTCGTTGGGCCGGAAGGTGCCGTCCGCGTATCCGGTGATGGCCTTGTGCTCTACCGCTGCCTGCAGGTAACCCTGCGCAGCGGCCCAGTGATCGCTGACATCACTGAACGGGAGCGCTCGTCCCGGCTCTGGTTGCCAGCCGAGGGTGATGGCCATCAGTTTGGCGAACTCGGCCCGGGTGATCCCCTGATCGGGCCGGAACGTCTTATCCAGGAAGCCTGTCGCCACCTTCCGTTCGGCCAGGATCGAGAGGGCAGGGCATGCGGGATGAGTCGGCGCAACGTCCACAAAGGGCGTGCGGCAGCCCGTCTCCTGCGGGTGTTCGGGCGGGGGCGCCGTGATCTCACGGACCATCTGCGCCTCCGAGAAAGTCGTCCAATCGCGCCCCTGCTTCACGAAGGCTGCGAGTACCTCGTCCAAGGTGCGGCCTGTCAGCCTGACGTACGAGCCCGCCATCAGCAGATCACGATTCGAGAACCCCTGGGCGTTGTAAGCTGCTACCTGTTCTTGGGAGATCTTCAGGGTGTTGACGACCGTCTCCGTAGGATACTGAGGCTGCCCCCCGGTCGACCCCGATGCCAGTTCGCGGGTCATCACAGTCGGAGAGAACGTGCTCCAATCGCGCCCCTGTTTCACGAAAGAGGCCAGCGCTTGGTCGAGTGTCACGCCGCTCAGGCTTACGTACGAGTTGGCCATCAGAAGATCATGATTGGTGAACCCCTGGTCCTTATACGGTTTTATTTGTTCGCGCGACAGGCCTAGCGTCGCTACGACGCTCAGCATTGACATCCCGAAGTCGATGCCGGTCCAGGCACGGCCATTCTTCTTATACGCCTCCAGCGCCTGCGCAAGGGAGACGTCGTCGTATTCCTGGGTGATGCCCCAGGCTTCGTTCATTTCCTTTAAGGTGAACCCGCCAGCCATCAGCTTCTTAATCTGCTCAAGGCTTTGCCCTGACGACTTGGCCAGTTCCTCCTCCGAGAGGAGGCGGGGCCCGATCTCTTTGTACCTGCAGTGCTGGAACAGATCGTTCTGGATGTCCGCCCAGGACTCTCCCGCCTTCCGGCGGGCCAGCAACTGATCCAAAGGGATGTCAAGATATTCACCCAGGAGGTCGCCTTCGATGATGTCCCAATAGTACAGACCTTGGTCCACAATCTCCCAGACCTGCTGCGGTGTCAGCCGTGACCTGGACTTTATGCGCCCTGTTTCGTCAAACAGGTACGCCGGCAAGTAAAGGAGCTTTCGAGTCGCCGACTGCATCGCCATCAGTTTTCCCTCGATGTCTGTCCAGGCGAGGCCCGAGGTCCTCATCGCCAGGACCTCTTCGGTACTCCTCTCGTACTCCCTGGCCAAACTGGCTGCGGACAGGATATCCATGCGAGCGTAACCCTTGGCGATCAGATCCCGAATCCCCGCCTCATCAATCGCCGGGCCCGAATACGGCCTCCTCACCCAGCGTTCCTTGACACCTTGTAGGTTTGCCGCGAAGATCTCCGGCCACGTCTTGCCCGCCTTGATATCCGCCAGGAAGGTCGTGGGGCTGATCCCGTACTGTTCGTAAAGACGCAGCGCCGATTGCGCATCGCTCGGGGAGAAGCCCAGCGCCACAAGCTCCTCTCGTGAAGGCGGCCACCAGGCGGGGAACACCATTTGGAAATCGCACTTGTCTTTTGAGGCCTGAACGGTCGTCGTCTGCTGAGGTGAGTCCGCCAGCACGACGGTCCCGTACGTGCTGACCAACAGAGCGACTACAGTCGCCACGCTTACGGAGAGCCTGCTCAAGCGGGAACGCATCGTCATGGCCAATTCCACCGCCCACATAATAGTTGAAATATATTTAGTTATTTAAACTTCATGCACCTTCTTTCTGATACCTCAAGGCAGCGAAAAGAGGGCCGTACCATCTTTGGTACGGCCTAAACTGGGGGCAACGCTACACCAGCGTGAACGGCGGCCACCGGAAGCGGCCGCGCTCCAGGCGGCGGTAGTAGAGCCGGAAGCCGTTCTGCTCCCACGGACTGCATGTCAGTTGCCCCACATGCCAGATACACCCGGTTTACCTGGACGTCGCTCAGCACAGGGCTTTCAGCGTCTTCACGACCTCGGCGAACGCGGCAGGCTCAAAGCCGGCCCGGTAGTCGTTGATCCGCTTTGTCCACAGCTCAGTCATCCCCCTACGCGACATGAGACAATCCTCCCCGAAGCATTTCTGAGGAAGATTGTCTCATGTGGTGGGCACCGGCTTACAGGTGGGCCGGGTTGGACGTCTACGCGGCTGGGGACATCGACTCAAACACCCGGTTCCTTAGCCTCTCGTCTTGCGCCGTCTGTCAACGAGCGCTCAGGTGGAGCGTCCCACCATTGGGAGCACTCGGCTTTCAGCCCATTCTTCGGTAGAACAAGGCGGGGAAGGAAGTTGCAATCGGCGCAGCATCTGCCCAGGAAAGTGATGACATTGGGCAGGCAGCTATTGGATATTCACCACTGACCATGCCCTTTCGAGCATCGAACAACAACCCGAAGTCACCCATGTCTGACCCAAAGAGCACTGCTCCCGGGATGTCATTTTGCACATCCCAAATACCTTGATACCGAACGATCTCCGACGCAGTCATGATTCTCATTACCTCGAATCCTTCGCCCAGCCCTCCCTCACCGCCGTTAAAGAGGCGGAGGAATGTAAGAAACGAATGCGGTAGTGGAATAGGCAAGGCGTCGGACAGGAAGGCCATCTCATCCTCGCTTGCAGGCGCATTCCCTAGCCAAGAGCGGCTTCCTGCTAGATCGCTATGCAGATTCATCGAATTCGCCCCCCCGGTCTCCCTACTGGAGTGTTTTGATCGTATCCCAGCTTTGAGTAATGCTCCCTGGTTACTGTGACGGCCGCCTGTACCTGATGTCCTGGCAACCCAGCAGCCCGCAGCGCTTCTTGCGCAATATGGTCAATCTGGACCAGCGTAACAGGACCCGGAGGCAACTCCTTGAGTAGCTGAGCTGGGGACTTATTGCTTTGATTCCAGTGGCACCGGTCGACGTGTAGACGCCAATGGCGCCCAGCGCTGTTGGCCACACTCTAGCGCATGAAGTAATCTGTCGCTGCGTCAAGACGGGTGAGGAAGTCCTCTAACGACTCAGCGATCCGCTTGTCAAAGTGGAGAACCGGGCATTCTCCTCGCGCGTTTTCGGCCTCAAGATGCAGGGTGAGGTACGATCCCTCCACTACCTCGAAGAAGACCAGGCGAGCGGGGTCGTTGTAGTATTCCCGATCGAAACTCCCTTGGTAAATCCCTTCGTTCAACCGGAAATCCGCGATGCTGCTGGGGTCCATAAGACGATAAAACCCCTGCCGATCGTCATTACAGAAAAAACCGTAGCCTATTTCGGCAAAAAAGGCACGAAGTTCACGTGGAAAGGGCCTTCCTACACGTTGCTCTGCCTTCACAACATCCTGAAATGAGAGGGGATAGAGAGTATGTTTTCTATCCGACTCCCCCGCAACGTCTGAAGTGACATAGGCCTTCAGAAAGTCAAAGGAACTCATCGTGCTCCTCCGCCTTAACGGTAATAGCTGGACACAAAACATTAGATCTCCTGATACCAAGTCCTTAAGGGCCCTCCAGCCCGATAAATCCTCCCTGGTGTTCCCTCGGGAAAGCAGCAGGATGGATGTTCCACAATACGGGTTGGCCGCATTTGCCCGGTATTCGCTTCCCACGCTCGAATCAGGCGCGTGCGGTAGCTCGGGTATTCCGAGAAAAGTTTCGGGTCGGCAGCTGCGTCCGTCCTGGTAAACTAGTTCCCCTGCATAGCCTCGGTGAGTTTCTTAGCCTGCTCTTCCCCGATTTTCGGCCGGTTAACTATAGTCGTCACGCCTACGGGGAGCCTGAAAAAGCGGAACGCATGGTCATGACCAAATCCACTGCCCGCTCATTGGTTGAAACATACTTACTTGTTTGAACTCCAATGACCTTCTTTCTGACGCTTCAAGGCAACGAAAAATGGCCGTACCATGTTTGGTACGGCCTCTCAGTACATGGCTGGGCGACACTACACCAGCGTCAACCTGGCCTCCTGCACGTCCCGGGAGTTGGGGCCAACGTAAACGGCGAACTCCCCCTCTTCCGCCCTGAAGCCCGCATCCGCCGTGTAGTACTTCAGATCGGCCTCCCGGATCGTAAAGAGCACCTCGCGGCTCTCTCCCGGACCGAGCGTGATCTTCTGAAACCCTTTCAGCTCCTTGACCGGGCGCACCGCACTGCCATAGAGATCCTGGATGTACAGTTGCACCGTCTCTTCGCCGGTGCGGCTGCCCGTATTGGTGACGGTCACCGTGACGCGGATCTCCTCCGACCGGGTCATCTGCTCCCGGTCGAGGCGCAGGCCCGAGTAGTCAAAGCGGGTGTAGCTGAGCCCATAGCCAAAGGGATAGAGTGGGTCATTCGGCCCGTCGATATACTTGGAGATGAACCGTTCCGCCTGGTTCTGCCGGGTCATGGGCCGGCCTGTCTTGAAGTGATTGTAGTAGACCGGCACCTGCCCGAGTTTGGCCGGGAAGCTCATGGTCAGCCGGCCAGCGGGGTTGTAATCGCCCAGCAGCACATCGGCGATGGCGTTGCCAGCCTGCGAGCCCAGGAACCAGGTCTCGACGATCGCGTCCACATGCTCCTGGAACCAGTTCAGGACCAGCGGCCTGCCGTTGGTCAGCACGAGCACCGTCGGTTTGCCCAGGGCTATGATGGCCTCGGCCAGGCGCATCTGAATCTCCGGCAGGGTGATCTCCGTACGGGAGGCCGCCTCCCCCGACATGGTACTGGCCTCGCCCAGGCAGAGCAGCACCACATCGGCCTGCTGCGCCTGATGGACGGCGGCTTCGATGCCCCCGCTGATGGCGCTTTCGACGCCGCAGCCTTCCGCCACAAGCAGGTTCTCCGGCCGGATTCCCTTCGCCAGGAGGCCCTGCTGAATCGTGACTGTGCGGTCCCCGTATTTGGTGAACTGCCATCGGCCGAGCAGGTCCCGGCTGTTTGCAAAGGGCCCTACCATAGCGGTCTTCTGCTCGGTCGCCAGGGGAAGCACGCCCCCGTCGTTCTTCAGCAGCACAATCGACTTGCGGGCCAGGTCGCGGCTCGCATCCAGATGCTCGGCGCTGAAGTGGTACGCCAGCTCCTTCTCCGGCCGCACATACCGGAAGGGATCGTCCATGATGCCGAGCTTGTACTTGTAGGTAAGGATTCGGCGAACCGCTGCATCCAGCTGCGCTTCTGTGACCAGCCCTTCCGCCAGCAGCTCAGGCAGGTGCTCATAGAAGCAGCGGCTCACCATCTCGATGTCCAGGGTGGCGTCGAGCGCTTTCTTGGCGGCTTCCTTCCCATCACGTGCGCAGCCGTGAACGACCACCTCATCGACCGCGGCGTAATCGGAGATCACCATGCCGTCGAAGCCCATCTCCTCCCGCAGCCAGCCCTTGACCAGCGCCTGGTTGGCGGTAGCGGGGATGCCCTGGTAGATCGTGAACGAAGTCATCACCGAGCCGGCGCCCGCCTCGATGCCGGCCTGGAACGGCGGAAGATAGACGTTGCGCATCGCCCATTCAGAGATATCGACGGTGTTGTACTCCCGCCCGGCCTCCACGGCGCCGTAGGCAGCGAAGTGCTTGAGACAGGCGATCATGCTCTCCTCGCTGAAGAGGCTGTCGCCCTGGTACCCCCGGACCTGGGCTGCGGCGATCTGCCCACCCAGGTAGGGGTCTTCCCCCGCACCTTCCATCACCCGTCCCCAGCGGGGGTCGCGGGTGATGTCCACCATGGGGGCGTTGTTGTAGTGGATCCCCGTGGCGGTCGCCTCCCGGGCGGCGATCCGGCAGGCATTCCTGATCGCTTCCATGTCCCAGCTGCAGGACCAGGCCAGCGGCACGGGGAAGATCGTTTGGAAGCCGTGAATCACGTCGGCGTTGAACAGGAGCGGGATCTGCAGGGGTGACTGCTCGACGGCGACTCGCTGCAGGTCGAAGATCCTGGAGGAATCCATGGCGCCCAGAATCACGCCGGCCTTGCCTTCGGCCACCAGCTTAGATGGCGGCTCGGAGGCGACATCGCCGCCGAAGGCGAAGTCGGAAGCGACGCACTGGCTCATCTGGCCGAGCTTGTCCTGCACCGTCATGCGGGAGAGCAGGGCCTCGACTTCGGTCCGAATCTCCTCGTCGGTGCGCTGGGGGACGTACGGCTTGCGGTAGGGCGCCACTGCGGCGATCAGGTCCTCGGTCAGGGAGGTTCCCGGGCCAGGCTTGCCCGTGAACGATACGGCGCCCAGGTGGGGATGGTGCAGGGCCACGGACACGGTGTCCCCGTCAAACTCCATGTTTAGCGTCGCGGTCTCATGCGACGAAATCATGCAGGTGGCGTGGAGGCGGTTCCCTTGGGCCCGGACCGCGGTGACGGCGCTGACTAGTGCGTACGGCTCTGTGCTGACCGTGAGCGTGTACTCATCCGCTTGGCCAACGGTGAAGATGAATTTCATGGTCGTCTGCCCGACCACGGTTTTGGCGTGCCAAAGCCCTAACAAGATGGTGCTCCTCTCTCGGAATGGCCCGGGTGGCTCGTCCCTCCATCAGTATACACCGATCCCGGGTGGAACCCGGGTAAAGTAACCACCGTCCTACATCTGAATGCCTTCGGAGGTGAACCCAGTGCGGAAGGTAGTGCTGCTCCTGGTGGCCGTGATGGTCGCCGCCTGCAGCCGGGCGCCGCAGCCCCCTGCGGACGAGAAGCCTGTGCAGGCCCCTGTCCAGCCCCCCATCCAGGACCCCGTTCAGGCGCCGGCTACGCACGAGGCCACGCTCTTCCCAGCCGAGGACCGGCAAGTGGCCTACATGATACGGGACCAGGGCGCGCCGGAAGAGACCGCCGTCCAGGAGCACTTGCTCAGGGATGGCGACCGGGTCGCCGCGGTCGCGGGCGGCAAGGTCTATGCGGTCTGGTACCTACGGCCGGACGGCGTGTGGCGGGCTGACCCGAAGAACAAGGGCGCCCTGCTTCGCTACCTGCCGCCCGAGCCGAAGGATGGCCTGATCTGGCATCAGAAGAGCGGCGAGGCCGAGGTCTGGTTCCGGCTGGCCGAGACCAAGGAGTGTGCCCAGCTGGTTCCCACCTGCTGGGAGCTGACGGTGCTGGGCCGCGGGGAGCGCACCGTCTTCCGCTTTGTCCAGGGCCTGGGGCCGATCTATGCCGCAGCCGACAACTGGGCCGACCCCTCCCTTTCCTTCGAGAAGTATCTGGCTCCGGAGGGGCGCCCTGCCCCCCTCCCTGCCGGCGAACGGCAGCGGCTCCTGGGTGAGGTCACAGCCCCGCCCCAGGCGGCGCCTGTTGTGGATGGGACTGCCGAGCAGTTCGAGACCGCTGTCTACGAGCAAGCTGCCGTCGCGGGCCGGGAGGTCCTCCGGCTGGATCTGAACGGGGATGGCAAGCTTGACCTTGTCCGCGGGCGTTTTGGGGTGTGGAGCACAGCACCCCTGGAGTTCTATGAGGCGGACGGTACTCGGGTGGGGCGCTCCGCCGTGTACAAGGGCGAGCAGCGGGTGGAGAAACTCCAGTTCAAGGGAATGCGGCTGCCGGGCTTCCTGGTTCAGACCAGGTCCGAGCGGGACGGCAACGGGGTTACCATCGTAACCGCCAGCGCCAACACCTACATGAAGACCTGGGAGATGGCGCCGGTCTATGGGTGGGGCATGAAGACCCAGGGCGCCCCCGCTGACCGGGTGAAGTGGACCGAGGATGGCACCATCACCGTTGAATGGGACCTGAAGGACCCGGCCCGGCACACCAAGGTGACCGTCTACAAGTGGTATGAGGACCAGGCTCAGACGTGGTCCGGCGTCAAGCAGCACTCCGCGGCCTATCGCCCGGAGGGCAAGGAACTCGCATACCCCTCCACCCCGAAGGACCTGCTGCAGGCCGCCTTTGTGGCCCGCTGGCTTGGCCTGAACGAGGAACTCCCCCGCTACTTCGCCACGCCGCAGGCTGCGGCGGCCTTTGGTGCGGACAAGCGTGTCTCCGCCCCGGACTACGGGCCTGGGGAGGTGCGGATTGGCCAGGTGACCCCGCCGACGGCGCCGCATACGTGCGGACCGGAGGTGCGGGAGGCTGACCCGCAGGGACCCGGCCCCCACGCTTTCGCCGCTTACTGGGGCGGCTACGAGTGGTGCGAGGCCGTGTGGGGCACCGTCACCTTCGGCCAGGATGCGCAGGGGCGCCCGGTGATCGTTGAGCTGAAGCTGGAGGGCGAGGCCGGCAGCGCCCACTGACCTCGAGCGCCTGGCCACCCCGCTCTAACTCCCCAGGTAGCTGCCCGCGTTGACATGCAAGACCTGGCCGGTGACGTAGGCGCTGTCCTCCGAGGCCAGGTAGACGTAGGTGGGCGCCAGCTCGAAGGGCTGGGCGGCCCGGCCGTAGGGAGTGTCGGTGCCGAACTTCTTGATTTGCTCGTCGCTAAAGGTCGAGACGATCAGCGGGGTCCAGACGGGGCCGGGGGCGACGGCGTTGACCCGGATGCCCTGCTTGACCAGGTTGAGGGCCAAGGAACGGGTGAAGCTGACGATCGCCCCCTTGGTCGAGGCGTAGTCGATCAGCGTCTCATGGCCCTGGAAGGCCGTGATCGAGGCCGTGTTGACGATGCGGCTGCCAAACTTCAGGTGCGGCAGGGCCGCCCAAGTCATGTAGTAGTACGAGAAGATGTTGGTCCGGAAGGTCTCCTCCATCTGCTCCGGGGAGATCTGCTCGAACTTCTGCTGGGGGTGCTGGACGGCGAGGTTGTTCACCACGACGTCCAACCTGCCGAACTTGCCCAGTGCCTCGGCGACCACCCGGTCGTGCTGGGGCCGTTGACGCAGGTCCCCCGGGATCGTCAGGCACTTGCGCCCATACCGCTCCACCGCCTGGGCGGTCTCGGCGGCGTCCTCGCTCTCGTCGAGGTAGGCGATCACCACGTCGGCGCCTTCCTTTGCGAATGCTACCGCCACGGCGCGGCCGATGCCGCTGTCCCCGCCGGTGATGATCGCCACCTGGTCCTTCAGCTTGCCGCTTCCCCTGTAGCCGGGATAGTCGTAGATCGGCCGGGGATCCATCGGCGCTTCCTTCCCCGGCTGCCGTGGCTGGCGCTGGGGCGGGAAGGCGATCGGCTGCTCCTTGCTCTTGGTCTCGGTGCCGCGGGGCGGATAGACAGGATAGTTCATGCTCACCCTCCTTGGGTATCCTTAGCATGTCCAGCCCGTATCGCCCGGCGCCATGCGAAGGACTCAAATCACAGTTCCCGAATGAGCAATGCCAGGAGGGGTCTGCGATGCACGTCGTCTCCGAAGACCGTTTTGCTACAGGGCTTTTTTGGACGGATTATTTGGCCGGTGCCACCCAGCATCAGGAGCGGCGCCAGAGCGCGTACGAGGCGGTTACCTTCACCCCCGAGCAGCAGCAGGTGATCGAACGGTTGCGCCCGCTGGGCTTAAAGGTGTTGGTCCTCGAGGAATACTGGTGCGGCGACGCCGCCCGGACCGGCCCCGTGCTGGCCCGCCTGGCCGAGGCTGCGGGCATGGAAGCCCGCTGGTTCTTCCGGGACCAGAACCTGGACATCATGGACCGGTACCTGGAGAACGGGACCTCCCGGGCGATTCCCTGCTTCGTCTTCATGACGAAGGACGGCGGATATCTGGCGCACTGGGGCAGCCGGCCCCGGGCCGTCAAGGAGGCCGTGAAGCCGCTTCAGCCGCTGCCGCCCCAGGGCGACCCCGCCCGTCCCGCCGCCTTCGAGCAGTTCGTGAAGGTGCTCCACGAGGCCTACGACCGGGTCGGCCCGGTTGGGGTTGTCGATGAGCTGCTTGAGTACGTCACCAAGGCGCTCTAGATGCGAACTCCCCTGGCACGCCGTGTCAGGGGAGTCCTGTTATACTGAACTAGATGGATGTAACTGCAAGGGAGGCTTTGCGATGAACCGCTGCTTTGGCACCAAGGACGAGCTATACGCTATCTACCACGACACCGAGTGGGGCGTGCCTGTGCACGACGACCGGAAGCTGTTTGAGTTCCTGCTGCTGGAGGGCGCCCAGGCCGGGCTGAGCTGGCAGACCGTGCTGCACCGGCGGGAGGGCTATCGGCGCGCATTTGCTGACTTTGACCCCGCTGTGGTGGCGGAGTTTGACGAAGCCAAGGTCGCCGAGCTGCTCCAGGACCCCGGGATCATCCGCAACCGGGCCAAGGTGTACGCCGCCATTGGAAACGCCCGGGCCTTCTTGAAGGTCCAGGCGGAGTTCGGCAGCTTTGACCGTTACTTATGGCAGTTCGTGGGCGGACAGCCGCGCCAGAACAGCTTCGGGTCCCTGGCTGAGGTGCCCGCCCGCACCCCCGAGTCCGATGCGATGAGCAAGGACCTGATCAAGCGGGGCTTCAAGTTCGTCGGATCGACCATCTGCTACGCTTACATGCAGGCCGTCGGGATGGTGAACGACCACCCGGTCACCTGCTTTCGGCATGCTGAAGTGGCACGGCTTACGTAGGCCGAACCTCCAGTCGCAGTGTCACGGTATCACCTTCGCCGATGTTTTCGGCTTTTTGAGCAATGGCTTTGATGGGCACGATGTAGCGGCCATCTTTGGGAAACAATGATGTCTTCCATTCGGTCTTGCCGATCCGCACTTTGACCGGAATCATTCCCCAGCCATAGGTCACGTGCCTTGATATCGCGCGCAGGTCGTGGCACTGCTCTTCCGGAACGGTCACGAAGTAGAACGGGGCGGGGCCTCTCCAGAACCAGATCTCCCCGCGAAACTCAATCTCCATGTGGGATGCCCCCTAGTTCTTGTGGACTGACTCGGCGCCGGATGGCATGGCGGCGCCTCATGGATCACGTCGAGCATTGAATTCTAAGTTATTGTAAATATCACCTCTCGCTCAGTTGAACTGGAAGGGGATCATGTACCGGGACCCGAAGTGGAATCGGATTAGGCACCACGGAGAGGAGCTCATCTATGAAGACGAAAGCCCTGGTTTTGGGGGGCGGTGGCACGGTAGGCATTGCGTGGGAAGTGGGTGTGGCGGTTGGGCTGCTTGAGCATGGCGTCGACCTGCGAGCTGCGGACCTGCTGGTAGGGACATCGGCGGGGTCGGTAGTCGGGAGCTTCCTGGCGCTGGGCTTCGACCCCACCCAGGTGCTGGCTGTGCAGAAAGCGATGGCTGCCACGTCCCAGCAGAGCCCCATGCAAATGGACCTGGAGGGCTATCAGAAGGTCTCCGCCGTGTGGCAGGGCGCCCGGGCGATGGATCAGGAGACCTCCCGGGAGATCGGCAGTCTTGCCCTGCAGTCCCGCGGGATGGACGAGGCCGCCTGGGTCGGTCAGTTCGGCCTGCTGGTTGGGAGCCAGGGAGGGTGGCCCGAGAAGCCGCTGTGCGTCACCGCCGTTGATACAGAGACCGGTGAGCTCGCCGTCTGGGACCGGAGCAGCGGGGTGCCCCTCCACCTTGCTGTGGCGGCCAGTTGCTGTGTCCCCGGCCTGTTCCAGCCCGTAACCATCGGTGGACGCCGGTACATGGATGGCGGCGTGTGGTCCGGCACCCACGCCGACCAGGCGGCCGGCCACGACACCGTGCTCGTGGTCGCCCCCATGGGCAGCGCGGTGTACCCGCTGGGCCACAGCCAGCTGATGGCCGAGGTGGAGCGGCTCCGGGCCGCTGGCAGCACGGTCGAGGTGCTCCTGCCTGACGCCACGACCCAGGCCGGATTCGGCCCCAGCATGATGGACCAGACCCGGGTGGGCGGCGCCGCTGAGAACGGCATCCGCCAGGGGCGGGAGCTCGGCGCCCGCCTTGCAGAGATCTGGCACTGACCTTGTGATCAAGGCCGCCTTCCCCGTGGGAGGCGGCCTTTCAAGTCTACGGATATGGAGTTATTAGGGATTATAGTAGGATAATGTTTACCCGCCTATAATTGTCTCGTATACCCCGCGGACATATTAGGAAGGACGCTGATCCGCCTTGCGCAAGATCACCCTGAAGGCCCGCATCGCCATGCTCCTTGTCCTCGCTATCCTCATATCCACGGCGGCCACCGTCGGCGTCTCGACCTATATGGAGCGCAGGCACGTCATGGCCACCGTGCAGGCGGAGGTCGACCTCGTCGGCGACTCGGTGGCAGGGGCCATCGTCGCGACGCAGGGCGCCATCGAGAAGCATATGCTGGCCGCCGCCCGCTACATCGCAGCAGAGGATGCGCGGGCAACCCTCGGCAACGACGACCTGAAGCGCCTGGCCGGGCTGGTTGCCGTCAACGATATCTACCTCGGCGATCCCTCGGGCGTGTTCACAGCCGCCACCGACCCGGGCTCCGTCGGGTTCAACCTCTTCAAGGTCGCCCCTGTATACGAGGGCCTGGTCAAGGGGAGTACCACCCTCATCGCCGAGCCGTTGAAACTCCGGGCTGAAGACGGCAAGACGGCGATGTTCCTGGCCATCCCCCGCGAGGGCGGCAAAGGGTTTATCGAAGTGGCGGTCCTTGTGGACGACTTCGCGGCCCTCAGCCATATGCTCCTGGCCCAGGAAAAGAACCTGACCCACCTGGAAATCGTCAGCGCTGACGGCATCGTCCTGCTCTCCGACGGGTCAAGCCAGAACGGAGCAGAGCGTGGAAAGAAGAGCTCGGATGAGGATGTCCTCGAAGCGCTGCAATCCAGGCAGCCCCGTACCTCTGAAGAGAACGGCATCATGGAGGTGACCGTGCCGATCCGGCATAAGGCAGTGGGCAGTCAGACAGAAGCCTTTCTCTACGTCGTTCACATGGAATACTCGTTGGACACTGTCCGGGCAGACCTGGCTGCTGGAATCCTGGTCATCGGCCTGATCACCCTCGGCCTGGCGCTGCTGATCGGGCTGGGCGGATTCTGGGGCATGACCGTGCTCCTGCGGCCGGTGTATCACCTGGCGGAAGTGACCCGCAAGGTCGCGGCAGGAGATCTGACCGTGGACACCCGGGTCTCTGGGGCTCCGGAGATCGTGCAGCTAAGCGAGGCGTTCGGGGCAATGGTCGGCGGCCTGCGAGAGAGCATCACGGGCCTGAAGGCTACCGTGACAACTGTCGGTACGGCTACAGAAACCATGCAGCGAGCCCTCTCCGATGTGGAGCGCCTGTCGGCGGAGGTGGATTCGGCTGCCGGGCGCATGGATCCGAGCAGCAACCAGCACGTCAGCCTGGCGATTCAGTCGATGGAGGGGTTCCGCGCCGGCATCGAGCAGTTGGCGGCAGCAGCCGGCGAACAGGCGCAGCAGGTCAACTCCTCGCAGACCGCAGTTGACCAGTTGATGTTCGCCTCGGAGACGGTCCAGGGTGCAACCGCCAGCGTCAGCACCGCTGCCGGCTCCCTGGCGGAGCGGGCCGACCATAGCAGTGACGTGATCATGGAGACGCTGGCCGAAATGGCAGCCACCGCCGAAGCTGTCACGGAGGCCGCACAGACCGTGGCGCAACTGGGTGGGGTGGCCGGGCAAATCGGTGAGATCACGGAGGTAATCGCAGGGCTGGCGAATCAGACCAACCTTTTGGCGCTCAATGCAGCCATCGAGGCTGCGAGGGCCGGCGAGCATGGCCGCGGTTTCGCCGTCGTCGCCGAGGAGGTACGCCGGCTGGCGGAGCGCTCTGCCCAGTCGAGCCGGAGCATCGCTCAGTTGGTCACCCAGACGCAGTCGGCGGTTGAGCGGGTGGCCGTCTCCATGGATGCCGGCAAGGCCAGGGCCACGGCGGGCACCCTGAAGGCTCATGCCACCGGCGAAGCGCTGGAGAGCATCATGGAAACGGTGAAACAGACGGTGGCGGATCTGGAGTCGCTCCAGCGGGCGTCCAAGGCGATCCAGCAGAGCTCCGACCAGGTGGCGGGCGTCTTCCAGGCCCTGGCCGCCCTGACCGAGGAGAACACCGCCAGCACCGAGGAGCTCTCGGCGGGCTCCGGGGAGGTTTCGGCCGCCATGCAGCAGGTAGCCGAGATCTCCCGGCGCAACGGTGAGGTGGCAGAGTCGGTCATGTCCAGCAGTGCGACAATGACCCGGGCCCTCTCGGGGATGCATGCGGTGATGGAGGACCTCTCCTCCAGCCGAGTCAAGCTGGACGAACTGATCCGCAGGTACCGAATCTGAGTTCTCGGGGGATACCCCCCTCCAAGACCGCCTCCCTATCCGGGGGGCGGTTGCTCATTTTGCGTGATTTGGGGGCGAAATGATGGTCTCATCCAATCCTGAGACTGTTGGCGGCGGTTCAGGAGTCTCAGGATTGGATGAGGTTTACGAGGCTGGCCTCCGGAAGGCCAAACAGGGCAAAATTCCCTTGGTTTAGTACCCCTGGGGGGTTGGTTCTGGGGCGCTACCAGGGATCTCATCCAATCCTGAGACTGATTTCCAAGCGTAGGGAGTCTCAAAACTGGAGGAGAAGCTAATCGACTGGTAGAAATAGGAAGTCGGAGGTGTCTGAAATGGATCAGGTGGTGCAGGCGCCCGTCTCCCTGCTGCTCGACCCCGATCTGACTGCCGCGGAGAAGGTCCTCTGGGCGGTTTCCCGGCTGCGGCCGGACGGCGCCCCGGGGTGGCTGGCCGCCACCTCCGGGCTCTCCAGGGCCACGGTGTTCAGGGCGTTACCCCGGGTGCGGCACATGGAGCACGGCAGTGGCCCCGCTGTCGCCATCCCGGTTGCCCTGCTGTCCGATGCGCATCTGAGTGCCACCGCCAAGGTGCTTTATGGGCTCCTGCTGCAGACGCCGGGGTTCAGTCATCCATCAGGCCACTTTGCCTATGCGGAGTTGGCCGCCCTGGCACGCATCAGCCACACCACAGCGACCAAGTGCGTGACTGAGTTGGTCGAGGCGGAGTGGCTCAAAATCAGTAGAGAGCATCGGCTGGCCCGGGTTGAGTTTGACCTCACCTTCCCGGGCTTTGAAGCTGGCCTCACGCTATTGGCCGCCGCCCAGAGCCGGCTGAATGTCGCCGACCCCTACGGTGAGGGCCTTATGCAGGAGTACCTGTCCCTGCTGATCGACTCGGACAACTATGTAGAAGGCGGCAAGGCCGGGGCGCTCAAGAACCCCCGCACCGACGCACTGCTCCAGTTGGACCGGTTCTATCCCCCCAAGGTCGGATTCGAGTTCAATGGGCCGCAGCATTACCGGAAAACCAGGCGGTATTCCGCTGAGAAGGTGAAGCAGCAGCAGGACCGGGACTTCATCAAGCTCGGCATCTGCCTCACCAAGGGCATTCACCTGGTGATCGTCCACCCGGAGGATCTGACGCTAGAAGGAATGCGGCAGAAGGTGGGCAACCTTCTGCCGCTGCGGGATCTGGGCGGGTGCGCCCTGCTGATCGACTACCTGGAATCGGAGAGCCGCGCGTACCGGGAGAGCATCAAGCATATCTAGCTGCGGGGCTTCGCCCGGTTGGTCGGGGTAGCGCTGAGCGGATCCTCGGGCCAGTAGTGCTTGGGATAGCGGCCCCGCAGGTCCTTGCGCACCTCGAAGTAGGCGGTGCGCCAGAAGCTGGCGAGGTCTCGGGTGACCTGGACGGGGCGGTGGGCCGGGGAGAGCAGGTGCATGGTCAGTGGCACCCTCCCCCGGCCTATGCGCGGGGTCTCGAGCAGGCCGAAGACCTCCTGGAGCCGGACCGCCAGCACCGGGGCGCCGGGCTCGCTGTAGTCGACCGGGATGCGGGAGCCGCTGGGCACGGTGATGTGGGTGGGCGCCTGCTCATCCAGCTCCCGGCGCTGGTCCCAGGTAAGCATCTCTTCAAGGGTACCGGCAAGCCCCAGCCGCTGCAGGTCGTCGCGGGTGCGCAGGCCGTAGAGGTGGGGCCCCAGCCAATCCGCAAGGGTGCTCATCAACCCGGCATCAGACACATCCGGCCAGGTGCCCGGGTCAGCGTGGTGCATGAAGAGCATCCGCTCCTGGAGCTGGCGGGCGCCCTTGGTCCAGGGCAGGATGCCCAGCCCCTCCTCCGCCACCCCCTGGAGCAGGCCGGCTGCGGCTGCCTCCGGGCTCGGGTTGGGCAGCAAAACGTCCCGCAGCACCAGCGCCCCCAGCCGGGTCAGCCGTCGGGCCCGCACCGCCTGCACCGAGCGGTCCCAGGCGGTCACCTCCACGGTCTCGACCTGGCCCTCAAAGTACCGCTCCAGGTCGGCCAGCTCAACGGGCGCCGCCAGGAAGATGCGGCTGTCGGCGCCCTGGTCGTCTAGCTCGGCGGCCACGAGGTAGGACTCGTCATAGAGAGAGTCACCCGCAGCAAGCGCGGCCCCCCGCCCGTTGCGAAGCAGGAAGCGGCCGGCGCCCCGCCGCTGGGCGATCCGGTCCGGGTAGGCGAAGGCGAGCAGGAGCCCGGTGGCGTCCACATCGCCGCCCGGGGCCACGCCCAGGGTGCGCCGCCAGTGCTCCGCCTCGACCGAAGCCCGACGGCTGGCGCCTGCCCGCAGCGCCTCCACCCGCAGGCGCAGGTCAGCATCGCCCCGGAGGATGTCCCGGTCGCTCAGCAGGGCGCCCAATTCGCAGGCGAGCCCGCCCAGGCCCAGGTCCGCCGCCCGAAGTGCCATGTGGGCTAGCCGGGGATGGAGCCCCAGCCCCGCCATCCGCTTCCCGTGCGGCGTGATCGTTTCATCATCGAGAGCCCCTAGCTGCTGCAACAGTTCCCGCGCCTGTGCCAAAGCGGCAGCCGGCGGCGGGTCGAGCCAGGCGAGCTCGGAGGCATCCGCAATCCCCCAGGCCGCCAGCTCCAGGGCAAGCGGAGCCAGGTCGGCCTCCAGGATCTCCGGGGTGGAGCGGGCCACCAGCGCCCGATCCTCCTGCTCGCTCCAGAGCCGGTAGCAAACGCCGGGACCCAGGCGCCCGGCCCGGCCCCGCCGCTGGTCCGCCGAGGCCCGGGAGACCGGCACGGTCTCCAGCCGGGTCATCCCGGTGCGGGGCGAGAAGCGGGGCACCCGGCTGAGGCCGCAGTCCACCACCACCCGGACCCCCTCGACGGTGAGGCTGGTCTCGGCGATCGAGGTGGCCAGGACCACCTTGCGCTCGCCGGGCCGGCTCGGTGCGATGGCCTGGTCCTGCTCCTCCTGAGACAGGGTCCCGTGCAAGGGGGCCACCCGCACAGGCAGGCCCTCCAACAACGCCTGAACACGGCGAATTTCGCCGGCGCCCGGCAGGAAGACAAGCATGTCCCCCTCCTCCCGCCGGAACGCCTCCCGGACCGCGCTCGCCACGGCGGCCTCGATCCGACCCTCCCGTGGAAAATGGCGGGTTTCTACTGGATAGCTGCGGCCGGAGCTAACCACCACCGGCGCCCCCCGCAGCAGGGCAGCCACCGGTTCGGCGTCGAGCGTCGCGGACATCACCAACAGCCGCAAATCCTCCCGCAGCAGCGACTGGGACTGCAGGCAAAGCGCCAGCCCCAGATCGGCGTGCAGCGACCGCTCGTGGAACTCGTCGAAGATCACCAGCCCCACGCCCTCCAGGGCCGGGTCCTCCTGGAGCATCCGGGTCAGCACGCCCTCGGTGATCACCTCGACCCGGGTTCGGGGCCCGACTCGGGTGTCCAGCCGCACGCGGTAGCCAACCGTCTCCCCGACTTGCTCCCCCAATGTCGAAGCCATGAATCGGGCCGCCGCCCGGGCCGCCAGCCGTCGAGGCTCCAGCATCAAGATCTTGCGCCCGCCGAGCCAGTCCTCGTCCAGCAGGGCCAGGGGGACCCGGGTGGTCTTGCCGGCGCCGGGCGGGGCGACCAGAACGGCCTCGGTCCGAGAGCCAAGCGCACGCGACAGCTCCGGTAGAACCCCCTCGATCGGCAGCACCAGCAACACCCCCGTCATTTTCACCGTGTCATTATATCATGGACAGCAAAGTCATCCACAGCGTGCAGCCGCACCACCGCAGACGGCAAGAGCCAGAGCACCCCGAGGCACGCCCCTGCAGTAGCCACCCACATGGTGGCGTGCAGGCCAATCAGCGCAGGCAGAGCCCCGCCAAGCAGGGCGCCCGCCGCAAAGACGCCGTTCTCGATGAACCCCACCGCCCCCATCGTTCGGTTGCGGATTTCATCGGGCACGGCGGCCGACAGGATCGAGCCCTTGCTGATATCCAGCAGCATCACCCCCATGCCCGAAAGGCACTCTGCCACGACCAACATCCCCAACACCAGGCGGTGGGGGCCGCCAGCCATGGGCACCAGCAGCATCGGAACCGTAAAGAGCAAGACCCCGATCAGGAAGGTGCGGCCCAGCCCAATCCGGCGAATCACCCGCCCGGCCATAGCAGACCCGACCAGCCCGCCCGCCGAACCGGGCCCCAGTATCAGGCCCAGTTCAACCGGCGAGACCCCCAGCGAGCGTGTCGCGTACAGCACATAGAGGGCAAAGTAGATGGCCAGGAACAGATTCGCCGTTGCCGAAGCGGCAGTTACGGCCCGCACGACCGGCGACCCAAGTAGATAGCGCAGCCCTGCACTCACGCTACCCCGCTCCGCAGGCGCGGGCGGGGGCTCTTCGGTGCGGATCGTTGCCAGCGACAGCGCAGAGGCCACGAAGGAGAGTCCATCGGCCACCAGCGCCCCCGGCGCCGTGAAGAGTTGCACCAGGAATCCCCCGATCCCGGGCCCCGCGATGAAGGCCATCGACCGGCTCCCCGTAAGCAAGGAGTTCGCCTCGACGTACCTCTCCCTGGGCACCAGCGACACGAACAGCGTGCTGGAGGCGACCCGGAAGAGCACGCCGAAGGTGCCCACGAGAAACGTAAGGGCCAACAGCGTCCACAGAGAGAGCCATCCCAGAACGTAAGCCACCGGAATCAGGAACGTGAACACCGCCCGCGCCAGATCCGAGAAGATCATGATCAGCCGCCGGTTGCCGAGCCGCTCGATCCAGACGCCCGCATGGATCGAGAAGAGCAGCGCCGGCAGCAGGCGCACGGCGGTCAGCAGGCCCATCGACTCCGATTCCGCCCCCAGCACCAGCACCGCCGTCAGCGGCACCGCCATGCCGCTGACCTGACTGCCCAGCAGGGATGCCGACTGACCGATCCAGTATCGTCGGAACCGGACCTCTCGCAACAACCCCACCCTACTACCTCCACCCTGCCAGATTACATCCAGCGTAGGCGGAGCCCAGAGGAAAGACTAGACTGTTTCTTTTCTTCGTGCTAAACTACTATTCAAAACCGCCATACAGGAAGGCCCGCTTTGACTGCGGCACCCCTGGAAAATATTAGAAAGCCGACGGATTATCTCCGTCGGCTTTTTCTTATGCCTTATCGCTTGTTCTTCTTCATCGACGCATCCAGGAGCACGGCGCCCATGATGACGAGGCCCTTGACGATATACTGGAAGTTCGAGTCGACGTTCAGGATGACCAGCACGTTGTTCAGCATGCCGATGATGATAGCGCCGACAATCGTACCGCTGATGGAGCCCGAGCCGCCCGAGAGGCTGGTGCCGCCGATGACGACCGCCGCCACCGCATCGAGCTCGCCCATGTTGCCGGCCGTGGGGACACCGGAGGCCAGGCGGGAGGCGAGAACCAGGGCGCCGATACCGGCCAGCCCAGCGTTGAGCATGTAGGTCTTGATGAGGGTCCACTCAACGTTGATGCCGGAGTACCGGGCAGCGTTCATGTTGCCGCCGACCGCCAGCAGGTGCCGGCCGAAGGTGGTCCGGTTCAGCAGGAAGGTGCCCACGGCAGCCACGGCGCCAAAGATCAGCACCGGGGTCGGGATGCCGCGCACGTCAGACGAGGTGAGGACCCAGAGGCCGAAGCCGACGGCAGCGAGTCCCATGACCAGCGAGGAGACCGAGCGCTCGCTCTTGGCCGCCCGCACAAAGCTCCACACGATCCAGGCGCCCAGGGCGCCGACCAGGATCAGCGAGGGGAGCTTGGGCAGAGCGGTAGAGGCGATCTGGTTGAACTCGGGGGTCAAGGGCGATAGCGCCCGGCCCTTGGAGATCAGCAGCGCCAGACCACGGGCAGCGGTCATGGTGCCGAGGGTCACGATGAAGGGCGGGATCCGGAAACGGGCCACGAAGGTGCCGTTCCAGAGGCCCACGGCCACGGCGGCCAGCAGGGCGACCGCCACCGCCGGGATGGTGCCCAGGCCCATCCCCATCAGCTTGGCGAGGATGACCCCGATCAGGGCCAGCAGGGAGCCAACGCCCAGATCCATGCCGCCGGTGGCGATGATCATGGTCATGCCGACGGCGAGGATGCCGTTGGTGGTGATCTGGACGGCAATATTCATCAGGTTGCGGGGCGATGCGAAGTCGCCACCGGTCAGGAACGTGGAGACGAGGGCCATCAGGATCATAGCGCCGATAATGGCGTAGCGCTGGATATTCTTGCCCTTCACGTTTATTTACCTCCCGTGGCCAGGTTCATAATCCGCTCCTGGGTCGCTTCGGCTCTGGCCAGCTCCCCGGCCAGGCGCCCTTCATGCATCACGTAGACCCGGTCCGCGAGCCCCAGGATCTCAGGCAGTTCGGAGCTGACCATGATCACCGCCAGGCCTCGTTCGGCCAACTCGCCGATCAGGTTGTAAATCTCCGCCTTGGCGCCGACGTCGATGCCCCGGGTGGGTTCGTCGAGGATCAGCACCTGGGGGTTGGTGGCCAGCCACTTGGCCAGGACCACCTTCTGCTGGTTGCCGCCGGAGAGCGTCCCGACGATCTGCTCGGGCCCGTAGACCTTCACTCGCAGGTCGGCGATCAGCTTGGCCACCATCTCCGCTTCGGCGGACCGGTCGACCACGCCGAACTTGGCCAGGAACGGGAGCCGGGCCATCGAGACGTTCTCGCCGCTGGACATCCCCAGCACCAGGCCGGAGAGCTTGCGGTCCTCCGTCACCAGCGCCAGGCCGGCGTTGATCGCTTCCTGGGGGTTCCGAATCCGCACGGGCTTGCCGCTAATTCGGACCTCCCCCTCCACCTTGCTGTCCCAGGCGCCGAAGAGCGCCCGGACCAGTTCGGTGCGGCCCGATCCCATCAGGCCGGCGAAGCCGATGATCTCGCCGCGGCGGACGTTGAAGGTAATCCCTTCAATTTGGTAAGCGCCTGACTTGCTGACATGCGCTGCCCGCAGGTCCTTTACTTCTAAAAGCTGCTCGCCTGGAGTGATCTGCCGCTTGGGGAATAGGTCCTTCAGTTCCCGGCCGACCATCATGGCGACCAGCTGGTCTCGGCTCGTCTCTGCCGTCTTCACGGTGCCGACGTACCGGCCGTCGCGCATCACCATGATGGCGTCGGTCAGGGCGAAGATCTCGTCCATCTTGTGGCTGATGAAGATGATGCCGACGCCCTGCGCCGTGAGCGACCGCACCAGCTCGAAGAGCTGGGCGACCTCGGTGTTGGTCAGCGCCGAGGTGGGCTCGTCCATGATCAGGACCTGGGCGTTCTGCCCCAGGGCCTTGGCGATCTCGACCAGCTGCTGCTGGCCCACGGAGAGCGTTGAGACCAGTGCGTGAGGGTCAATCTCCGCCTGGAGTCGGGCCAAGAGCCGGCCGGCCCCCTCGTACAGGGCGTCCCGGTCGATGATCCCCGAGCCCTTGGGGCGCTGCGGTTCCCGCCCGAGGAAGAGGTTTTCGGCCACCGTCAGCTGTTGCACCAGGTTCAGCTCCTGGTGGATGATGACGACGCCGGCCGCCTCGGCCTCGCGCGTGTTGCGGAAGCGCGCCTCTTGCCCGTTCAACAGGATCTGACCATCGTACGTGCCGTGGGGATAGACGCCGCTCAGCACCTTCATCAGCGTGCTCTTGCCGGCGCCGTTCTCCCCCAGCAGCGCCAGCACCTGGCCCCGCTCCAGGGAAAGTTGCACGCCATCCAGCGCCAGGACGCCTGGGAACTCCTTCCGGATACCATGCATCGATAGCAGTGGCGCGTTGCTCACACTTCTTCCTCCTAAGTGGCCCCGGCGGGGCTGGACCGCTACGGCCCAGCCCCCCAGAGGACTAGTACATTACTTCTTGTAGTTGGCGAGCTCGGGGAACCGGTAGGTCATGGTGTTGACATTTTCCTTGGTGATCAGCTCGATCGGGGTGAGCTTGACCTGGATGCCGCCCACCTCGGTGTCGCCCTTGAGCTTCTCGCCCTTGGCGGCAGCCACGGCAGCCTTGTAGGCGGCCAGGCCCAGCTCGACGGGCTTCTTGTCGATGTCAGCGGTCTCGCCGTTGCCGTCGATGATCGACTGGAGGCCGTTCAGGTCGGCGTCGGAGCCGATGACGGTGACCTTGCCGCCCAGGCCAGCCTGGCGCAGGGCCTGCACGGCGCCCATCGCCATGCCGGTGTTGTTGGCGAGCACGGCCTGGATGTCGTTCTTCTCCTTGGTCAGCACGTTGGTGACGGTGTTCATGGCGAGCTCACCGCTCCAGGACTGGTGGGCCTGGTCAGCGACGATCTTGATGTCGGGGTACTTGGCGAAGACTTCCTTGTTGCCGGCGGTGATGTCGCGGGCCACGCCGTTGCCGGCCTCGCCCTCGAGGATCACGACCTTGCCCTTGCCGTTCAGCTGCTTGGCGACGTACTCAGCCTGGGTCTGACCGACCTTCTTGGAGTCGGCGGTGACGTACAGGGCGACGTCCTTGGTGCCCTCGGGCAGGCGGTCCATGGCGATGACGGGCACGTTGGCGGCCTTGGCCTGGCTGATCAGGTTGGCGGCGGCGCCGGTGTTCACGCTGTGCAGAACCAGGGCGTTGACCTTCTGGGAGAGCAGGTTCTGGACGTCGTTGAGCTGCTTCTGCTCGTTGTTGTCAGCGGCGACCCAGACGATGTCGACGCCGTCGGTCTTGGCCTGGTTCTCGATGGCGGTCTTCATAAAGGTGTAAACCGCTTCCTGCATGGTAGCGACGCTGACGCCGACCTTGATCTTCTGGGTAGCGGCGGGCTTGGTTTCCGTGGTGGTGGTCGTGGACGGGGCGGGGGTGCTGCTGCTACAGCCAGCGAGGATGGCCATGGACAGCAGGCCGGTGATCGAAGCAGTAAGGATGCGCTTCAAGGTGTTGTCCTCCTTGTGGTGAATCTTGCGGGCCGTTCGCCCGTCGGTCGCCAATAAGTGCAACTCGCGTGCCAAGGCTCCGCAATTCGAACGAAAGATCTCCTCCTCACGGAGGAGACCAACTCGTCAATCCGTATGGCTGTAGGCTCCGCTGAACGTCGTTCTGACAGAGAATGGCTCATTGGGACTATGCGTGGTACGGTTCAAACCCTAGAAAGTCTCTGACACAGTTCGACACAGGTCTGTTCTGGGGTCTTCGTAACCGACACAGATGCGGTATACAACTTCGCATATCTGTGTCATGTGTGTCATTCCCTTTTGACACAGATATGGTTACGTGTCATAATGCTCACGAACTGCATTTCACGCGCGAAGGGAGGGATTGTTGGATGAGTGGCCGTCTGGAACGGGTCCGCCAGGTGTTGGCTGAGTTGGGCGCCGTGGGCGGCATCAGCGCACAGGCGCTGGCCGAGGTGGCGGGGCTGGATCGATCGAATGCCAGCCGTGAGTTGAACCGGCTGGTGCTGACGGGTGAGGCCCGGAAGGTGCCAGGGAAGCCGGTGCGGTTCCTACCCGTTACAGCGGATCGCCCTATGGTGGATCCGCCGGTCGTCAGGAGGGCCCCGTTGCCGGTGGTGGCGACGCCTACGCCGGACCCCCGCCCCGCCGAGCGCCAGCCCCTGGACGGCCTGCTGGGCGCCGCAGGGAGCCTGAAGGGCGCCGTGGCACTCGCCAAGGCGGCCATTCTCTATCCCGGCGGCGGGCTTCACACCCTGATCCTCGGGCAGACCGGCGTAGGCAAGTCGCTCTTCGCCGAGGAGATGTACCGCTTCGCCACCGCCAACGGTGTGCTGCCCGCACAGGCCCCCTTCGTGATCTTCAACTGTGCGGACTACGCCTCCAACCCCCAGTTGCTCCTAAGCCAGCTCTTCGGTGCGGTCAAGGGCGCCTACACGGGCGCCGCCGCTGACCGGACCGGTGTAGTGGAACAGGCCGCCGGGGGCATGCTGTTTCTGGATGAAGTCCATCGCCTGCCGCCCGAAGGTCAGGAGATGCTCTTCCTGCTGCTGGACCGGGGCCAGCTGCGGCGGCTTGGTGACTCCCAGTTGCGCAGCGTGCAGGTCCGGGTGGTCTCCGCTACGACGGAGGATCCCGAGTCGAGCCTGCTGGGCACCTTCCTGCGCCGTATCCCCATGATCATCCGGCTGCCCTCCCTGGCCGACCGGCCTGCGAGCGAGCGGCTGGACTTGATCCTGCACCACTTCCAGGCGGAGGCCGACCGGGTGGGTATCCCCATGGAGCTGTCCGCCCGGGCCCTGAGCCGCCTGATTCAGTACACGCCCCGGGGCAACGTGGGCCAGCTGAAGGCGGAGATCCAGCTGGCCAGCGCCCGGGCCTTCCTGGAGGAGGCCCTCTCCCCGACCGGCCTCGTCCGCGTGGAGGAGCACAGCCTGCCTTTACCGGAGGTGGCGCCGGGGCGCTCCCCCCTTGTGGGCACGTACCGGTTTACACCGGGCGCCGCCCAGCTGCCGACCAGCCACATGAGCGAGGCGATCTATGAGCGGATCGTCCGCCGGGTCCGGGAGCTGGAAGCCGAGGGGCGGGCCGCCGAGAGCGGCGCCCAGATCTCGGCGGAGATCAATGCCTACTTCGCGGGCGTCACCGATGTCGACCCCGCCTGGCAGCAGGCTGTGGAGCGCCAGGTGGGCCCGCAGATCCTCAGCTGGGCCGGCGAGGTGCTGGACCTGGCGCACGAGCGGCTGGGCCTGGCGACCCCGCCCCGGGCCCGGGTGGGGCTGGCGATGCACATCGCCTCGACCCTGGAGCGCCTGCGGCAGTCCAAGCCGATCAGCTATCCCCGCCTGCGGGAGCTGAAGCAGAAGCACCCCCAGGAGGTCGCCGCTGCAGCCGCCATGGCTGAGCGGCTAGGCAAGCTGGCCGGGGTCGCCATCCCCCCCGACGAGACCGGCTTCCTGGCATCGTTTTTGCTTGGTGTAGGTGGCAGGGTTGCCGGGCGCATCGGCGTCCTGGTGATCTGCCATGGCAGCCAGACTGCCCGCTCCCTCGTGGAGACCGCACGGGAGATCGAGGGCGACGCGACCCGGCTGGCCAGTGTGGACTGGCCGCTGGGCGAGCCGATCGAGCAGCTCATGGACCGGGCCGAGGCAGCTCTGCGCAGCCTCGATACCGACCAGGGCGCCCTCATCCTCGTGGACATGGGACCCCTGGTGGGCGTGGGCGATCTGCTGACCGCCCGCACCCACATTCCCACCCGCACGGTGGACATGGTCTCGCTGCCCCGCCTGCTGGAGGCGGTGCGCCAGGCGGCGGCCATCGAGATCACCCTGGATGAGCTGGCCCGTGGTGTGGTCGAGCCTTCCCGGGCGCCGGACCGGGCAGGTCCAACCCCGGCGGAGGCGCCCGAGCGGCGGCAACTGCTCCAGCAGATGGCTGGGACGCTCAAGGGCCGCATGAAGATGGTCGATCCCGCCCGGGTGGTCTCGGCGATTGGCCGAGCCCTGCAGCAGGTAGAGGCTGAGCTGGAGACCACGGTCGAGCTCGACCTGTTCGCCGGACTCTCCATGCAGCTGGCCTACCTGGTGGACGAGCTGGCGGCGAAGCGGGGCGATGGGCCGGCGCCCGAGTCTCGGGCCTTGCCCGAAGGCCGGGTGCCCAGCGCCATCGCCAAGGGCCTGGCCATTGTGGAGCGAGAGTTTGACGTCCAGGTGCCTGCGAGCCAGATGGAGCGCATGGCCCTGACGCTAGGAGGTTAACTATATGCAGCCACTACGAGTCCTGCTGGTCTGCAGCTTCGGCCACTCCACCTCGCTGTTGGTGGAGGCGATGTCGGAAGCGGCAGCAGCCAAGCAGATCCCGCTGGTCGTCGACTCGGCGGGCACCGACAGGCTGGGCAAGGGCCTTGCCTCCGAGTGGGATGTGATCCTGCTGGGGCCCCAGGTCCGGTACGCCGAGGCGACCGCCAGGCGCACCGGGCTCCCCGTGGGCGTGGTTGACGGCTTTGTCTACGCCACCGGCGACGGGGCGGCTGCGCTGGCTCAGGCGATGGGTCTGGCCGCCCGCACCGCATGAAGGACTGGATTGAACAAAGGCTGCTCCCCGCCGTAGGGCAGGTGGTCGAGGAGCCGCACCTCAAGGCGGTGCGGGACGCCTTCATCGCCTACGCCCTGCCCTTCATCATCACCGGTTCGATCTTTCTGTTGATCGCCTTCCCGCCGATTCCGATCCCGGCGCTCACCCGCTGGGCCGAGCAGTGGCAGCCTGCCCTGCTGGTGCCCTACCAGTTCTCCTTCGGGCTGATGGCCCTGCTGGTCGCCTTTGGCGTGGCCCACTCGCTGGCCGAGCACTACGAACTGGAGGCGATGCGGACCGCCTGGACGGCGGTGATCGCCTTCCTGATCGGCAGCGTGCCGGTCGGGGCCCGCGATGCAGCGGGCAAACTGATTGGGATCTCCGAGCTCCCGCTCTCCCGGCTGATGGAATCGCTGGGCGGGCAGGGGCTCTTCGTCGCGATCCTCGTCGCCTTCTTCACGGTCCACGTCCACCGGATGATCTACCGCTCTGGGTTCGTGGTGAGGCTTCCCCGGGGCGTGCCACCCAAGGTGGCCCGCACCTTTGAGGCGCTGGTACCAGGGCTGGCCGTGCTCCTGGCCGTGTGGGTCCTGGCCTGGTTGGTGTCGGCAAACGTTACGGTGGGGCGGCTGGACACCGCCACGATGACGGTGCACGTTGAGCCAGCAACCCTCCCCACCCTGGTGATGGAGGCGCTAAAGCCGCTGGTCAGCGCCTCGGACAGCTACCCCTCCGCCCTGCTTCAGGTGGTGCTGATGATGTCGCTCTGGGCGATGGGCATCCACGGGATGAACATCGTCTCGGCGGTGGCCTACCTCTTCTGGACGCAGAACCTGGCGGCCAACGTGGGCGCCGCCGGTTCCGGGCTGCCCCTGCCGTCGATCGTGACGGAGCCCTTCTTCCATATGTACGCCCATCTGGGCGGCTCCGGGGCGACGCTGCCCCTGGTCTTCATGCTCATGCGCTCCCGCTCGGCTCAGTTGCGGCAGGTGGGCAAGGTGGCGCTGCTGCCGGGGCTGTTCAACATCAACGAACCTGTCACGTTCGGCACCCCCATCGCCTTTAACCCTTTCCTGATCCCGCCGTTCATCCTGGCGCCGGCCGCGGTGGTGACCATCAACTACGCTGCGATGGCGCTGGGCTGGGTCGCCAGGCCCCTGGCCCAAATCCCCTTCACGGTGCCGGTGGTGCTGGGCGGCTTTCTGGCCAACCGCAGCTGGACCGGGGCTGCGCTGCAGGTCGTTGGCCTGGGCGTGGCGACGGCGATCTGGTGGCCATTCTTCCGGGCCTGGGAGCGTGAACTGCTCCGGCGTGAAGGCGGGAACTAGAGCAGCGTCTAAATCGTCTATCCCCCGTAATCGTTTAAGGGGGAGTACATATGAATCTGCAGGACAAGATCCGGGCCACGGAGGTGACCTGGGCCGAGGGCGCCTGGCGCACCCGAGACAGCGAGGTCGTCTCCAACCCGTCGTGGCACCAGGTGACCACGCCCGAGCGTCCGATTGTGGTGTACAACGGCGTCTACCGCAGCGCCATGCCGGATGAGGATGCGGACCGCATCATCGATGAGGTGTTTGAGCACTACCATTCCCGCAACCTGCCCTTCCGCTGGACCGTCGGACCCTCATCCAGACCGGCCGACCTGGCGGAGCGGCTCCAGCGGCGGGGGATGGTCCCGTTCGCCCACACCGTTGGCATGGTGATCCCGACCTCTGCTTCGCAGCCCCCGGTCCGACCCGGCGTGACAGTTGAGGCGGTCACCCCCGAGAACGTCATGGCGTGGGCCCGGGCCTCAGCCGGCGGCTGGGGCATGTCGGAGGAGTGGCTGGAGGGCTACGCGGCCGACACTCGAGCCAACATGGAACTGCTCGGCGATCAGATCACCTACGTACTCGCCCGGGTCGATGGTGAGCCCGCCGGAGCCGGGATCGTGCAGTATGTGCAGGAGTATGGCTGGCTGAAGGGCACCGCAGTGCGGCCCGAGTTCCGGGGCCGGGGCGCCTACCAGGCCCTGGTGGCCTGGCGGCTCGCCGCCATGCAGGAGCGTGGGGTGCAGTGGGCCGCCATCCAGGCGACGATCGGCACCTCGGAGCCGATCTGCCGGAAGCTTGGGTTTGAAGAGGTCTGCCGAATCGACATCTATTGCACGCCCGACGAGGAGCACTAAGAAAACAAGGCCCACCCCGAAAGCCATCGGGGTGGGCCTTGCTTGTGTCTACTTGCTCTGCTGCTTGGCCCAGTCGAGGAGCCGCTTGATCAGCGTGACCGCCTCGGCACGGGTCGTGGTGCCGTTCGGCGCCAGCTGATCCACCGCCCGGCCCTTGATCAGGCCCTGGGAGACCAGCAGTGCGATCTCGTCCCGGTTCTGGGCCGCCACCTCGCCCTGGTCGGCGAAGGGGGCCAGGGTCTCATCCACGTTCGGGGTCGAGATCTGGGCCAGCGGGATGATCCGCTCCATCGCCCGGGCGATTACCACCGCCATCTCCTGGCGGGTGATCGGCACCTCAGGCCGCAGCGTGTTTCCGGCTTCCGGCTCGAAGAGGCCGGCGGCCACCACGTCGCTCATCACCTGCACGTACCACTTGTCCTGGGCCACATCGGCGAAGGTCTTCACCGCTTCCGACTTCGGAACCCCGAAGGCACGGGCGACCATGGCCGCAAACTCGGCACGGGTCACGGCGCGCTGCGGGTCAAACAGGGTCTCGCTGACACCGTTGACCACATGCCGTGCGCTCATCACCTTGACGGCCCGGTAGGCCCAGTGGTCAGCCGGCACGTCCGTGTACTCTCGGTCGTACTCAAGCACGCCGTACTTACTGAGGCTGGTGCGCGGCACCGAGATGGTGCTGCCGTCCTCGCTCACATTACCGCCGACATACTGGATGCCGATGATGTTGCCCTTCTCGTCGGTCTCGAACCGGTAGACGCCGGTCAGTTCCGGATCGGCGTTGCGATCCGCCACAGGCAGCGTCAGGGTCAGGCTGGCCGAGAAGTTGTGGTGGCGCTCCACCCGACCGTCGCCGTAACGGGTGGCCACGGTGACCTCCACGACCGGAGAGGCGGGCTTCATGTTGTCCGCCTGCGGCTGACCGGAGTTCGGCACATCCGCTTCCTTGACCTCCTCAAAGAGGATGACCAGGTCGCCGTTATCCTCGTTGTCGCCACGCAGCTCTACCAGAAGCGGGGCGGGCATCACCAAGGTACCGTACTTGGTGTCCACCGCTACCTCGCCGCCCACCTGGGCCAGGGCCTGCAGCGACTGCTGGTTCACGGCGGCGCCCTGTACAGGGGCCTCCGGGTTGG
>JBOZRQ010000009.1:0-132627 GCA_050789255.1 Symbiobacteriaceae bacterium
CCGTCCACCTTCGGCGACATGGGCACCCTCGACACCCACACGACCACGGTCGACTGGGGCGACGGCACGGGCGCCCAGCCCGCCACGGTCACGGAGAGCCCGTTCGGCCCGCCCGGCTCCACGGACGGCGCCAACGGCTCGGCGGCAGCCAGCCACGTCTACGCCGACAACGGCACCTACACGGTGACGGTGACGGTGACTGATGACGACGGCGCCGCCACTTCGGACACCTTCACGGTGACGGTCAACAACGTCGCCCCGACGGTGAACGCCGGCCCCGACCAGACGATCTACTCCAGCCAGCGCCTGACCGTGAACGCCAGCTTCACCGATCCGAGCCCGGTGGATACCCACACGGCTACGATCGACTGGGGCGACGGCACCTCGGCTGAGAGCGTGACGGTGGTCCAGGGCAGCGGCTCCGGCACCCTGACCGCCTCGCACCGGTACCTGGTGCCCCAGACCTACACGGTCACCGTCTGCGTCACCGACGACGACGGCGGCAGGAGTTGCGATCAACTCGTTCTCGTGGTGAAGCGCCTCCCGGTGGCGATCAACCTCAAGCCGGGCGAGAGCAACAACTCGGTGAACGTCAACTCCAACCCGTCGGTCGCAGTCCTGACCACCCGTGCCGGCCAGTACGGCCTGCCCGAGGCCTTCGACGCCACCACCATCGACGTAGCCACCGTCCGATTCGGGCCCGCCAACGTGCTCGACGCAGGCGGCGGCGGCACGGAGAAGCAGGGCAAGCCCGTCATCCGTGACGCCCAGGAGCCCGACGACAAGACCAAGGACGGCGACCTCGACATGGTCCTCCAGTTTGAGTCCCGCGAGAGCGGTCTCACCGAGAGCACCACCTCGGTCTGCGTCCAGGGCGTGACCAAGGACGGCATCTACTTCACCGGCTGCGACTCGGTCCGAATCGTCCCCGAGCCCGGGAAGAAGTAGCAGGCCAAACGAAACGAGCGCACGGCTTTCGGCCGTGCGCTCGGTCATGTTGGAAGGGGCATTTTACAGCCGCGGATGCGCGGAGTACGCTGATTTTAAGGCAATCGCGGATGACCACGGGACTCGGTCCTGGTCAAATATATATTTATTTATTTGGCCAGGTAAGTTCACGTGGTCATCCGCGTTATGATCGGAAATCTGCGTCATCCGCGCATCCGCGGCCAATAAATGCCTTGTCCCGACCCCTACGCAGAGCGTTCTCGAACGATGCGCTGGAATTTCACCTGAGACTGCCCGAAGTTGATCAGTAAGCCAACCTGTAGTTTGCTGGCAGCTAGGTAGGACACAACCACCGCTTTATGGACGTCGGCCAAGTCGCTGATCGCCTTCAGCTCCACGACGACTTTCTCGGCGACAACTAAATCCAAGACATGATGCCCAACCTCGATGCCCTTGTAGCAAATGGGGACATGAAATTGGCGTACCCAAGGCAGTCCCCGCAAAGAAAGTTCATGAGCTAGAGCCTCTTCGTACACCGATTCCAAAAAGCCAGGTCCCAGAGCAGTGTGCACCTCAAACGCAGCCCCCAAAATCTCCTTCGTAATCTCCCCATGAAGAAGATCACCCACCGTCCGTCACCCCCAATAGGGAAACGTCGAGTGGGTGATCAATGTTCGTAGGCTCCGCGGCTGTTTCCGAGGAGCGCTTACCCCTTGTCCAGCGACAACTGCCAGGAGACGCCGAACTGGTCGTTGACCCAGGCGAACTTGGGGCTAAAGGGGTACTCCCCCAGGGGCATCAGCACGGCGCCGCCCTCGGAGAGCTTGGCGAAGGCCCGGTCGAGCTCGGCCTCGGTCTTGCATGTGACGAAGAACGAGACGGAGGGGGTAAAGTCGAAGGCGTGCTTGATGAAACTATCAATGCACATGAAGCGCTGCCCGTTGAGCGAGAAGGTGGCCAGAACGACGCTTCCCTCCGGGCCGGCCTCATTGGGTCCATACCGCGCAATGTTGATGATCTCCGAGTTGTTGAAGACAGACATGTAGTAGTTCATCGCCTCCTCGGCCCGGCCGGTGAACATGAGGAAGGGCGTGATCTGTGTATTTGACATGGTAATCTCTCCCGTCAATTCTGATAAGACGAGCATACCACAGGAGAGGCCGCTTCGCATCTAACCCTGCAACGCCTTGTTGAAGTCCACCCAGGCCGGCTGCTTCACGAAGCCCAGGCGGGCGTTCACGGCCAGCATGCGCTGGTTGTTTGACTCATTCCAGGTCAGGAGCGACTTGAAGCCCTGCTCCCTGGCGTCCGCCATCGACTTCACCTTCAGGGCGTAGGCGAGGCCGGTGCCCCGGTGCCGACGCTTCACCCCGGTCAGGCCCACGTGGAGCATGCCCTCCTCCTCGGTGGTGGTCGTCATCGAGGTGACGCCGACGTACTCGCCGTCCTTCACCGCCACGAGGAAGTTCCACAGATCCGGGTTCTGCGCGTGGTGCTTGACCCAGTGCTCGAAGGGAATCGGGCTGATGGGCTCGGGCGCCGGCACGTCGGCCCGGAGCTCCATCATCAGGGCGTGCAGCTTCTCCAGGTGCCCGAGATTGGCGGCCAACTCGGTATGGTAGCGCAGGTCATAGCCCAGGCTGGCGACCTTGTCTAGCGTGGGGGCGTAGGTGGTCGGGTCGAAATCGGCCAGGAGCAGCTTCTGCTCCCAGGTGCGCATCGCCTCCGTAAACCCACGGCGCTCAGCGAAGGCCACACCATCGGTGTGGTCCTCCCGGATGCTGGTGTTTAGCGCGATCGGATTGAAGCGCCGAATCGCCTGCGTGATCACATCATACAGGGCGCCGCCGATGCCCAGGCGACGGTGCTCGGGATGCACGAAGATCTCCAGCTTGAACTTCTGGGGGTGGTAGCGACCGGCAAGCTGGAAGTACCAGCCGGTGGCGACCACCTGCCGGTCGACCTCGGCCACCCAGCGGTGGTGCTTGCAGTGAGCCGGAAAGGACTCGGCCTCCTGCTGCAGATCCTCCGGGGAGATATAAAAGCCAAAGACGGCCGTGTTGAGGTCGCTGACGGCCGGGTAATCAACGGCAGTTGCGGGACGAATAAGGAAGGACACAATAATCGCTCCTATAAATCAAATTACACCTGATCATACCAGAGAGGATGGCCCAGCGGAATCCCAACTGACTGGGAGGCTCCTTGACATTCCCCCAGCGCTCTGGTAGGATTGCGACCAAGAGCGAGGAACGGGAAGAGTACCGGCAACGCACCCCCTTCAGAGAGCCCTGCATTCGGTGCGAGCAGGGTGGGGCCAACGGTCGGGAAGGGCGCCCGGGAGCTTGAACTGCATACACGAGGTGGGCGCCGTCCTCACGGGGGTTGCGCCAATCAGGGTGGAACCGCGGGAGTATATGGCTCTCGTCCCTGGCCAACCAACATTGGCCGGGACGGGAGCCTTTCATTTTGCCCCGTCGCTGGCCGGAAGAAAGGGTGTGACCGATTCATGAACCTGCAGGAGATGATTCTGAAGCTCGACCAGTTCTGGTCCGGCAAGGGCTGCATCCTCCAGTTCCCGTACGACGTCGAGAAGGGCGCCGGCACCATGAACCCGGCCTCGTTCTTCCGGGCACTGGGCCCGGAGCCCTGGAACGTCGCGTACGTGGAGCCCTCCCGCCGCCCCGCCGACGCCCGCTACGGCGAGAACCCGAACCGCCTCTACCAGCACCATCAGTACCAGGTGATCATGAAGCCCTCCCCCGAGAACATCCAGGAGATGTACCTGGAGATGCTCGAGGAGATCGGCATCGACCCCAAGGTCCACGACATCCGCTTCGTCGAGGACAACTGGGAGTCGCCCACCCTGGGCGCCTGGGGCCTGGGCTGGGAAGTCTGGTGCGACGGCATGGAGATCACCCAGTTCACCTACTTCCAGCAGGTCGGCGGCCTGGAGTGCAAGCCGGTGGCCGTTGAGATCACCCTGGGCCTGGAGCGCCTCGCCTCCTACATCCAGGGCGTCGACAACGTCCACGACCTGATGTACAGCGACCGCATGCGCTACGGCGACGTCTTCCAGAAGGCCGAATGGGAGCACGCCACCTACAGCTTCGAGCACTCCGACGCGGAGATGCTCTTCAAGTTCTTCACCATGTACGAGTCCGAGGCCAAGCGCCTGCTGGCCCTGGAGAACCCGCTGGTCCTGCCGGCCTACGACTACATCCTCAAGTGCTCGCACACCTTCAACCTGCTGGAGGCTCGGGGCGCCATCGCCGTGAGCGAGCGCCAGGGATACATCCTCCGGGTGCGCAACATGGCCCGTGAGGCCGCCAAGGCCTACGTCGCCCAGCGCGAGGCGATGGGCTTCCCGCTGCTCACCCCCGTGGCCGACCGCCCAACCTGGGAGTCCCGGTTCGGGTCCAAGAAGGGAGGGCAATAGTCATGGAACAACGTGATCTGCTGCTTGAGATCGGCACGGAAGAGATTCCGGCGCGCTTCTGCCAGCCCGCCCTCGACCAGCTGGCCGCCAACGCCAAGAAGGCGCTGGATGAGGCCCGCCTTGACCATGACCGCATCGACGTCTTTGGCACCCCCCGCCGCCTGGTGCTGGTGGTTCGCAGCCTGGCCCTGACCCAGCGCGACGTGGAGGTCGTGCAGAAGGGCCCAGCCAAGAAGGTCGCCTTCGACGCCGAGGGAAAGCCCACCGTACCGGCCGTCAAGTTCGCCCAGAGCCAGGGCCTGGCCGTGGAAGAGCTGGAGGTCCGCACCGACGAGAAGGGCGGCGAGTACCTCTGGGCCCGGCGGCTCCAGAAGGGCGAGAGCGTGGTCACCGTGCTGCCGCCCCTGCTGGCCCGCCTCGTGCTCTCGCTGGACTGGCCCAAGTCGATGCGCTGGGCCGACCGCAACATCCGCTACGCCCGCCCGATCAAGTGGATTCTCTCCCTGCTGGGCGACCGGAAGGTCCCCTTCGATGTGGACGGCATCCAGACGGGCAAGACCACCATGGGCCACCGGGTGCTGGGGCCCAAGGAGCCGATCCCGGTCGACAACGTCAACGACTACTTCCCCAAGGTCGGCCACGGCTACGTGATGGTCGACCAGCAGGTCCGCAAGCAGATCATCTGGCAGCAGGTGACCGCCGAGGCCGCTCGGGTTGGCGGCCATGTCCGCCAGGATGAGGACCTGCTCGAAGAGGTGAACTGGCTCGTCGAGCAGCCCACCGCCTTCACCGGCTCCTTCGATCCCGCCTTCCTGGATGTCCCCCCGCAGGTGCTGGTCACCACCATGAAGGAGAACCAGCGCTACTTCCCGGTCTACAAGAGCGCCGACTCCGAGGAACTGCTGCCCTACTTCATCGCCGTGCGCAACGGCGAACTGGAGCACATCGACGTGGTCCGCAAGGGCAACGAGAAGGTGCTGGCAGCCCGCCTCTCCGACGCCCGCTTCTTCTGGGATGAGGACCGCAAGCATAGCCTCGACTTCTACAACGAGAAGCTGAAGAACGTGGTCTTCCAGGAGAAGCTGGGCACCCAGTTCGAGCGGGTGCAGCGCCTGGCCACGCTCGCCGGGAAGATCGCCACCGAGCTGGGCCTGCCCCACGATGAGCAGGGCAAGGCGATCGCCGCCGCCCAGCTCTGCAAGGCAGACCTGGCCACCAAGATGGTCTTCGAGTTCCCCGAGGTGCAGGGCTACATGGGCAAGCACTACCTCCTGCGGGAGGGCGGCGACCCCGCCGTGGCCGAGGCGATCTTCGAGCACTACCTGCCCCGCGGCGCCGGCGACCTGCTGCCCCGGACCGGACCCGGTATCGCCGTCGCCCTGGCCGACAAGCTGGACACCCTGGCGGGCTACTTCTCGATCGGCATGATCCCCACCGGCTCGCAGGACCCCTTCGCCCTGCGCCGTGCCGCCCAGGGCGCCGTCCAGAACGTGGTCGAGAACGGCCTGAAGGTCGACCTCGCCGCACTGGCCAGTCACGCCCTCGATGGCTACAACCTCACCAGCGAGGTTGCCCAGAAGGCATTCGCCGACCTCCTCGAGTTCTTCCGGGCCCGCCTGAAGGTGCTCATGGAGGCCCGCAACATCCGCTACGACGCGATCGAGGCGGTGCTGGCCGCCGGCTTCCGTGAGCCCTACGACGCCATGCTCCGGGCCGAGGCCCTGAACAAGATGCTCAGCGAGGCCGAGTTCGCCGCCGTGACCGGGGCCTTCAAGCGGGTCTCGAACCTGGCGGCCAAGGCCGACGAGGCCGGGGTGACCCAGGCGTCCGTCGACCCCGAACTCTTTACCGAGGCTGCAGAGCGGGACCTGTATGGCGCCTTCGTCGACCTGCGGCCCGACATGAAGCGGGCGCTGGAGGACGGCCAGTACGAGGAGTTCTATCGGATCGCCACCCGGCTGAAGGCGCCCGTAGACGCCTTCCTCGACAACGTCCGGGTGAACGCTGACGACGCCGCTGTGAAGTCGAACCGCTACAACCTGCTGATCGCCGTGGGCAGCCTGCTCTCGGCTCCCGCCGACCTGGCCCGTCTAGCAGGCTAAACAACAAACGAGGGGGCCCTCATCGGGGCCCCCTTTCTTGCAAGGGAGGAGGTAACCCACATGAACTTTGTCGAGCAGTTTAAAGACGCCACGATCGGCTTTCGGGGCTACACCAGGCTGGCCCGCACCCGGGGCAGCGGGTTTGGATACATGGCTTTGTTGCTGATGATCGTCCTGGCGGTCTCGGCGACCATCCAGACGGTGCAGACGAAGCGCCTGATGGTTGAGTTGGATCGGCAGCTTACCGCCGCCCCTGAGTTCGGGGTGAAGAACGGCGAGTTCTTCTTTAACGGGCCGATGCCTTACACGGTCGGTAGTGAGGTCAATCAACTGATCATCGACACCACGGGCAAGACCTCTCCCGAGGCGCTGGGCGGCAAGGCGCCCGGCAGCATGCTGCTCACCCGGGACACCCTCTACCAGGTCTCGGTCCGGGGCGACGTGACCCCGGTCCCACTGGGAATGCTGCAGGGCGAGGTGACCAAGGCGGACTTGCGCGCCTTGATGCAGCGGGCTCATATCATCGTGCCCTTCGCCTTCCTCTTCATCTACGTGTTTCAGTTGGGCGCCAAGGCCCTGGATGCGATCATCCTCGCGGGCCTCGCCGCGCTGAGCGCACGCTCGTGGCGGCGTGAGATCAGCTTTGACCTCGGCTACAAGCTGGGTCTGTACGCCCTGACCCTGCCCACGATCCTGCAATGGATCTTCCCGGGGTACTCCTCGTTCTCCGGCTCGGGGCTCGTCAGCTTCTGGGGACTCGCCGTGCTCTATCTCATGCTGGGGCTGCGGGCCTACCTGCGTGGCGAGGAGCCGGAGGCTTAGGCAACATCCTGCTCTCGAAATTCTCTATAGCGATTTGTCTGACGATAGATGTTTCATTGAACTTCGATTGAAAAGTCCGGGGACCGGAGCGCTTTGGAGCGGGCAGGATTGGGTATCAAGGTGACGTATTCTCCATTGCATGAAAGTTGGAGGGGGATCTATGCCCGATAGGCCGGTCGTGTTTATCGTCTCGGATTCGGTGGGTGAAACGGCGGACCTGGTGGCCCGGGCGGCCATCTCCCAGTTCGGCGGACAGCCGGTGGAGAAGCGGCGCTACCCCATGGTCCAGGACCTGCAGGACGTGCTCGACGTCATCAACAGCGCACGCCAACAGCCTACCCTGATCGTTTACACGATCATCGTCCCCCAGCTGCGCGAAGAGCTGCGCCGCCTGTGCGATATCTACGGCATCCCGTCGGTCGATATCATGGGACCGATGATGGACGGGCTGACCAAGGTCCTCGGCACGGCGCCCAAGCTGGAGCCGGGCCTGATTCACAAGCTCGACGAGGACTACTTCCAGCGGGTGGAGGCGGTGGAGTTCGCCGTCAAGTACGACGACGGCAAAGACCCGCGCGGCTTCCTGAAGGCCGATGTGATCCTGCTGGGCGTCAGCCGCTCCTCCAAGACCCCGGTCTCCATGTACCTGGCCCACCGGCGCATCAAGGTGGCGAACCTGCCCCTGGTGCCGGAGGTCAGCCTGCCCAAGGAGCTCTTCATGGTGCCGCCGGAGAAGGTGGTGGGCCTCTGGGTCAGCCCGGAGAAGCTCCACTCCATCCGTGAGGAGCGCATGAAGACCATCGGCCTGCGGTCCGATGCGAATTACTCCAACCTGGACCGCATCCTGATGGAGCTCCAGTACGCCGAGGACGTTTTCCGCAAGGTCGGCTGCGCTACCATCGACGTGACCAATAAGGCGATCGAGGAGACTGCCGTGCGGGTGCTGGAAATTGTGAACAGGGGGTCGAAGTTCGGTGACTAAGTTCGTCTACGCCTTTGAAGAGGGCAACGCAGGCATGAAGGCGCTCCTGGGCGGCAAGGGCGCCAACCTCGCCGAAATGACCGTCATCGGCCTTCCCGTGCCCCCCGGGTTCACCATCACCACGGAGGTCTGCCGGGCCTACTCCCATGCCAAGGAGCTGCCGGCTGGGGTCGGCGCCCAGGTCGACGCCGCCCTGGCAGCGTTGGAGGCCAAGGTCGGCAAGCGCTTCGGCGACCTGACCAGCCCGCTGCTGGTCTCGGTGCGCTCCGGCGCCCCGATCTCCATGCCCGGCATGATGGACACGATCCTCAACCTGGGCCTGAACGATGAAACCGTGCTCGCCCACGCCGCCAACACCAGCAACGAGCGCTTCGCCTGGGACTGCTACCGCCGCTTCATCGCCATGTTCAGCAACGTGGTGCTGGGCGTGCAGCTGCATAACTTCGAGCACGTGCTAGACAAGGCCAAGAAGGCCAAGGGCTACGCCCTCGACACCGACATGCAGCCCGCCGATCTGCAGGCGCTGGTCGCCGAGTACAAGGCACTCGTGCAGAAGCTGGCCGGGCGCCCCTTCCCCCAGGAGCCCCGGGAGCAGCTCTCCCTGGCGATCCGGGCGGTCTTCGAGTCCTGGAACAACCCCCGGGCCATCGTCTACCGCAAGATCAACAAGATCTCCGACGACCTGGGCACCGCGGTGAACGTCCAGTCGATGGCCTTTGGCAACATGGGCATGGACTCGGCCACCGGCGTGGTCTTCACCCGCAACCCGAACTCGGGTGCCAAGGAGTTCTACGGCGAGTACCTTCCGAATGCCCAGGGCGAGGATGTGGTCGCGGGCATTCGCACCCCGCACCCGATCGCCATCTTGAAAGATGAGATGCCGCAGGCCTACCAGCAGCTCTTCGACACCTGCGAGCTGCTGGAGAAGCACTACGGCGATATGCAGGACATCGAGTTCACCATTGAGCGCGGGCGGCTCTACATGCTGCAGTGCCGCGCCGGCAAGCGCACCCCTGCCGCCGCCATCAAGATCTCGGTCGACCTGGTGAAGGAAGGCAAGATCAGCAAGGAGCAGGCGGTGCTGCGGGTCGAGTCCGGCCAGATCGACAAGATCCTGCACCGGGGCATCGACCCCAAGGCCAAGCTAGACGTGCTGGCCACCGGCCTGGCCGCCAGCCCCGGCGCCGCCTCGGGCATCTGCGTCTTCGACCCCGACCGGGCCGATAAGCTGGTCGCCGCCGGCCAGAAGGTGGTGCTGGTGCGCCCTGAGACCTCGCCCGACGACATCCACGGCATTGTGGTCGCCCAGGGCATCCTGACCAGCCGTGGCGGCATGACCTCCCACGCCGCCATCGTCTCCCGAGGCATGGGCAAGCCCTGCGTCGTGGGCTGCGAGTCCATCCGCATCGATTTAGAGGCCGGCACCTTCACGGTGAACGGCCGCACGGTCAAGGAAGGCGATCTCATTTCGGTGGATGGCTCCACCGGCAACGTGATCCTGGGCGCCGTCCCCCTGGTCGACCCGGAGCTCTCCCCCGAGTTCCGGGAGCTGCTGGGCTGGGCCGACGAGATTCGCACGCTGGGCGTGCGCGCCAACGCCGACAACCCGGCGGATGCCGCCAAGGCCCGCGAGTTCGGCGCCGAGGGCATCGGCCTCTGCCGCACGGAGCACATGTTTGGCCAGGGCGGCCATCACCCCGAGCGCATGGAGGTCGCCCGCGAGATGATCCTCGCCGAGGACGTGGAAGAGCGTGCTGCAGCGCTGGCAAGCCTGCTGGTAATGCAGCGCGAGGACTTCTACGCTATGTTCAAGGCGATGCAGCCGTACCCGGTCACCATCCGCCTGCTCGACCCGCCCCTGCACGAGTTCCTGCCCAACGAGGAGGACCTGGCCATTGAGGTCGCCCTGCTGAAGGAGCGCGGCGTGGGCGGCCGGGAGCTGATGCTCAAGGAGCACCTGCTGCGCAAGGTCCGGGCGCTCTCCGAGGTCAACCCGATGCTCGGCTTCCGGGGCTGCCGTCTGGGCATGATCTTCCCGGACATCTACGAGATGCAGATTCAGGCCATCTTCGAGGCGGCCGCCCAGTGCAATAAGGAGGGCGTGAAGGTCGAGCCCGAGGTCATGCACCCGCTGGTGGGGCATGTGAACGAGCTCAAGACGCTGGGGGAGATGACCGACCGGATCGCCTCTCAGGTGATGACCGACACCGGCACCTCCTTTAAGTACCTGACCGGCACCATGATCGAGGTGCCCCGTGCGGCCCTCACCGCCGACGAGATCGCGGAGCACGCTCAGTTCTTCTCCTTCGGCACCAACGACCTGACCCAGACCACCTTCGGCTACAGCCGTGACGATGCGGAGGGCAAGTTCCTCGCTCAGTACGTGGAGCGCAAGATCCTGCCCGAGAACCCCTTCGTCACGATCGACCGCAGCGGCGTGGGCAAGCTGGTGAAGATGGCCTGCGAGCTGGGCCGCCAGGCCCGGCCAGAGATCAAGCTGGGCATCTGCGGCGAGCACGGCGGCGACCCGAGCTCGATCGAGTTCTGCCACCAGGTGGGCCTGAGCTATGTCTCCTGCTCGCCTTACCGGGTCCCGGTGGCCCGCATCGCTGCCGCCCAGGCGGCGGCCCGGGCCAAGGGCGCCAAGGCTACGTCCAGCACCGTGTAATCGGGCTTTCATCGGACCGGGGGCGTGGCTCTCGGTCCTTTCCTTTTGCCGAGGGCTTATTGAACACGCTTCCAAAATAAGGAAGGTTGCGACTGTGCTTGGCGAGAATGAATGGACACTCCAATATCTAGGGGGGTTCATTCTTGGCGCACAGCGGATGGCTGTCGATCGTACGGCGGTGGGCCACACGTCCCGCAGTAGTTGGGGTGGCACTCATGCTGCTCTTCATGTCGTCGGCGTACTACGCAGTGGCGTCCAGCAGCACGGAGATCTCGGCTTGCGTCAGCAAGACCAACGGTTCGGTCTACAACGTGTCCGTGGGAATCCCGAAGTCGTGCAAGAGCGGTGACACCCAGATCTCCTGGAACCAGGAGGGCGCCGCCGGGCCGCAGGGGCCCGCCGGACCCGCTGGACCGTCTGGGCCCCAGGGCGCCACGGGCCTGCAGGGACCTGCCGGACCCCAGGGTGAGATGGGCTTACAGGGACCTGCCGGCCCCGCCGGCGCCCAGGGCGATCCCGGGCCTGCCGGACCCGCCGGCGCCCAGGGCGATCCCGGGCCTGCCGGACCTGTCGGCCCGATGGGTCCTGAGGGGCCGATGGGACCGGCCGGACTGATGGGACCCGAAGGTCCGATGGGCCCCGCTGGCCCCGTGGGGGCCGATGGACCGATGGGTCCGGCCGGGCCGCAGGGCCCCGCTGGTCCGCAGGGTCCGCAGGGGATTCAGGGCCCGCAAGGCCTGCAGGGCCCGCAAGGTCCGCAAGGCCCTGCCGGCTCGGGGATCGCCGGGGTGGGCGTCTTCGCAGGGTCCATCAACAACATCGCGGGTAACAGCTCCGACTACGTGTTTGTCGGGCCTACAGCCCAGGTGACCACCACGGCCGGCCAGCGCCTGGTCGGAGCGGCTCAGGCGCCCCTGGGACTGACGTCCGGCACCCAGCAGGACATGCGGTACGGCCTGTGCTACCAGCCCACGTCGGGTGGGACGCTGATCAACTTCGCGGGATTCGCCTACTCCATCGGGCAGATCAACACACAGCGGCAATCGTGGGCGGCCACCGCTTCTGTCACTCCGGGCGCCGGCACCTGGAACGTGGGGTTCTGCGTCATGAACACGGGATCGGGCGCCATTGGCAACGTTGACTACGTGAACGGCTGGGTGATGGTCGTCAACGTCGGCTCGACGACCTCCTCGCTCAGCAGCACCTCTGTGATGGGAACCGCGGCGCCCCCCGCCGCCGTCGACAACATCCAGGGGCGGTAAGTGACACGAAAGTGGCTCCCAGCACGGCTGGGAGCCACTTGCCTTACGCCTGACCCTGGCTGCCCCCGGGCTTTAGAAGAATGCAGGTGGTGGTGGCGTGGGCGAGGACGTTGCCCTCCCCGTCCCGCACCGTGGCCTCGGAGATGGCGGTGCGGCCGCCCAGGTGAATCACCCGGCCCTCACAGACGACCTCGCCGGTGGCCACCGTAATTGGGCGGGCGAAGTTCACCTTGAACTCAAGGGTGGTGTATGCGGCCCCGGCCGGCAGCATGGTCTGGATGGCGCAGCCCATCACCGTATCGCACAGGGTGGCCGTGATGCCTCCGTGCACCGTGCCCATGGGGTTGTAGTGATACTCCCCGGGCTGCATCCGGAAGCTCACGTGGCCGGGCTCCAGAATATCCGGCAGAAAGCCCACCAGCGCAGCGATGGGCGGGGGCGGCAACTCTCCGGCCTTCAGTGCCTGCATGAACTCCAGGCCGGTCATTTGCCGGGCGGCCTTCAGGTTGATGGCGGGATCCTCCCAGGTAACCGTACGAACGCGCTCCATTTCAGCAATCCTCCTCTAAATGGGACCGATCGGTCTCTTTTATCTTCCAAGAAGGGCCGTGCGGTCAGGCCCGCACGGCGCTTTCCAGGTACCAGTCCAGGTGGGTCAAAACGTGCTGCATTTGAGCCCCGTCCGGGTGCAGGCGAGCCATGAGCACAGCGCCCTCCATGGCAGCGAAGAGCGTGCTGGCCAAGGCAGCCGGATCGGTCTCGGCTCTGATCTCTCCCCGCTCGATGCCCCGGTGCACGATGCGGGTCACCATGGCGATCCAGTCATCCATGCCCTTGCGGGCTCGCTCGGCGAGGCGGGGATCGGTGTCGTCAGCCTCCACCGCCGTGTTCAGGATGGGGCAGCCGCCCGGCACGACGTGGTCGGCCGCGACCTCCCGGTGTACCTCTAAAATCGCCTTCAGCCGGTCCACGGCGTTGCGGTGAGAGTGAACGGCGGCCTCGAACCGCTCTGCCAGGGCGGACATGTTGTGGTCGAAGGCCACGAGTGACAGCTCTTCCTTGCTGCCGAAGTGCCGATAAATGCCGCCCTTCTCCAGACCCGTGGCCTCCATAATGGCGGACAGAGAGACCCCGGCGTAGCCTCGGCGGTTGAACAGGGGGGCAGCCCGGGCGACGATCATCTCGCGCGTCCGCTCACCTTTGGACATTCCTTCCACACTCCATTCGAGACCGTTCGGTCTCTTTTACTATATCCGCATTCCTATGCCAAAGCAAGTCGAATTTCCCGTACCAGTTGCCCCGCACAAAGCGTCATTGAATGAGAAGCAACCTTTCTGGTCCATAATGGGACTACGTCAACCACCTTAAGGGGGCCGACCGTCCCTGGTGATCACATAGGGCGCGGACCCGAAACTTCGTGATGTAGGTCACATACGGCAGGAATCAGTTTGCACGTGTAGAAATCAGAAAAACGCAATCCTCGCTGTGAAATACCCCACCATGCTGTTCGCGGGCGTGTGGGTGTCAACAGGAGGTTTTCTTCTGCTAATCAGGGGTGGTGATCGGTGGCCCGCTTCGACGACGCTTTCAAGGACGAGGTTCGCGCTCAGAACGATATCGTCGATGTGATCTCGTCTTACCTGAAGCTTGAGCGGCGCGGCGACCGGTACATCGGGCTCTGCCCGTTCCATGGCGAAAAGACCCCGTCATTTAACGTGATCCCCCACATGCAGATCTACCACTGCTTCGGCTGCAAGGCCACGGGCGACGTCTTCAAGTTTGTCCAGGAGCGCGAGCACATGAGCTTCTTCGAGGCGCTGGTGCACCTGGCCAAGCGGGCCCGCATTCCCCTGCCCAGGGAAGAGCGGACCCCCGAAGAGGAGAAGGCCTACCGGGAGAGGCGGGCGCTCTATGACGCCCTGGACCTCGCCGCACGCTTCTTTCAGCACCAGCTCAGTACCGAGGCGGGCAGACCCGCCATGGAGTACCTGCTGAGCCGGGGACTGACCGAGGCCACCATCCGGGAGTTCCGGCTCGGGTGGGCGCCCGGGCACGGAGCGTTGTTCCGGAGCCTGGCGAACCGCTTCAGCCCTGACATTCAGCAGAAGGCCGGGCTGATCATGCCCCGCCGTGAGGGCAGCGGTTACATGGATGCCTTCTTTGAGCGTGTCATGTTCCCAATCACCGACCTGCGTGGCCGTGTGATCGGATTTGGCGGGCGAATTCTGCAGGGAAATGCGCCGAAATACAAGAACACTGCAGAAACGCCCCTGTTCTCCAAACGGCAAAGCCTGTTCGGCATATCGACCGCCCTGGAGACCATTCGAACCAAGAACCAGGCGATCCTCGTAGAAGGTTACATGGACGTGATCATGCCGCACCAGGTGGGCATCAAGAACGTGGTCGCCCCCCTGGGCACCGCCCTGACCGACGAGCAGTGCAAGGAACTGCGCCGGCAGGCAGAGCAGGTGATCGTAGGCTTCGACTCTGACACGGCAGGCCAAATGGCCACGCTGCGGGGGCTCGAAAAGCTCTACGACACCGGCTGCGACGTGCGCATCCTCCGCCTGCCCGACGGCAAGGACCCCGACGAGTTCATCCAAGCCCAGGGGGTTGCAGCCTTCCAAAAATGCATCGACGAAGCCATACCCCTGGTGGAATTTAAGATCCGGCTGGCCATGAACAAGGGCGCGGGAAACTCGCCCGAGGATAAGGCCAAGGCGCTGGAGGCGGTGGCCAGGGTTCTGGCCGATCTGAAGAACGATCTGCTCCGCGAAGAGTACGTCCACCGGGTGGCCAACGAACTCGCCGCCTCCCCTGTGGATGTCCCCGAACTGAAGCGGGCGATCGATCGCCAAATGAATCGCCTTCTGCGGCAAGGCTTCCAGCATAACCAGCCCGATTCCAGGAATAATATGAGAGTCTCGGGGTTATCTGAATCCCAGCCGGTCCCGGCGGTCGAAGGGCCAGGCCGTGCTCCAACCGGTGCACGTCCCCGCCCGGGTGCGCCGCAGTCTCCGGTCTGGGCGGCCGAACGGGCCTTGCTCCTGCGGCTGCTGCACGACCCCGGGCTTGCCCCTCGCATCGCTGGCAACCTTGGTTCCCCTGCGTTTGAAGACCCGATTCATCAGGCCATCTACGAGGCAGCGGCTCCGCTATGTGCCCAGGGTTTCGGCGGCTCACTCGTGGCCAAGTTGCTCGATGTCCTCGCTGACCCTGAAAACCGCCTCGTCCTGACCGAAATGGCAGCGGTACCGCTGGTATCTGCCGATTCGGAAAAGGAAGCGGCGGACTGCATCGAGAAGATAATGAAGCATAGAGATTCGAGGAGACTCGACGAATTGCAAAACCTGATTAATTTGGGACGTGCGTCCCTGGAGGAACTTCAAGAGTACCGTACGTTGCAGCAGAAGCTCAAACCGTGGCGGAAATCCTAGGGCTTGCGGAGAGGGGGGGAGTCATCGTGGAAACCAAGGATCAGAAGGTGGAAAACGCTAAGGAGCTCGTCAAGGACCTGGTCGTCAAGGGCAAGCGCAAGGGTATGCTCAGCTACAGTGAGGTGGCTGACAGCCTGCAGGGGCTTGAGCTGAACGCCGACCAAATGGATGAAATATTCGAGGCGTTGGCTGACGCCGGCATCGATGTCGTCGGGGACCGCGGCGAGGCTGCGGCCGAAGAAGAGGACACAGCGGCTGTGCTCGAGGACGACAACGACCCCGGCATAGAAGAAGAAGAGGTCGAGATTGATCTCTCTGTGCCTGAAGGGATCGCCATCGATGACCCGGTCCGCATGTACCTCAAGGAGATTGGCCGTGTGCCGCTGCTCTCCGCTGAGGACGAGGTGGAACTGGCCAAGCGCATCGAGAACGGCGACGAGGAGGCCAAGCGGCGCCTGGCCGAGGCCAACCTCCGCCTGGTGGTCAGCATCGCCAAGCGCTACGTCGGGCGCGGCATGCTCTTCCTGGACCTGATCCAGGAGGGCAACCTGGGCCTGATCAAGGCGGTTGAGAAGTTCGACTACCGCAAGGGCTATAAGTTCTCCACCTATGCGACTTGGTGGATCCGTCAGGCCATAACCCGTGCGATTGCCGACCAGGCCCGCACCATCCGTATCCCGGTGCACATGGTCGAAACGATCAACAAGCTGATTCGTGTCACCCGCCAGCTGCTCCAGGAGCTGGGCCGTGAGCCCCTCCCGGAGGAGATCGCAGGCGTCATGGAGATCTCGGTGGACCGGGTGCGTGAAATTCAGAAGATCGCTCAGGAGCCCGTCTCCCTGGAAACGCCCATCGGTGAGGAAGAGGATTCCCACCTCGGCGACTTCATCGAGGACCAGGACGCCCCGGCGCCCGCCGAGGCCGCCTCGTTCCTGCTGCTGAAGGAGCAGCTCGAAGAGGTCCTGGAGACCCTCACCCCCCGTGAGGAGAAGGTGCTCCGGCTCCGCTTCGGTCTCGACGACGGCCGTGCCCGCACCCTCGAAGAGGTGGGCCACGTCTTCGGCGTCACCCGTGAGCGCATCCGCCAGATTGAGGCGAAGGCCCTCCGCAAGCTGCGCCACCCGAGCCGCAGCAAGAAGCTGAAGGATTATCTCGACTAATGAACAAAGTCGGGGGGAGGTGGAGCGCCACCTCCCCCCGACACCCCCCACGCCTCCAGCCGTCCCCGTCGCCAATCGTGGCGCACATGTCGCCACGACCGGCTCTGCTCCCGGTCAAATATAGTTACTCGTAGCCCGCTGGCCGTCTGGTCAGCGGGGTTTTTCGTTCTCAGTCCATCACCTTGATCATGTTGTCAACCGGGGCGTGGTCGTCGGTCAGGACGGCCACGTCATCTGTTTTGATGGCCCCGGTGTACAGACCTGAGGCCATGGCGCCAAGCGGCAGTGTGGAACGCACGTTTTGTACGGCCCGGGTGAAGGCCGGCTTGTCCAGCTGCGGGGCGTCGGAGGCGAAGAGGATGATGTTCCGGGGCTCCGTGGTGGAGGGGTTGCGGTCCCAGTCAACCGGGACGATGTAGCGCGTGGGGAAAGACTCGGCGGTGGTCTTGTACATGGCGCGGAAGAACTGGCTGTGCTCCCCTTCGATCGAGCCGATCAGGTTGAGCGCCACGACCCCGTTCGGGCGCAGATGCTGCTTGACAGCCTGCATGAACTCACGGGTGGTCAGGTGGAAGGGGATCGAGTCTGAGTAGTACGCATCCACGATGATCAGGTCATAGCGCTTTGTGCTGGTCTCCAGGAAGCGGCGGCCGTCGCCGACGTGGAGCTTGAGCCGGTCATCCTCCGGGACGGCAAAGTAGCGCCGGGCCACGTCAATGACAGCGGGGTCGAGCTCGACCACGTCGACCTTCACCGCGGGGTAATCGTGCCAGAAGCGCTTGGGCGCCGCCCCGCCGCCCAGCCCGACCACCAGGACCTCCCGGATGTCCGGGTTCTGGGCCATGGCCAGGTGGAAGTAGTCCGGGTAGGGCAGGGGCGAGGTGTAGGGGTCGTCCAGGTTCATGCCGGTCTGCCAGGACTTGTCGAAGCGCAGGTAGCGGCCGCCGCTGCCGTCCATGACCCGGATGTTGTGGTAGGCCGACTCCTCGGCGTAGATCGTCCGGAGCGGCCCGACCGGGCTCATCTCCACCGAGCCCAGGACGCCCGTCGGGCCCCACAGGGCCAGCAGGAGCCCGCCGACTGCGGCTGCGGCGCCCCAGCTGCGCTTGCGCTCCATGAAGAAGGGGATTGCCGCGAGCACGATCAGCGCTGCCGCCAGGGTGGCGATTAGCTGCTTGGTGCCGGCGAGGGGAATCAGGAAGAAGGTGGTCACCAGGGTGCCTGCGATGCTGCCCCCGGTGGAGACGGCGTTGAGCCGCCCGGCGGACTGTCCCAGCTGCTGCATGGAGGAGACGCCCATGCGCATGCCCAGCGGGGAGACCATGCCCATGAGCACCGTGGGCGGGAAGAAGATCGCCATGGCGGCGGTCAGCGTGCCCGCCCGGGGGCCCCATCCGGAGAGCGCCCCGGCGATTTGTTCGCCGTAGACCGGAATCAGGGCGGTCAGGGCGCCGGCCGCCAGCAGGGTGAAGGCCAGGGTGGAGTAGCGGGGGCGGGCGTCGGCCAGCATGCCGCCGAGGTAGTAGCCCAGGCTCAGCGCAGCCATGATGACGCTGATGAGGCTGCCCCAGACATAGACGGAGCTGCCGAAGTGGGGAGCCATGACCCGGCTGCCGAGCACCTCCAGGGCCATCAGCACCGCACCGCTGCCGAAAACAACGCTGTAGAGACCAACCACTGGGCAGTCCTCCTGCATCAGGTTCCGTTGGCTTTTACATTAGCGGAAATAGTCCTGGGACTCCAGTCCTTCCGATCAAAGTTCTAGGACCGTTACGACCAAGGTTACGTTCGTGCCGCCGAAGGTTAGGACCTGACTGCCGACCTGTGGCTGATATTCAGGGCCGCCTGCAGCTGAGAGAATGGAATCAGCAGCGGCGCCACTGTCACGCCGCATGCAGGGAGGTAGAAGCCATTGAAGAGAAAGCGCTGGTTCGCCCTTCTGCTCATGCATCTGCTGGTATTCACCCTGGCCATTGGGTCGGGTCCGGCCCGGTTTGTGCAGGCAGCGCAGGTCCCGGTGGTCGACGCCGGGCTCCTGTCAGCCCTGAGCGGGGCCGCCGGACCCCTGGAGGTCATCGTCACCTTCCACGGCGACGGGGCGCCCTCCCCCGAACAGGTCGGACTGCTCAAGCAGGTCGGCATCTCACAGGGGGTCACCTTCCGGTCACTGCCGATGGCCGGCGTGCTGGCCACGGCCGACCAGGTCAATCAGCTGGCCAGGAACCCCGCTGTTCGCTCCCTGTACCTCAACAAGCGGTTGAACTACTTCAATGCCGACGCCACCGCCCTTACAGGGGTGGACCGGGTCCGCACCGACTCCGCCATGACCGCCCGCAACGGCGGTCTGCCGGTCTCCGGCAAGGGGATTGGCGTGGTGGTCAACGACAGCGGCGTCGATGGCACCCACAAGGATATTGAGTTCGGGCGCAACCTGAAGCAGAACGTGCTCGGGTCGACCAACCTGCATGCGCTCTCTGACCTGCTGCCGATCACCTATGTGGAGGGCGTGCCCAACACCGACTCCAACTCCGGCCACGGCACCCACGTGGCAGGTACCGTTGGCGGTACGGGCGCCATGTCGGCTGGCAAGTACGAGGGCGCCGCCCCCGGCGCTTCGCTGATCGGCTACGGTTCCGGGGCCGCCCTCTTCGTGCTCGACGGCCTTGGCGGCTTTGACTACGCCATTACCCACCAGGCCCAGCACGGCATCCGGGTGATCACCAACTCCTGGGGCTCCTCCGGGGACTTCGACCCCAACGACCCGATCAACGTGGCCAGCTACAAGGCCTGGCAGCGGAATATCGTGGTCACCTTCGCTGCCGGCAACGAGGGTCCGGGTGAGAACACCCACAACCCGTACGCCAAGGCGCCCTGGGTAATCTCGGTGGCTGCCGGAACCAAGCAGGGTACCCTGGCCGACTTCTCCTCTCGCGGCACCAAGGGCGCCGGCGGCAGCTTCACCCTGGACGGCCGCACCTGGACCTGGGAGGACCGGCCCACGGTGACGGCGCCCGGCGTGGATATCATCTCGACACGGGTGATCGCCCCGGTCTCCAGCCTGGCGGCGCCCGATGACGTGAATGCCATCGAGCCGGCTTACCTGCCCTTCTATACACTGATGAGCGGCACCTCGATGGCCACACCGCACGTGGCGGGCATCGTGGCGCTGATGCTGGAGGCCAACCCCCGCCTAACCCCGGACGAGGTGAAGATGATCTTGCAGCAGACCGCCACCAATATGCCCGGCATGGAGCCCTGGGAGGTCGGTGCGGGCTATGTGAACGCTTACGCCGCCGTGGACCGCTCCTTCCAGGCCCGCCCGTACGGGGCGACGGTCAACCTGACCCGGAGCTTTCACAGCAGCGCCACGACCTCCGTCACCCGCACGCCCTTCACGGTGGACTACAACCCGGTCACGCTGGCCTCCAGCAACCGGTATGCCTTCACCGTGCCGGCGGGGCTGACCGAGTTGGGCGCCCGGGTTGATACCTGGGGCCTGATGGAGAGCACCGGCAACACGATCAATCTGGTGCTGATCGCCCCGGACGGCACCGAGTACAGCTCCGGCGTGACCCTGCTGTTCGCCCTGTATGGCGACCGGACTGTATCCTTGCCGGCGCCGGCGCCGGGTCAGTGGTACGCGGAACTGCGGGGGCTGCGTGGCGATGTGGCTAACCCCATCGGCGTCGCACTGCCGGAGACGGTGCCGGGGACGATCACCTTCAAGCAGAACAGCGGCTTCACCGGCCTGATCGACATCGCCGGGCACCCCGCCGAGGCGGCGATCAAGCTGGCGGTGGGCGAGCGGCTGGCCGACGGTTACGACGACGGCACTTTCAAGCCCAACAACGCCCTGACCCGCCGTGACCTGGCCCACTACCTGGTGATGGGCGCCGAGGTGCGGCAGTACCTGCCGGCGACAGCCTCCTTCACCGACGTCACCGCTGCGGATGCGCCCTTCGCCGAGGCCGTGGCTGCCAAGGGCGCGGCGCTGCGGGACGGCGCCCAGACCGCCCGGGGCGTCATGCTCCCGGTGGCAGCCGGCAAGTTTGCCCCCGACCAGGCGGTGAACCGGGCAGCGCTGGCCTACTCCCTGGTGCAGAGCCTCGGGCTCGAGGCCGAGGCCCTCGCCCGGAACGGCTCCTCTGTGACGGTGCAGTACGGCTCGAACCGGATCGTCATCGAGGATGCGAGCCAGATTCCCGCCGAGCTGCGCGGCTATGTGCAGGTCGCCCTGGACTTGAACATCCTGAACGCCTACTTCTACACCACCCAGGGCCCCTTCGACCTCCAGCCCACCGTTCACGCTACGTTCAAGCCCGCCCAGACCGTGACCCGCGGCGAGTTTGCCGTCGCCATGGCTCGGTTCTACGCTGCCTACCTGGCGAACTAGGAGGGCATGTCAGTGAAGCGTTTGCTGACTTCGTGGGCCCTGGCCCTGGCCTTGCTCGCGGGGATGTTGCCGTACACGCCGCAGGCCCGGGCCGGCGCCCCGGCCGTCGTTGACCCACGGCTGGCGGAGGCCCTGGCGGCGGCGCCCGGCCCCGTGGAGGTGGTAGTTACCTTCCACGGGAGCGAGGCCCAGGTTGGGCTCCTGCAACGCCTGGGGATTACCGCCGGCGTTACCTTCCAGGCCCTGCCCATGGCGGGTGTGCTGGCGACCAACGCCCAGGTGGAGGCCCTTGCCGCCAGCCCCGAGGTGCGCTCAATCTACCTGAACCGCCGGCTGGTCCGTGAGAACGCCGAAGCCACGGCACTCACCGGGGTGGACCGACTCCGTGCCGACGCTGCGCTGACCGCCCGCAACGGCGGGCTGCCGGTCTCCGGCAAGGGCGTCGGCGTGCTGGTCAACGACAGCGGCGTCGACGGCACCCACAAGGACCACGAGTTCGGCAAGAACCTGGTCCAGAACGTGCTCGGATCGACCAACCTGCACGCCCAGAGCGAGTTGCTGCCGGTCAGCTACGTGGAGAACGTGCCCAACACGGACTCCACCGGCGGCCACGGCACCCACGTGGCCGGAATCGTGGGCGCCACCGGCGCCATGTCCGGCGGTAAGTACGAAGGCGTCGCCCCCGGCGCCGGGATCATCGGCTATGGCACGGGCGCAGCCCTGGCCATACTGGATGTCCTGGGCGGTTTCGATTACGCCCTGGTCCACCAGTCCGAGTACAACATCCGGGTGGTGACCAACTCCTGGGGCGACACCGCCGACACGGGCACCCCCTTCGATCCGGCCGACCCGGTCAACGTGGCGACGAAGCTCTGCTTCGACCGCAACATCGTAGTCGTCTTCTCGGCAGGCAACTCCGGCCCCGGTGAGGCCACCATCAGCGGCAACTACAAGAAGGCTCCGTGGGTGGTCACGGTAGCCGCAGGTGATAAGCAGGGGCGCCTGGCGGACTTCTCCTCCCGGGGCGTCAAGGGGCAGGGCGGCGCGGTTACCGTCGACGGCCAGACTTACACCTGGGAGGACCGCCCCACCGTGACCGCACCGGGTGTGAGCATCGTCTCCACCCGGGTGGTGGCCCCGGTCTCCGCACTGGGCGCCCCCGACGACATCAACCTGATTGAGCCGGCCTACCTGCCCTACTACACGACCATGAGCGGCACCTCGATGGCGGCGCCCCACGTGGCGGGTATCGCAGCGCTGGTGCTCGATGCCAACCCCGCCCTGAGCCCGCTGGAGGTCAAACAGATCCTCCAGGATACGGCGACCAACATGCCGGGACGTGAGCCCTGGGAGGCGGGCGCCGGCTACGTCAACGCCTACGCTGCCGTGGACCGGGCCTTCGGAGCCAAGCCGTACGGCGAGACCCTGAACCTCACCCGCACCTTCAACAGCACCGTCACCTCCGGTACGACGAGAGCGGCCTTTGCAGCCACCTACGACCCGCTGGCGGGCGCCTCTGAGGCCGTGCCGTTTACGGTGGCGCCCGGCACCGCCGAGCTGGTGGTGCGGGCCAAGGCCCTGGGGCTGCTCGCCACCACGGGCAACACGATCAACGTTGTGCTGACCTCGCCGTCCGGCGCCACTTATAGCTCGGGGGTCAGTGTCCTCTTCGCCCTCTACCCGGATCGGACCGTGACGGTCACCGATCCGGCTCCCGGCGCCTGGACGCTTCAGCTGAAGGGCCTTTCCGGGGGCGCGGCGCTGCCTGAACAGGTGGAGGGCTACATCGCCCAGACCCGTGAGAGCGGGTACACGGGCTTGACCGATATAGCGGGGCACCCCGCCGAAACCGCCATTAAGCTGGCGGTCAGCAAGCGCCTGGTGGACGGCGACTCGAGCCGGCGTTTCCGGCCTGATGAGCAGCTTAGCCGCCGGGACCTCGCAAACTACCTGATGATGGGCGCCGAGGTGCGGCAGTACCTGCCGGCCACGCCGACCTTCACCGACGTGGCCGCTTCCGATGCGCCATTCGCCGAGGCCGTGGCGGCCCGCGGCGCCGCCCTGCGGGACCAGGCGCAGACCGCTCGGGGCGTGATGCTCCCGGCGGCGCCCGGCCAGTTCGCCCCGACCCAGGCGGTCCGCCGGGCGGAACTCGCCTACTCCCTGGTCCAGAGCCTGGGGCTCGAAGCGGAGGCGACCGCCCGTAACGGTTCAGCGGTCACGGTGCAGTACGGCGGCAGCCGGATTCCCATCGAGGACGGTGGCCAGATCCCGGCCGAACTCCGTGGCTACGTGCAGCTGGCACTCGACCTGAACCTTCTGAACGCCTACTTCACGGTGACCCAGGGTCCCTTCGACCTGCAGCCCACGGCACATGCCGCCTTCCGGCCCCAGGAGAAGGTGACCCGGGCCCAGTACGCCGTGGCGATCACCCGCCTCTACAACGCCTACCTGAGTGAATAAGCCTTTGGCGGCTCGCCCATCCCGTTGTCTGCGGCCGCCAATGAAAACACGGTGCCGGTGGCCGATCGTACGCGATCAGGCTGCCGAGCACCGTGTCTTTATTTGACCAACCCGCTCTTCACTGCGTGGATGATGGCCTGGGAGCGGCTGCGCACCCCGAGCTTCCGCAGGATCTTGGTCATGTGCTGCTTGACCGTCTTCTCGCTGAGGAAGAGCTTCTCGCCGATCTCCCGGTTGCTGGCGCCCTGGACCACCATGTCCAGGACCTCCTTCTCCCGGGGCGTCAGGTCGTGCTCCTCGGGCTCGTCGGGCTCCTCGGCGGGGCTGCGGCGGAGGAGGCTGGCGTATCCCTCCATCAGCTTGCGGGCCATGGCCGGGTCCAGCAGCGACTCGCCCCGGGCCGCCGCCCGCACCGCCCGGACCACTTCGCTGGAGGGAAGGGACTTGAGCAGGTAGCCGGCGGCGCCCTCCCGGATGGCCGCGAAGAGAAACTCGTCAGCGTTGTGCATGGAGAGGATGATCACCGAGGAGCCCGGGCTGGCCAGTCGCACCCGCCTGGTGGCCTCAATCCCGTCGATGCCGGGCAGGTTGATATCCATCAGCACGACGTCCGGCTGCAGCTGCTCGGCCTGGCGGACGGCGGACTCGCCGTCCGAAGCCTCCCCGGCCACCGTGATGTCGGGTTCCATCTGCAGGATGTTGCGCAGGCCGTCCCGCAGCATGGCGTGGTCATCTACCAGCAAGACTCGGATGGGGTCCATGCCTCGCTCCCTCCCGTCATTCGCCCATCAAGGGGATATCGACCATCAGTTTCGTGCCGGCGCCTGGGCGGGAGTCAACCTCGAAGCTGGCGCCCAGCCGCTCAGCCCGTTCGCTGATGCCCACCAAGCCGAAGCTTTGCCGGTCCCGGGCGCCCCGGACGGCGTCCACCAGCAGGAAGCCCTGGCCGTTGTCCCGGACTGTCAGCCGCAGCTGATCCTCCTGGAACTGCAGCGTCAGGGTGATCTCGCTCGCTCCGGAATGCTTCAGGGCGTTGGCGAGCCCCTCCTGGGCGATGCGGAAGACCTCGTCCTCCACCAGGGAGGAGAGCCGGCGCTGTTCGCCCCGCACCTCCAGGCGCACGTTGGCCGGCGCTGTGTCGCTCAGTTTCTGTACTTCGTGGCGCAGGGTCTCAATCAGGCCGTTCTCTTCCAGCGGGGAGGGGCGCAGGTTGTAGATCGAGCGGCGCACCTCCAGCAGGGTCTCCCGCAGGTGCTCCCGCAGGGTTCCCAGGAAGCGGCGGGCGCCCTTGGCGTCGCTCTCTACCAGTCGCTCCAGGCGGTCCATTTGCAGCAAGGAGCCGGCCAGGGACTGGGCCAGCCCGTCGTGGATCTCCCGGGCGAGCCGGTTGCGCTCCTGCTCCAGCAGCAGGCGCTCCCGATGCTGGGCGAGGTCCAGGTTGCGCAGGATCGCCGCCAGCAGGTTGCTGACGATCGTCAGCAGGCGGACATCTTCCGGCTGGATCGAATGGCTGCGCTCCTTGGCCACGGTGAAGACCCCGATCACCTGGCCGCCGCTGGCCAGCGGGAAGGCCGCCATGGCCTGCACGCCCTCGTGGGCGCCCTCCCCCAGGGTATTGCGGGGATCCTGCCGGGCATCCCCGGTGACGATCGCCGAGCCGTGCCTGGCGACCCAGCCGGACAGCCCTTCGCCCAGGGGCATCCGGTCGGCGGGGGCAGGGCCGCGAACGGCGTGGAGCGAGAGCCCGTCTCCGTCAACCTTGTAGATCGCGGCGTAGGTGTACTCATCGAAGGCATCCAGGTGGCTCAGGGCCGTCTCCAGGGCCCGCGACTCGGGCGAGTACGTGACGAGGGTGGAGACCTCCATCAGCGTGGCCATGTTGCCGGCAAAGTGGGAGAGATGGGTGAGGAGCCGCACAAAGGTGCTCACGGTGAGGAGGGGCAGGAAGAAGAAGATCAGCGCCAGCGGGTCATGCCCCCGGTCCTGGGGCGCCAGGATGATCATCAGCAGGCTATAGCCGAAGGAGATCAGGGCGGACAGGGCCTCGTACCGGGTCTTGATCCACCAGTCCTGGAAGCGGTAGACCTTCAGCCGCAACCAGAGCAGGCCATCGACCATGCAGTTGTTGGTCACGTAATAGGTGGCAATGTAGGCCGTCAGCGGGGCAAGCAGGTTTCCCAGCCTGACCGGTCCGGCAACCCAGTTGGAGAGAAGGCCGGCGGCCAGGGTGGCCAGGGCGAATTGCGCACCGTTGAACCAGGTGACCCGCCAGGACCTCCGCCGTGCCACGTTGGCTGCGATGGTGCCGAGGGCGGCGGTCCAGCCGGCGCCGCCGACGCCGTAGAGCAAGAAGGCGGCAAAGGCGATGGAGAAGCTAAAGGAGATCGCCCCGACCCGGACCCGGGTGGGAAAGTACTCGGCGAGCCCGAACAGGAGCACCAGGGTGGCGAGCTCACCGGGAAGGCGGGACCACTCGGGCTGATAGAGCAACAGCGATGCCGTCCCCAGGCAGACCGCCGACCATAGGTAGATGCCAGCAAAGGAGCGCCGTGTCCAACTCGGACGCATATCGACCCCTCCCTGGTCTAACATTCGGAATAAAATATTACGGTAAGGGCGATCTTACTTCCTTCTAACAGCTGAAGACATGAAGAGGCCCCGCTGCCTAGGTCGGCGGCGGGGCCGGTTCGCGTGGATCAGTTGCAGCAGGAGCTCTGACCGACCTGGGAGGTGTTGGTGGAGCAGCAGGCCTCAACCGTGGCGCAGCACGCTTGTGAAACCGCACTCTGTTCGTCCTGAGCTGTAGCGCAGCAGTTGCCGCCCTTTCCGGTGGGGAGCCCAACAGCCTTCTTGAGCACGATCACGATCTGGTTCGTCATGGTGACATCTCTCCTTTGATTGGACTTAGATGAGACCGAGGGGCAGCAGGGCGTTGAAGAGGTACCCGAAGGCGATGGCACCGAGCCAGAGCGTGCCGACCACGATGCCGACCACCCGCCAGCGGGCGATGGTAAGGGCGCCGGCGATCGCCCCGATGGAGGTGCCGGCCCCGGTGATCAGGAAGGCGAGGGCGGAGCCGGGGCTCATGCCCAGGTCCATGAAGGAGCGGACCAGCGGCAGCGATGCCTCGGTGTTGATGTAGAGCGGCACGCCCAGGGTGGCCGCTAGCGGCACCCCGTAGACTCGGCCGCTGCCGAAGAGGTTGGTGACCCACTCCGCCGGGATGAGACCGTTCAGTATATAGCCGATGAAGGCGAAGACCAGGAAGAAGGCGAGCAGCCGGCCCAGGAGCGGGAAGAACTCACGGCTGACCTCACGGAGGCCGGGCCTGGGCGCCGCTGTCACCGGGGCGGGCGCTGCTCCAGCCACGGCCTCGCCCGAGCCGCCGGCTACTGGGCGGAACCTGGCCTGACCGTCCAGCCAGCCCCGGGACTCCAGCGCCTTGGCGACAAGCCCGCCGGCAAAGCCCAGGGCGATCGAGGCCACGAAGAAGGTGGTGGCGAAGGGCCAGCCGAAGAGCCCGGCGCTCAGGAACAGCTCCTGGGGCGAGGTGAGCGGCGAGGCGACCATGAAGGCCACGATCGGCGCCCAACTGAGCAGGTTGGCCATCATGCCCAAAATGACGGCGGTGGTCCCGCAGGAGCAGAGCGGGGTCGACACCGCCACGGCTACGGCGCCCACCATGCCGGCGCCCTGGTGCCGCTTGAGAAAGGCCGCTGCCTTGGCCTGGTCGAGGTACGTCTTCAGCAGGGCAGCCACGAGGGCGCTCAGCACCAGGAGCGGCCAGTTGCCTGAGAAGGTGTGCCACACCTGGCCCAGGGCCTTCAGTAGAAGTGCTCCAACGTAGTTCAAGCGTATCGGCCTCCGCATCAAGTTTTTCTGATATAAAAGATAGTTGATCTATGCTCCCAGGTCAAGGGGTTTCAACAACATTTTTTGATGTGATATTCGGCCGCCGGGGACCGCATAGAAATTGACGCTCTGCAACACCCTATGCTATAGTTACGACATGTTCATTCCGGCTTAGCTCAGCGGTAGAGCATCCGGCTGTTAACCGGAGGGTCGTAGGTTCGAATCCTACAGCCGGAGCCAAAGGCAAAGCAGGCGCATCAGCGCCTGTTTTTTGCATGTCCGCCCGGTTTTTGGCCATGAGCATCTCTTGAATCGACCGTCGGCGTCACGTACAATAGAGTGCAACCCTTTTTCGGGCCCTTAGCTCAGTGGTTAGAGCTGCCGGCTCATAACCGGTTGGTCGCAGGTTCGAATCCTGCAGGGCCCACCATATGTCAGGAACGACGAGGCCCCCTCGTGTGACTGGAAGCGTAAAGTCGCCTGCACGGCCGCTTTATGCTTCCTTTTGCTTTTACCGACCCTTCATGGGAGGAATCCATTCGTGATCAATGCAAAGCTACCCAAGGTGTGGTACGGCGGCGACTACAATCCCGACCAGTGGCCCCGCGAGGTCTGGGAGGAGGATATGCGCCTGTTTAAGCTGGCTCATATCGACGTGGCTACGCTGCCGGTATTCAGTTGGGCCAAACTGCAGCCCGAAGAGGAACGGTACGACTTCAGTTGGCTCGATGACGTGCTGGACCTGATGGGTCGGCAGTCGGTTTACGCGTGCCTGGCCACCTCCACGGCTGCCCACCCGGCCTGGATGGCCCGCAGGTATCCGGATGTGCTCCGAGTCGACTTCGAGGGCCGGAAACGCCGCTTCGGCAGGCGCCACAACTCCTGTCCCAACAGCCCCACCTTCCGGCACTACTCCGAGCGGTTGGCGGAAGAGTTGGCCAAGCGGTACAAGGACCATCCCACCCTGGTGGCGTGGCACGTCAGCAACGAATACGGCGGCTATTGTTATTGCGACAACTGCGCCGAAGCATTTCGCGTCTGGCTGAAGAAACGGTACGGCACGCTGGAGGAACTGAACCGGCGGTGGACCTCGGCGTTCTGGAACCACACATTCTTTGACTGGGAGGAGATCGTTCCGCCCAATGCGCTCAGCGAGCAGTATTCTCCGGACAGAACGGCCTTCCAGCCCATCTCCCTGGACTACTGCCGGTTCCAGTCTGACAGCCTCCTTGACTGCTACCGGCTGGAGTACGAGGCGATCAAGCGGCATTCGCCCGACGTGTTGGTGACCACCAACCTGATGCACCGCTTCAAGGATCTCGATTACTTCAAGTGGGCCAGGTACCTGGACATCGTCTCCTGGGACGCCTACCCGCAGAACGACCAGGATATCGCTGGCTATGCCCTGTGGCACGACCTGATGCGCGGCCTCAGGGGCGGCCAGCCCTTCATGCTGATGGAGCAGACCCCCAGCCAGGTAAACTGGGCCGCCTACTGCGGACTGAAGCGTCCCGGGGACTTGCGGCTGTGGAGCTACCAGGCGGTGGCCCACGGCGCCGACACGATCATGTACTTCCAGCTCCGCCAGTCGCTCGGGGCGCTGGAGAAGTTCCACGGCGCGGTCATCCCCCATGCCGGCCACGAGCACACCCGGGTCTTTCGGGAGGTGTCTGAGCTGGGCCGGGAACTCGCCGCCCTGGGCGATGCCGTGATCGATGGCAGGACCGAGGCGCGGGTGGCGATCCTGTTTGACTGGGAGAACTGGTGGGCCTTGGAGTTCTCAGCTGGCCCCAGCAAGGATCTCAAGTATCTCCCCCAGGTAGAGAAGTACTACCGGGTCCTCTGGGAGCAGAATATCCCCGTCGACTTTGTCAGCCCGGAGATGGACCTGGACAAGTACGCCGTCCTGGTCGCCCCCGTGGCGTACCTGATGCAACCCGGCTATGCCGCAAAGGTGGAGGCGTTTGTCGCCCGCGGCGGCACCTTACTCGCCACGTTCATGAGCGGCATGGTCGACGAGAACGACCGTGTTGTGCCGGGCGGCTATCCTGGTGAGCTGCGGAAGGTCACGGGGGTTTGGGTCGAGGAGCTCGATCCGCTCTTCCCCGGGATGCGCAACGAGATCCGGGTGGAGGGTACGGTACCGGCTCTGGCGGGCACCCACGGGGCCGGGTTGCTTTGCAGCGTCATGCATGCGGAGACGGCCGAGGTGGTGGGTGTCTATGGCCAGGACTTCTATGCCGGGACCCCCGCGCTGACGCGGAACCGGTTCGGGAAGGGCTGGGCCTGGTATGTGGGCACCGACCCGGAGGCTCCCTTTGTGACCCGTCTGCTCACCCACATCTGCGCCGAGCAGGGAATCCAGCCGCTAATGCGGGTGCCGGCCGGCGTGGAGGTAACGCAGCGGAGCAAGGACGGACAGGCGCTCACCTTTGTGCTGAACCACAACCCCGCTCCAGTCGAGATCGACTTGGGGGCCAGGTCGCAGGTGGACCTTCTCCGCGGCCAGCTAATCACCGGGAAGATCGTCTTGCCTGGGCGTGACGTAATGATCCTGGTGGAGCAAGGCTGACGCCTGGACGCGAAAAAACGGGGTGACCCCCGTTTTTTTAGTCCCCGAAGGCACGCTGGGCGCCGGCCTGGTGGAGTTCAGCGGACCGCGACTTCTTGAGATAGACGTACCAGTAGGCCACGCCCACCATCAGCACCCCGCCGACCAGGTTGCCGAGGGTCGCCCAAAGCAGGTTCCGTCCGAAACCAGCCATGGTCAGGTAGCCAAGCTTGGCCATGGGCACACCCGGCAGCGCCGTAAGCTCCGCCTGCCCCTTCAGCATCATCGCATAGGGGATGTAGAACATGTTGGCCACCGAGTGCTCGTAGCCGGCAGCGACGAACCCGGCGATGGGCAGGAGGTAGGCCATCACCTTATCGGTAACGCTGCGCCCGGCGTAGCCCATCCAGACGGCCAGGCAGACCAGCATGTTGCACAGGATGCCCCGGAAGAAGATCACCTCGGAACTGTAGGAGACCTTGCCCGCAGCGATGGCCAGGGCCCGCACCCCGACAGCGTTGTCGCCGCCGGCCCAGTGATGGGCCCGGTACAGCAAGAAGGCCACCAGCACAGACCCCAACATGTTGAAGGTGTAGACGATGCCCCAGTTCCGGAGCATCTTCCCCACCGAGATCTTCCGGGTCAGCGCAGGCATGATCAGCAGGCTGTTACCCGTGAAGAGTTCAGCGCCGGCGACGGAGCAGAGCAGGAGGCCCATGTTGAAGATCAGGCCGCCAAGCGCCTGTTGGGCGCCGTAGCTGCCGGTCCAACCCGCCGTGGCGGCCTGGAAGGCGGCCGCCCCCAACGCCACGAAGGCGCCGGCCAGGGTTGCCAGGGTAGCCATGGCGGGGAAGGACACGTTGGCCTTATCGACCCCCGCCAGTTCGGCCTTGTGTGCAATCTCAGCGGGCGTGTATGCGTGGGTAGTGGAGGCGGAACCGCCAGCCATATTCTCAACCTTTCTAGCGTTTAGTACACCGCGGTGATGCCGCGGCTGGCGAACTGTTGCGCAATCCGTGTCAGGGTCTCCACGGGCGGGGGCTCGACGCCCTCCAGCGTGTAGGGGACCCCGAGGGCCTCCCACTTGTGCTTCCCCAGCAGGTGGTAGGGCAGCAGCTCCACCTTCTCCACCGACGGAAGAGTAGCGACAAAGTCGGCCAGGGCCTCTATATCTTCCGGAGCGTCCGAGTGGCCCGGCACCACCACGTGGCGGATCCACATGGGCTTGCCGAGGTTGGCCAGCAGGCGGGCGAAGCGCAGGACCCGGTCGTTGGTGACCGAGGTGAGCGCCTTGTGCTTCTCCGGGTTGATCTGCTTGATGTCCAGCAGGACCAGGTCGGTGTGCTCCAGGACGGGGAAGGCCTGCTCCAGGTCGACGTAGCCGCTGGTGTCCAGGGCGGTGTGAATCCCCAGCTGGTGGCACTCGGCAAAGAGGCCGGCCACAAACTCGGGCTGGAGCAGCGGCTCACCGCCGCTGACGGTCACACCGCCCCCGGACGCCTTCATGAAGGGCACGTAGGAGCGAATCTCGTCCACCAGGTTGCCCACGGAGACCTCCCGGCCTCCCCGCCGACCCCAGGTGTCCGGGTTGTGGCAGTAACGGCAGCGCATCGGGCAGCCCTGGGTAAAGACCACGTAGCGCAGGCCGGGACCGTCAACCGCACCGCAGCTCTCGACAGAGTGGATGCGACCAACCCGTGTGACCCTCGGAGTCTCAAGCGGCAAGGTCAGAGCCATGGGCCATCACCTCATTACATGCGTTCGTGGAAGGTGCGGCTGATCACGTCGAGCTGCTGCTCACGGTTCAGCTTCACAAAGTTCACGGCGTAGCCGGAGACACGGATCGTCAGCTGCGGGTAGAGCTCCGGGTGCTCCATGGCATCCAGCAGCGTCTCCCGGGTCAGGGCGTTCACGTTGATGTGGTGCCCGCCCTGGCTGGCGTAACCGTCCAGAATGGCGACCAGGTTGGCCGTCTGCACCTCGGGGGTCTTGCCAAGCGCCGAGGGCACCACGGAGAAGGTGTAGGAGATGCCGTCCTGGGCGTACCGGTAGGGCAGCTTGGCCACCGAGCAACAGGAGGCCAGGGCGCCCTTCACGTCACGGCCGTGCATCGGGTTGGCGCCGGGGGCGAAGGGCTCGCCCGCACGCCGCCCGTCTGGCGTGGTGCCCGTCTTCTTGCCGTAGACGACGTTTGAGGTGATCGTCAGCACCGAGAGGGTGATCTCGGCGTTGCGGTAGGGCTTGTGCTTGCGCAGGCGGGCAAGGAACTCCTCCACGACCTCCTGGGCGAGGGTGTCGACCCGGTCATCGTTGTTGCCGTAAGCCGGGTACTCGCCCTCGATCTTGAAGTCCACGGCGATGCCCTTCTCATTGCGGATCGGCATCACCTTGGCGTGCTTGATCGCCGACAGGGAGTCCGCCACCACCGAAAGGCCGGCGATGCCCGTGGCCATGGTGCGGAAGATATCCCGGTCGTGCAGCGCGAACTCCAGCCGCTCGTAGAAGTACTTGTCATGCATGTAGTGGATGACGTTCAGCGTGTTGATGTACAGGCGAGCGAGCCAGTCCATCATCTGGCTGAAGCGCTCCCGCACCTCGCCGTACTCCAGCACGTCGCCGGTCAGCGGCGGCAGCTTCGGGCCGACCTGGACGCCCAGCTTCTCATCGATACCGCCGTTGATGGCGTACAGCAGACACTTGGCCAGGTTGGCCCGGGCGCCGAAGAACTGCATCTGCTTGCCGATGCGCATGGCGCTCACACAGCAGGCGATGCCGTAGTCGTCGCCCCAGTAGGGCCGCATCACATCGTCGTTCTCGTACTGGGTGGCGCTGGTGTCGATGGAGACTTTGGCCGCGAACCGCTTGAAGCCCTCGGGCAGAGCGGTCGACCACAGGATGGTCAGGTTGGGCTCCGGCGCCGGCCCCAGGTTGTAGAGCGACTGGAGGAACCGGAAGCTGCTGCGGGTCACCAGCGTCCGGCCATCGAGGCCCATGCCGCCGATGGACTCGGTGACCCAGGTGGGATCGCCGCTGAACAGGGCGTTGTAGTCGGGGGTGCGGAGGAAGGAGACCTGGCGGAGCTTCATGATCAGCTGATCGACCAACTCCTGGGCCTCCGCCTCGGTGATGGCGCCCTGGCGCAGGTCGCGCTCGATGTAGATGTCCAGGAAGGTGGAAATTCGGCCGATCGACATGGCGGCGCCGTTCTGCTCCTTGATGGCCGCCAGGTAGCCCATGTAGAGCCACTGGATCGCCTCGCGGGCGGTCTCGGCAGGGCGGCCCAGCTCCAGGCCGTAGCAGGCGCCCAGCTCCTTCAGCTCGCCCAGGGCCCTGATCTGCTCGGCCAGCTCCTCCCGCTGGCGGATGGTCGCCTCGTCCATGTTGTCCGGCTCGGTCCAGGTCAGCTCCAGCTGCTTGGCCTCGACCAGCCGATCGACGCCGTAGAGGGCGACACGGCGGTAGTCGCCGATGATGCGGCCCCGGCCGTAGGCGTCCGGCAGGCCGGTGATGATGGCGCTCTTGCGGGCCAGCTTCATCTCGGGGGTGTAGGCGTCAAAGACGCCCTGGTTGTGGGTCTTCCGGTGCTTGGCGAAGACCTCACGCATCTCGGGGTTGGCCTCGTAGCCGTAAGCGTGGAGGGAGTCCTCCACCATGCGCCAGCCGCCGTACGGATAGAGCGAGCGCTTGCCCGGCTCGTCGGTCTGAAGGCCGGTAATCAGCTCCAGCTCCTGGTCTACGTGGCCCGGGCCGTATGCGAGAATCGACGAGGCGGTCTGCGTATCGATCTTCAGCGGGGCCTGCTTGGCCTGCTCCGCCTGGAAGAGGTCGAACACCTTGGCCCACAGCGCCTTGGTGCGCTCGGTGGGACCGGCCAGGAATGAATCATCACCCTCGTACGGGGTGTAATTGCGCTGAATAAAGTCACGGGTATCGATCTGCCGCTGCCAGGGGCCGGGCATAAAGCCTGTCCATGCCTGCATGCCGTCGCGCCTCCTCTGGTTCGTGATTCTCTTCACAATATAACCCGCGACCACGGGTGAACCGCAATCCACCGTTGGGGCGTGGCTTTTTGAAGCCAAAACTGCGGTCTTTAGCGTATTGGGACTAAGTTGGCTCTCAGCGCTGAGACGAGCCCTTCTCCTCCTGGAGAAGGAGGCGGACTCCGAGGAAAAACATCAAGTTTCGACATCCCTTCCTGCATTCTGTTCGATTGTAATAAGATTGCACCCATGCTACAGTAATCACGGCTATACGGCCCCATCTATTGCGAAGGAGACTCTGGCAGAATGCGTTTAGCCAGACCGATCGTTGGCCTCCTCCTATTGGTGCAAATGCTCGGAGCCTGCGCTGGCCCGGCAAACCCGCCCCAAGTCGGCGACAACGTGCCGGCCCAGTCCCCCCATTCGACGCCCTCCGAACACAAGGCCCCGCCGGAGGTCACCAAGGCGCCCGACCCGGTTCCGCCCGGGATGACGCCAGAGAAGGACCCGGCACCCACACCCGAACCGGCAAAACCTGAGTCAACCAAGCCTGGGTCCACAAAGCCCGAGCCTACCCCGCAGGAGGGCCACGTCGTGGTCGCCAAGGGGGAGAAGCAGCAGGTGCTGAACCACCCCGATGGCTACGCCATTGAGCTGCCGAAGGGCCTCTCGCTCGACTTCTCGATGTCGTCGGCCTTTGTGCGCGCTTCCGGCGACGGCCTGGACATCAAGATCTCGCGGGAGCGTTCGCCGTACGACGATCTGGAGATGTACTTTGCCGACTACCTCAACCGATTCATCAGCAACCCCACCTATCGTGAGAGTAACAACATCGAACTCCACGAGGACGAGTGGCTGACGATCGCCGGCCGCCGTACCCGGCTGATCAGCTTCACACGGCGCCCCGCCGCTGGCAGCACGGAGAAGCAGAACTCCTATGTATTTGCGTACATGATCACGGAGGGCCGGGAGTTCTACAACTTCTTCTTCCGGACCGAATCCCTGGCCAAGCATCGGGCGACCATCGGCCAGGTGCTGGAGTCCTTTCAGAAGATCCCTGCCAGGGGCAAGGTTGCAGACCAACTGGGCTTCCGGCCCCAGCTGCCCAAGTGGAACGCAGAGACCGCTGCGTTCTACGAGCGCCTGGTCGCCGGCCGTGAGATTACGTGGGGCTTCTTCTACCCCTGGGCGCTCACGGGCGACTACAGCCCGGTGGCCAAGGTTGAGAAGAAGCTGGACTTCCATTTTCCAATCCTCCTGCACTATACCTACCTGGGCTATCCCTTCCCGTTGGAAGGCATGCGGCAGGCCCACAAGCGGGGACAGGTCGTCGAGCTGACCATGCAGGTGGCAGAGGGCAACAACGACAACGAGCCTCGCGCGAACGCCAACTTCAAGGTCCTGGACGGGCAGATGGACGGAGCGATCCGGGAGTTCGCCCGGGCCGCCCGGGAGTTCGGACACCCGTTCCTGTTCCGCCTCAACAATGAGATGAACACCGACTGGTCCCAGTACAGCGGTGTGCTGACGCTCAGCGACCCCGACATCTACATCAAGGTCTGGCGCCGGATTTTCGACATCTTCCAGGAGGAGAAGGTCGAGAACGCCATTTGGATCTTCAACCCGAACGACCGGAGCTACCCGCCGACCAACTGGAACTCCCATATCTCCTACTACCCGGGCAACCAGTATGTTCAGGTACTGGGGATCACCGGCTACAACACGGGCACCTACTTCCGCGATGTTACCGGCGAAGGGTGGCGCTCCTTTGCGGAGATCTACTCGGAGATCGCGGCGCACTACCGGCCCATCTACCACCGGTTTCCCTGGATGATCACTGAGTTCGCCAGCAGCTCGGTGGGGGGCGACAAGGCCCAGTGGATTCGCGACATGTTCAAGCACCTGCCCGACTACCCGGAGATCAAGGCGGCCGTCTGGTGGAGCTACGCCGACTTCGACTACCGGGAGGGGAAGAAGGGCACCCCGGGCCGGCGCTACTGGCTCGACGAAACAGAAGAATACCTGGAGGCGTTCAAGCAAGGTCTTCAGGGCAAGTAGAGGAACCAGGCGCACGGCTATAGCAGCCGTGCGCCTTTCACATATTCAACACAAATGTTGAATAATACCTTGCGCCGAGGGAACCCCTCCCATATAATAAACACAACGAAGATGTTTAATAAGTACGATGCGGAGGGTGATCGGGAATGGGAGAGTTGGTCGGTCAGGTAGCTTTGATCACGGGGGCTTCGAGGGGTCTGGGGCGTGCGGTGGCACATGCCTATGCCCGGGAGGGCGCCAACCTGGCCATCGGCGCCCGGGACGGGGCGGCCCTGGAGGCCGTCGCCGAGGAACTGCGGGCGATGGGCGCCCGGGTATTGGCGGTCCGGGGCGATGTTTCAGAGCTGCGCGATGTGGAGCGGCTCGTCTCCCTTACGCTGCAGGAGTTCGGCCGGATCGACATCCTCGTCAACAACGCCTCGATTCTTGGGCCGAGCCCCATGCCGATGCTCCTGGACTACCCCGCCGAGGACTTCGAGCGCGTGCTGAAGGTAAACGCCGTCGGCCCCTTCCTGGTCACCCGCCAGGTGTTGGCCGCCATGCTCCAGCGGGGCGAGGGCTCGGTCATTAACGTCACGTCGGAGGCGGGCTCCGTGGGCTTCGCCGGGTGGGGCGCCTACGGCGTCTCCAAGTTCGCCCTCGAGGGCCTGACCGAGACCTGGGCTGCCGAGCTGGCCGAGACCGGGGTGCGGGTCAACATGGTCGACCCCGGTGAAATGGACACCGCCATGCACGCCCTGGCCGTGCCGGACTGCGACTATGAGCTGGCCCGCCCCGAGGATGTGACCGAGGTGTTTGTTTACCTCGCATCGGACCGCTCCCGGTCGATCAACGGTCAGCGCTTCCGGGCGCAGGAGTTTGGGGGGAGCGCCGAATGAGGGCCTTCACCTTCGAGCTGCCTCCTGAGCTGAACGCCTCGGCGCCGCCCGAGCGGCGGGGGCTGCGGCGGGATCAGGTCCGGTTGATGACCCTGGACCGGGCCACAGGCCAGACCATGCACACCCAGTTCGACCGCCTGGCTGACTACCTGCTCCCCGGGGATGTGCTCGTGCTCAACAACAGCCGGACCTTGCCGGCCGTGCTCCCCGCTTCGGGTCCCGACGGGCTGCCGGTGGAGATCCGCCTGGCCCACCGGCTGGGTGGAGGGGAGTGGCGGGCGCTGCTGGTGAGCCCGGCGCCGATCCGGGCCGAAACCCTGCTCCTACTGCCCGAGGGGCTGTCGGCCACGGTCACCTTCCATTCCGAGCTGGAGCCCCTGTCGGTCATCCGGTTCTCCCGCGAGGGCTCCGCCCTCTACGACACGCTCTACCGGATCGGGCAGCCCGTGCGGTACGAGTATATCCACGAGCCCTGGGACCTCGACTACTACCAGACCGTGTTCGCCTCGGTGCCCGGCTCCGTGGAGATGCCCTCCGCCGGCCGCTCCTTCACCTGGGAGCTGCTGATGCGGCTGCGGCGCAAGGGCGTGGCGGTTACCTTCCTGTCGCTGCACGCAGGGCTCAGCTACTTCCTGGATGACAAGTGGTTCAAGGATCCACGCTACACCCCGGAAGAGTACCACATCCCCGCGGAGACGGCGGCGGCCATCGCCGGCGCCAAGGGCCGGGGCGGGCGGGTGATCGCCGTGGGGACAACGGTGGTCCGGACCCTGGAGACCTCAGCCCTGCACACCGGGGAGGTGCAGCCGGGCTCCGGCTGGGCCGATATCTTCATCGACGGCAGCTTCCCCCTCCGGGTGGTCGATGGGCTCCTGACCGGGCTGCACGAGCCCGAGGCGAGCCACCTGGACCTGCTCTCGGCCTTCGTGGAGCCGACCCTCCTTCGCTCGGCCTACGCCGAAGCGGTGGCGATGGGTTACCTTTGGCATGAGTTCGGCGATATGAACCTCATCCTATAGGGGCGTAGGACGATGCAGCTTCATCACACGGCGATTCTCGTTGGGGATCTGGAGCGCTCCATCGATTTCTACTGTCGGTTGTTTGGCTTTCGAGTGGTCGAGCGAGGGGAGTTCGACGGAGACCCCCTCGCTTTTCTCGTGATCCGCGGCGGGCTGATCGAACTGGTGCAGGAGGGGGCTGGCAACCTGCCGGAGGGGGTCGTCAACCACATCGCCTTTCTGGTGGATGATCTGCCTGCGGAGATGACTCGCCTGCGCTTGGCCGGCGTGCCCTTTCTGGATGAGGAGCCGGTTCCAGTGTACAGCGGAGCGCGCATCGCCTTTTGCGAAGGGCCGGATGGGGAACTGATCGAGCTGATGGAGGCGAATTGACGGCGCCCCCAAGGATTTCTTCCGGCGCAAGGCGAAAACTATCTATCGACTTAGTTCAGGTGATAGAGAAAGTGGGGAGTCCTATGCGCTTTCCGGAAGGCTTTCTTTGGGGAGCTGCGACCGCTGCGTATCAAATCGAGGGCGCCGCACAGGAAGATGGGCGGGGTCCGTCGATCTGGGACACGTTCAGCTATACGCCCGGGAATACAGCGAACGGAGACACGGGCGACGTCGCCTGTGACCATTACCACCGCTTTGCATCCGACGTGGACCTGATGGCTGACCTGGGCTACAAGGGCTACCGCTTCTCCGTCGCCTGGCCCCGCATTCAGCCGACGGGCAAAGGGCCGGCCAACCAGCGCGGCCTGGACTTCTACCGGCGGCTAATCGATCGGCTTCTGACCAGGGGTATCACGCCCGCAGTCACGCTCTATCACTGGGACCTGCCGCAGGCGCTCCAGGATGAGGGCGGCTGGACCAACCGCGACACCGCCGAGCGCTTCGGCGAGTACGCCGCGATCATGTTTGAGGCCCTGGGCCAGCAGGTTCCGCTCTGGATCACGCATAACGAGCCCTGGTGTGCGAGCATGCTGGGGCATTTCCGCGGGGTTCATGCCCCGGGATTCAAGGACCTGCGGCTGGGGCTGATGGCCTCGCATCACATGCTGCTCTCCCACGGGCGAGCAGTGGCTGCCTACCGCAAGGGCGGGTACCCCGGGCAGATCGGCATGGCGCCCAACCTCCTGCCGACGTACCCCATGACCGATTCCGCCGCCGACCGAGAGGCCGCCCGGCTCTCCGACGGCTACACCAACCGCTGGTTCCTCGACCCGGTGCTGAAGGGCACGTACCCGGAGGATATGCTGGCATACTACAGCGGGAAGGTCGGGCCGCTGGACTTCATCCAGCCCGGCGACCTGGCGGACATGGGCGCCCCGGCCGACTTCCTGGGCGTCAACTACTACCGCAGGCGGACGATCGAGGCCGATCCCACCAGCGACCTCGGCTGGAAGGTGCACGACCGTATGCCCGGCGTGCCCACCACGCCCACCGGTTCGGAGATCGTCCCCCACTGCCTGACCGAGCTGCTGTTGCGGCTGAAGGCAGACTACGGAGATGTCCCCATCTACATCACTGAGAACGGCATGGTCTGTAGCGACCAGGTCAGCCCCGACGGGCAGGTGAACGACCCGGAGCGTGTCGAGTTCCTGCGCCAACACGTGGAGGCGGCCCACAAGGCGATCGAGGCGGGCAGCAACCTGAAGGGGTACTTCGCCTGGTCGTTCATGGACAACTTCGAGTGGGCCTTCGGCTACACCCAGCGGTTCGGGCTGGTCTACGTCGACTACCCCACCCAGCGCCGGATTCCCAAGGACAGCGCCCGGTTCTGGCAGCGGCTGGCCCAGACCAACGAAGTCCCGCCGGCGGGCGCCGCCCTCAAGTCAGCCGATGTGACCGGCAACCACGGCGCCCTGGTCACCGACAGCGAAGGGGAATAGGAGGCGAGCCGCACCGGTGAAGTCGACCAAACTGCAGATGATTGGACACGCCCATATCGACCCGGTCTGGATGTGGCAGTGGCCCGAGGGGTTCCAGGAGGTCAAGGCCACCTTCCGCTCCGCCCTGGACCGCATGAAGGAGTTCCCCGAGTTCATCTTCACCTGTAGTTCGGCGGCCCAGTACGAGTGGGTCGAGAAGAACGACCCGGATATGTTCGCCGAGATCAAGCAGCGGGTCGCCGAGGGCCGCTGGGAGGTGGTCGGCGGCTGGTGGGTCGAGCCCGACTGCAATCAGCCCAGCGGCGAGTCCTTCGTACGCCAGGGCTTATATGGCCAGCGTTTCTTTAAGGAGAAGTTGGGCGTCATGGCCCGGGTGGGGTTCTGCCCCGACTCCTTTGGCCACACGGGCATGCTGCCGCAGATCCTCAAGAAGAGCGGCATGGACTACTACGTCTTCATGCGGCCGCTGCCGCACATGAAGGGCCTGCCCGCCCGCATCTTCCATTGGGAGTCGGACGATGGCTCCCGGGTGCTCGCCTACCGCATTCCCTTTGAGTACCTCACCTCGGGGAAGGCCTTCGACAGTCACGCACACCGGGTGGCCCTGGAGATCAAGCCGCCTCACACGGAGCTGATGTGCTTCTACGGGGTGGGCAACCATGGCGGCGGTCCGACCATCGAGAACATCAAATGTATCCGGCGGCTGAACGAGGACCCGGCCTTCCCGGTCATGGCGTGCAGCTCCACAGAGCGCTTCTTTGCCGCCCTGGAAGCCTCAGGGCTCTCCTTTCCGGTGCTCCACACCGACCTTCAGCATGTGGCGAGCGGCACCTACGCGGCGCACTCGGGCATGAAGCGCTGGAACCGGCAGGCGGAGAACCTGCTCGTGGCAGCGGAGAAGTGGAGCGCCCTGGCGGAGAAGATCACCGGCCAGCCCTACCCGACCGACTTCGCACAGGCCTGGAAGAACGTGCTCTTCAACCAGTTCCACGACATCCTGGCGGGCACCAGCATCGAGCCGGCCTATGACGACGCCCGGGACATGCATGGCGAGGCGATGTCGATCGCCCGCCGCAACCTGAACTACGCCTTGCAGTCGCTCTCCTGGAAGGTGGGCATCGAGCCGATCGAGGGCATGAAGCCGATCGTGGTCTTCAACCCGCTGACCTGGCCGGTGAAGCAAGTCGTCGAGCTGGAGTATGGCGGGCTCAAGGAGACCGACATCCTCATCGATGAGCAGGGCGCCCAGCTTCCCATGCAGGTGGTCCGCTCCCATGCGACCGTCAACGGCTGGCGCAAGCGCATCAGCTTCGTGGCAGAGCTGCCAGCCCTTGGTTATCGCACCTATCGGGTGCTCACCCAGCCGGCTCAGCTCCCTACCCAGTCCATGGACGCCACCGACACCGTGCTAGAGAACAGCCGGTTCCGGCTGGAGATCGATCCCCAGACGGGCTACATTAAGGGCCTGCTGGACAAGCACCTCAACTTTGAGCTCTTCAAGGGCGCCGCCGCCAGGCCAGACGTGCTGCACGACCCCACCGACACGTGGAGCCACGGGGAGACGACCTTCCGTGACGTGGTCGGAGCGTTCACGGCCCGCCGGGTCCGCCTGATCGAGCACGGGCCGGTCAAGAGCGTCATCCGGGTGGAGAGCGAGTACGGCCGGTCCGTCCTAATGCAGGACTTCACCATGTACCGGGAACTGGACCGCATCGACGTGCACGTGACGGTGGACTGGCGGGAGCAGTTCAAGGTCCTGAAGCTCCGCTTCCCCACCAACCTGCACTTCCCCAAGGTGACCTACGAGACGGCCTACGGCCACATCGAGCGGGCGGCCAACGGGGAGGAGGACCCGGGCCAGAACTGGGTCGACCTGTCCGGCACGGTCAAGGAGACGAATGTGATGTACGGGCTCTCCCTCCTGAACGATGGCAAGTACAGCTACTCGGTCAAGGAGAAGGAACTGAGCCTGACCGTGCTAAGGAGCCCGATCTACGCTCACCATGACCCCTACGTTCCATCGGCCGATGGGCGCTACGTGTTCATGGACCAGGGAATCCAGCGCTTCACCTACTCCCTGCTGCCGCACGAGGGCGGATGGGAGAGCGCCGGTACCGTAAAGCGGGGCTGGGAGTTGAACCAGCCGCCTGTCCCAATCGTGGAGACCTACCACGCGGGCCCGCTGCCCATGGCCGACTCCTATCTCTCGGTGGACCAGGAGAACGTGCTGGTCACCGTGGTCAAGAGGCACGAGGACAGCGACGACCTGATCATTCGGGCGTACGAGACCGACAAGGCTGCCACCCGGGCCACGATCCGGCTGCCCAGGTTCGGGCGCAACGTCGAGGCCGACTTTGGCCCCTGCGAGATCAAGACCTTCCGGGTGCCGCTGGACCCGCAGCGGCCAGTCGTAGAGACGAACCTGCTGGAGATGTAAAGGAAGTGCAGTCATGACCCGGTTTGCTGTAACGGAGACCGAGTGGTCGGGTGTCCCTGCCCTGCGCCTGACCGATGCCCAAGCCGAGACCGCTGCGATCCTGGTGCCCAGCCTCGGCGGAAACCTGATCTCCCTGACCGACCGGGGGCGCGAGCTGCTCCGTACCGCCCCCGACAGCCAGTCCCTGGCCGAGCGGCCGGCCCGCTGGGGCGTGCCGGTGCTGATGCCCCCCAACCGGATCGCAGGCGGCCGGTTCCGCTTCGGCGGGCGGGAGTACCACCTGGATCTGAACGATTCGGCCGGGCCCAACCACATTCACGGCTTCCCGCTCCGCAGGGCCTGGAGCGTCGCCTCCAAGGGCACGGAGGGCGGCGCCACGGCGACGATCCGCTTCACGGCCGCGGAGTACCCGGATGTCATGCGGCAGTTTCCGCACCCGTTCGTGCTGGAGTTGACCTACTCCCTGGTGGGCAAGTCCCTGCGCTGCTCGCCGGTGATCAAGAACCACGGCCAGGATGCGATGCCGTTCGGGCTGGGCTTCCACCCCTACCTGCTGGCGCCCGAGGGTCAGCAGATCGACATTCGGCTTACGCCGGGCCGCATCTGGGAGGCGGAGAACTGGCTGCCTACGGGCGAGTTCCGCACCGCAGAGGGCTACTACGACCTCAGCTCATGGCAGCCGGTCCACGCCGTGAAGCGTGGTGAGGGCTACGCCCTGACCGGCGCCGAGCCGGACGGCTGGAGCCGGTTCGAGCTGGCCAACCGCACCACCGGGCTGAACGTTTCGCTGCGAGTCGCCCCTGCCTACCGGCACTGGCTGATCTTCAACGGCTTCGAGGGCACCGTGAGCCCTGAGCCGTACACCTGCATGACGAACACCTTCAACCTTGACCTGGACCCCGCAGTGTCTGGCATGGACGTGGTAGCGGGCGGCGAGGAGCTAGCGGTGGGCGATTGGGAACTGAACTGGTCGATGTAAAACAAGTGCGGATGACCTGATGGCCATCCGCACCTCTTTATTTGCGCACGTACTGTTTCGAGGCCGGGAACTCCGGCTGGAAGTCCCAGGGCGCCGGCCTCCCCTGGCTGAGCGCCTCCCGCAGAAAGAACCGGGACTGCTGGTCCTGCAGGATCCGCCGCTCCGTCTCCACCGGGTCCCGGCCGTCCATCACCTGGTGGTGCAGTTCGGCCTCGACCTCGGCCAGTTCGGGCCGCCCGGCCAGGTTGACCCACTGGCCCGGGTCGGCCTCCAGGTCGTAGAGGAGGGGCGGGGCGCCATGGACATAGACGTACATATACCGCCCCCGGCGGATCTGACGGACAGGCCGCCACGTCCCTTCGCCCAGGTTTTCGCAGATCATCTCGTCAGGCCAGTCCTCCTGCTGACCGTGGACCAACGGCAGTACGCTCTGTCCGTCAAGGCCTGCGGGAATCTCCAGCCCGGCCATGTCCAAGAGGGTGGGGAAGAGGTCCACCAGGGAGACCACCTTGGTGATGCGCTCGCCCTTGGCCTCCTGACCCGGCACGGAGACGATCAGGGGGACCCGGACCGACCACTCGTAGTGGGTGCGCTTGAAGACGTGCCCGTGCTCACCGATCATCTCCCCGTGGTCGCTGACGAAGATCACAATCGTGTTCTCCCGCATGCCGAAGGTATCGAGGGCGTCGACCATGTCCTTCAGCTTGTCGTCGATATAGGAGATCGACCCCAGGTATCCGCGCCGGGCGGTGCGGATATCCTCCTCGGTCATGGGGCGCTGCTTCAGCCCGTGGAAGGTATCCACCCAGTCGTCCACCTCGTGGGGCTGGTGATCGGCAGGCGGGGCCTCCGGCATGGGGATGTCGGCGCCCTCGTATCGGTCCCAGTACGCCCGGGTCGTGCAGAAGGGGTCGTGGGGGTGGGTGTAGGAGACGCACAGGAACCACGGCTGCTCCCTGCTGCCGCCCTTGGCCTCCCGACCGACGCGGCGCAGGTACTCCATGGCCCGGAAGTGGGTCTCCTCGTCGTAGTCGAGCTGGAGGCTCCAGTCACAGACCCCCGACTGGTCCAGCAGGTTCGCCATGGGGCCACGGTTGGACGGGTTCGGGACATTCCCCTTCGACCAGTCCGGGATCCACTGGATTCCCGCCGGGTAGATGTCGGTGGTCAGCCGGTGCTCAAACCCGTGCAGCTGATCGGGACCCACGAAGTGCATCTTGCCGGAGAGCGTGGTCTCGTACCCGGCCCGCCGCAGGTGATGCACGAAGGTCGGGATTTGGGCGGGCAGCTCGCTGGCGTTGTCATAGGCGCCAATCGCGCTGCCGAGGCGCCCGGTCATCATGGAGGCCCGGGAAGGGCAGCAGAGCGGCGCGTTGCAGTAGGCGTTCTCGAAGACGGTACCCTTAGCCGCCAGCGCATCCATTGCCGGTGTTTGTGCCACGGGGTGTCCATAGGGGCCGGTCATGAAGGGCGTCATCTGGTCGGCCATGACTACGAGGATGTTTGGTCGGGTCACGGTGAGGCCTCCCCTGGCAGCGTGTGCGGCCATTTTACATCCCCCCATGGGATTTGGGAAGGGGCTTTAGGAGGCCTGGTAGCCTACCCGCAGCGTCGCCCACCGGCGATTGCCGGCGTACAAGGGAAGCGCAAGGTCACGCACGACCTCCCCGGTGTCACGGGCGTTGGTCTGCACCAGGAAGACGGAAAGGTCCGGGGCGCCCTCTAGGGGGGCGCCCGCCCGCCGGAACTGCTCGATGCTGCTCCGCTGCGGCAGTCCCTCGGCGGCGTTGCCCAGTCCGACCCGTGCTGCCCGCAGCCCGACGGGATCCTCAAACATGCGCTTGATGCGGTTTGCCGCGAAATCCTGGGCTGCATCGCCCGTCCAGTCCCGGGCCAGCCTGCGGGGCAGGGCGATGCCGAACCCGTTCAGGTCGGTCACGCTAAAGTACTGGAACTGCCGGTCTTGCTCAAGGAACCGCTCCAGAAGGTCCACCAGCTCCAGGTCGACCGTGTGGTCGTAGGAGAGCTTGAACTTGGGTGGCTGGAACCCTCCCAGCCCCACCTTGCGGCAGTCGAAGAGCCGCTGGAGGTCCGCCGGGGTGGCGGCCTCATACCGGGTATCCCAGAGCTGTGCGGGCTGAATCCGGCCGTCGGCCAGCGCCCGGCCCACCACAGCCTCAACCTTGGCCACACCCGCTCGAGCGGCGCTCATGACCTGGTCGAATCGGCCCCCGAGCCGGAACTGGCCCAGCACCTGCTGCGCCTCCTCCAGATCCCGCGAGAACTGTCCGCTGCCCGTTAGGCGCATCGAGCCAGTTGTCGCGGCAATGCTTTGCGCAACCACATCCATGGCTGTGGCGATCTCCTCGGTGCTGGAGGCGCTCTCTTCGGCGGCTGCCGCCATGGTCTGGGACTGCAGGGCGACCTCGGGCACCAGGTCATCCATCTGCTGAATGCCGGATTCGGCCAGCTTCCCTTCCCGGGCGACCGCTTCGGCAAGCTCTCCCAGCTGGGCCATGGCGGCTGCGGCCGTGTCGCCTGCGCCCCGGATCTCCTGCACAAGTTTGGCCACCTGTCTCATGGACACAGCGGTGTCGTCGGCCAGCTTCTTGACCTCGGTGGCGACCACGGCGAAACCACGCCCCTTCTCCCCGGCGTGAGCGGCCTCGATCGCCGCGTTCAGCGCCAGCAGCTGGGTCTGCCGGGTGACTCGGTCGATGGCGCCCAGGGCGGCGTTGACCGCCTGGGTGGACTGGATCAACGACCCAACGGCTTCGCCCGCAGAATGGCTCACTCGGGCGAGGCTCTCCGAGTGACCCAGGGCCTTGGCAACAACATGGAGACCGTTGTCGGCGGCATTCTTCAGATCCTCGGCCACCTGGGACGAATCTGTGGCGGATGAGGCCACCTGTTGGGCTGCGGAGGCCAACTGCTCCAGCCGGGAGTTCACCTGTTCGACGGCCAGGGTCTGTTCGGCCAGCTGGCTGCTCACCTGCCGAGACTGGAGCACCCCGAGCGCCTCATGTACGGACGCCCTGTAGACAGCCGTCTCCAGCGTGTTCATCGCGGTGCGGACACGCACCATCCAGCCGCCAATGGCTTCAGCAAGGGGGGCTGCTTCACCGTAGCCCTCGGGGTTCAGAACTCTGGTCAGGTCACCTGCGAACACGGCTCTCAGGTCCGCCAGCAGACGCTCGTAGTCCGATTGCATCATGCGCGCTCACTCCCTTGTTGCCGGGATGACACCGACTGTTGCGGCGGTGTGGTGCGACACTGTCGCTGAAAGCGACACCTGAGGGCTGTCTGGGAGGCCTAGGTGTCGCATTCCTGGCAAACGTCCCAAAAGTATGCAAGCCCTGTGCCAGAAAAAATCACCCCCGTCGATCGACGGGGGTGGGTCAGGTTACTCCAGGAAATCCTTCAGCTTCAGGCTCCGGGTCGGGTGCCGGAGCTTGCGCAGAGCCTTCGCCTCGATCTGGCGGATGCGCTCGCGGGTGACGCCGAAGGCGTAGCCGACCTCCTCCAGGGTCCGGGACCGCCCGTCTTCCAGGCCGAACCGGAGCCGGAGCACCTTCTCTTCCCGGGGGGTGAGGCTCTCCAGCGCTTTGCCCAGGTGCTCCTGAAGCAGGAGCTGCCCCACCGCCTCGGCGGGCGCCGGGGCCTCCTGATCCTCAATAAAGTCCACCAGGTTGGAATCCTGCTCTTCGCCGATGGGGGTCTCCAGCGAGACCGGCTCCTGGGCGATCTTCTGAATTTCCCGCACCCGGTCCACCGTCGTCTCCATGGCGGCGGCGACCTCCTCCGGCAGGGGGTCCCGCCCCAGATCCTGAAGGAGCTGGCGGGAGACCCGGCTCAGCCGGTTGATGGTCTCCACCATATGGACCGGGATGCGGATCGTGCGTCCCTGATCGGCAATGGCCCGGGTAATCGCCTGCCGAATCCACCAGGTGGCGTAGGTGGAGAATTTGTAGCCCAACCGGTGGTCGAATTTCTCCGTTGCCCGCATCAGCCCGAGGTTGCCTTCCTGGACCAGGTCCAGAAGCGGCATGCCCCGGCCTATGTACCGTCTGGCGATGCTGACCACCAGCCGCAGGTTCGCCTCCATGAGGGCCTGCTTGGCGGTAGGATCCCCCTGCTCGATGCGGATGGCCAGGTCGACCTCCTCGGTGGCGGACAGCAGCGGAACCCGGCCGATCTCCTTGAGGTACATGCGAATCGGGTCATCGGTGGCGGTTCCTTCCGGGACAGAGAGGTCAATCCGGACTTCCTCGGCGCCTGGCTCAACCAGCGGCTGACGCTCGTCTTCCTTGTCCATACGACACCCTCCCTTTCACTGCCAGTCGAACCGCTTCAGTTTACCTTAGTGCCAACTGAACGTATAGACTTGAAATATTAGGCAATTTGTGGTATAGTCATGATAAAGGGGCTGTGATTTGTCACAGCCCCTTCTTCAATGCTTCAGGCTCAAGCGTACGGAGTAAATCCGCTGCGGCTCGTACAAGTGCGGAGACCTCCGGGGTAGCAGGGGCGCCGAAGACCTCGCGGGGTGCGCCCGTCTGCACGATGGCGCCGCCCATGAGCACCGCCATCCGGTCGGCCAGGGGCGGGATCTCCGTGAAGTCGTGGGTCACGAAGAGCGCCGTCACCCCGGCCTCCTTGAGCAGCCCCCGCAGTTCCTGGAGGATACCGGCCCGGGTGAGCACGTCGAGGGCGCCGAAGGGCTCGTCCAGGAAGAGCACCCGGGGCTCCAGGGCCAGCGCCCGGGCCAGGCTGACCCGCTGGGCCTCGCCCCCGGAAAGTTCCCGGGCGTGCCGCCGGGCCAGGTGGGAGACTCCCAGCTTCTTCAGCCAGTGGTCAACACGGCCTGCCACATCTCGCACGCCCCGCAGCTTCAGGCCCAGCGCAACGTTCTCAGCCACCGTGCCATCCAGGAGCAGCGGCTGCTGGAAGACCACGGCCATCTGGCGGCGAAGCGCCAGTTCCTCCCTGGGGAGGTCCGCCTTGCGCCCGGCAAAGGTGAGGCTCATCTCAGCGGGGATCAGCAGGGCCAGCGCCTGGAGCAGGGTGGACTTTCCCGCCCCGTTCGGCCCAATCACTGCCAGGATTTCACCCTGCTCCACCGTGAGCGAGGGCACCTCTAGCACGGTGCGGCGGTCCCTGGTCACCCGCAGGTTCGCCACCTCAATCACGCCGGTCGCCCCCTCTGCTGCAGGAAGGTAAGGGCCAGGGTGACCGCGTAAGCCAGCAGGAGCAGGATCACGCTGATGGCGATCGCCAGGTCAAAGTTGCCCTTGGAGACCTCCATGACGGTCGCTGTGGTCAGCACCCGGGTGTAGTCCTTGATGTTGCCGCCCACGGCCATGGAGGCGCCAACCTCGGAGACCACGGCGCCAAACCCGGCGATGACCGCTGCCAGGATCGACAGCCGTGCCTCCCGGATCAACAGCCACCAAAGCTGCCAGCGGGAGGCCCCCAGTGCCAGGATCTGCAGGCGCAGCTTGGGGTTTAGCTGGGCGATGCCGGCGAGCGTGAAGCCAGCCACCACCGGTGCGGCGATGACGCTCTGGGCGATCACCATCGCTGTCGGCGTGAAGCTGATGTTCAGGAAGCCGAACGGCCCGCTCCGCCACAGCATGATGCTGACCCAGAGCCCGACGACCACCGGCGGCAGCGCCATCCCTGTGTTGACCAGGCTCACGATGATCCGCCGCCCAGGGAACCGGCTCAGGGCCAGCAGAAGGCCGACCGGCAGCCCGAGGAGCACGCTAATGAGCGTTGCCAGCCCGGAGACCCGGAGCGTCAGCAAGGTGACTTGCCAAAGCTCCGGGTCTCCTGAGATCAGCAGTTCTACAGCCCGCTGCAGTCCCTGCCCGATGAGTTGCACATTACTTCCCCTTCGTCAGTTGATCCTCCGTCTTCCCGCCGTCGGGGAAGAAGAGCGACTGGCCGAACTTGTCCACGCCGAACTTGCTGATGGCGTCCTGCCCCCCGCTGGAGAGGAGGAAGTCGGCGAACGCCTTGGCTCCGGCGTTGTTGACCTTCGTGAACTTGGCGGGGTTGACCTGCATGACATGGTAGATGTTCAGCAGGGGCGCATCCCCTTCGAGCAGGACTTCCAGGCTCAGGTTCTTCTTCTGGGCGAGGTAGGTCGCCCGGTCGGACAGGGTGTAGCCGTTCTTCTCCGAGGCGATCGTCAGGGTCTGGCCCATGCCCGAGCCCGACTGCTGGTACCAGGTCCCCTCGTTCTTCACCCCGGCATCCTTCCAGAGCGCGAGCTCCTTCTTGTGGGTGCCCGAGTCGTCGCCACGGGAGACGAAGAGCGCCTTCGCTTCGGCGATCTTCTTCAGCGCCGCGGCCCCCGTCTTGACGCCCTTGACGCCCGCCGGGTCAGCCTTGGGACCCACGACGATAAAGTCGTTATGCATGACCAGCTTGCGCTCCACGGCGGCGCCGGACTCGACGAGCTTCTTCTCGTCAGCCGGGGCGTGGACCAGCAGCACGTCGGCCTCGCCCTTGTCGCCCATGGCCAGCGCCTGGCCGGTGCCAACGGCGATGGTCTTGACCCGGTAGCCGAACTGCTTCTCGAAGAGCGGGATCAGCACGTCCAGCAGGCCGCTGTCCTGGGTGCTGGTGGTGGTGGCGAGGATGAGATCCTTCTGCTGGGGTTGCTGTGCCGCACACCCGGCGAGGAGCAGTACGGAAAGTGCAACGCTGATCATTCGGCGCACGAATGGGCACCCCTCTTGCTCTTTCGTTATGCTCAGTTGAGCATAACGGTGATATGTTCAGTGTAGGGGTGCTTCGGGGACCGGGTCAATAGCATCATGTAGCTAGGGTCCAAAGTGTGCCGGAAAAAAGAGCGGTTCGCCGTACTGCGGCAACCCGAACGAGTGGATCACCAACTGCCCGGCAGGGCTGACCGCCCAGGCGGCAAACCGCCGGGCGCCCTCCTCCTGGACCCCGGGCAGCCGTGCGGGGTTGACTGTAAGCAGGGCAAACTCGTTGCGCAGGGACGGGTCGCCGGCGCACAGCACCGAGAGCGTCAGCCCGGTCTGTCGGGCTGCCAGGTAGGTGGCCCGGTCCACCAGGATGTATGACTGCCGCTCTTCGGCATAGCGCAGGGCCGCCATGCTCCCCATCGATCCCCGTGGACAGATCGAATACCAGGGGGCTTCCGGGCTAGTGCCAGCTGCCGCCCACAGGTCCAGCTCCTTGATGTGGGTGCCCGAGCGGTCCCCCCGGCTGACGAAGGGCGCCCCGGCCGAAGCACACCTCCGCAGAGCTTCGGCGGCCGATGCAGCCTGACCCGCATCAGCCGGGTCAGAGGCAGGGCCAAGTAGCAGAAAGTCGTTGTACATCAGTGGGAAGCGTTCCAGCCCATAGCCGTCGGCCAGGAAGGAGCGCTCCAGGTCGGGGGCGTGGGCCAGCACCAGGTCAGCCCGCCCCTCCCGCGCAATCTCCAGGGCCTGGCCGGTACCGGCCGCAATGTGCCGCACCAGCAGCCCGGTCGCCTGGTAGAATGCTTCCTCCAGGGCGCCGACGAGCCCGGTCTCCGCCGGCCCGATGGTGCTCGCCAGCAGCACCGGGCGTGTTGGCGGCGCCACCGGGGCATCCGCCAGCAGGGTCCGCACCTGGTCAAACCGGGCCAGTAAATCCCGTCCCGCCGGGGTGAGCGCAGCTCCGCCGCCCGCCGCGCCGCCGACCCGCTTCTCCAGAAGGGGGGCGCCCAGCTGCTCCTCGGCCTGCTTGATCAGGCCCCAGGCGTGCCGGTAGGAGACCTTCAGCTGCGCCGCGGCGCGGTTGATCGACCCCAGGCTGGCGACAGCCCGTAGCAGGGCGCCGAGCCGTTCGCCGCCCACGTCCATGATCAGTTTGTAACGCACGTCGGACATGGTTGCATCACCTCCACGGTGCTTCGGTGCCGCGCACCGCAGCACCTGCCTTTTCGTTTCCCTCTGATGCCAGGGCTACGGTATAATGAAGGGTGGCATGTCCTGGAACGGAGGAATCACCCATACTTCGAGTCAATCTCTCCCCTCGGCTGGCCGCCGTGGCGGGGTATGTGCTGCCGGGCGGGCCGCTGGCCGACATCGGCACCGACCACGGCTACCTGCCGGCCCACCTGGTGCAGTCCGGCGTCATCCCGAGCGCAATCGCAGGAGATATTCTACCCGGCCCGCTGGAGGCAGCCAGGGCGACCGTGTCCGAAGCCGGGCTTGGGGATCGAATTGAGCTCCGACTGGGCAGCGGCCTGAAGATCCTCACCCCGGGCGAGGTCCTTACCGCAACCATTTGCGGAATGGGCGGCCCGCTGATTGGCGAGATCCTGTCAGCAGGCCCGCTGGAGGGGATCCGGCGGCTGGTGCTCCAGCCTATGGGCGGCGAAGAGCGGCTCCGGGAGTGGCTGGCGGAGAACGGCTGGAAGCTGGTCGCCGAACAGCTGGAGGAGGACGCCGGCCGGGTCTATGTGATCATGGCGGCCGAGCGGGGCGCCATGAGCCTGTCCGAGGGAGATCTTATGGTTGGCCCCCACCTGCGGGAGGCCGGTGGCCCACTGCTCATCAAGTACGTGAAACTCTTGCTGGGGCAGGCCCGGCGGGCCCTGGAGGGCGCCCGGCGATCGGGCCGTGAGGAGGCCCGCAGCCGGGTCGCCGAGTTAGAACATCGGATCGGACTATTCGAGGAGGTTATTCGCTATGCAGAAAGCGACCGTCGGTCGGATCGCTGAGTTTATGGAGGAGTTGGCCCCGCTGCACTGGGCCGAGTCCTGGGACAACGTGGGCCTGCAGGTAGGCGCCCCCGACCGCCCCGCCGACCGGATCCTGGTCGCCCTGGAGCTGACCGGAAGTGTGGCGGAGGAGGCGCTCGCCACCGGGGCGAACCTGGTGGTGGTTCATCACCCCGCGATCTTCCGGCCCCTGAAGGCCCTGCGGTTCGACTCGGCCCCGGGCCGGCGCCTGGAGAAGCTGATCCAGGCGGGCATCAGCCTGTACGCCGCCCACACCAACCTCGATCAGTCCAAGGGCGCCACCAACGACACCCTGGCTGCCGCCGCCGGCCTGACGGAGTTCGAGGTGATCCAGAAGGTCGGCGAGGAGCGCTTCGTCAAGCTGGTGGTCTTCGTCCCCAAGGGCCACGAGGAGGCCGTGCGGGGCGCCCTCGCAGCCGCTGGCGCCGGCCACATCGGCAACTATAGCCACTGCACCTTCCAGACCCCGGGCACAGGCACCTTCCTGCCCCTGGAGGGCACCAGGCCGTTCCAGGGCGAGCAGGGCCGCCTGGAGTATGCCGATGAGATCCGGCTTGAGACCATCATGCCCGAGAATCGGGTCCAGGCCGCCGTCCGTGCGATGATCGCCGCCCACCCCTACGAGGAGGTGGCCTACGACCTCTACCCGCTCGCCAACCCGGGCCCGGTGCGGGGCCATGGCCGCATCGGCAGCCTGGCCGAGCCGGTCAGCCTGGGCACCCTGGCCGGGCGCCTCAAGCAGACCCTGGGCCTGGAGGGCCTCCGCCTGGTGGGCGACCCGGCCCGTCTGATCCGCCGGTTGGCAGTGGGCGCCGGCGCCGGCAGCCCGCTGATTGAGCTGGCCGCCCGGCGCGGCGCCGAAGTGCTGATCACCGGCGACATCGGCTACCACAACGCTCAGGATGCCATCGATCTGGGCCTCGCCGTGGTCGACGTTGGACATTACTATTCCGAGCGAAACGTGGTACAGCCGGTGGCGGCCTACCTGCGCCAGAAGCTGGCCGAGGCTGGTCTGGCCGGCGAGGTCTTGGAGGCCCAGGCTGGGCGTGATCCCTTCTCCTACATGTAATATCCGGAGGCGAGAGCGTGAGCGAAACGCTGCTGGAACTGCAAAGCATCACCATACTTCGATATACGGAGCCGACCGGGCTCTTCGGGCTCTGGGGCGCCAAACCTGTGCGCGCCCTGGATGGGGTCAGCGTCACCTTGCGCCGGGGGGAGACCCTCGGCATCATGGGCGGTTCAGGCGCCGGGAAGAGCACCCTGGCTGAGGCCGCTACCTTGCGGCGCCCCATCGAGCGGGGCCGCATCCTCATGGACGGTCAGGACGCATCCCGCTTCAGCGGCGACGAGAAGCGCAAGGCCCAGCGGCGGCTCCAGCTGATCCGCCAGGACGCCCGGGAGAGCCTGGAGATGGACCAGAAGGTCGTCAAGCAGCTCCGGGATGACCTCCGCCAGGCGGGCCTGCCCGACCCGGACGCCCGCCTCACCCGGGCTTTGGAGCAGGTGGAACTGAACCCGTCCGAGTTCCTGGAGCGCACCCCCAAGGAGATGTCAGGCGGGCAGCAGCAGCGCCTGGCCATCGCCCGGGCGCTGGCGATGAACCCGGTCATGGTCGCCGCCGACGAGCCGGTCAGCGGGGTCGACCCGCAGTTGCGCCAGGGGCTGCTGGCCCTGTTTCGCAAGGTCCAGAAGCAGCAGAACCTGGCCTACATGGTGATCTCCCAGGACGTGCAGGTGATCAGCAAGCTGGCCCACCAGGTCGCCGTGCTGCACAGTGGGCGCCTCTACGAAGTCGGGCCGGTGGAGCGCATCCTCGGGGAGGCCAGGCATCCCTATAGCCGGCTCTTCCTGGGGCTGGAGACGGGGGAACTGCCGCCCGAGGAGGATGCGGCCGGCCAGGTCTTCGCCGGCTGCCCCTTCGCCGCAAACTGTGCGCTGGCCAGCGATCGTTGCCGCCGGGAGGCCCCGGCGCTGCGCGAGGTGGCGCCCGGGCAGCAGGCGGCCTGCCACGCTCTATGAGTGACATGGTCAAGATCACCGTGCAGACGCGCCAGGGGACCTTCGGGCTGGAGGCGGCGCCCCGCTCCAACCTGCTGCAAGCGATCCTCGCAGCGGGGATCCCTTATCGCTGGAGCTGTACCCAGGCCACCTGCGGCAAGTGCCAGTGCCAGGTGCTCCAGGGCGCCGAGAACTTGCAGCGGCCTACGGTTAACGAGCCCGCCCGCCTCAGCCAAACCCTGGTAGACATGGGCTTCCGCCTGGCTTGCCAGGCCAAGGTGATCGGCCCCGGCGAAATCGTCATTAAGCAGCGGTAAGGCGGTGCAGGGGAGGGATCCCGGTGAGCCCAGTTTCTGTGCCCGGGCGGTTCATTCGGGCCATGGTTGTTGGGAGCGTGGCCGCAAGCACCATGGTAGTGTTTCGGGTCTTCTATACCGGAGCTAGGACGTACGCCTGGATGATCGTGCCCAACCTGGTGCTTGCCTGGATACCTTACCTGATAGCCCACTGGGTGGATCGACTGCACAAGGCAGGGCGCCCGAGTATAGCGTCCACGGCCGCCCTGGGAGCGGCATGGATGGCCTTCCTGCCCAACGCCCCGTACTTGGTGACCGACCTGGTCCACCTGACGGCCTTCTACGATACGATGCCCCTCTACTACGACATTGCAATGCTGGTTCTGTTCGGCGGGGTGGGGCTTTACCTGGGCTCCGCTTCCCTGCGGCTGATGCATCAGTTGGTGGAGCGCCATCGCGGCGTTGTCGCCGGGTGGGCCTTCGCCACCGGCGTATGTGTGCTGTCCGCCGTCGGGATCTACCTTGGGCGCGTCGACCGCTGGAACAGCTGGGACATGCTTCGGGCTCCCCACCGAGTCGTCCTCAGCGCCCTGAAAGTCTTCACCGAAGCGGATGCGCTCCTGTTTGTCGCCGCGCTCTCCCTCCTGCAGCTGGTGGTCTACTGGATCTTCCGGCAAACCACCGCATTCGCTACTAGCGAATCTGCCTATTGACAGTTTTTGGAAAACCCCATTATACTGAGAGCGAAAACCATCGCCAACAGCTCTATCTAGTGGGGGGATAGGCGCATGTCCGTGGAGCAGCTTTTGCTGGCCCTGCCAGCCCAGGCGGGGGAGCTGGCGTCAGGCGATCTGACGAACCATCAGTGGGTGGGCATTCTTGAGCAGTTCGCCGCTCAGGGGGGGCGCGAGGTGCTGCTGGGCGGCGACGAGCCGCTGGCTTTCCCTGGCTTCTGGCTGCTGGCCAAGCGCGCGACCAAGCTGCGCATCCCCCGGGTCACGGCGTACGTAAGCGGCAGTTTCCTGGAGCCCTGGGTCCAGCGGGAGCTGGTCGAAAGCGGCATCCATCTGCTCGTCGCGCTGGACAGCCTTCAGCCCAGCGTCCACCAGGCGCTGCACCGCAGCGGTAGCCATGCGCGGGCAACCGCCGCCCTCGACACCTTCCTGGACCTGGGGCTGCAAAGCCGGGTGGGCGTGCTCGCCACGGCTACCCGCCTCAACCACGAGGAGCTGCCCTCCCTCATGGAGTGGGCAGCCCAGCGGGGTGTCGCCCGGTTCGTCTGGAGCACCGTGCCCGACGGCGGTTGGCCCTCGGCCCAACTCAAGTCGCTCCGGCTTTCGCCCGAGGAGAAACTGAGCCTGGCCTCCTGCATGACCGAGGCGGCTCGTAGCTTCGCAACAGGCGTGTACGTAGGTCCCCTTGACCCGCTCGACGGTGCGGACCTCCCCGGCGCATACACCCGGCTCCTGCGGGTCAACGCGAATGGGGAGGCTGGCTGGGGCTTCTCCGGGGACGGCGCCCGCCTGGGCAGCCTCAAGCGGGCTACGCTCGAAACTCTCCTCCAACGGGCCGACCAGGCCGCCGGCGATTGATCTTCTCCCGCCTCCTGCGCTACGCTGGCGTAGGAGGCGATTTGTTTTGCCCGACACCCTTTCCTTAGAGAATCACTGGCTGGCCTGCATGGCCTCCGCCGGGGGCGGCGGCAGGGTCACCCGCCTGGGTCCCATGCTCACGGTCATCCATCCCCGGCTGTCGCCGGCCATCCTGAACTTCATGCTCCTGCGCGATGCCCGGCCCGATGACCTCCCCGTACTGCTCGAGGCTGGCGGGGCCGCCCTGGCCGAGTGGGGGCGCCCGCCCGCACTGTTCCTATCCCCGGCATCAGGGGATATGGGCGCCCTGGGCACCGTCCTCTCCAGCCTGGGTTGGCGCCTGCGCACCCACCAGACGGTCCTGGTGCGCCAGCTCACGGACCTCGACCTGCCCGCGCCTACGGAGGGCGTATCGGTGCGGGAGATCGGAACACAGGAACTCCGCCGGTGGGGCGACCTGCTAGTGAAGGCTTACGAGGTGGCGCCCGGCGTCGGACAGGAGATTCGGGCCGCCTGGACCGCCCTGCACGAGAGCCCGGGTGAGTCAGCGGCGGCCCGGTTCTACCTGGGCTCTGTGGGCGGCGCCCCAGTGGGCACCGGGCTCACTTGGATCCGCTCCGGCATCGCAGGCCTTTACTGCGGGGCCGTGCTCCCCGCTGCCCGGCGCCGCGGCGTGGAGCGGGCGACCGTGCTCCGTCGGCTTGCCGACGCGGCCGCGACCGGGGCATACGCCGCCTTCCTGCAAACAGAGGAGGGTTCGCCGGTGGAACACCTGTGTCTCAACCGGTTAGGCTTCGAGAAGGCGCATTCCAGAGAGCTCTGGATCAAGTAACCACAAATAGACATAGGTGGAGGAATTACCCAAACGATATAGAATACATATTATGGGAGGTGAGGTTCTGTTACATAGATCCCGAATCCCATACTAAGGAATGCCGAGGAGGATCACTAATGAGACAGGCGCTTAAGGTAATGGCCGCTCTGATTCTCGCCGTGGTGGTAATGACCGCATTTGCGGGCTCCGCGTTCGCTGGTTCGGTGGACATCGCTCCGCTCGCCTGCTGGGGAAATTCCTGCACGGGCGACGGCAAGACCCTGTAAAACGGAACATATCACCTACAAAGAGGGCCGCCTGGCAGGGCGGCCTTTCTTTGTGCCGTCTTTCCGGGTATGATACTGGGAAGGGAGAATCTCTGCTTGCGGCGAAAAACCGGAGCAGTAGGAAAGAAGGTGGCCGGCCGTGGTGTATCTGGGCATTGATATTGGTGGGACAGGCATCAAAGCTGCCCTTGTCAATGAGACGGGCCAGATACTGCACCATATCGAAACGCCCACCCGGGCGTTTGAAGGCGCCGCTGCCGTCCTCGATCGGGTAGAGCAACTGGCCAAGACGCTCCTGGAGCGCTCCGGCACACCGGTGGCCGGCGTGGGCGTCGGTTCGGCGGGCCGTATTGACCATAAGCGAGGGTATGTAGTCTTCTCGGGCGGGAACCTGCCCGGCTGGACCGGGCAGAACCTGGGACCGGAGCTGTCCCGGCGGCTGGCCCTTCCCGTAACGGTGGACAACGACGTAAACGCCGCTGCCATCGCCGAGGGCTGGATCGGCTCAGCCCGCGGCACGGCTGATTACCTCATGTTGACCCTGGGCACCGGCGTGGGCGGAGCGGTGGTCATAGGCGGCCGCATGTGGCGCGGCGCCCGCTGGGGCGCCGGCGAGGTAGGGCACATGGCGCTCTACCCAAAGGGTCACACCTGCCCCTGCGGGGGCGAGGGCTGCGCCGAGCAGTACGTGTCAGCCAAAGCTCTGACCCGCAGGGCGAACGAAGCGGCAGGGCGCCCCAACCTCTTCCGGGGCATTCGGGACGTGATCGGTGCGGCAGAAAAGGGGCGTGACCTGCGCCGGGAGGCCGCCCGCACAGGGGTGGAGACCTTTTGCGGCGACCTCGCCCTGTTTCTAATGAACCTGCAACAAGCCTTCGACCCCCAGGTGATCGTCATCGGCGGCGGCATCGTCCGGCTGCCCTACTGGTGGGACAGGCTCCTGGAGGCCAGCGCCCGCGAGTGCCGGCCCCGCTCGTTGCCCATCCGCCTCAAGAAGGCCCACAACGGCCCCCAGGCCGGCGTCATCGGCGCCGCCCGCCTCGCCATGACCGCTGCCCCCGCCCGCGGCGCCAGACCTTTGGGCACGCCTGTTCCAGTCGCTTCCGCCGCGGCCAACGTGGCGGCTAGTGGTCAGGAATAGGGGCAGTATTTATACGCAGATTACGCAGATTCCGCTGATTGAAAAACAGACCCGGTACACCCGCCAGGTGAAATATATAAATATATATGACCTGGAAAGCTATACCAGGCCAATCTGCGTAATCCGTAAATCTGCGAAATCTGCGTAAAAAATGTCCGGAAAAAGGCCGGGGGAGGTAATCCCCCGGCCTTCGCGTATTCACTTGCCGTCGCCAGCGGTTTTCCGGCGGGGCGCCGAGTCCGCAGGGTGATACATGTAGTCGCGGAGCTTGCGGTGCATCTCCTCTGTTTCAGCGACCGGCCGCAGCGAGATGCCTCGGTCCCGCTTGGCCGTGCGTATGAGCTGCTGGACCTCGGCCCAGGCGGCGAGCAGGGCGGAGCGGCCGATATCGAGGTCCTCCACGGCGGTAGCTTCCTTGATTTGCAGTTCGGCCACCCGCACCCTGCGGAGCGCGTCCTCCATGAGCGCCTGGTAATTCGGACGGATCTCCACCGGACCCTGACTGGCCTTGAACCCTATGAGCGAAAGTGCACGGGAAAACACCTGCATGCCCAGTCCCCCTCCAGGCGAATCCGTTACTGATTCACTAGGAAATACGTGCTTTCCCTGAAAATGGTTCTAACCTGGTCTGATGATCCTCCCAGCTAAATCTCTTGCGACCATCAGTGTTTCATGATATAAAGTGGTATAGACAACCCGGACAGTTCCAAGGGGGTCCTACCATGCCCACCTGCGACCCGGCCAAGCTGGAGAAGGCGTTTCAGGTTGTGGCTCAAGGGGTTGCGGATGAGGCCTACGCGGGCGCCGTCGCGGCGATTGGCAGCTCCGACGGCATCCTGGCGCTCCGCCCCTTCGGCTTTGCGGCGCGCGAGCCCGAGCAGGTCACCATGCGGGCCGGCACCGTCTTTGACCTGGCGTCGCTGACCAAGGTGGTCGCCACCACCCCGGCCATCCTCCGCTTGCTGGAGGAGGGCGCCTTCGTCCTGGAGACCCCGGTCCAGCACATCGTGCCCGAGGTCAAGGATGCCAGGATTACCATTCGGCACCTGCTCACCCACACCAGCGGACTACCGGCTTGGCGCCCGCTCTACCTGGAGCATCGGGGCCGAGCCGCCTATGTCTCTGCCATCGGGCAGACCGCACTGTTGCGGGACCCTGGCCAACACTTTGAGTACAGCGACCTGGGCTTCATCCTGCTCGGCGAGATCATCAGCCGGGTGAGCGGGATGGAGCTTTCCGAGTACTGCCGCAAGGCGGTCTTCGAGCCCCTGGGCATGCAGGAGACGGGCTTCTTGCCCCGCCTCCCCCGGCAGCGAACGGCCGCCACGGAGAAGGGCAACCGCGTTGAGTACGAGATGTGCGGCGAGCGTGCCCGCACATTCTCCCGATGGCGCTCGGGGATCATCTGGGGTGAGGCGAACGACGGGAACGCCTGGTACGGGCTCGACGGCGTCGCCGGCCACGCCGGGCTCTTCGGCACCGCCGCCGACCTGGCGCTCTACGCCAAGGCCTGGCTCACGGCCTCGCCGAACCTCCTCAGCCGGCAGACCATCGCCGCCGCCACCCGCAGCTACACCCCGGAGGCGGCCGAGAACCGCGGCCTGGGCTGGCGCAAGCCCCCGGCCATCGCCTTCCCGCCGGGCCGGGCGCCCTGCGGCGACCTGCTCTCGTCTGCGGCTTACGGCCACGTTGGATTTACGGGGACATCGCTCTGGATCGACCCGGAGCTCGACCTGTTCATCATCCTGCTCACCAACTGCCTGCACCCGACCCGCAGCGAACGGATCTATCACGTCCGCCCCGCCTTCTGCAACGCCGTCGTGGCCAGTCTACGCTAACCCCGGAGGTGAGCACTGTGTCCGAATCCACCCCAGCAGCCATGCCGCTCTACTACATGATCAAATCCCGGCTCCTGGAAGCGATCGAATCCGGGCAACTGAAGCCCGGTGACCGGGTGCCATCCGAGCGGGAGCTGACCAGCCAGTTCGCCGTCAGCCGCATGACGGCCCGGCAGGCCCTGACGGAGCTGGAGAGCCAGGGCTACCTCTACCGGATTCAGGGCAAGGGGACCTTCGTCTCCACCCCCAAGCTGGAGCAGCCGCTGCTCCAACTGACTAGCTTCACGGAAGATATGCGGCGCCGCGGCCTTGAGCCGGGCGCCCGGGTGCTTTCCGCCGGAGCGGTGGAGGCGGGGCGCAAGGTGGCGCGGGCGCTCGGCATCGCCGAGAACGCCCTGGTGATCCACTTCAAGCGCCTGCGCCTGGCGGCCGGCGTGCCCATGGCCCTGGAGAACTCCCATGTGGCGGTGGAGCGGTTTCCCGGGCTGATGGGCTCGGATTTGACCAACCGCTCGCTCTACCAGCTCTTCGAGGAGTATGGCATCCGCCTGAGCCGGGCCACACAGTCCATGGAAGCCGTGGCTGCCAACGCCTACGAGGCGGAGATCCTGAACGTGCGGGAGGGCGCCCCGCTGCTGATGCTGGAGCGCGTCTCCCTGGACCAGAACGACCAGCCGGTGGAGTACGTAAAGTCACTCTACCGCGGCGACCGCTACCGCTTCACGACGGAACTCCACCGCTGAGCGCCCACGAGAGGGATGACGTTCAATGACCGTTGACCTAAGTAAACTGATTACGGAGGGCCGTCTGGCCGACTCCCTGGAGATCGACCAGGTCTCTACCGTTGAGATGCTCCGGATCATCAACGAGCAGGATAAGCTCGTGGCCCAGGCTGTAGAGAAGGAGATCCCCAACATTGCCAGGGCGGTCGACCTGATTGCCGAGCGCCTGCACGAAGGCGGCCGCATGATCTACGCGGGCGCCGGCACCAGCGGACGGTTGGGCGTGCTGGACGCCTCGGAGATCCCGCCGACCTACGGGGCCAGCCCCAGCCTGGTGCAGGGCATGATCGCCGGCGGGTGGCAGGCGGTCTTCGAGACCCGGGAGGGCGCCGAGGACAGCGAGGAGCTGGGCCAGCGCGACATCAGCGCCCGGGCCATGTCCTACGATGCGGTGATCGGCATCGCAGCCAGCGGCCGGACCCCGTACACCATCGGCGCGCTGAAAGAGGCGAAGCGGCGCGGCTGCCTCACCGTGGCGATCACCAACAATCCCGCCTCTGAACTGGCCCAGGTGGCCGACATCGCCATCGCTCCGGTGGTGGGCCCCGAGGTGATCATGGGCTCGACCCGCATGAAGGCCGGTACCGCCCAGAAGCTGGTCCTGAACATGCTTAGCACCGCTGTTATGATCAAGCTAGGCAAGGTTTATACGAACTTGATGGTAGACATGCAGAGTTCCAACGAGAAGCTTCGCCGGCGCGCCGTGCGCATGGTGATGATCGCTGCCGAGGTAGATGAAAAGACCGCAGAAGAGGCCCTGGCCCGCTGCGAGTACCACACCAAGACCGCCGTGGTCTCCTTACGCGCCGGGGTAGATGTGGCCAAGGCCACCGCTGCGCTGAACCTGGCGGGCGGCTTTGTGCGCAAGGCGATCGCGATCGCACAGGAGATGGGAGCATGAACAGGCTGGCGGCCCTGGCTGCACGGGAGGAACGGCTGGTGATCGGGCTGATGTCCGGCACCTCGGTCGATGGGATCGACGCTGCCCTCGTGCGCATTCGGGGCGGCGGTTCCGGGGTCTCCGTGCGCCTGGAGCGGTTCGCCACCTATCCGTGGGACCCGGCCGTGCGTGACGAGATCTTTGCCCTTTTCCGGCCCGAGAGCTCGAACGTAGCCCGGCTCTGCCGGATGAACTTTGTCATAGGCGAAGCGTTCGCACGGGCGGCGCTTCGCCTCGCCGCTGATGCGGGGATCCCCATCGGCGAGGTCGACCTGATCGGCTCCCACGGGCAGACCGTCTGGCACGACCCTGCCGGAGAGCCCCGCAGCACGCTTCAGATTGGGGAGCCGGCTGTGATCAGTGAGGCGACCGGGGCCGTGGTCGTCGCCGACTTCCGTGTGCGCGACGTGGCCGCCGGCGGGCAGGGCGCCCCCCTGGTGCCCTACGCCGACTACTGCCTGCTCCGCCATGACCGGCTGAACCGGGCGGTCCAGAACATCGGCGGCATCGCCAATGTGACGTACCTGCCAGCCGGCTGCGGTGTGACGCAGGTGCTGGCTTTCGACACCGGACCGGGCAACATGATCATGGACGCCCTGTGCGCTGAGCACTTCGGCCGCCCCTACGACGAGGGCGGTGCGATTGCCGCCTCAGGCCGTGTCGACAGCACCCTGCTCGGCGAACTGATGAACCACCACTACCTGGCGGAGGCGCCGCCGAAAACCACGGGCCGTGAGCTCTTCGGCGTGCAGTTCGCTCGGACTCTGGCGAGGCGCGCTCAGCCAGCGGACCTCGTCGCCACGGCGACCGCCTTTACCGCCCGCTCGATCGCCGACAGTTACCGCCGCTTCCTGGGTCCGGTGGACGAGGTGATCGTCAGCGGGGGCGGCGCCCGGAACCCGATTTTGATGCAGATGCTGTCCCAGGCGCTGCCGGGCGTCCGCGTCATGCCCTCCGAAGGGGTGGGGATCGACGCCGACGCCAAAGAGGCCGTCGCCTTTGCGTTGCTGGCCAACGATGCGATCCTCGGACTGACGACAAACATACCCGGGGCGACCGGTGGGCGCCCTGCGGTTCTAGGGAAGGTGCAGCTATGAGCAAGTGGTTCAAGGGCTCCGTGATTCTCGCTGACCGTGTGCTTCAGAACGGCATGGTGCAGGTGAACGGCTCGGTGATCGAATCGGTCGTCGACCTGCACACGCAGCCGGCCCCGTCGGTGGACGACAAGGATGTCACCACGGTGGAGGGCTACCTGGCCCCTGGCTACATCGACATTCACGTGCACGGCGCCGGCGGCGCTGACTTCCTCGACGGCGACCCCGAGGCCTCCGCGGTGATCACGGAGACCCACGCCCGCTATGGCACCACGGGCCTGCTGGCCACCACCCTGACCGCCTCCGAAGAGGATATCATCAAGGCGATCCGGGCTGCCCGCACGGCGCCCCGGCGCGGCGCCAAGATCCTGGGCTATCACATCGAGGGTCCGTTCATCAACTACAAGATGAAGGGCGCCCAGGACGGCCGCTTCGTGCGTGCCGCCTCCGTCGCCGAGATCGACCACTGGATGGCCGAGGGGCGCCCGGAGGATCGCTGGCATGTCACCCTGGCTCCCGAAATCGAGGGGGCGGAGGAGGCGACCCGCCACCTGGTCTCCCGGGGCGCCGTCGTCAGCGCCGGCCACACCGACTCCACCTTCGCCCAGATGAAGGCTGCCGTGGAGAATGGCATCCGCCACGTCACCCATCTGTACAACGCCATGAAGCCGCTCCACCACCGGGAGCCCGGCACGGTGGGCGCAGCCATCACCCTGCCCGGCATCACCACCGAAATCATCTCCGACGGGATTCACATCCATCCGTCGTCCATCGCCCTGGCCGTAGAGGCCCGGGGTTGGGAGAACGTGCTCCTGATCACCGACGCCATGCGGGCCGCCGGCCTGGGCGACGGTGAGTTCACCCTGGGCGTGCTGCCCACCACGGTGAAGAACGGCGAGGCCCGCCTGGCCGACGGCACCCTGGCCGGCTCGGTCCTCACGATGGCCGATGCGGTCCGCAACGTCATCCGGTTCACCGGGCTGCCCCTGCATGCTGCCGTCGCCATGGCCTCGCTCAACCCCGCCCGCCGCTGCCGGCTCGATGACCGGAAGGGCTCCATCGCCCCCGGTAAGGACGCCGACCTGCTGATCCTGGACAAGGATCTGCGGGTACTGACTACCATCGTGGAAGGAACCGTGGTATTCAATCAGAGGTGATCCGTCTATGCGCACCCTGGTGTACAATTCCTACGCAGACCTCTCCCGCAAGGCGGCCGAAATCGTCGCCGACCTGGTTCGCCACCAGCCTGACGCCGTGCTGGGCCTGCCCACCGGCGGCACGCCCGAGGGCTTCTACGCAGCCCTGTGCGAACTGGATGTCGACTTCGCCCGTGTGCGGACCTTCAACCTGGACGAGTACCTGGGGCTGCCCGCCGACCACCCGCAGAGTTACTACTCCTACATGCGCACACACCTGTTTGACCGGGTGGACATCCCCCCGGCGCAAACGCACCTGCCCAACGGGATGGCCATCGATCCGGAGGCCGAGTGTGCCCGCTATGAGCAGGCGCTTCGTGCCGCTGGCGGGCTTGACCTGGTGATCCTGGGTGTCGGTCACAACGGGCATATCGGCTTTAACGAGCCGGGAACATCCTGGTCTTCCAGGACCCGGCGGGTCCAACTGGCCCAGCGGACCCGGGAGGCCAACGCCCGTTTCTTCGGGAGCCTGGATAAGGTGCCCACCGAGGCCCTGACCATGGGCATCGGCACGATCCTGGAGGCACGGAGAATCCTGCTGCTGGCCTCGGGCGAGTCGAAGGCGGAGATCGTCCGGCGGACCCTTCAGGCGGCGCCCAGTGAGGAGATTCCCTCGACGGCGCTCCGCGCGCACCCTGATGTGACTGTGCTGCTGGACCGGGCTGCGGCCGGATCTTTGGCGATGCGCTAAACAGCGAAGCCCCCGACTTCAAGGAGATGAAGTCGGGGGCTTCTTGACATCTCATATTAAGATCTGGTACTATAAACTCATCATAAGGAATAGGCTCATGGCAGGGAGGGTGGTCACATGAAGAGCGTGTCAGTCGGTTGGGAGTACGAGGTGCCCGCCGAGGAGGTTCAGGAGGCCCGGGACAGCCGCCGGGCCGAGCTGGAGAGCTATTACGGCGCTGCCGCCGAATCCCTGACGGACCTGGAGGTCGCCCGGTACCTGGTGCGCATGGCGCATCCTACCGCACGGTACCTGCGCCCCGGCATGGGGATCGGTTTTTCCCTACAGCATGCGTAGCCGTCCTGCGAGCCGATAGAACTCCCCATTGTAATCTTACCGGTGTGGGTCGTTTCTGTTAGGATAATATCAGTCCTAAGCAGGAATCGGTCCCCGGGAGGTAAGGCAAGATGCACGGCGCGGTTCGGTCCGTCATGGCGGTAGTCGCTGGGGCTGTAGTGCTCGACCTGTGCCTGACATTCCTGCCCCCGGCGGGTGTATTGCGGGTGGCCTACGCCCCGGTGTCGGAGTACCGGGTTCCGCCGCCGCCCCCTCCGCCCAAGCCACAAATGCTGGGGGCGAAGGTGTACAGCCAACCGGGCCGGATCGAGTCCTTCACCTTTGACAGCGTTGCCCTGAACAGCCGCAAGACGGTCAACCTATACCTGCCGCCGGGCTATGACGAGGGCGACAATACCTACCCAGTCATCTATCTGCTGCGGGGGCACCAATCCGAGTGGACCGATGTGAGCAACCCGCTCCGCAAGGGCCGGGGGGCTCAGCAGATCGCGGACCAGCTGATCATGTCCGGGGCGATCCCGCCCGTAATTCTGGCCATGCCGCCGCTCTCCTCGGATGACCGCAAGGTAATCACCCTGGGCATCAACCTGCCGAACCCGAAGCGCGCGGGCGACCACCCGGGCGTGGGTCCGGGGCGCTTTGAGGAGTTCCTGGTGCGCGAGGTGATCCCCGAGATCGACCGCCGCTACCGGACGATCCCACTGCGGGAGTACCGCGGCGTCGACGGCTTCTCGCTCGGCGGATTCGCCGGCGTCTCGCTGGCGTTGCGCTTCCCGGAGCTCTTTGCCTCGGTGGGCGCCTACGAGCCTTCATTCCTCTGGCCCGGCGGGCGCCGGCCCGACGGCCGGATCGACGAGACCATCACCCAGGACATGGCGGTCACCTTTGGCGACCCGCCCGACCTGGAGCTGGTACAGCGCTACAACCCCATCGACCTGATCGGGGCCATGCCGCCCGAGCAACTGCGGCAGTTCACCTTCCACCTGCAGTCCGCCCAGCCCGGTTCCGGCGACAGCGCCCGCGTGGACGCCTTCCTGACCAAGCTGGCGGCCAAAGGCGTTACGAACAGCTTCACGCCCCCGAATATCACCGGCGGCAGACACGGGTGGTACTGGGCGGACGAGCACCTGATCCAGGTGCTGCCCAAGCACTTGAGCACGTTTGCAGCGGCCAAATAAGAAGAGGGAACACCATCAGCGGGTGTTCCCTCTTTGTGTTATTTCGCCATGCTGAACCCGGGCAGCCCCACGCCGAAGGTTGTTGGGTCGGGCATCGGGGGCCGGAGGTCGCCCGCCTGAGAAAGCGGCGAGAGCAGAACGCTGATCGCATTCCTGCGCCCGTCCAGGCCGGCGGCCATGATCTGGGCGCCCGACTGGAAGGCCAGGTTACTGCGCACGAAGGCCAGGGACTCCAGGGCCATGTCAGCGTCGATGATCCGGCTCTTGGCGTCGACCATGGCGACCTCGTAGGCGGTCTGGCGGTTCATCTCGAACTGGAGGCTGGACGCCGTCGCACCCACCTCGCCGCGGGCCCGGAGCACGGTTGAGATCGCCTCGTCGAGCACCCGCTGGGCGCCGAGGGCGCCGGTGCTGCTCTGGATATCCAGCGTGTTCAGCCCCAGGACCGCCGAGCTGATTGAGGGCAGCTTCATCTCCACCGTTGCCCGGCCGTTCGGGCCAGACATGACCCGGAAGGTGGTATCGATGGGAGCCGAGTTGCTCTTGCCGTCCAGCCGGTAGTCCAGCAGCTGCGGGGTGGAGCTGCCCGTGCCGCTGAAGGTGGCGCGTAGGGCTACCTTCGTACCGGCAGACCCAAAGCTGACCTCGTTGCCCGGGGCGGCAGCCACCCAGGTCGCACCGCCATCGTTGGAGAGCTCGAAGCTCATGGAGCCGCCGTTCAGGAGGTAGTTAGCCATGAACTTCAGCTTGTCCACGGCGAAGGGCAGCGTCTCAATCGTCGTCGTCATGGTGCCGCTGGTCTGGTAGGCTTCGGTCGTCGCCGACCAGTCCACAAGCTGTGCGGTGTTGCGCCCGTCCGAACTGGTCAGGGTCGCCCGCATCTGCAGTAGGTTCCCTGGGGTCGTCAGGGTCGCGTTCACCCCGGGGGTCACCGTTTGCCAGGTGCTACCGCCGTCCGCGGAGACTTCGTACGTGATGGCCGTGCCAGCAGGCTTGTTGGCCGTGGTGTTCAGGGTGATGTTGGAGATCGGGGTGGCCAGGTTCTGCAGCGCTGAGTAGACCACGGTGCTCTGGTACATCGGCGCCGAGATCGTGTAGTCCAGCAGCTCGGGGGAGGCTGTGTTGGTGCCGGTCAGGGTGGCACGCATGGCCACCTGGCGCCCGGCCGAGCCGAAGTTGACTACGCTGCCCGGCGTGGCCGCCACCCAGGTGGTGCCGCCGTCGTTGGAGAGCTCGTAGGAGATCCCCGTGCCGGCGCCCACGTTGGCGTTCACGTCCAGCTTGAGCTGCGTCACATCGTGCCCGATGTCCGTCACCTTGCTGGTCATGGTGGCCGGGCCGCTGTAGTCCCGGGTCTCCAGGGTGTAATCCAGCAGCTTGGCGACCGACGTGGCCGGGTTGCTGGAGCTGAAGGAAGCCTTGAGCACCAGGTTCTGACCCGGGGTGACCGAGACGAAGCTGCCCGGCGTGATCGCCTGCCAGGTGCTGCCGCCGTCGGAGGAGAGCTGGTAGGTAATGTTGGTGCCGGCCGGCTTGTTCTCGTTGACGTTCAGCCGCACCTGGCTGACGTTGCTGCCCACAGCCATCACGGTGGAGTACCAGTCAGAGCCCGTGGGCTGGTTGGTGGTCAGGCTGTAGTCCAGGAGCTCCGGCGTGAGGTTGGCGCTACTGCTGCTCAGCTTGGCCCGCAGCACCACGCTGCTGCCCGCCGTGACCGCCGTGTTGCTGCCCGCCGTGATCGCTGACCAGGTGACGCCACCATCGGTGCTGAGCTCATAGGTGATGTCGGTGCCGCCCGGCTTATTCTCGGTGGCGTTCAGGGTGACGTTGTCGATGCTGTAGCCCAGGTTGTGGACCGTCGAATAGACGTAGTGGCCCGATTCGTATCCCGGCACCTCCAGGGCGAAGGAGTTGACCGTGGGGGTTGCGGAGCCGTCGCCGGTCAGGGTCGACCGGAAGCCGATCTGGGTGCCGGCGCTGCCGAAGGTGGCGGTGCTGCCGGGGGTGACAGCCATCCAGGTGGTGCCGCCGTCGTTCGTCACCTCGTAGGTGACGTTGGTGCCGCCGGGCAACGTGCTGGAGGCGCTGGCCAGACGGACCTGGTTGGTGGCGGCGGACAGGGTCTGGAAGCTGGAAGTGAACATGTTGGTGGTCTCGTAGTCGTAGGTCTCCAGCTTCAGGTCCTGCAGCGACGCCGTGGCGTAGGGGTCCGAGGAGTTCAGGGTCGCCCGGACCACCAGCTGGTTGCCCGCCGTCCCCAGGTTGGTGATGGCGCCGGCGCTGACGCTCGTCCAGGTAGCGCCGTTGTCGGCGGAGACCTCATAGCTGATGGAGGTGCCAGCCGGCGTACTCTGGGTCGTGGAGAGCTTGACCGCGCTGGCGTTGGCGCCAAGGGTCGTGGTCACCGACTGCCAGACCGTGCTGGCCTGCTTTTGGTTGCTCTTGAGGGTGTAGCTGATCAGCTGCGGCGTCACCGTGGTGTCGCTGGTGGACAGGTTGGCTCGCAGCATCAGGTTCTGATCAGGCGAAACCGCCACGTTGGATCCGGGCGTGATCGCCTGCCAGGTGCTGCCGCCGTCGGTACTCAACTCATACGAGATATTGGTGCCGCTCGGCTTGTTCTCCACCACATCCAGCGTCACATTCTGCACGTTGTACCCGAAGTTCTGCACGGTCGAGGTGTAGGTGCCGCTGGCGGCGTACCCCGTGGTGTAGCCTTCGATGGTGAAGTCGTTTAGTGTGGGCGTGTAGTACTGGTCGGTGGAGTTCAGCGTGGCGCGCACCTTTACCGAGTTGGTGGCGGCGCCAAGGTTGAACGCACCCCCATTGGTGACCGCCTGCCAGGTAGTGCCGCCGTCGGTACTGATCTCGTAGTTGATGGAGCTCCCGCCAGGGGTGGAGGCGTTGGCCGTCAACTTGATCTTGTTGACCGCCGAGCTGAAGGTGAAATCCTTGGAGACGAAGCTGCCAGTGGCCTGGTAGCGCGAGGCGGTAACGCTGTAGTCCGAGATGACCGGGGTGGTCGTTCCGCCGCCGCCCGCCTGGAGCTGCGCCCGCAGCTGCAACTGGGAAACAGGGCCGCCCAGGGAGTTGTTACCCAAGGAAGCCGTCTGCCAGGTTGCGCCGCCGTCGGTGGAGTACTCCCAGCCAACGGTTCCGCTCTGTGTGGCGGACAGGGTGAAGGCGTCGATGCTGTCGACCAGGGTGTAGTTCTGCGTGTACAGGTACTCCGAGGCGTTATACTGCTGGCGCGTGGCCGAGATCGTGTAGTCGCCCAGCGTGGGGGCGAAGCCCCGGTCCGCGGTCGAGAAGTTGGCCCGCACCTGCACCTGCGACGTGGTGGTGCCAAGGGTGACCTGGCTGCCGGCGGTAAAGGCGGTCCAGGTGGAGCCGTCCAGGCTGTACTCGTAGCTGATCGCGGTACCCGCCGGGGCGGTAGCGTTCGGGGTAAAGGTGAAATTGTCCACCGGGGCGGCGAAGGTGTGCGCCGTGGTGGTGAAGCTGCCTGAGGTGTTGAACAGGTTGGCGCTGAGGGTGTAGTCCTGCAGCGTCGGCCCGCCGCCGTTAACCCCCTGGGTGTTGGTCAGGGTGGCCTCTACGAGGAGTTGCTGCCCGGCCGCCACGCTGATGTTGCTGCCGCTGGTGATGGTCTGCCAGGTGGTGCCGTTGTCCGCGCTGACCCGGTAGGTGATGGTTCCGCCGGTGGTATTGGCGGTGGCGTTCAGCGTCAGGTTTTTGATGGTGTCGGTGGTGTTGGTGACCGTGGACACGAAGGTGCCCGAGGTGCGGGCCGTGGTGTAGGCCAGGCCGGCCGACCACTCGCCGGCGGCGGTGGACTTGCCCAGGTAGAGCATGCGGGTGACGCCGGTAGCCGTATCGTACACGGCACCGCCGGTGTCGACAGCGTTCGTGTCCCAGCCGCTGGCGCCCTTGGTGATCACGTTGGTGGCGCCGCTGAAGCTCATCAGGTCCGTGCTGGTCTCTCGCACGATGTTGCCGGTGGCGTTGTCCTTGTAGTACAGCGAATAGCGGTTGCCCTCGTTCACGATTTGGGGGCCCTTGCCGTTCTTGTTGGTCCAACCGGCGACCTGACTCCAGGCGCCGTTCAGGGCGGTGGCCGAGAGCTGCTCGATCTGACTGGTGCCGCCGTTATTGACCTCCACGAACATGCGGTAGGTCCCGGAAGCGTCCTTTACGATGGTGGGCTGCCCGATGCTGGTGTAGGTGCCCCGCGTGGTGGCGGTCGCCTGGGCCGACCACCCGGTGGTGCCGTTGGTTGAACTCCGGCGGTAGACGTTGTTGCCGTCGGAGTAGAACATGTAGTAGGTGCCTGTGTCGTCCCGGGTTACGGTGATCTCCGAGTTCGCAGTTACGCCGGTGATGTTCAGGTTGGTGCCGGTTCCCCAAGTCTTGCCCCCGTCGGAGGACGTGGTGTAGCCGACGGTGTAGTTGGCGTTCTTGCCGGTGACGTAGTACATGCGCAGATTGCCGCCGCCCAGGTCGACCACACTGCTGGAGATCACGCCGCGGGCATCGAAGTTATTGTTCACGCCCGGATTGAATACGGCCGTGGTGCCCTGCTTATTGTTGAGCTGCGCAGTCTGATCGAGCTGAAGCTGGCCGCCGCTGACCACCACGCCGGTCGACGAGGCGCCCACACCGGTGGAATCGGTAAAGGTGTCCGTCTTGAGGGTAGCGGCAGAGGTCCCCAGGGAGACGGTGCCGGCGGTCGTATCGACGTTGACACCCGAGCTGGAGAGGATCTTGCTGGTGTCGGTAAAGGTGTCGTTGAAGGTTTCCGTAGCCGTGCTGGTGTTAAGCCGTACACTCCCGGTGCTGGTGTCCACCTTGGCCGTGGTTTGCACCGTGTTGACCCGGGTGAGGTCGCTGAAGGTGTCGCTGGCAGCGGTAAAGGTCTCGGAGAGCAACTGGACCGTGCCAGCCACCGTGTCGATGTTCAGGCCGGTACTGCTGGCAATCTGGGAGAGATCGATGAAGGTGTCCGTGCCGGCGCTGATCCAACTGGGGGCCGAACCGCTAAGCTGGAAGTTTGGGGTGGCACTCCACAGGGTGTTAGTTACATTGCCGGAGAGCACCTGGCCGAGGACGGTATCGACCGTGGCGGTACTGCTGAGGCCGTTGGTGCCCGCCGTGCTGGTGAAGGTGTCGAAGAAGCGCTGGTTGAGCACCTGCCCCAGCTGCCAGCCCGGGGTGCCCAAAAGGGCGCCGCCGAAGGCGGTCGGCAGGTAGGCCTTGCCGCCGTTAATGACAGCGGTGGTAAGGCCCCCGTTGATCCCGCTCAGGTCGGCGAAGGAGTCGCTCCAGAGGCTGGAGGAGCCGACTCCCTGCGTGACGTAACCGCCGACCGTGTTGACGCTGGCGGTGGTCAGGCCCGTGTCGGTGCCGGCCGTGCTGGTGAAGGAGTCGCTGCCCCGGAGGGTGACCGCCTGGCTCAGGCGAACCAGCCCGCCGATGGTGTCGACCAGGGCTGTGGTAAGCCCGGCGTCCACCTTCGAGAGGGTGGCAAAAGTATCGGTGATGGCCGTTGCCATGGCCTGGGACGAGGTGGCGCCGACGCCGGTGGTCGACATGACGCTCTGCGTGTTGGATGCCAAGCCGATGCGGTCGGACTGCCAGGCGGTGTTCATCAGGCTATCCACGCCGCTTGCACCGTTAAAGGTGTCTTCCCTTAAGGTCACGACGCCCTGGCCGAAGGCGCCGAAGACGCGGCGCCCGTTGAAGGTAGCGTTCGCGGCCACATCATCGATCGCGCGCCGAACGTCGACGAGCTCTTTGTGGAAGGAGGCCCGCTCGGCGTCGGAGATCGACCCGTTCGAAGCGGAGACCGCCAGTTGTCGGGCGCGCTGCAGGAGCGAGCTCACCTCGCCCAATGCGGCGTCCGCCACGTTCATGAGCGATTGGCCGTCGGAGATATTTCGGATCGCCATGCGGGTGCTCAGCACCTGCGTGGCAAACCGAATGCCAGCCCCAAGTTTCCCTGGGTTGTCGGCGGCACGCTGAAGAGCCACGCCGCTGCTAAGCCGCGACGTGGTGACCTCCATCTCCCGGCCGTGTCTGGCCAGGGCCCGCACCAATCCGCCAGACCATACCCCGCTCTGGATGCGCATCCCTTCACACCCGCCTCCCCAAGTCGGACACTGAAGAAAAACCCTCGCGGCCGCCGCGAGGGTCTATTAGGTCCCCGCAGGTTCGGCAACCCCGCTGCCGTTACGCCCGGTGGCGCAGTAGGCCGGAGGCTTTGCGTCCCCGGCTTTCACCGGGTTTGCCATTATCGTTCTGCCTATAGTATTTCACCCTCAATTGTAGGGTTTGAATTTCGCAATGGTCAAGTAAATCTTTTGGAAAGACCTTCCGCATTTGTCGAAAGACGCGAATGCCCGCATCCCTTGCGGGACGCGGGCTCCGGTGACTACAAGGGATCGATGCGCACGGCGCAGACCTTAAACTCCGGGATCTTCGCAAGGGGGTCCAGACGGTCGATGGTCAGGAGATTGGCGGCCGCCTCGGCGTAGTGGAAGGTCATGAAGATCGAACCGGGCAGCGTCCGGGTGGTCAACTGGGCCTTGGCGACCAGTTCGCCCCGCCGGCTGCTGACCCGAACCATGGCTGCGTCGGCGATGCCGAGGGCGGAGGCGTCCCTGGGGTGGATTTCGACGAGCGCCTCGGGTGCGATGGCGTCCAGCCCCTCCGACCGCCGAGAGATCACGCCGCCGTGCCAGTGGAACAGGACCCGGCCGGTGGTGAGGATGTAGGGGAAGTCTGCGTCCGTCTCCTCGGCGGGCGGTTCGTAGGTGACAGGGTGGAGCTTGCCCTTCCCGCGGGGGAAACCATCTGCAAACATGTACCGGGTGCCGGGGTGCTCTTCGTTGGGGCAGGGCCACTGCAGGCCCGGGCCGGCCTCGAGCCTGGCCCAGGTGATGCCGCGGTAGTCAGGCACGCACTGGCCGATCTCGGCGAGGATTTCGGCGGGATGGCTGTACTGCATGGGATAGCCCATCCGGCTGGAAAGGTCGCAGAGGATCTCCCAGTCGGGGCGGGCCTCGCCCGGGGCGCCGACCGCCCTGCGCACCCGCTGCACCCGCCGCTCGGTGTTGGTGAAGGTGCCCTCCTTCTCGGCGAAGGCGTAGGCGGGGAGCACCACATCGGCGATCTCGGCCGTCTCGGTGAGGAAGATGTCTTGCACCGCCAGGAACTCCAGCTCCTCAAAGCAGGCGCGGGCGTGGTTCAGGTTGGGATCGGTCAGCATGGGGTTCTCGCCCATAATGTAGAGCCCCTTCACCTTGCCCTCGCCCATGGCCTCGGTCAGCTCGGTGCTGGTCAGGCCCCGGGTGCGGGAGAGCCGGGTCCCCCAAAGGGCGCCGACCCGCTCCAGGTGGGCCTCGTCGTTCGCCCGCACGTAACCGGGCAGCAGGTTGGGCAGGCAGCCCATGTCGCCGGCGCCCTGGACGTTGTTTTGGCCCCGCAGCGGGTTGAGGCCGGTGCCGGGGCGCCCGATCTGGCCGCAGAGCAGGGCCAGGTTGCACAGGGTAAGGGCGCCGTCGGTGCCGTTGTGGTGCTGGGAGATACCCATGCCCCAGAAGATGCCGGACGCCCGGCTGGTGGCGTAGAGGCGGGCGGCCTGCCGGATCAGGTCGGCGGGGACGCCGCTGATCGCCTCGGCCCACTCGGGCGTGAAGTCCATGACGGCGGCGGCCAGGTCGTCAAAGCCTTCGGTCTTGCCCGCCACGAACTCCCGGTTGTAGAGCCCCTCGGCGATGATCACCTGGGCCATGGCGTTAAAGACCGCCGTGTCGGTGCCGGAGCGCTGCTTGAGGTGGTAGGTGGCGAACTGGGCCAGCTCGATCTCCCGGGGATCGACCAGGATTAGCTTGGCGCCCCGGGCGATCGCCGCCTTCATCTCCAGGGCGATGATCGGGTGGTTCTCGGTGGTGTTCGAGCCCGTGATGAGGAGGCAGTCGATCTCTTCGCGAATCTCGCCGATCGAGTTGGACATGGCCAGCGAGCCCAGGGAGAGGTTGACCGCGGTGACCGAGGAGGCGTGGCAGAGCCGGGAGCAGTGGTCCACGTTGTGGGTGCCAATGCAGGCCCGGATGAACTTCTGGAATAGGTAGTTCTCTTCGTTGGTGCACTTGGCGCTGGAGAAGCCGCCAATCGCATCTGGCCCGTACGTGCGCTTGATGGCGGTCAGTTTCTGTGCGATCAGGTCGAGCGCCTCGTCCCAGGAGGCGGGCTCCAGGGCGCCGTACTCCGGGGTGCCCCGGCGGGCGCCGGGCCTGCCGCCCCGCCGGATCAGCGGCTGGGTGAGCCGGTCGCCGCTGTGGACGTAGTCGAAGCCGAAGCGCCCCTTCACGCACAGGTTGCCCCGGTTGACCACGGCGTCAGGCGGGGAGGTCACCTTGTAGAGCCGGTTGCCCGCCGTGTGGAGCTCCAGGGTGCAGCCCACGCCGCAGAACGAGCAGGTGGTGGTAATCACGCTCATGCGCGCTCGAACCCCCTCTCGGGCGACCAGGCCAGGCGCTGCTCGGGGAGGGCGCCCGCCTGCCGCAGCTCGAACTCCGGCAGGGGCGAGAGCGCGCCCGTGGGGCAGGCGCCCACGCAGTTGCCGCAGAAGACGCACGGGCTCCTGGAGAGGTCGTTGGCGCCATGCCCGGCGCCCACCGAGATCTCGTGGCCCCTGCCGATCATGGCGATGGCGAAGGTGTGCTGCACATCCTCCCCGCAGGCCTGGGTGCAGCGCTGGCAGGCGATGCATTTGGCGTAGTCCCGCACGAAGAACGGGTTGTCGACGATGACCTCCCGGGTCTTTGCGGCGCTGCCCGGCGATGGGAAGCGGGTGCCGTCGGCGCCGTAGTACGAGGCGTAGGCTTGCAGCTCGGCGGCGGCGGAGAGGTCCACCTCAGAGAGCAGTAATTCCAGGACCATCCGGCGGGAGAGCCGGACCCGCTCGGAGTCGGTGCGAATCTGCATGCCCTCGGTTACCGTGCGTGAGCAGGAGGGGACCAGGGTGCGGGCGCCCTCCAGCTCCACCACGCAGGCGCGGCAGTTGGAGCCGCAGTGCATGTGCTCGTGGTGGCAGAGGGTGGGGGTGTGGACGCCCGCTTGCAGCGCGGCCTCTCGCAGGGTGGCGCCGTCCGGGGCTTCCACGGAATGGCCGTCGATCGTCACCCGGATCATGCCCTCACCCCCCTTAACGCCAGCAGACTGCGGACTGCGTTGGTGGCGGTTTGCCCGAGGCCGCAGATCGAGGCGTCCCCCATGGCCTGGCCCAGCTCCCGGTGCAGGGGGATCCACTCGGTCTCCCCGGCGGCCAGACGGTCCACCAGTTCGGCCTGGCGGGCTGTGCCCACCCGGCAGGGGACGCACTTGCCGCAGGACTCCTCCGCAAAGAAGCGGGAGGCCTGGCGGGCGATATCCCACAGGTCGGTCTCGGTGTTAAAGACCATCACTGCACCGGAGCCCAGGGTCGCCCCGGCGGCGGCCATGGCCTTGAAGCTGAGCGGGGTCTCCAGCCGGTCCGGCCCGAGGAACATGCCCGAGGCGCCGCCCATGAGCACGGCCTGGACCTCGCCCACAGGGCCGCCGGCCAGTGCGATGAGCTCGCTGAGCGGGGCGCCCATCGGCAGCTCGTAGACGCCTGGTTTGGCGACGTGACCGCTGATGCTGAAGAGCTTGGGTTCGGCGGCGTTCCAGGCATCCACCCCGTCGATCAGGAGGGGCAGCAGGTTGTAGAGGGTCTCCACGTTGTTGATCAGGGTGGGACGATTGAAGAGGCCGTTGGTGGTGGGGAAGGGGGGCTTGACCCGCGGCTCGCCGCGCTCGCCCTCGATGGAGGCGAAAAGGGCGGTCTCCTCGCCGCAGACGTAGGCCCCGCTGCCGCAGCGGACCTCGACCTGTTTGGACGCCATCGCGTCGATCGCGGCCGTGACCCGCTCGATGGCCAGCGGGTACTCGCCGCGAATGTAGATGTAGACCTGGCCGGCGCCCACGGCGTGGGCGGCGATCAGGGCGCTGGCGACGACCCCGACCGGGTCGGTCTCCATCAAATGACGGTTGGTGAAGGTGCCGGGCTCGGACTCGTCGGCGTTGACCACGACGTACTTGAGGGCGCCGTCCGGGCCGGGGCCCAGCGGGGTGGGGGCCTTGGCTACGGCCTCCCACTTGGCGCCGGTGGGGAAGGCGGCCCCGCCACGCCCGACCAGGCGGGAGGCTTTCACCAGGGCGATCAGGTCGGCGGGCTCCATGGCCCGGGCTCGCTGCAACGCCTGCAGCCCGTCGGAGCGGCCCAGCAGGAGGGGCTTGTAGCCCACAGGCCACCCGGTATGGCCCTCCTGCGTCGTGTGCAGATGCCAGGCGCCGTACCCGCCGTATGCGTGGCTGCCGATGCCGGGCGCCGTCTCGAGGGCGGCGGGGCCCCGGTCGCACTGGCCCAGGCAGGGGGCGTGCACGACGTGGACGCCTGCGGGCGCGGCCACGGCCCGGCCTGCGCACCGGCAGACCAGGTCATCACACACAAGGACCACGGGTTTTGTGTGCTCCTCCGTCGAGAGGAGGTCGTAGAAGCTGACCAGGGCGTTCAGGTCGGCCAGCGGGATGCGGCTGAGCTTGCTGGCGAGGGCCAGGGCCGGGGCGGGGAGGGCGCCCAGCCGAGCCTGGATTTGCTGGAGCAGCGGCAGGGCCTTGTCCCGGCGGACCGGGGCGACAGCGGCCAGCGCCTGCTCCACCGCATCCGCCACGGCGGGCGGCACGGGGGGCTCGGGCTGATGGTGACGGCGGCGTCGGGTGCCGATGGGTGGCATGACCGTCCTCCTTTGTCAGTCGTGTATTCCCTATGAGAAAAAACCTGACATTCTGAAGTTCGGCCCTGATACCGATCCTCCTGCGGACCTTTCGTCGCGAAATGGTCGCCATCCCCCGTGTGAATTGGCAGCGCTTGGGCAGACTATCCCGTGATTCCCAATGGGGGGGCGTCCGTTTCCTTGGAGATACTGCGAAACCTGTTCCGCCGCCGGCTCCGAAGCGGCCTTACCGTGACGGGCATTGCCGTTGGAGTCCTGGCTTTCACCGTCATGGGGGGCATGGCCGAGAAACTGAACATGATCATCCGCGGCGGTGAGGCGTATTTCACGCACCGGATCGCCGTGCGCTCAACGGGCGGGTCCCTGCGCCTGAACGTGCTGCTGCCGGAGGATATCAAGGCGATGAAGGAGGTGGAGGGCGTCCAGGCGGTGGAGACGCATATCGTCATGCCGCTGGACGAAACCGCTGGCATTGAGTTGGCGCCGCGGGTGCTGGTGGGCATTGACCTGCCCAACTTTGCTTTGGCCCAGCACCTGGCCGGCGAGGAGGCGAGGCTGCTCCTCTGGAAAGGGCGCTGGTGGGGGCCGGGCGAGCGAAAGGTGGTCGTCCTCGGGAGCGCCGTGGCCCGGAAGATGAAGCTGGCCATCGGCGACGCCCTGGAGAGCCGGGGCACCAAGTTCAAGGTGGTGGGGATTCTGCACGAAACGCTCTCGGTCCCGGACGGCTGGGCGCTGATTCCCCAGGAGGATGCGAGGGACCTGATGCTGGACGGCAGCTCGGTCTTGCGCGGCATGGACGGCGTCGACAAGTTCGTTACCAATGCCTATGCCCTGGTGGAGCCATCTATGGGCGATCGGGTCACGGACTTGCTGGCGCAGAACCTGCGCAAGGGGTTTCTGCTCTACTCGCCGCAGCAGCTCGCCAAGGCGACCAGCACGGCCAGCACCCTGATCAACACGGCCATCCTGGGCTCCGGGTTTGTCGCCGTGCTGGTGGGGGCGCTGTCGGTCATCAACACGATGTTTGTGGCGGTGGCCGAGCGGACCCGGGAGATCGGGATCAAGAAGGCGATCGGGGCCAGCCGGTGGGACATCCTGCGGGAGTTCTTGCTGGAATCGACGACGATGGGGCTCTTTGGCGGGGTGATCGGCGTGGGGCTCGGCGCCCTGGTGATCTATGCGATCAACCGGTTCACGGCGGATCAGGGCACGGCGGTCTTCATACTCACCCCGCGCCTGGCGTTCGGCGCCCTGGGCTTCTCCGCCCTGCTCGGAGCAATGGCGGGGCTGGTGCCGGCTACCAGGGCCGCGAGTCTCGATCCGATCAAGGCGCTCAGGGAGGTGTAGGGTCGATGCTGCTGCAGGCCACAGGGCTGACCAAGCGCTATGCCATGGGGGTGGAGGCGCTGGCGGGCGCCGACCTCTCGGTGCGGCGCGGGGAGATCGTGGGGATCATGGGCCGCTCGGGGAGCGGCAAGTCGACCTTGCTCAACATTCTGGGGTGCCTGGACCGGCCGACCGCCGGCGAGGTCCGGCTGGACGGGGTCGATGTGACCCGGCTGCCGGAGCGGGCGCTGCCGCCCTTGCGCGCCAGCAAGTTGGGTTTCGTCTTTCAGGCGCACAACCTGGTCCCGACCCTGACCGCCTGGGAGAACGTGGCCCTGCCGCTGCGCTATTTGCGGCCGCGGGTGCGCGATGCCATGGAAAAAGCCCGCACGGCCTTGGAGGCCGTCGGGCTAGGTGATCGGATGCATCATCTGCCGGGGCAGCTGTCGGGCGGGCAGCAGCAGCGGGTGGCGATCGCCAGGGCGCTGGTGAACCAGCCCGCCCTGGTGCTGGCTGACGAGCCCACCGGGGCGCTCGACAGCCATACGGCGCAGGAACTACTGGGCCTGCTCCGGCGCCTGTGTGCGGAGCGCCGGCAGACCTTCGTGCTGGTCACCCACGACCCGCTGGTGGCGAAGTCCTGCGACCGGGTGCTCACCATGAACGATGGACGGCTTTACGCCTGAGTGAGGGCCGCAACCGCAGCGGGAATCTCGTCGAGGCGGTGGACGATGGCATCCGGGGTGCACTCGGGCAGCTCTGCCGGGGGATGCCCGTGGTGCCGGCGGTCGCGCTCCAGGCGCATGGTCAGCCAGTCGGGGCCGGCGGCAGGGCGCCGGTGCGGCGGCAGGGCGGCGAGTTCAGGGGTCAGCTCGGTGTAGCCGGGGGCGCCGGGCTGGCAGACGTAGATGGCCAGCCAGCCGGCCCGCTTCGCTCCGGCAATGTCGTGGGGGAGCACGTCGCCCACGTGGATGCGGACCGGGCCGCCGAACCGCTCGGCCGCTCGGAAGATGGGCGTCTCCGGCTTGGCGGCGCCCACCGCCTCCGGCGTGATCATGTCGTCGAAGAGGTGCAGCACGCCGTGCTTGCGCAGCACGGGGGCCTGGTAGTCACGGAAGCCGTTGGTGATGGTGACCAGGGTGTGCCCCTGCTCCTTTAGGGTCTGCAGGCACTCCGGGGCGCCGTCGTACAGGTAGCTGAGCCCCGGCACCTCGCAGTACTGGGTGACCAGGTCGGCGCACTTCAGGCTGTACGGGACATTCAGTTGAGCGGCGACGAACCCGGCGATATCGTCCCAGTCGTGGGCCTCCACCAGCCGGCCGCTGTGTAGCCGGGCCTGGTGCTCTTCCAGAATCAGGTCGAGGATGCGATCGACAGCCGCTTCGGGATTGGCCGGGTCGTGCAGGGCAGCCAGCTCCCGCTGAATATGCGCAAAGACGCCGTCGGGGCGCCCGGACCGCCAGGGGCTGCGCTGCAGGACTCCGTCAAGATCAAACGAGATGAGTGCCATGGTTAGCTCCTTGGTGTAGGTGTAGTTATGTCTATTTAACCACAGGAGGGACTGGAGCGCGGGCATTTTTTGCCACGGATTTCGCGGCAGATTTAACGGATTGCGCAGATTTCGCTTCATAGTCGGGCTGAGTAAATATAAACACTCCAGGTATCATCTGTGTAATCACAAAAATCTGCGTAATCAGCGTTAAAATCCCCGTCTCCAATTTTCATCCGTGAAATCCGTGTGATCCGTGGCGAAGTAACGCCCCACTCTCAAACCGTAGACGCAGGACAGGAATCGGGGCGGCTAAAAGCGAAATCCTAAGTGCAGTGGTCTCGCCGCCTGGTTGGTCGGCGAGACCGCCGCGTGACTAGGCCGCAAGGGGTGACCACACTGCAATCCGAACCGTTCTGGGCCTCCATCACCGTGCCGCTCACCGCGGCGCAACGCACCGCCATCGCCCACGTGGACGGGCCCCTGCTGGTCGTGGCCGGCCCCGGCTCCGGCAAGACCACCGTCATTACCTACAGAGCCGCTTACCTGACCAAGGTGGCCGGGGTCGACCCCGCCTCGCTGTTGGTCGTCACCTTTACCAAGGCCGCCGCCGATGCCATGAAGGCCCGGACCGCCCGGGTGGCCGGCGCCGCCGTCGCCTCCCGGGGCACCTTCGGGACCTTCCACGCCCTGGCCTACCGCATGCTGCGCCAGGCTGACCCCGGGCGCCGCATCAAGCTCCTGGAGGAGGGCGAGCAGCTCGGGCTCGTCCGGCAGCTCATGCAGCAGGTCGGGCTGAACACCGACGACGAGACGGTCATGGACGCCGTGGGGGAGATCTCCCGCATGCGGGCCTCCACCGACCGGGTCGCCGCCTTCAACCCCCGCGGCATGACCAAAACCGACTTCCGCCGCCTCTACGAGGGCTACCAGGAGGCGAAGGCCGAGCGGGGCGCCCTCGACTTCGACGACCTGCTCCACGAGGCGCTGGGTCAGCTCCAGTCCAACCCGGACATGCTCGCCTGGTACCGCAACCGGTACCGCCACATCATGGTTGATGAGTTTCAGGACACCAACCCCGTCCAGTGGGAGCTGGTCCGGATCCTCGCCGCGCCGCTTAACAACCTCTGCGTCGTCGGCGATGACGACCAGGCGATCTACGGCTGGCGGGGCGCCACACCGGACTTCCTGCTGGGCTTCCCCCAGGCATTCCCCCAGGCCGTGCGGGTCACCCTCGACCAGAACCACCGCTGCCCGCCCGCCGTGGTGCAGGCATCGAACCGCCTGGCCGCTCATAACCAGCACCGCTTCGGCAAGGTGGTCAAGGCCACCAGGTCCGGCGGCGCCCCGATATCCTTAATGAGCCCCGCCGACAGTCTCCTGGAGGCGGAGGAGATCGTCCAACTGATCAGACGGACCCCGGGCAGCCTGGAGAGCTGGGCCGTGGTCTACCGGACCAACCAGCAGGGGCACACCGTGGCCCAGGTGCTCAGCCGGGCCGGCCTGCCCTACCGGGTGCTGGGCGGGCTGCCCAACCTGTACCGGCGCTGGCCCGTCCAGGACGTGCTCAGCTACCTGCGGGCCGCCACCGGCGACCTGGGCGCCATCGAGCCGGTGATCAACCGGCCTACCCGGTACATCTCGCGGGCGGTTATGCAGGAGGCGAAGGCGATCGCCGGCCGGACCGGCCTGGATGTGCTGAGCGCCATCGCCCAGACCGGCCTGCTGCGCTCCTGGCAGCTCCGCCCGATCGAGGAGCTGATCGACCACCTGCTCCGGCTGTCGACCCTGCCGGCGCCCGACGCCATCGGGTACGTCCGGACGGTCATCGGATATGATGATTACATCCGGGAGTACTGCACCCGCGAGGGCGGCTCCGCCGACGAGATGCTCGGGCTACTCTCCGAGGTGCAGCGGACCACGCCGGCCATGCCGGTCCTGCAGTTCCTCGCCCACGTCGACTCCTTCTCTGCCCGCTCCGGGCAGGCCGCGGAGGACGGCGAGAGCGCCGTGACCCTGGTGACCTGCCACAAGGCCAAGGGCCTGGAGTTCCCGCACGTGGTGGTGATCGGGGCGATCGACAAGCTGATGCCCCACCGCGGCGCCGAGGACCTGGAAGAGGAGCGCCGGCTGATGTATGTGGCGATGACCCGGGCCAAGGAGCGGCTTTGGGTCAGCAGCCCTGGCGCCTACGAGGGCCGGGAGTGCCAGCCCTCGCCCTTCATCGGCGAGGCGCTGGGACCGGAGGCGGAGGCGTTCCTCGCACAGCGGCGCGCAGCGGAGCCGGCGCCTGCGCCTGCTCCAGCGCCAGCCCCGGTGGTGACGCCGGCACCGGCGCCCGAGCCGGTGATCCGGGCGGTGCCCAAGCCGGCGCCCAAGGCGAAGAAGGCGGGCCGCAAGGTCTACATCGAGCCGGCGGAATCCGACCTGCCGCCCTTGCTGGAGCCCGGGACCCGGGTCTTCCACGAGCGCCACGGCAGCGGGCTGATCGAATCCATTGACCCGACGCTCCGGCGGGTAATCATCGACTTCAGCGGTAACCGGCTCTCCCTGGACCTGGCCTGGTGCCTGGGATCGCCGCAGTTCTTTCGGGTGGAAACGGGGGATTGAGCAGAGCTATGCCGGTGCCTAAGGACGAGAAGCACCCCGAGTTGCAGGGGACCAAGGAGTATTACCTGTCGGTCTTGGCGGAGCTGTGCGAGAAGTACCCCATGGTGGCCGAACGGCGGGAGATGCTCCTGCTGATTACCGGTCTGATTGACAAGGTGGAGGAAGGGCGGATCATGGACGCCATCGTCCACGGCAAGGGCGTGGTCAACACCATTACCGACTGCGCCTCCGACTCGATCGCCCTGGTCTACAACAACGGCTGGGCCCTGGGGTTCGAGGGGGACGGCGGCGAGCTCGTCATCGCCATCGAGTACATCAAGGAGATTCGCCCACGCAAGACCGGCGTGGAGGTCGATCTGGACACCGGGGAGCACATTTACCTGCGCTTCCATGGGCGGACGGTTGAATAAGACCCATGCCGCACTGTTATGAATCCCCGTCCTTGCCTCACTGGCCGGGACGGGGTATTCTGAGGGTGGAAATACTACAAGCGTCGTAATTGGGGGTGTCAGGGTGCCTGAGGGTATGGAACTGGGGCCGCTGGAGGCCGAGGTGCTGCGGCTGGTCTGGGAGAAGGGCGAGGCGGGGGTGGACGACGTGCACCAGGCGCTGTTGGCCTCCCGTGAGATCGCCTATACCACGGTGATGACCGTGATGACCCGACTGGCCGCCAAGGGTGTGCTCCGGCGCCGGAAGGAGGGCCGGGCGTACGTCTACCAGGCGGCGGTCGACCGCACCGCCATGGCGGGCTCGTCGCTGCGGGACTGGGCCGAGCGCTTCTTCGGCGGGCGTGTGGTGCCGGCGGTAAGCTTTCTGCTCGGCAACGAGAAGCTCACCCCCAGCGATGTGGCGGAGCTGAAACGGCTGGTGGAGGAGCTGGAGAAGGGGGAGTCCTGACATGGTGGCAACGCTGATCTGGCTGGCGGCGTCGGCGATCTTCCTGGTCGACAGCCACCTGCTGATGGGCACCATGGGGGATCGGATCAGCCATCGGGAGCGGCAGCTCTGGCTGGCGGCGCCGCTGCTGCACGCCGTTCTTGCTGCGTGTTTGACCCCGTGGCGGCTCTGGGCGGTGGCGGCGGTGGCTGTAGCCGTCAGTGCTCACGCCGTTCGCCATCTCAGATGGCAGCGGGCCCTGATGGGGCGGCTGCGTCCGGCATCAGCGGAGCTGACCGCGTGGATCGGCGCCCGGGCGGCCGCTTGGGGGGCGCCGCTCCCTGCACGGGTGATGGTCTCGGCGCAGGATGGCCCGGCCGTCTTCGGCATCCGGGAGCGGATCCTGGTGCTGCCGGAGGACTTGCCCGAAGCCGAGCGCTCGGCCGTGGTGGCGCACGAGCTGGCCCACCTGCGCGGGCGTGATCCCCTGAAGCTCTGGCTGGTCGGGGTGGCGTCCACGCTGTTGGGATGGCTGCCGCCGGCCCGGTCGGTGCTCAAGCGGCTGCCGCTCGAGATCGAGCTGGATGCCGACCATCAGGCTGCCCAGTGCCTGGGAGATGCTCGCTTTTATGCGGCGACGCTGGGGCGCCTTGGCCTACGCCAGAGCGGTTTGGCCGTCGGGGTCTCCCTGGCTGGGGAGCCCGCCGACCTGGTGGTCCGGCTGCACAAGCTCGCTGACCCCCGGCGGTCGCTGGCGAGCCTCTACCTGCCGGGTTGGCTGCCCGGGACGTGGCGGCAGCGGGTGGCGAGGGGCAGCGCCAAGCGGGCGGGGCGCCCTGTCTCCCGGTACTTCGGCTACTGGCTGGTCGGGTGGCTGACGGCTGGGTACCTGGCCCTGACCGGTGTGATGATCCACCTTCTTGGGTAGCCCTGCGGGGCTTCCCTTTTGGCCTCAACTACTACGATTGTAGTATGCAACGGAGGTGCCACATGACTACCTTTACGTACGCCAGGACCGGCAAGGCGCTCCGCTCGACGACCAACATGTTCACGTCCATGCTCATGGGCGACGTGGCTGTGATTGTGATCCTGGTCTTCATCCTCTCGGAGCCCTGGAACTGGGTTACCCTGGTGGGGGGGTCGGTCCTGGTCGTGTTGGCAGTTCGGCTGCTCCGGTATCCCCTCCGGACGGCTCACACCCTGGATGAGGCCGGGCTCCATCTACATATGGGGCGCTTCCGGATGACGATCCCACGCGACGCGATTGTCGGTGCGCAGCGGTACACGGCGGCGCTGCCCGGCGGGACGCCCGTCCCGACAAGGCCGGCGGCCTACCGGCCCGACACCGACACGCTCTACCTACTGGCGGAGAAGCAGGGGCTCGTGGAGGTCCAGCTGAGCCAGCCCGTGGAGCGGCGCAAGGGGAACCTGGCCTTTGAGTTTACCCGCCTGGTCCTCAGCCTCGATGACCCGGACAGCCTGGTTTCGGCCTTGAACGGCACGGCGCCGGCGGCGGCGGTCACGGCGGAGGCGCCCCGGGTCGCGGTGAGCGCCCACCTCTGGGCGGGGAGCGGCAGCGCGATTCGGCTGGAGGGGCTCTCCAAGCGGTTCGGCGACTTCCAGGCGGTGCGGGAGGTCAGCCTGGCAGTGGAGCCGGGGGAGATTCTGGCCTTCCTGGGCAGCAACGGCGCCGGCAAGACGACTACGATCAAGATGATGGTGGGGCTCCTGCGCCCCAGCGCCGGGCGGGTGCTGATCGGCGGGCGCAATGTGTGGGCCGAGGGAGCCGAGGCCCGCCGCCTGGTCGGGTACGTGCCCGACGTGCCCATACTGTATGAGGGGCTGACGGCCCGGGAGTTCCTGTGGCTGATGGCCGGGCTGTACGGGCTCGACCGGGCCGAGGGGCGCCGCAGGGCGGAGGAGCTGCTGGCGATGCTGAAGATGGAGCGCTGGGGCGACCATCTCATGAAAGGGTTCTCGCTTGGCATGAAGCGGAAGATGGCGATCGCGGCGGCGCTGGTCCACCGGCCGCAGGTGCTGCTGCTCGACGAGGTGACCAACGGGCTCGACCCCCGGGCGACCCGGGAGGTGAAGGACTTCATCCTGGCGGCGGCCCGGGCAGGCACAGCGGTGCTCCTGACCACGCACCTGCTGGACGTCGCCCAGGAGCTGGCCGACCGCATTGCGGTGATCCATCGGGGCGAGGTGCGGGCAAGCGGCACCCTCTCGGAGCTGCAGGGCCAGGCAGGGCGCCCGCTTGCCGGGCTGGAGGAGCTGTTCCTCGCCTTCACGGAGGATGAGCCCGAGCGGGGGGTGAGCGCATGACCTACCACGCTGCTCTGGCCCTGACTGAGGCGGCCTTTCGAGAGCGCTGGAACCGGTACTGGCGCTTCAGCCGGGGAAAGCTGGGGCTCTGGCTCTTCCTGCTCCAGTTGGCGCTCGCTGCCGGAGCGGTATGGCGCTTCGGGGATCAGCGGGGGGTTACCAGCTTCGGCGCTGCGGCCATGGCGATGCTGCTGCAGGCTGGGGTCTGGAGCTTCATGAGCGTCTTCCTCACCGGGCGCAACAAGCTCTACGGCAATCGGGGCGCCGTCCTCCTGGTGCACATCTCCCCGGCGCCGTCCTGGAGTGTGCTCTTTGGCGAGGTGGTGGTCGGGCTCCCAGGGCGGGCATGGTCGATGCTCGTGTGGGCGGGGATGCTGGGTCAACTGCTACCGGGCGGGGCATGGTGGTGGGCGGTCCCGGGGCTCTGGCTGGAGGGGCTCGTCGTCGGCTCCCTGGGCCAGCTGGCAGGCCTCATGGTGCTGGTGGCGTGGGTCCGGGCCCAGCCCCGGGCGCTGGCCGCGACCTGGGCCGCCGTTCTGGTGCTGCAACTGGCCTTGATGTACTTCGTGCTCTACCTGGTGGTGACAGGGCAGCCCCTGGAAGGGCTGGCCAGCCTGCGCTGGTGGGCCGTGGGCGGGCTGGCGGCCGCGCTGGGCCTACCGGGCGCCGTCTTGCTGGCCTGGCTGGCGGCGGCGCCGGGGCGGGCCGGGAGCGCCTACCGGGAGGGCTGGCTCGGCCTGGCTGAGCTTGGCGACTCGAGCGCACGCCCACGGCGGTCTCGCTGGCCCGCTCTGGTCCCGCTGGGCGCCGGGGCCGTGCAGGCCCGGGAGTGGCTCTACGCAGCCCGGAACCCCTTCACGCTCTTCCGGATCGCCGTGACGGCGGGGCTGCTGGTGACGCTCTTCCCCTTCGGCTCCCGGCTGGCTGGGGCGCACGCCGAGCAGGCCGCCCTGGGCGCCGGCCTGGGCCTGGTATTCTTCGCCTTCTGCGAGATGGCGGCGGCGATCTTCTCGAACGAGGGGGCGAGGACGGCGCTCTGGGTGGTGACCGGGGCCTCCCCGGCCGGGGTGCTACTGGGGAAACTGACTGCTCTGACGCCCTACGCCCTGCTGAGCGCTGCAAGCGCCTGGCTGGCGGGGCTCGCCGTCGGGGTGGCGGGGCCCGGCGCCCTCGCCCTGCAGGGCGGGCTGGCAGGGCTGGGCATGGCCGCCGTCATGGCGGGGCTCGGCGCCCTGGACGTGAAGATCGCCGAGGTGCAGGAGGAGGACCCGGAGACCGAAGGCTTCTCCTTTGCGCTGGAGCAGGTGCCCCGGGGCGTCTTCAGCGTCGCGGGCATGGTGCTCGCCGGGCTGCTGGGGGCCGGGGCGGTGCTCTGGCCCCACCCGGTGATATGGCTGGCGCCCGTGGCGGCGCTGGGAGCGGGATACCTGCGCCTGCACCGCCTGCTGCGGCAGGGCGCCTGAGTGGTCACGGTATCGGGGGCGTGGCTGCGGGCGTCGTAACAGATATCTGACCTGTTGGGAGGATTTCCTGATGAAGTTGGACCTGACCATCCCCGCCGACATCCATCCCTACGTTGCTGGTATCGTCACCCCCATGGAGTTCGGGCGCAACGCCCTCAAACGGAACCTGCAAGGGCTCACTCCCGAGCAGTTGGCCGCCACCGCCCCGGGCTTCGGCAACAGCATCGCCACGCTGGTGGTCCACCTGGCGGGCTACGAGATCGTCTGCGCCCACCGCATCCTGGGTACGCCCATGCCGGAGGAGCTGAAGGTTGAGTTCCTGTGGGACCAGCCGCAGAACCCGATCCCGGCGCCCGTCGGCGAGACGGTGGAGACCTTGGTCGACAAGCTCGACCGGTCCCGGGAGTACCTGCTGAAGGTCCTCGCCACGGTTACCCCGGCTGATCTCGACCGGGAGTTCCAGATGGGCCCGGAGCGGACCGCCACGGTGCGCTGGCTGCTGGGGCTCATCCCTTATCACCAGGACGAGCACGTCGGGCAGATTATCCTGCTGAGGAAGCTCGTAACTCAGTAGGCCTCGGATTCACAGCATTTTTCCAAGGCACGGACGGGCGGGCTGCGGAAAATCTAGTGGAATCCTGACTTCGCGGAGCCTTTCGGCCCATGAGCCAGGGATTTTCGGTCCGTGAGGCGGCGCCCTTACCGCGGAAGGTGTCGAAATCCCAACGAACTCGTCGAAAACTGGCGAACCGGTGGGGCAGCGGGCCCGGATCGCAGGGGATTCAACGTCTTTTTCCCCACATCACCCGTGATGCCCCGGGAAAATCACGTTGAATCCCTACCGGAGCGACCGTGGGCTCGGGCTGACCCGCAGCGCCAGCCATCGCCCTTGACGCGCGGCGACTATGCATCTCTGCATCGGCTGTGGAACTTTTGGAATGGCGGCCCGCGCCCGCCAAGCCGCATAGCACCGTCCACATTGTTCCAGAGTCTCCGGTCGGGGGCCAAAAACCTACCCAAACCGGGCTCTCTGGAGGAATTGGGACCTACTCATGCGGCTTTGCGGTCGCAGGCCTCCGTTCAAATGTTCCGGAGCGCCCGCCAGAGCCGGCGGGCCAAATAAGACGGAGGCGTGGGCGGCTTTAACACCGCCCACGCCTCCACCATTTTAGCCATCGGTCCAGGGCTCGTCGCCCAGGAAGAAGACCTCGTCGTCGATCTCCTCCGAGATGCCCGTGCGGTTGAGGTTGCCATCCATCACGGTGATCTTGCTGATGCCCGATGCGGCGGCTTCCGCCTCGGCCGGGTCGGCGCCGGCGGCGATCGCCTGCTGGACTCGAAGCGCGCGCTCACTGCCTTCCATGCCAGCACCTCCTTTGGGGCTAGCATGGTCAGAGCTAGGCCTTCTTAAACTCGACCTTGATGTCCTCGGCGCCCAGGGCATGGTTGATAGCCCGCGCTGCCACGAAGAGGAAATCGGACAGCCGGTTGATGTACTTGAGGAGCAGGGGGTCCACGGGTTCCTGGCTCATTAACGTAACGACCCGGCGCTCAGCCCGGCGGGCAACCGTGCGGGCCGTATGTAGGGCGGCAGCGGCGGGGCTTCCGCCAGGCAAGATGAAGTGGCGCAAGGGCTGCAGGTCGGCCTCCAACTGATCGATATCGCTCTCGAGCTGATCGACCATGGCGGGCTGCACCTTCGGTTGCTCGCCCTTGTCCTTGTTGGGCGGAACGGCCAGGTCGGCGCCCAGGTCGAACAGTTCGCGCTGGATGCGGACAAGCTTCTCACGCACCTGGTCGGCCTGGCCCGGCGCCAGGTGGGCCAGCGCCATGCCGATGAAGGAGTTGGCCTCGTCGACCGTGCCGTAGGCCTCCACGCGCAGGGCGTCCTTGGCGACGCGCTCACCCCAGCGGAGGCTGGTCTGCCCGGCATCGCCGGTGCGGGTGTAGATCTTCACGCTTGGTTACAGCTCCTCTCTGTTTTGCCCGTTCCCAGGAAGGAATCGGGTGCTGTTTGGCAAACCTAGACTGTATTTCCTAAAGTGGAGGGACTTCGCCTTGAACCGCCAAGAGGCTTGGGAACTGGTCACCGAGTATACGCAGAACCCCCGGCTGCTGAACCACATGCTGGCGGTGGAGGCCTGCATGCGGGCCTACGCCCGCCATTACGGCGAAGATGAGGAGACCTGGGGCCTGATCGGCCTGCTACACGACTTCGACTACGAGCGCTGGCCCGACCCGCCGGACCATCCGCTGCAGGGCGAGCGCATTCTGGCCGACCGTGGGGTGTCCGAGGCGGTTCGCTACACCATATGCTCCCACGCCGACTACCTGCAAGACCGCTACCCGCGGGTGAGCCTGCAAGATAAGGTGCTCTATGCCGTTGACGAGCTCTCCGGCCTGGTGGTGGCGACCGCCCTGGTGCGGCCGTCCAAGTCCATCTTCGAGGTCGACGTGGACGCCGTGAAGAAGAAGTTCAAGGATAAGCGGTTCGCGGCCGGCGTCAACCGGGAAGACTGCCTGCGGGGCGCCGAGCAGCTGGGGGTTGACTTTGATGAGCACGTGGCCTTCGTGATCAAGGCGCTCCAGGGCGCCGCCGATGAGCTCGGCCTACGCGGTGTCACCGGCGCTTAGCAGATTCGGTTCCAGCGCCCCATGATCCTGCAGGGAGACGTGATGCATGAAGGTGCTCCTGAGCGGCCAGCCTCGGGTCGGCAAGTCCAAACTGGTGCGGCGCCTGGCGGAGGAGTACCCGGGCAACGCCGGCGGCGTGGTGGTCAGCGAGATCCTGGGCGCCCACGGCCGCCGCTGCGGTTTCGAGCTACAGGCGGTGTGGAGCGGCCCCGGTCAGCCGCTTGCGGTGGTCGAGCAGGCCACCCTGGCCCGCGACGACTGGTGGATGCCGCTGCGGGTGGGACGCTACTACCTGGATCCCACTGCGATGGACGTCGCCGTGCGCGCCCTGGATGCGGCGATGCACGAGGGCGGCCTGGTGCTGATCGATGAGATCGGACCGCTGCAGATTGCCGTGCCGGCGTTCCGGGATGCGGTGCTCCGCTGCCTGGACGGCCGGGGGCATCTGCTGGGGACGGTCTCCCGGGCGGAGGACCCGTTTCTGGAGGAGATTCGGCGGCGCCCGGGCGTCCGGCTGATCGAGGTGACCCGGGCGAACTCGCATCACTTGGCCGACGGGCTTCGGACCTGGCTCTGCAACGCTTGATCGGCAGGGGGGATCATCGTGCGCTTCATCGCTTCGGCTGTGTTGATCGCCGCCCTGCTTCTTAGGGTCGCACCGGCCCGAGCCGAGACGGACCGGGTGGGCAGCTACCAGGTGCAGCCCGCCGTGGACCTGCTGAGCCGGGTGGGGATCCTATCCGGCGATCCCGGGGGGAGCATGCGCCTGCGGGATACCATCACCCGGGCAGAGATGGCCAAACTGGTGGTAACGGCCCTGGGGCAGGGCGCCGCCGCCGTGCAGGCCCGCTCGGAGCCAGCCCCCTTCGCTGATGTAAAGGAGCACTGGGCACAGGGGCATGTGGCGGTGGCGAAGCGGCTAGGGATCATCAGCGGGTATGCCGATGGGACCTTCCGGCCCGGCGCCGTCGTCACCAACGCCGAGGCGATCACCATGCTGCTGCGGGCCGCCGGGCTGGCGCCCGCCGGGACGTGGCCGCAGTCCTACCTGACGGCGGCCCGGAACGCCGGGGTGCTGACCGAGTCGCTCCAGGCGGCCCTGCCCTGGGACGGCGAGGCGACCCGGGGCGCCGCCTTCCTGCTGGCTGAGCGGGCCTTCACGATGGTCACGGACAGCCAGGGCGCCACCCTGATGCAGCGGATCTTCGGCGGGACCGGGCCGCGGATCACGGTGAGCGCAGCGGGGGTGGAGGCCGGGGCCACACGGCTGTCGGCGACGACCCTGTCGATTGCCGCACCGGGCGCCGTGCTGGTGCAGGTGAACGGCCGACCGGCCTGGGAGGGCCAAGGCGGGGCGTTCACGTTCAGCGCTGAGCTGTCCGTGGGGGTTAACGAGTTCTTCGTGCTGGCGGCCGACGCCCTGGGCAACAAGACTCAGCAGCGAATCACGGTCGAGCGCCGGTAGACTTGGCCCTGTTGATGGCATGTACCGTGGGGACGGGCGTATCCTTTCGCAAAGGCATTTGGCGAAGGAGGATGCGCCTGTGCGCCACGCGACGGCCTTGGGCTTCAAGCTTGCCGTCTATCTTGTGATCTTCGGGATCACCATGCCCATCTTCGGTCTGATGGCTCTGCCCCAGAGTGTGATTCTGGCAGCGGTCCACACCCTGTTGCTGTGGCTGTCGGACCTGATCATCCTTCCACGGTTCGGCACGGTGGTCGCCACGGTGCTGGACTTCTTGGCTCTGACGTTGTTGACGCCTGTGGTGGTAGGGGCGATGCACTCCTTCCCGAACCCTTTGGGGATGACGTTGGCGATTGCGGCTGGGACGGCGTTTGAGTGGTGGTTTCATCGGTGGTTGTCGTCGGTCGGGCTAGTCGAGTGAGATGCGTACTCGTCGCGCCGGCACCTCCGGGGGTGTGCGTGACGGTTTCGAGCTGGCGGTCGGCGCCATCTGTCGAGTGAGATGCGTACTCGGCGCTCCGGCACCTCCGCGGGTCTGCGTGACGGTTTCGTGCTGGCGGTCGGCGCCATCTGACAGCCATCCGTGGCTGCAGAGGGCGTCTTATAGCAGGTCGGAGGCGTCGTCCTGACGCCTCCTCCTCGGGCCCGACCGCCATCTCGAACCCTAGCGGGATCGGTGCCGAATGCTCCTTCGCACACATCTCACTCGACGTGCGAGGACTAATCCTGGCACCCTCAGCTTGGCGGCGCCAGATGCGCCTGCGGAGCCCCAACGACCTCATCACCCCACATCAAGCTACTGTTTGCGCACGGAACTGAGCAAGAGAGGCGGGAGTTTAAGTGGACAAGCTGTTGGAGTTTTTGGAGCAGGAGAGGCAGAATCACCTGGACATGGCGTGCAGGCTCATGGCGCAGAGGTCGATCTCGCCTACGGGGGAAGGGATCGCGGAGTGTGCTGAGATGCTGCGGTCGATGATGGAGGAGGCGGGGGTTCGGACGGAGGTGCTGGAGACGCCGGGGCACCCGATCCTCTATGGGGAGGTCAACGTGGGCGCCCCGTTTACCGTGCTGATCTACGGGCACTACGATGTGCAGCCGCCGGAGCCGCTGGAGTTGTGGAAGTCGCCGCCGTTTGAGCCCACGTTGCGCGATGGGCGGATTTACTGCCGGGGCGCCGGGGACAACAAGGGGCAGCTGATGGCCAACCTGCTGGGCGTGCGGGCGTACATAAAGACCGGCACGCCGCTGCCGGTCAACGTGAAGTTCTGCTTTGAGGGCGAGGAGGAGTCCTCCAGCGCCCACCTGGCCTGGGCGGTGGAGCGCTACAAGGAGAAGCTGGCGGCGGACCTGGTCTATACCGCCGACGGGCCGCAGCACTCGACCGGCGCCCCGACGGTGCTGCTGGGCGTGCGGGGCATCCTCTACGTGCAGATCGACTGCGAGGCCGCCGACCGAGACCATCACTCGGGGAACCGGGGCGGGGCGGTGCCCAACCCGGCCTGGTACCTGATGCAGGTGCTGAACCAGCTGTGGGACGGCAGCCCCCACAAGGTGGCCATCCCGGGCTTCTACGACGCCGTCCGGCCCGTGACGCCGCTGGAGCAGGAGCTGCTTGCCAAACTGCCCTGGAACCCGGTGGAGACCGCCCGTGGCCTGGGCCTGCGGGAGGAGCAGTTCCAGGCCACCTCGGCGGCCGAGTTCTACAACCGCACGCTGATGCAGCCCACGTTGAACATCTGTGGGTTCACCAGCGGGTACGGCGGCCCCGGTTCGAAGACGATCATCCCGTCCCGGGCGACCGCCAAGCTGGATATGCGCCTGGTGGTCGACCAGGACCCCGATGCGATCTACGAGCGGTTCGTCGACTACGTCACGGAGCTGGCCCGGCCGATCGAGCAGGAGGCGGGGGTCCGCTTCCGCATCAGCCATCTGGGCGATATGGCCCCCAGCCGGACCCCGGGGGACAGGCCCGAGGCCCAGGCGGTCATTCGCGCCGTGCAAACGGCCTATGGCGCTGAACCCGTGGTGATGCCCTCCCTGGGCGGCTCCCTGCCCGACTACGTCTGGACCCGCATTCTGGGCGCCCCCTCGGTGGTCGTGCCCTACGCCAACCCGGATGAGGACAACCATGCCCCCAATGAGAACATCTCCCTGAAATGCTTCTACGACGGCATTCGGGCGACGGTCCACGTGCTGGCTGAACTGGGGAGGCTAAGGGAATGATTCGTATCACCCCTGCCCTGGCCCGGCGCTTGGAGGAGGCAGAGGCCAAGTCCTACGGCGTCTGGTGGGAGAGGACGGGCCCCGACGAGAAGCGGGGTCTGATCCCTCGTCAAACCACGGTGGGCTCCACGACCTGCCTGCGCGCCACGACGGGCGCCCTGGCGATCTGGAACCGGGCCCACGGCTTTGGCATGGGCGCCGAGCCCACCGCAGCCGACCTGGTCGCCATCCGCGAGATCTTTGCTCCTACGGCTGACTGGGTGCTGGACCTGAACCCTTACGCCGACCACGTAGGTGCAGCCATGGACCTGCTGCACGACGGCGGCTTCCGACCGTTCACGCATAGCAACATCCTGGCGGCCCGCCCGGAGGACGTGCCCGAGCCCACGGGCCTGCCCGGCGTCGAGGTCGTACGGGTGGAGAAGGAGCACCTGGATGGCCTGCTGCACGTAAACGCTGTGGGCTACGAAATGCCGGCGGCGGAGGTGGAGTTGCTCCGGACCGGCGCAGAGAGCATGCTGGGCCGTCCCGACGCCCACTTCTACCTCGCCCTGGTGGGTGGGCGCCCAGCTTCGGTCGCCGAACTGCACCTGCACGAGAACGGCGTCGGCTTCTTCGCCGGGGCGGCCACCCTGCCGGAGTACCGGGGCCAGGGGCTCCAAACCCTGCTGATCCGCACCCGGGCCCGGGAGGCCCGCCGCCTCGGCTGCGAGATGCTGGGCGTGCAGACCGGGGTCGGTACCCAGTCCCAGTACAACCAGGAGGCCAACGGGTTCCGGCTGACCTACACCAAGACCGGCTGGCGCATCTAGTCGCTTTATGCAAAAATGTATAGACCCGGCAGGAGAGTGCTGGAGCGAAAGCAAATATACAGGATTGCATAGACTAGATAGGACCTAACACGAGGAGGAGCCAGCATGTCGACGCAACGCAAGTTCATACGGTTGGCCACCGGCGTTCCAGGCCCGCAATCGCAGCAGTTGATGGCCCGCAAGAACGAACTGATCGCCGGTGCGTTCTCCATCCACGTTCCTGTGGCGATCCAGGAGGCCAGCGGCGCCCTGATCACCGACGTGGACGGCAACGTCTTCATCGACCTGGCCGGCGGGCTGGGCTGCCTGAACGTGGGCCACTCGCACCCCAAGGTGGTCAAGGCGATCCAGGAGTACTCCGCCCGGTTCACCCACACCGACTTCTCGGTGATCATGTACGCCAACTACATAGAGCTGGCGGACCGGCTCACCAAGCTGGCCCCGGGGGACTTCCCCAAGAAGGCTTGCTTCTTTAACGCCGGCGCCGAGGCGGTGGAGAACGCTGTCAAGTTCGCCCGTAAGTTCACCGGCAAGCGGGGCATCATCGCCCTGGAGGGCGCCTTCCACGGCCGCACCAACCTGACCATGGCGCTGACCTCCAAGGTGAAGCCCTACAAGGAGGGCTTCGGCCCCTTCGCCCCGGAGATCTACCGGGTGCCCGCCCCCTACACCTACCGGCGCCCGGCCGGCATGAGCGAAATGGATTACGTGCGGTTCTGCGCCGATGCGCTGGAGCGGGCCTTCATCACCCAGGTGGCGCCCAGCGACTGCGCCGCCATCATCCTCGAGCCTGTGCAGGGCGAGGGCGGCTTCGTGCCGCTCCACCCCGAGTACCTGCGCCGGGTCCAGGAGATCGCCAGGAAGCATGGCGTGCTGATCATCGCCGATGAGATCCAGACCGGCTTCGGCCGCACCGGCACCTTCTTCGCCTCCGAGCAGTTGGGCCTGGTGCCTGACCTGATGACCATCGGCAAGTCTCTGGCCGCCGGCCTGCCGCTCTCGGGCGTCATGGGCCGCAAGGAAATCCTCGACGCCGCCGGCGACTCCACCATTGGCGGCACCTACGTGGGCAACCCAGTCGCCTGCGAAGCGGCACTGGCGGTGCTCGACGTCATGGAGGAGGACAGGCTGGTCGCCCGCGCAAACGAGGTGGGCGCCATCTTCCGCAAGCGGTTCGAGTCCCTGGGCCACCGCCTGGCCGGCACCCCCGGGTCCAAGCTGCAGGTTGGCGAGGTGCGCGGCCTTGGCGCCATGATCGGCATGGAAATGGTGCGCGACGCCGCCACCCGGGAGCCCGCCCAGCCCGAGGTTAATCAGATTATGGAGAAGTGCATCAGCCGGGGCGTGGTGATCGTGCGCTGCGGCATCTACGGCAACGTGCTGCGCATGCTCTGCCCGCTCATGATCCCCTTCGATCAGCTGGACGAGGCGCTCGACGTGCTGGAGCAGGCATGCATCGAGGTCGCCGAGGGACGTTAGGGACAGAAATCCGCCCCCCACCATCCAAAGTGGGGGGCTTTCTCATGTGCCAAGGCTCCTTGCCAGGGAGTATGGACGCTACTATCTAGAATGGAATATAATGTCGTCAAATATACGGGTAGAGGTATGCACTTGAACTGGCGCACTCCATCAAGAACGCTGTCGGATACGATACGTGAAAGGCTTCGCCGGCCTGGCGAAGCGCTCGCTGCAGGCATGCTTGGTTACACACTCCTGAACCTGCTGTGGCACGTATTCCAGTGGGGCGGGCCGGAAAACAGCGTGCTGGTTGGAAATCTGCTCTGCGTTCCGCTGGGCATGGTGGTTGCGACGGCGGCGTGGCGCGTCAGCAGCCACCCTGGTGTCGCAGCCAACGGGAAAGCAGCCTGGCGTTTGATCGCGGTGGCTTACCTCTGCGAGTTCGCAGCCAATCTGCTTTACTTTTACTTCGAGTACTTTGCTCGCGAACAGCCATACCCGTCGCTGAGCGATGCGCTGTACCTGACCTACTATCCCTTGGTCTTCGCAGCGATGTGGGCCTTCTCGTCCTCACAGATCACCTGGGCCGGCAGGATCCGGTTCTGGATCGACTCCGGCGTGGTGTTCCTGAGCGGGCTGATGGTGCTGTGGCCGTTGGTCATTGGCCCCCACCTGTCGTCGGCCGACGACTGGCTCGCCACCTCCCTGGCGCTGGTGTACCCGGTCGGTGATCTGGTGCTGATGTTCGGGTTCACCCAGTTGATGATGCGTGAGCAGGGGTCCTTCTTCGTCGGCGCGATGCGGGATCTGGCCATTGGCTTTCTGTTCTACGTCGTCGCAGATACAGGGTTCAGCTACCTGCTGCTGCGGCACAGCTACCACACCGGCGATTGGGTCGACATTTTCCTGCTCGGGGTCAATACCATGGTGACCTTCGCAGCGGCACGGTATCGGCAGGCCGTAAACAAGCAGTCCGCCCTGTGGGCTCCTGCCCCCCGGAAGGTACCCTGGCTGCAGTTCGTACCCTACATCGCGGTAGCACTGAGTTACGGGCTGCTCCTGGTACAGGTCCTTCGCAGGGAGATGGAGTTCGTTCCTGCACTGGTGGTCGGAGCCGTCGGGATCACGATCCTGGTACTCGTGCGGCAGATCCTGGTGCTGCAGGAGAATGAACGGCTCCTGGCCGAGTGCCAGGCGCTGATGGAGCGGTTGCGCCACCAGGCCTACCAGGACCCGCTTACCAGGCTGGCCAACCGCAACCTGTTCCGTGAGGTGGCAGCCGCGGCGCGCTCCGAGCGGCGGTCGCAGACCGTGTTGTTGTTGGACCTGGACGGCTTCAAGCGCATCAACGACAGCATGGGCCACCACGTCGGGGACCAGCTGCTGCAAGTGGTGAGCCATCGGCTGTGCATCTGTGCGGCTACGCTGGGCACGGTGGCCCGCCTTGGCGGCGACGAGTTTGCAATCATGTTGGAGGATGCGGACCGCGATGCGGCGGTGGGGCTGGCCGGACAGATCCTGGTGTCGTTGGCAAGGCCCGTTTCCCTTCAGGGGCGCCAGCTGCAGGTGACTGCAAGCGTCGGCATTGCATCAGGCGAGGAGGGCTCGGTGGACGACCTGCTGCGGAATGCCGATGTGGCCATGTATGAGGCAAAGGCCGCAGGGAAGGGGCGCTACGCGATCTACACCCCCGCCATGCACGGGGCGGCCCTGAGGCGGCTGGAGCTCGAGGCCGATATGCGCATCGCCCTCGAACAGGGGCAGTTCCGGCTTCAATACCAGCCTGTGGTCGATATGCGGGCTGGCAAGATCACCGGGGTGGAGGCCCTGGTCCGGTGGGCCCACCCGGGGTTGGGGCTGCTCCTGCCTGGCGAGTTCATCTCCCTTGCCGAGGAGACGGGCCTGATTCTGCCTTTGGGGCGATGGGTCCTGCGGGAGGCGTGCCGCACTGCCCGAGCGTGGCAGGTCCGGTACCCCGCATCCTCTCCGCTCACCGTAAGTGTCAACCTGTCAGCCTGGGAGCTGATGCAGGCCGACCTTCCAGCCATCGTCCGGGGCATCATTGAGGAGACAGGGCTGGCGCCGAATTCCCTGACGCTGGAGATTACGGAGAGCCTGCTCATGGAGCGGACAGAGAGCCTGCTTTTCCGCCTGCAGGCGTTGAAGGAGCTTGGGGTTTGCCTGGCCATCGATGACTTTGGCACCGGGTTCTCCTCGCTAAGCTATCTGAAGGACTTCCCGGTCGATATCGTCAAGATCGATCGTTCGTTTGTCAGGGGCCTGGCCCGCCGGTCAACCGAGTTGGCCGTGCTGGGCGGGATCATGGAGATTGTACAGGCGCTCGGGCTGCGGACGGTCGCGGAGGGGATCGAAGAAGTCGATCAAGTGTCGTTACTGCTCGGACTCCAGTGCCAACACGGCCAGGGCTACTTGTACTCTCCGCCGGCAGACGCAGATGACATCGAGCAGCTCCTGCGTCACAGCGCAATGGGAGAACTGCACGTGCGGAACCTCGAAACGGCTTCGCAATAACCGATGGAAAAGCCCCGAGCCAGCAAGTTGGCTCAGGGCTTTTTCATTAGTCGTCCGCCTCGTCCTCGTTCTCCTTGGATGCCTTGGCGACCATGCCGCACAGTTCGCCGACCGTCTCCACATCGACCAGCAGCTCCTCGGACAGTTCGACGCCGAACTCGTTCTCCAGTGCGTCGACCAGGTCGATCATGTCCGTATCGTACGCTTCCGAAAGCTCCGTAACGGTCGTGTTGTAAGTGATGGAGCGATCGCCTACCTGATCCCGGATGGCCTTTAGCGCTTCTTGCTTCGGAGTCATATTGCGATAGCACCTCCCCGCGGCTATTGTCGCCGGGGCTTTCGATCTCTATGCGTACATAGGAACCTTGCTCGGCACTGCCGAATCACATATTCGTAACGTTAAGCGATATTTTATATTACCAAAGCCGGTTCACAGGTCCTAATATCGATGGCGGATTATACAGAGTTATGATAAGATTAACTAACTACTATCAAACGGTTGGTAGTCTAGGCGCCAGTGGACCTACATAGGCATGGGGGAGCACAAAGCAGAGGGGTTCGGGGAGGAGGGGTCTCACGGATGGAGCGGCCCTGGCTGAAGGCGTACCCGGAGGGCGTCCGGCCGCACTTGGAGTACCCGGAGGTTCCGGCGTACCAGTTTGTGTTTGACCAGATCAAACAGCATCCGGACCGGACGGCGCTGATCTTCTTTGGCAAAAAGATCAGCTATGGACAACTGGGGGGGTACATTGACAGCTTTGCCGCTGCCCTGCAGCGCAGGCTGGGTGTGCGTCCGGGAGACCGGGTGGGCATTATCCTCCCCAACTGTCCGCAGAACATTATCGCCACCGTTGCCGTGCAGCGGATCGGAGCGGTCCCGGTGCAGTTCAATCCCATGTACGTCGCCCGGGAGATCGCCTACCAGGTGCGGGACTCCGGCTCTCGGGTGATGATCACCCTCGACCTCTTCTGGGAGAAGGTGAAGGAGGCGGGCGGGGCCGAGCGCTACATCCAGGCCTCCATGACCGACTTCCTGCCCTTCCCGCTCAACCTGCTCTTCCCGCTGAAGGTGAAGGCGCCCAAGGTGCAGGAGAGCGAGGCCGTGCGCTTCCGCGACCTGCTCAAGGAGAGCAGCGCCGGCTTTGAGCCCGTGCCGATCAACCCCAAGGCCGACCCTGCGGTGCTGATCTACACCGGCGGCACCACCGGGGTGAGCAAGGGCGTGGAGCTGACGCACTTTAACTTCACGGCGAACATCACCCAGATCAAAGAGTGGCTCCAGCGGCCCGAGGATCAGCCCGACGTGGTGATGGGCGTGCTGCCCATGTTCCATTCCTTCGGCTTTACGGCCACCCTGGGCTTCGCCTTGGCCTCGGGCAGCGCGATCGTGCTGGTCCCCAAGCCCGAGATCGGGGAGCTGCTGAAGCTGATCCACAAGCACCGGCCGACATCCTTCCCCGGTGTGCCCACGCTCTATACGGCGCTGATGAACCACCCGGACTTCCGCAAGTACAATCTGAAGATCGACTTCTGCGTCAGCGGAGCGGCGCCCATGCCGGTGGAGCTGATGCAGAAGTTCCAGGAGCAGACCGGCTCCTCGATCCTGGAGGGCTTCGGCTTGACCGAGACCTCGCCCGTCACCCACACCAATCCGATGCTGGGCCGCCGCAAGCCCGGCAGCGTGGGACTCCCGCTCCCGGACACCGAGGTGCGCATCGTTGACCTCGAGACCGGCGAGGATGTGGGGATCGGCCAGGAGGGCGAGCTGCTCCTGAAGGGCCCGCAGGTGATGAAGGGCTACTGGAACAAGCCCGAGGAGACCGCAGCGATCCTGAAGGATGGCTGGCTCTACACCGGCGATATCGCCCGGATGGATGAGGAAGGCTACCTGTTCATCGTGGACCGCAAGAAGGACATGATTATCGCCGGCGGGTTCAACATTTACCCGCGGGAGATCGACGAGATCCTCTACCAGCACCCCGCTGTGCTGGAGGCGTGCACCGTGGGCGTGCCGGATGAGTACCGCGGCGAGACGGTGAAGTCGTTCGTGGTGCTCAAGCAGGGCGCCGCGGCCACCGAGCAGGAGATTCTGGACTTCTGCAAGGAGCGGCTGGCCAACTACAAGCGGCCCCGCACCGTGGAGTTCATCGAGGCGATCCCGAAGTCCGCGGCGGGCAAGATGCTGCGGCGGGAGCTGGCCGCCCGGGAGCGGGACCGGCTGGCGAAGGTCGCCGGGGCATGAGACCCCTGGAGGGTATTACCGTACTGGACCTGACCCGGCTGCTGCCGGGCCCGTTCTGCACCTGGCTGCTGCGCAGCTGGGGCGCCCGGGTGATCAAGGTGGAGGACCCGGAGGTAGGCGACTACCTCCGGGAGCTCCAGCCCGTGTGGTTTGAGCAGTTGAACGCCGGCGCCGAGTCGCTGGCGCTGGACCTGAAGCAGCCGGCGGGACGGAGGGCCTTTCTGCGGCTGGCGGCTTCGGTGGACGCCGTGATCGAAGGCTTTCGGCCGGGCGTGATGGAGCGCCTGGGCATCGGGTACGGGGCGCTCAAGGAGGTCAATCCCAACCTGGTGTTGGTCTCCGTGAGCGGTTTTCCCGCGGATGATGAGCGGGCCGCCCGCGCAGGACATGATATAACCTACCTGGCCCGCAGTGGATTGCTGTCGCTTATGGGCGAGGTGCCCCCGGTGCAGATCGCCGACATGACGGCTGGGCTGATGGCGGCGGCGGGCGCCCTGGCTGGGGTGGTTGGCGCTTTGCGCTCGGGCCGGGGGAGCCATGTGGAGGTATCCCTCCTGGACTCGCTCTTCGCACTGGGCGCCATCCAGGTGGCGGAGACCCGGGCGGGATCGCCGCCGGTGCGGGAGCGCATGGTGCTCGGCGGGGCGATCGGGCCTTACAACCTCTACCGGACCGCAGACGGCGGGCGCGTGGCGCTGGGCGCCCTCGAAGCCAAGTTCTGGTCGGGCTTCTGCGCGGCGGTAGGGCGCCCGGATCTGGTGGAGCGGTACTTCGATCCCGCAGTGAAGGATGAGCTGGCAGCGCTCTTTGGTGGTCGGACCCTGGCGCAATGGTGCGCCTTTGCGAGGGAGCACGACGTGTGCATCGAGCCGGTGCTTTCGATGACCGAGGCGGTGCAGGAGCACCCGAGGGTGCAGCCGGTGCGGTTTGACGGGGTGCGGCCGGCGCTGGAGGGCGGCGCCCCCTCACGGGGCCAACATAACGACCGTTTGTTTGAAGAATTCGGCTTGAGGGAGCAGGAACTTTAGGCGCCTCCCGCCGAAGGGACTGTGCCAGAGATGCAAGCATTCGTCGTAGGAGCGTGTCAGGGTTGGCCAGCAACAAGCAGGCGGAGATTCAGGTGGCGGCGATCCGCCTTTTTCAGCAGAAGGGATACCATGCAACCTCCATGCAGGACATTGCCGATGCCGTGGGCCTGCAGAAGGGGAGCCTCTATCACTATATCTCAGGTAAGGAAGACCTGCTGGTGGCGATCATTCACGATGCGATCGCCAAGTACAATGCACGGCTGGCCGAGGTGCGGGCCATGGACCTGCCGGTCAGCAAGCGGCTGGAGCTCGCGGTGCGCTACCATCTGCAGGGCATCGCCGAGAATCTTGGCATGCTAACGATCTTCCTGCGGGAGAGCTACGCAGTGAACGAGGAGCAGGCGGCCCTGCTCAACAAGGAGAGCACCAAGTACAACCGCATGTTCGAGGAGCTCTACCAGGAGGGGATCGACTCCGGGGAGCTGCGCAATCTGGACCCCAAGCTGGCTACCCGCACCGTGCTGGGTGCATGCAACTGGTTCTATCGTTGGTACAATCCGGAGGGACGCCGGTCCATGGCGGAGCTCTCGGACTTCTTTGTTGATCTCCTGTTCCACGGGATTGAGGCGCCAGGCGCCAAATAGCCGGACTCGCCACATAGGGAAAGGGGCGCATCTCCATGTCTGCTGCTGAGGTGTTCCAGAGCATCAGTGCCAAGGCTGCCGGGAAGACCGAGCAACTCTCCAAGCTCAACGCATCCTACCAGTTCAACCTGACCGGCGAGGGCGGCGGCACCTTCCACGCCGTCTTCCTGGGCAGCGTCGACATCGGCGAGGGCCCCGCGGCCAACCCCGGCTGCACCATCACCATGTCCACCTCCGACTTCAAGGACCTGGTGGCCGGCAAGCTGAACCCCACCATGGCCTTCATGTCCGGCAAGATCAAGATTTCGGGCGACATGGGCATGGCGATGAAGCTTCAGACGGTGTTGGCCTAAGGCACACCCCCTCGGTCCTCCAGGACCTCGCTAACGGGCAGTAGGCGTCACTCGTCGTCGCCGAAAATCGGGAACCGCGTTAAGGGACCCATCTCGGGTATCGCACCGCCCGATTTTCGGCAAGTCGGGTAGCGCCAACTGCCCGTAAGCTCAGTCCTGAATGGCCCTTCGAAGGTATGCCTTAGGCCTGCGCTCGCCCTCACCCGGGAGGTGGGGGCGCTTTTGTAAGGAGGTATGTCAGAATGTTTAACTTAGAGGGTAAAGTCGCGTTGGTGACGGGCGGGAGCCGCGGGTTGGGGCGGGCCGATGCCCTGGCGCTGGCCCGGGCGGGCGCCGACGTGGTGATTACCGATATTCTGGTCGAGAGCGATACGCAGGGGCAGGAGACCGCCGAGCGGTACGGCGCCCTGGCGCAGGTGATGAAGGCGACCGGGGCGGTCTATGCGGAGCAGACCCGGGATGAGATCCGCAGCATGGGGCGCCGTGCCGAGGCCTATAAGCTCGACGTGACCGACCGGGAGGCCGTGGGCCGGGTGATGGCCCGGGTCCGGGAGGAGTTCGGCGGGGTACATATCCTGGTGAATAACGCCGGGACCCTGGACCACACCGCACAGATCGACCAGCAGAGCGACGAGCTCTGGGAGCGGGATCTGCGGGTCAACCTGACCGGCGCCTTCAACTGTGCGAAGGCCGTCTGGCCGACCATGAAGGCGCAGGGCTTCGGGCGGATCATCAACATGGCCTCCGTCGCGGGGACCATGGGCGGCTTCGGGCAGGCCTCCTACAGCACCACCAAGGCCGGGCTGCTGGGCCTGACCAAGACCCTGGCCCTGGAGGGCGCCAAGCACGGCATCACCTGCAACGCCATCATCCCCGGCATTATTGCGACGGAGGCCTACAACACGGTACACCCCAAGATGCGGGAGCGCATGGAGGCGGTGACGGCCTTCAAGCGGCCGGGGCGCCCGGAGAATATCGCCCATGCGATCGTCTTCCTCAGCTCCGAGGAGGCCGGGTATATCACGGGCGTGGGTCTGAATGTGTCTGGTGGCATTGAGCTCTTTACCTTTTAGACAGGGGGTACTCTAGGTGGAAGCCTGGATTATTGATGCTGTACGAACCCCCACGGGCCGCAAGAAGGGGACCCTGTCCGGCATTCGGGCCGACGAGCTGGCCGCAGGAGTCCTGCGGGCCGTGGTCGACCGGAACGGGGCGGACCCGGCCCAGGTGGAGGATGTGATTCTGGGCTGCGTCACCCCGGTCGGGGAGCAGGGCTGGAACATTGGCCGACAGGCGGCCCTGATCGCCGGGTTCCCGCTGGAGGTGACCGGCGTGCAGCTGAACCGCATGTGCGGTTCGGGCCTGCAGGCGCTCCACTGGGCGGCGCAGGGGGTCATGTCCGGCACCCACGACCTGATGATCGCCGCCGGCGCCGAGGCGATGAGCCGGGTCCCCATGGGCTCCGACGGGGGCGACCTGAGCCCGCAGCTCACCGAAAAGTACGAGATCGTGCCCCAGCACATGAGCGCAGAGATGATCGCCAAACGGTGGGGCTTCGTGCGCCGGGACCTCGACGAGTACAGCCTGGAGAGCCACCGCCGGGCGGCGGGCGCCCAGGCTGAGGGGCGCTTTGCCCGGGAGATCATCCCGGTCGGGGGGCTCAGCCACGACGAGACCGTGCGGCCCGACACCAGCCACGAGAAGATCGCATCCCTGCCTGCGCTCTTTCCGCCGGACGGGGTGATCCACGCCGGGAACTCCTCGCAGATCTGCGATGGGGCCGCCGCCGTGCTCGTCGCCTCGCCGGAGAAGGCCAAGGAGTTGGGGCTGAAGCCCCGGGCCAAGGTGCGGGCCATGGCCCTGGCCGGGGTCGACCCGACCATGATGCTGCACGGCGTGATGCCGGCGACTGAGAAGGCGGTCAAGAAGGCCGGCCTGAGCCTGCAGGACATCGACCTGTTCGAGGTGAACGAGGCCTTTGCCAGCGTCCCGCTGGCCTGGATGAAGGAGCTCAGAGTGCCCTATGAGAAGCTGAACGTCAACGGCGGCGCCATCGCTTTGGGCCACCCGCTCGGCGCCTCCGGCTGCCGCATCACCGCCACGCTCCTGAGCGAGATGGAGCGCCGCGATGCCACCTTCGGGCTCGCCACCATGTGCATCGGCTTTGGCATGGCGATCGCCACGATCTTTGAGCGGATGTAGCGTTGGATGCGAAAAGACCCAGCAGTCACTGCTGGGTCTTGACCATTTTGGGGGTGTGCCCCGCTGGGCCTAGTTCCTGGGCACCCGGACCTTGCCGCCGATGTGGCTATAGTTGATGTCGCCACTGCCATCCCGCTCCACCGTGAAGTCGCCCTTCACATCGGTGGCCCGGATGCTGCCGGAGCCGTCCCGCATGACCGGGAAGTTGCCGCCCACGTCGGACACATCGATGTCGCCGCTGTCGTCACTCTCCACGATGACGTCCTTGGCAACGCCGTCCACCGTGATGTTTCCGGAGTCGTCCCGCAGGACCACCTTGCCGCCCACGTTGCGGATGCGGATGTCGCCCGAGTCGTCCTGAATCGTTACGTCGCCTGCGACGTCTTCGATCTCGATGCTGCCCGAGCCATCCGTCAGGTCCACGGCGGCTACGCCGGTGATCAGGGTGTCGCCGCTGTCGTCGTCCGCCTTGACGACCAGGCTCTCAGGGACCTCAAGGACCAGGTCGAGGTAGGCGGAGCGCCCGAAGGAGAGCCCGACGACCGAGGGAATCTGGGCTTCCACCCGCACCTCGTCGCCCCGGGTCTCGGTCCTCACCTGGATGTCGCTCAGCATCTCCCGGTCGTTGGAGCAGGCGGTTCCCTTGACCTTGATCTCGGTCAGGCCGGGCTTCCCATGGACCTCCAGGGCGCCGGCCTTCCCGACGACCCTGACAGCCTTGACGTTCTCGGCGGGGACAGAGCCTTCGGTGGTTTGGCAGTTCATACTGGCGGGGTTCACTGAGCAGCCGGACAGCGCCAGGGCGCCCAGCGTAGTAAGTACGAGCAGCATACGTTTCATAGCAGTAGGTTCCTCCCGTGGTTCATGTCATGGTCCCATCTTACCAGGACGCGCCACGGGTCAAGTAGTAACCAGGGTCACCCATGACTGCGGTCACGGAGCCGTGACTCAGCGTGCCGACAAACCCCAGTTTGTCGGCACACGGTGCGTGTGCATGCAAGCCGGCGCATAAGGGCGCCGGCGCCCCGTTGGGCAGGTCGGAGTTGACGTCCTGTCAACTCCTCCTCGGGTGCGTCTCCACCGGGTGTCGCTTGGCAGGTCGCCGATGGATGCGCCGGGCTTTCCCTTATGCACCACCTTGCATGTTGTGCGCACCATTCGCCGCCATAACCCGTTTGTCAGCGGCCTGAGTCACGGAGCCGTGACTCCCGTGTATGCGCTCACGACTTCGAGAGCCATTGCCACGACCTTCTCCCTGAGACCCTCCGGCGCCACGACCTGCCCGGCGCCGCCGAAGCCCAGGATCTGCTCGCAGGCTTCCTCCTCGCTCTGGAAGCGGATGGTCACGGTGGCCCAGCCTGACTCGTCGGGCTCGGCGGCCTCCTCCACGTGGGCGAAGCGGAGCTTATAGCGCAGGTGGCGCAGCAGATCGGCCCTGATCCGTAGGGTTGCGACGAACCGGGGCAGGCTGGTGACGAACTGGCTCGACGAAACTGCCCAGAAGGCGGCCAGGTCGAACTCGGCGGGCCTGACCGCAGGCTCGGGTGCGAGGGCGGCGCCCTTCACCCGGGAGACCCGGAAGGAGCGCGGCTCTCCTTCCACCGCTGCCACCAGGTACCACGTGCGCCCCTTGGCCACCAGCCCGAGCGGGTCCACCACGCGCTCGGAGGGCGTGCCGTCGCTTTTCTGGTAGCTCAGGTGGAGCTTGCGCTCCTGCCAGATCGCCTCCTGGAGCGCCGGCAGAAAGGTGACATCCTCACTGCTGCCCGTGGCGTGCCACGGCGCCCCATCTACCAAAATGCGCTGTCGCACGAACTCGGCGTCCTGCCGGGTCGGCGCCGGCAGGGCGGCCATCAGCCGGATCATGGCCGCCTCGGCGGCCTGGTCCAGGCCCAGGTCCTTGAGCACCCGGGGCGCCGGCGCCAGGAAGAGCGCCTGCACTTCGGCCTGGTTTAGCCCGGTCAGCCTGGTCTCATAGCCTTCCATCAGCGCCCAGCCGCCTCCGGTGCCCCGCTCGGCGGTCACAGGCACCCCGGCGGCGCTCAGCGCCTCCATGTCCCGGTGAATCGTCCGCTCCGAGACCTCCAGCCGCTGGGCCAGCTCCTTGGCGGTCATCCGTCGGTGCACTTGAAGCAGCAGCATGATCGACAGCAGCCGGTCCGCCCGCATTTTTCGCATCCCTCACTTCTGTCACATGTAATATGACAGTCGGTGTCATGAATCCTGCTCTATAATGATCTCATCAACGAAGGAGGCAATGCGTATGAGGCAACTAGAGGGGAAGGTAGCCGTGGTGACCGGCGCCAGCCGGGGCGGCGGCAAGGGAGTCGCACAGGTCTTGGGAGAGGCCGGGGCGACGGTGTACGTGGTGGGGCGGAGCACCCGCAGCGGCCAAACCACCGAGAATCGAAACGAGACCATCGACGACACGGCGGAGTTGGTCACGCGATTGGGCGGTGCCGGAATCCCCGTCCGCTGCGACTTCACCGTGGATGAGGAGGTGCAGGCGCTCTTCGCCCGGGTGAAGGAGGAGCAGGGCCGGCTGGACATACTGGCTAACACCGTCTGGGGCGGTTACGAAGAGCGGCCCGGCGGAGGGATGTCAAACTTCAGCGACCCCTTCTGGGAGCAACCCTTCCAGCTCCGCTGGGACACCATGTTCACGGCGGGGGTCCGGGCCCGGCTGCTGGCGGCGGCCCTCGCCGCCCCGCTGATGATCCCGCAGCGGCAGGGGCTGATCATCAACATCTCCACCGGGGATGGCCCGATCTACCTCTCCAACATCTTCTACGACCTGGTGAAGCAGTCGACCGACCGGATGAGCTACGGGATGGCGATTGAGCTGAAGCCTTACAACATCGCCGCGATCAGCCTGACCCCGGGCTGGATGTACACCGAGCGCATGGGCACCCTCTCGCCGGAGGATGCGGCCAAGACCGAATCCCCGCAGTACATCGGGCGGGCAATTCTGGCGCTGGCCACCGATCCGAAGGTGATGGAGCGCACGGGCCGGGTCTTCAAGGCCGGCGACCTGGCTCGGGAGTATGGCTTCACGGATATCGACGGGCGTCAACCCCCGGCCTTCGTGATGCCGCCCGAGTATATCCGCACCCTATAACGAAAAGCTCCCCCTGCGCCAGGGGGAGCTTTTACATCACAGCGACATGCGGTAGATCTCGGCGACGTCCTCCTTGGTCAGGCGCCGGATTCGGCCGATGGCGCCGTAGGTCGTCGCCTTCTCGGCCATCACCTCGATCTGATCGCTCCCGATACCGTAGTCCGCCAGGCGGGAGGGGGCGCCGATGCCCGTCCAGAACTGCCGCAGGCGCTCGATGCCCTCCAGGCCGACCTCGCCTGGCGACCGGCCCGCACCGTCGACGTCGAAGACCCGAACGGCCAGCTTGGCAAAACGGGCCGGGTTGGCGTCCAGCGTGTACCTCATCCAACTCGGGAAGAGAATCGCCAGCCCCCCGCCGTGGGGGATGTCGTAGACCGCCGAGGCGGCGTGCTCGATGGAGTGCGTCGCCCAGTCGCCGGCGGCGCCCATGGAGAGGATGCGGTTCAAGGCCATGGTGGAACAGTACATCAGCGTCTCCCGGGCCTCGTAGTCCTCAGGGTTGGCCAGCGCCTGGGGGGCGGCCTCAATCACCGTGCGGAGCAGCCCCTCGATCCAGCGGTCCTGGAGCGGGGTGTTGGGGAGATCGTGGAAGTAGGTCTCCAGGGCGTGGGACATCATGTCGACGATGCCATAGACGGTCTGATCCCGGGGGACCGTGAAGGTGTAGGCCGGGTCGCAAATAGAGAAGGCCGGGTAGCTGTAAGGAGGAGCGGCCCAGCCTACCTTCTCTTTGGTCTCCCAGTTGGTGATCACCGAGCCCGGGTTCATTTCCGAGCCGGTGGCCGCCAGGGTCAGGACGGTGCCGAAGGGCAGCGCCCCGGTCGCCTGTCCCCGCCTGGTGATCACCTCCCAGACGTCCCCGTCATACAGGGCGCCGACTGCGATCGCCTTCACGCAGTCGATGACGCTGCCGCCGCCTACGGCGAGGATGAAGTCGACAGTTTCACGCTTGCAGATGCCGACGCCCTCCTGCACCGTGCGCAGGCGCGGGTTCGGCTCGACGCCGGGCAGCTCAAAGACCTCGGCGCCCGCCTCCCGCAGGATCCCCGTCACCTCATCATACAGGCCGGTCCGCCGGATGGAGCCGCCCCCGTAGACAAGCAGCACCTTCTTGCCGTAGCGTTCGATCTCCCGGGGCAGTTGGGCAAGCTGTCCTCGACCGAAAATCAGCCTGGTGGGGTTGTGAAAGACAAAGTTCTCCAAAACAGCACGATCCCTTCCGGAGAATCTGCTTGGTCAGTCTCTCCGGAGGGATCGCACAGTATGTGTTAATGCACCACGGAGACCCGGGCCGGCTCATCGTCGCCGACCGGGGCCTCTCCCTCGTCGGGGGCGGTGATTTTGCCGTTGGGCACCATGCGCCAGACCAGCGCCAGATTCGCCAGGCAGAGCACAGCGGTAATTGGGAACACAGCCCGGAAGCTGATCGACGCTGCCAGGGCGCCGCCCACCAGCGGGCCAAGGAAGTTGCCCACCTGCTGCGCCGAGGCGGACAGGCTGAAGACCCGGCCCTGGAACGACCGGCTCGACGCCACCTAGACCAGGGCGTTGCCCGCCGCAAAGACCCCGCCGGCGAAGCAGCCCTGCCCGAAGCGGAACAGCAGCAGCTGCCACCAGTTGGCCGCCAGCCCCTGCATGGTGTAGACTACAGCGACGCCACCCAGGCAGATCATCAGCACCCGCTTGTAGCCGAGGCGGTCGCCCATGCGGCCCAGGTAGGGCGAGGCCATCACGGTGGCGATGCCGACCACGGAGAAGACCGCGCCGCTGAGGAAGGTGAGCAGGGAGGGCGGCACATTCAAGGTCTGCAGGTAGAGGGGGATGATCGGCTCGGCGTTCATAATCGAGAAGCACTGCACCATGACGACGAGCATCATGGTGAGCAGGGTCGGGCTCGCCGCCACGACCCGGATGTCGTCCACCAGGCGGGATTCGGTCGCCTTCTTGGCAGGCGGCGTGTACTTTTCCTTGAGGAAGAAGATGAAGACGGCCGCCTGAATGAAGCAGGTGAGACCGTTCAGGAAGAAGATCGGCTGGTAGCCCATGAAGGTGGCCAGGAAGCCGCCCAGGAACGGGCCGAGGATGGAGCCGGAGGTGACCGCCGTCTGGATCATGCCCAGCATGTAGCCGGTCTGGCCCTTGGGCGTAATCGCCGTCATGTAGGCAATGCAGGCCGACATGATGCCGAAGCAGGCGCCCAGCATGAGACGCAGGACGACCAGCTGCCAGGGATGGGTGGCGAGGCCCATCAGGGTGACCGCGACTCCCTGGCCGAGGGAGGCGCCGATCATGATGGGGCGGCGCCCCGTGCGGTCGGAGAGCCGGCCCCAGAAGGGTAGCGCCACAGCGGCTGCCACGTAGGTAGCGGAGAAGATCACTCCGGTCCAAAGCTCAACGCTGTGTCCTGAGATCCCCATCTTTTGTACGTAGAGCGGCAGAAAGGGCATGACCAGGCTGAAGCCCATGTTGGAGATGAACAGGGCGATCCAAATGAGCCAGAGACTACGGCGCCAGGGGGTCTCAGAGGACTGCAACTACGACACTTCCTCGATCGATAGAGTTATTACTGACCTATTTTAAACGATTTAGGTCTATGAGTTCAGCCCCGAAACGCATAATGGGAAGAAATTCATTCGTGTAGCGAAGAAAATGCCCCGTGCAGGACTCTGCACGGGGCGGCTTGCCTAAGTCAGCGAGGGCTTGAGCGAGCGCCAGTAGAAGTTGGCCGTCGCCCGGAAGCACAGCAGGTATAGGAGCAGGTAGGCCACGGCGACGGCCCAGCCGTACTGGAGCACCACCTGGCCGGTCAGGGTGCCGAGCGCGTACATGGCGAAGGTGGAGTGGATCAGCCCGGTGGCAAAGGGCACGAAGAAGATCACACCCGCCTGGCGCAGGGCCAGCTGCTTGAGCTCCGGGTCGCTCACCCCCACCTGCTGGAGGCGGCGGAAGTACTTGCGGTCCTCATCCATCTCGGTGAAGAGCCGGAAGTAGAGCAGGCTGAAGCAGGCGGCGAAGAAGACCAGCGAGACGAAGACGGCCACAAACAAGGCCACGCCCATGGTGCTGATCGACAGTTGGTTCGCCTCGACTGCCATGGTGAGGCGAGCTGCCCCTTCTTCCGGATAGAGGTTGCGAAGACGGGGGACCGCCTTCTTCATGGCGGGGCTTGCCCAGCTTTCGCCCGACCAGATGGAGAGCTTCAGGCGCTCCTCCGCAGGGGCCTGCTGCACAAGCTCGGCAAAGCGGGCATCCGGCAGCACCAGCATGAAGTCCAGCTTTGGTCCCGGGTTCAGCACCCGGCCGGCCTGATCGGGAATCACTTGGAGCGGCTGGCTTTGGTCGCCCAGCACCAGGAGGTCGGGCGCCGGCGTGGGCGCCGCCCGGGAGCCCTTCATCTCCGCGGGATAGACCAGGATCGCCTGGTCCGGGGCGCTCAGCGTCAGGGGTCCATCGGCCCGTGGGCGTTCGACACCCGCATAGAAGGAGTAGGGGAGAAGCGCCACGGCGAAGCCCTGCTTCTCCAACCTGGCGGTCCGGAGGTTCAGCTCCCGGTAAGTCAGGCCGGTGACGCCGGCCTCCGCCAGGGCGCCCTCCACCCGGTCCACCTCGCCCGGCGCCGGCTCCAGCAGTTGGACGGCCTGCGGGGTAAGTCCGAGCGAATCCTCCGTGACCACCACGTACATGGCAGCCACGGCGCCGACCGTCCCCAGAATTGCGCCCACCAGGATGGCGACGGCGGAGAGCACCCGGTAATTGTCCTGCAGCTTGTAAACCAGCTGGCTGACGTTCAGGAAGGGGCCGGGCCGGTAGAAGAAGCGCGCTTTGCCGTGGAGCCAGGTGAGGAAGGCGATGGACGCTTCCCGCATCAGGAAGTAGGTGCCGACCGAGACGATGGCGGTCACGGGCACCACCCCGAGAATCACCGCGATCGGATGGGGGATCGCGGCCCAGGCGTATCCGAGCAGGATCAGGCTAACGCCCAGGATCGCCTTGCGGCGGGAGAAGGTGGGCGCCCCCTTGGGCTGGCGCCCCGCCCGCACCAGCTCCACGATGTTGCGGCGCAGCACCGAGCGCAGCGAGGCGAGCGAGACCAGGAAGAACAGGCCGCCAAAGATAGCGAGGGTCTGGATCCAGACCCGCGGCCCCGCGTACAGCGGGATCTGCCCGTCCAGATGGAGCACAGCGGAGATCGCCATGAAGAAGAGCTTCAGGAAGAGCATGCCGGCGCCCAGTCCAGCGGCCAGGGCGACCACGGCGACGACGGCGCTCTCGCAGAGGATGATCCAGACCAGCTGCGGCCGGCTGACGCCAAGCAGGGTGAGCAGGCCGAACTCCTTCATGCGGGAGCGGACGAAGGCCGAGTTGGAATAGAGCAGGAAGAGGGCGGTGAAGATGGCGATCACATAGGAGCCCGCCTTCATCCCCTGCACCACGTAGCCGGCGCCCCGGTAGCCGCTTTGCAGGTCCGGGTGGTAGATCAGGGCGCTGTAGAGGAAATAGATCATGACCGAGAAGGCGGAGCTGGCGAGGTAGGCCACGTAGCGCCCGCGGTTCTGCCAGATATTCCTAGTGGCGATCCGCCACAGGCTCATCAGGCCCACCTCCGATCAGCGAGAGCACGTCGAGGATCTGCTGGAAGAACTCCTGGCGGCTCTCCCCGCGGTGGATTTCGTTGTAGAGCTTGCCGTCGCGGATGAACAGGATTCGCTGGCAGTAGCTGGCGGCGAAGGGGTCGTGGGTGACCATGGCGATGGTGACCCCGGCCTGCCGGTTGAGCAGGGTGAGCGTCTCCATCAGGTCCCGGGCCGAGCGGGAGTCGAGGTTGCCCGTAGGCTCGTCCGCCAGGACGATCGCCGGCTCGTGGATGATCGCCCGGGCCGCTGCGGCCCGCTGCTGCTGGCCGCCGGAGACCTCGTAGGGGTACTTATTGAGTAGCTCGGCGATGCCCAGGCGGCCAGCGACGGCGTTCAGCCGCTCCATGATCACGGGCAGGGCCTTGCGCTCCAGCACCAGCGGGAGGGAAATGTTCTCGCCCAGCGTCAGGCTGTCGAGCAGGTTGAAGTCCTGGAAGACGAAGCCCAGCCGGCGGCGCCGGAAGAGCGAGAGCTGCTCGCCCTTCAGCTGGGCCAGGTCGAGCCCCTCCAGGGCGATGGTGCCGGAGGTAGGCTGGTCCATGGTGGCCAGCAGGTTGAGCAGGGTGGTCTTGCCGCTGCCGGAGGGGCCCATGATGCCCACGAACTCGCCCTGCTCCACTTCGAGGGAGAGGTTGTCGAGGGCGCGGGTGGCTACCTTGCCCCGGCTGCCATAGATTTTGGTGAGTCCTTTTGCTTCAAGCACGATCATGTAGATAGCGCCTCCCAGTCGAAACATAACACCGTAAGTCTACCGTTCGCGGCGGTGTCGCTTCCATCGATTTGCCTTGCACCGCAGCGCCATAACCTTACATGGGTGTCATCTTTCTCGCAGCAGGCCCGCGAAGATGGTGTGGTTTGCAGGAAACCGAACGGTGACACGGGTGCCTTGGCCCGGTTTGGACTCCAGGCCAATGCGGTGCCCAAGCCGCTGGCAGGCGTCCCTGGCGAGGTACAGGCCCATGCCGGTCGACTGGGTGTAGGCCCGGCCGTTGGAGCCGGTGTAAAAGGGGGAGAAGACCCTCCCCAGCTCCTCGGGGGCGATGCCCACCCCATTGTCGGCGATCTCCAGGAACGCCTCCTGGCCGGTACGGCCGCAGCGGAGCGTCACCTGCCCGTCCCGGTCGGGGCGGGCCGAGTACTTGATGGCATTGGAGAGCAGCTGATCGAGGATGAAGCGCAGCCATTTGGCGTCGCTTTGGACCACGACGGGCGCCTCGGCCGCCTCCAGCCGGGGGTAGACCCCGTGGGCGATGAACTCCCGCTTGTGGTCATTGACCACCCGCTTGAGGAGGGCGCCGAGGTCGACCTGCTCGGCCCGGAAGTCCGCGGCGAAGTCCTCCAGGCGCACCATGTTCAGCATGGCCTGGAGGGAGTGCTGGAGCCGCTTGTTCTCCTCGGCGATGCTGACTACTGTTTCACTTGGTTGGGCGCGTTGCACTTCGAGATCGATCACGGCGACCGGGGTCTTCATGTGGTGCGCCCACTGGCTTACGAGATGGAGGTTGCGCCGGCCCCGCTGCTGTTCATCGGTCAGCTCACGCCGCAGCCGGGCGTAGAGGGAGGACCAGGCCTGGGCGAATAGGCGCTGCTCGATGGTCTTGGGCGCGGGGAGGAGCCCCAGCTGGTCCAGGGGCTCGTCGGCACTGACGCTGCTCAGGCGTCGGAAGAAGGCGGCCTGGCGCTGGTAGTCCACCAGCAGATAGAGCCCCAGCCCGACCATGCCCAGCAGCCAGATGTATAGGATGTTGCCCCGGCCCAGGCTGCTGCCGGAGAGCGTCAGTTCGAGCTGCACCACGGCGACCATGAGGAGCCCGAACAGGGTGTAGATGGCGATGAAGGGCGCCCGGTCGCGCAAGAATGCCCCGATCTTCATGACCGGGGCTCCTGGTTCGGGTTGAGGCGGTAGCCCTGGCCCCGCTTGGTCTCGATGGCGTCGGGCAGGCCGAGCTCCTCCAGCCGGCGCCGGACCCGGGCGACGTTGACGGTCAGGGTGTTGTCATCGACGAAGTCATTCTCATCCCAGAGCGCCTCCAGGAGCTCCTCCCGGCTGACGATCTCCCCGGCCCGCTCGGCCAGCACCCAGAGCAGCCGGAACTCCTTGGCGGTCCACTCGTCCTGCCTGGCGCCCAGGCTGACCGTGTTGTCGGCCTTGTTGAGCACGAGGGCGCCGGCCCGCAGCAGCTCGGGGTCCCTGGCGAGGGCGTACTCGCCGTAAGCCCGGCGCAGGGTGCTCTTCACCTTGGCCAGGACGAGCTCGAGGTTGAAGGGCTTGGAGATGTAGTCGTCGCCGCCGTTCTCCAGCGCCCGGACCTGGTCCAGGTCGCCGTCCCGGGCAGAGACGAAGATGATGGGCGCCTTGGAGATGGTGCGGATCTGGCGGCACCAGTAAAAGCCGTCGAAGCGGGGCAGGTTCACGTCCAGCAGGACCAGGTCGGGCTTGTGCGCGAGGAACTCCTCTTTCACCCGCCCGAAGTCCTGCACGGTGCAGACTATGTATCCGTAGCGCTCCAGGTCCCCGGCGAGGATGCCCGCGATTTTGGGGTCATCTTCGACGAGCATGATCCGGTAGTCTATTCCTGTTCACCCTTTGCTTTCAGTTGTTCTATGGCCAGCTGCCGCAGCTTGGCGAAGGAACGTTTGGTGTCCAACTCGACCGTCTTTCGGTACAAACCTTTGGGCATCCACCACGGCAATCCCTGCTCCTGCAGCGTAAAGCGGCTGGTTAAAACCGTTGCGCCGTCCTGCTCCTTGAAGGTCCACGAGCCGGCCCCGGCGGCAACAAGGCTGGAGGTGCCGCGCTCAATCTGCAGGCCCGATTGGTGGGGCGGCGCCCAGCGAATAAACTTGGCGCGAGCGGTCGGGCGAAGAAGCCCAGCCCTGAAGGTGATTCGGACCTCAGTGCCGGGGCCGGGCTCGCCCCGCACCTCGTACCGGGCGATCCGCACGTCCCACTTCGGGCGCAATGCGGGGTTCTGGGCAATCTGCCAGGTCAGCTCGATCGGTGCCGGGATCGATACGGTAACTTCACAGTGCATGGGGGACCCTCCCGTCAGCTTTGGTTGTGAATTCACGAACTTGACCTTCGTGACGGGATGGTTCCGTTCCTCCTGGTAGAGCGATAATTAGTAATTATTTATGTATCCCGTGAACAACCGCGTAGGTGGCCAGCGCCGACCTCGTATTGACGCCGACTTTGGCGAAAATGTTGCGCAGGTGGTTGTCGACCGTGCGGGGGGAGATGAAGAGCCGGGCGCCGACCTCCTTGTCGGTCAGGCCCCGGGCGATCAGGCCAACCACCTCGACTTCCCGGTCGCTGAGGCGGGTGGCGGGGCGGGGCGCCGGCGCGTGGCGCGCCAGCAGCGCCTCGGCCTCGGCCAGGGCGGGGGCGGCGCCCAGCCGGGCGAAGGTGTCGCGGGCCCCGGTCAGCGTGGGCGTGCTCAGGCCGAGGGCCCGGGCGCGGGCGAGGCGGGCCAGGGCCACGTAGTAAGGGAAGCCGCACTGGGCGGCGAGCTCCTCGGCCCGCTGCAGAGCTTCGTCCGCTTCGGCTTGGCGCCCCAGGTCCGCGGCAGCCTCCCCCAGCAGGGTGTAGGCGTTCATAAGGTACCGGAAGGCCCGGGGCTCCTTGGCGAGGGTGACGGCTTGGGCCGCAGCGTCATACGATTGTTGCGCATCCCCGGTCTGCCGGTGGTAGCGGGCCCAGGCCATCTGCACGGTGGAGCGGAAGCTGACCTGGCCCCGCTGGGCCAGGCAGCGCTCGGCGCCCTCCAGGTAGGCCAGGGCACGGGGGAAGTCCCCCTCATCCATGCAGAGGTCGGCCCGCATGGTGTAACCCGCCACGCCTACGGTGTGGAGGCTGGGCTCCTCATCCGGCTCCTGGGGCGGAATCGGCGCCAGCGTGGCGCGGGCCCCGGCCAGGTCGCCGGTGGCCGTTTGCAGCAGGGCGGCGAAGCCACGGATGCCCGGGTCGGTGTCGTGAGGATTCCGCTCCAGGTAGCCCAGGAGGTTCCGGCGGGCGCCGGCCCAGTCGCCCCGGAGGAACTGGTACCAGCCCAGCGGGGGCAGGCCGTCGTCGCCGGGACTCTGGCCGTAGCGGGAACGGGCCTGCTCCATCAGGGCGGTGAGCCGCTGCGCCACCGCATCGACCTCCGCGGGCCGGTCCGCCTTGCACAGAAGGACATAGTAGAGCCGGTTCCCCTCGGTCGCGATCGCCAGGTGGTAGTCACCCTGGCGGGCGGCCTCATCCGCGACTAGGCCGCCCAGGTCCACCGCCTCGGCGAGGCGGCCCGACAGGGCGGCGATCCAGTACTGGGCGTGGAGGAGCTCGGTTCGGGGCGAGCCTGGCTGTAACCGGGCAAGCGCGGTGGATACCAGCGCCCGGGCCTCGGGCGCCCTGCCTGCCTTTGCCAGCGCCTGTGCCCGCCCATGCGCCATGCGGGGGTAGTCCAGGGCCTGGCCGAACAGGCTGGCCTCCAGGGCTCGGTAGCGCTCGCCGCCCAGGAGGGCTGCCTGCGCCGCCTCGACCTCGGCCATGAGCTCCAGGCAGCGGGGGTCGCCGTCCTGGTAGAGCCGCAGGGCCACGAAGTGCCTGGCCCAGGTGGCCACGGCGGGATCCGAGGCCGTGGCCGCCCGGCCCCACAGCTGCGCTGCTCGGTCCCGCTCGGTGCGCTGGACGGCGTGGCCCAGCTTCAGGAGTACCTCGGGTTCGTCAGGCGCCAGGGCGCCGGCCCTGGCGTACAGGTCGGCGGCCTGTTCGGCCGAGCCGAGCTGGCGGGCGTGGTCCCCAGCCAGCAGCAGGTAGCGGGCCGCACGCGGGTCGCCCGCTCGCTCCAGGTGGAGGGCGATCGTCTCGGCCGCAGCTGCGGACGGTGCAGCGAGGAGCGCCTCGGCGACCCGGAGGTGGAGTTCGCGGCGCCACTCGCCGGAAATCGACGCGAGCAGCGCTTCGCGCACCAGGGCGTGGTCAAAGCTGTGGTCTTGCTCTTTCTGCCGGATCAGCCGGAGCGCCGCGGCACTACGCAGCGTTTCGTCGACAGGGTGGCCCAGTGCGCGGGACAACACTTGTTGTGAAAAGTGCTCGCCGATCACGGCCGCGACCTCCAGGATGCGCCGGGCGCCCTCCGGCAGCTGCTGAAGGCGCCGCTCGATGCTCTGCTGGACCGACTCTGGCAGGGGCAGGTCCTGCATGAGGGCAATGCCGGCCCGGGCGGTAGCCGCCAGCAACTCCCGCACGAAGAGCGGGTGGCCGCCGGTTCTTGCGTGGAGGCGCTGGGCATACGCCTGGACGTCCTGGGCGGAGCCCAACATCTGCTCGGCCAACTGCGCCACCTGGGCGGAGCTCAGGCGGCTGAGCAGCAGCAGGTGGGCGCCGCCCCGCTCCAGGTCATGCAGAAAGGGCGCCTCGCGGCTGGTGGCCAGCACCAGCACGGGCGCCCGCTGGAGCCGGGGCGCCAGCGCCCGGAGCAGCCGCAGGCTCTCCGGGTCCGCCCACTGCAGGTCCTCCAGGGCGATCACGGCGCCACCGGCGGCGGAGAGCGCGTGCACCAGGGCGGCTGCCACGGTGCCTGGGCTCCAGTCGCCGGGCGCCTTGCCGAAGGGCGGGGGCAGATCCGGGCTGGCGATGCCCAGCTCGGCCAGGGCCTCCAGCCACGGCCCGTACGGCGGGGTCTCGCCGGGGCCGTAGCAGAGGCCCGAGCCGACTCGGAGCGGGGCGCCCGCCAGGGCGGCGGAGAGCAGCGCCGACTTGCCGATGCCCGCCTCGCCGGTGAGCAGCACGAGGGCGCCCTGCCCTGCACTGGTGCGGTCCGAGAGCATCTTCAGTTCACCGAGTTCCCGCTCCCGGCCGAATAACTGCATTGCCTGACGCCCCTTTCTTAATCAGTAAGTATACTTCAACCCATTTAGGCCCCGTACCTCTGCAGCAGAGCGACAAACTCGTGCTTGTCTTGCCGGGTCGCCTCTTCGACGGACCCTGCATCGGCCCGGGCGCCGGCCTTGAGCAGGCGTTCGCCGTTCTCCACGTCGCCGCTGTGGGCGGCCACCTGCAGGGGGATCTTGCCGTTGCTGTCCACCACCTCAAAGTCGGCGCCGGCGGCGATCAGCCGCTCCACCACGGCCGGGTTCCGCTTGCCGGCCAGAGCCGCATGCAATGCGGTGTTGGATGGCACATAGCTTACCTTCGACTGCGACAGCGCGTTCACCGCGGCGCCGCTCTCCAGCAGGGCTCCGACTGCCTCGGGCTGGCCAAAGAAGGCAGCCAGCCCCAGCGGGGTGAAGCCGTCCTCGTTCGGGCTGTTCGCCAGATTCGGATTTGCCGCCGTCAGTTCCCGAATGCGGCTGGCCTGGCCGGTGACGGCGGCCTCGAAGATGGTCAGTTCTGGCCCGGCGGCCAGCAGCACATCCGCCACAGCCTGGGCGCCGTTGTACACCGCGGTCAGGATCAGGGAGCCCGCGTCGGTCTTCATCTGGATCAGGCTGGGATCCTGATCGAGCAGCTCCTTCGCCCGGTTCCCGTCGCGGTTCTTGACCGCCTGCAGCATCTCGTTCATCAGGTTCATTTCACATCGCCTCCCTGAACCCTATGGTAGAGTAGGGGAGGACCCGGGGGCTATGACGGATTCTCCCTATCCGGCCCGGCTGGGGGACAATGGTAGGACAATGCGTTTCACCGGCAGGGAAGGATTCGGAAAATCGAGTGCCGAACCCCGAGGAGTACGATATCTCCGAAACGACAATGTATCGGATCGTCAGGAGAGAGAAGAGGGGGCAGCGCCGTTATGACACGGGTGATTGCGCTGGTGGGGACCAAGAAGGGCGCCTTTTTGCTGGAGAGTAACGAGGAGCGCAAGAACTGGACCGTTCGCGGACCGTTCTGCGACAACTGGCCGATTCTGCACATTAACTATGACCCGGCCAGCAAAGCGATTTTCGCCGCGGGCGGAAGCCCCTGGTTCGGCAGCGCCATCTGGCGCACCACCGACTTTGGCGAAACCTGGACCCACTCCAGCCAGGGGCTTACCTATGGCGATGACGGCCCCAAGCTGATCAAGCCCTGGAACGTTACCCCGGCGCACGGTTCGCTCTATGTGGGCGTCGAGCCGGCGGGCCTGTTCCGCAGCGATGACGGCGGCGAGACCTTCGTGCATGTGGCGGGCCTGCGCGAGCACCCGACCTGCCCGGAGTGGATGCCGGGGAACGGCGGCCTCTGCCTGCACACCATCGTGCCGCACCCCACCGATCCCAAGCAAATGTGGGTGGCCGCCTCCTCGGTCGGCACTTTCTACACCAACAACGGCGGGGAAAGCTGGGTCGCCCAGAACAAGGGGCTCCAGTCCAACTACATGCCGCCCGAGGCGCAGCCCGAGGTGGGCTGGTGCGTGCATAAAATGGTCATGGCGCCGGGCAACCCGGACCTGCTCTACCAGCAGAACCACTACGGGGTCTACCGCAGCCGCAACGGCGGGGCGACCTGGGAGTGGATCAACGAGGGGCTGCCCTCCACCTTCGGCTTCCCCATGGTGGTCCATCCCCACGATCCCAACACCATCTACGTGATTCCGCTCACCGAGGCCGACCGGGGCCGGTTCATGCCTGGCGGCCAGGCGGCCGTCTGGCGCAGCCGCGACCAGGGCGACACCTGGGAGAAGCTGACCGGCGGCCTGCCCGACGGCGCTTACCTGGGCGTGCTGCGCGAGGCCATGGCGACCGACAGCCTGCCCTCGGCCGGCATCTACTTCGGCACCAGCACCGGCCAGGTCTTCGTCAGCACCGATGCCGGCGAGAGCTGGATGGAGATCGATGCTAAGCTGCCGCCGATCTCCGGCGTCGAGGTTGCGGTGGTGAACGACTAATGGCCGATGTGCACCTGCCCCGCTCCCTGGCGGACCTCTTCCCCGGGGCGCCCCGCCGGCTCACCCTGGAGGTGGCCTCGGTGGAGGAGATGATCCGGGAGCTGGAGCGCCGCTGGCCCGGCATGTGGGACCGCCTCTGCGAGGCCGGCCCCGCCATCCGGGAGCATATGAACATCTTCGTAGACGGCGACAAGTCGGCGCTGGCGACCCCGCTGACGCCCGGCTCCATCGTTCGCATAATCCCGGCCGTCTCTGGAGGGTAATCGGTGGAAGCAGAGCGGCTCTACGGACTGGCTCTGGCTCTCGTACCGGATGAAGATGCGGCGGGCGACCTGCTCATGGTCTCGCGCGACGAGGCGGATCTGCGCAAGCGGTCCGCCTCCTGGCGCGCCGCGCACGGTCTTGGCCCGGCGCCCCACGACCCGGCGCCCGTGGAGCTGACGGCGGAGCAGGCCCAGCATGCGTACCACCTGGCCCGCCGACGTGCGCTTCGGCTCCGGCTCCAGCGGCTCGCCTGGACCGGTGGCGGTGTGGCGGCGGCTCTCCTGGTGTTGGTTTTTGCGCTGCGGCTCTACGCAGGGACGCCCCGCCCGGGCCACCATCCGGCAGAGGGGTGGGAGCAGTCCGAGGTCTTCACCGGGGCGCCGATCGCCCGGTCCGACCGGGTCGCGGGCCTGCAGCTGGAGATCTTCCGGCTCGATGCGACCCCGGACACCGTGACCGCTTACTGGGCGATCACCGCGTCGGACGCCGCCGCCCGATCCTTGACGGCGGCCGCCGAGGTGGATCCCGTGCTGATCATTGGGGCCAGCGAGCCGACCTACTCCAGCCATATCCAGCGGATCCCCGCCGGCCGTAACCGGCTGGTGGGCCGAAGCACCTTCCAGGTGATGGCGCCCAGCCTTGCCTCCGCCTCGCTGCAGGTGAGCCAGGTGGGCAGCCTGCCGGTGGGCTGGCGGGTGACGGCGCCGTTGGCGGTCTCTCCGGTGGACCCGAAGCAGGTGCGCACCCTCTCTGCGAACGATAAGGTCGCTGTGTTCGGCGAGTACCGGCTGCAGGTATTGGCTGTCTCGACCAGCGAGAACTACACCGCGGTGAAATACCGCCTGACCGGCTCATGGGGGAATGGGATTGCTCAGCGCATCGGGCTGAAGGTGGACGGCAAGTGGGTGCCGTGGCGCAACACCTGGAGCACGCCCGAGCCGACCGGTGCGACGGAGGAGGCAATCTTCGACGCCCTGCCGCCCGGGGCTGGGAGCGCTACGGTCGTAGTCTCGCCCTCCGGCTTCCGCACCGCCGAGATCCTGGTCAACCAGAGCGGCTCCATTCCGGACGGGGTGGCCAGGCTGGGCGACTGGCGGCGGGACGGCCCGACCCTGGAGGCGCCGCTGCAAGTCTCCGACCCGCACGCCATCCTGGATAACGCGGGCTACCTGCTGGACGCCCAGAACCGGCGCTTCGCCGTGATCATCATGACAGACCCCGACGGCAAGCTGATCGTGCGGGGCTGGGAGTCGGTCAGCGGCTTCGAGCCGGTGGCGCTGGTGACCAGCGTGACCCGGTACGTGCCCGGCCCGGAGCTGATGATCGATTTTGGAGCTGGCGGTCCGTGACCTGGACGCCTTAGTGGCCGGGATCGTGGCTCGATTACTCACGGTCGAACTGGGTTCATACGAAAGCGCCGAGGCAACGTCCTCGGCGCTGAAACATTTTGTCGCCACGGATTTCACGGATTTACCCCTGACGACCCCTCCGTGCCGAAGATTCGTGAATCCGGTGACTTCGGGAGAACTCCGGAGGAGCCGGGAGGAGCCGGGAGGAGCCGGGAGGAGCCGGGAGGAGCCGGGAGCAGCTGGGAGGAGCCGGGTCAAACGGAGGCGAACCCGGCTCGCACAATGAGGCGAACCGGTCCGGGGCCAAGCGGGACGGGCAGTTTCGAGATCGAGCGGGATGAAAAACTCCGGCTGCAAGCCGAGAGGGGTTGAATGGAACCGGAGAGTTCGGGTGAAAACCGGCTGCGTCCGGAGCAAACAGGGGCAGTCCGGTGAAAAAAGGAGCAGTCCGGTGAAGAGAGGAGCAGTCCGGTGAAAAGAGGAGCAGTCCGGTGAAAAAAGGAGCAGTCCGGTGGAAATCGGAGGAGTTGGGAGAGGAAGGGTACAGTTGGGTACCTACAGTTCGCTTCGGATCGAGTTGGCCCATTCCAGGACCCGTTGGGCAGCTCCGGCGGGGCGGTCTGGGACATAGACGTCCGCGATCGTCATGCGCCAGCACCGCAGCACCGGGCGCCGCTCCTGCTCCGGCCGGCGCACACGCACGCTGCCCGCAGTCGCTTCTCCAACCCGTCTTCGGATCTCGGCAATGGGAAGCTGATGATCCAGGTGCTCGATGTACAAGGCGCGCAGTCCATCGATCGCTTCCTGGGTGAACTGGGCCGGATGCTGGAGGTTGTAGGAGGCTACGGTCAGGAAGTGCTGGGCGAGGAGCTCGGGGTCGTAGGCCTCCCAGGCGATGACTGCACCAAGCTGCTCCCAGCAGTTCATGCCTGCCACCATGGGGGCGCCGCACTCCGGGCAGGATGTGGGCGCCGCCGCAAGCAAGGAGCGCAGAGACTTCTCCAGGGTTTCGTCGTCGGCGCCGGTGCGCCGCTTGGGTCCCGGCAGGCGGACCCCGCCGCGCCGCAACCGGGCGTTCAGCGCCCGCTGGGCCAGGCGGCCTTCCATCTCCTCCTCGCGGAAGATGTGGCCCCAGGGGCTCAAAGCGCGGGCGCCCTTAGCCAGGGCCAGCCCGGCCAGGCCCCAGTCCTGGGTGATCACCACGTCGCCCCGCTGGGTCCGGTTGATGATCGCCATGTCCGCCGCCTGGGACTCCGGCCCGACCATGATATGGTTCTCGCCGCGAATATCGTGGCGGAAGGAGGCGACGGTGATCAGCTCCACCCCGGCTGAAGCGCAAACCCGGCGGATTATGTCCAGCCCCGGGCACGCATCGGCGTCGACCAGCACTTTCACCGCACAACCGCCCCCCTACTTGCTTTTGGCGAAACCCTTGCGGGTCATTTCGCCCCACTGATGCCCGCCACGCAGGTAGCTGAAGACGCCCTTAAGGCGCCACCATAGGTTTAGTTGCCGGTAGCCCAGGTTCTCCAGCACGGCGATGCCCAGCAGCGCCAGCAGCTGCGGCAGGGTCCGGTAACGCTGGAAGCTCAGCTCCTCGGCCAGCACCGCCGCAACCGACAGCAGCACCCCGAAGAGCACCGACACCGCCATGAAGAGCCCGAAGGCGAACCAGTTGAGGAGCCCGAGCCATGCGGCCACCGGGATGAAGAGATACCCGGAGAGCTCCAGGACCGGGCCGACCACCTCGGCCAGCCAGAAGTAGGGCATGGCCAGCATCCCGGCGGCGCCGTACCGTGGGTTCAGCATCATGCGCTTGTGCCGGATCAGGGTGTCGAGCAGCCCGCGGTGCCACCGGTCCCGCTGGCGGGCCAGCACCTTCACCGACTCGGGCACCTCGGTCCAGCAGATCGGGTCCGGCACGAAGGCGACCCGGTAGCGGCGCCCCCGCTCGCGCATGTGCCGGTGCAGCCGTACCACCAGCTCCATATCCTCGCCGACGCTGCCGGTCAGGTAGCCGCCCACCTGTGCCACCGCCTCGGTCTTGAAGAGCCCGAAGGCGCCCGAGATGATCAGCAGGCCCCCGACCGGGTTCCAGCCGAGCCGGCCCAAGTAAAAGGCCCGCAGGTACTCCACGATCTGAAACAGGGCGACGGGGCTGCGCGGCAGCCCCACCGACTGCACCCGGCCCGCCCGGACCGTGCACCCGTTGACCACCCGGACGAAGCCGCCGCTGGCGACCATTTCCTCCGGGTGCTCCAGGAACGGCTGCACCACCCGCTCCAGCGCATCCTCAGCCAGGAGCGAGTCCGCATCCACCGCGCAGAAGAGCGGGGCGCGGGAGAGGGCAATGCCGGCGTTCAGGGCGTCGGCCTTGCCCCCATTTGCCTTGTCCACGACGACCAGATTGGGGTAGGCAGGAGAGGCGTAGGTCCCCTTGATCGGCTGGTGCTGCAGAGTGCGCATGGGCACCCGCACCACCGGCTTCAGGTCGAAGGTCTCGATCAGCACCTCCATCGTCCGGTCCTTCGATCCGTCGTTGATAACGATGATCTCAAAGTTCGGGTAACGGAGCAGGCTCATGCCCCGCACACACTCTGCGATCGACGCCGCCTCGTTGTAGGCCGGCATCAGTAGGGAGATCGGCGGCGTGAGCGTGGAGCTATAGAGTCGGAACTCCTGGACATAGCGGGAGCGAATCAGAAAGCGCAGGATATCCCAGAACGCAATGACCGTCATGACCGTGTAGAAGCTGTCGACCAGGAGGAAGTAAACGAGGATCATTCCGCTGTAAACCAGGACGGCTGGGCTCATCGCCACCGAGCCCCTCCCCCCTGGAGTCCCGGCTGGAGGACCTCTTGCACGACCTGACCCAGCAGGGTCCCTTCCGTGTCGGGCGCCCGGTGCAGGGCCTGCTCGCCCAGCGGCCCCATGCGGTAGAGGGCTTTGGCGGCGGCCGCAACCAGCCAGGGTTCCGGTGCGGCCAACAAGGGCTCGACCCAGGGGATCGCAGCGGGATCGCCGATCTGCCCCAGAGCCTGCACCGCCTGGCTGCGCACGACCCAGGACGGGTCGCACAGGCAGCGGCTGAGGATCTCGAGGGCCAGGGGGCTCTCAAACCGACCCAACGCCCGGCAGCATGCGGCCCGCACATCGACGCTGTCCGAGTCGACCAGCAGGTGTTGGATCACGGGCTCGGCCTCGTGGGCTCGCATGTCGCCCAGAATTTCCACGGCGATGGCGATGCGCCGCGGCTGTCTCCCCGTCGATAGGTAGCCAATCAGGGCGCCGCTTGCCTGCGGGCCAGCCTCCATAATTACGTCGGCCAGGCGGAGGGCGCTAAAGGTATTCTCCTCGTCCAGGCTCAGGATCAGGTCCGAGAGCCACTCGCCCCTGCCGAGCTCGATCATCGCCCGGGCTGCGGCGATGCGAACCTCTGCGTTGGGATCCTTCAGCAGAGCCCGCAGCGTACGGGTCACCGCCGGCGCCCCCATCAGGCCGAGACGGCGGGCCGCATCGGCCCGGACCCACCAGAGGCGGGAGCCGGTGCGCTTTCGGTTGCGGTCCACGGCGCCGAGGGCCACGAAGGCATCAGCCAGTACGCCGCGCACCTCGCCGGAGAACTTGGTCGCGATCTCCACCAGTAAGTCCTCCGCCAGCAGATGGTCCCGGCGGGGCAGCCCCCGGACAAACTGAACCGGGGAGAGTTCTCCGGCGGAGAGCAGCAGGGCTTGCTCCTGGTACTTGGACCGGCGCAGGGCACGCCGGCGCTCTGTCCACAATCCGACCAGCCGGTGCCCGAGGGTATAGCACACGCTCGCCGCCAGCAAGGCTGTTAGCACCAGGACCGCCTGCAACGCCAAAGTCTGAACGGCGTCCAACTCACCGGGCATCGGCACTATCGGCTCAGGAAGCGCTGCACACGGGCAACCACCTCGGCCGGGCTGAAGGGCTTGACGATGTAGTCGGTGGCCCCTTCCTTGAACCCGGCGAGGATATCGCGCTCCTGTCCTTTGGCGGTGAGCATGATGACGGGGAGCCCGCTTGATTCCGGCTCGGACCGGATCGCCCGGAGCACCTGGTAGCCGTCCATGACCGGCATCATGACATCCAGCAGGACGAGATCCGGCTGGAGCTCCCGGACGGCGGCGAGGCCGGCCCCGCCATCTCCCCGCACATGGACCTCAAAGCCATTGTTGGCTAGCTTAATCTGCACGATGCGGGCGATCTGGGGGTCATCTTCGACGACGAGGATTCGTGGCATGGCCATTGCCTCCTAGGGCTGCTCATTTAAGTATTGCTGAATTTCCAGGGCGATGGCGTCCGGGCCGATCTCGCCGTTGATGGTGCGGGCGCCGAGCACCTGGATGCGGGGGTCCGAAGCGTGGCGTCCCCCGCTGAGCACGACCACCGGGAAGTGCTCGAAGCCCGGCGTCCGGCGCAGCGCCAGGATCTGCTCCTGCAGGGCCGTAGCCTCCCAGTCCTGGTCGATCAGCAGTAGGTCGGCGCCGCTGTCGTGAATCTGCGTGGCAAGGTCACGTCCGTGCTCGGCGGCCACGGTTTGGCAGCCGGTTTGCTCCAGCGCTGCACGCACCTCGGCAGAGGCGTCGCTGCCCGTGGCCACCAGGGCCGTTACGGCGCCGCGGTCGAGCAGGCGCTGCAGCGTGGTGCTGAGAATCCGGCTGTCGATCGGCTTGGTGACAAAGGCGTCGGCGCCCAGGCGGAAGCCCTTCTGGGTCTCTTCGAGAATGGACAGGAACATCACGGGAATGCGGGAGGTCTGCGGGTCTCGCTTCAGGTGGCTGATCACCTCCCAGCCGTCCATGCCGGGGAGCATCACATCCAGGGTGATCAGATCGGGCTTGATCGACCGGGCCATGGCCAGGCCTTCCGGTCCGGATCCGGCCACGACCGTCTTCAGCCCGAGCCGGCTGACATGCTGGGCGATCAGAAGCGCAATGTCCCTGTCATCTTCAATAATCAGAACCACCCGCCGACCGCCCTCGGGCACCGTCGCAGGCTCCTGCGGTGCAGGGGGGAGGGGCAGTGCGTCCCCCAGCGGGAGGAAGACCGTAAAGGTGCTCCCCTTGCCAGGCTCGCTGTGAACGTCGATATCACCGCGGTGGTGCTTGACGATCGCCCGAGTAATGGCCAGTCCCAGTCCGGCGCCGCCGATCTCCCGGGTGTACTCGTTGTCTACCCGGAAGAAGCGCGTGAAGAGGTGTTCCAGGCTCTCCTTGGACAGGCCGATGCCGGTGTCGATCACATCGACGACGAGGCGTCCCCCGCGGACCCCGGCCCGGACTGTCACCGAGCCGGTCTTGGTGTACTTGACCGCATTAGATACCAGGTTGGTGAAGACCTGGGTCAGCCGGTCGGCATCGCCCAGGAGCGGCGGCAGGGGACCGTCGATCTGCAGGTCCAGGCTGAGCCCCTTCTCCTGTGCGCTTACGGTAAAGGTTTTGGTCACATGCTGGAGGATCGGCGCCAGGTCCACCTGCTCGCTCCGGATCTCAATGCGGCCTGCCTCGATCTTCTCAACATCAAGCAGGTCGTTGATCAGGTTGGCCAGGCGTACCGTGCTGCGGGAGACCAGCTCCAGGAACTCCCGCTGCTCCCCGGTAATCGGGCCGGCGTCGCCGTCGAGAATCAGGTCGACGAAGCCGCGGATCGAGGTGAGCGGCGTGCGCAGCTCGTGGGACACGGTGGAGATAAACTCGGTCTTCATGCGGTCAACCTCGGTCTCCCGGGTCACATCACGCAGCACGAACAGCCGGCCAATGCGGCGGCCGTCGGCGGCGGTGACCGGGGCGGAGAAGCGCTGAATCACGCTCTCCCGGGGCGCCGCGAACTCGACCATGTCGGTGCCGATCATGTCGGGGTTCGCCTGCAGCTGCTCGGTCAGCCGCTTGATCGGGTCGACCGCCTTCAGCCGGGGCCGGGCCTGCCGGGTGAAGTCCTCGAAGGTCATGGACATGTTCGGCTCAACCCCGGTGATCTCCCAGAAGCGGTTGTTCACCAGGAGCGTCCGGCCCTCGTGGTCGATCAGCCAGAAGCCTTCGGAGGTGGTGCCTAGGACAGCCTGGAGCTGCTCATGGGTGACGCTCAGGGACTCGTAGGCAAGACGGTTGCTAAGGGCGGCGCCCGCCTGGGCCGCCATGATCGAGACCCAGCCCACCTCCTGGTCGCTCCACGGGGCGGGACCGGTGCGCCCGAGGGCCGCAACGGCCAGAACCCGGTCGGCCACCTGGATCGGCACGAAGAGCTCGTGCTCGACGGGGAGGCTGGTGTGGTAGATCGGCCGGAGGAGGGCGCCGTCGGGGTAGCGCACCAGCACGGGGCTTCCCGTGGCGGCAGCCTGCGCCACGAAGCCCCTGGCGCGGCTGGCCTGGAGCGCCTCTGGCGTAAGGCCGGCGTTCGCCGAGACGCGCAGGTCACCGTGATCCCCCAGCAGCATGATCGACCCGACTTGCGCGCCTGCAGCCGCCATCAGTTCGTTCAGGAGGGCGTGGGTCAGCTCCGATACGTCCGTGGCGGCCACCATGAGGCGCGCGAACTGGTTCAGCGACTCCAGCTGGGCCCGGTCACGGGCCAGTTGGTCCATCGTGGAGGCGAGCGTCTCTTGCTGGGCATGCAGCTCCTCGTTCTGAGCGTGCAGCTCTTCCTGCTGCGCCTGGAGCTCTTCCTGTTGCGCTGCGTTCTCCTCCAACTGGGCGTGGAGGGAGAGGCTCATCTCGTTGAAGCTATGTCCGAGCTGGCCGACCTCGTCCGGGCTATGCAGCTCGACCGTCCGCCCGGTGCTGCCCTTGGCCACGGCGTCGGCCGCCTCCATAAGAAGGCGGATCGGCCGTGTGACCGAAGCAGCCACACCAAAGGAGAGCAGGAGGCTGATCGCAGCGGCGCTGATGGCGAAAACCGCGGTCAGGATCCCCGTGCGGCGGGTGGCGCCGGCCACCTCTTCCCGCAGGCGGTTGGCCTCGTCGGTTTGGGTCTCCTGAATGTCGGTCAGCAGGGCCTTGATCTGGTCCACCTGAACCTTGCCCTGCCGGACCAGCTGGCTGGCGTTCTGTCCCCGCTCAGTCAGGTCGACGATGCTTTCCGTCACCTCATCCTGGTAGGTGTTGATCATCTCCTGAAGCTGAGTCACCCGGATCTGCTGCTGGGGCCGCCCGCTGAAGAGACGCTGCAGCTCCGTGAGGTACAGCGGCACCGCAGCCTTGCCGGCGTAGTAGGGCTCAAGGAAGCTCGCATCCTTGGAGATGATGTAGCCGCGGGTGCCCGTCTGCATGTCGACGATGGAGCCGTACAGCCGCCCGGTCAGATCGGTGACGATCTGCGCCTGATCTTGCTCGGCCTGAATCGACACCAGGGCGCGCACGTTGACCGCAAACACGCCCAGGGCGATCGTCATCATAAGCAGCACCAGCGTCCCCACCGAAGCGATCTTGTAACGGAGCGGGAGCCGGCGCAGCATCTCCATGGGTGCGATCACTCCGACCTCGATAATCTAGATGGTATAATAGTACTGAAACGGCGCGAACCGGGAAAGGGAACGTACGTATTTGTTACGGCCATTTTTTGGCTTGAGCATTCCCGAAGCCTCTTGTATCATCGTGGTCGAAGGCGCTCCACCGGAGGGATTTACGTTGGCGCATCAAGAGAGCAAGCTGGTCTTGGTGGGTTCCTGTGCGCCCGAGGCACGCAGGCAGGTTGAACGGCTGGCCGAGCGCGGCGCCCTCGTCCTCACCGTGGGCAGAGAGGTGGTCCTTAACCAGGACGAGTCGTACCTCATGGGGATTCGGTCTGCAGCGGCAGCAGCGATCCTGCAGGGCAGGGATGTGGTCGTCCGGTCCGAAAACTGGCCGGAGGCGGTGCTGGTCACCGAGCGGCTGGCGGCCAAGCGGCTGATTCCGCCGGACGTGGTCCGGGAGCGGGTGCGCACCATGCTGGCCCGGGTAGCGCAGGGGGTTGTGCTGTCGACGGCGCTCCGCAAGGTGATCGCAGTGGGGACGGACACCGGGCAGGCGGTTCGGGAACTCCTGGGGTGCGGGTCCGTGCCCGTGGCGGTTGAAGTCAGGGCAGGCGGCGGTGCGTTCCTGGGAGACGCATAGGCCGCCTGTCACCGTATTATGCAAGGACCCCACTTATGGAAAGGGGACCTTGCAAGTGCCTGGACCGAGGTTGATCAACTGTTTCCCGGAGGAGCAGGAGAGGCTGGCCCGGGCCGTGGTGACTGCCAATGCCATCCTTCAGGCGGGAATGTGCGGTCTCTCCGGCCTGGAGGGGCTGCGAAACACCATGTATGACCTGTTGAACCGCTTTCCTGAGCTAATCGTGCGCTGTATTGACTGTGCAGACCTGCCGCTTGAGGGATTCACGCCGCACCGGGGGCGTGGGGAGATCGTCCTCTGCCGAAACCTCCTTTTAGGGCCCCAGGACCGCATAAACGCCGTCTTCTTTCACGAGATGGTCCACGCCGCCGGCGGTACGGAACTGGACGGCGAAGGACTGGAGGGCCACTGCTTCAGCCGGGGCGCCACCGAGCCGGGCTCCAGCGATTACCGCGTATTTCGGGTGCTGCCCTCCAGGGGTGGCTACTACCTGGGCGCCTTCCTGATGTGGAACCCGTCCACGGGGCACGTCTTTGTTCGGGGCCCCGGCGACCAGCCCGGCGCAGCCCTGAATGTCCGGTTTCTGGAACCCCGCTGATAAGCGCTGTGCGGGCGGTGCACTTTGATGCGCCGCCCCCCTTTGTCGGAGGCAGGACGCTTGTGCTACCATTAGGGGGTACATACACGACAGGGAGTGTATAGCATGGCCGATTTCTCGTTTGATGTAGTGTCTAAGGTCGAGATGGCCGAAGCCGTAAACGCCGTGAACCAGACGACCAAGGAGATGGAGACCCGCTACGACTTCCGGGGCAGCAAGTCCAGCGTCGCCCTCGACGAGAAGAAGGGCGAGATCACGATCATCGCTGACGACGACCTGAAGCTGAAGAACGTCATCGACATTCTGCAGACCAAGCTGGTCAAGCGGGGAATCGCCCTGAAGGCCCTGGAGTACGGCAAGGTGGAAGACGCCGCCGGCGGCACCCTGCGGCAGGTGATCACACTGAAGCAGGGCATCGCGCAGGACAAGGCCAAGCATATCTCAGCGGCCATCCGCGACTCCAAGATCAAGGTGAAGGCTGAGATCCGCGGCGACGAGCTGCGGGTGTCCGGCGCCAAGAAGGATGACCTGCAGGCTGTGATCACGCTCCTGCGCGGCAAGGACTTCGGGGTGGAGCTTCAGTTCGTGAACTACCGGTAGCGAGCATGTACGGACCCCTCAGCATGGCTGAGGGGTCCGCTTATGTGTCAAGAACATTCGCGTATATATAGTTGACGGGCGCTGAATAGTGTGCAAAAATAGGACTGAAGTCCTACGTCGTAGGACCATCGATCATTATGAACCAGGCACGAGAAAGGCACCCCCGTCGAAAGGCGGGTCCGCAAAGTCACCGGCCTACAGCTCCCCCGGGGGAGCCATGGCAGCGGGACCGCCGAACGCCAGGGCGCTGCCATAGCCGCCTGGCTATGGTTTCTTGTTTTGTCCGCATGTCTTTAGCCTTGCTGGGAGGGATGACCTTTGAACAACGCCGCCCTTCACTTGGCCCAACACCAGTCGGAGGACATGGATGGTTTGATCAGGTCCTACGCCCACCTGGTCAGCCGGGAGGTTCGCCGCCTGTGCCGGACCTTGCCCTCCCGGTTTGACCGCAGCGAGCTGGAGGCCTATGGCCTGGTGGGGCTATACGAGGCGATCCAACGCTATGACGCCAGCCGGGCCGTCACCTTTGAGCGCTTCGCCCGGCTCCGCATCCGCGGAGCGATTCTGGACGGGGTCCGCACCGAGATGTGGGCGCCGTCGCTGACCGAGGAGTGCCGGGACATGGAGGAGGCCCGGGCGGCTCTGATCAGCCAGTTGGGCCGCGGTCCGTCCGATGCGGAGCTGGCGCAGGCCCTGGGGATCAAGCCGGGGCGCCTCGCCTACCTGCAGACGATGTCGACGACCTGCCACCCCATCTCCCTGGATGCCGAGACCTTCGCCGACGACGACGGGACCCCGGAGGCGGTACATAACACGGTCGCCGACGCCAACAGCCCGGCGCCGGAGTCAGAGGTCCTCAACCAGGAGCGGATCGAGACGCTGGCCGGCCTGATCGGAGAGCTTCCCGAGCGGGAGCGGCTGATCATCACCCTGGTCTTCTACGAAGAGCTCCCCCAGCGGGTGATCTCGCAGATTCTGGGGATCAGCGTTCCCAGGGTCTCGCAACTGCAGGCCAAGACCCTGCGGGACCTGAAGCGGCGCATGGCTTCTGACGAATTTGGCCGCGGATTGCGCTGATTACGCTGATTTCCGGACAAATACACGCGGATTATCTGTAGATGCCAAAGCCCTCCGGACTGATGGTCCGGAGGGCTTTTCAGGTCGCTGACCAACGCATAGCATCGCATAAGTGTCCAATCGGATGCAGGCTGCCTTCGGCTGCATTCACGCACTCCGGCCCGTTGATGGCGGACACGCCCGGACCTGACGGCGTTCCGGTCGACCTTGTGAAACTGGGCTGGCTCCCTCACGAAGCATCGGCGATTGGCCTCCGTCCGCTTTTTGTCATGCCAAGGCAGTCCTCAAGCGAAAAAA
>JBOZRQ010000010.1:0-216207 GCA_050789255.1 Symbiobacteriaceae bacterium
CTCCCCGGAAACTGGTGGACCGCGTAGGACTCGAACCTACAACCTGTCGATTAAGAGTCGAATGCTCTACCATTGAGCTAGCGGTCCAGGTTGTGCCGGCCTCGGTAGGGCCGGCGTATGGAGCGGGTTACGAGATTTGAACTCGCGACCTACGCCTTGGCAAGGCGTCGCTCTACCGCTGAGCTAAACCCGCATGCTTGGCTCCGGCTGTAGGATTCGAACCTACGACCCTCCGGTTAACAGCCGGATGCTCTACCGCTGAGCTAAGCCGGAATCAGTACGTTGTCACCTGCAGTAGGGGGTGACGGAAACTAATATTACAGCATCCGAAGCGCCTGTTCAAGACTCATTTTTAGCTAGTCCCATGCCTTTTTTCGGAAGTGCCGCGGCCATCGGAACCCGACGCTGGCCAATCAGAATGAGGGCCGGCACAACTGTGCGAGCCCCCTAACTCTTATGAACTATTTCATCTCTTTAAGTTCGAATCCATAACAGAGGGGATCAACGAATGAAACCTGACTGGGAACGCGATCATCGCTATTTCCATGCTCATCTTCTACATCGGCGGTGCCTACTTCTCCTGGCGAGCGTATCGGGAGTTGGCCTAGCCCACCAGGTGGACCGCGTGCCTGCGGGGCCCGTCGTGATCGTACGTCCGCCCCTGAAGCAGATCGCTCAGGCGAAGGATCTTGACACCGTTGGTGGCGGTATTGCGGTCGAGGTTGCCCACCCAGATGGCGTTCAGCGGGCAGGCATCCACGCATACAGGCAGGTCGCCCGCACTCAGGCGGTAGGTGCAAAGCGTGCACTTGGCGACGGTGTTGGGCAGTTCGCCGCTGGGGCGCCCGGTGGAGTATCGCTCGTACCCGTGGGGCGGCGTCGCTGTATGGTAGGGGTCGACCCAGAGCAGCGCATCGTACTCGCAGGCGTCGATGCAGAAGCGGCAGCCGTTGCAGACCTCCTGATCGACCTCCATCACGCCCTGGGCGTTCCGTGTGATCGCCCCGGCAGCACAGGCCTCCTCGCAGGGGGCAGGCTCGCACTGCAGGCACGCACCCATGGCCTCGCGAGCCTCCGGCACCAGATGGTGGGACGCAGCACAGCCGGACGTGCAGGGAGCCGCATCGCCGCTGGGACAGGCTTCACACTGTACCTTGTCGGTCACGAGCATCCATCCGGTATCGGGCAGGCCCAAAGCCGCCCAGTCGTGGCGTGTGGCAGGGGTTCCCCGCATCGGCCGCACCGCTTCGGCCGCATTCACCAGGCGCATTGACATCCGGCGCACCTCCTACAGGTTGGGTCCCTCATCTACGCTCAGAATAGCAGGAGGCCCCGCGCCGGGTCAGACCCGTTCCTCATCATTCCGAATAGTTACATTGTGTCACTACTTTTCGAATCGAAGATGAAGCCCGCCTTCTGCGGTGAGAAGGCGGGCTTATCTCGTCAATTGTTCAGTTCCTCCAGCTCCCCGGTCAGCATGTAGATCGTCCACTCCCCAAGGTTCGTGGCATGGTCGCCGACCCGTTCCAGGTGCATCGCCACGTGCAGCAGATAGGTGGCCTGCCTCACGATGGTGGGGTCCTTTTGCATCATCGCCATCAGTTCGTCGAAGATCTCCCGGTAGAGGTGGTCGATCTGATGATCCTTGTCGATCATGCTGCGGGCGGCGGCTTCATCCTGGCGCACGTAGGCGTCGAGGGCCTCCCGGGTCATCTCCTGGGCGAGCGCCGCCATGCGCGGGATGTCGACCAGGGGCTTGATCAGGGCCTCCCCCTCCAGCCTGACCGTCACCTCGGCGATGTCGGTGGCATGGTCGGCCATCCGCTCCAGATCGGTGACCAGCTTGATTCCGGTGGCGATCACCCGCAGATCGCGGGCCATCGGCTGCTGCAGGGCCATCAGCTGCAGCGCCTGCATCTGCACATCGATCTGGAGGCGGTCAATCTCGTCATCCCCGGCGATCACCCGGCGGGCGAGCTCACCATCGAGGCGGGCGAGAGAAAGGGTAGCCTGCTCCACCATCTCGGCGACGAGCTGGCCCATGCGGACGATATTGTGCTGCAAGTTACGCAGCTGATCATGGAATCCCTGACGCAAGGTTGGCGCCCCCTGATTCGATGCAAGATGTGAATGGTTGCTATTCTAGTACCTTATTTCACTTCGCCCCTGCGCAGACTTCTCCTGTCATCCGAAAGTACTGCAGGAGAAGGATCTCACGTCAGTGTGCAGTAGGCGGAAGCGACGGCGACCACGAAGGCGGGCAACGCTGTAAGCAAGAGCAAGAGCTGGGCGCCGAGCCACCGGAGACCCCAGCGGGGCTGGCCCCAGACCAGCACGATCGGCCAGATGATCACCCCGCCGTAATACAGGGGGAAGGCGGCCTCCGAGATGGGTCCGGGGCCTCCGGCCGCCAGGCAGTCCGTAAGCAGGAGGCCGGAGGCCAGGGCCCCCCAGGCGGTGCCGGCCAGCCCGTGGATGAGCTTCTTCTCCCGGCCGGCCGCCGCCGCTGCCGCCAGCACAAGCAAGCCCATGACGGCGCCCACCGTGAGGCTCAGCAGCGCCAGCCTCTGTGTCGTAGTCACGGCGATTACCTCCCCGCTCGCTACTGTACTGGATGTACGGGGCGCCGCTCCCGCCGGTTCGTGAGGGGCAGCAATCTTTCCCGGCAGCGAACCTTGCGCCTCGCTTGTCCGTCTAAGAATCGTGAGCGTCTATCAGTGAGGAGGCTTTTTATGCGAGCGTTGACCAAAACGGCGGCAGCCCTGCTGCTGGGCGCCGTGCTGGCGGCCGGCTGCACCGGGAACGCCAAACCGCCCGCCAACACCCCGGCTCAAACAAATCCCAAGCCGGCGGCGCCCAAGCATCCCGAGCTGGTACAGCCCTTCGAGAGCGCCCTGCTGGCCCTGAAGGCCATGAACGAGACCGGCGTACAGAAAGACTTCGTAGGCGCAGAAAAGCACTTCAAGGAGTTCCGCACCCACTGGCAAACCATCCGGGTAAAGCTGAAAGAGGTGGACCCCAAGCTGGAGGTCCACATCGAAGACGGTGCAACAGAGCTGGACCTGGAGTTCAAGAAACCCCAGAACGAAATCCGCGTCTACGAACTCGACGAGGAGACCGTAAAGCTCGGCCGCCTGCTCGCCGACGCCGCCGAGGCGCTCGCGGTGCCAATCAAGCCGGAGTTAGTGCAGAAGGATCCCCGGGACAACATCCCCTTCAATAAAGAGCAGCGGGTGGAGATTACGCTCTCCGACCACAAGTTTGAGCCGAAGAATCTCACCTTTGACCAGCACACCAAGGTCACCTTCGTGCTCACCAACCGCGGCAAGGAGGTTCACGAGTTCGAGCTCGGCCATTACGCCGTTGAGGTCACCGACATGGGTCCTGGCGATACCAAAGAGCTGACGGTGGTGCTCCTTGACGCCGGCGAATTCGAGATCTCCTGCCACATGCTGGGCCATTACGAGGTCGGCATGCACGGCACCCTCAAAGTCAAACCTGCGGAGTTGAAGAAGCAGTGAACCCTTTGCAGCAGCACCTGGAGAACCTTCGCACCCACCATCGCATTCCAGGTCTGGCGGTCGCAGTGGCCCGCGAGGGCCGCACGATCTTCGAGGCGGGTCTGGGCCACCGCGACGTGGCCGCCGGCCTGCCCGTCACCCCTGACACCGTCTTTGGCGTGGCTTCGGTCACCAAGTCCTTCGCCGCGTTGGCCATCGTCCAGTTGGAGGACCGTGGCCGCCTTAGCGTCCTCGATCCGGTGGTCAAGTGGCTGCCCGAGTTCCGGATCCAGGGCGCCGACGTCAGCGGCATCACGATCCACCACCTGCTGACGCACACGAGCGGCCTCCCGGGGCAGAAGGCGCTCTACCTGGCCCGCGCGGCGTCCATCCGGCGGGACCCCAACTGGAAGCGGCTCGGGGTCGCTTACGACCCGTTCACGGTCGACCCGATCCAGACCTGCGCCGAGCTTCTGGACGGGATGGCCTCCTCCGAGATTGAGCTCCTGGGGGCGCCCGGAAGCTGCTTCAACTACTCCAACGAGGGCTACGCCATGCTCGGCGAAATCATCGCCCGGGCGAGCGGCCGGCCTTTCCTGACCTACATGCAGGAGGAGATTCTGGACCCGCTGCACATGCGCCACTCCACCTTCCTCGCCTCCGACCTGGAGCGCTTCCCCGAGGTGACGGAGTTGTACGCCTCGGTCGTGGAGAACGGTCAGACGGAGGTGATCCACGCCCCCGTCTGGTGGGACGTCGGGCAGATTTACGCCAACGGCAGCCTCAAGTCCACGGTGCGGGACCTGCTGAACTACCTGGAGGTCTATCGGACAAACGGCCTGTTCCAGGGCCACCGCATCGCCTCCGAGGGCGCCATCCGCAAGATGATGAGCCCGCACGTGCAGCTGCCCTCGGGCAAGCACTACGGCTACGGGCTCGACGTCGAGCCATACCACGGCGTTACGTTGGTGGGCCACGGCGGGGGGATCAAGGGCGTCTCCTCCCACATCCGGATCGCCGTGGAGCCGGGCATCACCGCTGTGGCGCTGACCAACCTGTCCGGGGTTCCGGCCCACCTCTGCACGCTCGCTCCCATCAACGCCGAGCTGGGCCTGCCGCTGGAGACCCGCACGCAGGTGTACCCTCCTTTCGAACAGGATGGGGCACCCCTCAGCGACTATGCCGGACTCTATCGCAGCGGTGAGGGGACCTCCTTCCGCTTCCTGGCTGACGGCGGTGTGCTGTATCTCGAGCTTCCCTCGGGGCTGATGCCCCTCCGCCCGTTCGGGCCCGGCGCGTTCGTGGCGCCTGACGAGCTGCTGGCGTTCCACTTCGTCCGTGAGGGCGACGGCCCGGCAAAGACCGTCTTCTCCGGGGTGCGCATGGTGCCCAGGGTCGCCTAAACCTGACTTCGGGCCAGTCGCAAGTCCTCGACCAGGGTGGGCATCAGATTGGGGCGCCGCCGCACCGCCAGGGGATGGTAGCCAAAGACCGTCGCCTGGCCCTGCACCGTGTGGACCGTGCCGCGCAGCTGCTTGACCTCCGCCTCGGGATCGCCCAGCAATGCCTGGGCGGCCACGTTGCCCAGGCAGACCAGGACCCGGGGCCGGTGCTCCGCGAGCTGGGCGCCCAGGTAGGGCAGGCAGGCCGCCCGGGCCGCCTGCTTGTCGTAGGCGCGGCGGGGCCGGCACTTCAGCACCCAGGTGACCAGCAGGTCGGTATCCGCCAGCCCTGCCGAGTGGGCGGCCTCCCGCAGGGCCTGCCGGGTGCCGCACACGAAGGGGCTGCCCCCGGTGTCCTCCCGAGCGCCGGGGTTGTCCAGCAGCACCATGACGGGGGCGCCCGGCTGCCCCTCCGCCCAGATCACCCGAGAACGCTGGGCCGATAGCTGACAGCGAAGGCAGGCCTCAACGCCCGGCGGGGGCGGAAGCTCAGGCAGCGGGAGTAGTTCCTGCATGGCGGCACATGCTCCTTCCTTCCGGTCTAGTATGTCCGTCCTCCGTGATCTCTGTGGCCAAACAAAGACGGTGCACGACCAAGCGTGCACCGTCTTTGTCTTTACTTGCGCTTCTTCCTGGCAGCCAGGAGCCGGGAGGTAAAGGTCCCGTCCTCCTCGCCGCCGGCGGCCTCCTGAACCTTGGGCTCCGGGGCTTCCGGAGCCTGCTGCGGCATGGTCGGCGCCGCCGGCGGAGCCGTGGCGGCAGGCCGGGCCGGCACCGGCGCCTCGGCCCGGCGCTCCCGCAGCTTGGCGAGCGCTGCAGCGGCCGAGCCGGCCTGCCCGGCGACGGCCGCACGCTCCCGGCGGCGCCGCAAGGCGGCCGCCAGCTCGACCGGCGTGATCGCCAGCCGCCGCAGGGCGATGTCGATGGGCCAGAGCAGCAGTGCAGCGATCAGGAGCGCCTTGTCGAGCGGCAGGCGGCCCGGCGCCGGCGGCAGGTTCCGAGCGAAGGCGGCGGCTGCATCGGCCAGCTCCTGGCCGCCGCCCGCCCGAGCGAGCCGCTGCATGAAGCCCGGGTCCGCCCCGCTGGTCGCAAACTCGGGACTGTAAGGCACCACGATGAACGTCTCGCCCAGCAGCACGCTCTGCCGCTTGGTGCCGGCCGAGAGCTTCACCAGGTAGGGACCCGGGATCGAAGCGGCGATCTCGCCCTCATACTGTCCCGGCGCCGTCGCCTGGAGCTGCTGGACCTTGGTGGAACCGTCGGGCAGGATGATGCCAGCCGTGATGTTGGCCGGCCAGGAGTTCTCGCCGCCGACGCCGCCTACCTCCATCCCCTCGCCCGGCAGCTGCACGGTCAGGCGGGCCTTGCCGCCCACCACCGAGGCGCTCGTGCGCAGGCCGGAGCTGTCGACCGCAGGCATCGTATAGGAGACCAAGTTCGACCAGAACTGGTTGAACCCGCCCCACCGGACCCACTGCTCTGACCAGAGGCCGCCCGAGTCCGAGGTGAAGGCCACTACCCGGCCCAAGCCGGTCTGCCAGACAGAAAGGATCGGGTCACTATCCGGCGACTGGAGCACAATCTCCCCGGTGGGCTTGGGGGTCGTGGCCACATAGCCCCGCAGCATCGGCAGGCCGTTCAGGCCCTGAAGCATCGGGTTTTGGCTGATCACCCCGGGCAGGAAGTCCTGCTCCACAATGCCGGGCCGGGCCATCGACTTGGCCTCCTGCAGGAAGATCTGCGGGGTGGCGTTTACGTCCGATGCCAGGTAGTAACGCCCCTTGCCCTGCTGGGCGATCAGCTGCATGAGCACCTCTTCGCCGGGCCGCAGCCAGTTGACGTGGATGGTGGAGATGGTGATCCCGTCAGCGGCGATGCGGGAGACGCGGCTGGCGTACTCGCCGAAGGAGATGGACTGTGCGTCGCCGTCGCCGGCCAGGACGATGTGCTTGACCTTGGCGTCGACCTTCCGGAGTTCGTCGGCGGCCGCCTCGATGTGCTCCATATAGTGGACCGGGTCGCCGGGGGACATCGCATCGATCTGCGCCTTGATCTTCGCCTTATCCGTCACCTTCGTCGGCGGGACGGCCCAGCCGCGAACGATGGTCGCATCGCTGACCAGGATCGTGTCCTTTGGCGTCAGCATGTCGACCAGCGCCTTGCCGGCCTCCTTGGAGACGTTGATCTTCTGCTCGCTCTCGAAGTTCTCGACGATCAGCGCCACGGCGATCGGCGGCTTCTCCTTGCGCTGCGGCACGTCCATGGAGACAGGCATGATCTCCTCCAGCTTGGTGCCGCTGTAGCCGCCCATGGAGTAGCTGTTCTCGCCGCCGATCACCACCAGGCCGTGCCCGCTCTGCTGGACGTACCCGGCGAGCGCCTCCATCGTGGTCGACCGGATGAACGGCGCCGGCACATCGACAAGCACCACGCTGGCGTACCGGGCGAACTGGGTCCCGTGGGTGGGCAGCCCGTCCGGGGTGCGTACCTCCACCTCCATGCCGGTCGACTCCAGCGCCTGGCGGATGTTGGTCCCGGCCCCCGGGAACCCCTCCACCACCAGGATCGACGGGGCGCCCTGCACGTTGACCATCACCGAGGACTCGTTGTTCTGGGTCAGGGTGTCGCTCTGGGCCTCCAGGACTGCCCACACCCGGTGGTAGCCGGGCTTGAGCCCCTCCATCGAGACCCGCACCTGCTGGTCGCCGGGCTGCAGGTTGACCGACCGGGACTCCAGCAGCGTCCGCTCCTCGTAGATGCGCAGCGTCGCCGTCTGGGTTGCGGTCGAGGTCAGGGTCATGGTCACGTCGAGCCGCTCGCCCAGGCGCAGGGCGCCGGGGGCGTCAATCGTCTTGATGAAGGCCTCGGCGCCCGGCTGGGGCGCCAGGTTGACCACGTCCACCGTGAAGCCCCGCTGCCGCAGGCGCTGGACCTCCGCCATGGCGTTGCCCACATTCTCCTTGCCGTCCGAGAGCAGCACCAGCCGGGGCCGGTAGCCCGAGGGCAGGAGGGCGGCGCCGAGGCGCAGGCCCCGCTCCAGGTCGGTGTAGTCAGGCTTGACCACGGCTGTGAACCCGGTGAAGACGGGCCGCTCGGCGACAGGTGTCTCCATCTGGGCGTCCTCAGCGACCGCCAGCACGCCGGCCATGTCGCCGGGCTCCATCGCACCGATCGCCGTCTTGATGAACTGCTCCATCTGCTGCCGCACCGAGCCCGTCGAGGTCGACATATCGGCGATGAACATGACGGCCTGGTTCCTGGCGCTGAAGGTGATGCCGGTGCCGGCCAGGGCCAGCGTCAGGAGGAGCACCACCACGATCCGCATCCATTCAAAGGCGGTCGGGCGCTTGTGTCGCCGGCGATATAGGTCCCAGGCAAGCCAGCCCGCCGGGATCAGGAGCGCCAGCAGCGCCCAGGGCTGTTCAAAGCTAATACCCACGGCGGTACACCCACCATTCCAGGCCAATCAGGGCGAGGGCCGCCCAGCCGAGCCACCGCCAGAGATCCATCGGCGCCTCGGTCTGCACCGCTTTGGCCTCGGGGAGCACGGGGACCTTCAGTTCAGTCACGGGGGAAAGGTCGGAGACCAGGCTGGAGAACAGGTTCACGGCGAACCGGGAATCCCGGCTGCCGCCGCCCACCGCCTGCTTGACCTCGTAGAGGCCGGGCGCCCTCGTCTCCAGGAACGGCGGATTCATGCCCGGGGTGACCTCCCACTCCTGGGACTGCCCGCCGGGCACCGTAACGCTAAGCTTTGTCGCCGTGGGCCAGGGGCGCAGGGCCACCGACTCGCCCGGCTGCACGAGCGGGGCGTCGACGGGCGCCGGCGGCAGGAGCCAGCCGGCCAGGTTCTGCATCAGAATCGGGAAGGCGATCCGCAGCGGCAGGTCGGACTGCTGCAGCGTAAAGCCAAAGACAGCCCGGTCGTTGCCCTCGGTCCAGAGCAGGGGGATCTTGCCCTTATCGGTCTGTCCCTCCCACAGGATGCGGGCATCCGCCGCTGGCGCGTGGACGTTGGCGAGGTTGACGTGGACCTCCTTGATGTCCACGTACCTCAGCAGCGGGTCGCCTGCCAGCGGGGTGATCGTCCCCACGAAGCGCTCCTCGCCCCCGCCGGGCGGGTTGATCAGCAGCAGGCGGCCGGGCGCCGGCCCCGCAGGGGGCGCGACGCGGTCAAGCACGTACAGGTCATACTCGCCAGGGGTGGCGGTGAAGTCCTTCGGCGCCAGGGTGGTCACCTGGGCGCCGGGGATCAGGGTGAGGGCACGGTTCAGGAAGGGGTTGCCCTCCGTCACCAGCGCCACCCTGGAGCGCTGCTGGCCGCCGGGCAGGGCCCAGGCCCGGTTGTCGAGCGCCAGGGCGTCCGGGGCGGGTATGCGGACCTCGAGCTCCTTGGCATCCTTGGGCACCACCCAGGAGAAGGCACGGCTCTCGCCGGGCTCCACCTGCTGCCGGTCGACGTTCACCAGCTTGCCGTCGACCCAGAACTCAGCCGTGGCGCCGGCCGCAGCCGGGCCGTAGTTGGAGATCTGGGCGAAGGCCATCGTCTCGCCCTCGACCAGGCGCGTGGTGAAGGTGCTCACCGCCAGGTTGGCGGCGCCCTCACTGCTTACCGGGATATAGGTGACCGGCACCGGGGACGGCGCAACCTGATCGGCGCCGCGGTACCGCCCGGAACCGACGATGATGATCTGCCCGTCCTCCTGGCCCCGCATCAGCGAGTAGGCCAGGGCCATCGCCTGACCGAGGTCGCCGTCGCCGGCGGTCACCTCGGCGGCCTCAAGCGCCGAGCGCAGCGAATCCCGGTCGCCGGAGTTGGCCACCAGGATCTGCGGGGAGCGGGTCATCAACACCAGCGACATCTTGCCGCCGGCGGGGATCTGCCCGATCAGGGTGCGCACCTGGTTTTTGGCCGCGGCAAACCGGGTGGGCGCCACGTCGGTGGCCTGCATGGCGCCAGAGGCATCCAGCACGACCACGGTGGTTCCAGCGGTAACGGCCTTGACCAGCTTATATGGGTGAGCGCTGGAGAGGATGAGCGCCGCGGCGGCGATTAGCTGAACCAGGAGCAGCAGGCTGTAGCGCAGCTTCTGCCACAGGCTGTTGGCCTGGCGGTCCAGCAGGATCGGGCGCCATAGCCAGGTGCTGGAGATCTCCTTCTCCCGGCGTTTCAGTTTGAGGAAGTAGAGCGCCACGATCCCCGGCAGGATGGCGGCGAAGCCAAGCGCTGCCGGTAGAAGGAAACCCACAGGGATGCCCCCCTCGGTGTAGAATCTTACTAAGGAATACATAGGAGGATATATTCATGCAAGTACTAACTCAGGAACTGGGGCGGCGGCTGGAGGCGGCTGAGGCCGCCATGTGCGCCAGCGAGATCAGCCAGTTGGCGGCCCTGCCGGGGAACCCCTACGGCGCCGAGGTGCGACGGTTCGGCAATGCCGTGGCGCTCACGGTGGCCCAGGTCCCCACGGCCCATCTCTACAACCGGATTCTCTGCGCAGGCCCGGAGGACGAGGCCGACCTCCAGGAGGCCGTGGCGTTTATGCGAAGCCGGGGCCTGCGCCCCCGTGTCGACGTGAGCCCGCTCCACCGGACGAGCGCCTTCATGCAGCACCTTTTCGAGTGGGGGCTGGCGCCGCTGGGCTTCGAGGCCGTCCTCTTCACCGCGGCACGCCCCATGGAGGTAGAGGCAACCGTCGACATCGCGCATTCATCGGCTGATATTGAAACCGCAGCCGACATCCTCGTTACCGCCTTCGGCTCTAGCGGGCGCACGGCGGAGATGTTCCGGGACATCATCCGCACGACGGCGAACCACCCGGCCCACCGGCTCTACCTGGCTCGGGTCGACGGGGAGCCGGCCGGGGCGGCGGAGTTGCATGTGGAGGCAGGAGTCGGCTCTCTGGAAGTGGCCGGCACCTTACCCGCCTTCCGGGGGCGGGGCGCCCAGTCCGCCCTGCTGCGCCGCCGCATCGCCGACGCTGCGGCCCTGGGCTGCGACCTGGTCGTGAGCCAGACCGCCAGCGGTTCGACCTCACAGGCGAACATGGAGAGGGCCGGGCTGCGAGTCGCCTACACCAAAGCCGAGTATTATGGCATTAAGTGACGAGGTTTCCCCGCATCATCCCAAAGACTGCGTCCTCCAGCGACGTGTCGGACGGCACCAGGAAGTAGGGCGCCCCCTGCCGGCGGCAGAAGTCCTTCAGCTCCTGGGTATAGCTGCGAATCCGCTCCCGGTAATCCCCGGCCGTGACCGGTGTGAGGGTGACCTCCACCTGGCGGTCGGGGTTTTCAATGTCCGTCAGGCGCCAGTCGCCCTCCAGCTCGGGGTCGATCTCTTGCCGGTCGAGCACCTGGACCACCGCCACCTCGTGATTCACCGCTCGGAGCTGCCGGAGCAGCGGCGTCAGGCCGCCCTCGTAGAGCCCGTCGGTGATCAGGATGGTCAGCCCGGGCTCCCGGAGCCGGCTGGCCGCCTCCAGCGCCTGGCGGGCGAAGTCGCCGCGCCCGTCGGCGGTGAGCCCAGACAGGAAGGACCAGATCCGGGAGGTCCCTACCTCCCCCTGGGCGGTGGGCACGTACTTCAGGGCGGCGCCCCCCAGGGCGGCGGTCTCCACCCGGTCGTAGCTGACCAGGGCGCTGAAGGCCAGCGCCCCGGCGATCCGCCGGGCCAGCTGGAACTTCTGCGGCTCCCCGAAGGCCATCGACCGCGAGATATCTACATAGATGCGGACCAGCAGGTTCTCCTCCGCCCGGTAGATGCGCATAAAGAGCGTGTTCAGCCGGGCGTAGACGTTCCAGTCCAGGCGGCGCAGGTCGTCGCCGTGGACGTAGGGGCGGTAGTCCATCAGCTCCACGGAGGAGCCGGCCCGGGGCGAGCGGCGGCGCCCGGCGCCGGGGCCCGGCAGCATCCGCTTGTTCTGGATCACGAGCGCCCGGAGCTGGTTGATAAAGCCAGGCTCGTAGCCGAGCTCGGCAGCGAGCCGACCGGCGCCGGCGCTCATTTCGGCGCCGCCGCCTTCACGATCCCGTCGACCAGCATGTCGGCGGTCACGTAGTCGGCCTGCGCCTCAAAGTTCAGGCCGATGCGGTGGCGCATGGCCGGCCGTGCGACCGCCTCCAGGTCCTCCTGGGCCACGTTGAAGCGGCCCTCCAGCAGGGCCCGGACCTGAGCCGCCTGCACCAGCGCCTGCAGCGCACGGGGCGAGCAGCCGAAGCGCACGTAGCGCTTCACCTCAGACGGGGCGCCCTCCTGGTCGGGGTGCGACAACAGCACCATCCGCACCGCCATCTCCTTGAGATGCTGCGCCACGGGCACGCTCCGCACAAAGGAGTGGTCGCTGATCAGCTCCACCGCTCCGGGCACCATTTGGACCTCGGGCCACTGGGGCTTCAGGGTCAGGTCGAGAATCTGCGTCAGCTCCCCGAAGTTGGGGAACGGGACGAGGATCTTGAAGAAGAAGCGGTCCAGCTGCGCCTCGGGCAGCGGATAGGTGCCCTCCTGCTCCACCGGGTTCTGGGTGGCGAGCACGAAGAAGGGCCTGGGCAGCTTGCGGGTGGCGTCGCCGGCGGTCACCTGCCGCTCTTGCATCGCCTCCAGCAGCGAGGACTGGGTCTTGGGCGTCGCACGGTTGATTTCGTCAGCGAGGAGCAGGTTGGTGAAGACCGGGCCGTGCATGAACTTGAACTGCCGGCTGCCCCCCTCCTCCACCAGCAGGTTGGTGCCGGTGATGTCGGCGGGCATCAGGTCAGGGGTGAACTGTACTCGGTTGAACTGCAGGCCCAGGGCCGAGCCGAGGGTCCGGACCAGCAGGGTCTTGCCGAGGCCCGGCACGCCCTCCAGCAGCACATGGCCGCCGGCGATCAGGGCGATGACGACCTGGCGCACGACCTCCTGCTGACCCACCACGGCCCGGCCGACCTGGGCCTCCAGCTCACGGACGCTTTGAACTACACGCTCTGCGGTTAACTCTGCCAAGGTGGTAGGCCTCCTACTAGGGGTTGCTCCCTGCCTGCTGCAGGTCGCTGAAATACTGCTGCACGACGCCCTTCAACTCTTCGGGGACCTGGGCGGAGCTCAGGTGTTCACGGGCGGTCTGGGCATACTGGCCCAGCACCTGCTGGTAGGGCAGCTGGCGCCCGCCCAGGCTTACGCCCTGGGGCCCCTGCTGGACCTCGCCCTGGGAGCCCTGGCCGATCTGACCGGGGGTGAAGACCTGCTCGAACTGGGCGCCGCCGCCCTGACTGGCACCACCCCGGCTTCCGCCGCCGGTGCCGCCGCCCGTGCCGCCCTGCCCCTGCCCCTGTCCTTGCCCCTGTCCTTGCCCCTGCCCTTGACCCTGGCCCTGCCCTTGACCCTGTCCTTGCCCCTGGCCCTGACCCTGACCTTGGCCCTGGCCCTGGCCCTGGCCCTGACCCTGGCCTTGTCCCTGACCCTGGCCCTGACCCTGACCCTGGCCCTGGCCCTGCGCCACCTGCCGGGCAGCCTCCCGGTCAAACTGACCGGCCGCCGCCTGCTGGACGCCCTGCCCGGCCTGGCTCATCTCGCCGACCGCGCCGGCGACCGCCTGGCCCACGTTCGCCTGGGTCTGAGCGTTGGCCACGGTCTGCCCCGCCTGACTCAGACTCGCCGCGGCCGCTGTGAGGTCGCCCACCGCCAGGTCCGCCCCGGCCTGCTGCAGCGCCTGGGCCGTGGCGGGGTCCCCCTTGGCAGCCTGCGCCGCCTGCTGCAGCTTCTTGGCCAGCTCGGCCCGCTCGGCGGGCGTCATGCTCTCCAGCTGCTTCGCAAGCTTCTCCAGGGCCTCCTTGGCCTTCTCGGGATCCTGCTGCGACAGCGCCTCCCCGAGCTGCCCCAGCTGGGCGTCCCCGGCGAGCTGGCTCCCCAGCCCGGCCAGCGCCCGGGCCTTGGCGTCGGCGCCAGGCCCCGACAGCGATGCCAGGCGGTCCTCCGCCTTGGCCAGCGCCTCCTCGACCTTCTTGGCCGCCTCCTCGGGATCCCAGTCGTCCTTCGCCGCCGCCAGCTCCTTCTGGAGCTCGGACAGGGCGTTGCGCATCTCCTCCCGCTGCTCGTCGCTCAGCGGGGCCTTCTCCAGCTGCTGCTTGGCCTCCTCGGCCTTCTCCTCCAGCTGCTCGATCTGGGTCTTGACCGCCGCCTGCTTCAGCACCCGGTCGGGCAGCGGCACCAGGGCCGCCGCCACGGCGAGCACCACAGCCACGCCCGCAATCCAGATCCAGCGCCGCTCCACCCGAACCGGCAGGCTCTTGTTCGGCTGGTGCTCTGACAGCCGCTGCAGGGCGTCACGCCGCTGCTGCTGAAGGAGGGCGCCCTCCTCCTGCTCGAACTCCAGGGCGGTCAGGAGCCGGTCGCCCAGCCCCAGGGTCCGGTCGACCCGATGCGCCGCAGCCCGGTAAGCCGGGCGCCGATAGAAAGCCCATACAGCCATGCTGAGCAACCCTGCGAGCACGGCGCCCACAGCGAAAATCCTGGCCTGGGGCAGCAGCACCAGGTGTGCGAAGCCCCAGATCAGCGCCGCCGCAAAGGCCCCGGCGCCCAGCCCAATCACCAACGCCCGCACCAGGCCCAGCAGCGTCAGCCGCCGCCGCCATGGCTGCAGCGCAGCCCTAACACTACCCACGCACGGGCACCTCCTTAGCTTGCCGTTTCATCCGCCACACCGGCCAGCGCCAGCGCAGCCGGGCCGACATGCCCCCCCACGCCAGCAGCACACCTACGATCCCAAGCGCACCGGCCGCCGCGATCTGAACCTTCCACAGCGGGTACTCCTTGTAGACCGGCTTCATGTTGGCGCCAGCGATGCCGAAGAGACCGGGCATCGCCGACTGGCTGACCGCCGTGTTCAGCCCCACCACCGGGTTCGGGTAGAGCCAGGCCTTCAGCGCCGTCTGCTGCTGGCTCTGCATCCCCATCGGGTCCATGATCGGCATGATCATCATGCCGCCCTTCTCATAAGGGTTTGACGCCGATGGGACGACCTGTGCCACCAGGGCGCTGCCCACGGTGAGCAGCAGCGCCAGCGCAATGCCAGCGGTGGCCGCACCCGCCGAGCGGCGGCTGGACGCAGAGAGCACCAGGCCAAGGGCCGCCATCGCAACCACCGTGGCACCTTCGAGCATCAGTACACGGGCCAGGAGCGTCCAGTTCACCCCGCCGATCAGAAAGGGCAGGGCGTAGAGTGGCAGCCCCACCAGGAGCACCAGGCCCAGGAAGAGCACCACCGCCAGATACTTCGCCACCACAATGCCGATCAGCCGCTGCCCGGATACAAGCAGGGGCCCCAGGGTCCCCTCCTCCACCTCCGCCGACAGCAACCCGGCGCTCAGCCACGGCGCCAGCACCGCCAGCAGCAGGATCTGCCACGTGGCCACCACCGACATCGCATGGCCCCCGAGCATCGGGATCAGCTGCGGGTTGAGCCCTTGCCCGGCCGTGAGCAGCCTGAGGTAACCCAGGGAGATCAGCACCGGGAGAATCACGTACGCAAAGAGCACCCAGGGAAGGGCAGGCGAGCGGAGAAAACGCCGCCACTCCTTGCCAATCGTTGCGATCACTCCGCCTCACCTCCTCTGCTCAAGCAGCCGTCTGCCAACGCATACTGCCGGCTGCACTCCAAGCCATCGGGATCCCCGGTCACAATCAGAATCGCCTTCCCCATCGAGGCCAGGTCCTTCAGCACAGCCCGGACGTCCGTGCGCCCGTCGGCGTCCAGTCCTGCCAGGGGCTCGTCGAGCACCAGCGCCTGGGGCTCCCCCACCAGGGCTCGCGCCACCGACAGGCGCCGCCGCTGGCCGGGCGTCAGCCGCTCGACATCGTTCCCGGCCACAGCGGTCAGGCCCGTCAGTTCCAACATATCCTCGCACGCCTTCTTCCGGTGTCGCAGGCCGACGCCTGCCGACGCAGCGAAGAAGCGCATGTTCTCACTCACCGTCATGAAGTCGTACAGGCCCGGAGTCTGGGGCAGGTAGCCCAGCAGCCGCCGGGCCTTGCGGCGCCCAACCGGGAGTCCGCCCACCTGCACCCGCCCAGCCGACAGAGCCAGAAGCCCCACGGCGGCCTGGGCCAGCACGCTTTTGCCGGAGCCGTTGGCGCCCGTGACCAGCACGGTCTCACCGGGCGCCACATCCAGCGATACGCCGTCAAGCACCCAGCGCCCGCCCAGCTTCACCGAAAGTCCATCAAGGTGCAGCATCGGTTACTGCGCCCCCTTTCCACTTACGGTCAGGGTTGGCGTACCGAGCGGGAAGTGATCGTTCTCCGTGCCCCGCAGGCGGGCACGCACACGGCCGTCCGGACTGACGAGACCACGCACATCGGCCATCTTAACGGTCCCATCCTCGGTGGACACCTGCTGCCACGCCCCGCTGGACCAGTTGTAGACGCTGAAGACGAAGGGGTACCTCTTGATCTCCGTGCGGAGCATTGGCACCGACAGCTCCATCTGCGTCACCCGCGCACCGATCCCGGCCGGCAGCCCAAACTCGAAGGTGCTGGTCGCATCCTTCGGGGGGAACCAGCCCGGCATCAGCTGCGGTGCACCCTGGACGCCGCCCTCCGAGCTGACCAGGCGGGGTGACAGGAACCCGGCAGGGATCTCAAAGTCTCCGTCCGGGAAGGCGATCTCCACCGGCTGGACATAAAGGCCCATGCTGTCCCCCGTCACCGTCTGGCCGCCCACCGTCACCGGCAGCGGCTGATGATCGGTCCACCCGACCAGCACCGCGGGCGGCTGGCTGCTGGACATAAGCCACTCAACGCTGCTCAGTCCGGACCAGGCCAACTGTTGCCGGCGCATGATCGCGTACTGCTCGGACGTGGGGCCCTCCGGCCCCCAGGCTCCGGGCTGGAGGTGCTGCGCCACCGCCTCGCTGACCATTTGCGGCCCCATGAAGCCGCCCTTCACGAAGCGGGCGGTCCGGACTACCTGCATGGCCGTGGATACGTCGACCGAATCGCCGGGCTTCAAATCCCCGAGGCTGGCGGCAGAGCCGTTGATCACAAGCACGGCATCCTTCAGCGGAAAGCTTAGCCCGCTGGTCAGCCGGCCCTTGGTCTCAACGCCGTTGACCATCAGCTTGCCTGTGACCGACCCGCCTTCGCCGACGATCGCCTCAGCGCCGACGGCCCGGGTGGCCCAGGACTCCTGCGGCTCCAGCTTCGCCTGGCGGCCCTGTGCCACCGTCGCCTTGACCTCCAGCGTCTTGCTCGGGTCCATCGGGGCGTTGATCGGGACCGGCACCGGGCTGAGCAGGGCGCCGCCCAGGGAGAAGACCCCCCGGGAGCCCGGCGGCATGGTCAGACCCGCCACCGACCGGGTGCGCAGGCTCGAACCGCCCGGCTGCCCCTCCATCACGGTCAGGGAGGTGACGATGACCTCGGAAGCGGCCACCTTGCGGATGAAGAACCAGCCGCCCGCCCCGCCCGCCACGGCCAGCACCGGGAGGGTGAGCAGAGCCCACCCCAGGCGCCGGAAGGCCCGCAGCGCAATCAGATGGGCGGGGCCGATCACCAGGGCATAGATTCCCAGGAGAATCAGGAGCCGTTTGGTGGAGGGAATCTCGCGGATCGGCTGCTGGCCCAGGGCGTTGCCCAGGTTCTGCAGCGGCGCCCCGCCGGAAAACTGCATCATGTCCGCAGAGTAGTCCGTGCTGGGCAGCATCGCCCCGAAGGCGCCAGGGAGCCCCTTCCACGAGGCGAAGGGCTCCAGGGCCGGGTCGAAGGCCAGGTAGTAAATCGCACCGGCGCCCTTGCGGTACTTGGCCGTGAGGGCCTGACCGCCCTCGCTCCAGGTGACCTCCCAGTCCTTCAGGTCTGCCTTCATCAGCGGCGCCTTCCCGACGCCGGGGATGGTGGCCTCGGCTGCCCCTTGCAGGGAGAGCGGCGCCCAGGGCGCCAGCCCCTCGAGGCGCCGGCCTTCGGACCCGGCGGCGGCGATCAGCGTGCCGCCGTGCTCCACCCATCCCTGCACCGCCAGGCGCTGCGGTTCGGGCAACTCACTGTAGGCAAAACGGTCCAGCAGAACCGCATCCAGGCTCTCTAGCGCCATCGCGTCGGACGGGATCGATTCCGGGGTGAGACGGACCAGCCGAACATTGCGGTCCCCGACCTTCAGGCCCCCCAGCGCCGCCAGTTCCGACGGCTCCACACCAAGCACGCCCAGCAGGATATCCCGGCCGACCTCCACGGTCGGCTGCACCTTGGCGACCTCTGTATCGCCCTGCATCAGGCGAATGGCGGGGAAGCCCATCATGGCGGTCGGCACCAGCAGCGGCACCCGCTTCACAGCCCCGGCGGGCACCGTTACCGGCGTGCGGTAGTCCCCGACGTTGCGCATCGGTCCGTAATCCAGCCTGGTCTCAAACTGGATCTCCCCGGAGAACTCGGCGCCGTCGTTCTTCAGCGTCAGCATCACGGGCACCCACGCACCCGACTTGGCACGCCCATCAAATCCGGCCGCCGCCTCCATGGAGACGGCCGGCCCCTCTGCCCGGCCCACCGCCGGGAACAGAACCGCCAGGGTCAGCATCAGGGCAATCCACGCAACGCGACGCATTAGGGGCACTCCTCTACTTGTTCTTCAGTGGCATGATCCGACGGGAGGTGAGCCAGAGCAGCCACCCCGAGATCCCCGTGGCGATCAGGCAGTACTTCCACCAGATCGCCATCTGGAGTTCGGGCGAGGGCAGCACCTTGCGGAACAGCGAGGTGATCTCGCCGATCGGGCCGCCGGCGGCAGCGCCGAGGGCAACAATCGGGTTGGTGTAGGCGAAGATCACTGCCCAGTCGGGCGGGACGTCGGTCGGCGTCCGGCCCCGGTAGAAGACCTCCATGAACATAATGCCCATAACCATCACAAAAGCCATCCAGCCGAAGGTGGTGCCGTAGGAGGCGACCACCGCCGCCTGGGTCCGCTTGAAGACGGCGCTGAAATACATCCCGATCGATCCCAGCAGGATCACCGTCGCCACATAGACGATGGCGGTGAGGGCCAGGCGGCCCAGCGAGACGCCGCCGAACAGGAACAGGATGCCGTAGACCGGCAGGCTGGCGAGCATCAGAAGCAGGGTGAAGCCCAGCGCCGCCCCCAGCTTGCCTACCACCACTTGCAGGGGCGACAGCCGGGTGATCAGCAGCAGGTCGAGGGTCTGCCGCTCGCGCTCGCCCGAGATGGCGCCGGCGGTGAGGCCAGGCGCCGAGAAGACCAGCAGGGCGCCCTGCGCAAAGGCCAGCACACCGTAGAGGATGCCGCCAATGGTCGGGGAGAAGCCCCCCTGCTCGACACTGACAACCACATACAGGAAAAAGAGCACGATCGCCCCGAGGAGGCCGACGTACAGGCTGATGAGCGCCGGCGCCCGCCAGCCCCGCATCCGCACCCGCGCCTCGCGGGCCATGACCGGGTTCCAGAGCCAGGCTGCCAGCTTCATTCCTCCGCACCTCCGGTGATCGACATGAAGACATCCTCCAGGCGGTTCTTCGACTCGGCGAAGTGGATCACGCTGATGCCGTGGCTGATCAGCCCGGCTAGCAGCTTCGCCACCGCCTCGTCATCGCCGTTCACCACGGCACGGAAAGATCCGTTGTCAGGTCTGACGTCGGTAACGCCCGGCAGGTTTCGCGCAACTTCGGCAGCGGTGACGGCATCGCCCATCACGCGCACCTCCATCAGGCGGGCGCCGGCCTCCCGAAGCACCTCGTCGACCGGCCCGGAGACCACCAGGCGCCCGTCGTTGACAATGCCGATATGCGTACACATCTCGGAGAGTTCGGCCAGGATGTGCGAGGAGATCAGGATGGTCTTGCCCATCCGGTGCAGCTCCTTGAGCAGGTCCCGCATCTCGATCCGGGCCCGGGGATCCAGGCCCGAGGCGGGTTCATCCAGCAGCAAAACATCGGGGTCATGGACGAGCGAACGGGCCAGGCAGAGCCGCTGCTTCATGCCGCGGGAGAGCCCGTCGACGTAGGCATCCTTCTTGTGTGAGAGGTTGACCAGCTCCAGCAGATCCCCGATCAGCCGGTCACGGCCGGCCTTGGGCACCTCGTAGCACTCGGCATAGAACTCCATATACTCCTGGACCTTCAGGTCGTCATAGACGCCGAAAAAGTCCGGCATGTAGCCCATGTGACGCCTGGCCTTGGCCGGGTCGTTGGTCACCTCGACATCGCCGACCCAAGCACGGCCGGCAGTGGGCTTAAGCAGCGTCGCCACCATCTTCATGGTGGTCGTCTTGCCGGCGCCGTTGGGGCCGACAAAGCCGTAGATGGCGCCCGGCTCCAGCTGGAAGCTCATCTCCTTGACCGCCAGGAAATCTCCGTACCGTTTCTGCAGCCCTTCCACCTTGAGCATTAGCGCCCCACCCCCTTCACCGAGACCGTGGGCGGCATCATGCCGAAGTGCGCCCGGGCCTCCAACCTCAGCTCCATCAGTCCATCCCTGGCGATGAAGTCCTGCCAGCCCTGCAACGACTGCATGTTGGTCCCCTCCAGCGCCACCCAGGCGCCGGTCTTGCGGTTCAGCACCGACAATGTCGCGACATCCTTCAGAGCCGGACCTTCGGTGTTAACGTGCAGGTAGACCTCGGCGACCTTCGCCGGGTCGAGGGGCGGGAGCTGCAGGCTGAAGGAGTAGGTTGCCGGCTGCATCTGATACCCGAACGGAGACCGCGCCACCGGACCGCTGGTGGCCACCGCCGTGAACAGCCCGGGCGGGATGTCGCCCGCGGAGGCGTCAAACGGAATCGGCAACTCACCCCAGACCAGGTTCCCGCCTTGATGCATCCGCCCAAGCTCGGGCAGGGCGACCTGGCCCACCGGGGCGTCCGTCCAACCGCCCACCACGACTGTACCCGGCGCCGCCTGGTACTGGCCGTACCGGAAGGTAGAGCTCCAGATCTGCTCCCGGCGCATCACATCCTCGCTCCAGGGGCCTTCCTGAACGAAAGCCATGCCAACGCGCATCTTGGGGTTCATGGGATCGCCAGCAGAAAAAGGCAGCTCAAACGGCTTGGACTTTTCGCCGGGACCCAGGTCCCCGAGCATCGCCTGCTGCATGCCCAGCACGATGCGAGCCTCCTTGAGGGGCTGCCCCAGCTTGTTGACCACAGAGCCGGTCAGGGTGCCATTTGCATAGGTGACGTTCACCAGCTCAAAGCCGGCGGTTGCCACGTCCTGCTCCATGCTGAAGCCTTTCATGGTGTAGTTGTTGAAGCCAAACAGTTCAACGGTGGTCTTGTCGCCGGCCCGGACCCGGCCCGTGGGCCCCGAATCGGGCGCGCCGCCGTACGTAATCGGCTTGACCAGGTGGGCGTTCTCCAACGATACGCTCAAGTCGTTCTGCGACGGGGCGTAGAGGCCGACGTAGCTCTTCATGGTGGCCGCCCCGGTGCCGGGCGCCAGTTCCGTCACGGTGATCAGATGGCTCAGAAGCGGGGTGCGGCGGCCGATGCTCAGGCCGTACACGGCGCCGACGAAGAGCACAGAGATGAGGGGCACCGAGACCCAGCCCCACTCCCGCCGGTCCAGCCGCTTGAGCAGCAAATAGTTCGCGGGGCCGACCAGCAGCAGGTAGCCAATCAGCAGCAGGGCCACGGTCGAGAGTGCGGGCAGGCCGAGGCCCGGAATCCGCTGGAGGGCGCCCGCCATCATCATGTCGGAGTCGCCGAAGTCCATAGGAATGGCCTTGCCTGTGGCGAGGTAGCGCACGTACAGGTCGCCCTGCCCCGCCCAGGTGGCCAGGGGGTCCAGACCGGGGTCGCCGGCCAGGTAGACGACCTTGCCCGCTCCGACCCGCGTCTGGGAGAGCAGGACCGTGTCGCCGCTGGTGATCAGGGCCTGACCGCTCAGCAGCCGCCCCTGGCTGACCGGGCCGCTCCCCTGCAGGGGCTTGCCGATGAGGGCGCCCAGCGGCGCCATGTCGACGTTGCCCACCGAGGTGACCTCTACCGGGACCAGCGACTTGGGCAGGCCGGCAAAGGTGCGCCGCCACTCCGGGCCGCCGGTGAGCAGCAGGGTGCCGCCCTTGCCAACCCAGGCCTCCAGGGCCTGCGCCTGCTCCTTGCTCAGCGTGCCGCTGTCAAACCGGGAGATCGCCAGAATATCGTAATGCTCCATGAGGGCAGCCCGGGCGGGCAAGGTGTCGGCGTCCAGCCTCACCACATGGGTCGTGGCGGCCTGCCCAACCTTGCTCAAGGCGGGAATGCCCAGCTCATCGCCCGAGAGAACACCGATCAGGGAGGCGTCGCCGGGGAGGAGGGTCAGGGTGATGGTCTCCTCCTGCACCAGGGCGCCGCCCGAGCGCAGGGAGACCTGCACCCGGTTCCAGTTCTGTACCGGCACATCCACGGGGACCTTCTTCTTAGCCCCGGCGGGCAGGCTGACGGGAATTACATACTCCGGGAAGCGCTCCCAGCCGCCGCCGGCCCCTTCGGGCAGGATGGTCTTGACCGTCAGCTCGCCCGAGAGTTCGGCGCCCTGGTTGGACAGCTCGACGACCACGGTGGTCCAGCTGTTGGGCTTCACCCGGCCCTCGTTCGCCGCCCGGGTCGTCATGGTGACGTTCGGGGCGGCCCACGCCGGCAGTGCCGCTGCAACCACAAACAGCAGCGCCAGGGCGAGGATGCGGATTCGTTTCACTAGCATACCTCCATCGTTCCTTGTAGTTACAAAAGCGCTAAAAAACCCGCTCAGTGTATAGACGACGCTACACCACTGCGGGTTTTATCGAAGTTTGTCGTTAACACGATTTACCGGGCGATACTGCGGACCAGTCGGGCCGGCAGAGCAAAGATCTCCCAGATCAGCTGCAGAACGCCCTCCACGGCGAAGCCCAGGATCCTGAAGGGCAGCAGGATCAGCCACACGATCGGATAAAGGAACAGCGCCGCCAGCGCCAGCGGCCAGCAGAAGATCGCCAGCAGGATCCACAAAATCACAGTCATCAGCGGTCCACCTCCCTGTCACTTCCATGACATTCGGTTGGACGCAAAAAGTTCGCCCGACCCCTTCAACGAATCCCACATCGCCGCCGATAATTCTTGCTCGCAGCTTCCAGGTAGTCGACCAGGGGCTCGTGGCCCGCCAGGTCCCGCAGGGGAAGCAGGGAGCCAATCTTCGCCTTCATTCCCTCAAGGGAGAGGTCCTGTGCGAAGACCCACCGCAGTTCGATCCCTTTGGTGCCGCAGATGCCGACCTTCATATAGTCACGGGCCTGCTGTCGCCACGCCTTCTCCTGCGACTGGAACAGCTCGGTCGGTCCGTTGTGCTGCGGACCTTGAAACTCGAATGCCACACGGGGCGGGTAGTACCGGTCGAACTCCAGCTTCTCATCCGTGTATGGGTTCACAGCCAGGGCAAGCGGTGCGTCGTCTTCATACAGGTCGCTCTCCACAAGTAAGGAGAGCCACTCGCGCATAATTGCCTGGCCCTCCCACTCTGCCTCGTTTATGTTGGTGCGAGCCGTCTCCACCTCTAGCTCGCGACTGGCCTCTGCGGGGTTTAGAAGCGTGAAGGATACGGGCGCCTGCTTATTGCTCTGGGACACCTCAACCCACTTGTTTTGATGCAGTTCCTGCAAGGTCCGCCGTACCGTGAACGGGGTCATGGTCGTAAGCTCAGCGAGCTCTGCCACCCGGGTGAGCCCTTTGTGGCCCTGGAAACCTGGAGTCAGTTGCAGAAAACCGTACATGAGCCGGGTGCTGGGCTCGAACCGGGTGTCCAGCAGGAGGTCCGGCGGCATGTCAACTACCGCCGGGTCCGCAAAGGTCGTGCTGGCAAGCTGGGTCAAGACCTTTCGCACTGTAGGCCGGGAAAGCGGAAAGCCCTGAGCAGTCGGCTAACTGTGTTACCGAACTCCCGGGCTTCAGATTTGTCACCATCCACAGCAGTTTGGCCTGCAGCGTCAGACCCGGCGCAGTGAATACCGACCGAGGAACCATTACCATCCCCTCGCCCCCTCGCTGATTAGGTTCGTCACTCATTCACCCATTTCCTGGGAATAGTAAATGGATTGCCAGCCTATTTCCAACCTGAGTGGAAAACCAGTACATATCGTGCGAGTGATAGCCCCAATAAATACCCGGCGAGGGTATATTTTCCAATTCACCCCGCCAAAACCCTGGTTTTGCCCCGTCCACAAGGGATTTCCGGCTGGCATATGTAATGGTTTTCCACGCACAGCCCTACAGGGGTGGAAAACGGTTTACTATTCACCCTCTCTACCGGCCCCAGCGCGCCAAAAGCGGTGGGTGCCCCCCACCCCGGACAGGAGGGATACCTTGTCCTGCGAGTTCTGCACCATCTCACCCGAAGAGGAACGCCTGCGAATCGCCGAGACCACCCACTGGAAGGTCTACCTGGCCGTACAGCAGGGCTACCTGGGACAGTGCATCTTGGTCCTGAACAGACACTGTGGCGACCTCGCCGACCTGACCGATGAAGAGTGGCTCGACTTCTCCCGCCTGGTCAAACGCCTGGAGGTGACTGTACGCTCGGTCTTTGAGGCCACCATGTTCAACTGGGCCTGCCTCATGAACAATGCCTACAAGTCCGCCCCGCCCAACCCGCACGTCCACTGGCACATGCGGCCCAGGTACGACCACCCGGTCGACTTCGACGGCATCCAGTTCCAAGACGGGGAGTTCGCCCACCACTACGACAACCGCAAGTCCCCGGTCGTGCCGGCCCCCACCCTGCAAGCCCTGGCCGCCGCTCTCAGAGAACACCTTCGTTAAATTGCCGAAAAGAGGAGGCGCTCCATGCTGCTCACCGGACGCAAACTCGGCCTGCTCGCCCTACTGATAGCGGCACTGCTCGGCTGGCTGATCCTCACCAGTCGCATCCCCGTCGATGCCACCGTCAAGCGCTACATACAGAACACCAGTTTCTACGCCATCTTTCTGGTCTACTACGTGCTGAACGAGAAGCCCCTCGGGGCCTATGGCTTGCAGATGGGCGCCTGGAAGGAGCGGATCGGGTGGTACGCCGCCGTAGCCATCGCCCTCCTGCTCGCCAAGCGGCTGCTAGACCGCGCAGCGCTCGGCGCGCTGGCCTGGCGGCCCGACCCCCTTGCGGACCTGGTTTTCCTTGCCTTCGTCTCCCTTGGCGAAGAGCTCTTCTTCCGGGGTCTGATCCAGAGCGAGTTCGGCTTCTGGCCCGCCACGATCTGCTTCTGGCTGCTCCACGGCTTGAAGGACGGGCAGAGTCTCGGTGAGCAAGCCCTGTGGTCTGTGTCCATCGCTGTGACCGGCGGCGTTATCGGGTGGGTGCGCCATGTCACCGACAGCGTCTACCCGGCGGGGATCCTGCACGCCGTCTTTAACATCCTCAACCACCTGTGGCAACCGCTGAGGCGCTAGGACTCGAGCGACTCAAGCCAGGCCACCAGCCCATCCCGGGCGCCGACCAACCCCTTGTACCCGAGCTCCTCCTCATTCATCCCGCGCAGGGCCGAAGCCAGGCGCTCCCGGCGCCAGGGGTCCGCAGCGGTCTCAGCCAGGGGCTCGACCCAGTACCGGATGGTAAAGAGCGCCCGGTTCAGCCCTGGAAAGCCCCGTGTGGTCTGCCGCTCCACTCGGAACCAGGCCTGGTGGGCCAACTCCGAAGGACTCCCGCCGGCTACCCACGGCGCCGACCGGTGCAACCGGGGATTGTGGCAAAGCTCGGCGTCCCGGTGAATTCCCCAGACATAGCGCACGAAGGGCCCGGCATGAATCATCGCCCGGATGATCTGCCCCTGGCTGGCAATCAGTGCCCCGCTCCCCGCCACCGGCTCGTGGACCACGCCGAACGAGCGCCCGATCTTCTCGGCCGGCGCCCAGCCTGAGGGCAGGCACACGTGCAGCCACTCCAGCACGTCGCCGGACTCCCCCTCCGGTCCCCGCACAACGGCCAGGTCCTCCTGCACGGACAGGCCCAGGGCCTCGGCGACCAGGGCCACGCCCTGAAACCCCGCGAGGTACGCCCGAAGCGAAGCCGCCACCGGCCCCAGCGATGACCACCCAGGCCCTATCGCCACAACCTGCGACCACCCGTCCAGCCGCAATCCCAGGTGATACAGCGTCACCCCATCCTCATCCACCGAAGCAACGTGCGGATGCTCAGCCGCCAAGAGCGCAAAGGTCTCTCGCAGCGCCAAAACAAGCTCGGGGGAATCCCCAGCCCGCAAATGGCACTCCTCCGGCGCCCGCCGCAGAACCTCCAGCTTGGCTGCCAGCGTCGGCGCCAGCTGATCATCGAAACGGAAGTGCCCCTCTTCGGCCGGAAACCCCTGTCCAGCCTGGCCAAAGCGGCGCATGGCCGGGCCAACCTCATACCGGCCCGAGGCGAGCGGAAACGGAACGGCAGCACGGGACACAGCCCTCTCCCCCTCCACGAAACTCTGCCTCGCCAGTTCTTCGCCTGCCGACGTATAACCTCCCAGCAGAAAGGACTTCCTTTTCACCTATCGAATTGATGTAAATAAATTCCATTCAGGGGGAGTTCCCAGTGAGGGGGATGCTGAGATTCGTCCGTTTCGGCATCATGGCCACCGCCGTCGTCGCCGTGCTGACCGCCGGCCTGGGTGTAAGCCTCGCAGCCGGCGAGACCAACAGCGCCGGCGGGCTGCCCGCCCTGGCAGCCAGGGTCGCCGCACTCGAGGCAGTCATGACCCACCTCCAACAAAACAACGACACCCTGCAGAACTCGATCGCGCAACTTCAAACAGCCCTGACCCAGGAGACCGCCCGTGCGCAAGCCGCCGAGGCTCAGCTCCGGGAGGCCCAGCGCGGCGAGCTCTGGCACGGTTACTACATGCAGAACGGCAACAAGGTAGGCTGGCTGGCCTACGTCACCAACGACGGCAGCACCTTCCACGGCTGGATGAGCGAGTGGATCGGCAGCACGGAGCTCATCGCCGACATCTCCGGCACCTGGAGCAACGGCGGCATGCGGTTCACCAAGACCTACCGGATGGGCGCCGAGCCGATCGAGTACACCGGTGCCATCGGCGGCAACGGCGACATCACCGGCACCTGGACCACCAGCTTCGGCTCCGACACCTGGGCCATGAGCCGCTAACAAAACAGAGGCCGCACCCCTGCCATAGGGATGCGGCCTCTTTTCGTTTGACTTAGAACGCCGGGATGACGGCGCCGCTGAACTTGGACTCGATGAACTTCTTGACCTCGGCGGAGGTGAGGAGCTTCATCAGGGTCTTGATCTCGGGCCGGTTCTCGTCGCCCTTGCGGACGGCGACGATGTTGGCGTAGGGGTTGTTGGTGGCGGACTCGACGGCCAGGGTCTTGGCGTCGATCTTGAGGCTGTTCTTGGCCTCCAGGTAGTAGTTGCCGTTGATGACCGCAGCGTTCACGTCGGCCAGGCTGCGGGCGAGCAGGGCGGCCTCCAGCTCCTTGATCTTCAGGTTCTTGGGGTTCTCCACGATGTCCTTGGTGGTCGCCTTCACGCCCACGCCGTCCTTCAGCTTCAGCAGGCCGTTCTGGGCCAGCAGGTTCAGGGCACGGCCGAGGTTGGTGGTGTCGTTGGGCACGGCGATAGTGGCGCCGTCAGCGATCTCCTTGATATCCTTCAGCTTGGTGGAGTACAGGCCCAGGGGCTCCAGGTGCACGGCGCCGGCGCTCACCAGCTGCAGGTTGCGCTGGGTGGCGAAGTCGGTCAGATAGGGGACGTGCTGGAAGTAGTTCGCATCCAGCGCCTTGTCGTTCAGGGCGATGTTGGGCTGCACATAGTCGGTGAACTCGACGATCTCGATCTTGATGCCTTCCTTCTCGGCGAGGGGCTGCACAGCCTTCAGGATGTCGCCGTGGGGGGTCGGCGAGGCGCCAACCTTCAGGGTGACGACCTTCGGAGCCTCAGCCTTGGGAGCCTCAGCGGCCGGAGCAGGAGTCTTGGTGCCGCCGCAGCCGGCGAGCAGGCCCACGGAGAGCACGGAAGCGATCAGACCAACCGTGAAACGCTTGAACATCTTAGATGCTACCTCCAGATTGAACTACTTAGGTTTTACCCCGGCGGCCAAACGGTCGCCGAGAAACTGAATCAGCTGCACGAGAACCACCAGCACCACGAGACAGGCGATCATGATGTCGGTCTTGAAGCGCATGTAACCCCACCGGACAGCCAGATCGCCCAGGCCGCCGCCGCCGATGGCGCCCGCCATCGCGCTGTAGCCGAGCACGGAGATCATCATGAGCGCCGTGCCGCGAATCAGGGAGGGCAGGGCCTCGGGGATCAGCACCTTGCGGATGATCTGCCAGGCCGAGGAGCCCATCGCCACGGCGGCCTCCACGAGACCGGGGTCGACCTCCCGCAGGCTTTGCTCCACCACGCGACCCATGAAGGGAATCGCAGCGATCACCAGGGGCACGATCGCAGCGGTCGTCTCAATGGTTGTGCCGACGATCAGGCGGGTCAGGGGGGACACCGCCACCATCAGGATGATGAACGGCGCCGACCGGCCGATGTTGACTACGGCGCCGAGGATCCGGTTCAGCAGGGGCATCTCCCAGACGCCGCCCCGGTCCGTCGCCACGAGCAGCACGCCCAGCGGCAGCCCGGCGATAATAATGAAGACCGCCGCCACACCCGTCATGTAGAGCGTCTCCCAGGTGGCCTCCAGGAGCATCTCGGCCATCTCATTCACCGAACATCACCTCCGGGGTGAGGCCCTGCTCCCGCAGGAACTCCAGGGCGCCGGCCACCGAGCCCTCGGAGCCGGTGATCTCCAGGAGCAGCCGGCCCACCCGGGTGGCGCCGACCCGCTCCACAGAACCCTCAATAATATTGGCATCCACCTCGAAGCGGCGGATCATCTGCGAGATCACCGGCTTCTCGGCCTGATCCCCGACAAACGACAGCGCAATCCGGGTGGCGCCAGCCCGCCATGCCACGTTGGAGAAGGGCTCGTAGAACAGCTCGTGCAGCCGTGAACCCGGTCGGGCGATCAGGTCGACCACCTTGCCGGACTCCACCAGGCGGCCCTGCTCCAGGATCGCCACCGAGTCGCAGATCTCCCGCACCACATCCATTTGATGGGTGATCAGCAGGATCGTCAGGCCCAGCTTGCGGTTGATGTCCCGCAGCAGCGCCAGCACCGACCGGGTCGTCTCGGGGTCGAGGGCCGAGGTGGCCTCATCGGAGAGCAGGATCTTGGGCCCCGGGGCCAGCGCCCGGGCGATGCCCACCCGCTGCTTCTGGCCGCCGGAGAGCTGGCTGGGGTAAGCACCGGCCTTCTCCGCCAGACCGACCAGTTCCAGCAGCTCGGCCACCCGGCTCTTGATCTGCTCGGGCTTCCACCCGGCAATCTCCAGGGGATAGGCCACGTTGCCCGCCACCGTGCGGGACTGGAACAGGTTGAAGTGCTGAAAGATCATGCCGATCTTCTGGCGTTCTCGGCGCAGTTCAGCAGGTCTGAGCGAGAGCATCTCCCGCCCGTCCACCAGGATCCGGCCGGCGCTGGGCCGCTCCAGCAGGTTGACGCAGCGAATCAGCGTGGACTTGCCGGCGCCGCTCTGCCCCAGCACGCCGTAGATCTCACCGGGGGCGACGGTCACGGTCACATCCCGCAGAGCCTCAACCTGGCGCCCTTCCTGGCTGTATACCTTGCTAATGCCACGAAGCTCGATCATCGAAGCGAATCCCCCCTTTCCTCGGGCAATACAAAAGCGCCCCCAATGCAAGGAGGCGCTAGCATTCGACGCTGGTCGCCTCTCATCGCGGAAGGCCCCAAAACGGGCGCCTCCCCAGGAATTGGCACCGTGCCTGCATGGGATGCATGCCGGTTGCCGTGGCTTCATCGGGCCAGTCCCTCAGCCGACTCTGGATAAGAGTGATGTGCTATACAGTTAGTGGTGCAACGAATCGGATTGTACCAGCGCTCCAAAGGGCTGTCAACGAACTGTACCCAGGTTTGAGAACAAAATCACGAAGTCGAAATCGGTTGATTCTGCCCACACATCGGACCCTTCCCCCTTGCATCACAAGCAGGATTTCACTATATTCGGATGAATTCATTGCCGAAGAAAGCGAGTTGACGAATCAATGAGCCATCCCCGCCTCGAACGCATGGCTGCAAACCTGCTTGAACCCAAACTCGTCCGCCGCCAGGGTTTCAACTCCGCCACGCTCGCCGACCAGATGCGCACCCACGCCGTCCCCGGGGTCAGCATCGCCGTCATCCATGATTACGCCATCGAGGTCGCCGAGAGCTTTGGCCTAAAGGAAGCCGGCCAACCTGACCCCATCACCCCCGAGACCATGTTCCAGGCCTGCTCTGTCAGCAAGCCGGTCACCGCCACCGCCGTCATGCGGCTCGCCCAGGACGGCCTCCTCGACCTCGACGAGGATGTCAACCGGTACCTGACCTCCTGGAAGGTGCGGGGCACGGGTAACTGGCAGCCCAAGGTGACCCTGCGCCAGCTCCTGAGCCACAGCGCCGGCACGTCGGTGCACGGCTTCGTCGGCTACGACCGATACGCCGCCATCCCCACCCTGCGCCAGATTCTGGACGGCGAACCGCCCGCCAATACAGCGCCGATCCGGGTCGACCACCTGCCGGGCACGCGCTTCCGCTATAGCGGGGGCGGCTTCACGGTGGTCCAGCAGCTCCTGGAGGATGTACTGAAGGCGCCCTTCGTGCAGATCATGGCAGACTTGGTGCTGCGCCCGCTGGGCATGGTGAACTCCACCTTCGCCCAGCCGCTCCCCGAAGCGATGTGGGACCGGGCTGCCAGCGGGCATCGCATCGGCGGCGGCGTGGCGCACGGAAAGTGGCAGGTCCACCCGGAGACCGCCGCCGGCGGCCTCTGGACCACCCCCACCGACCTGGCCCGCCTCGCACTCGACCTTCAGCTCGCCAGAGCAGGGCGCCCGGCCCGCCTCTTCACCAAGGCAATGGCCGACGAGATGATGAGGCCCAATCCTGGCGGCTGGGGCATCGGCTTCGCACTGGATGGCCCCCGCTTCCGCCATCCCGGCGACAACCCCGGTTTCCAGTGTACGCTGGTGGCCTACCAGGACTACGGCGAAGGAATCGTGGTCATGGCAAACTGCGACGAGGGCTGGCACGTCAATGACGCTTTGGTCCGTGCGGCTGCTGCGGAGTATCAGTGGCCCCTCTCCTACCCCGCCGACTTCGGCTTCTACCCGGTCAGTGTACCGGCCCCGCCCCAGGTTGCTCCGGAGGTGCTTGCCCGCTACGCTGGCGACTATCTGCTCCGGGAGGACTACCCCGTGAAGGTGCTTGTCCAGGATGATCAGCTCTACATACAGGCCGGGGCACAGCTGCCCGTACCCATGGTCGCCGCCACCGAGAACCAGTTTTACTGCGAGTTGCTCAACATGTTCGCCGTCTTCCAACACGATGGAGCCTTGACCCTCTACGTTGCCGGCGAGCCCTTCATGTGTCGTCGTCAGATACTTTAGGCAACGAAGTTTATAAATCTCAAGGTTGAAAATAACCGCTTCCCACATGAACATTTTGGTAGTATGATTTCCTGGGTTCGGCATCAAGTCGGACGGATTTGAGGAGGATACGTTTTGAAAATCACCCGGTTGCTGGCTGGAGCGCTTGCCCTGTCCGTAGCCCTCGCGGGCTGCGGCGGCGAGACCAAGAAGGAAGAGGCCCCGAAGACGAACGAGACCACCACGACCGCCCCGGCCAAGACCGTTGAGTTGCAGTTCTACTTCCCGGTTGCCGTCGGCGGTGCTGTCACCAAGAACATCGAGGACATGGTCAGCGAGTTCAACACCAAGAACCCGTCCATCAAGGTCACCCCGGTCTTCGCCGGCGACTACACCCAGACCATGACCAAGGTGCAGGCTGCGGCTGCCGGCGGTACCCCCGCCGATGTGACCGTGCTGCTCGCCACCGACGTCTTCACCCTGAAGACCCAGAACGCCATCGTGCCGCTTGACGACCTCGTCGCCAAGGACAAGGACGGCGCCGCCTGGCTCGCCGACTTCACCCCCGCCTTCATGGGCAACTCCAAGCTCGACGGCAAGACCTGGTCGGTCCCCTTCCAGCGCTCCACCGTCGTGATGTACTACAACAAGGACCTCTTCAAGGCCGCTGGCATCGCCAACCCGCCCAAGACCTGGGACGAGCTGGTTGACGCCGGCAAGAAGCTGACCAAGGACGGCGTGTGGGGCCTTGAGATCCCCTCCGACGGCAACCCCAGCTGGGTCTTCTCCTCCTTCTTCATCCAGAACGGCAAGAACGTCGTCAACGAGGCTGGCAACGAGGTCTCCTTCAACGCCCCCGAGGTGGTTGAGGCCCTCACCTTCATCCAGGCGCTCGGCAAGACCCACAAGATCATGCCCGAAGGCGTGACCGCGTGGGCCAACGTGCCGAACGACTTCATCAACGGCAAGGCCGCTATGATCTTCCACACCACCGGCTCCATCGGCAACATCAAGTCCAAGATGGACGTCGCCAAGATCGGCGTCGCAGCCCTCCCCGGCAAGAAGCGCCAGGGCAGCCCGACCGGCGGTGGCAACCTCTACATTATGAAGACCACCCCCGAGAAGCAGGAAGCCGCCTATAAGTTTGTCAAGTTCATGACCGAGCCCGACCGCGTCGCCGCCTGGTCCGCCGCCACCGGCTACATTCCCGCCACCAAGAAGGCCACCGAGGCCAAGGCCTGGAAGGATGCCGTCGCTGCGTTCCCCGGCTTCGCTGACGCCGTTGGCGCCATGCAGTTCGCCGACCGTGAGATCGCCACTTACCAGAACCAGCAGGTCCTCAAGGCCCTGGGCGACCAGCTCCAGGCGGTCGTCACCGGCAGCAAGTCCGCCAAGGACGCCCTGGAACAGGCCCAGAAGGACGCCACGGCGATCCTCGCTCCGTTTAAGAAGTAAGTAGGAGGCGACTCCGCATGGCCCACCCTGCGAAGCATACCGCAGCGCCGGCCAGCGTGGTTCCCCCGAAGGCAAAAAGGCGGGCCCCCAGGATCAACTGGGGGCCCTACCTGCTTCTTCTGCCCTCGGCGGTGCTGCTGGCTGTCTTCACCATCTACCCCATGGCCGCCTCGGGCTACCTCGCGCTGTTCCGGGCCAACATGGCCTTCCCGGGCCAGGAGTACATCGGGCTTGAGAACTTCAAGACCCTCGCCGAATCCGAGCTGTTCCGGACCGTGCTGAAGAACACCTTCACCTTTGCCATCGGCACGATCCCCCTGACCGTGCTGCTGGCGCTCTTCCTGGCCGTGCAGCTGAACCGGAAGCTCCGGTCGGTCTCGCTCCTGCGCGCCGCCTTCTTCTATCCCACCATGCTGCCCCTGGTCTCCGCCGCCTCGATCTGGAACTTCATGTACAACCCCCACTACGGCCCGGTCAACACGCTGGTCAAGTTCTTCGGGGGCACGGCGCAGAACTGGCTGGGCGACCCGCACCTGGCCCTGCCCGCCGTCATGTTCGTCTCGATTTGGAAGGATGCCGGCTACTTCATGCTCTTCTACCTCGCCGGCCTGCAGAACATGCCCAGCGACGTCTTCGAGGCGGCCGACCTCGACGGCGCCAACCGCTGGCAGCAGTTCTGGCGGATCACCTTCCCCCTCCTCACGCCAACCACGCTGTTCGTCGCGACGATCAGCTTCATCAACGCCTTCAAGACCGTCGATCAGATCTACATCATGACCGGCGGCGGTCCGCAGAATGCCACCAACGTGCTGCTCTACCACATCTATGAAGTGATGCTCACCTTTATGGACAAGGGGATGGGCGCCGCCGCCTCGGTCGTGCTGATCGTCATCCTCCTGGCCGCCGCCCTCTTCAACCACTTCTACGTGGACCGGAAGGTGGTGCACTATGAATAAGAAGCTGTCGCTCACCGAGTGGGCGCTCTACGGGCTGACCGCCGCCCTGGCGCTCGGCTGGCTGATCCCGCTGGCCTGGACCATCGCCACCTCGATCCGCCCGCAGACCGTGCCGGTCGGCACCGGGTCGCTCTGGTGGGGCGGCTCGGCCACCCTGGACAATTTCGCCCGGGCCTGGGAGACGGCGCCGTTTGCGACCTACTACCGGAACACGGTCATCATCGTGGTCAGCATCCTGTTGCTGCAGATGATCACCATCACCCTGGGCGGCTTCGTCTTCGCCCGCATGAACTTCTGGGGCAAGGATGTGATCTTCATCCTCTTCCTGCTCCAGCTCATGGTGCCCGCCGAGGCGCTGGTGCTGCCGAACTTCACCACCATGCGGGCGCTGCACCTGGTCAACACCCGGCTGGCGATCATGCTGCCCTACGTCGCTTCGGCGATGGGTACCTTCCTGATGCGGCAGACCTTCAAGCAGGTCCCCAAGGACCTGGAGGAGGCGGCCCGAATCGATGGCTGCGGGCCGCTGAAGACGCTCTGGCATGTGTTCATCCCGGTGGCCCGGCCCACCATGGCGGCCTGGGCGCTGGTCTCGATCAGCTTCCACTGGAACAACTTCTTCTGGCCGCTGATCATCACCAATACCAAGGACGTGCGCCCGCTCACCGTGGGTCTGGCGCTGCTGACCAAGTCCTCCGAGTCCGGCGCCGACTGGTCGATGATCACCGCCGGTACGGTCATGGTGGTCGCCCCGCTCCTGGTCGCCTTCTTCCTCTTCCAGCGTCAGTTCATGAACAGCTTCATGCGCTCGGGCATCAAGTAAATCGATGAGGGGCCAGCCGGCCCCTCTGTTTCTTTTAGCGGCGGGGACCCCGGGCGCCGGCAGGGCCGGAGGTCACGCCGGATTCGTTCAGCCAGGTGACGATATTGGAGACCGAGAAGCTGACCAGCTTGTTGCTGCCGGTGTAGAAGGTGTAGGAGCCGCCCTTCTTCAGGTCGGGGGAGCTGACGACGAACGACTGGTACTGCCGCTTGGGGGCGAAGGTGACGATGCTCTTCCCATCGCTGTCCTTCAGGGTGACCTCCTGGCCGGCCGGCTGGACCTGGCTGAAGCTCAGCCCGAGGGCGTACTGGGTGGAGTCCGTGGAGGGCGCCTGGGCCATGCCCGCGCTGCCCGCAGCGATAATCAGGCCGCCCGTCACCTTGAAGACGCCGTCGTAGTCGATCGGGCCGTTGTTGTTGGCCGTCGGGCCGTTCACGATCACCGTGCCGTCGGTCATGAAGATGGAGCCGTTGGCATCAAGGCCGTCGCCCAGGGCATCGACCGTGACCTTGCCGCCGCCAATGTGCAGGGCCACGTCACCCGAGGCGCTGAAGTTGTTCTGGCCCGGGCGCCCGCCCATCGCCGACTGGTCGGCGCCGCCGGCGACGTTGATGCCGTCATCGCTGGCCACCAGGCTGGTCTCGCCTCCGGTGATGGTGATCAGCTTGCTCTCCAGCCCTTCGTAGCTCTTGGTGATATCGACCTTGCCGCCCTGGATGTTCAGGGCCGCATCGGCGTGGACGCCGTCGTCGCCGGAGGTGATGGCGAACTCACCGCCCGCGATGGTGACGATGTTGTTGCCGTGGATGGCGTCGTCCGCCGAGTCGATCTTGAAGGTGCCGCCGCTGATCAGGATGTCGGCGCCCGCCTTCAGGGCCTTGGCGCTCTTGGAGTCGGTCTTGGTCGTGGAGACCGGGGCGGGCTGGGCTCCGCCGCCACGGGGCGCCATGCCGGGGCCGCCGCCCACGGGGCCGTTGTCGGCTGCGTGGACCACGCCGTTGTCACTGCCTCCGTTCGTGGTGATGGTGAACGTCCCGCCAGCGATCTGCAGCGCCGTCTCCGCCTGGATGCCGTCCGAGCCGGATTTGATCGCGAAGGTGCCTCCTTCGATGTTGATGTAGCCCTTGGCCGAATCGGTGTCGTTGCTGGAGCGAATGCCATCGCCGCCGGCCTGGATGGTGAAGCTGCCCTGCTTGATCGCCAGCATATCCCGGCCGATCAGGCCGTCATCCACGGCGTTAATGGCGATCTTGCCGCCCATGATCTTCAGGTCGTCCTTGCTCATGATGCCGTTGTTGTAATTGCCCTGGACGGTGAGGGCGCCGGTGCCGTTGATGGTCAGGTCGTCGTCGCTGTAGATCGCCGCGTTGGGCTGGTCATCGCCGGAGGATGCGTAGGTCTTGGCGTCGGAGACCAGGTTCTGCGTCCCTTCCTGGAGGGTGATGACGGCCTTATCGGCCTTCTTCACATGGACGGGTGCGCCGCTCTTGCTCTGAATCTCCACGCCGTTGAAGACCAGCCTGACCGTGCCCTTGTTCTGGGTATCGACGACGATCTGCCCGTCGTCCAGCTTGCCGCTGAGTACGTACACGCCCGCCGACAGGATCATGGTCTTGTTGCCGTTCAGGGAGACGTTCGCCCCGGTAAAGGAGGCCGAGGAGCCCTTCAACTCAATGTAGGTGGGGTTCTGCTGCTTCCAGTCCGTGTACTCGTCGTCACCGTCGTAGCTGATTTCCGTTTTGGTTACTGCGACCGTCTTCGTGTTTACGCTGGCAGTGTTGGTGGCGATCGGCGGCGTCGCTGCCTTGGAGCACGCAGCCGACGTGGCCGCCACGAGGAGCAGGGATATCAGTCTACGGTTTGTCTTTGTCATGTCCCGGGCCTCCATTAGTGTGCAGTGTGGTCCGCTGGTCTGTATTGTGGCAAGCCCAACTGAAGCCAGCCTGAAAGCAGGTACAGAATTGATTGAGCCGAACATTCATGGTGGGTGATCGTGCCATGAAGTCGCGCAAGGTGATCGCCGGTGTCCTGCTGCTGTTGGTGGTCGTCGCAGGTGCGGCCTTGCTCATTCGCGGGCGCCAGACGAAGTTAGTTCTCGCGGCCACCACGGTTGGCAGCGGGGGCGTGACCGTCCGGGTGACCAAGTTTGAGCAGACCTGGTCGATTTACAAGGGCTCGAGCCGCATGCCACCACCGTGGATGATGGAGTATCCCTTCCTACTGAAGGGCTGGGCCATGCTGTTCCGGTACAACGAAAAGGTCATGGACGGCCTGGTCTGGTTCGTGGTCGACGCCACGGTCTCGTCCGACCAGCCCGTCCAGCCGGAGGACATCGACTTCCGGCTCGACTACGGGAAGTACACCATTGGGGCGAACGGCAGGCGGTCGCTGATCGCCCCACCCCGCCCCCTGGAGGTCGGCACCCGCTTTGAGGTCACGGAGGGCAACATCCCGGTCGCCCTGGAGATCCAGGTGAAGGGCGAGTGGCTGCGGTTCCCGATCATTGCTCAGTAGAAAACGGGCGCCCTCCCAGGGGGGCGCCCGTTGCTATGCTTCGGCCAGTGCTGCCTCGTAGACAGAGAAATCCTTGTCAGAGAACAGCACAAAGCGAACTTCAGTTAGATGGTCGTGCTCCAGGACGTAGTGCATGACGGTTGCGAGAGCAATCCGGCTTGCCCGTTCGATCGGAAAGCCATAGATCCCGGTGCTGATGCTGGGAAAAGCGATGGAAGCGATCCCATGGGCGGAGGTCAGTGACAGGCTGTTCCAGTAGGAGCGCTGCAGCAGTGCATCTTCACCTCGGCGCCCCGGCGCCCGGGCGTCGCCCCCCTGCCAGACCGGACCCACTGTATGAATCACGTACCTGGCCGGCAGGTTACCGCCGGTCGTAATCACAGCCTCGCCTGTGGGGCATCCACCTCTCCTCTGCCGGATCGCCTGGCATTCGGCGAGAATCGCCGGCCCGCCCGCCCGGTGAATGGCGCCGTCGACGCCTCCTCCCCCGAGAAGGCTGCTGTTCGCGGCGTTAACAATGGCGTCCACGTGCTCCTTGGTGATGTCGCCTCTCTTGATGATCAAGTGAGTACGGCCAAGCACCCTTGTCTGCTCCATGTCCTGCCTCCCGTTGTTCCGCATCTGTCTCAGGGAAATTCTGTTGGCCGTCGGGTTCGAAAGCGGGCCAAATCAGTCCACATTTTCTCGGAGATTTCGCATCAGAACCGCAAACCCGCATTCTACCGTCGAGTGCGCTACTCTCGGGCAAAATGTGGACGATATTTTCGTCGGTCGGGCCGGCCCTCCCTCCAAAAATTCCCTGAGTATCGGAGTGCCAGCGACCTACAGGTCCCCGGATAGCCGTACCTCACGCTCAGGGGCCCCGGTCCGCTCCCGATTCTTGCAGGACCGGCTGGAGCAGATCGTCGAGCGTCGCCAGGAGCCAGCCGGACCGAACCCATAGTCGGCGCCTATGGCCAAGACTTGACCAGGACTGGACCAATACTGAACCCGGAGTGGGCGGAATCCAACCGGGACATAACCATAACAAAAGCGAATAGAACCGGGACTCAGCCTGACTCAACCACGACTGGGCCAGACCCAACCTAGCATGGCCAGGACTCAACCAAGAACCAGCCGGACAGAACCTGGACTGGGCCGATAGCCAAAAACTATGGCCAGGGCTCGCCGATGATCGCCCACATTTGACAAAATACCATTTACATTCGAACTAGAACAGTCTATTATTGGTAACACAGGGATTATCTAACACATGCCCTGAATCGGAAAGAAAGGAGAGCATCTCACCCATGGCCAAGTTCCAAGGTCCCGCTCCCGGGTCCGGGCGCAACTTCCGCCGGGTCGCCAGCAAGCCCACCAGCCGCGGGCGCCGCAACCGCAAGCCCGCCTTTGCCAACGTACTGCCCAGCGGCCTGGTCGAATTCGGCGCCAACGCCTGCGACCTGCTGGACGCCATGGCTGTTCAGGCCGGGCTCCCTGCATCCGCCTACGCCATCGGCTTCGGCGCCGATGACGATGGCAACCAGATCAGCGTCTACGTGGAGCGCCCCAACACCCCGGGCAGCGCCGGCTTCGTACGCCACGCCGACACCCGCCAGTACACCTTCTCCGTGGCCGATGTCTTCGAGGAGTCCCCGAGCCTGCGCCCCGACGTGCGCCGGAAGTGCTCCGTGGTCCCCTCCGCCGACGCAACCGACACCCCGTGCCTTGTGATCACCCTCAATTCGTCGCTTGAGTTTCTCACGACCCCGCGCAATACGAAGAAGTCCACCGCCAGCGCCCAAAAGCCTACATCAACCGAAAACACGCCTAAGTAAAAACCTGAGCCCGGCTGCCAACAGCCGGGCTCAACACATTGCTCAGAAAGGCTGCGACCCAGGGGCCTGCCGCTCACCCCAGCAGCCCAAGCTCCCGGGCTCTGGCGAGCGCTTCCTTGCGGTCCCGCGCCTCCAGCTTCGCCAGGATGTTGTGCAGATGCCGCTTCACGGTGCCCACTGCGATGAAAGCCCGGTCAGCGATCTCCTGGTTCGAGAGCCCATCCGCCACGAGTTGCAGTACCTCCATCTCCCGGTCGCTCAAGGGCTCGACCAGCGGTTGCTGCAGGGCGGGCGCCGGACGATCCGGCTCCTCCCCCATGGCTGCCAGCAGCCGGCGGGCAAACTCCGGGGCAGCGGTGCGCCGCGCTGCCGTTCGCAGCAACGGGACCATCGGCGCCCCCTCTTCGATGAAGGAGCGGAAGAAACCGGCAGTCTCTCCCAGGGTCATCGCCCGCTCCAGCGTCTCCACCGCTCCCTCGTGGTCGCCTTCGGACTGGACCATCGCTCTGGCGGTCAGGACGCGCACTGCCAACCCCATACACTCCGCCTGCTCGTACGCTCCAAGCTGCTCATCCAGGATCGCTACGGCCTCCCGGGGGCGCCCGTCCGCCGCCGTCACCCTGGCGCGCACGGTGGGTTCAAACATGCCTGTCAGGAAGAGATCCCGCCCGACATCCCGGCCGAGGCGAATCGCCTCCTCCAGGTTCCCCTCCCGCAGGTGGATGCGGGCCCGGTGTGCATCAAGCCCTTCCCTGATCACGGCCAGCGGCGAGCTGAGGACCTGCTCGATCCCGGCGAGCGCAGGGTGGTCAAGGGCAGCCTCTCCCCGCGCCTCCAGGATGCGGGCGGCGACCGGGTAGGCCCGCATCAGCGTATCCATGTGCCTGTTGCGGCGCCCCCGCTCTATCCCGTCCATGATCAGCCGGTGGGCTTCATCCAGCTCGTTCCACTCCAGATGCAGCCCGGCCATCCCCACCAGGGCCCATCCGGAGCAGGGCAGCCGCTCACCGCGCCCATCGGCCAGCCGGAGCGCCGACTGGTAGGTTTCGTAGGCACGCCTCAGATCGCCCTGCGCCGCGTACAGGTCGGCACGGACACAGATGCTCAGGGCCGTCTGGTACAGGTCACCGGCGGACTCGCTCAGCCGGGCCACCTGGAGCAGACTCTCGATGGCCGCCCGGGTATGTCCGGAGTGCAGGCGCGACATGGCCAGCGCCATGGTGGCGGCGATGCGCCAGCCCAGGTCGTCGGTCGACAGCAACTCCACCGCCTGTTCCGCGACCAGAACCGACCGGCTGATGTCGCCCTGCAGCCGGGTTTGAATCGCCTTGAGCGCCAAAATGCGCCCTCGGACCCACTCCTCCCCCGCTCGTTCGCCCTCGCGGGCTTCGAGCGCCGCCTCAGCGGCCTTGAGCCTCTGCTCGAACGCCTCCACATGATTCCGCGTGAGCAGCGCCCGGGCGTGAAACAGGCCAAGACCCGGCGAACTTCGTACCAGCTCGTCAGGCAGAGAGGCGATCAGCGAGGAGAGCGTCTCGATCTCCCCACGCTGAAAGAGCTCGTCCCCCACCCGCTCCGTCAGGACCGCCGCCCGGCTGTGATCTCCCCCGTTCAGGGCGGCCCGCACCGCTTCCACCATCATGCCTTGCTGCTCATACCATTCGCTCGCCCTCAGGTACAGACCGGTCACGCGAGCGGGATCCTGCTCCAGCAAGCGCGCCGTGAGCATATCGGCAAAGAGGCGGTGGTAGCGGTACCACCGCCGCTCGCCGTCCATGGCCACCGTGAAGAGATTGCCACTCTCCAGCATCTCCAGCAGGCCCTGCGAGCCGGGGCGCCCGGTCACGGCGTCGCACAGCGGGCCGCTGAGACGCTCCAGCACGGAGGTCTCCAGGAGGAACCGCTGCACCTCCGCGGGCTGGCGGTGCACCACCTCTTCTGTGAGATAGTCCACGATGAAGCGGTTGCTGCCCATCAGCTCCGCCATAAAGCCCGACACATCCTCCAGCCCCTGAAGCGAAAGGGCGACAAGCTGCAGGCCGGCCACCCAGCCCTCCGTCCGGGCCGTGAGATCGGCCAGATCCTGCCCGGACAGAGCGAGTCCCTGCACCCTGCCCAGGAACTCCGCCGCCTCGTCGGGCGTAAACCGCAGGTCCTTGGCCCGCAGCTCGAGGAGGTCCCCCCGGGCCCGCAGGCGCGCCAGCGGCAGGGGCGGGTCTGCCCGGGCAATCAGCAGCAAATGCGCCTGCGGCGGCAGATGCTCCAGGAGGAAGGCAATCCCCTCGTGAATCGGCTCCGCCCCGATCAGATGGTAGTCATCCAGCGCCAGGACGAAGTCGTCCTGCACCTCGGTCATGCCATTGATCAGCGCCATCAGGAGCGCCTCAACGGAGCTGCGGGCGGACCCGTGCATCACGCTCAGGGCATCGGCGCCAACCCCCGGTCGCACGGTCTCCAGTGCGGCGATGACGTAGGTCCAGAACCGGGTGGGGTCGTTGTCAGCCTCATCCAGCGATACCCAGGCCAGGTCCACCCGGGCGCCCGCTTCTGCGGAACGCCACTCCGCCACCAGTGAAGTCTTGCCGAAGCCCGGCGGGGCGGAGATCAGCGTCAGCTTCCCCGCGAGCCCCTCGGTCATCCGAGTGACAAGGCGAGGCCTGGCAACCGCGCGGGGCCGGACCCGTGGTGCGAATAGCTTGGTTCTCAGCAGGATCTGCTGAGAACCGGAGCCAGTGTGCGGCGTTGAATGGGTCATGGGCTGCCTCCTGCTTTGCCGCCCACCGGAGCTGGCGCTGGTGCTGCCGGCGAACGGGCTTATACATCCATACCATATTAGCATCAAGTTTGTACACTTTGTATCCGAATGTACCCGTATTTGTACCTTGGAGGTACATGCCGCACACCCTGTCTGGGTGGTACTTTGGAGCAGAAGTATCGTACCGAGGTGACTGCGATGTCTGTCGTCCTTCAGCTCCGCTCGCTCTCCGTCACGGGGAGCCCGCCCATGCGGCCCCTGCACGGCCTGACCCTGAACGTATATGCCGGCGAGACGCTCGGCCTCCTGGGCCCGGCCGGGTCCGGCAAGAGCACGCTCCTTCGGTTGATGGCCGGTACCCTTCATCCGGATGCGGGTCAGGTGGTGGCAGTTGGATCTCCGCCGATCCTGCTGGATGATCCGGTCGACGATGCCGCCTCCCCGGATGGGCGCCGCGTCCTCGCCGACATCCGCCGGTGGACCCGGGAGGAGGGCCGGGCCGTCGTTCTGACCACGCCGCACGCCGCCGTGGCCCATGCGCTCTGCGACCGGGTTGGCCTTCTCAGCGAGGGGCACCTCCTGGCGGAGCGGCCCGCGACCGACCTGGCCCCCCTGCTGGCGGAGGAGCGCTACCGAATCCGGGTGCGTGGTCATCTGGACCCCAGGCTCTCCCGCTGGTTCGACGGTTTTCAGCTCCAGCAGGGCGCCACCGAGACCTCGCTCACCGGTCCGGCTGACCAGTCGGCCTTGCGGGCGGTGCTGACACGGGTGTTCGACCTGGGGCTGACCCTGCTTGACGTGACACGCGTGGAACCGGACCTGGCACCGCTCTATCGATGATGCAACTCCGGAGGTTGACCACACCATGGCACTGATCACCCTGAACAAGGTGCAAAAGCGGCTTCAGCATCACCAGGTCCTGCACGACATGACCTTTGAGGTGCGTGAAGGCGAGATCCTCGGCCTGCTGGGCCCAAACGGTTCGGGCAAGACCACCACGATCCGCTGCATCAACGGCGTGATCACCGCCGACGCCGGCGAGATCACTGTGGCGGGGCGCCAGCCCGGTCAGGACGGAGAGACCGTCCGCCGCATGACCGGCGTGCTCACGGAGTCCGCCGGGTTCTACCCACATATGACCGCCCTGGAGAACCTGCGCTTCCACAGCCGGCTCTACGGCCTGCCGGATGATCGCCGGGCGCTGCAACTGCTGGAGGAGTTCGGCCTGGCGTCGGCCCGGGACCGAAAGGCCGGCGCCTTCTCCACCGGCATGAAGAAGCGGCTGGGCCTGGCCAGGGCGCTGCTGCACGACCCGCAGATCCTCTTTCTGGACGAGCCCACCAACGGCCTGGACCCTGAGGGCATCCAGCAGGTGTCGGAGGAGATCGTCCGGCTGAACCAGCAGGGCAAGACCATCGTCATTTGCTCCCACGTGCTCCAGCAGTTGGAGTCGATCTGCCACCGCTATGTGTTCATGAGGGCCGGCCGCGTGCTCGATCAGGGCACCAAGGCCGAGCTGGAGCAGAGGTACCAGACCGATCTGACGCTCCGGGTGGAGACCGATGGTGGCCCGCTGGAGTTCCGCCTTCCCTCCCGGGAGGCCGTCCCTGCTATGCTGCGCCGCCTCACGTCCGAGATGAACATCTACTCCGCAGCCCTGGCAGGCCAGGACCTCCAGGCGCTCTACTTCAAGGTGCTGGAGGGAACACCCCGATGAACAAGCAGGCGATTCGAGCAATCGTGGTCAAGGATATCCGCTCCATCTTCTCCAACTGGCAGGTCTGGTCGCCCATGCTGGTGCTGCCGCTGCTCTTCACCGTCGTTCTGCCGGCCGGCCTGATGCTGCTTGCCAGCTCTTCAGCGGGCGCCGATTCGAGCGACGCTCTGTCCGGCCTGACCGAAGCGCTGAGCCGGATCGCCTCCGCAGAGGTGCAGGCCACCCTCAACGCCCTGCCCAGCGTGAATCACAAGCTGGCCTACTACGCCATCAATTACGCCTTGGCGCCGCTATTCCTGATGATCCCGCTCATGGCCTCCACCGGTGTGAGCGCCCAGTCGTTTGCAGGCGAGAAGGAAGCGGGCACGCTGGAGAGCCTGCTGTTCGCCCCGGTCGATCTGGTCAGCCTCTTTGTGGGCAAGACCCTGGCCGCCTTAATTCCGGCGGTGGGCCTCTCGCTGGCCGGCTTCGTGCTCTACGGCGTCACCGCGAACACAGTGGGCTGGCAGCTCTTTCACCGCCTCTTCTTCCCGACGGCCAACTGGCTTCCGCTTATGCTGCTGGTGATCCCGGCGCTCAGCCTGGTCTCCATCCTGTTCAGCGTCTACATCAGCTCACGGGTTGCCACCTTCCAGGCGGCCTACCAGAGCGGGGGCGTCGTGGTCCTACCGGCGCTCGCCCTCATGGGCACCCAACTTGGGGGCTTCCTCATTCTCGATGTCTGGGTGACGACGCTCATCGGCCTGGTCATTGCTGTGCTCGCTCTTGTGCTGATGCGCATGCTCGGCCGCAAGCTGAACCGGGGCGCCCTGTTTGAAAGCCAGATTCGCTAAAGAACTCATTTCCGAGGATGATAGGCTGAGCGGTTTGGAAGCCCGCCCCGCAAACGTGGGGCGGGCTTCTTAGCGTACAGTCTTTGATCGCTGGTCGGCCGCATGCCGCTACCAAACAACAACGGCTGCCTGGGGAGTTCACCCCGGCAGCCGGCAACCTAATCTGACCTGTTACTGCTTCAGCAGGATCCGGTACCCGGCTCTCAGCCCGAAGACCTCGCCGTTCCGCTCGATGAACTGGAAGGTCAGCTGGGCGACGCCCAGGTCTACGACAAAGTCCGTCTCGCTAACTGCGATGGCCGGCAGCGGCAGACCCGGCTGCTCGAAGATCAGCTGACCGTTTACCACCTTGACCTGGAACGGCGCCGCCTCCCCGCCTGCGTAGACGCCCTCGAACCGCTTCAACTGCGACTCGTTCAGGGTGACCGGCTGGCGATCGAGGTGCTTGGCCATCATGGGCAGTCCAGACGACAGGTTCAAAGCGCTGCGCACCAGCAGGTCGGTGGGAGCGCCGCCATAGTTGCTCAGGCCGACCGCCGCCAACCCCTTCTCGGGAATCACGGTGAACGCCGCCTGGGTGCCCTTGTTGGCCCCCCCATGCTCGATCACCTTCATGCCATGGTAGTCCGGGCGAATGAAGAGGCCATAGCCGTACCACACCCCGGTTTCGGCCTCAACGTAGGGCGTCGTCATCGCTTCCACGCTCTCCTTGGACAGGATGCGCACGCCGCCCACCTCGCCGCCGGTCCGGAAGATCTCTGCGAAGCGGAGCATGTCCTGCACCGTAGACCGCAGGAATCCAGCGGCCGCAGCAGGACCGCTCTCCCACCAGACCGGGCTCTCCTTGACCTTGACGGCGCCAGGCAGAGCAGGGTCGGGCTCCACGGCGTAGAGCGTGGTGTGCTCGGCCATCTGCAGCATCGCTTCATGGTCAAACGTGGAGCTGTTCATGCCTGCGGGCTTCAGGATATGCTCGGTCACGTACTCCTCGTAGCGCTGACCGCTCACCCGAGCAACGATCTCACCGAGCAAGGCGTAGGAGTCGTTGGAGTAGCTGAAGTAGGCGCCGGGCTCAGCGATTAGCGGGACCGGCGACTGGGCGATGAATCCCATCCACTCCTGGGCCGTGCGGATGGCCGGGAACTGCTTTAGCTGTTCCGGGGCGTCCGGGTCGGCCTTCAGGCTGTCCGCCATGGCGAAGAACAGGGTCGGCATGCCCGGCAGGCCGGCGCTGTGGGTGAGGAGGTGCTTGATCTTGGTCGCCTTGGCCCAGTCGGGCACCGTGGTGGTGTACTCGGGCAGGTACTTCTGAACCGAGTCCTCCACGGACAGCTTGCCGGCCTCCTGGAGCTGCATAATGGCGACCGCCGTGAAGGTCTTGGTGGTCGAACCGATGCCCATCACTGTGTTGGCGGTCATCGGGAGCCCCTTGGCGCTGTTGCGGGGGCCGTGGCTGCGCAGCAGTATGGGGTTGCCGTTTTGGGCCACGCCGACGGAGAGGCCGGCGCCCTCCGCTGCCTGGGTGGCCTGGCCGAGGAGTGCATCGAACTGGGGCGCCCAGGCCGGAGCGAACAGCGGCTCGTGTTTCACATCAAACCGAGACATCACACCCAACCCCTCCGTAAAGAACGTCAGCGGTACCATGGTCTTGCCATCCACCAAGGTAACAGGCTGGCCGAGCTCAAGCGCCCGGCCGCCGATCCGGGCGGTCTGCTGGCCGATCGTCACGGTGGCCTGCTTGGCGCCCAACCGCACGGTGGCGGTCTGCGTGGCGTTGTCCCACGTGACGACGGCGCCGGAGGCTTCGGCCGCGGCCCGCAAGGGCACCATGGGCGCCGGGGTCGCCCCGGCGTGAGCCGTAGCGAAGAGTGCGGTCACGAAAATCGCAGAGGCGGTACCAGTAGCGGTCATACGTCTAAATGCTTTCACTGGGTCACAACTCCCTCATAATAGGTGGTCGGCGCAGTTCCAACATCAGCATACCGATCAACCAGGGAGTAGGGCATGTACCCTCCAGGTACATCAGCGGGTACATCTTCCCCCTGTACGCCAACTCGTCACAGGAGGAGGAAGGGCAAATCTCGACACACGAGGAATCTTTCCGACTTGTACCAAATAATTGGTCAGGGAGGATTCCAATGCGTCACCGCTGGGTTCGGGTCGTGCTGGCGCTCCTGGTCGCGTTGCCACTGGGCAACGGCGTAGCCAGGGCCGAGATCAACTCCACCAACATCCAGGCAGCCACTGGCCGCTTGGCCCAACTGAACGTGATCAAAGGCGTGGGACCGGGCGACTTCGCTGTGGATCGGGAGATGACCCGAGCCGAGCTGGCTACGATCATGGTTCGCGCGTATGGACAGGAAGCAAACGCCGCCCTGATGAATGGCGCAGCCGCATTCCCGGACACCACCAACCACTGGGCTTCCGGCAACATCGCCATGTTCAAAGCGCTGGTAGAGCGGCAGGGCGGCACCGTCGGGATGCCCAACGGGACCTTTGCCCCCGAAGCAAAGATGACGCCGGCCCAAGCCGTAGCCTTTCTGATGAAGTTCCTGGGCGTCAAGCCGAACACGAACCTGTCTTGGCCGCAAGACCACCTCGAACCCGCCGCGAGACTCGGGCTAATCACCGCCGATGACGCAGCACGCCTCGCACCGATGATGAATGCCAACGCCACCCGCGGGCTGATCTTCTACCTGCTCGACCACGCCTTCTATAACTACACCCTGCTGAGCGGGAAGAGTTTCTACCGAACCTTCGTGGACACCCAGCCGCCCGACCTCACCGTCGTCCCGCTCCCTGCCAACACAGACGCCGCCGAGGTCGCCCTCACAGGGACGGTCTCCGGACAGGAGAGCCTCGTCCTCGCCCATGGTAGCCAGAGCACGACCCTTGCGGTAACCGCCGGGGACTGGTCGGTGACGGCCCCCTTGTCGGAAGGGGAGAACGTGCTCACCCTGCGCGCCACCGATGTGGTCGGCAACATGACAGAGCGTAATGTTCGCATCGTGCGCCAGAGCCCAAAGCCCACGTCGGTCCAGGTCGACCTGCCGTCCTCGGTGGCCGTGGGCTCGGTCACCGCGATCGGGGTCACGATTCGGGATCAAATGGGAAGGGTGATGGCGGTGCCGTGGCAGGCCCGTGTCATCGGCGAGGTCGGCAAGGTAGACCCGGCCGCCTCCACCTTCGAGGCAGGCACCAAGTCGGGCCAGGGCATCGTGGAGGTCACGGTGGCCGGCCTGGAGTCTGTCACTCGGCCAGTGACCGTCTTGCCCGGCCCGATCGCGGCCCTGAAGATCTCTCCCGAGGCGGTGACCGCCTTCGTCGGCGGGGAGCCGCACCGGTTCACCGCGCAGGGCGTGGACGCTTACGGCAACCTGTTCCCCGTAGATGCGAACCGGGTTAAGTGGAGCGCCTGGAGCGAGGGCGCCCCTGGCACGCAGACCATTACCGCCACGTTGGGCGAGGCCCGTGGCACTGCCACGCTGACCCTGCACACCCGGCCCACCATCGCTGCGGCCAACCTGTACAATACCGTCTGGGAGTCGGTCTCCCGGCAGGTCGCCGCTGCCGACGCGGACGGAGACCGGCTGAGCTACGCCGCCTCCGGGCTCCCGCCCGGCGTGTCCATCGATGCGGTGACCGGGGTGATCTCAGGGCGCCTGACCGGCACCGGGTTCTACTCGGCCAGCGTCTCCGTCACCGATGAGGATGGGGAGACAGCCACCGCCGACTTCACCTGGTCGGTCGCCCCTGAACCCGAGCCGCCGCCTGCAATCAGCCCCAATCAGGCGCCCACCATCACCGGCCCCACAGAGATTACTGGCGGGGTGGATGAGGTCGCCTTCTTGGACCCCATCCGGGTCGAAGACCCCGACGCAGGGGACGGGGAGGTGGAGGTGACGATCTCTGCTACAGAGGGGTACTTCTCGATCTGGACGATCGCAGACCTGACGTTGATCGATGGTGATTCGGTCGAGCATTCCCCGTACATGCGGTTCCGGGGAACGCTGGCAGCCGTGAACGCGGCGCTGGAGCAGACATCCTTCCGCGCAGCGAACCTGGGCGCCTTCGTGACCATCTCGGTCTCCGACCTCGGCAACACCGGGAGCGGGGGCGCACAGACGACCACCATCGTGATTCATTTCATGGTCGACGGCGAGTGAACCCATCGTCAGGAAATACCAGAGCCCGGCTGCCAACAGCCGGGCTCAGTTCATGTCCATCTTAAAGCGGCAGCAGCGCCACGGTCTGGCGGTCACGGAGCCGGCGGACCATCTCATGCCAGGCGGCGGGCTTGTTCGGCAGCACCGTATAGTACTCGGTGAGGAAGTCTGCCACCAGCTTGCCCGGCAGGTCCGTGCGGCCGGGGTCAGCCGGCAGGAAGCACAGGTCCAGGTTCGATACCTCGGCCCCGGTCTGCTGCCAGGAGGGGTGCACATAGTCGAAGTTCAGCCGGCGGTAGCCCATGTGGGAGAGCACCTCACGGCGGACCATCGGGTGCATGGCCGGAACGGAACCGAAGTCGAAGTCGGTGACCCGGCCCGGGTCGTAGATCTCGGCAAACATCCCCAGGGAGCTCTGGCCCTTCGCTGCCGCCATCGCCTTTAGATCAGCCTCACGCCGATCCCAGATAAAGCGTCCCAGGCTGAGCCCGGTGCGCCCGATAATGGTAAAATCACTCATAGCCACCTGTACGGAGTCCATGTAGCGGTACTCGGTGGCGCCCACCACCTCCCCCTCGTACACGACCACGCACACCCGCAGGCTCTCATCCTTCAGGGGGCCGGCCCACTCGGGCGCCGCCAGCACCTCATCCGGCGGAAAGACGGTGGCCAGCAGCTGGTGCATCTGTGTGAAGAGCGGATCCTGAATCGATGTAATGCGGATATACTCCAAGATGGTAACCTCCCAGATGATGAAAGGACGATCCCCCGTGCAGCAGCGACACCACGTGCTCACCGTGGCCGATCATGACGCCTATCGCAAGCTTCCGCGCCACTCGGTGCGGCTGGTGACATACAACGCCTTCGACCCCAACATAGCCGGAGCGGTTCGGACAGCAGAAGCGTTCCGCATCGAGCATGTCTATATGCTGCGCAAGCCCAAAACGGCGGCGCCGGCGGCCGGCGAAGGGCGCCTGCAACCAACCACCTACACCCACGACCTGGTGGGCGTCATCGAGCAGGCCAAGGCCGACGGGTACACGGTCGTCGCCCTGGAGCAGACCACCACCAGCGTGCCCCTGACCCGCGCAGCCCTCCCGGCGAAGATGTGCCTGGTCGCCGGCGACGAGGGCGGCGGTGTGCCGCCCAAGGCCCTGGTCCACTGCGACATGGCCGTGGAGATCCCCCAGTTCGGCCTGGTCCCCAGCCTCAACGTGGTCAGCGCCATCAGCATCGCCCTGTACGAGTGGGTCCGGCAGCACGCTAGTACGGCGGAAGAGCCACAGTAAGAGCCCCGGCCCGCGCCTCAAACGACAGCTGAACCGGGTCGATCACATCGCCGTCCACATGGGCGTGGATGGGCGCCAGGGGCCGGATCTCCACCCGGCTTCCCCGCAGGAGCCGGACCTTCGGATGCCGGACATGCCCCCCGGTGTAAACCCGCGGCAGCAGGCCCAGCAACTGGGGCCGGGTCAGCTCCTCGGCGATGTAGACATCCAGGAGGCCGTCCTCCCGGCTCGCCGTGGGGGCGATGCGCATGCCGCCGCCGTACTGGGGCCCGTTGGCGATCGCGGCGAGGGTGATCGGGCCGGCGTAGATCTGGCCGTCAACGTCGACCTCCACCGGGATCGCGTGGTACCGGGCGATGGTGGTGAAGGCGCCCAGCAGGTAGGGCAGCGTGCCGCCCAGGCCCTTGGGGTACTTGCTGGTCACGGCGGCGACCTCGGCGTCAAAGCCCACCCCGGCCACGTTCAGGAAGGGATGGCGCCCGGCGGCCATCCCCAGGTCGATCCAGCGGGTGCTGCCGCTCAAGGCGATCCGGAGTGCCTCCTCGGGCTTCAGGGAGATGCCTGTGGTCTTGCAGAAGTCGTTGCCGGTGCCCGCCGGAATGGCGCCCAGGACGGTATCGCTGTGGACCAGTTCCGCAGCCACTGCGTCCAGCGTGCCATCGCCGCCCACGGCGACTACTCGCTCGATGCCCGCACGCACCGCCTGCGCAGCGACGAGCCGGGTCTCCGCATAACTGGACGGCAGGATCACCTCGATTGCCGGGTTGGCGGCCAGGAGCGGTCCGATCCGCTTCCAGACGCTAAGGGCCGCCCCGCGCCCGGCCTTGGGGTTGACGATGAACAGCGCCCGCAGGGCGATACACCCTCTCTGTGGTCTACTTTGCAGCATCTATTCGTTAGACGGCGCCCCCGGCGAATCCCTGCTAATTCGCCCTCATCGGCTCCCAGTCAAAGGGGAAACGCCAATGAGTAACGAAATTCCGCCTAAACACATTACTGCATCGCACCAGGGAGGTACCCGCATTGGTCAGGATCGGCCCAGAACGTAGGCTATACGTGCGCATCCCCCTCGACGGCGTGCCCGCCACGATGAAAGTGATCTCGGTCGGCGGGCGCCCAATCACGACGGACCCGAGGCCGTGCTCCATCCAGAACGCCAGCGGCGGCGGGCTTTGGGTGAAGTGCGATGAAGACCTGCAGATCAGGCGCGGCGTCATCGCCACCTTCGCCTTTACGCTGGAAAACAAACAGTTCCAGTTCGACGGAAAGCTGATCCGCAAGGTCGACAGCCTGACGGCGGTGGATTACGCGGTCACCTTTACGGAGGTGGACGAGCAGCAGCGCAAAGAGCTGATCGCCGCCCTGGGGAACATTCGGATTCCGACCGGGATCACGAAGCCGTAGGGCGCCCGATCGCCTCCGCCGGTAGATTGTATTGGAGCCGGACCGCCAGTATTTGCAGTCCACCGCCAGTTCGTCCAGGTCCAGTCGGAGACGGCGATTCGGCACCTGGCCAGCCAGTATCCCTACGACGACGGGCAGCACCCCGGCGAGCCCTCGCTGCGGGGCAGCGCCGACGAGGTGGCCCAGAACCTGCGCAAGGAGCTGCAGGTCCGCCTGGAGCTGGCCGGCCTTGAGGTGATCGAGGCCCGCCTCTCCCACCTGGCCTACAGCGCCGAAATCGCCGGCGCCATGCTCCAGCGGCAGCAGGCGGCCGCCATCATCGCCGCCCGCCAGAAGATCGTGGAGGGCGCCGTCACCATGGTGGAGATGGCCCTCGACATGCTGGCAGAGAAGCAGGTGGTCGAACTCGACCCGACCAAGAAGGCCGAGCTGGTCTCCAGCCTCCTGGTGGTGCTGACCAGCGACCGCGGCGCCCATCCTATGCTGCCGGTGACCAAGTAAATCGTTCAGGGCCCGGCAAGTCTGCCGGGCCCTCATTAACTGTTCCTCGCCACCCTCGTCCGGGTCATCGTGCAGTTATGGCGTAAACGATGAGAGGCGGGACTCAATCGCATTCCCAGTCGGGTCGAAGATGCTCAGCACCCAGCCGTACTGCTGGTGGTAGTAGTTGCGGGTCAGCGGGGAATTGGGTGTGGTCGTCTCCACGACGACAACGCAGCTCAAGATCTGATTGCCAAGCGCAGGGACCGTCGCACTGATGTCGGTGATCTGGGAGGTGGCATTCCCCACGCTCCACTGGGTGCCCACCTGCACGGGTCCCTGGAGAATCACCTCGGACTGGTTGGGCGTGCTGTTCAGGCGGGGGTTGTTATCGTAGACCTCCCCCTCCCGGTAGATCCGGGTAACCTGGTTCGGGGCCACCTGGAAGACCTCGGCCAGCACCGTGCCGCCGTTGTCCCGCCGCCACTCCACCTTGCCGCCGCCCTCGCCGACCACCTTCAGCTTGAACGAGGCGTACTCGTTGCCTTGGCCGGCGAAGTCGGCCTGTGTTCCCTGGTGATAGGGGAAGTAGTCGGCCGCCTGCCCGGGCTCGCAAGCCGGGGTCACCGGAGGACTGACGATGGGTTGCGGCTTGATCCGCCACAGTGCGATGTACCAGCCCACACCTACGGCCACGAAGGCCAGCAGTACCACGGCGACCACCAGCCACCATCTTCTCACGGGTCTCACCTCCCGATTGCCCGCTACAGGTATGCCCTCAACTCGCCCTGCTCCCGCAGCCAGTCCTCTCGCAGCAGGCCCATCAGCACCTGGTCCCGGTAGCCGTTCAGGGTCCAGGCTGCCTGGCGCAGGACTCCCTCCACCACAAAGCCGCACTTCTCGTAAGACCGGATCGCCCGCTTGTTCTCAGCGAAGGTGTCCAGGTCGATCCGATGCAGGTTGTACCGGGTAAATAGGATGCGCACCATCTGCCGCATCGCCTCGGTGCCGTAGCCCTGGCCCCAGTGCTCCCGCACCCCGATGCTGATGCCCACGGTCGCCCGCCGAGTCACCGGATCGTAGTCCCGGAAGTTGCAGGTACCGATCGGCTCCGGCTCGGGGCCGGCGCCCGTCAGCTCGATCATGAAGAGCCCCCGGGGCGCATCGGCGGTGAGTGAGCGGATGAACCCCTCCACCTCCGTCAGGGTTGCGAAGGTGTTCCCCCGCCCGCCGTTACCCCAGAAGTTGACCTCCTCATCGCTCCAGAAACGGTAGACCAGCTCTGCGTCACGCATCTCGGCTCTCCGCAAACGAATGATACCGATCGCCCTCCCTTTCTATATCACCCGGCAAACACAGATCAGTTCCACACTCTCCGCCGTTACCGGGGACCGGTCCCAGTTGCCGTACATCTGCTCGATGATGAACCCGTTGTAGTGCAGCAGCGCCTCCAGCTCCTGCGGCCAGGTATAGCGGAGCTGAATCCGGGTCGTGCGCACCTCGCCGCCGCTGCGCCGGTGGGTTGTGTAGGTCTGGATCTGCGAGGCGTGGTCGTATGACTGAAACCCCGAGACCTCCACCAGTTGGCCGTCCGGCCCCTTAAAGGTATGCCAGGGCTCCTCGTCGTAGTTGGCGTGCAGCTCGGCCAGCCGCGGGTTGCGCGTCTCGAAGGCGAAGATGCCGCCGGGTGCCAGGTGCTCCCGCACTCGAGCGAGCATCGCTTCCTGGGAGGACCTATCCAGGAAGTGCTGGAAGGCGTGGCCGGTCATGAAGGCCAGGCCGAACCGCCGGTCCAGCCGGAAGTCGCAACAGTCCCCGACGACCCATTCGATCCGCAGGCCAGCCGACTTCGCCCTGGCCTGTTCAATCATGCCCGGGACGATATCCAGGCCCGTCACGTCGAAGCCCAGCCGGGCCAGCGGGATGGCGATCCGCCCGGTCCCGCAGGCCAGCTCCAGCACCGGCCCGCCCGACTCCCTGGCCAGCGCCTCGTAGAACGGCCCGGCCGGGCCGTACCCGCCGTTCTCGCAGTCATACTCCGCCGGGTTCTGATACTCCTCCAGATTCTCCACGGGGCTGCCCTCCCTTCGGATGGGTAGACGTGCACACGGCATGCGGAGTTCCCGCAAGGCGTATGCTCGGGCAGGAATCTACCGACCGTTCGGTGAATACCCGAAATATTTCGACCCGGAGGTGCTTGCGCCATGCCGATCCCGCTGCCCCCGCAGAGCCCGAACTTCTACCTGGCAGACCCGAGCTTGCAGCGCCGCCTGCGGCGCCTGCTCGACCCCGAGACCTTCGCCTGGGCGGAGCCCTACCTCACTGAGGTGGGCGAGCTGTCCGGGGGCGAGGTCGACCGGCTGGCGGAGACGGCGGACAAGAACCGCCCGGCCCTGAAGGTGCGAGACGCCCGGGGCAACCGCGTCGATGAGATCATCTACCATCCCGCCTATATTGAGATGTCCCGAATCGCCTACGGCCGACTGGGCCTGGCCCAGTCAGTGCACCGCTCGGAGTTCCGGGGGCGCCGCGGCCCGGCTCCCCAGGTCGTGGCCACGGCGGCGCAGTATCTCTTCAGCCAGGCCGAGCAGGGGCTGATGTGCCCCATCATCATGACCGATTGCATCGTAAGGTCAGTCACCCGCTGGGGCAGTGCGGAGTTGAAGGCGAAGTGGCTCCCGCGCCTGACCACGCTCAACTACGACGAGCTGGCCGAGGGGGCCATGTTCTTCACCGAGCGCCCCGGCGGCTCCGATGTGGGCGCCAGCGAGACCCGCGCCGTCCGCCGTGACGACGGCACCTGGGCGCTCTACGGCGATAAGTGGTTCTGCTCGAACGTCAGCGCCGGGGCGATCCTGGTCACCGCCCGGCCGGAGGGCGCCCCGCCGGGCATCAAGGGGATCGCTGCCTTCCTGATGCCCGCCCGGCTGGAGGACGGCGCCCGAAACCACTACCGCATCGAGCGGCTGAAGGATAAGCTGGGCACCTGGTCGATGGCCTCCGGCGAGGTGACCCTGGAGGGCGCCATCGCCTACCCGGTCGGCCCGCTGGAGCGCGGCTGGCACGTCGCCGCCGAGATGGTCAACGGCACCCGGCTCATGGTCTCCATGGGCGCCGCCGCCGCCATGCGCCGGGCCTACTTCGCCGCCCGCCACCACGCCGCCGGGCGCCGGGCCTTCGGCCAGGTGATCGAGCAGTACCCCATGGTCCGGCAGAACCTGCTGGACCTGGCCGTGGAGGTCGAGGCAGCCACGGCGCTCATGTTCGAGGTGGCCCGGGCCTTCGACCGGGAGCGGGCCGGCGACCCCGAGGGCAAGGCGCTGATGCGCATCCTGACACCGCTGGGCAAGTACTGGAACTCCGAGCGGGGGCTCCCCGCCGTCCGCTCCGCCATGCAGGTCCTGGGCGGCATCGGCTACATCGAGGAGTGGGTGACCGCCCGCCTCTTCCGGGACGTGCAGGTCCACCAGATCTGGGAGGGCGCCCCCAACATCATCTGCCTGGATGTGCTCCGCACCGCCGAGAAGGATGACAGTGTCCGGGGGCTCCTGAGCCACCTGGCCCGCCGGCTCCGCGCCGTCCAGTCCCCCGAGGCGGCGCCGCTGGCGAAGGCGGTAGGAGGGGCGATCACGGCGCTCGGCGAAACCTTCCAACGTGCAGCAGCGATGGACCGGACCCGCGTGGAGCTCGCTGCCCACCGCCTGGTGCAGCAACTCTGCTGCCTGGTGGTAGCCACCATCTTCACCGAGGAGGCCGACCAGGACCTCCAGGCCGGCGAGGGTCGCCGGGGGCTCTACCTGGCGGAGGCGCACCTGCGCCGCTGGCTGCCCGATGCCGCACAGGCTGCCGGCCTCAGCACCGACTCGTTCGATGACCACGACCTGCGGGCCTTCGCCGCCGTCGTCAAGGGGGAGTAGTACCGTGCCTTGGCCCACCGATTTCGCGGAGGCGCTGCGCCAGTCGGCAGCCTCAGGCAAGCCGATCCTGACGTTGTTCTCCCGCGAGGGGTGACATGGCTGTGAACGGCTGGAAGCCGTCTACACCCGCCCCGAAGTAGCTGCCGTCCTGGCGGAGGAGTTCGTGCTGCTCAAGCTGCACAGTCGGAACGACAAGGAGCTCGCCGACCGCTACCGCGTCAACGCCGTTCCCATGATGCTGATGCTGGACGAGGACGGGCGGGAGCGCTTCGAGTTCCCGCCGGCGCCCTACGGGACCGAACTGCTGCCCCTGGCCCTGCTGGGAAAGGCACGGCTCCTGCAGCGGGTCAAGCGGTACGGGGCGGCCGGGCCCTGCCTGGAGCGGGCCCTGGAGCTGGCGCCTACCACCTGGTTCCGGCCCGAGATCCTTTATTACCTGGGCCTCGGCTACGCCATGACGGGCGACGGCGAACGGGCCAACAACGTCATGCAGGAGCTCCAGAGCACCTACAAGGAGACCGTGTGGGGCGCCGTGCTCAGCGGGGAGTAGCAAGTGAGGGGGATCAGCCGCAAGGCCGATCCCCCTTTGTGATTGATTTTTCACGCATCCGTCAGGGAGGCCAGCGCATGATCTGACGGAGAAAAGGCTGCGATCCAGCCAAATCTGATGCTACCACTCTAAAGGACATACGGGGAGAGGTATCCGAGGCACCCGATTTGGCCGGCTTAGTCATGACCCGAGCCGCTATGCAGAGTTTATGAGGTCGATGCAGCCGCTATCAGGACGTGGGCGGCGTCTGACCCTCCATTTACATCGGTCCTTCAAGTTTAGAGCGTCAGTCTTGGCACCAGGCGAGAAGCCCGATCGTCAATTTTGGCTGGAAGAACTCCGCTAGAGCCGGGGGGTATGGCCATAATGGTGCCCGCAAAACTATTACCGGGCCACTGGTCACTGACAATGCCATGCACCAAGCGTGTATAAACATGCACCCCGATGGCCGGGCCAGGTCAAACTAACGCTGCTCGACGACGGGCATCTCGGCGACCAGCACGTCCCGCTCCACGGTGCGCCCCGCCCGCAGGATCTGCAGGCGCAGCGGCTCGCCGACCTCGGTCCGCCGGATCTGGCGGCGCAGCGCGGCCATGCTGGGCGTCGGTACGCCCCCAGCCGCCACGACCATGTCAAACTCCTGCAGGCCGGCCCGGGCCGAGGGGCCGCCCGGCTCAACCCCGGCTACCACGACGCCCCGCTCGGGCAGGTCCAGGGCTCGGGCCATCACCGGGTCGATCACCTCGGTGGCGCCGGAGATGCCCACCCAGGGGTGCTCGGCCCGGCCCTTGCGCCGGAACTGCTCGACCACCAGCTCCACCTGCCAGGAAGGGATCGCAAAGCCAATGTTCTGGCCCTGGGCCAGCACCAGCGTGGGGATGCCCACCAGACGGCCCTCCAGGTCGACCAGGGCGCCGCCGCTGTTGCCCGGGTTGATCGCCGCATCGGTCTGAATCAGGCCGTCAAGGTGGCTCACCATGCGGTCAATGGAGCTGACCACGCCCGTGGTGACCGTCCACGAGAAGCCGAAGGGGTTGCCGATCGCCACCACCAGCTTGCCCGGCACGATCGACTCCTCCGGGGCCAGGGTGACCCGGGCCTCGGTGGGCGCCGCCACCTCCACCAGGGCCAGGTCATAGAGCCGGTCGGCAGCCAGCACCCGCCCGGAGCGCGTCACGCCGTCAGCGAAGGTGATCGACGGAGTCGGGTTGCTGCCGATCACGTGCGCGTTGGTCACGATCGAACGGTTGTCCAGCAAAACACCAGAGCCCTGCCCGCGGCCGCTCCGCACCTGCACCACGCCGGGGCCCACCTGGGAGGCTACCTGCACAAAGGGCTCGTCACGCCACTGCATCTTCGTACACCTTCTTTCATTCGTTTCATTTGATCTGACGTTTCCTGACCTAAGATCGGTACGGGTTATGTCGTTGGCAGAAACAGGTGCGCGAAAAGGCCCGCCTTGCACAGGCGGGCCAGCGACTCACTTCACCAACTGCTTGGTCTTCTTCCTCCGCTCCTTCTCCTTGCTCTTGTCCTTGCTCTTGTCCTTGCTCTTGTCTTTGCTCTTGTCCTCGCTCTTCTTGCGCTTCTTCTTGCTCCTATGCTTGCGCTCTTCCCTGCTCCTCTCCTTGCTCTTCTCCTTGCTCTTCTCCTTGCCCTTCTCCTTGGGCTGCTCCTGGACCGCCTCGTCGGCCTTCGGCCGGGCCGGCTGCTCCGACTTCGCCGCCCAGACGGCGGCAATCTCCCGGGCAACTCGGTCCCACCCGTACCATGCTTCGGCCAGGGCACGCCCCCGCTCGCCCATCTGCCGGGCCCTGCCGGAGTCCGACAGCAGTTGCGAAATCGCCTGGGTAAAGGCGGACGGTGATTCAGGATTGCTCACCACGATGCCGTTGCCGGCTCCCTGCACCACCTCGGGGTTGCCGCCCCGGTTCGTGGTGATAATGGGCAGCCCGGCAGCCATCGCCTCGTAGTGGACACGGGCCAGGGGCTCCTCCCACAGGGAGGGACAGACGAAGACGTCCCCGGCCCAGAACCATTCGTGGACCTTGTCGGCGGCCACAAAGCCGGTGGTGATGACCGGGATCGGAGAGCGGGCCGCCAGCGCCCGCACATAGCCCACATAGTCGCTTACCTTGTCATCGCTGTACCATTTGCTGCCCACCAGCACCAGGGCGGCGTCCGGGTGCCTGCGGGCCAGCTCAGGCATGGCGCGCACCAGCATGTCGGCGCCCTTTTTGGGCGAGAGCCGGCCCACGAAAAGCACGACCTTCTTGCCCTGCAGGCCGTGAGCAGCACGCAGCTCCTCCCGCACCCGGCGGGCCGTGCCGGCGCCGGCGGCAAAGCGCTGCAGGTCCACCCCGGAGTAGATGGTCTTCAGCTTGGGCTGCGCGGAGGGGTACGTCTGGGTGATCTTTCTGCCCACGTAGTCGCTCACCGTGACGATGCGTTCAACCTGGTCAATGGCGTACTGCGCCTCACGCGCACTGATCTTTTCGGGGAGGAACATATCGTTGTGCATGCTCAGCACCAGGCGGGCGCCGGGCGCCGCCTCCCGGACTGTCCGCACCAGCCGGGGCCGGTTGTAGATCTGGATCAGGTCGAACTGGTTCTTGCGCAGGAACTTCTGGACACCCTCGCTGTAGATATCCAGCTGCCCACCGGGCACCCGCACATACCGAATGCCGTCCACCTGCTGGTCGGACGGCAACTCGGGGTCATCGCGCCCGAGGATCGTCAGTTCGTGGGATCTGCGCAGCAAGACGGCGACCGAGGCAATGTAGGTCTGAATGGCGCCGCCGCGCACCGGTGGCACCGGGAGCTTCTCAGTGGCAATCAGGAGCACTCTCACCGGAGTCCCCTCCCCCATGCGCTCAGTTCATCCAGCGCCGCCCACTTGCTCTTGTCCGTCTCAGCGATCCGCCGGATGAGGGCGTCCATCTCCGGCCCCAGGGCCAGCTCGGGCTCCATCACGATCTCCTTAACGGATGTTAGCAAAATGATCAACTGGACTCCCTATGTTGGCATCCGCGTCGGATGGAACCCAATGGTCAACACCAGTTCTGGACTCAGGTCATCGACATTCATGTGGAGTGTTGTGGAAAGAAATGTCTGTTCGCTCTTCAAACCACGCCTGAACCTCAAAAGGAGGAATCCCCTAGCAAATAGTTAAATTACCTACACGTCAATACGCTTAGGTTCTCGTTGAGCACGACACAAGAAAGGAAGAAGAGCATGAGGGACTTTCACAGTCACGTGTCGCAGTTCTCCGACCTACAGATTTATCTGAAGGACCTGTACGGAAACGTCAACCAGAAGAAATCCTGGGACTACCTGTTCGGATATCTGTCTCGTCACTGCGGTTTCATGACAGTTAACGCAGCGCGCGGGGACGCACTACCTGCACACTTTGTGAGGGCGCTTTCGTGGCTGTTCGCTCTCGGGAACAAAGTAGGCGTCGATATCACTAACGCTTATGTTAAACGATTTCCGGGAAGGTGCTATTATTGTCTATCGGCTCCTTGTTGCTGCCGAAAGACTGGCAAGCAACCTCTTAACTACGTTCCAGCATATCGAATCCCGATCGAAAGAGGGGTGCTGTATGACGGCGTAGTAAGCACACTTCGGAAGTACCAAGAAGTCGTTAATTTCAAGTGGCTAAGCCACAATGTTAGCACCATTTACCCCAATAACGAGGTCATTTGGTTCCACTCGGGCCCGTGGTTTCATTTCACCAAGCTGTTCGGCGAACTGTCGGAGCTGCACCAAGCTCTTTCCAAGCATGAAATCGGTGAGGACAAAACCGAAAACTTGGCGGAAGAACTGGCGGATGTTTTCGCATGGATGATTTCAATTTGGCAACTGGAGTTCCCCACCAAGGATCTTCAGGATGAATTCATTACATATTTCTACAACGGTTGTCCGGTTTGCGGCAGCAAACCCTGTAAATGCAGTCCTAGGAGTGAGAGACGATCTGGAATCGTGTCGGTCGCTGAACTAGAGTCCCTACACCGTCAGGTCAGTGATCTCGCTGAAAAGCTTGGTGATAGACAGGAAGAACTCGCTGACATCAGGAAATCCTTGCAGCTCGCCATAGAGAGCAAGAGCGAGCAAGTGGCAGTTCAGGCAGTGGCTCAGACCAAGGATAAGATGAGGTCCCTGAAGGATTCAATTAACAGTATTGACGAAACAGGCAAGAAGGCAATGTCACTCGTTGAAACGATATCCAACTTGGCTACGAAGCTTCTGGGACTAGTGGAGATTGTACGGAATATTACCTGAGGCCTCGTTCTTGCCGGATCATTCGCCAACGAGGGGCGTGTAAACTCCCTCAGTGCAAAGGTACCAATTCGGCCGAGAGCGTTCGCTCTCGGCCGGTTCTGCTATCCACCTCGCAGGGCCCCCGCCACCGTTTGACCAACGCACACTCTGGCTCTAAGTAGAGCCGCTAGCAACCGTCCATTCTCATAAGCATCGAACCGCCGCTCCGCGTCGGGGCGTTTATCCATTCGATGCACCCGGAGCCTTCGCCCATAGACCTCCAAGAAGTCCCCACCCTTGTTCGCCCGCCGACGCAGCGTCTCTGCATCCACGCCGAGTATCCGGGCCGCCTCGCTGAGCCTGATTAACCGCATGGTGTACAAGCCTCCAGTGTACCCTTAGCTGGAGATCTTGCCCTAAGGTTGACACTTTCAGCCCAAAGCATACAACCGTTGCGGGGCTCCTCCGTACTGGTTCTCCTGATCCCCCCATACGGGGGCGGGGGTGAAAGCCAGACCTGCCGACGAAGCGCAGGTGTCAACCCCGAGGGTCAGCGAGCCGAACGGGGGGTTGACGCCCGGGCGCCACCCGCGGACAATCAACCGATACCCGCCCCGTATCCGATGCAACCAGGAATCGGCAGACCGGCCGGGAGCTCATGCTCCCGGCCGGTCTGCTTGTTCAGGCGGCTGCTAGGTAATGCTTCAGTTCCCGAACGGCGGGTGTACCACTTGGTTACCGTGCCGGTAGTGGCTTCCAAGATGTGGACACACCACACGTCGTGGTGACTCCCCCGCCTGCACGGCCTCGGCCCGGGAGCCGCCTGGTGTCATTCGCCGACACCACCAGCCCACCCACCCAGCCAGGTTTCCGACCCCCTCCCGCCCTGCTGGCCTCGGTCACTCCGTTCCCTCATCCGGGCGGGCAGGATAAACACGGACACCAGTCCGGGGTGGAACGCCTTCCGGCTCTAGGTCCATCAGCGGTGTCGCAAGACGAACCCTTTGGTGTCTCGCTTCCCGCAGTCCAACTGGCAGAAGGGATGAGCATGGTGGCAGACGACAGCCGTCCTATAGAGCGCACCACAGTTCGAATGTACTCCGCCATCAGTCCTCGTCAAGCAGTGCAGACGCAGCCGGACAATCCATGAACGACTTCATGATGGAGGCGTTGATCGAGTGTGCAGGATGCGACTCATGGAGCGCACCGACGCCGAGCTGGCCCCGATTATCGGGCAGAAGCTCGACGACACCATGAGCCACCGGCTCCAGTCCTTGCGAGACTACCTAGGCCGCCTTCACGCTGAACAGCACTGCACCCAGTTCTTTCTCTACTACCTCATGAAACTCGTCATCGGCGAGGAGATGCCCGATGCTCCCGTAATACCGACTGCGGTCTCCATCCCGCGTTCATCAGCTATCCACGACCCGCGGCCCGCTATCACCCAATTGAGGAAGGATGTTGGCTGCGTTTCTCCCACCGGAAAATTCGCAAGGGCTACCGACAAGCAGATCCGTTTGAAAGGCCCGCTATTTTCTTTATGATGCTGCGCACGCTCCCGTAAAAGGCTCTGCTTCCTGCGCGTGGCGCGCCTCGAGAAGACGCCCACCTCTTTGTCGACCTATACTACTGCGAGACCCGTAAGGTTGCGTGCAAGCATGAGAAGGAGGCGTCGACTCAATGGCGAACATAGGTTCCTTGGAGGTTGTCGGTGTATCGGTAGACGAAGGCGATACTCGACCTGGCAGAAGGAGAAGGCTCGGGCGGACTGAAGCCGTCCGAGCGAACTCCACACACCATCACGGGCATACTTTGTCCGCTTCCACTCTTCAACCACAACTAAGGATGGTCGATGATGTCGTATTCCGGTCAGTTCACAGTCGTTGACCTTTTCGCCGGCGCAGGCGGCTTCAGCCTTGGGTTTGCCTCGGCTGGCTTTCGCGTCACCCATGCCCTAGAGGTGGATGCATGGGCTGCGGAGACATATGGCGCTAATTTTCCTTCTACAACTTTGTTGGTGCGTGACATCCAGGAAATCTCGGACGCCGAAATCGGGGCGACGATTCAAACCACTCCAACTGTGCTACTGGGTGGACCACCTTGCCAAGGCTTTTCTCACAGTAACGTGAATAACAAGGATCCAAAGGACCCCCGAAATTCACTGTTCCGAGATTACATGCGCTTTGTCGCTCGGTTGAAACCTGAGGTATGCCTCGTCGAAAATGTGAAGGGCCTCTTGACCACGAAGACTGACCAAGGCAGTCTGGTCATTGACGTGATCCTTCGGGAGTTTGAGGCCTTGAATTACACACCTGAATTTCGAGTACTCAACGCCGTCGAATTCGGTGCCCCTCAGTTTCGCGAACGGCTCTTTATTGTGGCCACTCGGAATTCGAGTGCGGGCGTGAAGTTCAAATGGCCAATTCCAACACATGTCGCTCGTACGTCCACATTTCAGCCAGTGCTGTTTGAGGGGAACTCCAACATCAGGCCCTTTGTTACGTTGTGGGACGCCATTAGGGACCTTCCTCAGATTACGCACGAAGAATATACCGGCAAGGAGACATATCTCACGCCTCCATCAAACTCGTTTCAGGAGGCGATGCGAGTAAACGCCCCTCTAGTTATCCTAAACAACGAGCCTATGCGACATACGAGACGTATAGTTGATAGGTACGCAACCATCGGCTTCGGACAGTCAGAAGGAGACGTCCGAGATGTTCACCTTCCACGCAAACGCAGTGCGTCCACACAAATCTCGTCTTCTGTATACCATCAAAACGGTCGCCGCCAACATCCCGACAGGCCCTGTAACACTGTAGTAGCATCATCCCACTCGAATTTCATTCACCCGTTTCTCAACCGCAATTTCACGGTCCGGGAGTTAGCCAGAATCCAAACTTTTCCAGACTGTTTCGAATTTCGGGGAAAGCGAGCCGTTCTCAGCAAGAAGCTATCTTCCCGCAAAGGAATGATGGATGAGGTGTACCTCGACCAGCGGATGCAGGTTGGAAACGCCGTTCCACCGATGTTGGCGGGGGCCCTGGCTAACGCTGTTTTAACTTACCTCTTAACGATTTCAGAGCGGGGGAAAAATGTGTGAGATTTCGAGCCCTTGATCTGTTTGCGGGATGCGGGGGGTTCTCATCCGGCCTTATTCAAGCAGGACACCAGGTCGAAGCTGCCGTCGAAATTGATACCTGGGCAGCCGATACGTATGAATACAACCATCCAAACGTGAACCTCATCAGATCGGATATCCGCCAGTTGGACTCCCGGTTCTTCCTCGAACAATTTAGAGGCAAGGTTAACATCATCATAGGTGGGCCACCGTGCCAGGGATTTTCGGTATCTGGGCTTCGTCAGTATGGCGTGTACAAGGCCGAAAATTCACTTGTAGCCGAGTACGTTCGAGTCGTCCAAGCCGTTGAACCTGATTATCTAGTAATGGAGAACGTCCAGGGATTCACTACGGCCACCCTTGATGGGAAGACCAAAGCATTAGCCTTTCTTCTTGAAAAGTTGGGTCAGCTAGGATACTACACCCACCACAGAGTGCTCCAGGCTGCGGATTTTGGCATTCCGCAAGTTCGCTCAAGGCTGTTTGTAATCGGTTCCCGGCGCCGCTTGCCGTCGCCCTTTCCAACCCCCACACATTCGGCAACACAATCTAGCAACCGCAAGAGGTATCTCTCGGTAATGGAGGCCATCGGTGACCTGCCTGTGATACATGCACGCGAAGGGGCTGATAATGAAGTCCCCTACACCAGTGGGCCACAGAATGAATTTCAAGCGTCTATGCGCGAAGGATCATCGGGGGTATACAATCACGAGGCAATGAAGCATTCAAACCGACTGGTGGAACGCTTCGCTGCAATACCGCCCGGAGGAAGCGGGTACAAACTGACTGGGACTTGTGACGATTCTGTGACAGTGTATAAGTCCAACAACCAACGGCTGATTTCAGCTGCCCCGTCGTTGTGCATGACAGCGAATTGGCAGTCATCCTACATCCATCCGGTGCTAAACAGAAACCTGACCGTTCGAGAGGCCGCTAGGATCCAGACCTTTCCAGACACATTTGTCTTTAAGGGGAAGAGGGCGGTTCCGAGCTCATCTCTATTGCAGAAGCATGGCCGAGATCATCACAACTTCCTCAGCCAGTGTCACCAAGTAGGAAACGCCGTGCCACCCATGCTGGCCCGCCAGATATTTGAGCACTTGTCCCATGCCGTCGACGAGTCACAAGGCGAGAGGGGGACTGAGACACGTGGTGATGCCTGCAGTTGATGAGTCCTTTTTTCTGGAGGAGCGGTTGTGTCACAAGAACAACCTGGCGCAGAAGACCAAGAATAGTCAGGCCTACAAGGACCCTAAGGTTCAGGAACTAATGACCAAGGCAGAGGATGCTTACCTCGGCTTTCTTGAGGCGCTGGACTATAACGCCATTGCCAAACTCGACCTTGGAGCCTCAGTTTTGGCGTTGGACGACTACATTTCAACCGCAAAGGACATCGAAAAGGCACATGGAATATTCGGGCACCGAAGCAACTACGCGGGTAGTATTATCCCGGAGTTTTTGTACCGAGTAGTTCATGTTGCCGCCTCCGGTACTAGAATAACCCCGTTTTTCTCAACCCGAAACACGATAATTGAGATAACAGGGTCAAGCGTTACCAAGGGGTTGCAGATGAACCGTAAGGATGAGGATTTCGCCATGGGTCTACACGAGGTTGATGTCACAGTTGGTGATAAGACCCACCGAGTCCTTAGCCTTGCTGTAGCCTGCGAGGTAAAGACCAATATCGATATCAACAAGCTTAACGGCTTGGATTTCTCCGCCGAGCGAATGAAGCGGTCCTTTCCTGGGTCCGTCTTTTTCCTCGCGACAGAGACATTTGACTGCTCACTGCAAAGCAATTACGCATCGAGCTATATTGATGAGATTTACGTACTCCGTCGGCAGTTGCGTAGCCGCGCCCGGCGGGGTAATCGGATTCCTCTGAGTGTAGAAGTGTTCACGGTATTGGTTGACGACATTCTACAGGCTGCGCATAAAGCCTCAAACGCCCGGGGTCACGTCTACAGCCGACTTCCTGAGGGGAGGCTCATACATGTCTGATAACTATGCCCCCATTCTGAGAACTCACGGAGTCAAGTTAGAGCGTAAGGTACAGTCCGATCCAACCCTGAATGTCGTTGCGGCAGCGTACAAGGTGTGGAGGGACTCGTCTCTTGCGGTCCATACCCGAGATAAAGATGGTGTGCTGAACCTAGTTGATGCCCTTAATGACTACAAGGACCAAGTGGAACCAATTCTGGATTGCCGCCCAAACAGTGCTCAGGAAATGCTGCAGCCATCAATTTTAGAGGAGTTTTTTGAGTATCTGTTTTGCAGGCTTGATTTGACGGTGAACTTCCGTGTACCAATTCGACACCCCTCAAGAGGCTTCTTAAGCTTGTCCTTCAATCCGTCCAGCCTTAGGAAACTGGTTGAGTCACCTGAATTTACTGTCCGGGCCAAAGACCATGACTTTATCATTGGCGGACAAGCGACACTAAATGTGGTTGGCGCCAGCGGACACCGTGAGCCGACGGATATCGTGATTCCTGCTGTGGCGATTGAATGTAAGCGTTACCTTGAACGGAACATGCTGGACGAGTGTGCAGGCACCGCTGAACGTATGAAGCGTGCTACACCGTATTGCCTCTACATCGTTGCTTCCGAATTCCTAAAGATGGACGACGGTTACCCGGAAATGACGGAAATCGACGAGATCTATATCCTTCGCCACCAGCGAAACTCCGAACGTAAGAAGTGTAAACCTGCGTCTCGTCCTATCGACGGTGAACTGATATGGGATCTATATCAGGAAGTCGTACACCATCTGAAGAAGATATGGTGGGACCCAGAATCGGCGCTGAAGACTGGAAAGGTGTTCAACAGACCCTGATGCGGCACTCTGTTGCCCACTGACATAATCAGGCCGGAAGTTCAACCCCGGCTTGTTTTTCTGCTCCTGTCCAAACGCGAATGGCGTTGTGAAAGTTAGCACGTACAACTGGCGACGCGGTAGGATGTTCACTTAAATGACCAGTATCGAGATCGCGGGCACGTATAACGTGGACTTGGCGGAGACGCCAAGTCTGTTTTTCTATCCCTAGGCTGATTCTCACGGAGGAACTTCTGGTCATATGTCACTACTGGCGACTAGATTCGCCGGTGACCACCGCCATCATGCGCCTGCGGAGGGAGGGGCGATTTGGCACACACGCACGGCTATACCATCGATAAAGGGCTGCTGTCGACGCAGTTCGGTCCAGAGTCGGTTTGGCCGACCACCCCTACGGGGATCCGCCCGCATCGCCGGCCAACTCAGTTCTCCCGTCGGGTAATTCCCGGTTGAACCGAAGATAAAAGCCTGAAATTCCCATACCCTCTTCCGAGGGACCCTCGAAGATATATATCCGTCGCCCGCATACCATCTCTGTAGCTAACAACCTGCTGGGCTCAAACCGCTAGCCGGTGAACAGGGAGGTTCTGTCGATGACGTTATCCCCCGACTGGATCGACAAACCCATAGAAGAATGGCCCCACGCCGCCAAGGAGTTCTACCGACTCCTTTACATTGGGCAGCGCAGGGCCACGGAGAGAAAACTTAAAGGCTTGACCGCAGGGTTACGGAACGATCTGGATGAATCAAGATATCCAAACCAAAAGCCTGTACGAACCGCTGAAGCAGCGCCTTCCGCTCCGGCGGAGTCAACTCCTCCCACGACTCCCGGAAGTTAATCGCAAACCCTCCGGGCAAATCGCGCTGCAGAAGCTGAACCGCACGCTCCTTGTACTCCGACAGCTTAGTCTTCAGGGTCTTTAGCCGTTCCCGATGCGGCTTCACCTCATCCAGGTACTCATCCTCATCGATCTTGCCTCGCTCAAAAAGGCGCTTCCACCGGTTGATGGCGTTCTCCGCTTCAACCAGGTCCTGTTCCATACGGCTCACTTCCGCCTGCGTCAGTCCCGCCTTGTCGGCCGCTCTGGCCTCGAACTCTTCGAGCAAGCGGTCCAGGTGAGCGGGATCTCGATGCAGGCGTTCCATTTCCCTGATCAGATTCTCCTCAACCCTGTCCGCCGATATCGACGTCAGGCTCCGCTGCGTCCCGACCCCGCAGCCCTCACCCAAAACGTACCGGTGGCACCGATAGATTCGGCGCCCGGGCCTTCCATGCCGCTGCTGGGCACTGATGCGCGCACCGCAGACGCCGCACTTGGCTACCCCGGACAGCGGGTACATTCCTGTCGCCTGGCGAGGTGCGTACAGTTTCCGTGTGTCAAAGAGAGACTGAACACGTTCAAGTACGTCTCGCGGCACCAGGGGCTCGTGGGATCCCGGGACCCTCGTGTTGATCTTGTTCTGCTTCCGTCCAGTCACGATGTCACCGCAATACACAGGGTTGGTCAAGATGCGGCTGATGGTCAAGGCGTGGAACTTGTTGCCAAGGGGAGTGCGGGCGCCCAACTCCTCATTCAGCCACAGCGCTATCGCTCGAATCCCCTCGCCGGCCAGGTAGCGCTCATAGATCATGGGAATAAGGTGGGCGGTGCTCGGATCCGGCACGAGCTGCAGTAGCGCCCGCCCGGCCTTCACCCTCTCCGTGGGCACGGTCATGTACCCCATGGGGACACGCCCTCCCCCCCACTCACCGGCCCGGGCCTTCTTCTGCTTGCCGAACGTCGTGCGCTCAGCGATCGTCTCCCGTTCCCACTGCGCCATTTCGGCCACCATGCGAATGAACAGGCGACCGGTAGCGGTGGTGGTGTCGAACTGCTCGGTCGCTGAGCGGAACATAATCCCCTGTCGGTCGAAGTTACGAAGCAATTCGTCGAGGTCACGGACACTGCGGGTGAGGCGGTCGAGCTTATACACCAGCACGACGTCTCCAGGCCGGACTTCGTGGAGTAGGCGTTGGAATTCCGGACGGTTTAAGTCCTTAGCCGATGTACCTTCATCGACATACCGGCCGACAACCTCCCACCCCTGGGACGTGCAGAATGCCTCCAACCGTTCCATTTGGCCGGCAAGTGAAAAGCCCGTGGCCGCCTGTTCATCCGTGGAAACGCGCGCGTAGATTCGCGCAAACACTCCAACCCCCCCTGCCGCCTCAGCACGCTCGGTCAGGGTGTATGCTTATGCTTACGTTTCTCTTGACGTTCTTGTAGAACTCGTTGGGTAGAGCCATATCGATCAGCAGGACCTGAAACAGGTCATGCTCGATGGGATTGGCCTGGTGGTACGCCTGAATCATGGCCTTCATCCATGTCACATCCCAGACGCCCATATCATCCATGGTACTGGTGATCAGTTTCCGCAGGTCGCGAATCGGCAGATCGTAGGCGACGCCGTCCAGGTCGATGATCCAGATGCCGCCCTCGCCCATCTGGCCGTTGGACCATCCGTAGTCCTGATGAACGATCGCATATCCCACCCGGCGGCGGCGTACCTTGCGCCGAGGAGGGAGCCAGCGATGCTGCTGCCGGCCGAGATTGCGGCGGATAAGGTGGCGATCTACATCCGGTGGTCCACCGATGACCAGGGCGAGGGCACGACGCTCCAGACCCAGCTGGAGCGGTGCCAGCACTACCTGCGCTCCCAGGGCTGGCAGTACCGGGACGACCTTGTCTACGTCGACGACGGCTACAGCGGGGGCAGCCTCGACCGGCCCGCCCTGACCAGGCTCCGGCGGGATGTGGCGTCCGGCCAGGTGCAGTGCGTGGTCGTCTACAAGATCGACCGGCTCTCCCGCTCGGTGGTCGATATCGTCGACCTGGTCCTGCGTGACTGGGAGGGCCGCTGCTACATCAAGTCGACCACCGAGGAGGTCAACACCCTCACCCCCGCCGGGAAGATGTTCTTCTACATCCTGGTCTCCTTCGCCGAGTACGAGCGCAGCATCATCCGGGAGCGCACCCTGGCCGGGAAGATCAAGCGGGCCGAACAGGGACTCAACCCCGGGTTCCGCCCTCCCTATGGCTACACACGGGGCGCCGCCCCCGGCAGCTTTGCGGTGGTCGAGCACGAGGCCGTGGTGGTCCGGTCGATCTTTGATCGCTACCGGCTGGGCAGTGGGGTGCAGGCCATTGCCCAGGCGCTCAATGAGGGTCAGGTCCTGCACCGCGAGCGCCCCTGGACCGCCCTGGCCGTGCGGCGGGTCCTCGGGAACCCGGCCTATGCCGGCGTGCTGGAGTACGGGCGCAGCACCCGGACGACCCGGGAGCAGCGGGAGCGCCAGGGCGCCCCCGCCACGGTCCGGTTCGGGCGCCCCCGCTACGCCCGGGTGGTGGGCGCCCTCCCCGCCCTGGTGGAGCGCCCGGTCTGGGCGGAGGTCCAGCAGCTCCTTGCAGGACGGCGCCCGCAGGCGGGGAGCAAGCCCACCTACAGCGACTACCTGCTGAGCGGCGTGGCCGTCTGCACCTGCGGGGCGCCGCTGGGCGGCAAGCAGGTGGGCGGCCGGGCCTACTACTACTGCGGCGCCCGGAAGCGCCAGGGAAAGGGGGCGTGCAGCGCGGGGCATATCCCGGCGGGTCCGGTGGAGGCGGCGCTGGCCCAGCGAGTCCGGGACATCCTGCGGCGCCTGTGCGGGGACCGCCTCCTCCCCCGCCTGCAGGAGGCGGTCGAGCAGCAGGCAGCGGAGGTGCGGGCGCAGGCCGCCGCCACGGAGGCCGAGCGGCCGGGCCTGGAGGCCCGCCGCCACCGCCTGGAGCGAGACTACCGCCGGGGTGAGCTTCCTGCCCGGCTCTACACGGAGGAACTGGCGTCCATCGACCGGGAGCAGGGCGCCCTGGAGCAGCGCCTGCTGGCGCTGCGGGCCAGGGCGGGCGAGCTGGCACAGGCGCCCGGCGCCTTGCTGGAAGCGCTGAATGAACTGCACCCCTGGGAGCTCCTGACCGTGCCGGAACAGAAACAGCTCCTGCGAGCCCTGGCCGGGTCGGTAACGGTCTACCGCCGGGCCGGGTCGCAGGAGCCGCCGATGGTCGCTGTCGAATGGATCCGGCTTCCTTAGGCGGCGCTGACCTGGCGGCTGGCCCGCCACCTGCGCACGGCCCACACGATGGCCATGGTGACCGCTGCGCCGTACATGGCCACGGCGATGTCCTGCTGGGCATCCCAGACGTCGCCTTGGGAACCCAGGTACATGGCGCCCAGGTCCGGAGCCACGATGTTGGCGACCCACATTTCGATCAGCTCAAAGAAGGCGCCGGCGGCCAGGATCACGATGACAGCCAGGCCGTAAGCCCACTTCAGGGGAACCTTCATCAGCCCCACCAGGACCTCCAGGGCGGGAAGTGCGATCAGCAGGCCAAAGCTGGTGTGGACCAACCGGTCGAAGTTGTTGCGACCGTTGTGGAGCACGCCCCCGAAGAGGCTTTCCACCGGGGTCTCGGCGTAGGTGTAATGGGCGCCCACGGTATGCAGCGCCATGAAGAGGGCAATCAGCAGGTAGGAGGCGTTTGAGAAGCGGAAGGCCCGGTAGGTCAGCAGCAGGGCGCCCACCGACAGGAAGATCAGGATGTTCTCCAGCATCCAGTCGAAGCGGTGTACCGGATTGATCGCCAGCGCAGTCCAGAACACCAGGTATGCCAGGCCGATATAGACGGGGGTGCGGTCGGCGACAGCGGACGACTCCCGGAGATGGCGAGACACGCTCGGATTCTGCGCAGCTAACATGTGCGGTTCCTCCTTGATGTTAGACAGACCAGTCGGTCTGTTTGACATCAATGTAGCAGGTGGCGACAGGTATGTCAACGGATTTTAGACCGACCAGTCTGTTTATTTTGGAGGGAATCATGGAGATCGGTCTGATTGAACGCTGGATTGAGGATGCGGACAGGGCTCACCGGGCGCTGACCCACATCGACTCGCTCCTCTCCCACTTGGTCCTGCGCCGCCTGACCACGGACGAAAAAAGGGCACCGGCCGAGGGTTTCTCGGCGGCGCCCGGCGATTCAGTCGAGCATCTCGAACTCCCGTAACTGGAAATCATAGGCCCCGTCGACGACCCGGACCCGGAAGTGCACCTTGCCCTCCGTCACCTCGAAGGCCCCGTCGCCCAGCGGGACGACTTTTGCGCCGCCGATCGGCGACCACCCGGCTGCCTGCAGTGCCTGCCAGGCTGAGCGCCCCTCTGTGGGGTGTTGGAACATGGCCACCAAGTCCTTCTCCCCGAGCGGTGGCACATCGATCAGTCGGTCCACCAGCGCCTGCGCAGAGCCGACCCTGATCACCTGATCATCGGTGGGCTCGGCCCGCATCACCTTCCCGTCGTAGCGGTAAGTGTACCACCGGATCGGGTAGCCTGTGAAGTCATTGAGCCGGAACACACCGTCCTCGGACCAGTCTCCGAGACCTGACACCTGCTCACTCTCGCCGGCCGAGGAGACCCAGGGGATCTCAGCCATCCGGCCGGTCGCAGGGTCGTACGCCTTGGCCGTGTACTTGACGAGCCCCCAGCTGCCCGGGGTGTGCAGGTTCATCAGCACGTCCTGAGCACCGATCCGGGCCCACCTGTAGGAGCTGCGCCAGTAAGCGTCATCTGTACGGAAGAGCTCCCGGACGCCGTCCAAGGTGGTTACCCGGAACGTTGTGCCGTCATCCCACAGGATCGCCTTCACGTTCGGTGCCGGGCGCCCCACCGCCTCAACGTCCTTGGCGCTCTCTCGGACCTCTCGCGCGGCGGTCCACTCGGCCCCCCGGCTGTCACGGGTGCGGACCAGCCCATAGCCGGGCGCCCACCACTCTGTGCCGTCCAGCCGTCCGTTCCGGCGGGTTGTTACCCTGGCTGTGGGCCGTTCACCGCTTGGCGTAGCGACTGGTTCCACCGCCTCCACCTCAAAGGAGTACGCTGCCCCGGTGGTCCCGGGAAATTCGACCTGCCAGGAGTCGCCGACCTTTAGCGGCAGGCGGTACAGGATCCTCGGCGCCATCAGCGGCGTGTAGCCGCCCCGAGCAGAACGCGTCCCGTGCAGCCAGACCTCGTCGCCCTGGAGCTGCAAGAACAGCACCCCGCCGGGAACCCGCACCGGCTGCAGATCCACCTCGCCGATGGTCACCGATGCATACGTGTACGATGCGACGTCCTGCCGGTCTTCGCCGGTGAGGGACAAGCCAGTCGGCGACCAGAGTGGCAGAGCCGGGAGTTTCGCCTCCGCAGGAGGCTTGTCCGACTCGGCATGGCCAACCGGCGCAGGCCCGCCCACCGGGTCGTGGGGGCGGGGCAGGCAACCGGGCAGCAACAAGACCAGGCAGAGCGATACGGCGACCGTGCGCCAGTTCCGCATGGAGTCACCTTCCTTGAAACTTCTCTTCATGAGACGGGCGACGGTGCCGATCGGTCGCGTGTACTTTGCGTGCGGTCATTCTGATGAGCGAGGCCCCATGCCGTTTCCCCGCGCTGGACGAGGCTGGCGTAAGGCGACGCCAAAAGGCGTTGGTGCGCCTCGCTTGCCTGCCTTTCGTAGCCATCCACCAACGAGAGGAGCGTCGCGCTGGCCGGCATCTCACGATAGGCGTCGGCGATGGTTCGGAACCAGCCAATCTTGGTCAGCACCTTGGCGTAGGTCTTAGGCCAGCGGTAGATCCGCGAGGCCTTCTGGGCGCCGTGGGGCGGCTCATACCCCCTGGAGATGCGATGGAACTCGCCAAGCCCGTAGCAGAGCGCCGCCGCCCCTTCGAGGTCGACCTTCGACGCCGGATAAAGCGGCTCCACCCACTCCGTTACGATCCACAGCTTACCATCTTTCTCGACGTAAGGCACGCCATCCTTGGAGTTGATCATCATCGGCACCCGAGCGCCCTGGTGCCTGAGGTAGACCTGGGCGCCAACGCTAAAGAGGCTCCGGGCGGCGGGTCTGTGCAACTGCTTGAGGCTCCGGGGGCCATGGTTGGTCTCTATGCGCCAGATCGCCCCGCCCTTGTCGGGTTTGGCGGTAATAAACGTCATCTCGCCGACCCGCATGTCGTAACGGGCCATCACCTCCTGCGCCGTGGCCAGTAGCTCCGGGGTCACGTACGCAAGCTCGGACTCGGGGTCGCCAACGGTCGGCGCCTGAGCCCGGGACGGCATGGCTGCGCCCGGCCGGTACTTCCAGCCGGTTGAGATCAGCCTCGGATCCTGCGCCGGCGCCCCTCTCTTCTCCTTCTTCTCCTTCTTCTCCTTCGTCTCCCTGGCGGGCGCCCGGCGTGGTTCGCGGCCCCCACCGCCCTGACCCATGGTGTGGACCTCTACCCCCGGTGAGGCCAGGGTCGTACTGCCTGGCGGCACCCAGACAGTCAGGGGCGCCTTGTTTCCGCTCACCGCCGATACCTCCTCGGTCCTACTCAACCTAGTTTATGTGAAGTGACACCACGGATGTGAAGAAACAAGCCCGCCGGGACCTCTTTGTCCCGACGGGCGCCGTTACGTCGCACACGCCTGCAACTCACGCTCGAGTTCGCGAATGGCGGTGATGAAGTCCTCACGAAGCCAGTATGCCGTGCGGCTCTGAAGGAAGTATCGGGAACAGGCCAGCAGCGCCAGGCGCTCCAGCCTCCCCACTTGCAGGGTGACCGGATGGATCAGGGTCGGAACCTGGCCAAGGAAAGCCCGTACATGACAGACCCGATCGGGGGGCAGGTCGGGCCACGCAACCTCCAGTGCGACCTGGAGCGACTCCTTCAGGGCAAACGGATTGCGCACCCGAACGGACAAGCTCTCCATGGAACCACCTCCGCCTGCGGGGAGATTCCCGCTACCTGGAAGTACGTTCCCAGGGTATCCGATGTTCGGTCTCAATATGCTACAGAGTCCAGCGGGATCCGGGGACCCGGCCGGATCTTCGGCTCCATCCGTCCGAAGACGTTCCGGTAAAACATGCGGTTGATCAAGCCCACAGCCAACGCCTCTCGGGTCAGGTCAACCAAGCAAGCGTCCTCCCCATAAAGCGAGCGGGCCAGGTCGGTCTGAAGATCTTTGCCGCTGGCCTCCAGGTCGATTCCCAGCGACCAGTCAAACTCGCCGCCGATCCAGGCCTCGCGCCCGGGCTGGAAATTCCAGCGCGCTCGGTTGACCAGCCAGGCTGCCAGCAGCCGCCTGGCGGGCGTATCCGCGTGGAGCCGGCGCAGAACGCCCTCCCGCAGGACCTCCCCCACCTCGCTGCCCAGCACGGAGAAGATAGCCTGGCGTAGGTCGTAAACAGAGGCTTCCTGCCGTAGCTCCCGACACTCCGCGGCGATCTTCGTGACCAGGTCGATCGCCGGCTGTTCATACCGAGTCAACAGGTTCGTTGAAATAAAGCCGCAGTTCTCCTCGAGGGCATAGCCGGCGGAGGGCGGCGTGGGGTTCGAGGCCCACTGCCAATACCCGTCAAGCATTCGCTCGTCGCCTGCATGCTTTTCCAGCACGCGCCGCACCCTGTCGCGCACACCTGCGTCCTGCATAATGGAAACCCCTCCCTGGCCATGATTCTTGACCAGAGAGGGGTTTGATAATCAGACCGCCGATGAATTCGCCCGCACGAGATGCTGGGCTCGGACTGCGTCGACCATGGCGTGCACCACGGCAGGGTCGAACTGGGAACCCGCGTTGCGGGAGATCTCCTCCAGGGCCCACTCCACGGGCCGGGCCTTGCGGTAGGTACGATCGGTGGTCATGGCACTGAAGGCATCCACGGCGGAGATAATGCGGGCCGCCAGCGGAATCTCCGAACTGGCCAGCCCCCGGGGATACCCCTTGCCGTCCCAGCGTTCGTGGTGCGACAGGACGATTTCGGCCACAGGCCGGAGCGCCTCGACCTTGTACAGCAATTGATAGCCCAGGCGCGGATGCTCCTCTATCTCCCGTCGCTCCTCGGGGGTGAGCGGGCCAGGCTTCAGGAGGATTCGGTCGGGCACGCCAATCTTCCCGATGTCATGCAGCGTGGCGCCGTACCGCAGGTGCACCCGGTCCTGTCCGACGATCCCCAGCCGGTCGGCGATGGCCTCGGTGAGCTGGGCCACCCCTTCGGAATGATCGCCCGTGTAGGCATCGCGGGTGGTAATGGCGGCCGCCAGGGCGCCGAGCGTCTGGTCGAAGAGGCGGCTGAGATCCTCTCGACTCAACTCCAGCTTCTCTACCATGGCCTCATAGTACCGAAGCAGCTCGGTTGTCTCCTCCTGAGCCGCTGCGACATCGACCGCGGGCGCCTCACCCACCCGCTCCGACAGCGTTCGGACCCGCACGGTCAGGTCGTGTACCCGGTTGTTCAGGCCGACCGACAGCCAGCTGGCCAGCACGGCCGTCGCCACGGCAGCCAGAACCCCGATTACCGCAGAAGCCGCCAATACGAGTAGCATCTGCCTCTGAACCCAATCGGCGGGCAGGTCAACACCCAGCACCGCCACGGTGAGCCCAGTACGGTCCTTGACTGGTGCATAGCCGCTCAGCCAGTAGCCCCACTTGTCTTCGGTGATGGTCTCGTCGGCGCCCGGGCTGCGCACCGCCTCCAGCAGCGCCGGAAGAGCACTAGCGTCGAACTCCTCGAGAAAGCCGGCCGGCCCTTCGCGGTCGGTGTCAGCCAGAAAGCGGTAGACAGTCGGGTCCGCGGTGGGCGTGAGCAGGTAGGCATAGCGGATGGAAGGAGTAGCGCTCACGAGGTGGTCCAACTGCAGCAGCAACGCTGCCTGGTTAGCCGCCTTCTCCTCCCCTGCGGCCAGACGTCTGGCCTGTTCAGCGTCGATATACGCCGCGCCGGTCCGGGCCAGGGCCACCAACTCCCGGCGCATCGAGCCATAGACGCCGTTGCGCCCTATGAAAAACGATCCCAGCGATACGAGCAGGAACACACAAAGGAGCAGAAGACGCAGGCCCCAGGCGAACCGTTGCGCCATGGATGGACCCCTTTCCGGCACGGGCCATCTTTCAGGGAATCACTCCCAATTCGGGCCGATTATAACATTTCATATCGATATTGTCAATAGATGCCAAAAGAAGGAGGCCGTGCTCGTCACGAGCCGGCCCCGATTTGCTATGCGTTCCGCTTGCCTCCGATCAGGCGGACGGTGACCCAGGGCCCGGCCAGCAACACGATCAGCCAGCGGGTCATCTGCATGGCCAGAACCAGACCCGAATCACCACCCAGTTGGACGGCGCTTGCGACCATAACATCCATCCCGCCCGGCGTGGAGCCCAGTACCGCCGTCATCGTGTCGATGCCGGTGGTCAGGTGGAACAGCACGCCCACCGCCAGGCACACCCCGATCAACGCCAGGACCAGGAGCGCCTCCACCAGTGCCACCCTCCCGAGCTTGCGGGCGGTGGCTACGTCGAAGCGGGACCCAATGGAGACGCCAACCGCAATCATGCCCGCAGCAAAGACGACCTGCGGCAGGTGGAACTGGTAGGGCAGGGTCCACGACAGGGCCAGCGCGACCAAGAAGGGCCCCAGAAAGGTCGGGGAGGGCAGGTGGATCCTTCGGCCGCCCCATGCTCCCACAGCTCCGGCGGCTGCCAGCACGGCCAGGTTCAGCAGCACCGGTGCAGCAGGCAGCCCGCCGGCATGTGCTGCGCCCGCGACGTGACTGGCACTGCTCGGGAAGAGCCATCCCACGGCCGGAGGGGTCAGAAAGACCACCATCAGTAGCCGCAGGTACTGCAAAATCGCCACGACTACGGCGTCGGCGCCCATCTCGTCGCTCATGGCCACCATGCTCGACGCGGCGCCGGGGAGGGAGCCGATAAATCCGGTTGCCCGCTCGACCCCGGCCCAGCGCCAGAGCAGGTAGCCGTTGAGCAGGGAGAGGCCGCCGGTGAACAGCACCGCCAGGGTCAGTGGCACCGCATGGGTACCGATGCGCAACAGGGTCGCCAAGGGGAAGCTGACGCCCGTGGAAACGCCGATCACCGCCTGCCCCACGATCTGAAAGCCCGACGGCAGGGGCTGCGGCTTTCCGTTCAGCGCTGAAGCTGCCAATCCAACCGCCATGGGGCCAAGGAGCCATCCCACCGGGACATTCAGGGCGTCGAACGCCCAGCCGACCGCTGCAGCCACCGCGAGCAAGGGGAGCAAATGGCCAAGCTTACTTCCCATGACCGTCGTGGACCTCCTGGGCCCACGCCAGAATCTGCCGGCGAATCTCACGGCTAGCGTCATGTGCGAGGCTTCCGACGATCCCCCGGGCGGTCTCCACGGTGAAGACCACCCGCCCGCTGGTCTCAAACCCGGGCAGCACCTCGCCGAACCCCGCCACCCGGGCCACGTACCAGACGGTGTAGGTATCCGTGGAGTTCCAGTACCAGGCGGCAAAGGGAACGAACGGCCCCTCAAGCTCGAGGCCGGCCTCCTCCCTCGCCTCTCGACGAAGGGCGTCCTCATGGGTCTCACCAGCCTCGATGCGGCCCCCGACGGTCTCCAGCAGGCAGTCCTTCCGGTTCCAGCCCATCACGATGTGCCCGTCTTCGGTATAGGGAACGACATGGACCCCGGCGATCGGCTTGTCTTGCGGCAGTGTGGTGATACGAGTTAGCACGATTTCATCCCCCGTGGGTAAGGATGCTGCGAGCAAAGGGCGTCAACGGCCGTTACGGAACCACGGCTTCTGCCTCGATCTCCACCAGGGCTTCCGGGCTGATCAGCCGGCTGACCTCCACCATGGTGGCGGCGGGCCGTATCTCGCGGAAGAACTCGCCGTGGGCGCGGCCGATCTGCTCCCACTGGCTGATGTCGGTGACGAACATGCGCGTCCGCACGACGTCGCCCATACTGGCACCGGCCTGCTTCAGGGCGGCCTCGATCTTCCTGAGGATGTGGATCGTCTGGCCGTAGGGATCGCCAACAGAGACGATCAGGCCGTCGTCGCCAGTGGCGATGGTGCCGGCGACGTGGACGGAGTTTCCGACCCGCACGGCGCGGCTGTAGCCTACGATGGCCTCCCACGGCGCCCCGCTGGAGATGTTTTGGCGCTCCAAAGAATCAGCACCTCCGGTCCTGAAAATCTGGGCAGAATAGTTCCCGAGGAGGTGATAACCACCTATGCACTCGGACATCAAACAGCAGCCGCAGCCCCGGGAGGGGTACAAGACCAAGCCTGACCACCCCCAGACCGCCGTCACCAAGGACGATCTGGACAAGATGATGCAGCAAGTCGACCCGCCATTTCGGGCGGCAGGGCCGGCAAATCCCATGACCGACGGTCACGGCTAGACCGAACGGCCCCCGCCTGAGCACTTGCAGGCGGGGGGTTCGTGCTTATTTCCCCGTCCGCCGGAAGCGATACCGCTCGTAGATCAGGTCCACCTGCCCGTCCTTACAGACGAACTCCACCTCGGACCGGCGGCCGCCGCCCAGGGTGAAGAAGCGGGGATGCTCCGGGTTCAAGTCCACCGGAACCAGCGGCGAGCTGGACTCGGAGAGCTTGTTCTTGAACTCGATCATCAGGAAGTCCCCGCTGCGCTTGATGCGGCAGGAGTACGTCCCCTTGTAGGTCTCATAGGAGCCGGCAAGCTCGGTCAGCACCTTCTCGGTCCGCAGCGCCGGCATTTGCCAGGGGTCCTCCCCGAGGAGCACCGCCAGGGCGAAGGAGGTAAAGGTGGTCATGGCGTAGCCCGTGCCGTTCGCCAGCGCCACGACGCCCAGCTTCTGATCCGGCAGGAACTGCATGCCTGCGGTGGCGCCGTACATGGCGCCGCTGTGGCCGATCAGACGGCGCCCGAAGAAGTCCTGCTCGCTCAGACCGAAGCCGTAGCCCGAAACCGGGTCGCCGGTCACCATGTCCCGGGGCGGGGTCGCCACCTGCGGGGTCATCATGGCGAGCACAGACTCAGGCCGGGCCACGCCCCGGCCCCCGTTCAGGTACATGGCGATGTATCGGCCCATATCCTCCACGCTGCTGATCAGGCCGCCGTCGGCGATCGCCTGGCCCCAGGGGTAGTGGTTGGCGAGGTGCTTGCCCTCCAGGTTGGTCACGTAGGCCACCGCAGCGTCCCCGTCAGCGGTGAAACGGCCCTGGTCCCAGGAGGACCGGTTCATCTCAAGCGGGGTGAGGATGCGCTCCTGCACGTACGCCGCGAAGGGCTTGCCCGTGATCTTCTCCACGATGCCGCCCAGCAGGATGTATCCCTCATTGAAGTAGAACCACCGCTCGCCGGGCCGGGTGAAGACCCAGTCCTCGGCGCCGTTGATGAAGGTGAGCATATCATCGACGCTGCCGATGGGCAGGTACTTGTCCACCGAGCCGTAGTGATGGCTCAGCACGTTCTCCAGGTAGGCCAGCGCCGGGATGCCGCTGGTGTGGCTCATCAGATGTTTGATGCGGATCGGTTCGCCGAAGGGCCGCACCTTCAGCGGCAGAAACCGGTCGACCGGGTCCTCCACGCTCAGGAGCCCCTGCTCCTGCAACTGCATGATAGCCAGGCAGGTAATCGACTTGGTGACGCTGCCGATACAGTACAGGGTCGACGGGGTCGCAGCCAGCCCCTTCTCCAGGTTCCGCAGGCCGAACCCTCGCTTGTACGTGATCTGGTCGCCCTCAACCACCGCCAGGCTCAGACCGGCCAGCTTCGTCTGTCCCATGCGGTCCTGAATGAACTCTTCCAACTTGGCGAAGTCCCGTGGCATTTCGGCAGCTCCCCTCGCTAGGTGCACTACCGAAATATTTCGCTCTCTGAAGCATCAGACTCCTGCAGGTTGGGCTTTTCGGACATTTTATGGCCGCGGATGCGCGGATGACGCTGATTTTAATCCCAATCGCGGATTACCAGGGAGGATTCCCGAAAATATATAAATTAATATATATTTTACCGTGTATCGTCATCCGCGAATGACCGGAAATCAGCGCAATCCGCGCATCCCGAGCACGGCGCCGCAAAGCGGCGAGGCTGTGCGGGGGACGAAAAGGCGTAAAACGCCGAAAAGTCCGCGGCCAATAAAAGAACTGCTCCCAGGCGGGAGCAGTGGTGTGTACTAGACCGTTTTCATGCCCTCGAAGGGTTGGCGGCAGGCGTCACAGTAGTAGATCGACCGGCAGGCCGTGGGGCCGAAGAGGTTCTCCATATGGGTATCGTGGGAGCCACAGTAGGGGCAGGGCGGCACCTCGTCGAGGTTGATGAGGCTGCCGGAGCTCTCCCGCATGGGAGGCGCAATGCCAAAGCTCTTCAGGCGCTCGCGCCCCTGCTCGGTGATGCGCTCCGAGGTCCAGGGCGGGTCGAAGACGAAGCGGACTTCCACCTCGGCGGCGCCCGGTACCTGCATGACTCGGTCGGTCACGTTCTTGCGGATGATATCGAGCGCCGGGCAGCCCACGAAGGTCGGGGTCATCTCGATGACGATCCGGGCGCCGTCCACCGTGACCCGGCTGACCATGCCCATGTCGACCACGCTCACCGGGGGAATCTCGGGGTCCTTCACCTCGGCCAGGGCGGCCCAGAGGGCCGCTTCGGCTACCATTGGGCGCCCGGCACCGCCCGGGTCACCTCGCCCATGGTGGAAAGCAGGCTGTCCAGGTCGGGCGTGTGCTGGCCCCGCCGGCCGTCGAGGCCCAGGGGCGGGCGCATCAGCATGGCGCTCGGCCAGGTCAGGCCGGCAGCGGCAAACTGGGCCTTGAACTCGGCGGTCCAGCGGTCCACCAGCTCGTCCGTGGTCATGGGGAAGAGCTCGCCGGCCGCCACAAAGCCCATTGCAAAGAGCCCGCCCACCTCGGGCCATACCTTGGCGATGCCTGCCTCCAGCTGGCGGCGCGCCTCGGGCGTGCTGGTGGCCAGGCGCTTGAACCAAGTGGCGTGGTGCAGCAGGTGGTACTTCTCCTCGCGCCGGATCTTGGCGGCGACCAGGGCCAGGGGCTCGCAGGCCGAACGGCTCAGCGCTTCCAGGCGAATCGCATCGAACAGGTCATAGACCATGCGCCGGGCGATCGTAAAGCCCCAGTCGAACTTGGGGTTCTCCAAGTATGTTCCCTGCCCGTTGGGGCGCTCCAACAGCACGGCGTTGCGCCGCTCGGCGGCCGGGCGCAGGAAGGCCAGATCGTCCGCCTTCCCCTCCCCCAGCTCCTCCAGCAGCCGGTAGAACATGGTGGCGTGACCGACCTCATCCTGGGCGATGGAGCCAAAGGCAATATCCTCTTCGATATGGGGCGCCAGGCCCAGCCACTCCGAGTCGCGGTGCCCGATCACCAGCTCATCGTCGGCCAGCTGGTAGAGCAGCTCAATCAGCATCCGATCCGCCATGGTGATCAGTCCTTTACGAAGTCCTTCTCCAGATCGAGCAGGTTCTTCTTATACTTGCGCCACTTCTCGGCGTTCGCCTTGTTATAGCCGGTCAGCATCCGGTACTGCTTGTCGCTCTCCCGGGCGAAGAAATCCTTGTCCTCGTAGTCGGTCCGGCAGATATTCTCCTGCTTGACCACCCAGATCGACACGGCAGTGTCCCGGCGCAGGAAGTTCTCACGGGCCAGGAGCAGGGCATCATCGGGAGTGCCGGCATCGACGCTGCCGACCCAGATATGCGGGGTGCCGTGATCTTTTTGGATGAAGACCTCGTAGACGTTGAACACCGGTTTCATGATTTACGCCACCCCCGCCGTGCTCGGGCCGCCCAGCAGCGCCTCGCGGACCCAGCGGGTCTGCTCGTAGGACATCTGACGCAGACCAAGGCGGTACTGGGAGAGCGGTCCCTGGTTCTTGGCGATCGCCTTCAGCTTCGCCCAGTCCGGGGCGGTGTACTCCCAGCGCTGCTCCGCCTCGTTCCAGCGGAAGTCAGGGTCGGGAAGGGTCAGCCCCAGCGACCAGATGCGCGGCACGTACTTGGTGAAAAACTTCTGCCGCAGCTCCTCGTTGGTCTTGGTGCGGAAGCGGTACTTCAGCAGGATCTGGGCAGATGCGCTGGTGGTGTCGGCCGGGCCAAAGAAGAGCAGCAGCGACTCCCACCAGCGGTTGAGCGCCTCCTGGAGCATCTGGCGCTGCTCGGGGGCGCCCTCTGCCATCGCCAGGCAGATCGACTCGCCGTGCTGAATGTGGAAGCCTTCCTCCGCACAGACGCGCTGCAGCACCCGGGCGTAAGGTCCGTAGCTGGAGTCGAGCAGCGCGGCCTGGGAGACCACAGCCGCGCCGTCGACCAGCCAGCCGATGATCCCGCAGTCGGCCCAGGTGGGCGCCGGCATATGGAAAACGTTGTGGAACTTGGCCTGTCCGGTGAAGAGCTCCTCCACCAGGTCCTCGCGGGTCTTGCCCAGCGGGGCGGCCAGATCCTCAGCGACCCGGAGGATCAACTGGCCGTGGCCCATCTCATCCTGGACCTTGGCCATCAGGGAGAGCTTGCGGGCCAGCGTGGGGGCCTTGGGAACCCACTCCTTCTCGGGGAGGGCGCCCATGATCTCGGAGAGGGCGTGCATCTGCATGAACTTGACCAGCGTCACCCGGTACTCATCGGGCATCCAGTCGGTGGACTCGATCTTCTCGCCCCGCTCGATGCGGGCCATAAACTGTGCGAGCTTCTCTTCGTCGGTCATGATCATGCGTGGTCGCCTCCTTGACTAGCGTTTGGCGATCATCCCCTCCAGGAGCAGGTCGGCGAACTTGTCTGCCACCGCCTCCGGGCCAAGGGGGCCGCCCGGGTTATACCACTCGTAGAGCCAGTTCACAGCGCTCAGAATCAGGAGCCGGGAAAACTTCTCGTCCACCGGGTGGAACTCGCCGCTCTCGATGCCCTGCCTGATAATCTGGGCGAAGAGCCGCTCATAGGCGTTCCGCTTCTCGGCGATTACCTGACGCCGCTCGTCGCACAGGGCCTTCCACTCGTGCATGAAGACCGTGGCGCCCTCCAGCGACTGAGCCACCACCCCGATATGGGCCGCCATGGCCCGGCGCAGCTTCTCGCTGGCGCTCCCCTCACTGCCGACGATCGGCTCTACCGCGGCCGTGAACTGGTCGGACGCCCTCAGAACGATCTCGTACAGGAGATCCTCCTTGGTGGAGATGTGCGCGTAGAGGCTGCCCGAGAGCATGCCTACCTCCACAGCGATGTCGCGAACCGTGGTCCCGTGATACCCCTTGCGACTGAAGAGCGAGACCGCTGCCTCCAAGAGATTCTCCTTGCGTCCGGGGCGTGGCATGGCCGATCCTCCTGACAATATACCAAGCGCTTGCTTGTTAATTGATATTCTAGTCAAGTTAGTCTCATTCCGTCAATAAGTCTGCCGTTGAAACGCAATTGAATCCTAAGGTTTCTACCGGCATAGATGGACTCCCTGCCGCTTGACAATCACCGCACCGTTAGAATACAATTCAGAACAACCCACGAATAACGCGATGACGGGACTCGTTCACCCGGTGTGTCACGCCTTCAGAGAGCTGCTGGTCGGTGCGAAGCAGCGGTACGACATCCAGGTGCCTCCTCCCCGAGCGGCCGGCTGAACCCAATTCGGGTTGTAAGCTGCGGACGGAGTTCTGGCTCCGTTATCAAACCGGCGGTGTGTTGGCACCGTTACCAAGATGGGCGTCAGAGCGTACGGCTGGCGTCTAACAAGAGTGGTACCGCGAGCGCTTAAGGCCCTCGCCTCTTGCTGTCAGAAGCAGGAGGCGGGGGCTTTTTTCCTGTTCGTGGGGCAAATCGCAAAGGAGTGGTTCTCCATGTCCGCACCGTTCGACTTTGCCCGCTTTGAGCCCCACTGGCGCCGTGTCTGGGAAGAGGCCGGGTTCGGCCGTGTCTCCACCGACGCCCCCCGCCCCTTCATGGTCGTCCCGATGTTCCCGTATCCTTCCGGCAAGCTGCATGTGGGCCACGTCCGGAACTACACCATCAGCGACGTGCAGGCCCGGTTCCGGCGGCGGCAGGGCTACGACGTACTGCATCCGATCGGCTGGGACGCCTTTGGCCTGCCCGCCGAGAACGCGGCAATCCTGACCGGGGTCCACCCGGAGGAGCACACCCGGCGCAACATCGCCGAGATGACCGAGCAGCTAAAAGAGATCGGCATGAGCTACGACTGGGACCGCGAGGTGGCCGCCTGCGACCCGGACTACTACCGCTGGACCCAGTGGCTCTTCGTCCAGCTGTATAACCACGGCTTGGCCTATAAGGCGAAGGCGCCGGTCAACTGGTGCCCCGCCTGCCACACGGCGCTGGCCAACGAGCAGGTGGTCGGCGGCCCGGCTCCGACCCAGGCCGGGTGCCCACCGGAGGCCGGCATGCCGACGGAAGGGCGCGGCGAGGAGACCGGCAAGTGCGAGCGTTGCGGGACCAAGGTGGTCGCCCGGGACCTGGAGCAGTGGTTCTTCCGGATCACAGCCTTCGCCGACGATCTGCTGGCGGGGCTGGACCAGCTGCCCGAATGGCCCGAGATGGTCAAGACCCAGCAGCGTCACTGGATCGGCAAGGGCGAGGATGGCTCCTACCACCTGCGGGACTGGCTGGTCAGCCGCCAGCGCTACTGGGGCGCCCCCATCCCGATGGTCGAATGCCCGACCTGCGGGACCGTTCCTGTGCCCGAGTCCGAACTGCCCGTGTCTCTGCCCCGCACGGTCGACTTCACCCCCAAGGGGGAGCCGCCCCTGGCCTCGGCGCACGACTTTGTCCACCGGGCCTGTCCGAGCTGCGGCGGCCCGGCCCGCCGGGCGGTGGAGACCATGGACACCTTCGTCGACTCCTCCTGGTACCTGTATCGCTATATCTCCGCCAGGGATACCAGCCGGCCCTTCGACCCCGAGGCCGTTGCCCGCTGGCTGCCGGTCGACACCTACGTCGGCGGCGCCGAGCATGCCATCCTGCACCTGATGTACGTCCGCTTCATCTGCCGGGCGCTTCAAAGCATGGGTTTCCTGAGCTTCCAAGAGCCGGTCCGCAAGCTGTTCACCCTGGGCATGGTCTACCTGAACGGGGCGAAAATGTCAAAGTCAAAGGGCAACGTCATCACCCAGGATGAGGTGGTGCAGCGGTACGGCGCCGACACTTTGCGGCTGTGGGCGATGTTCATGGCGCCCCCCGCCCAGCAGGTGGAGTGGGCGACTGCTGGCATCGACGGCTGCCACCGTTTCCTGCGGCGGCTGTTCCAGCTGGCGGATCAGCAGGGCAAGCCGAGCGAGGCGGCCGAGCGGGAACGGCACCGCACCATCAAGGCGGTGACCGAGGCGATCGAGTCCTTCCGCTACAACACCGCCATCAGCGCCCTGATGTCCTTCCTGGCCACGGTGGAACGCAGCCCCTGGCCGGCAGGTGTGCGCACACTGGTTGAGCTGGTCAGCCCCTTCGCCCCGTTTGCCGCCGAGGAGATCTGGCACCGATGGGGGCGCCCCGGGTCGATCCACCAGCATCCCTGGCCCACGTACGACCCCCAGATGGCCGCCGAGCCCATGGTCACGATCCCGGTCCAGGTAGCTGGCAAGGTCCGGACCACCGTGACAGTCCCAGCAGGCGCCACCCAGGATGAGGTGGTCGCCGCCGCCGGGGAGATCGCAACCGGGCGCCGCCTGCGGGCTTACGTGCCGGGCCGGGTGATCAGCTTCGAATAGGCAGGGATGGTTCCTTCGTATGTCGTAACATGAAGGTGCAAAACCTTCTTCCAAAGGGTGATCAACTGCGATGAAGAGCCGTCCGCAGCGCAGCGAAGTCCCGATCGAGCAGACCTGGGACCTGACCCCCCTCTTCGCCACCGTCGCCGACTGGGAAGCGGCGGCCGCCGCCGTGGAGGCCGAGGCGGACTCCTTCGCCGCCACGTACAAGGGCCGCCTTGGCGAGAGCGCCAGCGTCCTCCTCGCTTGCCTGCGTGAGCGGGACGCCCTGGCCGAGCGCCAGATGAAGGTGGCCCGCTACGCCAGCAATCGCTACGCCGTCGAGAGCACCTCGCCCGAATGTCAGGCGCTCCAGGCCCGGGCGGGCGCCGTCGGCGCCAAGTACGCCTCCGCCCTCTCCTTCCTGGTGAGCGAGGTGCAGGGGATCGCCGACGAGCGCATGGCCGCTTTCCTCGCCGCCGAGCCGGGCCTTGCTGAGTACCGCTTCCACATCGAGTCTCTGCGGGCCGAGCGGGCACACATGCTCTCTGCCGAAACCGAAGCGGTGCTCGCTGAGCTCACGCCGGCCCTGGGGGCGCCCTACACCATGTACCGGGCGATCACCGGCGCCGACATGAAGTTCCCCGCCGTCCAGGACGCCGATGGCGACATGGTGACGATGTCGATTGCCCGGTACGCCAAGCTTGCTCAGTCCCGGGACCGCGAGGTCCGCCGCCGGGCCTACGAGTCGCTGACCGCCGGGCTGGGCGCCCACAAGACCGCCCTGGCCACCGCCCTTGCCAACCACATCAACAAAGAGGTGACCACCGCCCGGCTGCGGGGCTTCGGCTCCGCCCTGGAGATGCACCTCTTCCCCACCGGCGTCTCGGTGCAGGTCTATAACAACGTGCTGGACACGATCCTGAAGCAGGCGGCGCCCCACGTCCGGCGCTACATGCAGCTGCGGAAGCGGGTGCATGGCCTGGACCAGGTCCACCGGTACGACATGAACTTGTCGCTGGACCCCGACTTCAACGCCGCCATGACCTATGAAGAGGGCATTCAGGTGATCAAGGACGGGCTGGCGGTGCTGGGGCCGGAGTACGGCGCGGTGCTTGACCAGGCCTTCAGCGAGCGCTGGATCGACCGGGCCGACAACGAGGGCAAGGAGCACGGCGCCTTCAACTCGGGGATCTACGGCTGGCACCCGGTGATCATGATGACCTGGTCGGACAACATCCGCAACACGTTTACGTTGGCCCACGAGCTTGGCCACTGCTGCCACAGGTACCTCTCCAGCGTCAACCAAAACTTCATCAACAGCGGGCTGGCCAACCTGGGACGCTTCTTCCTGGAGGCACCCTCCACGGCCAACGAGGCGCTGCTGGGCGGCTACCTCCTGGAGCGCACCACCGACGTTCGGCGCCGCCGCTACATCATCGAGTCCTTCCTCGGCACCTTCATGCACAACATGGTCACCCACTTGCTGGAGGCCGACCTGGAGCGGCGCCTCTTCGCCCTGGCCGAGGCCCGTAAGCCGATCACGCTGAAGACGATCATGCAGCTCCAGGGCCAGGTCTTCGAGGAGTTCTTCGGCGACACCGTCGTGGTCGATGAGGGCGCCCGCCTGACCTGGACCATGGTGCCCCACTTCTACATGGGCTTCTACCCGCTGGTCTACGCCGCCGGGCTCTCCGCCGGCTGCGCTGTGGCCGAGGCGATCCGCAAAGAAGGCGAGCCTGCGGTCCAGCGGTGGCTGGCCGCCATCAAGGCCGGCTCGACGATGCATCCGCTGGACCTCTACAAGCTGGCCGGGATCGACATGTCGACCCCGGAGCCCGTGGAGCAGGCGGTGGGCCTCTTCGGCCGCCTCATCGCCGACCTCGAAGAGTCTTATAAGTGAACAACGGAGGGGGCTGCGTGAGCCCCCTCCGTTTTCATTCCAAGATGGCAACGGTGCCGGCATCCCCGTCGACCAGCAGCCGCTGGCCGTCCCGGATGGTACTGAGCAGGCCGGGAATGTTGACCACAGCGGGGAGTCCGTACTCCCGGGAAACGATCGCTCCGTGGGAGAGGTAGCCGCCCACCTCCATCACCACCGCCGAGGCCCGCAGGAATAGCGGGGTCCAGCCCGGGTCCGTCGAGGGCGCCACCAGGATCTCGCCGTCCTGCAGCAGGTGGCCCTGGTGCGGATGCCGGATCACCCGGGCCACGCCCGCAGCCCGGCCCGCAGCGACACCCACGCCGGAGAGCCGGTTGGCCCCGGCCCCCTCCACAGGTCGGGGCGCCGGCACGGTCGCGGCCATCTCCGCTGGCAGCTCGGCAGGGCGCCCGGCTGCGTCCAGCACGAAGCTGTCAGCGGGCTCGGCCTCCAGCCAGGCGGCATCCCGGGCCTTGCGGTCGGCCACCAGGGCCCGGGCGCCGCTCCCGTCCCACTCGCCCCGCAGGAACATCTCCAGCTCGACCTGGGCCAAGTGGAATACGTCCTCCGCTCGGTCCAGCTTCCCTGCGGCGACCAGCCGGCGGGCGATCTCCAACACAATCACCCGGACAGGTTCCGAGATGGAGCCAAGCGCCGATTTGGTTGCCTCCCGGAGCGCTGCGCCCTCCTGCGCCTTGCCGGCGATCCAGCGGACGATCCCGCGGGACCACCAGGGAAGGGCGGTCAGTCCGGCCTCGCCCGCAGCACGGGCGGCCCGGGCAGACTCCCGGGGCGCCGTAGTCCGCCCCGACCGTGCCAGGCGGCCCACCTGCTCCAGCAAGTAGGTCGGGTCCTCACGCCAGCGGGGGTTCGCCAGCTCCCCCTCGTATACGGCCCGGTGGCCAAACTCCTCCAGGAAGGCCTCCAACTCCCGTCGGAACGCCGAGCTTGTAGGGAGGCTGCGCCAGCCCTGGGGATCCTGCGGCGCCAGGTCCAAGTAGGCCATCGCGGCCGGCTCCGCCAGTGCGAGCCTCGCCAGGTCGAAGAGCCGGTAGCCGTGCTCCGCGCTGGTTACCTTGCCGCTTCCCGCGATCAAGGCCGAGGTCAGAGCCTGCCCGCGCCCCGGGGCCAGCCTATCCACCAACTGCTCCAGCATGCTGGGCCAGAGCCCGGCGTTCATGTTGGCCGTCTGGAACAAGGGGCCAAAGGAGACGGTCAGCGACTGGGCCGCCGCCAGGCCCTTCAGCAAATCCTCGGCCGGGGCGTTGGCCCCGATTCGCTCCCTTAGCGCCTTAACGACCGGCTTGAGTTGAGCCATCTCCCGGGGAAGCCCACGCATCACCCGGCGCACTGAGAGCATGAACTTCAGTCGCGCCCGTGAGCGGCGGCGGCCCTCGGGCCCCTTGAGCGGGTCGCCGGGCGGCACCGGAATCAGCGGCTGGTGCCCGCCCAGGGTGCGGATAAACTCAGGCGGTGTGATCGCGATCGCATCGTACATCGCCCACATGAGGGCGGTCAGGTCAAAGTAGGCCCGGCCCTGGAACCGGCGCACCACCTCAAGGCCCTCCGGCACAGGGTAGCCGGCGAGGGGTAGGCTGGTATGCAGCACGTAGCTGATCACGTACTTGATGACACTCCACGAGAGCGTCGACTGCACGCCCGCCACGGCATCTTTCAGGTTCGCATTCGACCAGATAATGGGGAACTGCTCGGCGCCGGGGAAGGTGACCAGCGGCAGACGGGTGACCGGGCGGGCCTGCAATACCCAGAACCGATGGCCGTCATAGGCCCACTCCACATCCTGCGGGGCCTGATCGTCGCCGAAGGCCCAGTGGATGCGGTCGGTCAGACGGGCCAGGGTCAGAGCCTGCTCATCGCTCAGCACCTGATCGGGCCGCCCCCTGCGCCCGACGAGGGCGAAAGCGCTGACGTGCTTGCGAACGGCGATCTCCTCCGGGTTGACGCTGCCCCCGACGACCCCCTCGCCCAGGCCCGGGGCGGCGCTGATCGTCAGGAGATCCCGGCGTCCGATGCGGGGATCACAGCTGAAGGCGACACCGGCAACGGCCGGGTCCACCATCTCACAGATCACCACAGCACAGGCCACTGCATCGTCAGCGAGCCCACGATGGCGCCGGTAGGCCACGGCCTGCGGTGTCCAGAGCGAGGCATAGCAGCGAGCTACGGCAGCCAACACCGCCTGCGTTCCCCGTACATTCAGGAAGCTCTGGTGGATCCCGGCGAAGGATGCCTCCTCCCCGTCCTCCGCCGTAGCGCTGGAGCGAACGGCCAAGGGCACGTCGGCCAGGCCCAGGGCCAGCAGGAACGCCACGATCTCCCCTGCGGCCTCTTCCGGCAAGGCTGTCCCCGCCACGGCCTCGTGGACGGCGGCAATCCGAGCGGTGGCGTCCGGCCGCACCACCTCGTTGGCGCCAATCTCAGCCATCGGCTCTGCGAGCGCCTTCAGCTCGGACGAGCTCATCACCTGTATGTAAGCCTCCGCGGCGACTACACCGCCGCGGGGAACTGGAAACCCGTATCGATGCAGCCGCCCCAGATTCCAGCCCTTGCCGCCGCACACAGCCGCCCCTGCGTGCGCCGCACCCTCCCAGTCATAGATCCACGCCATATTAGTTGCCTCCCTGTGCTGCTCCATGCAAGTAAGTTTCAACGACAGCCGGCATGGCCTGCTGGATCGGAAACTGCAGCCCTGAATGGTACCAGATGATGATGTACACCAGCAGCATCCCCTCCAGCTCTCCGGCGAGGAGCACAGCGGGCCGGTCGGTGCGGATCTCGCCGCGCTGCTGCCCAACCGTGAACGCCTGAACGAGGCCCTGGTTGAACTGGCTGGGCCCGTCGACGCGGCCCCGGCGGATCCGTTCCTGGCACCAGACCATGGTCAACTCCGGGTTGGCCGTGATCCACGCCAGCGGTGCGGTCATCATGGTGGTCAAGCGCTCCTGAATCGGCTCCGGTCCGCCGGCGACATGCTGAATCAGCGGGGCGCTCTCCCCCTGGAGGGTCAGCACGATCGCCAATGCGAGGTCCTCTTTGGTGGTGAAATAGTTGTAGAAGGTGCCCTTGCTTACCCCGGCCGCCGCCGTCACCTGGTCGACCGTCGTGGCGGCAAACCCCTGCTCCCGAAAGAGCCGCTCGCCCTCTCGAATTAGCGCTGCCCGGATCTCGCGCTTCACCGCCTCGGTTACACGCACGAAACATCACTCCAAAAATAATATGACCGTCGTCATTTACTGACTACGGTCATATTAACCCCATGGCCACAGGGGGTCAAGGGAAGATTTGGCATGGTTTTGATTCCGAACGTTTATACCAGACCCAACCGCTTGAGCGCCGCCGCCCGCACCTCGGCGAGCAACTCCTGCGCCTGGGCGGGTCCGCCGGCGGCTACGGAGAAGTAGACCTTCAGCTTCGGCTCCGTCCCTGAGGGGCGGACCATGACGAAGCCCCCGTCGGCAAAGCGGTAGTGCAGCACATTCGCCTTACCGAGCTCCAGCTGGGAGACGGTGCCCGTGGCGGTCGCCGTGCTGGTGCCCGCCTGATAGTCATCGACAAAGGCGACGGGCAGCGGACCGAACTGAAGGGGCGGGTTCGCCCGCAGGTCGGCCATCATGGCGGCCATCTGTTCAAGGCCGTCCTTGCCGGGAAGCGTAACGGAATGGACGTTCTCCATGAAGTAGCCCGCCTTGGCCCAGATCTCCTCCAGCGCTTCGTACAGCGTCCGGCCAGCCCGTTTGTGGAAGGCCACGGCCTCAGCCACCAGCAGGGCAGCCATGACTGCGTCCTTGTCACGCACGAAGGTGGCGCCCAGGTAGCCGTAGCTCTCCTCAAAACCGAAGAGGAAGGTGTGGCTATGCGTCTCCTCAAACTCCCGAATCTTGTCCCCGATAAACTTGAATCCCGTGTGGGTATTCATGAGCGAGATGCCGGCAGCGCGGCAAATCGCCTCCACCATGTTGGAACTGGCGATCGACTTGATCACCGCGCCATTCACGGGCAGGCTATTCATCGCCTGGCGCTGGGCGATGATGAAGTCGACCAGGATCGCCCCGATCTGGTTTCCGGTGAGCAGCCGGTACCTGCCGGCCGCATCCCGCGCCAGCACGCCCAGGCGGTCGGCGTCAGGGTCGGTCGCCAAGATGGCGTCCGGCTGTTCAGCTTCCGCCTGCCGGAGCGCCAGCGTAAAAACCTCAGCGTCCTCGGGGTTTGGGTACCTGGCCGTGCTGAATTCGGGGTCCGGCGCCTCTTGTTCGGCGACCACCGAGACCTGATAGCCCGCACTGACCAAGGCGGTTCGAACGGGGATATTCCCACTGCCATGCAGCGGCGTATACAAGATCCGGCATCTTGAGCGCTCCAGGGTCTTGTCGAAGCAGAGCCCGCTCAGGTGGTCATAGTAAGCCCGGTCCACGTAGTCGGGCACCGTTTGCACCAGTCCGGCGGCCCGTGCTGCCCCCTCCTCCATGGGCACCAGGGCCGTGATGTCAGAGACCGCTCGAATCTCGTCCAGAATCTCCGATGCACGCTCGGGGGGAACCTGTCCGCCATCCTCCCAATAAACCTTGTAGCCGTTGTACTCCGGAGGATTGTGGCTGGCCGTCACCACGATCCCGGCCATGGTCCGCAGGCGCCTGACCGCAAAGGAGAGCATCGGGGTCGGGCGCAGGCTCTCCCAGAGATAGGCCTTCACCCCGAATGCAGCCAGGGTCGTCGCTGCCTCCAGTGCGAACTCCGGCGAACAGCGGCGGGGGTCGTGGGCGATCACGACCCCGCGGGACTTCGCTGCCTCACCAAAGCGCGAAATGTAGGCAGCGAGCCCGGCGGTGGCCTGACGCACAACGTACCGGTTGATCCGGTTCGTCCCGGCCCCGATCAGTCCCCGCAGTCCGGCCGTGCCGAACTCCAGATCCCGGTAGAAGCGCGCTTCAATCTCCAGCGGGCGGTCCGCAATCTCGGAAAGCTCCGCCCGGGTCTGCTCGTCAAAGTACGGATGGGTAAGCCACGTTTGGTATCGCTGCATCACTTGATCCATCGCCTCTCCACCTCTCACAACAGCCGCTCTCACACCGGCTAACTCTATGAATACTCCCTGGTGCTTAGGCTTCTCCTGCACCTTCTGCTTTGGTCGAAAGGAAAACGATCAACATAGAGCGAATCGCTGATGGGAATATTAGCTAAGAATTTTGCTGACGGAGGGATTCCCCATGGCGGAGGCTATCGCCTCGACGGCCCAGGCCGGCGCACAGGCCTACTTCACCACCAGCTACGCCCCGGGCGGCGGCACCACGAGCACGGCTGCCCTTAGCATTTGGCGTGCGCTCTCACGACACCTTATCGATCACAGCCTGCCCCTGACCGGGGCAGAACTCTCCGAGGCGACCGGGCTTTCTGTCGAAGAACTTGAGCGGATCTTCTCCCAGACTTACTACAAGCGCTGGTATGGCTTCCGCCGGTTCGACACGCTTGAGGAGTGGCGCAGTTGGGCCATGAGCACCGGCGTGCTGTACAACCCCGAACTGCATGACCGCCAGCCCGAAGAGGAGCCCGCCGAAGACGAAGACGACGAGGAGAGCGACCCCGACGCCGAAGACGAGGAATAGACATGGAGAGGCCGCAGGAGCAACCCTGCGGCCTCTTGTTTTCCGGCTTATGCTCCCAGCCCGAGCAGTTGGTTGAGACGCTCCTTGTCGAACCCACGCACATAATCCTGTCCGATCACAATGATGGGTACACCACGAAGTCCGCCGGTGACCTCCATGGCCTCGGCCATGTACTCCGGGTTGCCCACGACATCTTTGGCGTCGAACTCGACGCCCTGCGACGCAAGGTAATCCTTGGCCGCCTTGCAGGGGGCTCAGGTCGGGGAGGTATAGATCGTTACCTTAGGCTTGGCCATGTTATTTGAACCTCCATGCAGGCTTTCGAACTAGTTTGCCCCGGCGGGACCCGAGACATTATTATGTCGCCGCGGTCAGCGTTAGCGTTACGCCCCAGAAACAGAGAAAGGACCGCCCCCGTGCGGTCCTTTCCCCATGAAGAAGGTTCAACGTCGCAGACCGGTTCGCTGGACAGGTGTGGTCCGCCTCCTGGAGAAGAGCCGGCGGAAGGTGCCCCGACGCCAGCGCCAGTAGAACTGACGCGTGGTGGTGTCCACGTACAGACCGCTCCCCAAGAAGACGACCACGGGACGCAGACTCAGATATGGCACACACCTCACCACTCTTCCCGCAGTGTAGGTGGGTCTTCGTCGCCGAAATGACTGAATCCTTCATTGGTCAGAGAATTTGCGTTATCGCAACTTAGCTCTTGTTTCTCGCCGCTTCAGGCAGCGGGCGGTAGACGCCGATGAAGAGCAGTGCAGCCGTCAGGGTGAGCATTGCTCCCACGGAAAAGGGAAGAGACTGGCCAACTGCATACAGCAGTCCGCCCGTCAAGGGACCTAGAATCCGCCCCATGGAATCGAAAGAGTCCAGGAGGCCAATGGCCAGACCGTGGCCTACCGTTGCGCGCCGGGTGATCAGCGACACATTGCTGGGTCGCACCAGGCCGTTGCCCGCTGCGAAAACCGCTAGCGCAAGCGCTGCACCGACGGGGGTTGCCGCAACCGCCGTCCAGGCGTATCCCGCTGCCGAGATCAACAGGCCGACCGGAATCAGCCGGGCCTCGCCAAAACGCCGCTTGAGTGGGCCGATCAGCCCCCCCTGCACAATCACCCCGGCGATGCCCATCACCACGAACAGGTAGCTTACCTGCGCCGGCTGAAGCTTCAGGCGATGCGCTGCCAGAAAACCGAAGGTGGTCTCCAGCCCGGCGAGGGAGAAGGAGACGATGAAACTGATGAAATACAGGGCGCTCAAATCCCGTGTGAAGGCCGCCCACCTGGAGCCTTCGGCTGCCCGGGCGCCCCGCTTCTCCGGGGGCAAGGTCTCGGGGAGCGAGGTGAAGACAAACAGCAGGTTGACCAGTGCGAGCCCGGCCGTGACGAAGTAGGGAAGACCGAGGCTCCGGTGGCTTAGCACACCGCCGATCGCCGGCCCGAAGATCACGCCCAACCCGAAGGCGGCGCCGAGGAAGCCCATACCCTTGGCACGGCTCTGCTCGTCGGTCGAGTCGGCGATCATCGCCATGGCCGTCGGGAGGGTGGCCGAGGAGAGGCTACCCGCCAGGATGCGAGCCGCAAAGAGATGCCAAAGCTGCGTTCCCGCGCCGAAGAGCGCCATGGAGATCGCGTAGCCGGCAATGCCGAGCATCAACACCGGCTTGCGGCCGATCCGGTCGGACAGACGCCCCCAGACAGGGCTAAATACGAACTGACCCAGGGAGTAGAGGGTAACCAGCACCCCCATCGCCCTGGAACTGGCGCCGAAGCTCTCGATGTAGTAGGCCTCCACCGGAAACAGGATGGAGAAGCCCATCATCACCAAAAAGAGTGTAATGAACAGGAGGCCGAGGACACGCTTGTTCACCTTGTGCCTACCCCCGAAGCATGGCCACGAAGAGTGTCAGGGCAGCCAGTCCGGCGCGATACCACGCGAAGACCAGGAAGGTGCCCTTGCGCAGGTAATCCATGAGAAATGCGATCACCAGGTAGCCGGAGATCGCGCTGACGGCGATGCCCACCCAGAAGGGCGTGCCCAGGGTGCTCAAGTCGACATCCTTCAGCTTGAAGATGCCGGCGCCCAGGATGATCGGCCAGCCCAGCAGGAACGAGATCTTGGCGGCCGCCTCCCGCTCCAGGCCCCGCAGCAGCGCCGCTGTGATGGTGGCGCCCGAGCGGGAGACGCCCGGGATGATGGCGAACGCCTGGCCGACGCCGATCAAGAGGATATCGAGGATGGTGACATCCTCCATGCTGCGGTTCTTGGCGCCCCGGCGGTCGACCAGGTAGAGCGCCAGGCCCATGAGAGCGAGGAGGACGGCGATCGAGATCGGGTTGCGCACGGCGTCGGCCCGGTCGTTGAGCAGGAAGCCGAAGACCACCCCGGGGATGGTGCCTACCACGATGCCCCAGCCAATGCGGCCCATGGGGGTGCGCGTGCCCTTGGTAAGCCCCGCCACCGCCACGCCGAGCAAGTCGCGCCAGAAATAGATGGTGACCGCGATCAGGGTCCCCATGTGAAGGGCCAGGTCGAAGGCAATGCCGGACTCAGGCCACCCGAAGAACCAGGGAACCAGGATCAGATGTGCGGAGCTGGAGATGGGCAGAAATTCACCAAGGCCCTGCACCAGGCCAAGAATCACCGACTGAAAGATGGTCATAGGGTACCGCCCCCCGGGTAGACTCGCAAACGCTGTTAGTTTACCACACTCGCCGGGCGTGGAGAACTAGGCGGGGGGGAACGAGACCCGGTAGGCCCGCTTCAGCCGTTCCAGGTCGGCGTAGACGGCAGCGGCCTCGGGGAGCACCTCGGCGACCGGGCGCCCTCCCACCAGGATCTGGCCGGTATAGAGCTTCTTCACCTCGATCAGAGCGCCGTCCCCGCCGTCGTCGGGACGAACGTCCACCGCCCAGGGGCGGTCCTTCAGGATCTCGACCAGGTGGGGCACCGTGGCGGCGGCCAACTGCAGCGCCTCCTCGTCGCCCATGCGCAACAGGGGCGCCACGTCGGGGTGCGCCTCGCTGAATATCCGGGTGATCAGGGCGTCGAGGGCCAGACATCGGGGTTTGCAGAAAAGCCGGTGGTCGGCGGCGACCCGGCGCACCACCTCCCGGGCGGCGTCCAGATCGACGGCCTCCAGGCGGTGGCCATGGAGGCGGAGCTGATCCAAGAGCTGCCAGGCGGGAATCTGCCCGATGCCGGCGGTCTCCGTGTCGCGCAGCCATGAGTCAATGTGGTCCAGGCTCATGCCGTCAGGGCCGCATACCAGGGGGTTAGGCGGAGCGCCCTCGATGGTCGCCAGAATGACGGCGGGGTCGAATCCATGCTCCCGCAGCATCTGGTTGATCCCTTGCTCCTCCAGGACCCGCACGGTCAGTTGATGGTGGTCAAGCCCCAGAGCCCGCTCCGCGGAGTGGGAGAAAGGCAGGTGGCCCACGTCGTGCAGGAGGGCCGCCAGCCGGAGGTTCCAGTCCTCCGGGCAGAAGTGGGCCGCCAGCGTATAGACCCCCACCGTGTGGGTGAAGCGGGTATGGGTCATCGGCAAGATCCGGGCGGCCGCCCCGTAGTGGGCGATGCGCTGGAGCCGGCGGAGCACAGGGCTCATCAGGATCTTCTGTTCGCATGGGGTGAGCCCTGTGCGCCTGCGGTAAAGCGGGTCATATACGAAGCCATCCGAGCCGTCATTATAGTAGTGCACGCAATAGGTCCTCCCCGGGTTTCTAACTGCGGCAGATAAAAAGCCTCCACGGCGGGAGGCTTCCGGGTCTCTACTGGAGAGCGGGCTTTGCCATTTCGACAGCCTGCTGGAGCAACTCCTGCGGCGAGGCGTCGGCCTTGTACCAGCCGCGCTTTGTCACCAGTTGAGTCCAGCGCTCGTGCTCAGCCAGAGCGTCCTGGAGGTGGGTCTGGAAGAGGTGGCGCAGCTCGGGGCTCTTGGCCTCGACCAGGCACATGCAGTAAGCCTGTGCCTTCATCTTGGCGGCAGCGAGCGCCCCCAGGGCGATCACCTCGTCACCGGGCTTCATGCCTGCGGCTTCTCCAATCGCACTCATCGCGCTGTTCATGGCATTGGTCATGGCGTTGGTCATCCTGTCGGCCCCCTTTCTACTGTGGGGCCTGCGTCGACGGCTGGGCCACGCCGACCAGGGCCTTCAAGTGGTTCTTTGCGGTTTGCGTGCAAGACGAGAACTCCCCGCGCAACTCGGGGTCGGAGATCATGGGCATCATCGCCTGCACCTTCTGCACCTCCATCGATTCCATGCGGATCAGCTCGTTTAGGCTGAGCATCTCATGGGCGGTCATCTTCGCCGTCACGGTCGTGCGCGTCTCCTTTGACATTACAGTGTCCGGGGCGACGCTAGTATGCCCGAACGGCAAGGGAATGATCGGTATGAGGGCGAAGTTGGTAAACAGGTCAAGTGTTTGGGAGGCGTCCCGCAATGTCCCTGACCGTACGCGGTTGCAAGGTCACCCGTGAGGTGCTCGAGTCCTGGTCACACCGGTTCGTGTTTGAAATGGAGCCCCTCTATCTGCTTGATGAATATGAAGCCCTGCTTCCGGCTTCCGTCATACGGCTGACCCGTTCCGAACTCAGCGACGCAATGAGCCTCGACTGGCACGACGCCTACCGCACCTGGGGGGTCAGCCGGGAGGCCGCCAGGGCAGCGTTGGTTACCCCGGCTCAGGTGCGGGCGCTTCCTGAGGAGACGCGGCAAAACCTCGATGAGCTCCAGGTGCGGCTCAACCGCACGGGCCTCGCCGAGACCGGGCTACGCTACGATCGTTGGTGGGCGCTGAGCACCGCAGAGCGCCACGACCAGTTGGTCCGGTTCGTGGAGGCCGAGGTGAACACGACATGCCGGGCAGGGAGCGCATCGCTCAGCGAGTCCTGGCCGGCGGTCCCGCACCTGGCCGGCACCTTTACGCAGGGCAGTGGCCCCAACTGCTTCGCTACCGCGCTGGCAGCCATCACCACAGATGTCGAAGAGGCGCTGGGCATCGCGGGTATGTGGCTCCACCCTTCCCCTTTTGTGCGGGCGCTGGAACAGCGGGGGTACCTGGCGGCGCCGATGACGGCGAATCCGCCCGCTGGGAGTATTGTGGCCTTCACGGACCGGCAGGGAACTATGCAGCACGCCTGCTGCTACCTCGGCGCCGGGCTCGTCCTCAACAAAAACGCCCGGAGCTGGTGGCAGCCCCGCCAGGTGCTGCCGCTCTCCGAGCTATTGTCGGAGTGGGCTGCTGAGGGCTTCTCCCTGAGCCTGTTCACTCCACCCGTGTAAGCCAGCCGTCATACGTTACGTCGTACCGACGGGCCAGGGCGTCCATCTCGTCGGACATGGCCAGCACCCGGCGCTCCTCAAGCAGGTCAAGCTTTACCGCTACGACCACCCAGGTCCGCTCCGGGTCATCCGGGTTGTAGGCGAAGGTCTCTATCTTAAAACTGCGCTCTTCCAGGGCGCCGGTGAACCCGGTTACGTCGGCGTCGTCGGTGCTGAAGAAGTGATGCTCAAACAGGTACGGCGCCCTGGGCGGGTTGGTCGGATCGACGATCGCCCGGTAGGCGGCAGTGCTGGCCTGGTGCCGCTCTTCCCGCTCGCTCTCAGTCTCGGGTCGCATGGGGTACCCCTCTCTCCGGACTCCTTGTGGCCTGAACCTCTTCGCTTATCCCGGCGGCGCCTCCTGCCGCCAGCAACAACGTAGGTGGGAACACATGCTGCAGACGTCCAGGGTTCTTCGCTACAGCGGCATCGCACTCATTCTTGCCGTCGTCCTTCTGGGTCCTTACTATCGTGGCCTCTTCTTCTGGCATGAGCTGCTACTCGGTATCGCCGTAGCCGCCGCGGGTTTCGGGCTGTGGAGCCTGGGCCGGCGCCTGGGCGGTGAGCCCACGGGCTTGCCTGGCGGCACCGCAGGCTGGGCGCTTCTGGCGCTGCTCGGCTGCTATGTGCTGCAGTTCTCCTGGGCTGCCTACTTCCGCGGCAACCTCGACTGGGTGCTGCGCATGGCAACCGTCTGGTTTGCCTATGTGGCGATCCGGGGCGAGGCCGGGGGTATAGCCCGCCGCTGGGTCGGTTGGGTTCTGCTGTTCGGCAGCTTCTCCGTAGCGGTGACAGGCCTGCTGCACTTTGCCGGGTACTTTGCGAAGAACCCGGAGATGTCCTCAGCACTGGCGCTGGTCGGACTCTCGGACCGCCTGTTCACCGTCTACCAGTACCCCAACACCGCTGCAGCGGTCTTCATGTCGGCGGTGCTGGTCGGCGTCGGGCTGTGCCTGGACGGCAACCGGCCCAAGCCGTGGGTCATGGCGATTGCAGGTGGCATGGGCGGGGTCATCTCCCTGGCCTTCTTCTTCACGCTCTCCCGCGGGGCGATCGTCGTGCTGCCCTTCGGGCTCCTGCTCCTGCTGGTCGGGTTCGACTGGAAGCGAGTCGGGCAGGGGGTTCTGCTGCTGGGCGCCCTGATGGTGGCTCCGATTCTGGTCAGCATGCACAAGGTGGCCGCCTACCAGCCCAAGCTGGACTCGGCCGGCGTCATGAAATGGGCAGGGGTGTCGCTGATCGTCGGTGCCGTGGGCGCGCTGGCCCTGGGCATCCTTTTCCGGATGCGCCCCCGCCTGCAAGCTGCCCTGGCCGGCGCCCTGGTGCTGGCTGCGATCGGCGGGGCCGTTCTGCTGCGCCCGGCGGACGGTCCGTTGATCCCCAAGTCGGCCAGCCGCCTCTTCGACATGAACTTCAAGACGGTCAATGTGATCCTGCGCCTGCATTACGATCAGGACGCCGCCGAGATCGTCGCCGATCACCCGCTGGGCTCCGGCGGCTGGGGCTGGGAGCGGAGCTACCGCCGCTACCAGGACTACAACTACTTCGTGCGGGAGACGCATAACCATTATGCCCAGACGGCCGTGGAGGCTGGCGTGCCCGGTCTGATCGCACTGCTCTCGACGATCCTCCTGTCACTGTGGGTCGCGTTCCGGGGCCGCAAGGGCGACCCCCTCCGGTGGGCCATGGCGGCCGGGGCGGCCACGATCGCCGGCCATGCAGCCATCGACTTTGACCTCTCCTACCTGCCAGTCTACCTGACCGTGGTGATCCTATTCGCAGCGACAGCAGAGCCTCCACAGGCGGTGGAACGCAGTTGGCGCTGGCTCCTGGGTGCCGTCCCCGCCGTCGGCGTAGTAGGGCTGGCGCTCACGCTGGCTGTCGGCAGCCGCTACGCTTCCGCAGCCGCCGAGTACCAGGCACAAGGAGATACAGAGCGGGCGACCGAGTCCGCCAAGCTGGCCCAGAAGTATGACCCCTGGGCGACGGAGACCCTGTTGCTGGAGGATACCCTTGCGGCCTATGAGCGAGCGGTAAGACTCGATCCGCACAACCCGCAAGCCTGGCGCGGCCTAGCGATCCAGCGGGAGGTCGCCAAGGATTACAAAGGCGCCTACGAGGCATCCAAGACGGCCCTGGCCCAGCAGCCCGCCCTGGTGGATCACTACGAAACGAACGCCAAGCTGACCGCCTTCCTCCTGGACGAGGCGCTCCGCAGCGGGGACCAGGAGAGTGCACGCCGCCTGTCCGGTGAGCTGGTGGCCCTTGGCAAGCAACTGGAGGCCCGCAAGGCGGTGGCGGACCCGCTACAGCAGAATTGGACCGCCAAGCCGCTTAACTGGTCGCTGCCGCTTTACCTGCACATTGGCAAGGGGTACTTCCTCACCGGGGATTATGCGCGGGCCGAGGAGAGCTTCAAGGCCGCCGGCCAGGAGTGGAACTTCGCTTCTGAAGCCGATGTCTGGCTCTTCGCCCTCTATGAGCTGCAGGGACGCAAGGCGGACCAGAAGCCCCTCGAGAAGAAGCCCTGGGTCAACTTCCGGAACGTCAACCCGACCTATAAGGCGCTTCTCGTCTGGAAGCCATAGTCTTGTCACCTACGGACCTCCGCCTTCCGGGCGGGGGTCGGTCATTTATTGCAGAGGTTATGAACCAAATCGGTGGGTAAACGAGTCCAAACAGCGGAGGGGTGAATCGCCATGACTGAATCGATTACGTACGCTCCTGCTGCAGTGAAACCTTCGGGTTGGTTCAAGGTTTTCGCGGCGGTCGTTGTTTTGATCATGCTCTTCCCGATGTGGTTGGGGATCCGAACCGTATGGGGCATTGGCACCATGCGATACGAGCTCACGCCCACAGATCTGGTGATCACCTACGGCCCCGCCACGACGCGCATCGCCAGGACGGAGATCACCGACGTCAGGGTCCTGACGCCAACCCGGGGCATCCGCCGGTTCGGCACCGGCCTGCCGGGCCTGCAAGAAGGGCGGTGGTCGTTCCAGGAAACCGGGCCGATCTTCATGTACAGCACCACGACTCGGGACCTGGTGGTGCTTGAGACGGCCCAGGGGAAGTGGGGGATCAGCCCTGCGGACAGGGCCGGGTTTCAGGCAGCCCTTGCCTCTGGCAAGACCGGGGTGTGGGAGCCCGTAAGCGCCGCGCACGGCGCAGGCCCCGGCCTGCTCATGTTCGTCTCGCTCGTCCTTCCGCTTGGGGTCGCAGCGCTGATGATCTACTTGCTGCGGGTACCCGGCACCATCTCCTATACCCTTGGAAGCGATGCCCTGGAGATTCGGTTGGGCTTCAGCCGCGTCCGGGTCCTATATAGCAGCCTTGTGGATGCAGAGTTCACCACGCCCCCGGGAACCCCGTGGAAAACCTGGGGCGCCGGGCTCCCTGGCCTCTACTGGGGCGGCTTCAGCTGGTCGAAGGTCGGCCCGAACCTCCGGCTATATGCGACTCAGTACAAGCCTCTGGTCGTGATCAGGACCCAGCGCTACACATACGGCATCAGCCCGGATGATGCCGAAGGATTCGTGGCGGAACTGCGCCGGCGCATATCTAGAACTTAGGAACCGGAGGTGTTTTGAAGTGGCTCTGGGACGCTCATGGCAGGCCCTGCTGCGGAACCCCTGGATGGTGTTGTTCCCCGTGGGTTGGGATCTACTGGTCTGGGGTGCGACCGCCTTGACGGTGTCGTCGCTTCCGCAGGACGCAGCCAAGAAGGTGTCGGTCAAGTTCCTCCTTCCCCCGGCCATGCCGGCGGGTGGCGACCTCTTCGACGGCAGCACGTCCAGTGCTGGGGCGTCGCTGGGCGCCGTAGCCCTGATCGTGCTGATTATGCTGTTGAGCGCCCCAGTCAAAGCCGGTTACCTGCATGTGATGGCGGGCGCATTGCGAGGCGAGGAGACGGGCTGGTCCCGCTTTATCGAGGGAGCCAAGTACTATGGCGGGCGCATGCTGCTTTGGCACCTGCTGCTGGCTGTGGTCATGGGCGTCGCTCTTCTGCTCGCGCTCCCGCTCCGGGCGGCGGCCCTGCTCCTGATCATCCCGGGTATCCTGGCGGCCTTTGCCTTCTACCTGACCGACTTCCTGCTCGTCGTTAGCGACATGGAGCTTGGTGAGGCGCTCCGCGCGGCTCCTGGCATGCTGGCCGCTCACTTCGGCCGCCTTCTGCAGGTAGGCCTGACCTCCGTCGGCGTTTCGGCTGTACTGTCGCTCATCCTCTCCTCCGTTGGACTCCAGACGGTGTTCGCAGCTTCGCCCCTGTGGGGTTGGTTTGGCACCTGGGTCGGCATGGCGGTGGTTGCGGTGATCTCATCCCCCGTACCAGAGATCGAGTAAGCGACGCAGGGCATCGTACGTAAGTACGATTCAAAGTCCTCCCGGCGGAACGATGGCGGCAACTGCCATCTCTGTTAGAGTAGAGGCAACGACATCACCGGGAGTGACCCTCGTGCAGCAATACCTTGCGCTCCTCAAGAACCGTAACTTTGTCCTTCACTGGTTGGCAGGAGCGATCTCAAACGTCGGTGACTTCTTCAACAGCCTGGCCCTCGTAAAGATCCTGTCCAGCGACCCCGAGCACCTCGGCATGTACACCGCCCTGGTGATGATCGCCAAGGTGGTTCCGGGAATCATTCTCGGACCGGTGGCCGGTGTGGTGGCCGACCGAGTCTCTCGCCGGGCCGTCATGATTATCGCCGACCTGCTTCGGGGGGCGGCTGTCCTGGGCCTGGTCTTCGTAGAGAAGCCCTCCGCCATCATCGCACTGATCTTCCTGGCGGCTGCGATCTCCTGCTTCTACAACCCGGCCAGCGCTGCCTTGCTGCCCAACCTGGTCGGCAAGGAGCAACTGGTGACCGCCGGTTCCCTCCGGGTGATGACCGAACGGACCGCCATGCTGATCGGAAACGGTCTGGGGGCTGTGGTCCTCACCTTCATGGGCGCCCACAACGTCTTCTACATCGACGCCATCAGCTTTGTGGTCAGCGCCTTCCTGGTCGGAGCGATCGCTGTGCCTGCGGTGGCCGCGGCCGTGGGGAAGCAGAAGGAGAGCCAAGGCACCTGGGCCAAGTTCCGCGGGGATCTCACAGAGACGATCGCCTTCCTGCGGGAGTCTGCCCCGGTGCGCCACCTGCTCAACGCCTTTGCGATTGCCGCCCTCGGAGACTCCGCACTCAACGTTCTGCTCGTGACCTTCTTCACCGTGGGCCTCGGGCTTGCGGCTGAAGCCCTTGGATATGTCTGGGCGCTCTTTGGCGGTGCGGCCCTGCTCGGCGCCCTCCTCATCGGTGCCATCGGGCACAAGATTCCCTGGCGGTTCCTGGTGTCGGGCGCTGCGGTCTACATCTGGTTTATGATGATGGGCGCTTTGATGGTGGCCAAAACGATCCCCAGCATCGCATTCCTCACCTTGCTGGGCTTTGGCAGCGGTGCGATCAACGTGGGCGTTCAGGCCGCTGTCGGCCAACTGGTGCCCGACTACGTCCGGGGTCGCGTCTTCGGCGCCTGGGGTATGATCAACAACTTGATCTACGTGGTTGGAACGCTCTCCGCCGGCGCCCTTTCCGACTGGATCGGGCCAATCCCCACCCTGATGGGCTTCACCACCTTCTACCTGCTGACCGGGGTATACGCCTTCTTTGCCTTCCGCTCTCAGCCGGCAGTGGCTGCAGAGGCGGCGAGCTAGAAAACAAGGGCGCCAGGCTGCTGAGCCTGGCGCCCATTCCATTTACGTCTGCATGATGGCGATCAGCAACTGGTAGCGGTCGGTCTCCCCCGGGATGTAGCGCTCCAGCCCGAGCCCGACCGGGGAGTAACCGAACTGGTCCAGGAAGCGGTAGATGCGGTGGGCCGCTGTCTCCTCCCAGATGCCGCACTCCAGCGTCGCAAACAGCGTCGGCGGGACCTCCTGCAGCCGGGCACCCTCCGGCGGAACCCGCCGGCGCTTATGCTCGATGCGGAAGCCAACCTCCCCGACCAGGCGCCGGTCCACGATATCCAAGGTGCGTACGTACCCGCCGCCCAGAGTGGGGATGCGCAGCCGGTCGAGCTGCCGGGCCGCTGCAGCGATGGCCGGACCGAACGGCAGCGGTTCAGGAGGCGCCTCTGCGGGGAACCATACCAGCGTGGACGGCTCCTCCCACCGCTGCAGATGGATCTGGGGCTGATCGGGCCGCAGGCCCTCCAGGTATTGTCCGGCGGTCTGCATGGTGAGCAGGCGGGCCTTCATCTCCGCCTGCCAGCGTCCCAGCAGCGCCGCCCGGCCGGCGGCGTCCAGCTTCAAGAATCTGGCGATCTCCGCCAGCGGCAAATCCGCCTGCCGCAGGCTGCTGATCAGTTGGGCCTCCCCAACCTGGTCGGGGAGGTATAGGCGGTAGCCGTTCTCCAGGCGCTGCGCAGGCAGCAGCAAACCTTTTCGTTCATAGAACCGCAGGGCGCTGGGGGAGATCCCCGTGCGATCGGCAAATTGGGCGATTGTTAGCATGTCTCAATTATAGCTTGAGCTTCAACCAAGTTTAAGCTTTATGATGTGACCAAGGGCGGCCGCCCCTGACTTTCTTTGTGGAGGCTAGCGATATGGAGTGCACGGTTGTGACCCGCCCCGAGATGAAGCTGGTAGGAATCAAGGTCGTGGGCCGACTCCAGGAGTTCAGCCATCGGGTCCCCCTCGCCTGGAATGACCTCATGGGCGCCCTCGGCCGGATTTCTCACATAGCAAGCAGCGAACTCTTCTACGGCGTCTATCCGGAGTCCGACCACCACACCGACGGTGTCAACGGGGTGCACACATACTGGGTGTGCGTGGAGGTGTCGGAGTTGGGGGACGTTCCGGAGGGCTTTACAACCCTGACGATCCCCGGCGGGGACTTCGCCATGACCACCGTCAGGGGCCAGGCGAGTGAGATCATCTCGGCGTATCAGCGGCTCACCGGCTGGGCGAAGCTGCAGGGCATGGAACTGGACCAGCAGGACTATGGGTTTGAACTGTACGATGTGCGCCGTCAGAAGCCAACGCCGCCGTACTCGGAGTTCGATTTTGACATCTACAAGCCCCTGGTTTAGGTCATGGTTCCCGTTGATTGGCTAACCGTCGTCCCCAGCTGCCCGAAGATGCGGACCAATCACCCGCAGGTGCCAGCGAGTTGCGTCCAGGTCGGCTCCAGCGTCCCTCGCCATCGGGGCCGGCGCCCCACAGAAGCGGTCAAGATTGCCTCAGCCATCCACCACGGACAAGCACGTTGGGTCCGGGTTCTCTCAGATTCACCCTATCAACTCCCAGGTATTGACATGGAATTACCTGCCAGTTATACTGGGATTAGATGGTAATTCTGAGTTGGTAAGGGGTTGTGGGTATGAAGAATGAGAGGGTTGTCCCCGAAAACGTGCCGTCCATTCTGGACCTGAGCGAGGTCGACACCAAGCGCGATAACGTGCACAGCCCGTGTCTGGTCCTGCCTTACGACTCCTATACCGCCAAGACCAGCGCCCTGGCTGTTCCCGTGGTGCTCGCCGTCACCAAGGCATCCGACGTCGGCAACGCAGCCGCCTCCGGCGCCAAGGTCGTCAAGGACGACACGCTCGACAAGGGCACCGTCCCCCTCCTCCTCACCAGCGTGCGCGACGTGAACACGCTCGACATGAACTGGGTGGAGGGCGGTACGCGGGTCACTTTCAACCTCCGCAAGCTGCTGAAGGTGCGCCCCTTCGAGATTCCCAAGGGAACCGTCGCCTACATCCCCGTAGGCAAGGGCCCGGTAAACGGCTTCGGCACCTGCCTGCTCCTTCACTTCGATCAGGCCAGCTTCCGGGAAATTCAGGTCGGCAAGCGGAAGAACGCTAAGAAAGCCAAGGAGTCCAAGGAATCCAAGGAATCCAAGGAGTCCAAGGAATCTCAGGACGCCAAACCGAAAGGTGCCTAAACATAAACGAGCCGTGGCGAGGACACTCCTCGCCACGGCTCGTTTCGTATCGTACGTGGTTTAGTGGGCGGCGGGGCCAACGGGGATCGCGATGCCGATGAGAACGGCGGTCATGATCGCCCACACAGCAATAACGACGAGGGGCATCCAACGCTGCATCTGCTGCCCATCTCCTTTGCGCAGTTACTATACATCCTACCCGAACTAGTTACAAAGCGCCAGTGTGGAATAGCAGAAAAGGACTATAGACACCAGGAGGCTTTTTCCAAATCTCTGAAGAATGAAGCGATGTCCCCGAGTTTCTCGCGCTGCGAGGCCAAGGAGGAAACCGACACGTGCCGAGCCAATGGCGATCCTTCGTCTCACCGGGAACCCTGGTAACCGCCGCGCTTTCCGTTGTAGCATGGGGCCTCCAATTCGGCTGGGCATCCGGCTTCCTGCTGGTCCTGCTCCTGTTCGTGCATGAGCTTGGCCACTTGTTGGCGGCGAAGGCGCGGGGAATCGAGATTACAGGTGCTCCCCTCTTCCTACCGGGGCTGGGGGCCTTCGTGACCCATGGGGCAGCACCCAGGGTGTGGGACCAAGTGCTGATCTCCCTGGGCGGCCCGCTGCTTGGCGGGTCCATGGCCGCTCTGACCAAGGTCGCAGGGCAGGCGATGGGCAACGAGGCCCTGGCATTCGCCGGGGGAGCAGCGCTGGTTGTCAACCTGCTGAATCTGGCCCCGATCCCGCCACTCGACGGCGGGCAGGTTGCGAGCCGAATTGGCTGGTACGGACTGATTCCCACTGTGGTGTTGGCCCTCGGCCTGGCCGTACTGCCGGGGAGCACCTTTGTGGCCCTCCTTGTAGCGTTGGCCGCTGTGTGGCTAGGCTACAAACTTCCCGACGACTGGAATCGTGGCCTCCCAGTCCTCACCGGTCTGGGCGCCGCAGCGGCGTATGTCGGCTCCGGCCTGCTGCTGTATGGTCTCCACTGGGGTACGGGCCCGGTCCATGGGGTCCGGTCACTCTCCCACCCCATTACCGCCCTGCTCCAGTATGCGTCCTTGTTTTACCTAGCCGTGTGGCTGATTGCGCGGGCTATATGGCCGTGGACCCACCGTCCCGAGCGGACGGCCCGGCAACGGTATCTTGCCTGGTTCTTCCTTGGGTGGCCGTTATACCTCACCCGGAACGCCTCCGCCATCCCCATGGTTGCTTGCGCCGCCGCACAGAGCCTTGGCCTGCCTGGAGTTAACTGGCTGCGACAGTGGGTGTGGTTTCTCTCAGCGAGACGAGACCAAATGGTAGGGTCCGGAGCGGCGATGGGCTACGACGTGCTGGCAAGGCAAGGGCGCGAACAGGAGGCCAACGATTGGCTGGCCGAAATCTCCCCGTTGGTCAAAGGCTCCGGCATGATGGCCATTTCCCGGTGCCACGGCAATCTGTTGGCCCTGGGGCATATTCCCACAGCCCATTCATGGCTGCTGCCCCTTGTCGATGAGATTGAAGACCCAGAAACCGTGCCAGCCGCACTGGCCAACAGTTTTGCCTGGGCGCTGCTCTGCACAGGCCGACCACAGGAAGGGCTGCCTCTTGCACGGATCTCTGTAGCCAAAGAGCCCGACAAGTGGCCCTCGCTCGATACTCTGGGGCGAATCCTCCTCCACCTGGGCGAACTGGAGGAGGCGGAGGTGCACCTGCGCACTGCTGTGGAAAAGTCCGGGCACGTGGGGAGTAAGGTTGCACTGGGCCGCACCCTGGCCGGCTTGGGACGGTACAAAGAAGCCCTCTCCCTGGTTGAGGCGGCCCTGAACAACCAGGGTTACACCTGGCCACCGGATGAACCGCAGCCTGACGAGGTGCGTTCCTGGGTAGTTCAGTGGCGGCAAGAGGCGTCCTGACCAAAGCGAGAGGCCGGAGAGATGATCAAGCTCCCCGGCCTCTCGCTTTCTATTGATCCACGCCCACCGCAAAGTATTTGGCGGCCGGGTGGTGGAAGACCAGGGCGCTTACCGAGGCTTCAGGCTCCATCATGCACTCCTCAGTGAGGGTTACGCCGATCTCCTCGGGCCGCAGCAGGCTGAAGAGCTGCCGCTGCAAGCCCAGATCCGGGCAGGCCGGATACCCGAAGGAGTAACGCTTGCCGCGGTAGCGGGCCTGGAAGCGGTCCCGCATGGTGATGCTCAGGTCATCCGGGAAGCCCCAGTGGCCGCGAAGCTTGGTGTGCAGCCACTCGGCAGCAGCCTCGGCCGTCTCGATGGCCAGGGCCTGCACGGCGTGGCTGAGCAGGTACTCCCCCCGCTCCTTGTACATCTCGTACTGCGCCCGGATTCCCTTGCCTGCCGTCACGACAAAGAGCGCCACGTTGTCGGTGCCATCGGGCCGCGCGTAGTCGGTCAGGCAGAGGCCCTCGCCGGTAGCCTGGCGGGGGAAATCAAAACCGGTGAGCAGCTGGCCGTCCGGAGCAAGCAACTGCAGGCGGTCCCCCTCTGCCCTGGCCCGGAAGAACTGCCAGACCGCGCTGACCTCCAGGGCGCCCTGCCGCCCCTCGGCCTTCAGCCGGTCAATGACGCTCTGCAGCATGAGCGCCTTTTCGTCCCCCTGCTCCAGCAGCAGGTCGGCCCGGCCGCCCTTCAGGCCCAGGTGCTTGCCGTAGAGCATGATCGGATTCACATAGCCCCAGATCTCATCGAGCTTGGCGCCCCGCAGGACGTGGCGCTCGTAGTCCGGAGGCTCGGGAATCTGCTCCAGCACGGCCACCGTAGCCGAGCGACCGTTCACCAGGACTGCGGGCGCCGCGGCGGCCTTGCTCTCGCCGGCGCCCAGCCCGGCGTCCTCCTGGCGGAGCGCCTCCGCCAAAGCGGCGCGGCGGGCCGTATCCATGAGCTGATTCGCCAGGTCGAGCCCGTGCATGGCGTCCTTGGCGTAGACCACCAGGCCGTCCCCGTAAGCCGGAGCGATCCGCTTGCGGGTGAAGTTGTTGGTCAGGGCAGCACCGCCCACCAACATGGGCACGTTCACGCCCGCAGCAGCGAGCTCCTCGGCGGTGATCACCATCTGTTGGGCGGACTTGACCAAAAGCCCCGAGAGGCCAAGCAGATCTGCCTTGTGCTCCCGCACGGCCTGAATCAGGTCCTGCGGCGGGACCCGGATCCCGAGGTTGATCACCTTATACCCGTTGTTCGAGAGAATGATCTCCACCAGGTTCTTGCCGATGTCGTGGACATCGCCCTTTACCGTCGCCAGGACGATGGTGCCCCGGGACGCCTCATCGGACTTCTCCATGAACTGCTCCAGGTGCGCCACGGCCGCCTTCATCGCCTCGGCGGACTGGAGCACCTCGGCCACGATCAGCTCGTTGTTGTTGAAGAGGCGCCCCACCTCATCCATGCCGGCCATCAGCGGGCCGTTGATGATCTCCAACGGGGTGGAGCCCTCCTGGCGCTTCAGCTCCAGGTCGGCGACCAGGCCATCCTTGCTGCCCTCGATGATGCAGTTCGCCAGGCGCTCATCCAGCGTCAGTTGGGCCTTGGCCTTCTTGGGCGCCCGCTCGGTCTGGTTGCGGAAGTGCGCCGCAAAGGCGCCAATCGTCGCCTCGGACGGGGCGAAGAGCACGTCGTAGGCGAGCTTCTTCTCCTCCTCTGGAATCGAAGCGTAGCGCTCCAGCTTCTCGGCGTTGACGATCGCCATGTCCAGGCCCGCCTGCGTGCAGTGGTACAGGAAGACCGAGTTCATCACCTCACGGCCCGCCGGGGGCAGGCCGAAGGAGACGTTGGAGACGCCGAGGATCGTCTTGCAGTGGGGCAGCGCCTGCTTAATCAGGCGGATGCCCTCGACGGTCTCCAGGGCGGAGCCGACGTACTGCTCGTCGCCCGTTGCGCACGGGAAGGTGAGCGGATCAAAGACGATGTCCGCAGGCTTCACCCCGTACTTGTTCACCAGCAGGTCATACGAGCGCATGGCCACCTCCAGCTTGCGCTCCCGGCTGACCGCCATGCCCTTCTCGTCGATCGTGCCCACCACAAAGGCGGCGCCATACCGCCTGGCGATCGGGACCACGGCCTCGAAGCGCTCCTCGCCATCCTCCAGGTTGATCGAGTTGATGATCGCCTTGCCCTGGCAGTAGGTGAGCGCCCGCTCGATCACGGCGCTGTCGGTGGAGTCGATCATGAAGGGGACCTTCACCTTGTTGATGACAAAGGACATGAACCGCTCCATGTCGGCCAGCTCGTCGCGGTCGGGGTTGGCCAGGCAGATGTCGATCACCTGGGCGCCGTTCTTCACCTGCGCCCGGGCGATCTCACTGGCCTCCTCGAACTTGGACTCGACGATCAGCCGCTTGAACATGCGGGAGCCGATCACATTGGTTCGCTCGCCCACGATCACCGGGCGGTTCTGCTCCTCGATCTCCAGGTTTTCCAGGCCCGAGAGATAGGTGTGGGGCGCCGCCTGCGGGCGTCGGGGCGCCTTCTCTGTTACCATCGACGCCATCGCCGAGATATGCGCCGGGGTCGTGCCGCAGCACCCGCCGACCAGGTTTAGCCAGCCATGGTCGATGAAGCGCTCCAGCGTCCGGGCGACCATGGCCGGGGTCTCCAGGTACTTGCCGTTCTCGTCGGGCAGGCCGGCGTTGGGCACGCAGGCGATCGGGCAGACAGCCATCTCAGCCGCAGCCCGGATGTGGTCGGTCATGAAATCAGGCCCGGTGGCGCAGTTCAGGCCGAAGTAGAGCAAGTCGAAGTACTCGAGGCTGGTGACCAGCGCCTCCACGTTCTGGCCCCCGAGCATGGTGCCCATGGGCTCGATGGTGCCCGAGACGGCGACAGGTACCTCGTAGCCCAGTTCGTCGAAGAGCTGGCGGATGCCCAGCAGCCCCGCCTTGATGTTGCGGGTGTCCTGCGCCGTCTCCAGCAGCAGGTAGTCCACACCGCCGTCGACCAGGGCGCGGGCCTGCTCCCGGAAGTTCTCGACCAACTGCTCAAAGGTGACGCCGCCCGTGACCGAGATCGCCTTGGTGGTCGGGCCCATGGAGCCCGCAACGAAGCGCAGTCGGTCCGCCGTCTCGAACTCGGCGCAAGCCTCCCGGGCAATCTCGGCTGCGCGGCGGGTAATCTCATAAGCCTGCTCGTGCAAGGGTGGATACTCCGCCAGCACCAGGGCGGTGGAGCCGAAGGTGTTGGTCTCCACAATGTCGGCGCCCGCCTGCAGGTAGGCGCGGTGAATATCCCGGATCACGTCCGGGCGGGTGATGTTCAGGTATTCGTTGCAGCCCTCAAATGCCTCACCGCCAAAGTCATCGGCGGTCAGGCTGCGGGCCTGGATCTGCGTGCCCATGGCGCCGTCGAGGACGAGGATCCGCTCCTTCAGGGCTTCGATCAGGCGCTGCTGACGACGGGCGTTGTCCGAATGCTGAGGCATCTGCATCATCTCCTGAAGAACGGCTGAAACGAGGTCAAACGATGAATCGCCACGTCATTGAAATAGGTGGTCGTGGAGGGTGAGAAGATTGAGGGTCGCCTCGGCCGCTCTGGCGCCTGGGCGACTAACCCTGAAGGACCCGCAGGGCCGTCTCATGCCGCCCATAGGAGGGCATGATGTAGGCGCCCTGACAGGCCGATCGGGCCGCCGCCAGCAGCTCCCGGGCGATCGCCAGCCCCTCCTGCTCTGCGGTCGCCTCCGCCTGGCGCATCCGCTGCAAAACGCCGTCGGTGAGCCTGATGCCGGGGATCTCGTTGTGCAGCAACAGTGCGTGCTGGTAGGAGTGGATCGGGCAGATGCCAGCGATCACAGGGATCGGCGGGCGCCCCAGCCGGTCCAGCAGTTTGGTTTGAATATCGATATCGAAGACGGGCTGGACCATGGCAAAGTGGATCCCAGCCTCGATCTTTTTATGGAAGCGCTCGATCTCAAGCCCGAGGTCGGGGGCGTTGGGATTGAGGGCCCCGCCGATAAAGAAGTGCGCCGGCTGGCCGATGTCGTTGCCCTTGGGGTCGACGCCCCGGTTGTAGCCAGCGAGCATGCGGATCATGCCGATCGAGTCCACATCGTAGACGTTGGTGGTTCCCGGCGCCAGGCTGCCGGAGTGCGGGTCGCCGGTGACGCAGAGGATGTTGCGCACCCCCAGGGCGTGGGCGCCGATCAACTCAGCCTGCAGGCCCAGCAGCGTCCGGTCCCGGGGAGTCAGGTGGGTGATGGTCTCCAGGCCTGTCCGCTCCTGAAGCAGAGCACAGGCCAGGGTCGATGACATGCGCACCCGGGCCATGGGGCTGTCGACCACGTTGACGAACTCCACCCCCGCCTCCCTATACTCCCGGGCGGCGCGCAGGAAGGCGCCTGTCAGGTGGGTGCGGGGTGGATGCATCTCGATCATGGTGACGAACTCGCCTGCCTGAAGCTTGGCCGCCAACTGGGTCAGCTTGGCGGGCGCCTTGGGCTTCTCCACGGGCTTTTCAGCGACCGGTGCCACGGTGACCGCCACGGTGCGGGTCACCTCGGCAGCCCGCTCCAGGGCGGCGCCCATGGCTGCGATGTGCTCCGGCCCCATGCCGCAGCAGCCGCCCACCAGGCGGGCGCCGGCCGCCACGGCCCCCAGAGCGAACCCGGCGGCGTACTCGGCCGTGCTGGCGAAGAAGAGCCGGTTGTTGGCCCGGTGGGGCCAGCCGGCGTTGGGCTTGGCCACCAGCGGGGCGCCGGGCACGGCGGCAGCCATCTCCCGAACCGCCTTGAGGATGCCCCGGGGACCCGACCCACAGTTGGCGCCGACGGCCGTCGCCCCGCCAGCCATGAGGGCCCGGGCTGCCTCAGCGGCCGTCTGGCCGAGGGCGGTGCGGGCGTCATCATCAAAGGTCATGGTGACGATCACCGGCAGGTCGCAGATGGTCCGGGCAGTCTCCAGGGCCAGCAAAGCCTCCGCAAGGTCGGTCTGGGTCTCCAAGACCAGCAGGTCGACCCCGCCCTCCACGAGGGCCTCCATCTGGGTCCGGTAGACGGCCGCGGCCGTCTCTGCCTTGAGCTGGCCCAGCCCGGTCGATTCCAGGTGCTCGCCCAGCGGGCCGACGCTGCCGGCCACGAAGACGTGGGTGCCCTGCAGCTCCCGGACCTCCCGGGCGAGGCGGGCGGCCCTGCGGTTCACTTCGCGGACCTTGTCGCCCGCTCCGTGGGGCTCCAGCCCCCGGGCGGAGGCGTTATAGGTATGGGTATAGATCACCCTGGACCCTGCCTCGATGAAGCGCTTGTGCGCCTGTTGAACCCGGGAGGGATCGGTCAGGTTGAGCAGTTCCAGCGAGCCGCCGACCGGGCCGCCCGAGCTCTGAAGCAGGGTGCCCAGGCCCCCGTCGAGCAGGACCGGGCCCTTGGCGAGCAGTTCTAAGAGTGCGTGTGCCATGGCAGCCTCCGGCGTCAAGAATTGGTGCTATGGTAAGCCCTGCGGGCCGATCGCGCAAGGGCGACTGTTTCCATGGAGTAGTACAGTAGGCTTTCGTTCTCTCCTCATGCTACCCCGAATATGCTTTGGATGCAAAGCATTACGTAAGGTGGTATCACGATGAAGGCCGAGCAGCCCCCACAGGCGGTCCATCGGGTGCAGTTCCAGCTCCTGTCCGAAGTGAACGAAGATGAGGCCGACGGCGGTCTGAAGGCAATCTACGACGATATACAGCGCTGCCTGGGCGTCTCTCTGGTTGGCAGCATGTTCCGCTCCCTGGGCGCCTTCCCGGCCTATCTGGAGCAGGCCTGGGGGGGGCTGCGTCCCAACGTGCTCTCCCCCGCCTTCGACAGCGGCGCCAACCAGATTCGGGCCGAGGCGGTGCGGCTGATGTCGCAGTGGCCCACCTTCGGCTGCGACGTGCCGCTCCTCTCCCGGCTGGGCTACCTTCCCGCCGACGTCGAGCACCTGAAGTCGGGCATGGGGACCTTCCACTATGTAAACCCGCAGTGGCTCATGTGGGTCGCTGCGCTGCGCCAGGCGCGCGAAAACCCCCTCGGACACGCTGTGGCACCGAGGGGGATGATGGAGCCGGACGGCGGCAGTCCGGAGGTGATCCACCAGGTGCCGCCAGGGGTCGCTCCGCCTGAAGTGGCCACCCGGTTTGCCTGGCTGCAGCGCCTGCTGGGGGTGCCGGTGGTCAGTTCCGACCTGCAGTTCCTCGGAAGCTACCCGACCTACTTCTACCAGCTCTACCCGCAGCTGCAGGACCTGATTTTGAACCAGGGATTCAACCAGGCGGCTCACTCCCTCGCCCTGCTGGCCAGCCGTCTGGCCACGCACCTGCCATACCGCTTCGCATGGGAGCCGGGGCACGAAGAGGCCGAACAGCGGGCCGACCTCTTTTACGAACTGCTCCCGCGCATGGTGCTGATCTCGGCGCTGATCAACCGCCGGCTGGGTTGCTCCAGCGAGTATTACGTGCGCTGAGGTCCGTCGGCGACCACCAGCCCCACCCGGAGCGCTCCGAAGCGGCGCCCGAGCAGGTGGATCGGCACGGCGATGTCGGTGACGACGGCCCCGGTGTCGCGGGCGTACGTCTGGGCCAGGAAGGTGCCCGCTGGGGCGGGCCGGTCCAGGTCGACACCTTCGCGGGCGAAGCGAGACCGCGGCGCCCGCTTCGGGATGCGGTCGGCGTCTGCCAGGCCGGCCCGTGCCGCCCGCAGGCCCACCGGGTCGTCATAGATCCGCTTGATGCGGTTTCCCGCCACATCGCGAGCCGGGTCGCCCGTCCAGGACTGGCAGTCCCGCGACGACATCGCGACGGCGAACCCGTTCACGTCCACCACGCCCATCGAGAGGATGCGGCCCCCCGCCTCCGCCAGGCGCCGGTCGATCACGGCGATCACTGCCTGGTCGACGGCGTGGTCGCCGCGCGTGCAGAACTTGGGCGGATCGAAGCCGCCGGCAGGAACCCGGCGGACATCAAACAGCCTCCCCAGCCGGGCGATCAAGGGACCTTTCACCTCAACGTACTCCGTGTCTAGCACGTCCTCAAGCGCGACCCGCCCATCACGAACGGCCGACTCCATGGCGGATTCCATCTCCCGGACCGCTGCGGCGGCAAAGTCCAGCGCCCATTCAAAACGGCCGCCGTACCGGAACCGGCCCAGGGCCGCCTGGCCCCTCTCCACCACGGTCGAAAGTTGCCGGTGGCCCATGCCTGCCGTCAGGTGCTGCAGCTTCTGGATCTCCCCGCTGACCTGGTCCGAGCTGGCGGACATCTCCTCGGCGAGCGCTGCCTGCGTCAGCGCGGTTTCGGACGTCTGGGTGATTCCCGTGGTCAAGTCGCTGACCAGGCTGTACATCTCCGCCAGCCGTTCACCAGCGCGCCCCGAAGCCCCGGCAGCCTGAGCGGAAGCATCGGCCAAGCCCTGCACCGCCGCCCCGGTCCGGTCAATCCCCTCGGTGACCGTCCCGACCATTGCAGCGATCTCCTTGACGGAGCGTGCCGCCTGCTCGGCCAGGCGGCGGATCTCGGCGGCCACCACAGCAAAGCCCCGACCCTGTTCGCCGGCGTGCGCAGCCTCGATCGCGGCGTTCAGCGAAAGCAGGTTTGTCCGGCTGGCGACCGCACTGACCGTGCCCGCGATCTGGCCAATCCCTGTCACCTGGGCCAGCAGGGACTGCACCTGCCGCCGTGTGTCGGCGGACCGCTCCACCAGCGCGCGCAGTTGGTCACCAGCGGCGGCCACCTCCCGCTGTCCCGCCCCCGCCAGCGCCCTTAGCTGACCGGCATGGGAGGCGCCCTGTTCGGCGGCCGCAGCCACCTCCGAAGCGCTTGCTGCGACGCTCTGGACCGTGCCGGCCAGGCCCTGCATCGCCTCGGCCTGCCGGAGCATGGCCGATTGCAGCGTCGACAGGTCCATGCGGACCCGCGCCTCCATCACACCCGCCTCGTGGACCGTATCTTCGACGGAGAGCAGCGAAGCCACCAGCAGGTTCAGGAACCGGTTCAACGCGGCTGCAGCCGGCGAGCACGGGTCCGTCTCCGGCAACTCCAACCGCTGGGTCAGGTCCGCTGTGCCGGTGCATAACCCGGTCAGAAAGGAAGTCAACGCCTCCACATTTCTCCCCCCCAAAATGCGTCGGCTGAACAAATATGACTCAGTAGTCATATTTTGCTGAGTATTAATATACGACCCGTGAAGCAACTCTCCTCCTGGCCCACGGAACGTTATACCATGCCAATTCGTCAATGGAGAGAATTGCAACATGGAGTGATCTCCCAATGAAGCCCAAGGCTGCTCTTATCCTTCTATTGCTGATCCTGACCGCGTGCAGCCGCCCGCCGGGTGCGGCCCCAGCGCCCGAAAGCCCGCCTGCCACGGACAAGCCGGCGGAGCAGCCCCCCGTCTCCGACCCGGCCCCCGCCAAAACAGGTGATCTGATCTTGGCCTGCGGCACTGCGTCAAAGCCGAGCGTTGCCGCAGTCTCCACCCCGGCTGCTCCGGCTGGGTGGGAGCGGAGCTTTCCACAGGCCACCAGCCGCAACCTGACGAGTGTCACCTATGGCAACGGTCTATTTCTTGCCGTGGGCGACGAAGGCACGGCGATCTCCTCGCCCGACGGCGAGCGGTGGTCGGTGGCGCTGTCCGGCCAGAGCGTGGCCCTGAACGGCGTCGCCTTCGGCGGCGGCCGCTTCGTGGCAGTCGGTCAGGACGGTACCATCCTCAGCTCCGCCGACGGGAAGGGATGGAGCAAGCGGGCCCTGAGCGGCGTCGGAGAGTTGAAGGAGATCGCCTTTGGCAATGGGCGGTTCGTAACCATCAACACCACCGGCGCCGTCTGGACCTCCACCGACGGGGAGTCCTGGTCTGCGTGCACGGGCGAGGGACCGAAGCTGAGCCGTCTTAGCTTCCAGAACGGCCTGTTCGCCGCCTTCGGGCCCGGCGGGGGCAAGGATCAGCCCAGCCGGCGCGTCTACACCTCGGGGGACGGACTCCAGTGGACCGCCCGAGAAGAGGTCACTGCGCTGGACGTCAACCCTGCCTTCGTTTACGGCAACGGGCAGTTCCTGGTGGTCGCCTCGCAGAACGAGGGCGCCGTCTCCAGCGACGGTGTCACCTGGCGCCGCCACACCCTGACCTACGAGGTTGGCGGCGGCTACTGGGGCTACGGCGGGGCAGCCTACGGCGACGGCCAATTCCTGCTCCCGATCAACGCCTGCGACCCCGGCGGGTGCGTCGCCAACCTGCTGGTCTCGACCGACGGCGCGAAGTGGACCTCCGTGGGCTTCGCCGCCGACGTAAAGTCCGTGACCTTCGGCGGGGACCGGTTTGTGGGCGTCGGCGACCGGGGCAGCATCGTCGCCCTGAGCGGCTCCAAGGTGCTCTATAAGAGCATGGCGGCCGAAATGGACTTGACGCAACTGGCATATGGCGGCGGCCGGTTCGTCGCGATGGGCTGGCTGGGCACGCTCTTCGTCTCGCAGGATGGCCGCAACTGGACCGGACCGGAGCCGAACCAGTGGGGGCCCCTGATTACCGGTGAACTGCAACTGATTCACGGTGGCAGCCTCTTTGTTGCCACCGGCGTGCAGAAGCACACGGGCTGGGTGGTCTATGTCTCGGCGGACGGCAAGCAGTGGAAGGCCACGCTGAATGTCAGCGAGCAGTATGGCAACGAGGCCGCCATCAAGCGGGCAAGCTACAAGGACGGCCAGTGGGTCGTGGAGCTCAAAGATGGACGTGCCGTTGGCTCCAAGGACGGCCAGAGCTGGGCGCCGGTCCCGGCCAGCGCCGCCGGGCCGGAGACCAAACCCCTGTCTGTCGTCCTCCCCGGCGAGAATGTCCTCGCGGCCGCAGAAGGGGGCGGGCACATCCTGGCGCTGACCGCCAAGAGCGAGATCTGGATCAAGAAGTAGAAACGGAGGCCGAGGCCACATGCGCGCCATTCAAATCACCGGCTACGGTGACGTCGACCGCCTGGTTGCGGGGGAGTTCCCCGACCCGGCGCCCGGCCCCGGCGAGGTAGCGATTGAGGTCGAGGCATTCGGCATCAACTTTGCCGATGTGCTGGCCCGGGTGGGGCTCTACGTGCAGGCGCCGAAGCCCCCCTTCATCCCGGGCTTCGAGGTGGCGGGCACCATCGCTGCCGTGGGCGCCGGGGTGTCCGACCTGCGGCCCGGCGACCGGGTGGTCTCGCTGACCGAGTTCGGCGGCTACGCCACCCGGGTGGTCGTGCCGGCGATGGCGGCCTGCCCGATCCCCGCTGGCCTCTCGATGACCGAGGCGGCCGGGCTCACCGTCACCGGAGTGACGGCCTACCACGGCCTGATAGTCCAGGGCGCCGTCACCGGCGGGGAGTGGGTCCTGGTGCAGGCTGCAGCCGGCGGTGTGGGCCTGGCTGCGGTCCAGCTGGCCAAGAACGCCGGCGCCCGGGTGATCGGCACCTGTGGCGGCGCCCGCAAGGTGGCCTTCCTGCGGGACTTCGGCGTCGAGCACGTGATCGACTACCGCTCCGAGGACGTGGCGGCCCGCATTCGCGAGATCACCGGCGGCGACGGCCTGGACGCTATCCTCGACAGCATCGGCAGCGATTTCGTGCGGACCGGCCTGTCGCTCTTGGGTCCAGGCGGCCGCTTCGTCGCGATCGGCGCGGCCAACTTTGCGCCCCAGCGGAACCGGAACCTCTGGCAGTTAGCCCGGGAGTATCTCAAGACCCCCCGGCTCCACCCGCTCACCCTGCTCGGCCAGTCGAAGTCTTACATCGGCGTGCAGATGCTCGTTCTGGGACGGAAAAAGCCCGGCGTCCTGCGCCGGGCCTTGGAGGCGGTATTGGCTGAGGCTGCGGCCAGCAGGATCCGGTCGGTCATCGACCGGGTGCTGCCAGTTGCCGAGATCCGGGAAGCCCATCGGCGGATGCAAGGCCGGGAGAGCATCGGGAAGCTAGTGATGACCTGGCATTAGCCGCACATCGACCCAGGTGGACTGGTACGTGGCGCCGGCGCCCATGTCGGACAAGCGGTCGCTGGTGAGCACGTTGACCGGCCCGCCCGAGAGGTACCGGCTCCGACCCCGCTGCCCCTCCAGGACGACCACGCCGGGGATGGTATCCTCGGTGACCCGGGCGTACACGCCGACATAGCCCGCACCATTGAAGACCTCTACCTGATCGCCGTCCGCGACCCCGCGGGCGGCGGCATCGTTTGGATGGAGCAAGCAGCGGGGCTCGCCCTCCAGGCGCTGCAGGGCCTCGACGGCGGCAAAGGCCGTGTGGTGCTGTGCGTGGCCGGGGGCGGTCAGAAGCCGCAGGGGCCAGGTCCCGCCCGCATCGGTCTCAGCGGGGTCGGGCGCCCAGTGTGGCAGCGGCGGAAGGCCGGCCTCGGCGAGGGCTTGGGCGTAGAAGTACGTCTGCTTCGGACCGGGGGAGCTGTAGTTCAGGCGCACGGGGCCGCCCTCCAGGAGACGCTCCAGGGTCAGCTCGGCCGTGGGGCCGGTCGCCCCGGCCAGCATGGCTGCCATGTGCTCCCGTGCGGTCCTGGTGAAGACCGGGTCGGCCAGGCCGAAGCGCCGGGCCAACTCCTCTGCAAGCCACTGGTTCGACCGGGACTCGCCGAGGGGTTCGATCACCCGCGGCCCATACTGGGCGTAGTAGGTCCCGTAGCTGCGGTAGAGGTCCTCGGTCTCCACCGGCGTGCAGGCCGGCAGCACAATGTCGGCGTAAAGGGCCGTGTCGGACAAGAACGGGTCGTGGACCACGGTGAAAAGGTCCTCGCGGCTCAGCCCTTCCACAACCCGGCGGTGATCCGGACACGTGACCGCCGGGTTGTTCGCGGCCACGAAGAGGGCCATGACCGGCGGGTCGCTCAGTTCGGTGAGGGCGCGGCCAAGCAGGCTGTGGTTGATCTCCCGGGTCGGGCGCTCCAAGAGATCGGGGCGCCGCAGGGCGTCGTAGTCGAAGCCCCAGGCCGAGGCGGTCTCCATGAGGGCGCCCCCGCCCCGCTTCTGCCAGGCTCCCACCACGGAGGGCAGCAGGGCCACGGTGCGCACCGCCATGCCGCCGCCGGCGTGGCGGGACATGCCCATGCCCACCCGGATGAACGGCGCCCGGGCCTTGCCGTACAGGTGCGCCAGCCGCTCCACATCCGCTGCCGACAGGCCGGTGATCTCGGCGACCCGCTCGGGGCTGTAGGCCGGCAGCACCTGCTCCACCAACTGATCGAAGCCGACATTGGCTGAAACGTTCTGCAGGCCGTCCCGGACAAGGACGTGCATGATGCCCAGGGCCAGCGCCGTGTCGGTTCCGACCTTGGGCGCCAGGTGCCAGTCGGACCGGCGGGCGGTGCGGGTGCGGTAAGGATCGATCACGATCAGCTGGGCGCCGCGCCTGCGCGCCTCATCAATAAACGGCACGATGTGCGCGTTGGTCGTAGCCACGTTGGCGCCCCAGCAGATCACCAGGTCCGAGTCGACGACCGTCTCGGGGTCGGTACCGGGCGTGTGGCCCAGGGCGTACTCCCAGCCCGCCTCGCACGCCGAGTCGCAGACGGTGCCCGCAGCAAACCGGCTGGCGCCCAGGGCGTGGAAGAGCGCCCGGACGATGTTTCGGTTGACCAGGCCCATGTGGCCGCTGTAGGCATAGCCCAGCAGGGCCTCTGACCCATGGGTGTCGATGATTGAGCGCCAGCGCTGCACGATTTCGGTGAGCGCCTCGTCCCAGGAGATCGGGGCGAACTGGCCGCTCCCCTTGGGCCCCGTCCGGCGGAGCGGGGTCAGAACGCGCCCGGGGGCGTGGACCCGTTCGGGGTAGCGGTTCACCTTGCCACAGAGCCAGCCGCCCGTGAACGGATGGTCGGGGTCCCCCTCCACCTTCAGCAGGCGGCCATCCGCCACCGTAGCGATCATGGAGCACTGGTCCGGGCAGTCATGGGGGCAGACCGTGCGAATGCGGAGTTGCGTCATGGTACCTCCTGCGGTTTAGGGCATCCAGGCGGGGACGCCGCTCAGATTGGCCAGGTCAAGGTTTCCGCCCGAGACGACGGCCACGGCCTTGCCGCCGGCCCGGAGGGCAGCCGCCACGCTGGTGGCGCCCGAGGGCTCGACAGCCTGGCGCACGGTCTCGAGCAGGAAGCGGCAGGCCCGCTTGATCTCCTCGTCGGAGACCAGGACGATCTCGTCGACGTAGCGCTGGATGATCGGGAAGGTCATCTCGCCTGGGGTAGCGGAGCGCAGGCCATCAGCGATGGTGGACGAGCCGCCAATGTCGACCCGCTCACCCTTCTGGCGGGAGAGATACGCATCGTTGGCCGTCTCGGGCTCGACGCCGATCACCCGGACCTTTGGATTTGACTCCTTGATGGCGGTCGCCACGCCGGAGATCAGCCCGCCGCCCCCGATGGGGACGTAGACCGCCTCGACGTCGGGCGCCTGCTCCAGGATCTCCAGGCCCAGGGTACCCTGGCCGGCCTGGACGTTGCGGTCATCGTACGGGGCGATGAAGACCGCCCCCGTCTCTTTGACGATCTCGGCCGCCCGGGCCAGCCGCTGGGTCGAGGTCCGCCCGCAGAACTCGACCGTGGCGCCGAAGGAGCGCATGCCCTGGACCTTGACCTGGGGCGCATCCTCGGGCGCCACGATGGTCGCCTGGATCCCCAACTGGCGGGCGATGTAGGCCACAGCCTGACCGTGGTTGCCCGAGGAGCCGGTCACCACGTGTCGGGCGCCCGCCTCGGCAGCCAGGAGCACGGCGTTGGCCGCGCCACGCAGCTTGAAGGAGCCGGTACGCTGGAGGTGCTCAGCTTTAAAGCGAAGGCCGCTGCCGGCCGGATCTTCAATAACGGGGGTCTTCAGCACAATATCCCGGATGCGCTGCCGAGCGGCCTGAATCTCAGCAAGAGTGATCATAGGTGCCTCCTGAGATGGATGGTCTGAACTACTTCGCTGCCCCAAAAAAAGACCCCTGCCGGAGTTGATGCCGGCAGGGGCTGGATTATTACGGGCTTAAATTCCGTCGTGCTGTAGTGATACGACCACAGAGACCCCGGAAACGGGGGCGATGTTTCCGCAGATAGCAAGCGCAGTTTCTGTACGGGGCCTTACGGCCACCTGAAGCGACTTGGCGCCCCGTACGGCGACCAGTCGGGCGCCCTCGCGGAGCAGGAGGCATTCAACCTCCCGACCCTGGTACTCCGGAGCGACCTGAAGCCAGGCCACCCGGTAGGAGAGCACCTTGTCGGCAATACGCTTGAGAGGAGCCAATAGCAGCCCGCCAATCGGAGAACCGTTGTCGTTCGATACCATCAGGCTGACCGATTCAGAGGCCGGAACCTGAGCGTCGCTCGGCAAGGTTGACGAAAGTCCCGGCACCGAAGCCAGTTCCTGGTTGGCGCAGGGGCGGACAGTGAGCATGAAGCAGACCCCTCCGGAAGTACTTGTAAACGTAAGACATACCTTTCGTTACTGTACCCTGGGTGGGCGTGCCCGTCAAAGGCGCATTCCAGGCATGGCAGGTGATTGCTCGCTGCCAAAGCGAATGGCGCCGGTTTATCGTGACCGCTGTTCAGTATGGACGACCGCACTTCGACGTGGCGTGGCGGCCATGACGCCACGTCACGTCGGCACTGCGAAACGCAAGCCAGGGGGAGAGGGTGGAGAGGGGGGCTCCCGCCCCCCTCTCCTCTTACAGTAAATCGGCGGGGCTATGCTCGGCCACCCATTCGTCGAGAACCGCGATAATGCGCTGGGCGCGGAGCGCGTAGCCGGCGTGGTCGCGCACGACCTGCGGGAGGCTGGAGTCCACGCAGACACCCTGGCTGGCCGCCCGGGAGACTCCCAGAATGTACCGCCAGCGCTTGCGAACCTCCACGGCCGTTTGCAGCGGCTCCTCGGAACCGGCCACCAGCATCAGGATCTCCATTTGCTCCAGGCTGATCAGTTCCACGGGACCATCCCCCCGCCCCAGCATGAATGGTTATACCCTGTAGTACGAACATAACTAGGTTTGAGTTCGAACAATCCAGGGAACGAGAATGAATTTCTTACTTGACCTCGACCGGGATGACGGCGAGCAGGCGGTCGTGGAACTGCATCGGCGCCAAAGCCCGCCGGTAGATTCTGATGGCAACGGCAGGGCTGCAGGTTTTTGGCATATTACGGCGCTGGCTCCGTGCGCATCTTAAAGAAACAGAACTTCGTATGGGGGCGAGCTGCATGAAGAAGACGCAGGTCCTGGTCGGCCTCACGTCCACGTCGGGCGACCGGCTCGGGCACCTGGTGCGCGGCGTTCAGATGCTGCGCTCCTATGGCAAAGAGTTCGAGACCGACCGCTACTCCAAGGTGATCAACGTGCCGCTGTCGGCGGATGAGCCGCCCGCACTCTGTGCGCTGCTTACTGGCGAGTCCGAGGCGAACCTCTTCCGGTGGCGAGCGATGATCAGGGAGACCCAGTGGGCCCTGGGCGATTCTGACGGCGGCGGCATTCTGACGGTCGCCCTGGTCCGCCACGGTCACCACGTTGCCGAATCCCTGCCGCGGCCCCTGCAGTCGGTTCTTCAGCATGGCCTTGGCCAGGGGAACACGATGTTCCTCTCGGCCGGCGAGTTCCGCCGGATGTGTGCTTGGGGCCAATCCTTGATCGACAGCCGCGAGCCGGTGATCGGCGAGTGGCCCAGCGCAGTAGCCACAGAGCAATGAAAGAGAGCACCGTCCAACGGCGGTGCTCTTATGCTTGCGTCTCTGCCCAATAATTGGTAAAATGTGGATGACAAGGTTTCGCTGGGAGGTAAATGCGCATGACAGCAGTCCGGGCGCTCCTGTCGTACCTTCACGGCCTGGAATCCTATCGAAACCGGGCGGCTGCCCGGCTGTGCGGAAGCCCCTATCGCCTTCAACTGGTCTATCTCAGCGGCCACCCCGGCATCTGGGAGCCGGAGCCCTTCTGGGTAGGGCGCGTCGGGGAGCGCATTCGCCTGGTGGACGAGTCGGGCCAGCGCTGGTACGACCTGGACATCAACCGTATCCTGGGCATTACCTGCTCTTCGGATGGGCATCTGTTCATGCGCTATGAGCCCACCCCCGGTCTCATCACCACCGTAGAGTTTCGGGCCACCGAAAGCCCTGACTGCTACTTGAAGCTACTCCAGTTGCTCTCGCTGACGGCCTGACAAAATGGGGAATGGCGAGCCCGCGAGGGGCTCGCCTTGTCATGTGCCCAGCCTAAACCTACCGAGGAGCACCGACACCCTGGGGAACTATGTATAGGTGCGGTGTAACCCGCCTCCGATAGACTCTCCCAACCATCGGCGCCTTATGCGCCAGGACCAGCGGAAAAATAGGCCCGTGCCCGCCCGATGGCAGGGGTGTTCACCTGCATGGGCCGCCGGGGCCGGCCCACGGGTTCCCGCGCCTTCTGGCGATCGAAGGCGAATAGGATTTCCCGCCCGGCGGCTGCCGCATAGGCGCTGCGCTCCCGGTCGCCGTGCAGGGCCGCCTGCATCGCAGAGTCCACCAGGGCATCCAGCGCCGTTTCGTAGACGTTGACCTCCCAGGGCCAGAGCCTGGTGTATGCGACCCAGGCATCGGCGGCGTCGCGCCACTGGCCAGCACTCGTGAGTTCCCGTGCGTGGAGGGCGGCGTACCATGGCTCGTATGGCCCCAACTGCCGGGCTTTGGCAAAGGCGGCCAGGGCAGGACCCGCATGGCCCAGCCCCGACTCGGCCTGTCCGAGTGCGGCGTGGGCGGTGTCGCTCCAGGGAGCGAGCTCGGCGGCCAGGGACGCATGCAGAAGGGCCGAGCCGGGGTCCCCGGCGCCCAGGGCGTTCTGGGCAGCAAAGACAAAGAGGTCGGAGGTGCCCAGGTAGACGGCGGCGGTCAGTGCAAGGCCTGCGACCACCTGTGTGGACCACCTGGGCAGGGTCAGTCGGGCCGTCTTGGGCGGCACCAGGCCGAAGCCCAGCCACAGCGGCACAGCGAAGATTGCATAGCTGAGGTCCCAGTCGACCAGGCTGTGCACCCCAAGGGCGCCGAGCCCCGCCAGCGCGGCGAGGCGCCAGGGGCTCCACCCCCGCCCCTCCCGCAGGGCCCACAGGAACCGGGCGAGCAGCAGCAGAAAGGCGGCCAGGCCCAGCCAGCCGAAGGCCAGGGCGTGGTCGACCAGGGCGCTGTGCGCTTCAGCCGAGTAGTAGCCGTAGCTGGCGCCCTGCAGGTGCAGGGCGGTCCAGGCCCGGTATCCGGCCCCCAGCGGGTGCCTGAGCGCCATGGATAACCCGTCCTTCAGAAAGGTGAGCCTCTCCACGGAGGATCCCTCGGTCAACGGCATGGCGGCGGCCCGGCCCAGAAACCAGGCCCACCCCTTCGCAAATCCGGCGGCGCCCCAGTCCCTGGCGGCTACGGCGGGACCCAACCAGAGGGCGCCCACCAGCGCCGCAGCCACGGGCAGCCAGGCCCTGCGGAGCAGCTGCGGCGCCGCCCACGCAAAGTAGAGTGCAACCGCAATACAGACCGCCCACACCCCGCGGGATCCGGAGAGCCAAATGGCCAGGGCGTTGCCAAACGCCAAGAGCGCAGGGGCCCGGCGCCCATCCGCCAGCCATGCCAGCGAACCACACAGCCCGAGCAGCCCCAGCATGCCCACGGCAATGGGATAGCCAAGAAATGCAGCCAATCGGCCGGAATGATGTGCAGGCAAGTAGGAAAGGGCAGCGAGGCCACCGAATGCCATGAGAGTTCCGGCTACAGCCCAGATGCGGCCCAGCAGACGGGGCAGGTACTCGGCCTGACTGAAGCGGCGCCCAACCACAAAGGCGAAGAGCCACCCGATCACCACGGCTGGGCCGTGGGCTGCAACACCCGCCGCTGACGGGTTTACCGTACCCAGCGCGACACCAAGGATCATCACGGTTACGCAGAAAACCTCCAGGCGCGACAGCGAAACCGTGGCGGTCACCGCTAACAGGACAGCCGCCATGGCTCCAGTGGCGATCAGGTGCTGTGCCGGCGAGTACAACCCATCCCAAAAAGCACCGGCACCCAACAAAAGGGCGAACAATGCGGAAACGAATCCGCGAGCTGCTTCGTCTTTCATAGTGGCTACACCATTCTACATGCACTGCGCTCTAGCCTGCCCCCGCTCGGAGGAGGGAGATCCTTGGAGACCCTGCGCCGTTCTCAACCACAGCATCCCTCCGCCACCCTTCCGCTCTGGACCGTGTGGGCGGTGGCGCCTCTGGTGATCGCTTTGGGCATCATCGGCGGCATGGCCGTCGCGACCTATACCGACCTGGGCGCCGGTACCCGTCCTGCGCCCGCCGCCGCCGCAGCGGGCAAAACCCCAGCTGCGGCGAACGGTCCTGCCCCCTCCAAACCAGCTGGCAGCGGCACCGCCAGCCCTTCGAACTCCAACGCCAATCCGCCGAACACCTCCGTGACCGGTCAAATGGAGATGCCGAGCAACATACAGACGGGACCAGTCCCTTCAGCCGGCACCACTATCCCCGGCGGCACCCCTACATCCAGCCAGAGCCCCGGTGCCCCGTCTGAGGTAAAAGACCTGCGCGACGCCAAGGCTGCCCTGGACGAGTCCTTCTCCTTCTTCGCGCAGGGTGGGGCGGTTATCAGCCCGGTTCAATACCAACTCATGACCAACGCCGGTTTCTCCAAGTCGCTGGTCGGTATGATTTCGGTCGAAGACCACGAAGCTTGGCAACGGGCGGTCCGCGAAAATCCGCAGGCCCTGAAGGCATGGCTTGAGAAGGCCGCCGCCCGGGTGCGGCCGGCTCTGGAGAAGGAGCAGGTCTTCCTGGCCTGGGCTGTGGTCGAGGTTCGCAGGGAGCGGCCAGCCGGCTTCAACGAAAGCGAAGTAAAGTCGCTCAGCGACGGCAGCTACCTGATTACCAAGCCGCTGGCCTCCACCATCGACCCCAGCCAGACGGCCGTGTCGCTCCGGCCGGCCGCCTCACCCGGTCCGGGCAGCACGGCGGCGTCGGGACCCTGGGGTACCTACGGCCCGCAAATCCGGTTCGACAGCACCGACATGTACCGCCCGCTTGGGTCGGACGGGAAACAACTGCGCTAGAAGGAAAGCCCGCCGGATGACCGGCGGGCTTCGCTTATTGCGGGGATGCTGCCCCGAAGAAGCTGATCGGCATGGTGACCCGAACCTCGGGACTCTGCCCGACTGGCCCCAGCTTCACATCCACCTCGGGGAGCTCGATCAGCAGTTGATTCCGCTCCAGGAAGTGAAGGAAGTCCAGGTACTGCTTCCGGCTCCCGGAGACCTCGACCACAGCTGTGTACCGGATCATGCCCGGCAGCGCGGCTATGGCCTCCCCACGCTCCAGGGTGAAGGCGCCCAGAAGCACACCGCTGGACCTGGAGGCGCCGGTCAGCTCTCCCTGAATCGTGGCAAAGGGATCCTGGGTCACAAGCCGGGAGCGTACCGCCTCCACCTTTGCTCGCTCGGCCGCCAAGGCAACCTCGCGCCGGCGGATCTCAGCAGCCTGGCGCGCCATCGGGAGCAGGCGCTCCCGGGAAGCGTCAATCTCTGCCCGAACCTTCTTCAACGACCCATCCATGTAGTTCCACGGGAGGCCCACCGCCACCAGGAGGGCCAGGATCGCGATCAGGATGTTCTGACGCTTCATGGCTTGCCCTCCCGCCGGACCTGCCCCGAGAAGATGAAACTGCTCTTGCCGTCGGCAGCCGCAGTGACCTTGCGCTCCTGGACGGACTCCAGCGCCGGCAGCGCCCGCAGGGCGGTCAGGTACTGGATTGCCGCCGCAAAGGAGGGCGCCTCACCACTGAGGGCGACCAGGCCCTCCTTGGAGACAGTAATCTGGCCGACGATTACCTTGGGTGGGGCCGCGGCCAGGATCTGCCCGATCACTGACGCCTGGCCCGTCGGGGCCTGGTTGCGCCCGAGGGCGGCCAGCGCCTCCTGCTGACGGCGAACCGCATCCTCCTGCTCCTTGAGCGCCGGAGCCTTGGCGAAGAGCTTTGTGTACTCCTCCTCCAGGGCAGCGACATCCTTCCGTTCACTGGAGAGCGTCTCGTACTGCGCCCACCAGATTGCACCGCCCGCCAGCAGTCCCATGAGGGCGCCGCCTGCCGCCGCCAGCAGCGCCGCCCGCTGCCAGACGAACCGGGGTGGGGGTTTGACCATCAGGTTGATCTTGATCATGCGACCAACTCCGGCGGCAGGGACAGACCCAGGGCGAGCATCCTGGCGCCCGCAACGGCGCCGCTGGTGTCCCGCAGGAAGTCAACCCGGAAATCCTGAGGAAGGCGTGAGGAGAGATAGCCCCGGAGATAGCCGGTCAGGGAGAGGGCCACGTGAACATCCATGCCGCTGCCGCCGGTCAGCAAGACGGAGCGAGGCGGCGCCTCCGTCTTTGTGAGGGCGTATTCCAGGGATCGGCGGATATCGAGGAAGAGATCGTCCAGGCCAGCCCCGCCTAGCCCGGCAGAGGCCTCACCCGCAGCTGAGGGTAGGTCGAGCACACGGCTGATGACCGGAACGTCCCCCTCAAACAGGCTGACCTTGGCCACGCTGGCGCCGAGATCCACCACGGCGGCACCGGCTTCCGGGGCGGTCTGCCCGTTAGCCACGGCGGCCCTATGGAGGGCCAGCGGCTCCAGGTCGACCCGCACGGGCTTCAGCCCCGCACCGCTGACCACGGCGGTCAGCTCCTCGATGCAGCGGCGGGGCGCCGCCGCAACCACGGCCCACATCTGCCCTTCAGGGGCCGAGCTGCCCGTAAGGTGCACATCGAAGACGGCGCCGCCCCGCGCAAACGGAATATACCGCTCGGGCTGCAGCTCGATCACGCTGCGGAGCTCGCCCAGCGCCATCTGCGGAAAGAGCAGCTTGCGGACGAAGCCCACCTGTGGCGGGACCGCCAGCACCGCCCTGCGGCCCTTTACCCCCGCCTCCCGCACAGCCCGGCGCAGCGAATCGATCAGGGCGGCGGGGTCCTGGACCAGCCCGCCCACGTAGGCGCCCGGTGCGGTGGGCGCCTCCCCCTGCGCCAGGGGCCGGAAGCGCCCTGGCCCGTCGAACCGGCTCTCCACCACCTTGACCGAGTGACTGCCGATGTCGACGCCGACCAGGGATGGGGAGCGAAACGGGTTCCGGAGCATGGATGTTCACCTCCTCTAGGTCCGCGGTACAGCCCGGGAGATCAGGCGATACTGGGCGCCGTCCCGCAACCTGCAGGTGATCTCCGCACGCACGGTCTTGCCGTCGTTCTCGCGAGCGAACGCCAGGGCGAGGATCTCGCGCCCCGCCAACTGGCTCCCGGACGGGCTCCGTCGAATTACCTCACCCCTTGATGCATCGAAGGAGTAGGTAATCGTCCCCGCCGGTTGGGAGAGCTGGATCTCAGCGGAACCATCGACCAGGATGACCGCCGTAGCCTCGCGCACATCGGAGGCGATCCGATCCGCCACCAGCGAGGCCTGCGACTGCTTCACAAACCGGTCATCGTCAAGCACCTGCAGGCGCCAGGAGCTGATCTCCAGATCCGTGACGGCGAAGAGTACCATCACCCCGATGGCCAGGCCCACGAGCAGTTCGATGAGCGTGGCGCCACGCTGGTCGTGCTTGAGACGGCGCATCCCTCACGGCCTCCTTGCGACCGACGTGGTCAGGGTGACGGATCCGGGGGCGCCACCGGCGGGCTGCCAGGTCACCGTTACCGTGACATCCTTCAGTCCCGGGGTGCTGGGGGCCACGGTTACGGCGACCCGGTAGTCCGGCTGAACCGGATCGGGGGTTGGCCCCGTGGACGCCAGGGCGTCCCAGGCGCTGGGGGCCAGGGCGTGCAGCGTCTCCAGCCTCGACCTGGCAATGGCGAGGGCCACCGCTTGCCTCCCCGCCTGGCTCTGGGCGGCTGGGGCGACCCAGAAGCTGGAGAAGATCGGCACCAGGGCGACGGCCAGGATGGCTACGCCTACCAGGGCTTCAACCAGGAGGCTTCCCTGCTGGTCCCGTCTGAGGAAATGCATGGGAAGCCCCCCCTTTCGTGACCGAAGGGAGGTCCCGAAGGACCTCCCTAGACTTGTGGCGATTAGGAGTCCGAGGAAACGACTGACTCGGGCTTGATCGTGACGTACTTCTTGCTGTCGGCAAACTTGATCTTGAGGGTGTAGGTGGCGGGGGTCGCACCGCTGGCTGCTGTGTAATCGTAGGTGAGGTCTTCGATGTTAGCTGTGTTGACGCTCACGTAACTTGCGAGGTTGTCCGTCAGCCACTTCAGCTTGTTGGCGGTGGTTTCACTAGACGCTACATCGGCACTGGGATAGGTTCCAGCATTAATATTGACCCGTTCCATGCCAACCTGAATCTGCTTACCGGTGGACTCGGCGCTTTTCGCCTTGGCGTTGGACATCGCATCGAGGACCTTGGGCATCAAGATGGCAGCCAGGATACCGAGGATCGCGACCACCACAATCAACTCAATCAGCGTGAAGCCCTTTTCCGACCGCATCCGGTTCTTTAGTTGCCGTAGCATGTCTGCCACCCCTGGGTTGTATTGAAATTACTTCCTGCAATTACAAATGTAATCCGCACACTTAGGATACGTCAATAGTAGGAGAATGTAACTTTTCGGTACGTCTAATGAACCTGACCGAGGATATCGAACATCGGCAACAGCATGGGCACGAGAATGCCTACCACGACGCCTCCGAGCACGAGGGTCAGCAGCGGCTCCAGGGCGGCGGTGAAGCGGGTGAGCAGGGAGTTAACATCCTTTTCGTTGATCTCCGCGACCCGAAACAGCATGGTATCCAAGCTCCCGGCCTGCTCGCCCAGGCTGATCACCTCCACTGTGACCCGGTCGAAGATGGGCTGCTGCGCCAGGGCGCCGCCGAACGATTCGCCGGAACGGACCTGCTCCTGTACATGATCCAGCGCCCGCTGGAGGGGCAGGAACTGGGTCGCCTCCCCGGTGGTCAGCAGTGCGGAGAGGATCGGGACACCGCTCTTGCTCATGGTGGCCATGGTCCGGCAGAAGGCAGCCACCTCCCGCTTGTAGGCCAGCTGGCCCACCAGGGGGAGCCGCAGCACGAACCGCTGCCACCGGAGCAACACTTGTGGCTGTCGCATGGCCGCCCGCACCCCGAACCAGAGGGCGCCCGCTACGGCGGGGATCACGTACCAGTAGGTCCGCAGGGCGCCGCTCACCGCCATGAGCACCCGGGTGGCGGCCGGCAGGCTCGCCCCCATCTGCTGGAACATGGTGCCGTAGGTGGGCAGGACAAAGCTGAGCATGAAGATGATCACGACGAGGGCGACGGAGAGCACGACCTTGGGGTAGGCCAGCGCAGAACTCACCTTGCGGGAGAAGTCATCCTCCCGTTCAAACTGGCGGGCGAGAAGGTCGTAGCATTCGTCCAGCTTGCCGGTCACCTCAGCCACCGCCGTGATGTACAGCAGGGTGGGCGGCAGGGCATCCTTGTGCTGGCGCATGGCCTGGCTGAGGCTGTCGCCGCCCTGGACAGAGCGGATGACGGCGTCGAGGATGCTGCCCAGCCGCTTGCCCCGGAACTGGCGGGCCAGCACCGAGAGGGACTGGAGTACCGGCACGCCGGCGCCCAGCAGCGATGCGAACTGCCCGCAGAAGGTGGCCACCTCCCCCAGCTTGACCCGGCCGGAGGCACCAAAGGAGATCTCTGCGTTCAGGCTGAGCCCGCGCAGACCCCGCACCGGGGAGATGCGGGTGACGAGCAGTCCGCTCTGCTGGAGCAAGGCGAGCGCTGAAGACTGATCGGAGGCCGTGACCGTGCCCTCCCGCATGGCCCCGCTGGCCTCCCGGGCCTTGTAGCGAAACTCCATGGGCGACTACTCCTCTGCGAAGGCGACTCGCTTGACCTGGTCCAGGGTGGTCAGCCCGGCCGCCGCCTTGGCGAGGCCGTCCTGCCAGAGGGTCTGCATGCCGGCCTGCCTGGCCGCCTCGTGGATCCGCAGGGCCGGGGCGCGCTGGGTGACCAGCTCACGCACCGCCCCGTTGACCGGCAGCAGTTCCACGAGGGCAAGCCGGCCCGAGTAGCCCGTCCGGTCACAGTGGCCGCATCCGGTGGCACGGTACATGGTGGTGCCGGCGAGGCCGGCGGACTCCAGCAGGTGGTAGTCCGGGTCCTCGCGGTCGACCAAGTAGGGCTCCCGGCAGCGCTGGCACAGCCTGCGCACAAGGCGCTGCGACAGCACCCCCACCAGGGAGGAGGCGAGCAGGAAGGGCTCGATGCCCATGTCGATGAGGCGCCCGGCGGCGCCTGCGGCCTGATTGGTGTGCAGGGTGCTGAGCACCAGGTGGCCGGTCAGGGCCGCCCGCACGGCGATGTCTGCCGTCTCGCTGTCACGGACCTCGCCGACCATGATCACGTCGGGGTCCTGGCGCAGGAAGGCGCGCAGGCCCGCAGCGAAGCTGAGCCCGGCCTTGTTGTTCACCTGCACCTGGTTGACGCCCGGCAGAAAGTACTCCACCGGATCCTCCACCGTGATGATGTGCCGACTGGAGTGGTTGATCTCGCTCAGGCCGGCCATGAGCGTGGTCGACTTGCCGCTGCCGGTCGGGCCAGTCACCAGGAAGAGGCCGTTGGGCTTGGCCAGCATCGCCCGCAGGGATGCGAGCACATCGGCCGGCAGGCCCAGCTCTCCGAGCCCCAGCACCGTGGCGCTGCGGTCCAGGATACGGATGGCCACCTTTTCGCCGTAGATGGTCGGCACCGAGCTGACCCGCAGGTCGAGCCGGCGGCCCTGCAGCTCCACCTCAATACGGCCATCCTGGGGGATGCGGCGCTCGGCAATGTCCATGCCTGCCATGACCTTGATGCGGGAGAGGACCGACTGGAGCGAGGCCTTCGGCAGGGGGGCGCCCTCCTGCAGGGCGCCGTCGATCCGGTAGCGGATGCGGACCTGCTTCTCCACGGGCTCCACATGGATGTCGGTGGCCCGCTGGCTGAGCGCCTGGGTGACCAGGCTGTTGACCAGCTTGACCACACCGCTCTCGTCGACCTCTTCCAGGTCATAGGCACGGCTGCCGCCCTCGGTGGGCTGGCTGGTATCGACGGTGGCTGCCCGCAGGGCATAGGCCTTCAGCATGGCTCGGTGGACCGCCTTCTCGGGCGAGACCACCGGCTTGACTCGCCGGCCGCTCTGCAGGCTCAGGTCATCGATCGCCATGAAGTTCAGAGGGTCAGCCATCGCGACGACCAGCGTGTTCCCCTCAAGGCGAAGTGGCACCACCCGGTGCTTCTTGGCGAGGTCCTCGCTCACCAGGGCGGTGACGCTGGGGTCGATCTGTTGTTCGGGGTTGGGGACGAACGGGTAGCGCAACTGATCGGCCAGCGTGTTCAGCATGTCGAACTCCGTGACAAAGCCGAGGGCGCAGAGCACCTCGCCCAGCCGTCCCCCGGTCCTCTTCTGGGTCTCCAGGGCGGTCTCCAGCTGCTTCGGTGAAATCAGCCGGGCCGCAAGCAGAATATCGCCCAGGCGCATCGTGGCTGCGGGAGCCATCACCATCACCTCCCACTCCATCCAAATTCAGTCGACATTGTTCGACAGTACCTTTCGGATTCCTTCCCGGAAACCCTTGGGAGAGTAGGCTTTGACCATTGTTCAATTCTGTCTATGTGTTGACCCCCACAAAGCTTAGCTGGGCGCCGTACTCTCTAGCGCTAGACAATATACACGAACAATCGTTGGGCACAAACCGCATATTCCCCGCGGACGCCCGTAACCGAGAGGCCTGCAGCATGCCACCGCTGCGGGCCTTTCGGCATTTTGGCGCCACGGCAGGAGTGAGCCAAAGCGTTATGGAACAGGTTATATTGGCGATTTAGAAGGAGTGAGACGACTCGGCATGTCAGAAGAAAAGTACCGGCGGTTCCGCCTGGTTCGGAAGGTAAAGTCCGAGCAGCCCGCTCCCCCTCCCCCGCCCCCGGCGGAAGAGGATGATGCCGACCAGGGCACTCCGGAGATGGACCGCTCGTTACGGCACGGATGCTCAGGCTGCCTGCGGGTGACGGGCCTGATCTTTGCCATCATGGTGGCGTCAATCATTGGCACTTGTTTTATTAACTGGGGCAATAAGTAAGCGACAGGGATTCCCCCTCTGCGCAGCGTACCATTGGTGCGATACCGTGCAGCAGGGGGTTATCTTTTTTGCGCGCAAAGCAGCCCGCCCCCGCCACCGGCGGATATGTTCTGGTAACCGTACTGATTGCTCTGGCGGTCATGTCGCTCCTGGGCGCCGGGGTGCTGAGCCTGGCACAGGGAAGCCTCCGTCAGGCCCGCAAGAATACGGAGATGGAGCAGGCCTTCTACCTGGCGAATGCCGGCATGGAGGCGGTGCTCGCCAAGGCCGTGGGCGGCGAGAGTTTGGCCGCCGGAGCCTCCTTGCAGCGCTCCATGTCCGTTGGGCCCAGCCTACAGGGCACCTACAATGTGCAACTGGCCGCGACGGAGACCAACGGGGTCCTGCGGGTCAGCTCCGAGGGCGTGATGGGCCAGAGCCGCCGCAGCATCACGGCGACGCTGTCACAGACGCAGGAGTATCCCTTAACCTACGAGCACCTGGTGTACAGCACTGGGGCGGTCTCGGTGGACAACCATACCGACATTTGCGGCGACCTGTACGCCGCTGGAGATGTGACCGTTTCGGCCCAGAGCACGCTTTGGGGCAAGACGACGGCCCAGGACCCGGCCTCCCCGTGCCGCGAGGTATTCGGCACAGGCAAAGTGATCTCTGCCGGCCGAATCACCTTTAACGGACAGGCGATCGCGCAGGGCAACTGGTGCGACGCCACACGCTACGGCCCGGGCTACGCCTGCAGCAGCCCGCCCGCCAAGCTGAGCATGTCGGTGCCCACCTCCGCATCGCTCAAGAGCCGGGCGACCCGGCTTTACGTGCGGGACGCCACCCTCTGTGTGGGGCGCCCCCCCGGGACCTGCACGGTAGTGCCTGCAGGGTACACGCTAACCCTTACGGGCGCCTCCACCTACGGGACCGACCTGATCTTTGTGGACGGCAACGTTACGGTGGGAACTGCCGGGTGGTTTCCCACGGGGCTAGTTACGGTGGCGGCGACCGGTTCGGTGCAGTTTCTGGGCCGTACACAGACCAATCCGATCGCCTGTGCCAAGCCGGACAGTTGCGCCGTGGCGTTCATCTCGGAGGGGCCGCAGACGGTGGACCGCAGCGTCTTTGTGTCGGGGACCTTCATCACCTCCAACACCGCGGTCGGCTTTACCTGGGGCAACTCTGCGGAGATTCGCGGCGTGGTGCTGGCGCCGAAGGTGGCGTCGGGCAACCACGGCACCTTCTATCCCCTCCGGCAGTCGGAGGTCTGGCTGCCGCCGGGCGTGCCTGCACCGAGCACCGCATCCTCGGGCACCCGGTTCCAAAACTGGTCGGAGTAATGAAGAAGGGCCGGGGAGCGTTGTGCTCTCCGGCCCCATTCTTTAGGGATTCAGGTGGATCGACGGCCCGTCGACCGTCATGGAGAGTGCGAGGCGGGCAGCAAGGACCGCTGCGCCCGTGTAGGCCCGACCAGCGATCAACACGGTGGGGACGGGTTCTCCGCCCACCAGCGCCTCGCGGGTCTCTGCATTCCACCCGACGGCGGCGCCTGCGGCCTCAGCGACAGCCCGGACGGGGAGCAGGGTCTCGCCGCCCTCGCCCGGTTGGCCCCAACGGCCCAGCAGGGCGCCCTTCAGGAAGACGGGGCTGCCGGCGGTGATCGTGACCTGGTCCTCAGAACCGCTGTAGGCGACGCCCAGGGCCGCCGCTGCCCCCTCCGCCTCGACGTATCCGGTTGAGCCGCGGACTACGGTGGGTAGCGGCTGCCCATCAAGGCTGACCGTGCTGGTGGCTGCGTCCCAGGCGAGGCCGGCCGTGACCTTGCCCGCCAGCAGGCGGGCCGCCAGGTAGGCCTTGCCCTGGTGCAAAATCGTCGGGATGGCTTCGCCGTTGACCGTGGCCGCGGCGTCAAGAGCATAGCGGCCAGGGGCAGCGCCGCTCACCACGGCATCCGCCTCGATGCCGGCGCCGGTTAGAACTGCGGCCGTCGAACGGCCGCCCATTTCATACACATCGTGGTAGATGGCCAGGTAGCGGCGCCCGTCCTCCCCGTACAGTAGCTGGATGGGCTCATACACCACCGTGACCGGGGTGCCTACAGAGACCTGGTCATAGAGCCATTCCACGTCGGGGATGTACATACGGATGCAGCCCAGCGAGACCAGACTGCCGATGGAGGCCGGGTTGTTGTTGCCGTGGATGCCGTACTCGCCGTTGAAGCCGATCCACCGGGTGCCCAGCGGGTTGGCCGGGCCCGGGGCCACCGGGTCGCCGCCCCAGGGGGGTTGCCACCACGGGTTCTTTGCCTTGTTCTGCACCTTATAGCTTCCCAGGGGGGTCTGGCTGGAGTACTTCCCGATGCCGACCGGGAATGCCCGGACCAGCTTTCCCTCCCGGTACCAGTAGAGGGTGCGGGCCGGCAGGTTGACCAGCACGCCGGTGGGTGCGGGCGCCCTCGGGCCGATGCCCTGCGGGCGGGTCTCCGCTGCCAGGGCAGGGGTTGTCAGCAGCAGGACGGCCAGGGAGAGCGTGGCTGCCACCAACCCTTTCAGTCGGGACAGGATCATTCATACACCTCCTCATAGCATGACTATGTATGTCTAGGCGGGGAATGCCTGGAACCCGGTAGATGGGCCGGTTCGTCCCATAGATGAAGGGGGTTATGCCGTGCACGTCGTAAAGGCGGGCGCCTGCGTTCGCATCGGCGACCGGTTCGTTTTCATGTTCGGACCCCACCCCTCTGGCAACTATTTGGGCGTGGTGCGGCTGGGCGGTCACCGGGAAGGCGACGAGACGCCCTGGGAGTGTGCAGCCCGGGAAGTGCTGGAGGAAGCCACGATGCACATTCGCCCAGTGCGGGTGGGTACCACTTACGTGGTGACCGACGGGGCGCTGACTGAGGTCGACTGGGCGCCCGACGAGGTCCGCCCCCTTATGGTAACCCCGTTCGGTGACGGTGTGACCGTGCTCTACCTAGCTGAGTCGGAGGAGACCCCGGCGCCTGATGCGGAGACCAAGGGACTGCTAATGCCGACCTTGGCAGAGCTCCGGCACATGATCAGCTCACCAGTGACGCTCGAGCAGTACCTGAACGAGGGCGGGCAGGCGATGATTCGCGTCCCCATGGAGCGTGGGATGCGGCTGGAGTGCTCCTACCAACTCCGGCTGCTGGCTGAACTGTTGACCTTGCGATGATAGCAGAAGACCACCCCTCGATCCTGTCGAAATGCAGGAGGGGTGGTCTTGGCTTTGGTCGACTATGTTCGACTAATTGTCGGTCTTGGGCCGCATGGCAACCACGTCGATCTCAACGCTGAAGGGGCCGGGGAGGCCGCTCTGGACCGTGGTGCGGGCGGGGTAGGGCTCGGGGAAGTACTCCTTGTAGACCTCGTTATAGGCCTGGAAGTCCTTCATGTCGGCCAGGTGGGCGGCGACCTTGACCACGTCGTCCATGGTGCAGCCGGCGGCGGCGAGGATCGTCCGGATGTTCTCCAGCACCTGGCGGGTCTGGACCCGGACATCGCCCTCGACGATCTCCCGGCTGCCGGGCTTGAGCGGACCCTGGCCGCTGACGAAGACGAAGTCGCCGGCAATGATGGCCGGGGAGTAGGGACCGGCGGGCACGGGCGCCCCTGCGGGATGGACCGGAATCTTACGGCTCATGTGTAGTCGTCCCCCATTCTACGATTTGAGGCGGAGCGTAACGAAACGCCAGGCCTTGTCCTTGTAGGCGAAGAATGCAGCACCGTCCTCGGCGAGCACCGGGTTGTACCGGGATGCTTCACAGCAGGCGTTGCAGATGATCTTCTCGTAGCCCAGCGGCCAGCGTTTGCCGTCGTAGACCACCCCGTATGTACCGTTCTGGCGGACAAAGTGGAACGGCTTTCCTCCGAGCGGAGCCCATCCAAAGGATTCTTCGTACGGGAGCGCTTTGCCTTCCACAACGATCTCAGCCAGAAGTTCGAGGACCCACTGACCTGAGTTCGTGTCAAGCCGCTTCACCGGGTACTGGGTGAGCGCCGCCGGCACCTCCTGCCGGTATGCCTCCTTCCCGTCTGCGGTTACTACCACAGCCTGTGAGCCCGCCCTGCTGACCGCGACGAGTCGGTCTCCCGCAAAGACAGGCGGGACCCACATCGCCCTGAGAAAGTCCCACTCCTGGAGCCCGCCCGGCCGAAGGAGCCAGACCTGGTCTCCGGCATGGCCGATGGCCATCACAAAATCGTTTCCGGAAGCCGCTACGGATGGTTGCCTCAGAAACGAGAAGCCGCCCCGCACGAGGCGCTGACCCTGGTACAGGTCAAAGGTACCGCCCGAGCTCTTCTTTACCTCATAGCCGAAGGGAGCCAGCGCAGCGTTCACCTTCACGGTCGAGTCCGCGTCGCGCACCATTGCTGTAGCCAGGATCCCGCTAAGGGCCTCTTCCCTTGCGGTGTTGGGATCAGGAGTTTCAAGGCTCGATACCTGCTCCTTGATCTCAAACGGCCCTATCACAAGTGATTTTGATTGCTTCGGTGCGGCACAGCCGAGCACGAGGGCGGCTGCCAGCGCCGCCAGCAAGCGAATTGAGGGCATGGGTCCACCTCCGTCAGTATGACGATGACCGATACGCCTCCGGTTCCTCCCCTTGACTTCATCCAATTCTGCATATATGCTTAGCACCAAGACAGGCAAAGACGGGGAACAGTACCTGCGAGGCGATGTGCAGAGAGCCGGCCACCTGGTGCAAGGCCGGACTTCAAGACCGCAGCGAACCCACCCCTGAGCCGGCGGTGACAAACCGTCCCGGAGGCCCTCCGTTATCACAGGGCGCCCCATTGATGGCAGCCATGCCTGCGTGGGTCTGAGCGGGCCGCGCAGGTGTGTGGCTCGAAACGAAGGTGGTACCGCGGATCAACCCCGCCCTTTAACCAAGGGCGGGGTATTTTCATTGTGGGGGTGGATGACATGCTGATGTCCCAATTGCTGAGTCGCACCCAGAAGCAGGTCGCCGCGGAGGCGGAGCTGCCCAGCCACCGGCTGATCCTGCGGGCCGGCCTCGCCCGGCAGGTGGCGGCGGGCATTTACAGCCTGACGCCCCTGGGCTACCGGGTCATCCGCCGCATTGAGAGCATCGTGCGCGAGGAGATGGACCGGATCGGCGGCCAGGAGATCCTCCTGCCGGTGGTCCAGCCAGCGGAACTCTGGCAGGAGAGCGGCCGTTACGAGGCGATCGACAGCTCCCTGGCGCGCTTCAAGGACCGGGTGGGGCGCCCGATGGTGCTCGCCATGACCCACGAGGAGGCCGTGACCGACCTGGTCCGCTCGATGGTCGACTCCTACCGGCAGCTGCCGCTGATGGTCTACCAGGTCCAGACCAAGTTCCGGGACGAGGCCCGCCCGCGGGCCGGGCTGGTCCGGCTCCGTGAGTTCCTGATGAAGGATGGCTACAGCTTCCACGCCACCCAGGCCGACCTGGATGTTTGCTACGAGCAGGTTGTCGAGGCCTACAAGAACATCTTCCGGCGGATCGGCATCCCGGTGATGGTGGTCCAGTCGGACACCGGCATGATGGGCGGCAGCGCTGCACACGAGTTCATGGTGCTGGCCGAGGGCGGCGAGGATACCCTGATCGTCTGCAAGGCCTGCGGCTACGCAGCCAACCGGGAGGTCGCCACGGCTGACAAGGGGGCGGCCCCGGACGCGGGGGCAGACCTGCAGCCCGTCGTGGAGCACCATACCCCGGGTACTCCGACCATTGAGTCGCTGGCCGCGGTGATGGGCTGCACGGCCAAAGAGACGCTGAAGTGCGTCTTCTACACGGAGGATGGCCAGTCACTGGTGCTGGCCTGCATCCGGGGCGACCTGACCGTGAACGATGTGAAGCTGCAGAACCTGCTGCGGATGCCGAACCTGCGGACCCTCAGCGCCAGCGCGGCCGAGGCGATGGGCCTGGCGGTGGGCTACGCCTCCCCGGTCGGGCTGAAGCTGAACGTACCGGTCCGGGTCGTCGTCGACGACTCCGTGGTGGGCGCCCGCAACCTGGTGACCGGGGCGAACCGCCCGGGCTTCCACATCAGCGGGGTGAACTACGGACGGGACTTCACGGCAGAGATGGTCGGCGACATCGCCACCGCGGGCGCCGGGATGGCCTGCGCCTGCTGCGGCGGCGCCCTGGAAGCGGTGCGGGTGATCGAGGCGGGCAACACGTTCAAGTTGGGCACCAAGTACAGCAAGACGATGGGCGCCCTCTTCACCGACGAGGCGGGCGCCGCCCACCCGATGATCATGGGCTGCTACGGCATCGGCATCACCCGGATGCTGGCTTGCATCTTGGAGCAGTCCCACGACGCCGACGGGATCATCTGGCCGGCGGCGGTCGCCCCGTACCGCTACCACCTGCTGGTGGCGGGCAAGGACGCCGAGCCGGCGGAGGCAGCGGCCAAACTCTACGCCGAGCTGGGCGCCGACCAGGTCCTCTTTGACAACCGGGACCTGAGCCCCGGGATCAAGTTCAAGGACGCCGACCTGCTGGGGATGCCGGTGCGCATCACGGTCAGCGCCCGGTCGCTGGCGGCAGGCGGCGCGGAGATCCGGGTCCGCCGGACCGGGGAGACCGGGGTGGTGCCGCTGACCGACGTGGCCCGGATCTGCGGGGGGCTCGTTCTGGATTAAGGATCCTCGAACATGCCGCTGCGGGCGGCCCAGGCGGCGAGCGCGGCCCGGGACTGCACCCCCAGCTTGGTGAAGACGTTGCGCAGGTGCCCGTCGATGGTGCGTGGGCTCAGGAAGAGCCGGGCGCCGACCTCCCGGTCGGTCAGGCCCTGGGCGACCAACCTCACCACCTCCGCCTCGCGGCGGGTGAGCGGCTGGTCCGAGCGGCGCCGGGGGCGGGGCGCCGAGCCGGCCAGCAAAGCTAGAGCAGGCTGTACCAGGCCGGTGGTGGAGCCGAACCGCTGCCCGGCTTCCAGGGCTCGCTCCGCCGCCTGCCGGGCCGCTTCGGGGTCGCCCGCCACCCGGTGGAGTTCGGCCCACTCCAGCTGGCTGTAGGCCTGGTACAAGGCGCTCGGGCGGGGACCAGCCAGCCACTGGTCGACCGTGGACAGCCACGCCGTGGCGCCCTCCAGATCTCCTGCTGCCCGGAGCACCCTGGCCATGCCGATCATCAGCCGGAGCTTGCGCCCGTAGTCCCCGTAGTGCGGTGCGCCGCCGGGGCGGACCGGGGCGAGCAGCTCCTTCAGGCGTCGCTGCGCCTGCTCGACCTTTCCCTGTTCGACATCCTGCCAGACCTGCCACTCCGCCCGGTGCGGCGCCCACGGGTCGACGGTGGACCCGGCCCGCTCCTGCGCAAGCCCGGTGAGCTCGGCGGCCCACGCCTTCAGCTCCCGGGCCTCCTCCTTGCGGTCAGCGCAGTTGCGGAGAAACTCCTCGTGAAGGTGGGCGGCGCGCTGCGCGGCCAGCAGGTAGTCCCGGCGCTCCAGCGCCTCGCCCACCGACCGCCGATACCCCTCGAAGGCGGCTGCCAGATCTCCCCGCAGGAGGGCCGCCTCGGCCAGGACCCACTGGTCGCCGGCGCCCCGGCAGGACTCCCCGCCGTCGGCCATCGCGGAGAGGATGATCGCCTCTGCCTCGGTGGGGCGCCCGCTCCAGAGGTAGGCCTGGGCGAGGCCGTCTGGGGCGCCTACGGCGTGGGGAGGGCGCCCGGTGATCAGCTCCCAGAGCGATGCCAGGCGGCGATCATGCCGGAGGGCGCTCAGTTCCCGGTGGGCCTCGTCCATGAGCCGGGGCCCGCGCCTCGCAGCGCGACCAGGGAGGTGCAGCGCCAGCTGGTATCGGGCGAGGGCGGCCACCACCGGGTCCTGGGTGCGACACGCCTCGTCCAGGTGGGCGGTGGCAAGGCCGGGGTCCGTCGCCAGGCAGGCGGCGCCGGTGAGAAGGAGCAGTTCGGGCCGTCGGGCGTCGGCGGGCTCCAGCAGTTCGAGCGCCTGCCCGTAGAGCCTGGCTGCCCGCGCCCGCTCGCCCTCCCGCATGGCCCGGTCGCCGGCCTCCTGCACCTGGCTGGCGATTCCCGCGGCCCTGCGGTGCAGCATCCGCCGCTTCAGGCCCAGCATGGACTCCAGCATCGCTTCCCGCCAGAGCGGGAGCGCGAAGCGAAAGCCCTCCCCCTCCTCCTTGACGACGCCAGCCGAAACCGCATCTTCGAGGGCGCCGACCAGCGCCACTTCGGGCATTTCAGCGAGCTGTCCCGCTGTGGAGGCATCGAAGTGTTCACCGAGGAGGGCAGCCGCTTGCAGCAACTCGGTCGCTGCGGCGGGCAACTGGGGCAGCCGAGGCTTGCCGTCCACCAGGAGGTCGATGGTGTAAAGCGGAATGCCCCCGGCCCGTGCGTAGACCGCCGGCGCCGCACCGGGCTTCCCGGCTCGCTCCGCCAGCTGGGCGACCTCCCGTTCGTTGAGCGGGCCAAGGGGTATGTACTCTGCGCCAATCCGCACAAGCTGGGCCACCGCGGGCGAGGGCCGCAGGCTGGCGACCACCAGCGGCGCCCCCTTGTCCGGCAAGGCGGTCATGCAGGACAGCAACTCCAGGGAACTTGCGTCCGCCCAGTGCAGATCGTCAAGGGCGATCAGGGCATCCGGGCCTGCCGTAAAGAACGTCATCAGCGCCTCGGCCAGGGCCAGAAGATCGCCGGCGGGGGCCTGTCCGAAGGGCTGCGGGAGCGCATCCGTCGGAAGGCCGGCGACAGCGCTGTACTGCCTGATAGCAAGCCGCCAGGGATAGAAGGCCGGGGGCTGGCCGAGGGCGGTACACGGACCGAAGCCCACCTGCCGCCCCGCAGCGGCCGCCTCGTCCATCCACACCCGGAGGAGGCGGCTCTTGCCGATCCCCTCCTCCCCGACCAGGAGGATGGTTCCGCCCCGGCCTTCCTTCAACCGCTTGCTGAAGCCGGCGCGCTCGGTGAGGCGCCCGACAAAGGGAAGCTCTGCTGCCATGGTTGTGTCTTTTCACTCCCTTGCCGAAGGAGTTCAACAAACCAGGGAATTCTCCCTGGTTTTTTCCTTTCGGGGAGTTCTCTCGATCACCTTGGGGAAGCGAAGCTGGTACAGTCTCTCCCATAAGGAGTTGACCAGATATGACTGCCACTGCCGCCCCCACGCTCGCCGTTCCGTCCCTGAAAGCGAACCGCACCTTTCACTTGATCCTCGCCGGACACGTGATCTCGATCCTCGGCGACGGGTTCCACAGCGTCGCCCTGGGCCTCTGGGTGCTCCAGTCCACGGGGAGCGCCAAGGCCATGTCCCTGGTGATGGGGATCCGCATCGCCGTAGGAATCCTCCTCGGGCCGATCGCCGGCACGGTGGTCGACCGCAGCGACCGGCGCCGGATGATGTGGAGCATGGACCTCCTGCGCGGCGCCCTGGTCCTGGCGCTGGCCGTACTCGTCGCCGTCCCCGGGACCTCCCTGCCGGCCATTCTGCTCCTCACCGCTCTGACCGCCATCGCCACGCAGTTCCGCTTCCCGGCCTTCTCGGCCTCGCTGATCCACATCGTAGGCAAGGAGAACGTCCGGCAGGCCGGCAGCACCATGCAAATGCTGATCACGATCTCCCGGATTGCGGGACCCCTGCTCGGTGGCATGCTGGTGGCGGCCGCCGGTGGGTGGAGCGCCTTCGTCGCCGATGCCGCCTCCTTCTTCCTGTGTGCGGCCTTCGTGCTGGTTGCAGGATCGTTCCCCTCGCCCGTGGCGACCGGGAAGCAGCGGAAACCCTTCTGGCGTGACCTGACCACCGGTTTCAGCCACATCTGGGAGAACCCCCTGGTCGGAGCGCTGACCATGATCGCGCCGTGCATCAACTTCTTCGGCAACGCTTACGCCGTGCTGCTTTCGGTGATGGCGGTCAAGGTCTGGCAAGCAGAGCCGGGCGCCTTCGGCACCCTCGAGGCGATGTTTCCCCTGGGCATCGGGGCTGGGGCCGCGCTCCTGACCGTGCTGCCCAAGAAACTGCGCCACCGGGGCTTCTGGATCGCCGGGACGACTGCGCTGATGGGTCCTGTGATTGTGGCCATCGCCCTGATGCCCGGGGTGAAGCCCGCCCTGGTGGTGGTGGCGATCCTCGGCGTCGTGTATGCCATGAGCCAGACCCTGGCTTCAACCGCCCTCCAGAGCGAGGTGGCGCCCGAGATTCAAGGCCGTGTCTTCGGGACGTTCGGCGCCCTGATGAACATCGCCACGCCCCTCTCCCTCGCTGCAGCCGGGCTGTTCTCCGACTGGGTCGGACCCCGACCGGTCATGGTCGCGGTTGGCATCGGGCTTGGCCTTGTGGGGATGATCGGCGCTACCCTTCGGGGGCTACGGCAATATGACTGACATCGCCCCATGACGAAAGACGGCAGCCCTGTTGCAGGGGCTGCCGTCCCAGGTTCCGGACAATCTCGAAGCATCAGCGGCTCATCTGAATCGGGAATGTCTTTGTCCAGCTCAGGTCTCGTCCCCACCGCTTTTCGTAATGAGAATAGACGACGAATGCTCCTTTACCGTCTGAGGCAGGTTCTGTGCGGCTCAGATAGTACCGGATCTCTACCGGGAACTTCTCTCCAGCATACCCCATCGCCGGAATGCGGCTTATGTCTTTCTCATCGACTGACACACCTTCAGACACCAAGGCTCTTACCACCATAGGAATATGGCGGCTGTCATTCCCTATGGCAAAGTCAGTTCCACCCACAGTCGATCCACTGGTGCCACCGGTCAAGCCCTGCTTGAAATCCCACACACCAATAGACACGCCTTCAACAAATGGGGTCACCTGAAAGAACCAGTCCCCGTCGCTTTCGTAAAGGGGACGTTCAGTGCTCTTGCTGAGCGTGATCTCCACAGTCCACTGATCCTGCCCACCCGGTATTGGGTTCTCAGCTTGTCCCGGTGGTTGCATGACCGCCTGTATTTGAATTTCAACTGGTTTGATTGACGGCTGTTGAGTTTGCCACAACAACGTCAGGACCACGAACACTCCCGCCAGAACCGTCAGCCTCAGTGCCACTGACCGTACTCGGACGTTCACGGTAGTCATCACTCCCCGTTCTCATCCGATTTGACGATGAATGTTCCTGGACTGTTCCCGGAGTTCACTCACTATGCAGAATGTAAACAACAACGGGGTCCTTCGCCTCAGCGGAGGTCCTGGCGCGAGGTGGCGCCCGAAAGTAGGGCCGGGGCTTCGGCACTATGACTGACGGTCACGCTGTCGCAAGGGTGGGGCACGCTGTCGTAAGGGTGAGTCACGCTGTCGCAACGGTTACCTGAACGCAAGTCACCGTTATGAAAGCATCATCGGCTCGTCTGTCGCCAGAATGTGCGTCACGGTCCATCCCGAAAACATGATGCGGAAATGAGTTCCATCCGGGAACTCCACCTTGGCCCAGGCAAATCCAGGTTGCGTTGCCACCACCGAGAACGTCCCCGCTGTAAGCGGACGGCTTTTTACCCACGCAACAAACTGCTGGAGGTCTACGGTTTCCCCAGTCGCGTATTGCCTGTAGGTGCGCTGGTGCATGTCGCGAATTCCAGCTTCTATAGGTTGATCCTTAGGCAGTAGCTCTTGCAGCAGGCTGGTGTCGCCTTGTTGCAGGCGCTGGTAAACCAAGCGCAGGGCAGCCTCGTACCCTGGACTTTGCAGGGCCTGCCTGTAAGAATTGCGATTCGCCTGGCTCGCCTGTTCGAGTTCGGTGACCTGGTTCCGCCAACGATCAACCTCTTTCCGGGCCTCCTGCAGCAAGTTCTGGTATTGACTAACCTCTGCCGTCAGTGCAGAAACCTTGGCTTCAAGTTCATCCACCCGGCTGGTGTTTTGTGGCGAAGATATACTCTGGTCCGGCTTTGCAGCTGGTTTTGTGCACCCACTCAGACCCACGGCAAGTAAACAGACGGTCAAGGCCCCCACGATGGCCTTAGATCGACGACTGGGCACTGTTGTAAAACCTCCTATCGCAACCGTCGTTTGGCTGTTGGACGAGCACAGTCCAACGACCGTTGCGTTTGGAATTGCACAGTCCGGCCCGGATCTGTTCCGCCCGTTGATCCAGTGACACAAAGAATGGGTGGTGCATACGGTATGCACCACCCATCTCGCACTCGTTCAAATTCGTGATCAGCGCAGGCCGGTCAGCTTCTCACTGACCTCCCAGAGCCGCCGGGCCACCGCGGGGTCATTGGCTTCAGCAGAGGTCCGGGCAACCTGCTTCTTGGCGAAGTACTTGCCGGTGACCCCCTCCACCTCGGGCGAGGTGGCCAGGTAGACCGAGGTCTCGGCGCCCTTCTCCACGCTGATGGCAAAGGGGCTGACTAGCTTCATCACCAGCCGGTTGACCGCCGTGCCGGTGTTGAAGTTGCTGCGGACAAAGCCGGGGTGCAGGCTGTTGGCGGTGACCCCGGTGCCCTCCAGGCGCCGGGCCAGCTCCACCGTGAAGAGTACGTTGGCCAGCTTTGACTGCCCGTAAGCCTTCCAAGCGCTGTAGCCCCGCTCCAACTGGAGGTCGTCGAAGTGGATGTGGCCCATCCTGTGGGCGGCCGAGCTCACATTGACGACCCGGGACGGGGCGCCCGCCTTTAGCCGATCCAGGAGCAGGTTAGTCAGCAGGAAGTAGCCCAGGTGGTTGAGGGCAAAGGTCATCTCGTAGCCGTCCACCGAGAGTTCCCGGTTAGAGAGGATCGCACCGGCGTTGTTGACCAGCACGTCAAGCCGGTCGTACTTGGCTTTGAACTGCTCAGCCAGCGAACGAATGGATTTCTGCGAAGAGAGGTCGGCGAGCATCAGCTCGACGGTGTTGCTCCCGGAGGCTCGGCGCACTTCCGCCAAGGCCTCTTCGCCCTTGGCCTTGTTCCGGGCGACCATGACCACCGTGGCGCCGGCCCGGGCCAGCTCCAGCGCGGTGACCTTGCCGATGCCTGAGTTCGCACCGGTGACGAGGCAGATCTTGCCCTTCATGCTTTAGCGCTCCTCGTCCAGCCAGCGGGCGACGTCCTTGGCGTGGTAGGTGAGGATAAGGTCGGCGCCGGCCCGCTTAAAACCGGTCATGGTCTCCATGACCACCCGCCGCTCATCGATCCAGCCGTTGCGGGCGGCGGCCTTGACCATGGCGAACTCGCCGGAGACGTTGTAGCAGGCGACCGGCAGGTTGGTGGCCTGCTTGACCCGCCAGATGATGTCCATGTAGGCCAGGGCGGGCTTGACCATCACGATGTCGGCGCCCTCGGCGATATCCAGCTCCAGCTCCCGCATCGCCTCGCGGCCGTTGGCGGGGTCCATCTGGTAGGTGCGGCGGTCGCCGAAGGCCGGGGTGGACTCGGCGGCCTCGCGGAACGGGCCGTAGAAGGCGCTGGCGTACTTGACCGAGTACGACATGACCGGCACGTCGAGGAAGCCCTTGGTGTCGAGCGCCTCGCGAATCGCCCGGACCCGGCCGTCCATCATGTCGCTGGGCGCCACCATGTCGGCGCCGGCCTCGGCGTGTGAGACGGCCGTCTTGGCCAGCAGGTCCAGGGTGGGGTCGTTGTCGACCGTATCCCCCTTGATGATGCCGCAGTGGCCGTGGGAGGTGTACTCGCACATGCAGACGTCGGTGATGATGTACATCTCGGGGAAACGGGCCTTGATCGCCCGGATGGCGCTCTGGACCGAGCCGTGCTCGTGGTAGGCCTCGCTGCCGATTTCGTCCTTGGACTCGGGCAGGCCGAAGAGGATGATCGACTTGACGCCCACCTTCAGCAGATCCTCCACCTCGCCGAGGATGGTATCGGTGGAGAAGTGGTAGTTGCCGGGCATGGAGGAGATCTCACGCTTGATGCCCTTGCCCGGGGCGACGAACATGGGCAGGATCAGGTCGTTCTTGGTGACGATGGTCTCGCGGACCAGGGCGCGCAGGGTATCGGTGCGCCGCAGGCGGCGGGGACGAGCTGTCGGGAAGTTCATTGTGGTGCGATTCCTCCTTGGTTTAGCGTGCGGCATCCAGGGCGATGGCTTCCACCAGCGCCTCAGCCGTATACCTCGCCGGGACAATGTGGACTTGCAGTCCAGCGGCCTCGGCGACCTTGCGCGTCTCCGGGCCGATGCAGGTGATGCGGGTGCGCCCAAGCAGCGACGGATCCCCCAGCCGCTGCAGAAGGTTGCCCACCGTGGAGCCCGAGGTAAAGGTGACGTAGTCAACCTGCCCGGCTTCGAGGGCGCCCACCACCGGGGTGATATCCCCCGTGGCCGGCACGTTCCGGTAGGCAACCACCTCGTCCACGACAGCGCCGAGCTTTCGCAGGTTCTCCGGCAGGCCGGGGTCGGCCAGGTCGCCCCTGGGCATGAGTATCCGGTCGCCGGGCGCCAGCAGCGGGGCCATGGCGCCGGGCAGGGCTGCCGCCCGGAACTCCGGCGGGACAAGGCCCACGGAAATGCCCAGGCGTTCCAGCGCCCCGGCCGTGGCCGATCCTACCGCCGCGGTGACAAGGTGCGAGAGTGACCGGCCGCCGAGCCGGGATGCGAAGGCTTCCGCCCCGTTGGGGCTGGTGATCACCAGCCAGCGGTAGCGCTCCAGCCGGGCGATCGCCTCGTCGAGCGGCGCCCAGGAGTCGGGCGGCGCGATCTCGATCACCGGGCACTCCAGTACCCGGCCGCCGAGCCGTTCGACATGCTCACTGAGGGACGAAGCCTGGCTTTTGGCCCGCGTGACCAGCACGGTGATGCCTGTGAGTGGTTTTGCTGTGTTCAGAAGCACCATCTCCTAAGCGGTCCTCCTACGCAGTATACCAGAGCCTGCAACCCATGGGTATCAAGCCAAAGGCTATAGGCACAAAGTCGCGCCGCTGGCTTTCCACGACGCCGAAGAAGCCGGGGTCTTGCGACCTCCGGCTTCTTGCGTGTTTACTTTACCTCGCCCGGTTGATCTTCGCAGCCCCCATCTCCGTCAGGCCGATGGCGACGAGCATAACAGGGAAGTGGACCACCTGGGGGCCAACGCTGACAACGCTCAGGGCCTGCAGGAGGCCGAAGATCGCCAGCAGCGCAGCGATATATAGCGGCGCCCCGGCCCTGCCCAGGAGGGCGAAGCGGACGGTGACCAGCAGGATGCCCACCGCCACCAGGATGCCCGCCAGCATGTGCAGCATGGCCACGCCACTAATCAGGTCAGCCAGCATGCCGAGACCTAGAAGCAGGGCGACGACAAAACCGAGGCGCGAAACCATCAGCCCAATAAAAGCAACCCGATCTCTCTTCTTCACTAGTAGATCTCCTCCCCAAATATGCGGAACCGATGGTGGTTTACGCGCGCAGACTCCCCAAAATCTCCGCGCCACCGTTCTCAAGCAGCCAGGCCGCCACCTTCTCGCCCAGGGCCCGGGCGCCGCCCTCCGGCCCCTCCGCCTCGTAGCGGATCACCCGGGTGCCGTCCGGCGAGGCGATCAGCCCCTCCAGGTGGATGTGGCCCCGGTCGAGGACCGCATAGGCGCCGATAGGCACCTGGCAGCCGCCCTGCAGCCGCTCCAGCACAGTGCGCTCAGCGTGGATCTCCAGCGCCGTCACCGGGTGATGGATCCCCGCCACGACCCGGCCGATTTCCGCGTCGTTCGAGCGGATCTCGATGGCGAGGGCGCCCTGCCCGGGAGCGGGCAGGCAGAACTCGGGCTCAAGGTACTCGGTGATGCGCTGGGCGAAGCCCGCCCGGTGCAGGCCGGCCGCCGCCATGACCAGCGCCCCGACCTGCCCCTCCTGCATCTTGCGGAGGCGGGTGTCGACGTTGCCCCGAATCGGCACGTACTCCAGGTCGGGCCGGTGGGCCCGCAGCTGCGCCAGACGGCGCAGGCTGGAGGTGCCCACCAGGGTCCCGGCGGGTAGGTTCATAAACTTGGTGCCGTCAGGCGTAATGACCACATCGCGGGCGTCCTCACGGACCGGGATGCAGCCGAGCACGAGGCCTTCGGGCAGCTCGGTGGGCATGTCTTTGAGGCTGTGGACCGCAATATCGGCACGGCCTTGCAGCAGCGCCTCCTCCAGTTCCTTGGTGAAGAGACCCTTGCCGCCGATCTGGCTCAGGGCAACATCGAGCACCTTGTCCCCCACCGTCTTGAAGGTCTCCAGCGAGAACTCCGCGCCAGGGTTGGCCTCCTTCAGCCGATCGACCACCCAGCCCGTCTGCGTGAGGGCCAGCAAGGAGCCTCGGGTCGCTACGCGCACCATGCTCATGTAAATTTCCTCCGGATTTTACACACCGAATCGGTGCAACTTGGAGAACAGGTTCATTACAAAGTAGTTGATCAACAGGCCGGCCAACCCCGCCACCGACCACCAGGCCGCCTTCCTGCCGCCCCACCCCCATACCTTCCGCATGAGGAGATAGCCGCCGTAGACCAGCCAGACAAAGACGGTGAAGATCACCTTGGCGTCCGACTGCCAGAACGTTTCCCAGGTGACATGGGCAAAGAAGAGGCCGGAGGCCATGCCAAGCGTTAGCAACGGGAACCCGATATAGACAAATCGCCCGCCCCAGATATCCAGGACCTCAAGGGAGGGCATGCGGTAGTATAGCGGCCCCCACCGCTTGCGCCGCAGGTTGTTCTCCTGCAACAGGTAGAGGGCGCCCGCCACGAAGGAGGCGGTGAAAAAGGCGTAGCCCATCAGGCTGATGCCAATGTGCCACATGATCAGGCTGGCCGGGTAGGACTGGAGCAGATGCTCACTGGCGGGCTTGGGCAGCGCCACATCGATGACGAGAACGGCGGCAATTACCGGGAGCAGGAAGGAGCCGGCCGTCTGATCCTTGCGGAAGAACTCCACGGCGATGTAGTTGGTCACCATCACCCACGTGAAGAAGTAGGAGAACTCAAAGAGCGTGTAGATCGGTACCCGCCGCACCAGCAGCACCAGTACGACCAGGCCGATGGTTTGAATCAGCCAGGCGAGACGGGTCGACCAAAGGGCGACCACATCGAACTCCCGGCGGAACATGTAGAAGATGTGAGCGGTCGCGGCCAGGGTGTAGAAGGCCGCCGTTGCGCCGAAGAGCAGGATTGCGAAAAGCGCCATCAGCTACCCCCTCGCCTTCTTGAGGCCGGATTCCAACTCCGGGTTGGGCAGGCCAAAGAGGCGTGTCACCGTGTCGATGGCGGTGCCCGCCGAACCCTCGCCGGCCATCCCCTTCAGCTGTTGCGTGGGCATGTTCAGGATCTTGTTGACCAGGGTGACGGTCATGGCCTCCACCACCGCCCGCTCCCGCTCGGTGAGGTCGGGCAGGCGGCCCAGCATGCGGACGACCTCTTCCTGCCGGATCGACTCCACCTTGTCGCGCAGCAGCTTGATGGTGGGAACCACCGCCAGGGCGGCCCACCAACTGCGGAACTTCTCCAGCTCCTCGTCGATGATCCGCTTGGCCCGTTTGGCCTCCTCCGCCCGCTCCTTCAAGTTGGCGTTGACAACGGCCTGCAGGTCGTCGATGTTGTATACGAAGGCCCCTTCAAGGGTGGCGATGTCGGGATCGATATCCCGAGGCACGGCGATGTCGAACAGGAAGATCGGGCGCCCACGCCGGGCGCGGATGGCGCCCTCGACCTGAGCCTTGGTAAGCACAAAGCCCGGCGAGCCCGTGCTGGAGATGACCACGTCGACCTCGCGCAGAATCCCCGCCATCTCCGACATGGGGATGGCATGGCCGCCGATCAGGCTGGCCAGGTTCTGCGCCCGCTCGAAGGTCCGGTTGGCGATGACGATGTCCTTGACGCCGCTGGCCTGCAGGTGCTTGACCGTAAGCTTGGCGGTCTCGCCGGCACCAATGGCCAGGGCCCGGCGCCCGTTCAGGGACTGGTAGACCTTGCGGGCCAGTTCCACCGCTGCGTAGCTGACAGAAACGGCGTTCTGACCGATGCGGGTCTCGGTTTGAGCCCGCTTGCCGACGGCGATGGCCTGCTCAAAGAGTTGGTGCAGCACCTTGCCGACGGTTTGGGCGGCCGTGGCGTCGCGATAGGCGTCGCGCACCTGGCCGAGGATTTGCGTTTCGCCGATCACCATCGAATCGAGGCCGCAAGAGACCTGAAAAAGGTGCTCGACAGCGTCGATGCCCTGATGGATATATAGATAAGGACGAAGCTTGTCCGGACGCATATGTCCGCTGATTTCGGCCAGGTAGTCGATCAGGCGCTGTATGCCGCTTTGGGGCTCCTCCACCACCGCGTAGGCCTCCGTACGGTTGCAGGTCGAGAGGAGCACCGATTCCTCGAACGACAGCGCGGCAAGACGGTCCAGGGCTGCAGGCAGCGCTGCAGTTGGGACCGCCAGTACCTCCCGCAGTTCGACGGGAGCGGTTTTGAAATTGACGCCGATCATCACAATATACACAAGGGTTCACCCCGCGGCGTCATAGAGTAGGTAGTGTAGTGTAAGCCTCCGGTAACTAAGTCTACCCGTTGCGGTATACAGGGTCAAGGAACACAAGTAACCCGAAATGAATATCGGTTTCGTGCGGACAAGTAAACCGATGATAAACTTAGGGATTAGTGAGGTGTGTACCCGATGTACATCCTGCGGTGGAACGATGTGGTCACTGCCGGGGCGACCGTCGCCGGCGGAAAGGGATGGAATCTCGCTCGGCTCCACCGTTATGGCTTTCCCGTGCCCCCGGGCGGCGTGGTCAGCAGCCAGGCCTACACGGAGTTCATCCGGGCCGGCGAACTAGTGGACCTCGTAGAGGCTGCGGGCGACATTACACTCGAGAGCGTCTCTACTGCGGTCTCCGGTGAGCTGTTGGAGTGCCTGCGGGAGGCGATTCTGTCGGCCGTCCTGCCGGTGGAGCTGTCGCAGGAGCTCCATGCCTTCCTCACCGAGACTGGCCTGGCAGTGGCGCCCGTCGCGGTCCGCTCGTCGGCCACCGCCGAGGACTCTGCCAGCGCCTCGTTTGCAGGGATTCACCGAACGTTTTTGGACGTAGCCGGGCTCCCCGCCGTGACGGAAGCAATCAAAGGCTGCTACGCCTCGCTTTGGACCCCGCAGGCCGTCGCTTACCGGCGGCGCCTGGGCCTCTCCGACGCCGACGTGTCGGCTGCCGTTGTGATCATGGCGATGGTGCCAGCCCGGTCGGCGGGGGTAGCGTTCACCTGCGATCCGCGCACGGGGCGCCGCGACCGCTTCACCATTTCCGCCGGGGTCGGGCTGGGTGAGGCCGTGGTCAGCGGGACGGTCACCCCAGATGAGTACGCTGTGGACATCACGCAGTATCCCCCTGTGGTGGTCTCAAAGACCGGTGGTGTCTTGAGCGACTCGGAGATCCGTGACCTGGGCTTGCTCTCCGGCCGGGTGATGGACGCCCTGGGCGAGCTGGAGCGGCCGCAGGACGTCGAGTGGGCGCACGACGGGCGGCAGTTCTGGCTGCTGCAGGCCCGGCCGGTCACGAACCTGCCGGAGCCAAGCTTCGCTGCCACGGCCGGCCAGCCGGTGATCTGGTCGAACGCCAACCTCAAAGATGTGATGCCCGGCGTTCAGTCGGCGCTGACCTGGTCGATGATGAAAAGCGGGCTCCAGTACCTGCTGCTCTCCACGCTGCGGGCCGGCGGATATAGGGAAGGCCAGGAGATCAACTGGGTGCGGCTCTTCCAGGGGCGGCCCTACTTCAACCTGTCCGCCCTCCAGTGGGCCTTCTATGACATGGCGGGCATGGAGCCGGCCGAGTTCAACCGCATCCTGGGCGGGCACCAGCCTGAGATTGTGATACCGCCGTCCACGGCGGCCGAGCGGGTCCGCCGGCAGATCGGGCGCCTGCGGCTGATCCCCGCCGCGCTTGCGGCCATGCGGGCGGCGCCCCGGGAGATCAAGCGGCTGTGGGACTGGGCCGAGGCGGCCGAGCGGCGGGGCTACGGCAGCGCCGCGAACGCCGACCTGCTCGCCTGGGCGCTGGAGGTCAAGGCGTTGACGGAGGGCTTCTTCCCGCGCTTTCAATTGATCAACGGCGCTTCCGGCGCCAGCCAGCAGGAACTGTTCAAGCTGCTGGAGCCCGTCTTCGGCGATCGGGCCGTGGGGCTGGTCAATACCATGCTGGCAGGCGCCAGCGGGACCACCAGCGCCGAGCAGGGGGAGCGGCTGGTGGCGCTGGGCAACGACGCCCTGGCGGACGAGCGGGTGCGCTCCTGGTTTCTGGCCAGCGAGTGGAAGCCGTCGCAGTGGGCTTTTGATCTCGCTGGAACCCGGTTTGCCAAGGACTTCGCCAGCTTCTTGGCGGACTTCGGTCACCGCGGGGTCTATGAGTTGGAGCTCATGAACCCCCGCTGGCGGGAGGACCCGGCCTACCTGCTGGAGACGGTTCGCTCGCAGGTGGCTGCGGGCAAGCGGGTGGAGCTCCAGGACCGGCGGGGGAAGCGCGAGGCCGCTGTGCGCGAGGTGTTTGGCAAGCTGCGCTTCTCGCCCAGGGGCGTCCAGGCACGCATACTGGCGGCCCAGGCGGCCCGGTCCGCCCATTTGCGGGAGATGTCCAAGTCGGTGCTGGTCAAAGTGCTGGGCGTCACCCGGCTGATCGCCCTGGAGGCCGGGCGCCGCCTCACAGCCGACGGGTTGCTCGCAGAGGCTGCGGACGTCTTCCACCTCTCCTGGGTCGACCTGGAGTCCTTCCTGGCCGGGCGCCCCACCACCGCCGATTTCCGGACCCTCGTCGCGGACCGCAAGGCGCTGCGAGCGGAGCACCTGCGCCAGGAGCCGCCGGACGTGATTCTCGGCGACACCCCGGTGCGCCGCAACCCTGTACCCGTGCTTGGCGGTGCGGCGCTGGCTGGGCTCGGCGTCGCGTCGGGCCGGGCTTGTGGGCCGGCCAGGATCATCCGGCATCCCTCCGAGGGTACCCGGCTGCAGCCGGGCGACGTGCTGGTCGCCCCCTCGACGGACCCTGCCTGGACCCCCCTCTTCCTGCGGGCCTCCGCCATCGTGATGGAGGTGGGCGGCTATCTCTCGCACGGGGCGATCGTCGCCCGGGAGTATGGCCTGCCCGCCGTGGTCAACGTGGCCGGCGCCCTCTCAGCCATCGCCGACGGAGAGATGATCACCGTGGACGGCGATGCGGGGAAAGTCCACCGCTCCGGGGCAGACTAGGGGCAGCGGAGGGATGCACATGCACGTGACGGTCTACGCACGCCCCGGCTGTGGGGTCTGCACGGTGGTGAAGGGCTACCTTGCCAGCAACGGGGTCCGGTTCCGGGAGTTCGATGTGAGCCGGGACCCCGAAGCCCTGCAGGAGATGGTCAACCTGACGGGCGGCGCCCGGACCCTGCCGGTGGTGGCGGTCCGGGACGAGGCGGTGATCGGCTTTGCGAAGGAGCGGCTGGACGAGTTGCTGGGGTTGTAGGACCGCGAAACAGCCGGAGGCTACTGATGAGCCTCCGGCTGTTTTCTGCGTATGCCTTACAGGAGTCTGAGGGCGCCCCACAGGGCAGGCAGGGCGAGGCCGCAGGCCGTGAGCACAAGGATGGCCCACGCCTCCCGCGGGTGGCGCTCACCGCTGGCCACATGGGCCAGCCCTGCTGCGACCAGGGCCGCGGCTGCCACCAGCACAACGGAGCCTGCCTGGAGCGTCAGGTCGGCAGCGAGGTTGGTCAGGCCGGCGTAGCCCGTATAGCCGATGGCGGTACCAAGCATCGCAGAGGAGAGCAGCCGGGCTGCCGGGGCGCGGAGCCGGCGCCCGACCTCCATGACCCCGAGCCCATACAGCGCCCAGACTGCCACCGTGATGAAGACCCGGGTCGACTCCTGCCAGGCCAACAGCTGCGGGGTGACAGGCTCCCCCAGGGGCAAGGTGAAGACGGGCCCCAGCCAGCGCACCACCTCAAAGGCGCAGGCAAAGTAGCCCACGGCGGCGGCTGTAAGCGAGAGCATGCCGTTCACATCGCTGCCGGGGTCCCGGCGGACCAGGAGCGCTTCGGCTGCCCAGGTGGTGCCAAGGACGCCAAGATAGCTGGCGAAACGGACCGCGGGCACCGCCCAGCGGGCGTTGCCCAGGAGGGCGCCCATCACGAGGTAAAGCAGCGCTGCGGCCAGCAGGCCCCGGGCGCCGTGGCGCAGCGCAGGGCCATGGACCCGGCGCTCAAGGGCTGCGAGCAGCAGCCCACCCACGCCCCACACCGCCGCGATGACCATCGCTTCATTGCCTGCCACCCGCCCGTCGTGGGCGCCGTCCATCCGGACGGCCACCAGGGCTGTGGCCCCTGCAACCAGGAGCAGTCCCACGGCCAGGGCCAAGGCTTGATTGAGCCGGCGACCATGGTGAACAAGCTGCCAACGCTGACTGAGCATGGCTAATCCCCTCTTCTGCGAACTTTGTCGAAAAAGAGATTAGCTGTGGGACATAAATTTACCTGCATATCTGATAATTGCAACGAAATGTAACAACGATGTAGATTTTTGTCGTATCAACGATACAAACCGTCTTATTTCTCTCGGCTTTGTTCGAGCTCGGACTGCAGGTCCAGTACCTGGAGCTCCGCAAGGGTGGACCTGATCAACGCCACCGCCCGACTCTTTTTGGCTGCCAGCTCCTGGGGCCCCGCTACGAAGAGCAGGGACTGCACCTCCTGGTGAAGCGCTGCCGGCAGGTCCCGCTCGAGGTAGCGAAATCCGAAGTTGTACCGCCACGGGCAGTGGCGAATGCGCAGCAACTCCACAAGCCGGCCCAACACGAGCCCGTGGTAATACGAAAAGGCGTCCACATAGCGGCCCCGTAGAATCTCCTTGTCGACGAAGCCGTGCATCATCTCCACGACGGCTTCATGCAGGGGGATGCGCTGGCGCAGGCGCCCCGCGAAGACCTTCGCATCGCTGGGGACCTGCATGGTGAGCCCGGCCTTGTCGAAGAGGACGGCCGGGGACCCGTGGATTTCAGGCTCCAGGAATCGATTGGGGTTGCTCGCCTCCATGATGCACAGATCGATGAGCAGGTAGGGACTGGCGCCCTCCAGCTTGTAGAAGCACTGCCAGTGCCCGTGCCAGGCGGGGCGTGGCACCTCGTAGCGCAGCTCGGTCGGGCTGAGGGCCGAAAGGGCGCCCTCCACAAGGCTGACGGTCTCATCCACCTTGCCGTCGCAGATGATCACTTGAAGGTCCAGGTCGGACCACTGGTCCGCTCGCTTCATGGCGGTGGAGCCCGCCTCGTAGAATGCCTGGGCAAACTCGGCTGGCTCCAGCACAGCCCGCAGCGCCCCAAGAATCTGCTCCCTGCTAAGTGTCACGTCCGGCCCTCCCACTTGTTACGTATGCAGTAATAGATTCGGCGCCGAACGCCGGGCTCCCCTTTCGCCCCCGCGGAAGGAATGCAGAAACGGAGCGAGAACCCAGACATACCGCAGTGGGAGAGGGTGTAGCATGATCACAGTCAGACCCGTGCGCTGGCCTGAAGATATTCCACAGGCGACCGCCATTGATCCGACCTTCACCACCGACCGCATCTACCGAGTTGTGGCGGGTGACATGGGCTTCACTCTCGATGCGGAACCCTGCCAGGTCACGAAGACGCTATGTTCCCTGGCCGAAGAGGTCCCCGACCTGCAGAAAATGGAGCACGTGGTGCTAGCTGAACGGGACGGCGAGGTGGTCGGCATCGCCGCTGCGAGCGTAAGCCGGTGGAACGGCCGTGCCGTGCTCTGGCACCTGTACATACAGCCGGCCCACCGGGGCGTCGGCGCCGGCCGGGCCCTGCTGGACTCGATCGAGGCCTACGCCCGGCAGGCCGGTGCGTGGTGCATATGGCTGGAGGCCCAGAACGTGAACTACCCGGCCATCCAGTTCTACCGCCGCCACGGCTTTGAGCTTTGTGGCCTGGACCGTTGCCTTTATGACCCCAAGGGGCCCGGCGGCGGGGAGACGGCGCTGTACTTCGCCCGGATGCTGCGGTGAAGTCGCTGGTACAAGGCACGGCGGAAGGGTGGTGAGACGGCATGGAGTTCCAAGATGAGAGTCAGGGTCCCTCGGCTGCAGACGCCAGAACGGTTCAGGACGCGATGGCGGTCCTGCAGGGCACCGGCGAGAAGCGGTCGCCCTTCGCCAGACTGATGCCGTTTCTTGGCCCGGCCTTTATCGCAGCGGTGGCCTATATCGACCCCGGCAACTTCGCCACCAACATTCAGGCGGGGGCCAAGTTCGGCTACCTGCTGCTCTGGGTCATTCTGGCCAGCAACCTGATGGCCATGCTCATTCAATCGCTCTCTGCCAAACTGGGCATCGCTACAGGGAAGAATCTGGCCGAAATGTGCCGGGATCACTTTCCCCGACCGGTGGTTTACACCATGTGGATCCTCATGGAGGGCGTGGCGATTGCCACCGACCTGGCTGAGTTTCTCGGCGCCGCGCTGGGCTTCCAGCTGCTCTTCCACATCCCCCTGATCTGGGGCGCCGTGCTGGCGGCCGTCGCCACCTTTGGCGGACTGGCGTTGGAGAAATACGGTTTCCGCCCCATTGAGGCGCTGATCTCCGTGCTCCTTGCGGTGGTGGCCATTTCGTATGTCGTGGAGAACGTGCTCCACGTGCCGGATCTTCAGCCGTTACTCTACCATGCCGTCGTGCCCCAGTTTCAGGGTGCTGAGAGCGTGTTGTTGGCGGCGGGCATTCTCGGCGCCACAGTGATGCCCCACGTGATCTTCCTGCACTCCGGCCTCACGCAAGGGCGAATCGTGACCAAGGACCCCAAGTTGATGAAGCGGCTCTTTCGCTACGAGCTCGTCGACGTGGCCATCGCCATGGGCGTGGCCGGGCTGGTGAACGGCGCCATGCTGGTGATGTCCGCCGGGACCTTCCACCAGGCCGGCCTGACGGGGGTCGGCACCATTGAGGAGGCCCACCGCACCCTGGAGCCCTTGCTGGGGCAGGCCTCCTCCTGGTTTTTCGCCCTTTCCCTGCTGGCGGCCGGCCTCTCCTCCTCCATGGTCGGCACCATGTCCGGTTCGGTCATCATGCAGGGGTTCCTGCACTGGCATATCCCCGTTTGGATCCGCCGGGTGGTCACCCTGGCCCCGTCGTTTCTGGTGGTGCTCCTGGGGCTCGATCCTACTCGAACGCTGGTCATCAGCCAGGTGGTTCTGAGCTTCGGCCTGCCGTTCGCCGTGATCCCCCTGATCATGTTCACTCGCCGCAAGGATCTGATGGGCGACCTCGCCAATGCCCCGTTGACGAACCTGGCTGCGTCGCTGGTCGCAGCGCTGATCATCTTCCTGAACCTGTATCTCGTCGTGCAACTGCTGGCAGGGGGGTAAGCCATGTTCCGACATCTGCTTGTTCCGCTCGATGGGTCCCACCTGGCGGAGGCGAGCCTGTCGCCTGCCCGCTCCCTTGCCGCGTCCCTGCGTGCGGAGATCACGTTGATCCACGTGCTGGAGCGAAACGCCCCCACCGTGGTGCACGGCGACCGGCATCTGGCCAGCGTGTCCGACGCGGAACAATACCTGCGCACGCAGGCCGAGCTGCTACGGCATGACGGTTACGACGTACACTACCACGCCCACGACACAGCCGAAGGGAACGTCGCCAGATCGATCTGCGAGCATGCCCGGGAGGTCGGGGCCGATCTGATTGTCCTGACGACGCACGGCGGCAGCGGCGGTCTGCGCGGCATCGTGGTGGGCAGCATCGCCCAGCAGGTGATCGGTGCCGACTCGGTCCCGGTTCTGATCATCCATCCAGAGGCGGCGCCCGCCCAGTTCGCCTGCAAGCGGCTGGTTGTGCCGCTCGATGACACAGTGAGCCACGAGACCTCCGTGCCCATCGCCAAAGATCTGGCGAAGGCGGTCGGGGCCAGCGTTCAGCTGGTTTCGGTGGTGCCAAGGCGTGGTGATCTCGCGGGGGGCCGGGGGGCCGTGGGGCGGCTCCTCCCCACCGCCATGGCCGCCCTCCTCGACGAGCAGGAACGCATAATGGGTTCCCGCCTCCACGGTCTGTGCGAGAGCCTGCAGGCCGAGGGCGTCCCGGTCGTCAGCGCCGTGGTCCGCGGAGAGCCTATCCACCAAATCTTGAAGGCGCTGCAGCAGGCAGATGCTGACCTCCTGGTCCTTTCCACGCACAGCAAGAGGGGGTGGGCGGCGTTTTGGGCCGGCAGCGTAGCGCCGCGACTGGTCACACAGTGGCGCCGACCAACCCTGCTCGTGCGGGCGTCGGCTGAATAAGTGAAGGGCGGACGAGGATCTCTCCTCGCCCGCCCTGTGCTTTACGACCGTCGCAGCGGCTTCTCCATCTGGTACCGGGTCACCTCGTACCCCTCGCTCCGGTAGAGCGAGACCGCCGCCTCGTTGGTGCTGGTGACCATCAGGTGAACCGACTCGCAGCCGTAGCTGAGCAGGTACATCTCACCCTCATGCATCAGCTGGCGGCCAACGCCCATGCCCCGGCAGCGGCTGGCCACGTGGATGGCCGAGACCTCCCCACGGCGGCGCCCGGAGTGCTCCACCTCGATCACCAGCCAGATGAACCCAGCCACGCCGTGCTCATCCTCGGCGACGAGGACCATCTGGCCCGGGTCCCGGGTGGCCTCCTTCAGCTGTGCCCGCTTGCGGGCCAAAAACCCGGCGTCGGCCTTGAAGCTCGGGAAGTTGCTCTCATACAGCTCCGGCATGAAGCTCAGGATCGCCGCAACATCCCCCGGGAAGTCCAAGTACCGGACTCTCATTGCTTGGTGCCGTAGTGGATGGCCACGGTGCCCATCATGAGCAGCTTGTAGCCGGTCTCCTTGAAGCCCGCCTTCTTGAACAGCTCCTCCAGCTCGTTCGGGAAGGGGTAGTTATCCAGCGAGCGGGAGAGGTAGGTGTAGGGTCGGACCTTGGCCTTGCGCCCGGTCTTGACCACAACCCAGTCGATCAGGGGGAGCAGGGTCTTCCAGTAAAGGAAGAAGCCCGTGCGAATGAACCAGCTGTAAGGCTTGGCCGCCTCCAGGCACACGAAGCGGGCGCCCGGCTTCAGCACCCGGTAGATCTCCGAGAGCGTCTGCGGGATCGAGGGCACGTTGCGCATCGCCCAGCCCATGGTGGCGCCGTCGAAGGTGTTGGCCTCGAACTGGAGGTCCATGGCGTTGCCCCACTGGAGGGTGATCAGGTTGGCATGCTTGTGCTGGGCCACCCGGCGGCGCCCGACCTCCAGCATCCCCTCGGAGAAGTCAACGCCGATCACCTGACCGTTCGGTGCGACCTGCGAGGCGTCGAGCATCGACAGGTCACCGGTGCCGCACGCCACGTCCAGGATCTTGCCGCCGGGCGTGAACTGGGTCAGCTGCACAAACTCTTTGTGCCACTTCTCCCACTGGCCGGCGGACATGACCTGATTGAGCGAATCGTAGTTCTCCGCAATCTGGTCAAAGAGCTCACGAACGTACTCCGCCTTCTCCTCAGGGGCCGGCGGCTTATAGGCAGGTGCCATCGTAAAATCCTCCTATCGCCGAACTTCCACCCAGGGGCAGGCGAGGCGTTCGGCCCAATCCAGGAGCACGTAGAAGCCGAAGCCCATCAGCGCCATGGAGATGACGCCGGCAAACATCAGGTCGAACATGCGGGCCGACCAGGCGTCCCAAACGAGGGCGCCGACGCCCAGCTGCGTGGCGTAGGTTTCAGCGAAGAAGAGCACAGCCACGGCGGTGCCGGTGGAGAGCCGGAGCGCTGTGAAGATCGCCGGCAGGGCTGCCGGGAAGATCACGTGCCGGTAGATGGCGACCTCGCCGCCGCCGAGCGACTGCACCGAGCGGATCAGGCCGGGGCTTACGCCCGCCGCCGCATCCCGCACCGTGACGAGGATCTGGAAGAAGATCACCAGCCAGATCAGGAAGATCTTCGAGGCGTCGCCGATGCCCAGCGTCACCAGGATGACCGGCAGGAAGACCACCTTCGGCACCGGGTGCGACAGGAAGAGCAGCACCGTGCCGATCGGGCCGCCCGAGCGCCCCAGGTAGAGCCCCAGCGGCACGCCGGCGACCAGCGCCAGCAGGGTGGCGGCAACGGTCCGGTAGAGTGACACGCCGAAGTGCTTGAGCAGCGGGCCGTCGATGATGGCGTTGAAGAAGGCCGTCACGGCGTCACCCAGGCGGGGGAAGGCGGAGATATCGAGGTAGAGCGCCAGCGCCTCCCACCCTGCGGCCAGGATGGCCAGGGCGATCAGGTAGTGGTACCACAGGCGCTTCGCAGGACCGTCCTTACGCATGGTCCGCCACCCCCTTCTCCAGGGTGTCGCGAATCTCGTTGATCAGCTCGTGGAAGCGGCGGCCGCGCCGGTCACCGACGGACTCGTTGCGGAAGTGGCCGACGATGCGGCCGGGACGGGGCGAGAGCACGATGATCTGCTGGCCCAGGTAGACCGCCTCGGCGATGGAGTGGGTCACCAGCACCAGGCTGGTCTGCCGCCGCTGCCAGATCGACAGCAGCAGGTCCTGCATCTCCTCGCGGGTCAGGGCATCGAGGGCCGAGAAGGGCTCGTCCATCAGCAACAGGTCGGGCTCCAGCGCCAGCGACCGAGCGATCGCCACCCGCTGCCGCTGCCCGCCCGACAGCTGGTGGGGCCAGCGGTTGGCCAGCTCCTTCAGCCCCACTTCGGCCAGGGCCCGGTCAGCTGCCTCCAGCGACTGGCCCCGGATCTCCAGGCCCAGACCGGCGTTGCGGCGCACGGTCTTCCAGGGGAGCAGGCCGTACTCCTGGAGCACCAGGGAGGTGCCGGGGCGCCGTGGCTGGACCGCCTCCCCCGCCACCAGCAGCTCGCCGGAGGTGACCGGCAGCAGGCCGGCGATCAGGCTGAGCAAGGTGGTCTTGCCGCATCCCGAGGGGCCCACGACCGCCAGGGTCTCCCCCTTTGGCAGGGCAAAGGAGACGTCGCGCAGGGCGATCGTCTCCTGATAGGCGTACGTGAGGCTGCGGGCCTCGATTACTTGGGCAGAGCGCTGGTGTTCACCAGCTCCTCGTAGGTGACCTTGCTCTTGATGATCTTCTTGTCGAGCAGCCACTGCACAACCGCCTCCAGATCTTCCTTCTTGGGAGCCTGCGCCGCCGAGAACGGAACGACCTGGTAGGCATCCTTGATCTCAGCGGGGAGGCCGGCCTTCTCGACCAGCACGTCGCGGTAGCTGTTCGGGGCGGCCTTGATCTCGCCGACGGCCCAGTTGTAAGCCTGGAAGAACTTAGTGACGCCGTCGAGCTTCTCCTTCATCGCCTTCTCGGTGAAGACGACGACGGACATGGAGTAGTTATTCTTGGCCTGGGCGTCGGAAGCCAGCAGCTTGGCGCCCTTGGAGACGGCCAGGGAGAAGAGCGGGTCGGGCATGATGGCGGCCTTGACCTTGCCGCTCATGAGCGACTCGAAGCGCAGCGTGATCTGCGGGATCGGGGTGATCTTGATCTCCTCGGGCTTGAGGCCGGCGTCCAGGAGCATCTTCTCCAGGACGTAGTGGGTGACCGAGTTGGTGGAGGTGGCGACCTCAACGTTCTTCAGGTCCTCCAGCTTGGAGATGGTCGAGCCGGGGGCGGCCATGATGCCCATGGGGCCCTCTTCCTTGGTGACACCCAGGTTGATCGAGGCGATGTTTACCTTGGTCCCCGATGCATAAAGGGTCGTGGTAGCCAGCGGGTCGGCCAGCATGCCGTCGATCTGCCCGCCGATGATGGCTGCGTCACGCTCGTTGGCGGAGTTGAACTTGATCAGCTCGACGTTGACGCCTGCCTTCTTGTAGAAGTCCTTCGCCTCGGCGACCCAGAAGGGCAGGCCGTCCACGGTGGGGATCTGACCGATCTTCAGGGTGACGGTGGGAGCCGGGGTGGCGGGAGCAGGGGTCTCGGCGCCCTTCTTGTAGGTGTCCGCCGGCTTGGAGCCGCAACCGGCCAGGATGCCTGCGGTGAGGACGGTGGCAAGTACTGCAGAGACTAAGCGCTTCATGGTAGTGGGGTTCCTCCGTTCTGTTTACGCTAATGTAAGGGCAACGGCCGAGAAGAGAAAGTAGCCGACGCTGAGATAGCCGTTGACATTGAAGAAGGCTGCGTCCAGCCGACTCATGTCCTTCGGCGAGAGGATGGAATGCTCATAGTGCAAGAGGCCCGCTACGACCACCCAGCCCACGAGGTAGATCCAGCCGGCGACGCCCCAGGCCAGGGGGTTCAGGCTGGGCCAGAGGCCGGCCGTGAAGCCCAGGACCGCCGTTAGCGCTACCACCGGCAGGTGCAGGAACCGGGCGATCACCAGCGACCGGGCCAGCCCGAAGCGGGCGGGGATCGAGTGGACCCCGTTGACCACGTCGGCCTGCATGTCCTGCGTGGCGTAGAGCACATCAAAGCCGGCGTTCCACAGGGTGATGATGCCGACCAGCAGCATTGACTCCCAGGTGACCTTGCCGGAGACGGCGATGTAGGCCCCGAAGGGCGCCCACGCCACCGAGAGCCCCAGCCAGACGTGGCAGAACCAGGTAAACCGCTTCATGAAGCTGTAGACACCCACCGTGAGGACGGCGAAGGGGAACAGCTTCACGCAGAGACTGTTGAGGTTGAAGGCGGAGAGCAGCAGCAGTACCAGCGACAGGGCGATCAGCACCCACACATCGCGCTTGGCCACCAGCCCGGCGGGGATGTGGCGGTTCTTGGTGCGCGGTGTTTTGGCGTCGATCTCTGCGTCGAAGAGGCGGTTCATCGCCATCGCTGCGGTGCGGGCGCCGACCATCGCTACTGTGATCCAGAGCAGCTGCCCCCAGGTGGGGACCCCCCTGGCGGCCAGGAAGGCGCCCAGGTACGCGAAGGGCAGGTTGAAGATCGTGTGCTCGAACCGGACCAGTTCGGCGAAGGTCTTGACCTTGCTGACGTTGACCAACTAGGCCCCTCCCTTCGAGCGCTCGTAGTCCTCGCGCAGGATCGCCATCAGGTAGGCGTTGTAGTAGGCGCCGTGGGCAAAGCCGTTCTGGCGCATCAGCCCTTCCTTGACGAAGCCGGCCTTCTCGTAGGCCCGCTGGCCTGCCAGGTTGGCCTCGTTGACGGTGAGCCAGATGCGGTTGAGGTTGAAAGACTCGAAGCCAACTTTGACGGTAAGCCGCGTCACCTCGGTGCCGTAGCCCCGCCCCCGGAAGTCCGGCTCGCCGATGGCGATGGCGAATTCAGCGCTCCGGGCGGTGTGGTTAAAGCCCCGCAGCGAACAGCCGCCGATGTGGCGGCCGTCCAGCGTCTCGATGGCGAACTCGGCGGCGTCGGCTGCGCTCTTGGCGGCGCCCTCCAGGAAGGACTTGATCTCCTCCCGGCTCAGGTGCGCCGGCCGCATCCCCAGGAAGTGGGTCACCAGGGGATCGTTCATCCAGCGGTAGCGGTCGTCCAGGTCCCGGACCGGGTCGACCCGACGAAGGCGAATGCGGTTGCTGTAGTACATGACCTAGATGCCGTACTCCTTCCAGCGCCGGGAGACCAGCTCCTTGACCTCCGGCGACATCTCCACCTCGTCCGGCCACTGCCGGGGATGCCCTTCCTCGGGCAGCTTGCGGGTGGCGTCGATGCCCATCTTGGAGCCGTAGCGCCAGGTCGGCGAAGAGTGGTCGAGGTCGTCCAGGGGTCCATCGGCAAAGAAGACGTCCCGCTTGGGGTCAATGTTGCCCGAGACGTACCAGAAGACCTCGTTGTAGTCGTTCAGGTCGATGTGCTCGTCCACGGCGATGATCGTCTTGGAGAGCGACATCAGCGCCAGACCCCACATGCCGTGGATCATCTTGCGGGCCTGGCCCGGGTAGCGCTTCTTGATCTTCACGAGCACGCAGTTGTGGAAGGTGCCGGCAGCGGGCATGTTGTAGTCGAGGATCTCCGGGAAGATCATCTGCAGCATGGGCAGGAAGATCCGCTCGGTCGCCTTGCCCAGGTAGACATCCTCCTGGGGCGGCTTGCCGACCAGGGTCGCCGGGTAGATCGCATCCCGCCGGTGGGTAATGGCGGTGACGTGGAAGACCGGGTAGGGGTCGGCCGGGCTGTAGAAGCCGGTATGGTCGCCGAAGGGTCCTTCGATCTTGAGGGGCTCCGTGGTGTCCACGTATCCTTCAAGAATGAAGTCGGCGTGGGCCGGAACCTCCAGGTCGATGGTCTTGCACTTGACCAGCTCCACGGGTTCGCCCCGCAGGAAGCCGGAGAACATCAGCTCCGGGATGATGGGCGGCAGCGGCGCGGAGCCGCTGAAGACGGTGGTCGGATCGCCGCCGAGCGCCACCGCCACGGGCATCCGGGTGCCGGGGGAGGCGTCGTAGTGGCGCTGACCGTCCTTGTGCTTATGCCAGTGCATGCCGGTGGTCTGCTTGTCGTAGACGTGCATGCGGTACATGCCAATGTTGCGTCCCCCGGTCTTGGGGTCGCGGGTGATGACGTTCGTGAGGGTGATGAACGGGCCGCCGTCCTTGGGCCAGGTGGTCAGGATCGGCAGCTTTCCCAGGTCGACCTGGTCGCCGGTCAGCACGACCTCCTGGCAGGGCGCCTTGGAGACCATCTTCGGCTGGGTGGACTTGGCCACGTCCAGGAGCTTCATGCCCTGACCGAGCTTGTCGAAGAGGCCGCCGCCGGGGCCGGGCATCTTCATCAGGTCACGGATGCGCTCGGCGATGTCGTCGAGCTTGTCCACGCCCAGGGCGAGGCACATCCGCTCCATCGAGCCGAAGAGGTTGGTCATGACCGGGAAGGCGGAGCCCTCGACGTTCTCAAACAGCAGGGCGTAGCCGCCGCCCGGCATCTTCGAGACTCGGTCGGTGATCTCTGCGATCTCCAAGTACGGGTTGACGCGAGCCTTGATTCGCTTGAGCCAACCACGTTTTTCGAGCGCAGCAGCAAAGTCATGTAGGTCCCGGAAGGGGGCCATGTGGCTTCAACTCCTTGTATCAGGAGGGTTTGTGCATTCATTCACTAAACTTATAGCACGATAAGCTAAATGTCCTCATCCAGTTTAACAACGGTACTTGGGGAAGTCAATTTAGCCTTCAGTGGGGTAAGCTGGGTGGGGAGTTGTTGTCACAAACCGGACATTCGCCTTCATCGACATCAAAGGCGCCACCCCCACATCGCAGGGATGGCGCCTGACACTTTACCCAACAAAAACCCGCAATCGCCGTGGCTTCACGAAGACCCGCTCGCCCACGCTGAGCCCGAGCTCCCGGTAGGTATCCTTACTCAACTCGGCTTCCACGGGGTCCCCGGTATCCTGGCGCCGTAGTTCGAGCCGGACCAGGGGCCCCACCACGTGGATATTCTTCACCAGGACCTCCAGGGCCGGGCCGGCCTCCGGGGTGCGCTCTACCAGGATGTCGTGGGGCCGGGCGCAGCCGAAGGCGGGCACGTCGAAAGCATCGGTGTGGTCGGGGGCCTCCACCTCCAGGCCGCCGATGCGCATCTTGCCGCGGTCGAGGCGCCCGTGGAAGATGTTGACGTTACCGAGGAAGTTGTAGACAAAGGGACTGACCGGGTGGTCGTAGACCTCCTCCGGGGTGCCCACCTGCTCGATGCGCCCGTGGTTCATGATCACGATCTGGTCGGCGACCTCCAGGGCCTCCTCCTGGTCGTGGGTGACGAAGACGCTGGTCACGTGCAGCTCGTCGTGCAGGCGGCGAAGCCAGCGCCGGAGCTCCTGCCGGACCTTGGCGTCCAGCGCCCCGAAGGGCTCGTCGAGCAGCAGGACCCGGGGCTCGATCGCCAGGGCCCGGGCGAGCGCCACCCGCTGCCGCTGCCCGCCGGAGAGCTGGAAGGGATAGCGGCCGGCCATCCCCTCGAGCTGGACCAGCTCCAGCAGCTGCCCAACCCGGCGGCGAATCTCGTGCTCCGGCGGGCGCTCCCCCTTGGGGCGCACCCGCAGGCCGAAGGCCACGTTCTCAAAGACCGTCATGTGCCGGAAGAGGGCGTAGTGCTGAAAGACGAAGCCCACCCGCCGGTCTCGGACGCTCTGGTAGGTGGCGTCCTCCCCGTCGAAGAGCACGGAGCCCTGATCGGGCGCCTCCAGCCCGGCGATGACCCGCAGGAGGGTGGTCTTGCCCGAGCCGGAGGGGCCCAGCAGGGCGACGAGCGCCCCGTCGGGGACATCCAGGCTGATTCGCTTCAGCGCTGTGAACTTGCCGAACTGCTTGATCAGGTCACGCACCTGAATGCTCATGGTTCCCCTCCCTGTTCAGAGACCGCACGCTCCGACCGCCACTCCACGATCCCCTTGGCAACCAGCGTTACCAGCGCGAGCAACGCCAGCAGGGATGCCGATGCGAACGCGCCGACGAAGTTGTACTCGTTGTACAGGATCTCCACGTGCAGCGGCAGCGTGTTGGTAAGGCCGCGCACGTGCCCCGAGACCACCGAGACGGCGCCGAACTCCCCCATCGCACGGGCGTTGCAGAGGATTACCCCGTACAGCACGCCCCACTTCACGTTGGGCAGGGTCACCCGCCAGAAGGTCTGCCAGCCGCCAGCGCCCAGCGATATCGCTGCCTGCTCCTCCTCGCTGCCCTGGGCCTGCATCAGCGGGATGAGCTCCCGGGCCACAAACGGGAAGGTGACAAAGATCGTGGTCAGGATGATCCCGGGGACGGCGAAGATGATGTGCAGACCGCGGGTCGCCAGGGATGGGCCCAGGAGGCCGTTGCTGCCGAAGAGCAGCACGAAGATCAGGCCCGAGACGACGGGCGAGACCGCGAAGGGCAGGTCGATCAGGGTGATCAGTAGGTTCTTGCCAGGGAACTGAAACTTGGTGATTGCCCAGGCCGCGGCCACGCCGAAGACCAGGTTAAGCGGCACAGCAACGGCTGCAACCACCAGGGTCAGGCGCACAGCGGCCAGCGCTTCCGGATTCGTCACCGCTTCGAGGTAGCCCGTGATCCCCTTGCGGAAGGCCTCGAAGAAGACCATCGCCACCGGTGCGAGCAGGAAGAGCGCCAGAAAGAGCAGCGCCAGCGTGATGAGCGCCCAGCGGACTGGGGCGGATTCCGTCTGTCCCGTCGTCCTATGCCTCATGGTGCCGGCTCCTTCGCCATTGGATGACGTTGATCGCCAGGAGAAGTACAAACGAGATCAGCAGCATCACCACGGCTACCGCGGTAGCGCCGGTGTAGTCGTACTGCTCCAGCTTGCTCATGATCAGCAAGGGGGCGATCTCGGTCTTCAGGGGCATGTTGCCGGAGATGAAGATGACCGAGCCATACTCGCCCAGCGCCCGGGCGAAGGCGAGGGCAAAGCCGGTCACAATCGCCGGGAGCAGGCCGGGCAGGGTGACCCGCACAAAGGTCTGCCAGCGGTTGGCACCCAGGGTGGAGGCGGCCTCCTCCACCTCCCCGCCCAGCTCCTGGAGCACGGGCTGCACCGTCCGCACAACGAAGGGCAGGCCGATGAACGTGAGGGCCACGATCACCCCGAGAGGGGTGAAGACCACCTTCACCCCCGAGGCCTCCAGAAACCGGCCGATCCACCCGTTGCCTGCGTACGTCGCCGTCAGGGCAAGCCCACCGACGGCGGTCGGCAGAGCGAAGGGCAGGTCAACCAGACCATCGACGATGGTGCGGCCGGGAAACCGGTAGCGCACCAGGACCCAGGCGACCAGGCAGCCGAAGACGGCGTTGATCAGGGCGCCGACCGCCGCAGCGCCGAAGCTGAGCCGGTAGGCAGCCAGCACCCGGGGCGCCGTAATGGTGGCCCAGAACTGCGCCCAGGATAGGTGCAGGGTCTTGAGCACCAGGGCGGAGAGCGGAATCAGAACCAGCAGGGTCAGGTAGAGCACGGTAAAGCCCATGGAGAGCCCAAACCCGGGGAGAACATGCCGCGGGCGTCTCATGGCTGGTAGATCTGGTCGAAGGTGCCGCCATCGGCGAAGTGGGTCTTCTGGGCCTGCTGCCACCCGCCAAAGACGTCATCGACCGTGAAGAGTTCCACCTTGGGGAAGAAGCTCTGGTACTTGGCTGCGACCGAGGCCATCCGCGGGCGGAAGTAGTTCTTGGCTGCCAGCTCCTGGCCCGCTTCGGTGTAGAGGTACTCCAGGTATGCCTGCGCCACGTCCTTGGTCCCATGGCGGTCCGCCACCTTGTCGACCACGGCGACGGGGGGCTCAGCCAGAATGCTGACCGACGGGACCACGATCTCGAACTTGTCGGGTCCGAGCTCGTTGAGGGCCAGGAAGGCCTCGTTCTCCCAGGAGATCAGGACATCGCCGATCTGGCGCTCCACGAAGGTGGTCGTCGAGGCGCGGGCGCCGGAGTCCAGGACGGGGACGTTTCTGAAGATCTGCCGCACGAACTCCCGGGCGCCGTCCTGGCTGCCGCCGTTGTGGCGGAGGGCGTAGCCCCACGCAGCCAGGTAGTTCCATCGAGCGCCGCCCGAGGTCTTGGGGTTGGGGGTGATCACCGAGATGCCGGGCCGGGCGAGGTCATCCCAGTCCTTGATCGACTTCGGGTTCCCCTTGCGGACCAGGAAGACGATCGTGGAGGTGTAAGGAGCGCTGTTGTTGGGCAATCGCTTCTGCCAGTCGGTGGGCAGGAGCTTTGCCTCAGCGATCGCATCGATGTCGTAAGCCAGGGCCAGGGTGACCACGTCGGCCTCCAGGCCATCGATCACAGCGCGGGCCTGCTTGCCGGAGCCGCCATGCGACTGCTTGACGGTAACGGTTTTGCCCGTCTTCTCCTTGTAGTACCGGGCGAAGGAATCGTTGAACTGCTGGTAGAGCTCGCGGGTGGGATCGTAGGAGACGTTCAGCAGCTCGATCTGCTCAGTGCCTTGCTGGGTGCTCTTGGTTTCAGCGGACTGGGACTGGGGCGCCGTGTTGCCGCAACCAGCCACAGCCGTGAGAATCAATCCTGACAACATCCATGCAAGCCAGCGCTTCACTCGGGTGCTCTCCCCCTCGGGTGGAATGGAACTATCACTATTTATGTCAAACGGGAATAGAGCAGTGCTTGACCCGTGAATTCCGCTTTGGCATGGTGGACATGGCTTCTGAGGCATGGCATAGCAAAAGACACCGGCGAGGGCGCCGGTGTCTTGCTGTGTAAGCCGATTTAGAACCCGAAGATGAGGTAATTGCCAGAGGCCGAGTCGAAAGCGGCGATCTCGAGCTTATCCTTCTGCGTGAAGTAGCCGAGCACCACCGTGTACTCACCGTTGTCCGGGAGGGTCAGCTTGCCCCGGGAGGTCATCCCATTGCTGCCGGACAGATCGAAGACTTCTACGTAGGAGGGGCTAGCCGTGTAGGAGACGACCAGGGAGGCCTTGTCGCCAATCACCCCGGCGCTGTAGGAAATCACCATCTCCTTGTCGGTGTTCTTGACCGGGATAGAGGCGAACTTGCTGAAGCCCTTGGTGGGATCCAACGTGAACAGCGCCACGGGGAGCTGACCAGCCGGCTGCGTGGGCTCCAGGCCAAGAATCAGCTTGCGCTTGTTAGTCGTGAGGTAGGTGGTGGCCTGGTTGATGGGGTAACCTACGGCCTCGAACTCGCCCAGCGTTTCGTCACCCTTGCCGTCCGAGGTGTGACGAATCACCTTGGCGATCGTCTTGCCGCCCTGCTCGTGGATGTAGGCAGTCTCCTGCTTACCGTCGCCATCCCAGTCGCCCACATGCATATGTGCGAGGGTGGTCGTCTGCACGACGTCGGAGCCGCCATCGTTGTCGACAACGAGGAGGCCCTTCTCGCCAATGATGAGGCCCCGGAGCTTGCCATCGTTAAAAACATCACCATACGCGACGTCTCGGATGCCGCCGATGGGCTGAGTGAAGGCCAGGGCGGGTTTGAGGACTCCGTCCCGGAACTCATAGACCATCGCTTCCACACCGGTACCGCCAGACCGAGCCAAGAGGACTTGGTCGGGTCCGAACCGGTCATAGGATTGGTAGCTAAAGTCCGCCTTGCCCTTCGCGACCACCTTGGCGCCGGGGAAGGTGCCCTGGGCGGCCATGGGCTGGAACGTGACCCCCAGCGGATTCTCCGTCGTCTTCGGCGGATTGTTTGCGGGCGGGTTGGTCTGCGCGGGCGGGTTGGTCTGCGCAGGCGGGGTGTTGGTGGGCGTATTGGTCGCTGCCGGGGTGGTTGGGTCATCAGCCGGGGGATCGTCAGGCAACAGGGAGCCCAGGATGATCAGGCCGATGAAGCCGACCACGACTACACCGACCACACCGAGCAGAATCTTGACGCCAATCCCCATGCCCTGCTTGGGCGGAGGGGCAGGCTGCCACCCCTGCTGGGGCGGGTACTGCTGCGGTGGGGACTGCTGGGGCGGATATTGCTGAAGCGGGTACTGCTGCGGGGGGAATGGCTGAGGCGGGTACTGGCTGGGCGCCGGGGTGGCTTGCCAGCCGGCGGCGGCGGGTGGCTGGGGCGGGGCCGGGGTGCCTGGCTGCTGGAGAGGGGTGCCGCAGTCGCCGCAGAAGTTGACAGCGGCTTCGTTCACGGCGCCGCATTTCGGACAGGTAGCCACACTCGTCGCCTCCTATAATCCTTTGACCATATGGCAGCAAAGATTCTCGGTATTCTAGTGGTTTTCCTGCACGACAACCGTTGGCAGCCGGGCCTGTAGCTGTTCCGGCGTAAGCTGGGGCCGGGCCTCTAACAGCAGGGCTGCCAACCCGGCCAACCTACCTGCGTCGTCGCCTGCAAAGGCGGTGATTCCCGCTTCGCTGGCCCTGCCGAGTGCGTGCGAGAGCGGGCCTTCCTGGCAGTAGCGCCCCGGGACGGGAAGCGTCATCACCCGAATGCGGTACCGGGCTTGGGTACGGATCACCCAGTCGATCCCCCGCAGCAGTGCAGAGGTGGTGCCGCTCCCTGCCTGATTGAGCACCTTCACCCCTGCGAGGAGGGCGCCCTGCGCCGTATTCGCAGCGCACCCGGCGACCCGGGTGCCGTGACCATGGTTGTCGTAGGCACTGCTACGGCCATCGACGAAATCTGCGAAGGCGATGATGCGTCCACCGAACGGAGCGTGCCGCGAGATGCCCGTATCCAGGACGGCGATGGTCACTCCCCATCCCTTAGAGCGGCTCTCCACCTCGGCCGACCTGCACTGGGGCAAGGCCCGCACCGCGCTGTCCAGCCAGATCCGGGTCACCCCCGGCGCCCGGCACACCTCGGGCAGGGCCCGCACCGGGATCGTGCAGCACATGCAGCCGAGGGTCGGCAGTGCCCCTGCGAATATACAGTCATGCTCGATCAGTGCGTCGCTGATCGGCGCACAATCCCCATCAACCAAAATGATCAACGGCAGCCGGACGAACCGGTCGACCAAGCTCTGCCAGAGCCCTCGGAGCCAGCTCGGGAGCCAGCCCGGCGGGCGAAACAGGGCGAGCAGTCGGCTGCGGATCGCCCCGTCCAGCTTCGCCCCCTCGTTGTCCAGCCATGCCAAGGCTGTTGGCAGCATAAAGCGCATACCCCCTACAATTAGGGTATGCGCCTTATGTCAACAGGTTCGTCCCATCAAGCGTGGCGCCGAATGTAGCGGCAGATCCGACCCAGACCTTCCGAGAGGGCCTCCTCGCTGTTGGCCAGGGAGACCCGCACCAGACCGGCCCCGTTCGCACCGAAGGCTTCGCCCGGCGCCACCGCCACCTTCTCCTCAGCCAGGATCGACTTGGCCACGGCCACGGAGTCCTGGCTCACGGCGGAGATGTCCACCAGCAGGTAGAAGGCGCCCTGCGAGCTGTACCGGTAGAGCCCGTTCTCCTTGAGGATGGAGACCGCCAGGTCCCGGCGGCGCTGGTAGGCGCTGCGCATCTCCTCCACGCACTCCTGCGGGCCATCCAGGGCGGCGACCGCCGCCTTCTGTGTAATGCTGTTGGTGCTGGAGATCAGGGGCTCCTGCAGCTTGGTGATCACCGAGGCGACCTCGACCGGCGCCACGGTGTAGCCCAGGCGCCAGCCGGTCATGGCATACGCCTTGGACAGGCCCGACACGGTGATGGTTCGCTCCGGGGCGAACCGGGCCGGGCTGACGTGCGGAGCGCCGAAGACGATGTGCTCATAGATCTCGTCGGAGAGGAGCCACAGGTCATGGCGCCGACAGAATTCGGCGATCTCCCGCACCAGCCGCTCCGGGAAGACGGCGCCGGTCGGGTTGCCAGGGCTGTTGATCAGCACCGCCTTGGTGCGGGGGGTGACCAGCCCCTCCCACTCCGCCAGGTCGGGCAGGAAGTCGTGCTCGGGTTTGAGGGCGTAGTGAACCGGGACCCCGTGGAGAAGCTGCAGGGCCATCTCACCGTTGGGCCAGGAGAGCCCGGGCATCAGCACCTCGTCGCCGGGATCGACCAGGGCCATGAGGGCGCTGGTCAGGCCGGTCACCGCACCGGGGTGGGCGTTGACGTGCTCCGGGCCGACATCGAGGTCGTTGTAGCGGCGCATCTTGGCGGCAATGGCCCGGCGCAACTCCGGGATGCCGGCGCCCGCGGTGTACTTGTGAAAGCCGGTGTTCGCCGCCTCCACGGCAGCCTCCACGATGTGGCTTGGCGTGAAGAAGTTTGGTTCCCCAACCTCCAGGTGGATGCAGCCCTCGGTCTGCCAGGCGAGGTCCATGATCACGCGCACGCCCTGGGGCGGCAGTGCGGCGGGTACGGTGGCTAGCGGCTTCACGCAAGGCTCCCCCTCATCAGATCGAGCTTCGATTATCGAAGAGGATTCCATTAGCGCACGAAAGACTCCTACAAGGCGCGAAAAAAGATGGCACGGGTTCTCCGTGCCATCTGCTGCGGGCTTAGTGGCTGCAGGAGCCGCCGCCGTCAAGCTTCTCGGCGGTCAGCTTCAGGGTGCCGGCGAGGAAGTCGTTCAGGACCTGGTGAGGATCGCCGGTGGCGCCCAGCTGAACCTTAACGCCCATGGACTGGAACATGCCCATCGCGTGGGCCGGCATCCCCCAGGCGACGACCTGGTTGACGCCCAGCCGGGCCAGGAAGTGCGGGGGCGGGCCGCCGGGGCCGTGGCCGGGGTTGGGCAGCTCAGCGGTCTGCTTGATCTTGCCGTCTTCAATGTCGGCAATGAGGAACCGCTGGGCCATGCCCAGGTGATTGGACACCTCGGCGCCCGAAATCGGGATCGCAATACGCATGGATTGGGCCTCCTTGTTTATCGAGCTTTACGCTTCGATCATACCAAGGCTGCCCACGCCGCTCAGTGATGCTTGTCACTAGTACGAGCCGTCTTTGTAAGGAATGGTCACACAGGGGCCGTCGGACGACCTGCACACCTCTACATCGCCGCCGATCGCCCCCACGCGGGCGCTGTTCAGCGGGCCCAGCGTCAGCGAGACCTCGTGGCTGCGGGCGCCCGTCTCCAGCTTTGCGCCGTAACCCGCCGGGATCTTGTTGAAGAGCGCTGAGGCCACGTCCGGGGCAGGCGCCCACTGGAGGCCGTCCATCGACCAGATCGAGATCACCCAGTTGTCCGGCCCGGGTACGGTGCCTGCAAGCACCAGCACCTTCTGGGCCGTCACCGTCCCGTAAGCCGGCTTGATTGGCCGGTCGACCACCTGCACCCTGCCCGTTTGCGCCGTGTCCTGGATGAAGAGGTACCCTTTGCCCGGGCCGACCCGGTCCTGAGGCAGTGCGATGCTCAAGACCCGTACCCCTCCCGGCAGGTCGAACAGGTTGGTGTGCCCGCGGGTCGCCTCCTGAATATCGGAGGACCATAGGCGAGCGGCCCGTGCTTCAACCAAATAGCTAACAATGAGGGCGGGGAGCTTGGCCGCTGCCACCTCGGCATCTGCCTTCGATCCCATGCCGTAGATGGTGTCCAGGGCGATCTGCATCTCTTTGCGGGTTTGCGCCATACCACCGGCCTGGGCAGCTAACGCGGCACTCGCCTTCTCGCGGGCCGCCAGCACCGCCCCCGTAGCCGGGGTGATCACGGCGACGATCGCGGCGACCACTGCCCACTCGCGCCCAAGGCTCCGCCAATGGCGGGCAGGAATCCGGACCTGCCCCTGCGGAGTGACTTCGATCTCCGGCAGGGGTGAATTAGTCAGCACCGCCTGTTGCCGTCTGCGGAGTCCCTCGGCAAACAGATTGAAGGCCAGCACGGCCGCAAAGAACGCGACAGCGGGAACCAGAAGAGCCCACGGCGCATGGTAGATCAGATCGTAGGGCTTGGAGAGCATGGAGGACCAGTCAGGAATGCGGGGCAGCGTTCTGCCCCCGATGCGCTCCCCACCGCCCAAGTAGATGCCGAAGACGCCCATCTGGGCCATCAGCAGCAGCGTCCAGGCCATGTCTGTCGCTGCACTGACCCACAGCTGCGGGATCAGATGCGGAAGCACGTGGTTCCCCACGATCCGTCTGTCGTCGGCCCCAACCGCACGGGCGCCCTCCAGGAAGGGCAGGTTCAGCACGGAGTCCGCCTGGAGCCGAACGGTCTCAGCGAGGCGCGGGACGCCAACCACCGCCAGGATCAGGGTGATCAGGGCGAAGTAGACCGGAGTGCTGACGGCGCCCAGGTAACGCAGGGGGATGATGGCTGCGGGGATCAGCATGACCGGCAGACCGGCCAGGGTGAGGCTGAGCACCTTGCTCCACCAGGCCGGCATGCGGCCGCGATAGGCCGCCCGCAGTCCCCACGGCAGGGCGAGCAGGAAGCGAATCGGGGTGATCGCCATGGTCAGGAAGATCGTGTAGCGGGCGCCCACCAGGGCCCGGGCCAGCACGTCTCGGCCTTCCATGTCCGAGCCGAGGGGGTAGCCCGGCAGCCCGGGCCGAAAGGGCGGGTAGAAGACCTGGCCCCCGGAGACGATGTACTTGGCGGTCGTGTTGACCGTGCGCAGGTCCGCCACCTTGTCGCCGAAGAACCCGAGGAAGAGCAGGGCGCCCACCCCGATGGTTCCCACCAGCAAGGGCCAGTTAAGCAGCAACTCCCGGACCAGGCGGCTCGGCCGCATCAGCCAGATTCCCCTGGTCACGAACCCAAAGTAGAGCAGCTCAGCACGCGCCTGAACCGCCTTCCGGAACGCCAAGAGCCTGGCCAGGATCTCTGCCTGCCACTCCCGGAACACGACCGCTGAATGGGCTTCCTGGCTGCGGAGCCGGGGGTCGAGAAGCAGCCGGCTCAGGCTGAAGCTGCCCTCAATGATCAGCGCCAGCGACAAAAGGGTGACCGCAATCGAGGACGAGGCAGCGGACTGGCCGCCCCGTTCCAGGATCAGACCCAGGGTGCGGCCCACCCCCGGGTAATAGAGCAGCAGTTCGACCACCACCAGGCCGGTCACCAGCATCCCTACAATAGATGGACCCGACTCGGCGATGCGGATCCAGGCGTTGCGGGCAGCATGTCCCACCACCACCCGCCACTGGGAGAGCCCTTTGGCTCTGGCGGTGCGTATGTAAAGTTGGTCGAAGACCTCGTCAAAGGCGACCGTCGCTGCCCGCGCAATCAGAGCCACGGGCAGGCAGCCCAGCGCCAGGGCAGGGGCCACCATATGCACCAGCGTGACATCCACGGAGTTGGGCGAGAGGAGCAACCCCTGAATCTTGTGGATCTCCTCTCCCCAGATCATCAGCTTTCGCAGGAAGAAAACCAGAAGCACGTCGGGGGCGGAAAGGATCACTAGAGTGCCTGTGAGCGCCAGGCTCCGCAACCAGCGGGCGCCGAACCGGCTGGTGAGGAAGCCTGCCAGCCCGCCGAGCAGCATGCTGAGTGCGAGCCCCAACACGACCACCGCCACGCTCCGCGGCACCTGCGAGCGCATCACTGCAGATAGCGGTTGGTCGTCACGGTAGCCCGGCGGGCCTAGCCTCTTAAGCACGCCAGGGTCACCACGCAGAAGCTGGCCAAGGTAGGCCGCTTCGGCCTTACTCCACTGAACGATGGAGAATCGGGGCACGACGCTGGGGCCGGACGGAGGCTGTACACCGTCCTGGATGTGCAGAAGGGAGCTGATCAAGATCACGCCGACGATGAAAAGGAGTAGACGCTGCCCCAGCCACGCGATCCAGCCAAGTCTCTGCAAAGGTAATAGCACCCCTTCCATTTGACACAGAGAAGAGGTGATTAGTTCACGCAATTAGTGAATAAGACGACCCGCTGCCTGTGGCGGCAGCGGGTCGTATCGTGGTCAGAACCCGAAGGTCAGTTGCACCGACCGGAGCTTGGGGTCATGGAGCAGCCGGGAAAGCTCCTCCACGCTGCGTGCGTCCTCGGGCAGAATCGTCAGGACTCGATACTCCAGGCTGCTCTCAGAGAGCACCGAGTCGCTGAAGGTCTCGGTCAGGACCCGGGTAGTCTGCACGTTCACCCAGGTCTCGGCGTCCATCCCCTGGCTGTCGACCCGGTTGTAGATCTCGCCGAAGAATGCCTCCAACTCCCGGCGTGCGAGGCCATACTGCTGCTTGAGCAGAGCCCGTCCCTCCACCGAGTTCAGGCGCTCCCGCAGTTGGCGCTCCCGGGCGCCGAAGAGCCGGGGCCAGTCCCGCTCCAGGAACGACCGGGGAACCAGGTAGTACCCGTTCCACTCCAGCCCGTTCTCAGCGAGGATCGCCTCCAGGTCATCCTTGGCCCGGATCACATCGTCCAGCTTGAAGAGGGCGACCTCCACCGGGCGCACCGCCCGGCCCCACTCCCCCTCACCCGCCCCGAACTCCTTGGGGTCGAGCCTGCGGGAGCGCCTGGTGCCCTTCATGCTCACCCGGACGAAGGCGCCCAGCCGGGTGATTTCGTCGGCGACGCTACGCATCTCCTGACGCTGGGTGGTCTCCACCACCAGGTCGGTCCAGGCCGCCTCACTGAGCGGCGCCGCCAAATTCCACCAGGTGGCCAGATCCTGGGCCACCTCGGCACTGTCCTCCAGCAGGGTGCCAAAGGCGCGCTGGGACTCCAGCCCCTCCAGCGTGAAGTGAGCGGCGGTTACCAGGGCCGGCCCCTCCGGCCCCACGGCGTAGACGCTGCTGGCCAGGTCGGGCAGGGAGCGCACCTCGCAGCCGGGCAGGTCACGCAACGCCTGCAGGGCGGTCATGTCCACCTTGCCCTCGGCCAGGCGCTCGGCGCTCAGGTGGGTCATTACGCGGATCTGCACGCCGCTGCGAGCCAGGTACGGCAGGAATGCCGACACGGCGTCATAGCCGATGCGGGGACTCGCAATCCAGAGCTCGGTCCAGTTCGTACGCAGCATCTGAGCCAGGGAGGATTTGCCCCCGATCACCGTCGTCGCCATGCCGATCATCACCGTCCCGTTAGCCTAGGCCTCTTGAAGCAGCCGCACCATCAGCGCGGCGCGCTGGGCGAGGCTGTCGACCTCAATATACTCCTCGAAGGTGTGCAGCCCGTCGCCGACGGCGCCCAGGCCGTCTATGGTGGGGCAGCCCACACCGGATGTGAAGTTTCCATCGCTCCCGCCGCCGGTACCGGCCTCGCCGACCGTGAAGCCAAGCTCCTCCGCCAGGGCCTGTGCCCGCTGGAAGAGGGCCACGGTCGCCTCGTTACGGACCATCGGCGGGCGGTTGATGCCGCCCGTGATCTCCAGGCGGGCGCCGGGCAGCACAGGCTGGAGCCCCTTGACGATGGCGTCGATCCGATGGGCCTCCTCCATGGTCATGAAGCGCAGGTCGACCTCGGCGGTCGCCTCGGCGGGGACCACGTTGGAGCGGCTGCCGCCCGAGAGGACGCCCACGTTGACCGTGGTGCCCACGGACATGTCGGTGAGCCGCTGGAGGGTAAGGATGTGGTGAGCCATCTCCTCCAGGGCGTTGATGCCCTTGGTAGGATCGGCGCCGGCGTGGGCGGGCTTGCCGATCACCTTGATCTTGTAGCTGCCGGTGCCCTTGCGCCAGGTCTTCAGCGCCCCGGTCGGGGGCATGGCAGGCTCGGTCACCAGCGCCACCGCCGAGCGGCGGGCCTCGGTCTCGATCTGCTCACGGGAAGCAGCGGAGCCGACCTCCTCGTCGGAGGTGAGCAGGCAAACCACCTTGCGGCGGGGCGCCAGTCCCAGCTCCTTCATGCAACGAAGCGCCCAGAGAAAGAGCGTGTAGCCGGCCTTCATGTCCGAGGTGCCGGGGCCATAGAGCCGTCCGTTCTCGACGCGCAGCGGATTCTTTGCGATGTCGCCCACGTCGAAGACCGTGTCCATATGCGAGAGGACGAGGGTCTGCCCCTCCTCCCGACCGGCGCCCCACGCTACCCGGAGCAGATCGCCCCGGTTCTCACGCGGGAGGGTCTCCACGCTGGCGCCGGCGTCGGTGAACAGCTCCGCCAAACGGCGGCCCAGCCGGTCCACGGCGGCCTTGTCATTCGAGGGGGACTCCAGCCGGACAAACTCCTCAAGGTCCCGCAGAATCTCATCCTTGTGTGCTTCCATGTAGGCAAGGACTGGATGCAATTCTTACACCTCTTCCGATGGTTACGCTCCGGCGGCCCGGGCGCCCTCCTCCGCACGGCGGCGGCTGGCCAGGGCAGCCATGTTCTCCTCGGCCAGGCGGCAGTAGCCCGGGTCCATGTCGACGCCGATCCAACGGCGCCCGAGCAACTCGGCGGCCTGACAGGTGGAGCCGCTCCCATTGAACGGGTCGAGCACCAGGTCGCCCTTGTAAGTGTACAGCTTAATCAGGCGGCTGGGTAGCTCTACAGGGAAGGGAGCCGGGTGGCCCGCCTTCTTGGCGCTGGCCGTCGGGAAGGACCAGATCGACTTGGTGTCCCGGACGAACTCCTCGGAGGTCAGGTCGGTCTCGCCCTTGTGGCCCATGGCCCAGTCGCCCTTGGAGAATACGAGGATGTACTCGTGCACGTCCCGCAGGGTCGGGTTGGACGGCCGGCACCACGAACCCCAGGCGGTAGATACACCTACGGAAGCGCCCTTGTCCCAGATGATCTCGCCGCGCATGTTGAAGCCCAGCTTGATCATTTGTGTGGTGATGTAGGCGTGCAGCGGCAGGTAGGGCTTGCGGTCCACCCCGGCCACGTTGATGGCGATGCGTCCGCCCGGGGCCATGACACGGTGGCATTCCTTCCAGACCGACTCCAGCAGGGCGAGGTAGTCGTCCAGGGGAAGGCAGTCCTCATGGCTGGCGTATTTGATGCCCACGTTGTAAGGCGGCGAGGTGACCACCAGGTCCACCACGCCGTCGGGAATAAAACTCAAGTCCCGGGAATCCCGGTTGTAGATGTGATTGGCGTACATGGCATCCCTCCGTTGGCAGTGGACACAGCAATGGCGCGTTCTGGGAGTATTTCGCGCCTAGGCGCGAAATTCCTCCTAACCAATGGCGCGTGTAGTAACTTTATCTGGCGCGACCAACCAGACATTGGCGCGGTGAACTCCATAGATTCGCGTCACCGTACCAAATCCCTGCCTCGTTAGGATATGCATTTTGCAGAAGGAATTAGTTAATCTGTAGGGAACCTTGGGAATACTCGGATTTGACGCCCGGGAGGAATGCGCATGAACGCCCGCTTCCGGCTGAAGTCGACCATTCCTGGCTACACCCTGCTTGCCGCCGTCCTGCTGCAGATGACCGTGTCGGTCCTTGACGGCTTCCTCACCGCGGTTCCGGCCTGGGAGTCGGTCGCCGTCAGGGCCTTGCTCTACTCGCTGCTCGCTTTTGTCGGCGCCCTCGCATGGTGGGTGTACAGCTTCCATGTCGACCTGGAGCATGTCGTCCCTGGCTACCCGCTGGGGGCGGCGGCGGGCCTCGCCCAGGCCCTGATTCCGATCTATAACCTCTGGGGCCTCTGGAATATCTTCCACACCGCCGACCGGCACCTGCCCGGCGCCCGGCCCTTGTCGGTCCGCCAGGCTGCGCTCTATCTGTACACGGTCTGGATCCTGGGGACCGTCATCGGCTGGTATGCGCAGGGCACCCTGTCGCTGATCATCAGTCTCCTGGAGGCGTCGACATGGTTGGTGCTCTGCGGTGCCGTGGCCACCGGCCTCCGTTCAGCCCGAGAGGCCCGGGTTGCCGACGCCGGCGGAAAGCGTGACCTTTTCTCCGTCCTGAAATCGTAAGGAGCCAGGGCGCCGTGCCCTGGCTCTCCGTTTCTAGTCGCCGCACGTACCGGCGGGGCGCCCGCTCACTAACTCGCCGAACGTGCAGGCTGTAGCGCCCGGGAATACGATCAGCCGCTTCAGCCGCATGGGATCATCCCCTTGCCGGACGAACCCTTTCTCCACCGTGAAGGCGGTGGTGATCCCCTCCTCGCGCAGGCTGGCGACCGTCTCGGTGTCGTAGGCGCCAAAGGGGTAGGCATAGGCGGAAGCCACTGGCAACTGGGCGGCCGACAGGCTATGCTGAAGCGTGCGCAGGTCGGAGCGGATCGCAGCCCCGTCCCAGGTGATCAGGGCCGGGCGCCCGCCTTCCTGCCGGTGGCCGTCGTGGGTGTGGGCCTGCACCTCCACCACCCCGGCGCTCACCATTTCCCGCATCTCTGCCCAGGAGAGGTGCTGAAGGTCACCTTCCCGCCCGCCCGCCTTTGCCGTCACCACGAAGATCGTCGCCTTCATGCCATGCTGTTGGAGGATCGGATAGGCATGCTGATAATTCGACTGATAGCCGTCATCGAAGGTGATCAGGACGGGCTTGGGTGGAAGCTCTGCCACGCCCAACAGCCATGCCCGCAGTTCCCCCGTGGTGATGGCCGTGTAGCCATGTTCCCCGAGCCAGGCCATCTGCCCCTCGAACTCGGCCGCGCTGATTACCGCTCCGTTCTCCCCCCTGGAGCCCGGGTCGAGGTGATGGTAGAGCAGGACCGGCACCTGTGATGCCCCCTGCCGAACGGCCGGCAGCGTCGCCGCCGGGGCCATGACCGTTGCCTGCCCGAGTCCAGCCATCCCCGTCAAGCATGTTGACAGCAGTCCGCCGACCACCAGTTTTCGCCACATCGTTGGGTCCCTCCGCTTGGTTTATTTACCGTAATGACCAAGCGGAGAGGCGTCCTGTGACAACAAAGAGCGACGACAAATATTTCGTTTGGCCCTGTCACAATCTTGGTTGAGACGCAGTCTTAAGGGGGGAATGAAGCCTGCTGAAGGGAGGAAAGGCCGTGGATGCGGCGATTGTCACCCGGCTTCGCGAAAGCGATGAAGCCGCCTTCGAAATGCTGCTTCACCAGTATGAAGCCCCGCTGGGGCGGTACCTGCAGTCACTTACCCGCAGCCGCCACCTTGCCCAGGACCTCCTTCAGGAGACCTTCCTGCGGGCCTATACCCACATGGCTGACCTGCGCGATGATGCAGCGATCCGGCCCTGGCTCTACCGCATCGCCACCAACCTGGCCATGACGGCCCTCAAGCGGCGCCACCGGTTCCAGTGGCTCCCGTGGCTCTCATCTGCCGAGCCGACCACCCGCTTCGAGGATGACCTGGCCGAGCGGGACGCCGTGCAGCGGGCGATCGCCCGGTTGCCGGCCGACTACTCCAGCTGCCTGCTGCTGACCCGGGTGGAAGGGCTGAAGTCCCACGAGGCGGCCGCGGTGCTCGGCATCTCGGCAGAATTGGTGCGAAAACGGGTCTCCCGGGCCCTGGAAATGCTCCGCAAAGAGTTAGGAAAGGAGGATGGAGATGCACTGTGAAAGGGCGCGTGACCTGGTCATGCAGCGCTTGATGAGTGAGATCGATGAGGCGGCAGACCGCGTGCTGACCCGCCACCTCTCGACCTGCGCGGAGTGCCGTACGTATGCGATGCGCATGACGGATACGGACCGTCGGCTTCAAGCGGCGGGCGTCCCCCATCCCCTCCCCTCTGTGCGGGAGGCGGTTCAGGGGAGACTGCCCGCCGCCCGGCGGCAGCGGGCTGCCCTTCGCTTCTCCCGGGGCCTGACGGGGGTCGCCGCAGCCGCCTGCATCCTGCTGGCCGCCGCGGGCATTTGGGAAGCGCTTGGGTACGGACTGCTCACCGCCGGTCGGCCGAGCGGCCCAGCCGTGGAGCTCTCGGCGAGCTTCTTCGAGCAGCGCCGGCCCGGCACCGGCTGGATCGCCACCGCCGCCCTCCCCACCCCATCGGGAACCGCCACGGCCTACTACTGGGTGGAGCCCGCCTCCGGGGACCGGCTGAACGCCTCCATCCTCCTGCGCCACCCTGACGGGCGCCTGACCCGGGAGGTCCAGCTCGGGGAGGTCTCCCACGGTCGGCTGCCCTTTACCCAGCCGGAGTTCCGCCTGCTGGAGATCGACGGGCAGACCCTGCTGGCGATCGCCACCGACGCCGAAACGACCGGGCGGCTCCAGGTCTTCGCCTACAACCCCAGCCGCAAGCGGCTCGTCCAGGTCCCCTTCGGATCGGATTCTTCGGTCTCGATCTCGACCTGGCCGGTGGGGATCGCCGACGGCATTCGAACCCGGGTTGGCGGTGAGACCGCCGACTGGGAGCTGACCCGGCGCTGGAGCTTTGTGCGGGTCTCCCGCCCTTCGCAGAGCCGGCCGGAGATCGCCGGGTCCGCCCTGGCCGAAGCGCAGCTGACCACCCCGGATGGCCCCGTGACTGTCCGCCTGCACGGCACCGTGAGCGAGGGCGCATCGCTCTACCTCTACTGGCCCGATGGCTCCGTCACCCATGAGGTGGAGCTGGGCAGGCCGAACTTCCATCGGATTGCTCTTACGGCCCCCAAGCTGCACAAGCTGCAGCTCGGTTCGACCGAGGTGCTCGCCCTGCTGGCCGATCCCATGACAGGCAAGCCCGGTCAGGCGGTGCTGCGCATCTTCGCCTATGACCCTGCCCGGCGCCAGCTTCGGCTCGTACCCTTCGCCACCGGCGAGGTGCTGGTCGACCAGGTTCCTGCGGCAGACGGGAATCTGCTGGTGACGGTACAGGCCGGCGGGGCGCACCGCTGGCAAATGAGCGACAGATGGCTCCTGGAGCCCGCAGCCAAATAGAAAGTGGGGCGCCCTCAAGCAGGGCGCCCCGTTCGCTATTTCTGGACGTTGATGGACAACCCGGCGTATCGCTTCGTCACGGGGGCGGGCTCGGCTTCCACCGGCGCCCCCTCCACCTGCATCAACTTCAGCAGCGTACCCTTCCCTACGCTGCTCACCTGGTGTCCCAGGTCGTTACGCATAAGCAGAATCAACTGCGCCACCTGCTCACTCAGCGCGACGATGGTGCCGCCCTGGTAGTCAAAGCCCCGCAGCTTGGCAAAGGCGGAGATGACGCCGTCCGAGCCGCCCATGAGCAGAAGGCGCCCGGCCTCGGTCAGGCGATCATGGAAGCGCTCCGGCACAACGGACAGTCCCTGCTCCTGAGCACAGGGGATCATCTCCAGCAGCGTCTGCATCACCGGCTCATAGATTCGGGAGCGGACCTCCCGCTGGCGCAGCTCCTGGTCATACCGGCGCTCCAGGCGCTTGGTCACCAGCACGCCGATGCCACCGGCAATCAGCGTGGCTAACGCCGGCAGCCAGACCTGCAGAGCCTCGGGCTTCATGGCAAAGAGCTGGACGAGGATCCATTTCGCCGCCACCCCTAGGGCCAGGACGGCACCGACCGGTATCGCCACCAGCAGGGGAACACCGAAGATGATGGCCAGAGCTGCAGTTATCTTCTTCATGCCTAGCTACCTCCCCATCATTGCCTAAAACCTCTTTCTCCGGCGCTACGCGTCTCCCCTTTTCCAACTAGGGCAACAAGTGTGATAAGATAGTCGCAACCCGAGCCATGATGAGGTGTTCCGTGTGCCACGGATGACCGCGGTGATCCTGGAAAGCCAAATGACCGGCCCGCTGCGCAAGGCCGCCGAGGCCGCAGGGGTCCACCTCGATCTCTTTCTGCTGCACGAGATCGACCCGGCTGCCCTGCGCCGCTCGGTTCAGCAGGCGGATGCGGTCTTCGGCGGCGTGCTGAACCTGGACGACGGGGTGCGTACGCTGGCGGCGGTCCTCGGCGAGGTAAAGCCTGCCACCGTCGTCTTCTTCCACTCGCAGGTGGAAGCACTTCAGCTTACACGCATTGGAGACTTCGACGCATCCACGCCCGCCTGGCGGGCTGTGCTGGGGCCCCTGCGGGACGCCGGGGCGCCGCTCCCCGGCCTGCTGAACGTGGTGCTGGCGGCGATCCCACAACTGGACAGGCTTCTGCCGGCCGGCCAGTTCGAGGGGCTGAAGCTGTACGCCCAGGCGAGCCGGCTCTGGTCGGACGCCACGGTCGAGTCGCTGGCGGCACTGATGCGCCTCCTCGCCGGCGAGGCGGTGACGGCGCCCCGCCCCCTGCCGCAGGTGGCGCTATGGCATCCCCGGGGCGGGACCTTCACGGACCTGGCCGCTTACCGGACCTGGTACCAGAACGCAGGGATTCCGGTGGGCGTCATCGTCCACCGCCGCTGGGTCGCCGGCGGCAACACCCGCCACTTCGCCGCGGTCATTGAGCAACTGGAGGCCCTGGGCCTGGCGGTCTATGCCGGTTACTCCGACCTGGATGCCACCCCGCTGGTCGAGCGCTTCTTCGCGCCCGCCGGGGTGGAGTGCCTGCTCAACCTGGTCTCCTTCAACCTGGTCGGCGGGCACGGGCGCCCCGACCCCGCCAGGGCTGCCGCCCTGCTGGAGCGGCTGGACCGTCCCTACCTCTGCGCTGTGCCGCTGGTGCTCCAGACCCTCGGCCAGTGGCGGGAGTCCCGCATGGGCCTCGCCCCGCACCAGGCGGTAATGCAGGTGGTGATGCCCGAGCTGGAGGGCGGCGCCGAGCCCTGGGTCTACGCCGGGTCGAACGGCGGGGATGACGTGGTGGCCGACCCGGACCTCGCCGCCCGGCTGGCGTTGCGGGTCCGCCGCTGGGTGGAGCTGCGCCGCACCCCGCGCTCGGAGCGCAAGGTGGCCGTCACTGTATTCTCGATGCCGCCGGACAAGGGTTCGGTGGGCACAGCGGCCTACCTGGATGTCTTCCGGTCGCTCTACCGGCTGATGGAGCGGCTCAAGGCGGAGGGCTATTCCATTGACCTGCCGCCTTCAGTCGACGCCTTGAGGGTCGATGTATTGGGCGCTGAGGTAGCGCTGCCGGGCGCCGAGTCGATCGCCGTGGCCGGCTCCCTCACCACCGCCGAGTACAAGCGCCTGGTCCCGGCCTGGCCTCGCATTGCCAAGTGCTGGGGCGCCCCGCCCGGACTTGTAGACACCGACGGTCGATGCATCAGGGTCCGAGGCAAGCGCTTTGGCAACCTGTTCGTAGGGGTCCAGCCCGGTTTTGGCTACGAAGGCGACCCAATGCGGCTGCTCTTCCACCCGGACGCCGCCCCCACCCACGCCTTCGCTGCTTACTACGCCTGGGTGGAGCATTACTTCGGCGCCCAGGCAGTGTTCCACTTCGGCACCCACGGGGCGCTGGAGTTCATGCCCGGCAAGCAGATCGGCCTCGGCGCCGACGACTTCCCCGCCGCCCTGCTGGGTGGGGTGCCCCACCTCTACTACTACAGCGTCAACAACCCGTCGGAAGCCTCCATCGCCAAGCGGCGGGGCGGTGCTGTGACGGTCTCCTACCTGACCCCGCCGCTCTCGCAGGCGGGGCTCTACCGAACCTTGCTCACGCTCCGGGACGCCGTCCGGCAGTGCCAGGCTCAGCCCGGCCCCGAGGCGCTCGAAGTGGTGCAGGAGCTGGCGGACGCGGCCAACCTGGGCGCGGAGGTTCCCCCGGGGGATGGCTACATTGACCGGCTCTCGGCTTACCTGCTTGAGATCGAAACCCGGCTGATCCCAGTGGGGCTCCACATCGCCGGGGAGCACGCCGGCCTCGATGCGATGGCGCGTGCGGCTGCTGACCTGCGGGGTGTTCAGGAAGACGATCCGGTCATCGCAGACCTGAAGCAGCGGGCCAAGGCGACGGATGAGCTCGACGCCCTGGTGCGGGCCCTGGACGGGCGCTTCACGCCCCCGGCGCCCGGCGGCGACCCGGTCCGCAACCCCGAGGTGCTGCCGGCGGGCCGGAACATCCACGCCCTGAACCCCTGGTCGATTCCCTCCCCGGTGGCGGTCCGTTCGGGCCGTGCCCTGGGCGAGCAGCTCCTGGAGCGCATGGGCCGGGTGCCTGAGTCGCTCGCCCTGGTCCTCTGGGGCAGCGACAACATCAAGACCCAGGGCGAGGCGGTCGCCCAGGCGCTCTGGCTGCTGGGCGCCGCCCCCGAGACCGACAGCCTGGGCCGGGTGAGCCGGGTCTCCCTGATTCCGCTGGAGAAGCTGGGGCGCCCCCGCATCGACGTGGTGATCACCTGCTCGGGCATCTTCCGGGACCTCTTCCCCTCGGTGATGGGCCTGCTGGACCAGGCGGTCCTCGCTGCCGCCCTCGCGGACGAACCCCTGGAGCAGAACTTCGTGCGCAAACGCGCCCTCACCCTGGCCGAGGAGCTGGGAGTGCCGCTGAGCACCGGCGCACGGCGGGTCTTCGCATCCAGCCCGGGCAACTACGGCACGGGCGTCAACCACGTCGTGCAGGAGTCCGCCTGGGAGGGCGAAGACGAGCTGGGCGAGGTCTATCTGCGCCGCATGTCCTGGGCCTACGGCCGCGGGGATGACGGGGACAGGCAGCCCGACCTGCTCCGTGCGGCGCTCAAGGGCGTGGAGACCGCCGTGCAGCACATGGACTCCACCGAACTGGGCCTGTCCGACATCGACCACTACTTCGAGCACCTCGGCGGGGTGATGGCCGCGGTGCAGAGCCTGAAGGGCGCCCGCCCCGAGGCCTACGTCTTCGACTCCGGGGTGGCGGGAAGCAAGGCCCGCACCCTGCCCGAAATGCTGCGCCTGGAGTCACGCACCCGGCTCCTGAACCCCCGCTGGTACGAGGGGATGCTCCAGCACGGCTACCAGGGCGTCCACGAGATCGCCCAGCGGCTCGACCACACCTTCGGCTGGCAGGCCACGGCGGGCGCTGTGGACGGCTGGGTCTTCTCGGGCGCCGCCGAGGTGCTGCGGGAGCAGGGCGACCGCATGCGGGCGCTCAACCCCCGGGCTGTGCTACGAATGTCTGACCGGCTGCTGGAGGCCCACGAGCGCGGGCTTTGGGCCGCCTCCCAAGATGAGGTCGAGGCGCTCAACGCCATGCGGGACAGCGTTGAAGAGTTATTGGAGGGAGTCGGTTGAGCACCTGCCACTTTCCGTTCTCCGCCCTTGTGGGCCAGCCGGAGATGAAGCTGGCCCTCCTGCTGGCCGCGGTCAACCCCGACCTGGGCGGCGTGCTGATCATGGGCGACCGGGGCACAGCCAAGTCGACCGCGGTGCGGGCGCTGGCCAGGGTCCTGCCCCCGCTGCCGGACGGCAGGCCCGTGCCGGTGGTTGATGTGCCCCTGAGCGCCGACCTGGACCGGCTGTGCGGGGCGCTCGACCTCGAGAAGGCGCTGGCCCACGGCGAGCGGTCCTTCCAGCCCGGCCTGGTCGCCCAGGCACACCAGGGCTTCCTTTACATAGATGAGGTGAACCTGCTGGAGGACCATCTCGTCGATGCCCTCCTGGACGTGGCCGCCAGCGGCGAGAACATCGTGGAGCGGGAGGGGCTCTCGGTTCGGCACCCCGCCCGGTTTGTGCTGGTGGGGTCGGGAAACCCCGAGGAGGGCGAACTTCGGCCCCAACTGCTCGACCGCTTCGGGCTCTATGCCCGCATTCGCACGGTCACCGACTTGAACGAGCGGGTGGAGATCTTAAGGCGCCGGGATGCGTTCAGCCGGGACCCCTCGGCCTTCACGGCCCGGTGGCAGGCGGCGGAGGCCCGCCTGCAGGCCCGGTTGGCCCGGGCCCAGGCCCTGCTGCCGCAGGTGAGGGCGCCCCGCCCGGCCCTGGAGAAGGCGGCCCTGCTCTGCCTGCGCCTTGGCCTTGACGGCCACCGGGGCGAGCTTACCCTGCTGCGGGCCGCCTCGGCCCACGCTGCCCTCGCCGGCCGCCGGACGGTCTCTCTGCCCGACCTGGACGCGGTCGCGGTGCTGGCGCTGGCCCACCGGCTGCGCAAGGACCCGCTGGACGAGAGCGACGGCGGCGAGACCGTCCGGGAGGTGCTGAAGCAGGTTGTTTAGCCGGGCGCTGCAGCTCCTGGAGATCGATCCGGAACTGGGCGGGGTGATCGCCTGCGGCTTCCGGCCCGAAGGCGAGGTGCCGGCGGGCCGTCGGATTCCCCCGCATGCCGCCCTAGCGGGTTACAGGACCCCCTGGGGGTACCAGCCCGGTCTGCTGGAGCAGGCCGGGCGCTTTGTGGCGGACCTGGACCTGCTTACTCCCCAGGCGCAGGCCCAGCTGGCCCAACGGCTGGACGCCGGCGGCTGCACCCTGGTGGCCTGGGCCGCTGACCCGGTCTGGGCGCACCTGGCGGAGCGGGTCGCCTTTCTTGTCCCGGAGTCCCAGCACACGCTCCAACAAACAGGCAAGGTCTTAACGCGTGGCGGCGCCATCCAACTGATCAGCACCGCCGCCGCGCAATTGGGGGTGGAGGGCCACCAGGCTGAGTGGTTTACCCTGCGAGCGGCGGCAGCCATCGCCAAGGTGGATGGGCGCCGCCGCCTCACCGAGGGCGACGTGGCGGAAGCGGTAGCCCTGGTGTTGGCGCCGCGGGCCAGGGCCGCCGCAGCCCAGGCCCCGCCTCAGCCTGAGCAGGCACAGTCCAACAGGACCGCTCAGGAAAGTGCAGAGGCTCCCCCCCGGCAGGTCCCGATGGTACCCCTACCACACACCAGACCACCGACACTAAGGCCGACCCTCCACGGCGCCCCGGTCCGCTCCGTCCCCGGGCGCCGCCGCCGGGGCAGCCTCGACCTCCCGGCCACCCTGCTGGCCGCCCTCCCCTGGCAGAAACTCCGGGGCCGTGACACCCTGTCCCCCGCCATCCGCCCGCAGGACCTGCGCTGGCACCTGCGGCGCCCTCGCCAGGGCCGCCTGGTGATCTTCGTGGTCGACGCCTCGGGCTCCATGGGCGCCCGGCGCCTGGGCCAAGCCAAGGGGGCGGCGCTGGCCCTCCTCCAGCAGGCCTACCGGGAGCGGGACCAGGTCGCGCTCATCACCGCCGCCGGGCGAGAGGCGCTGCTGGCCCTGCCTCCCGCCCGGGCGGTGGAGCAGGCCCGCCGCCGGCTCCTGGCGCTGCCCGCCGGCGGCGCCACCCCCCTGGCCGGCGCCCTGGCCATCGCCCTGGAGCTAGCCCGGCGTGCCCGGCGCCGGGAAGGGCGCCCCTCTTCGCTCATCCTCCTGAGCGACGGGCGGGCAAACCTCCCCCATAGGGCGGCCAACCGGTCAGCCATAAAGTCTGAGGTAAAACGCATCTGCCTGGCCCTCAGGGAGGTCCTGGACAGCACGGTCGTGGCAGGCCAGCCTGGCCGCGAGGCGATCGAACTCGCCCACTGGGTGGGCGGCTCTTTTCAGAGCCTCAGCCGTACCCTTTCAACCTCCCCTCTCGTCCCAAATCAGCCCATCTAACATTTTTGATGAGAGGGTCTCTACACATGAACGTCCTGATCATCCATGCGCACCCCGACCCCAACTCCTTCAACGCCGCCATGAAGAACGCCGCCGTCGAAGCTTTGACCGCCGCCGGGCACCAGGTGCAGGTATCGGACCTCTATGCCATGGGGTTCAAGGCAATCATTGGCGCCGACGACTTCCCCGTTCGGGCGAGCACCGATCGCCTGCAAATCCTGCGGGAGCAGCGCCACGCGGTAGAGCAGGGTGCGATCCCCCGCGACGTCGCCAATGAGTTGGAAAAGCTCTTCTGGGCCGACCTGATCATCTTCCAGTTCCCGTTGTGGTGGGGCTCCATGCCCGCGATTCTCAAGGGGTACGTGGAACGGGTCTTCATGCTGGGCAAAATCTACGGGCGCGGCACCGACGGGCTGCTGGGCCGCAAGGGGATGGTCGCCATGACCGAAGGCGGCCCAATTCCCGAGGCCGAGCGCCCTGCCGCCGTGGAGGAGTCCATTCGTCGCTACCTGGGCGAGGTCCACGGCAACGTCTTCGCCCTGGCGAAGCTGGAGACCGTGCGCCCGTTCATCGTCTTCGGTCCCGGCCACATTTCCCCCGAAGAGCGCTCCGCTTATCTCAGCCAATACCAGGAGTACTTGCTTAGCGTCACGAATTAACCTTCCTACTCCAACTGTAAGAAGGTGAAGCGTCCCCGTGGCCCCCCTCACTCTCTTCCTCATCACGGGGCTTCTGGTGCTCTTCGGCGCCACCGTCGCATCGCTGACTGGTTTCGGGTTTGCGATCGCCATCATGCCGTTCATGCTCCTGCTCTATCCGCCCACGGTGGCAGTGCCGCTCACCACCCTGGTGGCAGCGTGCGGCAACCTGATGCAGTGGCTGCGCATCCGGCGAGACATCGACTGGCGGCTGGTCGGCTTGCTCACCCTGGGCGCCGTCTTTGGTCTGCCCCTGGGGAGCTACGTTCTGATTGCCGTCGATCCGGGAATCCTGAAGGCGTTGATCGGCCTCGGCGTGCTCGCCTCCGCCATCATGACGCTGCTGCGCCGGGAGGATCCCGGCATGCCCGCGGGGCACCCCGGGACCGTGGTCACCCTGCTGACGGGCTTCGGTTCGGGCATCCTGGCCACCTCGGTAGGACAACCCGGCCTGCTGACCGCTCTGTTCATGGCCCGAACCCGCATGGAGAAAACGGTGGTGCGGGCCACGCTGGTCTGCTTCTTCCTGCTGACCAACGCCGGCTCCCTCACCACGCTCTTTTACCAGCGGGTATTCAACCCGGACCTGGGCGTTACCGGCCTCAGCCTTGCCCCGTTCTACTGGATCGGCCTGGCGCTCGGAGACGTCGGCTTCCGCCGCTCCACCCAGGCGCTCCACCGGCGACTCTCCCTGGGCGTGCTGGTGGTCACCTCGGTGCTGGGCGTCATCAACGGAATCTCAGCGCTGCTGTAGTTCAAGGAGGAATGTTTCCCATGGCGCTTACCAAGGAGCAACTGGCCGCCGCCCGTGCCAAGTCCCTGCCCTACTTCGCGAAGGCGGGCATCGTGCTGACCGACGTCGAAAAGGCCAACATTGAGGTCGCCGACTTCGGCCTGGGCGATCTGGAGCGCACCGGCCTGGAGCTGATCACCTACGTCAACACCGAGCGCTGCTGCGCCAAGGAACTGGTCCTGTGGCCCCGGCAGACCTGCCCGGAGCACCGCCACCCCCCGGTCCCGGGCACCGACAACCCGGGCAAGGAGGAGACCTTCCGCTGCCGGCTCGGCAAGGTCTGGCTCTATGTGGAGGGCCCCGCCGCTCTTAACCCCGCCTGTCGCCCGCCAGAGGGCACCGAGGCCAACTATACCGTTTGGCACGAGATCGAACTCAACCCCGGCGATCAGTACACCATCATGCCGAACACGAAGCACTGGTTCCAGGCCGGCGACGAGGGCGCCGTCGTCTCGGAGTTCTCGACCAAGTCCATCGACGAGTTGGACATCTTCACCGACCCCCGCATCGTGCGCTCCACCAAGGTGTATTAGCAGGTAAGAAGAAACCGCCCGTCCTACACGAGGACAGGGCGGTTTTGTTATGGCTGCAGCGGGGTTAGGTCATCGAACCAGCCGGCGCCCTCCGGGAGCCCACAGATCATGAACCTGCCGTAGTCCTCGGGCTTGCGGGCCTGATGGTACTTCAGGTAGATCCGTTCCCCCTGCACTGCCAGCACCTCGATCTTCCCGGAGGCGTGGCTCATGACATACTTGGCCCGCTTACCTAGTCCTGAGGTGCGGGCCTTCGCTGTCTCCACAATCTCGTACCCCTCCGCCAGTGGGACCACAAAGTCGGCATTTCCTGCCACCGGCCGGTTCTGGAAGACGTAGTACGGAGTGACGCCCGCCCACGACAAGCGGTCGAACAGCTCGCCGAGCACCGCCGGGTCATCGTTGACGCCACGCAGCAGCGGGGTCTGGTTCACGACAGTTATCCCGGCCTGCTGCAACGCCCCCAGGCAGTCCAGCGCCTGGTCCGTCACCTCCCGGGGATGGTTAAAGTGGCCCATCACATGGATCCGAGCGTCCCGGCGAGTGTGTTTGGCCAGTACCGCCAACAGCTTGGGGTCGTCGTGGATGCGCATCGGTTCGAAGGCAACCATCTTCGATCCCAGCCGGATGATCTTCACATGCGGGATTGCCCGCAGGGCCGTCAGGATCTTGTCGAGCCGGTTCGCCGATAGCACAAGGGGATCTCCGCCCGTCAGCAGGACATTATTGATTTCCGGATGCGCCGCGATATAGGCCAATCCTTCACTTACATCAAGGCTGATTTCGCTGTCCAGGTCATCTTTGAAGAGCCGTTTGCGGAAACAGAAGCGACAGTATGCTCCACACACATCGGAGACCAACAGCAACGCCGTCGTGGTGTACTTGTGCTGGCAGCCCTTGGCCACGTAGTTACTGGCCTCGTCTGAGGGATCCAGCCTTCCGTACTCCTTCAGCTCGCCATCCGCCGGGATCACGATGCGGCGGATCGGATCGTCCGGATTCGTCCAATCGATCAACCCGAGGTAGTACTCATTGACCCGGAACACATACTCGTCGGTTACCGACCTGAGCCGCTCCCGCTCCGCCTCCGAGAGCTGCGTGATCTTCTGAAGATCGGTATAGTGGCGCATGGCCCCACCCCCTCGGTGACTGGATAAGCCCATCACTTATAGGTATTAGCCATCGCCCAGCGAGGTGACATAATTCGGATGCAGCATAAGCTGTAGTAGCACATCTACCATGGGCGGGAAGGAAGATGAGCCTTGCACCGTTTTCCCGTGCACATTGAGCAGATACCGTCAGAGGGCGGGTGGCCGGGATGCATGCGGGCCACACCCCGCTTGCTAAGCAGCCTTGACATTGCCGATGGCGAAATCATCCACGTGCGATTTGGCCAGAGGAGCATTCCGGTGCTGTTTCAGGCCGCACAGGAGATCGCCCCCGACGGCCTTCAGGCCAGCCGGGTCGTAAGCATTTCCCTGGCGCTGGTGTCGGATTTGGACTGTACTGTATGGCGATCAGGCCCACGGGAGATCTCCATCGGGCCGCTTATTGGCCTCATGATCTCCCGCCCAAAGCTACAGTCAATCATCCGGGGAAAACGTGATCAGGTCTATTGTCGCTATGCAGCCTACGCCCGAGAGGCAGGCGCAGTCCTGGCCTTCTTCGCCCCACCGGTGCCGAGCCGATCGAACGCCACGATTCAGGCCTTCCTGTACGAGTGCAGCGGTGGCGGCCCCGGTCAGTGGCGCCCCGTTACCATCCCGCTGCCTGCCGTGGTGTATGACCGGGCCTTTGGCGCGGCGGGGCGCGCAGCCGCCGAGCAGTTTCGCCGCACCTGGGGGGACAAGGGAACCGTCGTGGTGAACCGTCCCGTAAAGATCACCAAAATGATGGCGTTTAGCGCCCTGGGCAGTTGTGAAGAGCTGGCTGCCCATCTGCCGTTCACGCAATCGCTTACGCCTGAGGTCCTGGCATCGGCGATGGAGCGCTATGACGATCTCTATCTGAAGCCCAACGCTCTGTCGAAGGGCAAGGGCGTCCTGCGCCTGACACGCAGCAACTCCGGCTGGCTCCTCCAGGGCCGGTCGAACGCTGGGAATCTCGTCACCTCGTTTCCCTCCGAGGAGGCGGTGCAAAGGGAACTAGCCGCAACCCTTTCAGAGAAGTACCAGTATGTGCTCCAGGAGGGACTGGCGCTGTCGCGCTACCTCGGGAATCGCTTCGACTTCCGGTCTCTGGTCCAGAAGGATGGCCAGGGGCGCTGGCGCGTGACCGGGCTGGTTGCCCGCATCGCTCCGGAGGGCAGCGCGATCACGAGCCCACGCAGCGGCGGGCAGACCGCCACGCCCGAGCAGGCGCTCGAACACGCCTTTGGAGATCGCTATCCCGAGGTTCTTGCCGAGATCCACCGGGTCTCCCTGGCCATTGCCGAACGGATTGATGAGCGCCTCGGTCCCTGCGCCGAGCTGGGGCTCGACCTGGGCGTGATCGAAGATGGCGCCGTCAAGTTGATCGAGGTCAACGGCATCCCGCTGCGTGTTAGCCTGGAGCGCCTCCGTGATCCCCTGGTTTCAGAGCGGATCAACCGATTCCCGATTCACTATGCCGCCTCGCTCGACGCCAAAGGGGCCGGACAGTTGCAAGATGATGACAGCGACAGAGTCCCGCCCCTGGTCGGAGTGATGCTGGGGCCGTCGGACATGCGGCTCCTGCAGCGGACCATGCACTTTCGGCCGCTGGCCACCGCTGCTGCGGACGCAGGGGTCAGGCATATCCTGTTTGCTGCAGACGATGTCGATACCGAGAACCTTCGGGTGAAGGGTTGGGAGTTGCGCGATGACCAGTGGGTTCTGACCGATGCTCCCCTCCCTGAAGTGGTTTACAACCGGGCCACCCACGCTGCCAGGAGTAAGCGCATCGCCGCCAGGGGGACTGTGGCGTGGCTGACCGAGGTGCAGCGGGTCAACCTGGTCAACTGCGTCAACAGCTTTAGCAAAATGGCGGTCCACGAAGCCCTGCGCTTCTTTCCGGAAACGGCTGATCTGACGCCAGAGACGGTGCGCCTCCGCTCTGAACCGGACCTCAGGGGAATGCTGGAGCGACACCCCGTTGTATACGCCAAGTCCGACCACGGCAGCCACGGGTCAGACGTGGTCCGAATCCGGCCGGCCGACGGCGGCTGGGAAGTGCGTGGCCGGATCAGGGGGCGCCGCGTGCAGGAACGATTCTTCACCCTGCAATCCCTGATGAACTTCTTTACGCTGCTGCTGGGCAACGAGGCATGGGTCTTGCAGCAGGGCATCACGCTGCCAGAGGCGAAGGGGCGCATTGTGGACCTCCGGGTAGTGGTCCAGAAGGACGGCGAAGGGCGCTGGGCGGTGCCCCTGGTTATGGTCAGGCGAGCCCATCCCGACAGCGTCGCCGCCAACATTAGCCAGGGCGGCGAGCGCCTGCTCTCCGAAGAGTTCCTGGAGCAGTTCGGTGCCGAGCTGCCGATGCTGAAGGGCATGAAGGAGACGGCGTCAGCCGTGTCCGTGAAGGTTGCCTGGGCCTTGGAGTCTCGGGTGGGAAGGCTCGGCGAGGTGGGCGTCGACGTCGGCATCGACCAGTGCGGCCGGGCCTGGGTCTTCGAGGCCAACACGAAGCCCCTGCATTCCAGGTTCCCAAGCCTTCCCGAGGACCACCTGGTCCGGCTGCCCCTCCAGTACGCTGCCTTCCTGGCCCGCCGCGCCAGGGCCGGATGCCACACCGGCCTCCCGATGCCGTCGCCCCTCTAATGAAGAAGCGTCTGCCCGGTCACAGGGCAGACGCTCTCTTGTTCCTGTAGCTAATAGCCTGACAAGGCAAGGGCATAGTCGGTCTGAGAACGGGCCATTTGCGTAACGATCTCGTTCGGATAGTGCCAGCCCGGAACCGGGTTGGCCTCCAGCATCCACATACGCCGGGTAGCAGCATCCAAAACGATGTCGAATCCCAGGATGCCAAGCGGGTCATATCGCTTTGCGAGCACCGCCGCAGCCTCCAGGCAGATCCGGGACATCTGGGCGCAGCAAGCCTCGGCCTCTTCCTGCTCCATTCCGTAATGCTGCTCCAGGGACTTCTGCCAGTCCTCGATCCGGGCGCCATTGGCCAGGTTGGTGAAGACGACCCGGGGGTCTTGGGGGACGCTCGCCTTGCCGTGCAGCACCCGCCACGCCCCCGAGGGGTCCCGGACGGTCACGATCCGGAAGTGCAGCGCCCGGCCCTCACGGCCGGTCGTTTCGATTCCCTGCTGCACCACGCAGGCCCCGGGCCCGACCACCTCTCGTATGAGCGCCAGTACATCATTTAGCGTCTGAAGATTAGCCGTCATGGGCTTTCCCTGCTGCATATAGGCGAGCTCCAAACCTTTCCCGGTGTGGCGGACCCGCATGGCCCGGGCGCCCTGGATACCGTGCACGTACTTCACGAAGACGGTGCCATGCCGGGCGACCATGGCTGCCAGGTCCACCTCCCCCCTGAGCCGCCGGGTCTCCGGCAGGTACTCGGACAGGCCCGGCACCTCCGAGATCAACCGGTGAAAGGTCCATTTGTTCATGGTGCGAAGCCAGTTGAAGGTGCGGTTGCCGGTCATCTCGCGCAGCCGGGTGATGGTCTTCCCCAGCGTTGACCAGGTCAGCCGGACCACGGCAGGAACGGGGAAGCTGGCGGGAGTGGTCCGGACACCGCCAGTTGGGGGGCGGTTGTCGACCACGTAGCCGTGCATGATGCCCTTCTCCCAGTCGATGGCATCCTCAAATGCGAACGCATACAGCCCGGGCCGCCCCTCCAGGTGGCCATAGTAGAGCTCAGCCCGCTGATTCATATCCGTCTCCGGCCAGCGTTCGGCGCCCCGGTATAGCACGGCGACAGCCGGACCGAGTTCCCAGTCGCCCGGGCCGACTTCCCGCAGTTGCACCCGAAGCCCCTCAAAGGGGACCGCTAGCCGCTCCCACACGTCCCACGCACATACCAGTTGGTCTTCGAGATATCCCCCTGCCATCGACACCTCCGCCATGGCGGCGCCAAAGCGCAGTCTGGCCCGCCCTTTCCAGGGAAGGCGCCCCGGCACGATCACCATCCCGGGCGACAGCAGGGAACTACTGTATAGGCCCACCTCCAAGAAAGGCACCCCCCTCTCATCTTATGTAAAGCAAAGCGGAGGCGCCCTCCGGGGAGGGCGCCTGCCTCGATATCCTGTTAGTGATCGGCTGCCACCGAGTCGGTGTGGAACTGCTCTTCCTCCGTTGAGCCCTTCAGGGCCAGCGTCGAGGCGTTTCCGCCTGAGATCACCTGCGAGACCTCGTCGAAGTAGCCCGTGCCGACCTCCCGCTGGTGCTTGGTGGCGGTGTAGCCCAGCCGCTCCATGTCGAACTCCTGCTCCTGCAGGCGCACGTAGGCGGTCATGCCCTCCTTGGCATAGCCGTGGGCCAGCTCGAACATGCCTGCGTTGATGCTGTGGAAGCCGGCCAGGGTGATGAACTGGAACTTGTAGCCCATGGCGCCCAGCTCCCGCTGGAACTTGGCGATCGTGGCATCGTCCAGGTGGCGCTTCCAGTTGAACGAGGGCGAGCAGTTGTAGGCCAGCATCTTGCCGGGGTACTTGGCGTGGACCGCCTCGGCAAACTCCCGGGCCTGCTGCAGGTCGGGCTTGGAGGTCTCGCACCAGAGCAGGTCGGCGTACGGGGCGTAGGCGATCGCCCGGGCAATGGCCGCCTGGTTGCCGGGCTTCACCTTGAAGAAGCCCTCGGGGGTGCGTTCCCCGGTGCAGAACTCCCGGTCCCGCGGGTCTACATCGGAGGTCAATAGATCGGCCCCCAAGGAGTCGGTGCGGGCCACCACGATCGTGGGGACACCCATTACGTCGGCGGCCAGCCGGGCGGCCACCAGCGTGCGGATGTGCTGGCCGGTCGGGATCAGCACCTTGCCGCCCATGTGGCCGCACTTCTTCTCCGAGGCCAGCTGATCCTCCCAGTGCACCCCTGCGGCGCCGGCCTCGATCATCGCCTTCATCAGCTCAAAGGCGTTCAGCGGCCCGCCGAAACCAGCCTCGGCATCGGCGATGATCGGCACCATCCAGTCGATATCGCTCCTGCCCTCGGACCAGTGGATCTGGTCGGCCCGCCGGAGGGCGTTGTTGATGCGCCGCACCACGGTCGGCACGCTGTTGACGGCGTACAGCGACTGGTCCGGGTACATCTGCTCGCTGGTGTTGTTGTCGGCGGCCACCTGCCAGCCGCTCAGGTAGATCGCCTTCAGGCCGGCCTTGACCATCTGCACCGCCTGGTTGCCGGTGAGGGCGCCCAGGGCGTTGAGATAGTCCGTGGTCTTCAACTGATGCCAAAGCTTCTCGGCGGCAACGCGGGCCAGGGTGTGCTCCACCTGGAAGGAGCCCCGCAGCCGGACCACATCGGCGGCGCTGTAGGGGCGCTCTATTCCCGCCCAGCGGGGGTTGGTCTCCCAGTCCTGCAGGGTCGCCTGGATCTGTTCGTCCCGGATCTGCTCATTCGTGCTCATGATGATGTGCCCTCCCGTAGCTAAAGTTGCTCGTAAGCCGGAATGGTCAGGAAGTCCGGGAACTCGGCGCCCAGCGCCATCTCCTCGAAGAGCACACGGGCGCCGTGGAAGCGGCCACAGGTGAAGGCCTTGGGACCCACGGCCCGGTGGATCTTCTCCATCTCCTCATCGAGGAGCTCACGCACCAGTTCCGCTGTGACCAGCGGACCCTCAGCCAGGCGGGACCCGTGGCGGATCCACTGCCACACCTGCGACCGGGAGATCTCCGCTGTAGCCGCATCCTCCATCAGATTGTGGATAGCGGCGGCGCCGGTGCCCCGCAGCCACGACTCCAGGTACTGAATCGCCACGTTGATATTCATCCGCAGCCCCGCTTCGGTCACCTGACCGGGCGTGGCCTTCAGGTTGAGCAGATCGGCGGCGGTCACGTTCACCTCAGGCCGCTGGCGGTCCACCTGGTTCAACTTCACGCCCAGCACCTCGTCAAAGACCGCCATCGCGATCGGCACCAGGTCGGGGTGGGCCACCCAGGTCCCGTCAAAGCCATTGGTGGCTTCCCGGACCTTGTCTTCCCGGACCCGGGTCAGGGCGACCTCGTTGACCTGCGGATCCCGCCGGCTCGGAATGAAGGCGGCCATGCCGCCGATGGCGAACGCTCCCCGCCGGTGGCAGGTCTTGACCAACAGTTCGGTGTAGGCCCGCATGAAAGGCACCGTCATCGAGACCTGGCTGCGGTCGGGGAGCAGGAAGTCGGGGCGGTTGCGGAACTTCTTGATGGCGCTGAAGATATAGTCCCAGCGACCGGCGTTCAGGCCAGCGGAATGCTCCCGCAGCTCGTAGAGGATCTCCTCCATCTCGAAGGCCGCCAGAATGGTCTCGATCAGCACCGTCGCCTTGATCGTCCCCCGGGGGATCTGAAGCTCATCCTGGGCAAAGTTGAAGACGCTGTTCCAGAGCCGGGCTTCCAGGTGGCTCTCCATCTTTGGCAGGTAGAAATAGGGGCCGCTCCCCCGCTCGATCAGGCGCCGGGCATTATGAAAGAAGTAGAGCCCGAAATCTACCAGGCTGGCCGAGGCCGGCTTGCCGTCGATGAGAATGTGCTTCTCGAACAGGTGCCAGCCGCGGGGCCGAACCAGCAGGGTCGCTACGTTTTCACGGAGCCTGTAGACCTTCCCGTTCTCCGGGTTGGTGTACGAAATGGTGCGCAGGATGGCGTCGGTCAGGTTGACCTGGCCCTCGATGCAGTTCTCCCAGGTGGGGGAGTTGGAGTCCTCAAAGTCGGCCATGAAAACCTTGGCGCCCGAGTTCAGGGCGTTGATCACCATCTTGCGGTCGACCGGCCCGGTGATCTCCACGCGCCGGTTCTGCAGGTCGGCAGGCACCGGAGCGACCTGCCACTGCCCCTCCCGAATCTCCCGGGTCTCGGGCAGGAAGTCGGGCAGCTCGCCGGCGTCCAGGCGGGCCTGCCGCAGCACCCGCTGGTTCAGAAGCTCCTCACGCATGGGCCCAAACTCACGCTGGAGCCTGGCTACGAACGCCAGGGCGTCCGGCGTCAGGACCTCTGCAAATCGGCCGGAGACCTTGGCGGTAATCTCAACGCCCTCCAGAGTCAACATCCGCTTCACCCCACGCGACTGGTTTCAACCTCTGTTGTTTGCCAGTATAAGAGCGCCCCGCAAGAGCGTCGCCGCCCCTGCGGTAAATGGTCCGTTTCCAGCGATATGCCGCGAGGAGAGGCTACGGCCCCGACCGGGCGCGCAAGTCATGCGAATGCTTTTGCAATTCATCGGATAGATGTGTTGGTTCGTCGGATCGGGCTCACCAACGAACGACCGCCGGTGTCATGGGGCTGCGGTTGGTGGTCGCCGAGATGCAGTTCAGGGGCCAGGAACGCACTTCGATCGTTTATAATTGGACGAAGAGGTGACCCAGATGCCGGCCATCCACCGCCTCCAGTGGATCGATGCCCAGATCCGTGCGGGCGCTTTCCCCAACGCCAAGACCCTCGGCGAGGCCTTTGAGATCTCCCGGCGCCAGGCCCTGCGGGACTTTGAGTACCTGCGGGATTCGCTCGGCGCCCCCCTGGAGTACTCCGCCTTGAAACGGGGGTACACGTACGGCAAGGACAGCTTCACCCTCCCGGGTCCCTACGTGACGGAAGCACAGCGCGCCACACTGGGCAGCCTGGCCGCCTACTACGAGGAGATCGCCGGGCGGGACGTCCACGCCGCGCCGGTCTATGCCGACCTGGCAGGACTCTTTCGCCGGCTCCACGGCGGTCACGCTCCCCGTGCCGCTCTGCCTCCGATACAGCCCAAGCCGCTGGCGCCCTTCCACGCCCGGCTCAGCGGCGCCCCGCGGGCTCCGGCCCTGCAACCCTACTGGCGCGGCGAGCAGACCTACGAGTTCCACGACCCGGAGGCCTTCCTCGCGGCCCTGCTCAGTTCGGGACATCCCCAGCGCATCGAGCGGCCAGCCTGGCTGCGGGAGCGGCTGCTTAGCCGCCTGGCGCGCTTTCAAACAGCGAATGCTGATGTGACACGCCATGTCACATCACCAGTGGTACCCTCTCCCCAGAACGATATGAGGAGGGCATCGACCGTGTCGCAGATTCGTCATGAGGTAAGCGCCCGCTGGCAGCCGAGCTGGATGAGCTACATCGGAGCGGTCCAGGGAGTCCTGGAGGGTGCAGGCATGGGCCGGTGGGCGTACTGGAAGCTGATGGGCGCCACCGGCATGGCCTTCCACCTGGTCATGCACGAGCGCTGCTGTATCAGCTCAGTTACCGTGTACGACTGGATGAACACCCACGTGGCGGCGCTGGACCGCATCGGCATCCTCTCGGAGACGTACGGGGCCATGCCAGGCTCGCCCACCTATGATGCGGCCTGCCGCAGGGCGCTCAGCAACATCAAGGCAGCGATCGACCGGGGTGTGGGCGTTGTACTCTGGGGCGTCGACACCGGCGAGTTCGGCGTCATCTCCGGCTACGACGATGAGGATGGCGTCCTGTTCAGCAGCGGCTGTATGGCTGGGCCCGGCGAAACAAACCCGATCCTGTATGCAAACCTCGGCCGCACCTTCCCGGGGGCGCCGATCCTCCACTACCAGATCGTCCTGGAGCAGGTCCCCACCGATGAGGCGCAGACCGCCCGCTCCGCCCTGAACTACTACGTCGACCTGATGGAGCGGCCGGACCACGGCTCCCGCGGCTACCAGGCCGGCCTGCTCGCCTACGACAACTGGGTCCGGGGCCTGCAGACCGAGGGCTTCGACCAGCGGGGCGTCCGCTACGCGACCTTCGTGTACGCCGAAGCCAAGGAGTGCGCCGCCAAGTACCTCGAGTACCTCGCTGAGACCGACCCGGCGCTGGCCCCGGCCGCAGCCGCCATGCGCCGGACTGCGGGAATCTATTCGAAGATGATGGGCGCCCTGGGCCAGACCTTCACCGACCCGTCGGCGCTCGAGAAGCCCGTCACCGCCGACCACGCCGCATCCCTCCTCCCCCTCCTCCGGGAGGCCAAGGCCGCCGAGGCCGAAACTCTCGTCCTGGTAAAGCGCTACCTAAGACAGTAGAGACAGAGCAAGCTGCGCCCCCCGAACTGCCGGGGGGCGCCGATCATTCGGTTGATGACCACGCCCAGGTGGCGGAGTGTGTGCCCCGCAGACGGTGCAATGGGGTGCCGACGCATTCATCGGCGACACTCCAAGCGTCGGCCAAAGGTGCCGTACCCCAGGAGGGGGCGACAGGACGTCGCCCCCGACCCGCTCAACGGGCCGCCTGCGTTCAGGATGAACGTCAGGCGGCCCCGGCACCTTTGGACGACGCGTCATTACGGCTACGGAGCCGATGGCGCGGCGGCACTCCATTGCACCGGTCGGAGGCTAGTGCCTAAACCGCCGACCAGTGGCGTGGTTGTCAACCGGACGGCGCCCCCTGACCAGAGGTCAGGGGGCGCCGCTTCATAGAGGGGCTATAGTTGCTCGGACTCTATCTGGCGCCTCGACTCCTCCAGCACCTGCTTACGGAGGTGGTCGGCAATAAACATCGCCCAGGCCTCCAGTCCACGCTCCACCCCTTCCGGGTCGTAGACGTACCGGTGGGTCACCTTGATCGTCACGGGCTTACGACGACGTGCCATAGGAGCGCCACCTCTCCTCCGCTGGAGTTCATGCCCATAACTTCGCCCATACGGGCCCGCCATCCTTGACTCTGGCAGATAATACGAAGAGCCCGCCTGGGTTGGCGGGCTCTCCTGGTCGCTATCGCTTCAAAGCAGGCACGTACCGGGCGATGCGGGCGCCCTGGGCGTTGGTCCCGAAGACCCGCCAGTAGGGCTGCAGGTAAATGGCCCGGCTCTCCGTGACGGTGCGGACCCAGACCAGGTCCGCCTCCGAGAAGGCCCCGCCCTGACGCTTGGCCGTGGCGATGGCCTCGTCGGCCGAGTAGGCGGAATAGGGCCGAGTCGCCGCCTCGCTGGAAGGCAGGAAGGCCACAACCTCCAGCACCCGGCCCGTATCGCTCACCAGCACCCGGGTTCGGCTGTTGACCACCGGGCGCCCCTCCACCCGGGGGGTGAAGAGAACTTCGTAGGTGACAGCGTTCGTGTTCACCACCGGCTGGGCGTCGGGCACAGGCAGGACAGCGGTCTGGAGGAACTGGCGGGCGGCGGTCCGGGCGGCATCCGCTCCGGCGATCTTGGCGGCGCCAGGCTTCTCAGCACCCCGGTCCGCGTAGATCATCTGACCGTCCGAGGTCAGCTGAAGGTCCCGGCTCCCCTGCGACAGGCGCCAGCCGGAGCTGCTCCGCTGCGCCGCTCCCGACATTCCCAGCCGGACGGCCACATCGGTCAGCGCCTGCTCGTCGGGCACCACCGTCAGGTGATACAGCCCCAGCGACTGAGCCGCAGCCGCACCGCCCTCAGGCCCGGCACCGGTCGGCACCAGCTCATCGGGAATGGTGGGCTGAATCAGGTCGGGAATGGCACTCGTAAGTTGCGCGTCTACCTTGGACTGCGGTGTGTCCCCCTGCTTCTCCGTTACGGCGCCGGGGCCCGGCACCGGGGTGATCGGATTCTCGGCGTTCAGCATATTGAGGCCGACCGCCAACACCGCTGCAGCCGCCGCCACCCCCAGGGTGGACCCCCAAACGGCGGGACGCTTGTACCAGGGAGCCATCTGCCGTCGGGCCTGCGCCATCAGCTGGCGGCGCAGCTGAGCCTTGAACTCGGGACGGGCGGGCACATCCTTGGCGAGGGAGCGGTCGAGCTTGTCCGCGACCGTCTCCAGCGCCCGGCGCTCGCCGGACCCGATGGACTCCTCTGCGATTAACTGTCTGATGTCCTGGGCCTTTGTCATGGCCGTACCCCACTTTCGGTCAGCTTCGCCTTCAGGCTCCCCAACGCCCGGAACATGAGGGCTTTCACGGCTCCTTCAGTCTTTCCGACGGCCTGCGCGATTTCTTTAAGTTTGAGCCCGCCGGAGAAACGCATGAGCACCACATCTTGTTGGTCCGGGGACAGGGTCTGAATCGCCCGGGCCACCGCCTGCTGATCATCGAGCGCCAGGGCTGCTTCCTCCGGGCTCGTCCCGCTGGCGGCCAGCTGCAGCCCTTCGTCGAGGGTGGTGACCGGCTTGCGTGCCCGGTAGTAGTCCGTGACCAGATTGCCAGCGATTCGGTAGAGCCAGGCGGCAAACGGCTGACCTGTGTACTGGTAGCCCTTGATATTGGCCAGCGCCTTCATGAAGGTGTCCGAGGTCAGGTCCTCGGCTAGCTGGCGGTCACCCGTTTTCCGGTAGATGTACGAATAGATTTTGTCAAAGTAGATGTCATAGAGTTCGCCAAACGCCTCTGGGTCTCGTTTGGCACGTTCAATGAGCCATTGCTCATCGGAAGCCTCTTCGGGGCGATGCGTAGCGGGTCCCTCCCATCTACCGCAGCCCTTCTCCTCGCTTCCACACCGATTAACGGATGGATGCGCAAAAAGGTTACGGTACCGACAACTTTTATCTCGAAGTGGTAGTCGCCTTTTCCTGTAGAAGTCCTAAGAACCGCGCAACTGTAGCCATACGACGCCCGCCAGCACCAGCGCCCCGCCAAAAATCTGTGCAGGACTGAGCCGGTCCGCGAACACCGCGGCCGACAGAACAGCGGTGCCAACGGGCTCCAGGGTGCTTATGATCGAGGCCCTGGACGGTCCCAGGTGCTCGATGCCGGCAAAGAAGAGCAGCACGGCCACCACCGTCGAGAAGACCGCTGTGCCCGCGATCGCCAGCCAACCTGGCCAGGCGACCGGGACCAACGCTCCGGCCAGCGCGCCGTAGCCCAGGAAGACCAAGGCGGCCGCCGTGCTTACGAAGGTCGTGGCCACAGCGGGTGTCGTCTTGCGGGTGACCCGACTGCCGAACAGAATATACGTGCCGTAGACCAGCGCGGACCCCAAAGCCAGCCCGGCCCCGGTGGGGGTGAATACCGATCCGGCGCCCGGCGCCAGCAGCACCAGGATCAGCCCAACCATGGAAAGCCCCATGGCCGCCGCCTGCCGTCCGCTCAGCGGTTGCTTGTCGAACCACCGGGCCTCCAGCGCCACGATCGCCGGGTAGGTGTAGAGCAGCAGCGCAGCCAGGGAGGGCGACAGACGGTCCTGGGCCACCGACGAGAGGTAGAGCACCGACATCAGGGTGTAGCCACAGCCGCCCATCAGGAGGAGCTGAAGCCCGGTCTTGCGGTCGGGCAGCTTGGTGCGGGTGACCAGCAGGTACGCCCACAGCAGGGCTGCGGCGATCAAAAAGCGCACGCCGAGCAGGGTGATCACGTTGGCGCCCGCCCCGTAGGCCGCCACCCCAAAAATCGGTAATGTGCTGAACCCCAGTGCCGAGATCGCGGTGAGGATGGCGCCGGTCGTGGAGGGTGAAAGCTTCATGTGTGCTCCCTGGTATTATATAAAAGTTGTAAACCACTTACTGTACATCTTACGGGCGATCTCAGTGCAAACACAAGCAGGATTCCTTAGATCTGCCCGTGAAAGCCTGAAAAATCAAAGTAGATATCCCTGCCGAATAGACGGTGGAAGTGCGGAGCGATCTGCGGGCTGTGGTTGATCACCTCAAAGCGTGGGCGCACCGCTGCCCGGCGGGTAAGCAGCCCGCGGCATATCAGGTGATAGACCGCCACGTCGGCCTGGGGCATCGAATAGCCGACGAAGACGATTCGCTCCGCCTCCCGCAGGCACTCCAGCGCCAGGTCCCACAGGTGCCTGAGCTGGGGCGAGTCGTAGCTCTTGAGCCACGTCGGCGAGACGATCGACCCGTGCAGCCTGCCGTTGCCGCAGCGGGAGCAGGTGAGCCGGCCCACATGCGGTACCAGGTGGGCCACCTTTTCACAGGCGACCTCGACATGGTCGCAGGCCTTGCAGAGCGCCCAATTCAGCGAACCGTGGAGCTTGGCGAGCAACGGGCCGCGGGCCGCACCACGCCGTCGCAGGTCGAGGTCCGAAAAGCCGTAATCGGGCCTCGCACCGGCATTGACCAACGCATCGTCCAAGATGGTGTCATAGTTAAGCGAGAGCAACGCAAAATCCGCCGGGTCCTTTTCAGCGAGCAACCGGCGTACGAACCGGGCATGCGGCCCCTCCGGGCGGCGCTCCCGCTGGTCCAGTGCAGCGTCAAGCGCGGCGCACATCAAATGCTCCAGGTCCCGCCGGACCTCGTAGAGCCTGGGCGGGTCGTACTGGGCGCCGAGCGCCTGGTCGGCGTGGAGCGACCAGTCCACCAGGCTGAAGACCTGATCCACCGACGGGATCACGTCAAAGGACTCAGGCCCGTCTACCGCCACGCCGAAGATATCGGCCAGGAAGCGCCACACACGCTCAACCCGCTCATCGAAGACAGGAGCAAGCCGCTGCCAGGCCTGAGCAAAGAAGTCGCCCGTAGCCGGTGCGCCCTCCGCCGCCGAGGCTCCGGCACCAAAGATATAGACGTCCATATCCCTTAGTCTGTCCGGTTTGATCCGCTCCGTGCATTCATTCGTGTGCCGACGAGGAGGTGAGGCCGTGCACGACGAGGCCGTGTTGGTCTCACAGGTCCGCTCCGGCGACCAGGATGCCTTCGCCGCCGTGGTGGAACGCTACCAGGCACGCATTGCCCGCTACCTCCGGCGGCTGGTTAGAAATCAGGCGCTGGCAGAGGACCTGACCCAGGAAACCTTTCTGAACGCTTACCTGGCGATCCGCAAGACGACCTCGGACCTGGCGTTGGCGCCCTGGCTCTACCGCATCGCCACCAACCACGCCAACATGCACTTCCGACGCCAGAAGCTGATCCGCTTTCTCCCCTTCCTGGAGAACCGCCGACAGGATGCGAGCCCACCGGCCGACGCCGACCTGGGCGAGCAGGATGCCGTCAGGCGGGCGCTGGCCAAGCTGCCGCCCCAATATGCCACCTGCCTCCTCCTGCACATGGTGGAGGGGTTTAAGCACCACGAGGTCGGCGCCATCCTCGGCATCACCGCCGAGGCGGCACGAAAGCGCACCGCCCGTGGCAGCGAAATGTTCCGCAGGGCCTACGCCGAGCAGGAGGTGAACCCCACATGAGATGCAGTGAAATCCAGGACCTGCTGGTCGCATACAGCGCTGGGGAGCTTACGCCTGCCCAGCGGGAGTTCGTACACCTACACCTGGAGGGGTGCGCTGGGTGCCGACAGGCGCTGGCCGACCTGGAGCTGACCCGACGCCAACTGGAGAGCCTCCGGGCCGAGCGGTATCAGCCTCAGCTCGCCCCCCGCATCAAGCGAGCGGCGGCGCACAGGCGGCGCCGTTTCCCGGTCGCCGCTGTGGCTGCGGTCGGCGCCCTGCTGGTCGCCGCCCTGGCCTGGTGGCAGGGCGCCCTCCCCGGCATGCCTGCCCCGGCGGGTCCGCCCGCCGGCACCACAGCCTTCCTCGTGCAGGCGGACCGACTGCTCCAGGTGGATACCGGCCGCCGTACGGTCTCCCAGGCTCTTCCCACCGACTGGAACGCCCAACTGGTCACGGGCGGCGGCACCCGACTCCTGCTGAGCGAGGGGCAGCTGACGGCCATCGGCCCGAACGGCGCCACGCGCCCGATCGGCCAGGCAAATGGCCTGCTGGTCGGCATCTCCCCGGACGGCAGGACCGCTTACACGGTACTGCAAGACGGTGAAAACCGGTGGCGCGTGGGCCGCATCGACCTGACGACCGGCGAGGTGACGCCAAGCGACACAGCGTTCGCCGGGCGAGTGCAGGCTGGCATCGTCAGCACGGACGGCGCCCTGCTCTACCTGCTGGCCACCGTGGATGGCGTCTCCTGGGTGAAGGAGGTTGAGAGCGGCTCTGGCGCCATCGCCAGGGTGCACAGGATCCCGGGCTTCGAGAACGGCGGCACCCTGCTCCTGAGCAGCGACGGGGCCAGGCTCTACATCGTGGGCAACGGGCCCGTGGCAGCGATCTCCCCGGGCACCAACGGCGAAATCCGGGCGATCCAGGTCAGCGGCGCTACCACTCACGCCGTCCTGGTCCCGGGCACTCACACGGTCCTGGCTGCCCACGAGCAGAGCGGCTTCCTGCAGATCACGCTGGATCCCATCAACACCAAGCGGATCCCCGGCGCCTTCTATACCAAGCTCCTCTGGGGCGAGGAGGGCACCTGGCTGTACGCCCTCTCCGGCGGCCAACTGGACGTGCTGGACCCCACGGCGCCCACCAAGCCCCTCTCCCGCATCCCCTTGGGGCGGTGAGGGTATGAAAACAGGCACCTCCGGGCACACTTGTCCCGGAGGTGCGTTCATTTGCCACGTGTGTGGGAACGAGTTGCAGCGATGCTCTGCTATGTCGGCGCTCTGCGGGCCCTCGTAGTAGGACTGCTGCACCCCGGCTGGGCCTTCGCCCTTCCGGCCACCGGGGTCCTGCTGGCCGGCGGTGCTTGGCTGTATGGCCGAAAGCGCTCGCCCTTCCTGGTGCACCATGGGCGCGAAGGGCTTCGCTGGTGCATCCAGACCAGCCTGTTGCTCGCAGCCGTGGCCCTGCTCTCCAAATGCCTGTACTACGGATGGGTCTGGACCGGTTTCGAACCGTTCTACGGCTTATGGCACTTCGCTGCCACCATTGCCCGCTGGTCGGGCGGCCTTGTCTCCATCATCACCTTCTTTGTGATGTACAAGGCTGCGAAGGGCGGCACCGGCGACGCGCTCAGTCTGTCTCCATAACCTTCTGCTCCAGGGCGGATAACGGGAAGGGATGAGCATAGCCCTCCGCCCAGGCCCTGTCCTGTTCGGGCGCAACCCGCTTGATCCTTAATATGGTGCCCTTCAAGGCATAGCCCTTCAAGGTACCGGTGCGCTCATCGTGGATCTCGAAGTTCCCCAGCAGGCGGTAGGCCTGTCCCGCCTTCAACTTCAGCCGATTCATGCTCTACCCGCTCCTTCCATGACTGGTCTCCACCCCATTTCTAAGCGTGATGACCGACATCCTGCTACCCCTTTTGCTCATTCATACCGACCCAAAACGAACAAGCCGGGGCACAATGGCCCCGGCTTTCAATGTTACCGTATGATCTTCAGCAGCTCCGCCAAAACCGGCGCAAGCCGCCCCAGCTCCGCCTTGTGCTCCACCGAGAGGTTTGACAGGATCTCCTCCCCCTGCTCGGTCAAACTGACCCTCACCCGCCGCCGGTCCTCGTCATCCGTGGACCGCGTGACCAGACCAGCGCTCTCGGCGCGCTGCACCAGGCCCACGGCAGCGTTGTGGTTCACCTGCAGCGCCTCGGCAATCTCGCCGGCGGTGACCCACTCCCGGTCCGGGGTCCCCTTGATCGCCAGCAGCATTTGGTGCTGCTGAGGCGTCAGCCCAGCCTTGCGCGCCTGAGACTCACTGAACCGCACAAAACGCCGGAGGCTGCTCCGGAACTGCGCCAGACGGACATACTCGGCCTTATCAATCCGCTGTGGTGCCATGAGGCTTGCCAAGCCCTCCTGTCGGACCGGGTGCCACATAATCCTGCACAACCTGCCGCCCTCGCCGGACCAGCTTTCCGGTCATGATCGAGTACGGCAGCAGGCGCACCGCCACAAAGTCGGCGATGGCGCAGGTAATCAACAGTGGAACCAGGGCATCAAAGTGACCGGTAACCTCCGCTGCGAACAGGATTGCGGCCAGGGCTGCCCGCACTGAGGCGCCGAACAGCGCCGCCATGACCACCAGCGCCACCATGCCGGCGGGGATTCCCGACCAAGCATGGGTCACATGACCAATCAGGGCGCCGCCCGCTCCACCTATGATCAACACCGGCGCCAGCACCCCGCCCGAGGTCCCCGACCCCAGGGAGACCGACCAGGCGGCAAACTTACCCACGAGGATCGCGGCCACCAGCCCCACGCCCAACTGACCGCTGAGCACCCCCGCAATACTGTCGTACCCCACCCCGAGCGCCCGGGGAAAGAAGATCCCGGTCACCCCGACCAGGAGGGCGCCCACCACTGGGCGGGTTGTAGCGTTCAGGCCCGGAATAACGTCATACAGGTCCTCAATCCGGTACAGCAACCACGTTATGCCGGCCGCAGCGACGCCGGCCGCCACGCCGAAGCCCACATACCAGGGCAGGTGCCCCGCCTCCACCGGGACCACCGGCACGTTGGGAAAGAGCGGCCCGCCCTCTCCCATGACCAGGGAGCGCACCGCCGCGACCACCCCGGTGGCCACGGCAACGGGGATGAAGGAGCGGGTAGAGAACTCGAAGAGCAGCAGCTCGGTCACCAGCAGCACCGCCGCGATCGGCGTCCCGAAGATCGCTGTCATGCCGGCCGCTGCCCCGGCGGCGAGCATCACCTTTCGTTCCGCCGCCGAAGCCGGCATCACCTGCCCGAGCAGCGACCCGAGCGCGCCGCCCGTCATGATAATTGGCCCCTCAGCCCCGTAAGGCCCGCCGGTGCCAATCGAGACCGCCGCCGAGATGGGCTTCAATATGGCCACCTTGACGTCGATCTTGCTTTCCCGGAGGAGCACCGCCTCCATCGCCTCAGGGATGCCGTGCCCGCTGATCATCTTGCTGCCGTACCGGATCATCAGACCGATGACCACGGCGCCAAGCACAGGAAAAACCGCCGTCCACCACCGCCCCGCATAAGGCGATCCGTGCGGTTCCACCAGATGCCAGCCAACCTGCCCGAACCAGACCAGGTTCAACAGCAAGGCGATCATCCGGGTCAGCACGAACGCCGCTCCGGTCCCTCCAAGACCCAACAGCCCGCCGATCCAAATCATGCGCCCGAGCCGGAACTCCCCACTCACAGGCTCTACTCCCTTTCGCATCCCGATGTCGCATTGTATCGCAGTGCGATATAAACAGGACCAGAAAGGTGCTGGAAAAAGGGACCAGCCCGCATCCCAGTGGGGTGCGGGCTGGCGTGTGGAAGAAGTTACTTGAGCGAAGACTTGACCAGGTCGGCCACTTCCCAGGGGAGAGCAGCGACCTTGACGCCAGCGGCGGTGAGGGCTTCTACCTTGGACTGGTAGGTGCCGCGGTTGCCCTCGATGATGGCGCCCGCATGGCCCATGCGCTTGCCAGCCGGCGCAGCCTTACCGGCAAGGTAGGCCACGACAGGCTTCTTGACATACTTCTGGATGTAGTCAGCCGCGAGCTCTTCCTGAATGCCGCCGATCTCGCCGACCATCACGATGGCCTCGGTCTCGGGGTCGTTGTTGAACAGCTCGAGGGCGTCCACGAAGTTGGTGCCAATGACCCGGTCGCCGCCCATGCCGATGACGGTGGTCTGGCCCAGGTTGTTGTTGCTCAGGCCATAGGCGATCTCGTAGGAGAGGGTGCCCGAGCGGGCCACAATGCCTACGGGACCGGGCTTGTAGATGTGGTTGGGCATGATGCCCATCTTGGCCTTATGTCCGGGGGAGATCAGGCCGAACGTGTTGGGGCCGACGACCCGCACGCCGTGCTTCTTGGCGTACTGCATGATCTCCATGGTCTCCTGGGTGGGAACGTGCTCGGGGATCAGCACCAGCACCTTGATGCCGGCGTGGATCGCCTCAAAGGCAGCGTTCTTGACGCCCGGAGCCGGAACGAACATGATGGAGGCGTTGGCGCCGCCCTTCTCGACGGCCTCATGCACGGTGGCGTACACGGGCACGCCGTGGACCTCCTGGCCGGCCTTGTCAAAGTTGACGCCGCCCACCACGTTGGTACCGAAAGCCAGCATCTGCCCGGTGTGGAACTGGCCCTGGGAGCCGGTGGCGCCCTGCACGACCACCCGGGTGTCCTTGTTGATAATAACGGCCATGCTGGATTACGCCTCCTTCCCGTAGGCAGCCTTGACGACTGCCTGGGCCGCTTCGCCCATCTGAGTGAAAGCCTGAATGCCGTTCTCGGCCAGCATCTCACGGCCGCGCACATCGTTGGTGCCGACCATGCGCACGACCAGCGGCACGTTGATACCCTTGGTCTTCTTCACCTGAATAATGGCCTCGGCCACCAGGTCGCAGCGGGTAATGCCGCCAAAGATGTTGACAAAGATCGCCTTGGGGTTGGTAGCCAGCAGGGCGTCGAAGGCCTGCGCTGTGGGCTCCACGCCCGAGCCGCCGCCGGCGTCCAGGAAGTTGGCCGGACGGCCGCCATAGTAGCTCAGCACGTCCAGCGTGCCCATGGCCATGCCGGCGCCGTTGGCCATAACGGCGATGTCGCCTTCGAGCTGCACGAAGGCCAGGCCGATGGCGCGGACCTTCTTCTCGAGCTCGGTGCCCTCTTCGACCACCGGGAACTCGGGGTGGCGGAACAGAGCGTCATCCTCTACATTGAAGCGGCCGTCGGCCGCGATCAGGCGGGTGCCGTTGTCGGTCAGGGCCAGCGGGTTGATTTCAACCAGCTCGGCATCGTACTTGCGGAAGGCGTTGTACATACCGGTCAGGACCTTGATGAACTGCTTGGCCAGGTCGCCCTTCAGCCCGATGCGGCGGGCGATCTCCTGCGCCTGGAAGGGCAGCAGACCGGTGGTGATGTCGACATGGCTGAAGACGATCTGGTCGTGGGGGACGGACTCGATCTCGACGCCGCCGGCGGCCGAGGCCATGATCAGGGGAAGCTTGGCCATGCCGTCGAGGGTGATGGAGACATAGAATTCCTTCTCGATCTTGATCTGGGGATCGACCAGGACCTTGTCCACAATGTAACCCTTCAGGTTCATGCCCAGAATCTCGCTCGCCCGGGCCTTGGCTTCCTCGGGAGTGTTCGCCAGCTTGATGCCGCCAGCCTTGCCGCGACCGCCGACCAGAACCTGAGCCTTGATGGCGCAGGCACCGATCTGACGGGCAGCCTCTTCAGCTTGTTCGGCCGTCTCGCAGACGATGCCGCCGCCGGTGGGTACTCCGTGCTCTGCCAACATCCGCTTTGCAAGGTACTCGTAGAGCTTCATCCGTCCACCTCCACCACGTCTCGAAAAACCACTGTCGTAACTCCAACACGTCTCGAAAAACCACGGACGTATGTCCAACACGACTGGGAGCCAAAAACAGACTACGCCCGCGGGATTTTTGCCCGCGGGCGCAATTCTCCACCTAGGGAATTCTATCACAACCGGGGTAGCAATGGAAATGTCGGATGGCGAAATATAGGGAGAGTCCCATCACCATTTCTGATGAGGCTCAGTGATACTTGGGAAGGATGCGCTCCTCCTTCAGATGGGGGAACTGGCCCACCACCATGGAGAGCAGGGCCGAAGCCTTCTTCTGCCGCGCCTCGTCCTTGGCCCACGACGCCACGAGCATGGCGCCGACAGCGAAGGAGAGCGCCTCCTCCCCCATCTCCATCTCCATGCTGGTCACGGCCAGCACCATATAAGCGTCGCAGCGGAGGACCTCCTGGCCTTTGGGCACCATCGCGGCCCGCAGAGCGAACTGGATAGCGCTCAGGTAATCTCCTCGTGAGACGGCACCGTTTGCCTTGTCCAGGTAATTAACGCACTGCTCCATGGCGATCATGCCTTCCGCACCTCTTGCTGGAGTTTTACAATATCAAACAGCCGGTGTGTTACCACGCCTTCGAGTTCGGGCAGCCCTGCGGCCACCGCTGCGTCTCTGGCGTCGGCCAGGGCTCGCAGCGCCCGGCGCCAATCCTGGGACTCCCTGGCCTGCTCGTAAACCTCCATGCGTTCCCGGAAACGGGTCAACTCGGTCTCTTTCCCCGGAGCCAGACTGAGTGCCAGTGATTCGGCCAAAGCGTAATCCCCTCTCTCGGCGGCGGCCCGCACCTCTTTGGCGAACCGTGCCGCCTGTTTGACCGGCTGCATGCCATCGCCCCCCGCCCTTGACTTCCGCACTCATAAATACGTAAGGGAAAAGAGAATGTTCGATAGTTATTGCACGAAATTTTCGGAGGTGTGTAAGTTGGACTCTAACCGTCGATTGGTTTATAGCACCGACCCGGCTGATAACCAGCGGTGCCCACGCTGCAAGGAGTTGCTGGCCTCTTGCACGTGCGTCCCGGAGGAGGCTGTCCCGACCAACCTGACTGTAAAGCTCCGCCTGGAGAAGGGCGGCCGCGGGGGCAAGGCCGTGACCGTGCTGTACGACCTGCCCCGCAACCCGGCCTTCCTCAAGGAGCTGGCCACCAAGCTGAAAAAGGCCTGCGGCACCGGCGGCACCGCCAAGGAGGACACCGTCGAAATCCAGGGCGATGTCCGTGAGCGCCTGCGGACCTTGCTGCCAACCTTGGGGTATAAGGTGAAGGGGTAAACGAAAACCCCCGGCCATTTGTTTGGCCGGGGGCATTTTTATTGGCCGCGGATGCGCGGATGACGCTGATTTTAAGACAAAACGCGGATTTACTAAGGGAGTCAGTCCCGGTAAATATAAATATAATATATTTTTACCAG
>JBOZRQ010000001.1:0-36248 GCA_050789255.1 Symbiobacteriaceae bacterium
GAGCCACGCGGGAAGAGGCGATCTACCAGGGGCTGATGGAGCTGATCGAGCGGGACAGTGTGGCGATCTGGTGGTACAACCGGATTCGGCGTCCCGCTGTTGACCTCGCCAGCTTTGGCGACACCTACATCGACCGGCTGGCCCAGCGCTACCGGGAAATGGGCCGGGAGGTATGGGTGTTAGACCTGACGGCGGACCTGGGGGTGCCGGCCTTCGCTGCGGTCAGCCGCCGGGTCGGCGTTCAGCCTGAGGGCATCATGGTTGGGTTCGGCGCCCACCTCGATGCCAAGGTGGCGGCCATTCGCGCCCTGACCGAGCTGAACCAGTTCCTGCCGACCGTCTCTGCACTGGTGGATGGCAAGGCCGAGGATTCGGATTCGGACCTGGTGCACTGGTGGCGGACGGCCACGCTGGAGAACCAGCCGTACCTGGTGCCGCTGGAGGGGCTGGCCCGCAGGGCCAGCGACTTCCCGCAGGTTCACCATGAGGACGTAGCGGACGACATCCGCTTCGTGCAGCGCATCCTCGAAGCAAAGGGCATGGAGTTGCTGGTGCTCGACCAGACCCGGCCTGACATCGGCCTGCCCGTCGTGAAGGTGGTGGTGCCCGGGCTGCGCCACTTCTGGGCGCGGTTCGGGCCTGGCCGGCTCTACGATGTGCCGGTCCAACTTGGCTGGCTCAGTAGCCCGACGCCCGAGTCCGACCTCAACCCGATTCCACTCTTCGTCTGACGGGGGAACGACGATGGCAACACCTTATGTACTCAAGTTCAGGGGTTCGGTGCCACGGATCGCCGAAGCCCCCGAAAGCCTGATGCGCCACCTGGCCGCCGGAGATGCCACGGAGCAGGAGATCCACGATGAGGCCCTGGAAGCGGGCGGCGCCGGCGGTCTGGCCCTGGTGATGTTCTTTCTCCAGCACTTCCGCCAGCGTGGCTGGCTGACCTACTCGCTGCCCGGAGTGGCCACTTGGTTTCCGATGACGACCGACGCGGCGCCACCGGAGCCCGTACAGGCAGGGCGCCTACACAGGCTCTCCCGGTTCGCCTTGATGCGCAGCGAGGGCGCCCTGATGGTCCTGGAGTCGCCGCTGGCGCCGGCCCGGGTGGTGCTGCACTCGCCCGAGGCTGTCGCCCAGGTGGCGCAGCTGTCCCAGCCCGCACCGCCGACGGCAGACCCGGCCCTGCTGGGGCTGCTCGCCGCTGCGGGCGCCCTCTGTGAGGGGGACGAGGAGCCGGCGCTCGCCATGTGGGAGTTCCATGACCTGCTCTTCCACGCCCGCAGCCGGCTGGGCCGCCATAACGACCCGGCTGGGGCCACCTACCCATTTGAGCGCAGCATCGATCCGCTCCCGGCTTTGAAGCCAGGCGCGACCGGCGAGGTGGTGGAACTGCCCAGGGCCGATCTGGGCGCCCTGATGGCCACGGACCGGACGCTCACCGATGTGCTGGAGAGCCGGCGCTCGATCCGCAGGCTCGGCGATGAGCCCATCTCGGTGCGGGAGCTGGGCGAGTTCCTGTACCGGACCGCCCGGGCCAGGAGCTACCGCCCCGCCACGGAGACGGCGCCCTACGAGACGGCCGGGCGCCCCTTCCCGGGCGGCGGCGGGTGCTATGAGCTCGAGCTGTACCTGACTGTGAGCCACTGCGAGGGGCTGGAGCGGGGCATCTACCACTACGACCCCAAGGGGCACAGGCTGACCAGGGTGGCCGGGCCGAGCCCGGATATGGAGACGCTGCTCTCAGATGCCCACAACGCCACCGCCCGGCAGGGCGAGCCCCAGGTGCTGATCACCTATGCGGCCAGGTTCGGGCGCGTCTCCTGGAAGTACCGGGCGATGGCTTACGCCGTGATCCTCAAGGATGTGGGCGTGCTCTACCAGACGATGTACCTGGTGGCGGAGGCGATGAACCTGGCGCCCTGCGCCCTGGGAGTCGGCAACTCGGACCGGTTCGCCCGGGCGATCGGGTCGAACTACTACGAGGAGAGCTCCGTGGGAGAATTCCTGCTCGGGAGCCGACCGCCTGCATAGACTCCTCCGAGGAGGAGGAGAGGAATGGTCGGACCCGATTCCGGGAAGTTCGATGGCGAGGTCTGCGCCTACATTGCCGACTGGGCAAACCGCGTCCGGCACTTCATCGGCGCCCTGCCGCGGGCAGAGGGGGACGGACTCGATGAGTGGGAGCGGGCGTTCACGGCGCTGGAGGGCGAGGCGAGGGCCTGCCTGAACTCGTATCAGATGGGCGCCGCCGACCTGGAGGTGGTCGACAGGCTGGTGCTGCTCGCCAGGAGCACGGGCATCGCCTTCGCCAAGGCGCTCAACATCCCGGTCGATGAGGTGGTCGAAGGCGAGGAGCCCGAGGAGGTTCCGGTGAGCCGGTCGGTCGTCCCGATCGGCGGGCACGTCCTGCCGCCGCTGCCCTACCCCTACGACGCGCTGGAGCCGTATATCGACGAGCAGACGATGCGGCTGCACCACGACAAGCACCACAAGTCGTACGTTGACGGGCTGAACCGGGCCGAACGGGAGATGGCCCGGGCCCGGGAGACCGACGACTTCAGCCTGATCAAGCACTGGGAGCGGGAGGCGGCCTTTCACGGCGCCGGCCACTACCTGCACACGCTGTTTTGGAGCATCATGAGCCCGGACGGGGGCGGGGAGCCCGGCGGAGCGCTCGGGCTGCAGATCCGACAGGACTTCGGGGACTTCAGCGCCTTCAAGGCGCACTTCTCGGGCGCAGCCGAACGGGTGGAGGGCGGCGGCTGGGCGCTGCTGGTCTGGGCGCCCCGGGCGCATCGCCTGGAGATCCTGACGGCTGAGAAGCACCAGAACCTCAGCCAGTGGGACGTGGTGCCCTTGCTCGTGCTGGACGTGTGGGAGCACGCCTACTACCTGAAGTACCAGAACGAGCGCCGGCCCTACATCAACGCCTGGTGGAACCTGGTCAACTGGCCAGAGGTGAGCCGACGGTTTGAGGCGGCCCGGCAGTTGCTGTGGCCCCCGGCCTGAGGCGAGCAGGAGAGTTTCAAAATGTGGTGAAGTAATGCCTTCATTCAAACAATGGAGGCGACAGGCCATGCCAGAGCCCTACCGCTCGCCGTACCCATCCATCGCCGAGCTCATCCGGCATAAGGCTGCATTGGCCCCTTCGGCGACGTATCTGGTCGCGTACGACGCCGAAGGGGTTCGGCGCGCCTATCCATACGCTGACTTTGCCGGCCGGGTCTGCCAGGCGGCCGGTTTTCTGACGGAGATGGGGGTCCGGTGTGGTGACCGCGTCGCAACGATCCTCCACAACCACCATGAGGCGGGCTTCTTGATGTACGGGGCGTGGCACCTCGGGGCCGCCCTGGTGCCGATCAACGTCGAGGAGAGCCCGGCTCGCAAGCGCTTCATCCTTCATGATGCCAAGGCGGTCCTGCTCTTCACGCTCCCCGAGTTCGCCGCCGACGTACTGGACCACCGCGGGGAGCTCCCGCACCTGCGGGAGGTCCTGACGGTACAGGCCGATTTCGATTTCGGCGAGGAGGAGGCCCCGCCTGGCGGCGATCTGGTGGATGAGGCGCTCATCGTCTACACCTCCGGTACCACGGGCAATCCCAAGGGCGTCGTCCTGACCCAGGACAACCTGCTGGCCGACGCCGATGCCATCTCATCCTGGTTTGACATACAGCCGGGGGAGCGCTGGATGTGCGTGCTGCCGGTCCATCACGTCAACGGCATCGTGGTGACCATGCTCAGCCCCCTGTATGCGGGTGGAGGCGTCGTGCTGAACCGGCGGTTCTCGCCGCGTACCTTCTGGTCCCGTGCGGCGGCGGAGGGGGTAACCGTCAGCAGCCTGGTCCCGACGCTGCTGGAATTCTTGATGGAGGCCGGCGGGGGCCCCGAGCATCCCATGCGGGGCGTGATCTGCGGGGCGGGACCCCTGGCGGTCGATACGGTCCTCCGCTTTGAGGAGCGCTTCGGCCTGCCCGTCTGGCACGGGTATGGACTCTCTGAGACCACCGCCTACGCCTGCATGACCCCGGCCGCCCTACCGGTGCCGGAGCGCCGGCGGTGGTACAGCGAGCACGGCTTTCCCACCATCGGGACGGCGATGCCTCATCAGGCACTCTCGATCCGGGATGCCCAAGGCTGTCCATTGCCGCCGGGGGTCCGGGGCGAGATCTGCATCCAGGGGTCGACCATCATGCAGGGCTACTACCAGCGCGACGATGCGAACCGAGAGGCGTTTGCCTTCCCGGGCTGGTTCCGCTCCGGAGACGAGGGCTTCTGGGTGGACGGCCCCGGCGGACGCCCCTTCTTCTTCATCACCGGCCGCATCAAGGAGCTGATCATCCGTGGGGGCGTCAACCTCTCCCCGCTGGAAATCGATGCGGTGCTGCAAGGCCATCCGGCGGTGCGCTTCGCCATGGCCATCCCCTTCGAGAACCGCTATTACGGGGAAGAGGTTGCCGCCTACGTAGTCCCACGGGAGGGAGAGGAGCCCACGGAGCAGTTGGCCGAGTCGGTGCGACAGTACTGCGTGGCCCGCCTGCCCTTTCCTATGCAGCCGAAGGCAGTATTGCTAGGCAGTGAGGTGCCCTACACCTCAACGGGCAAGCCCAAGCGGCTGGAACTGCGCCGCATCTTGGCAGAACGCCTGCTGCCGCTACGGGAGATTCAGTTCCGGGAGGGGGCAGGCCATGACGTTCGATAATGGGCGGATCGGAGCGCTGGAAGCCGAGGTGCAGACCCTCACGGAGATCCTCGACCACGCCTATGAGTGCATTGTGGTGGTGGACAGGCAGGGGTATATCACGCGGCTGAACCGGAGCTATGAAGAGGTGCTAGGCATGGCGGCGGACGCCGCCATTGGCAAGCACGTCACAGAGGTGATCGAGAACACCCGCATGCACATCGTTGCCGCCAGCGGGGTTCCCGAGGTCGGCTGGGTCCAGAAGATCAACGGACACGACCGCATCGTGCAGCGGATTCCCCTCTTCCGGGACGGCCAGGTGGTGGGGGCGGTCGGCAAGTTCATGTTCAAGGACATCGCCGAGCTCAAGGAGCTGACCGGGCGCATCGGACTGCTGGAGTCCAAGGTCGAGCTGTACGAGCAGGAGCTGAAGTCGATTCGGGGCTCCCGCTACACCTTCAGCCAGATCGTGGGCAGGTCCTCGGCCCTGGCGCAGGCCAAGCAATTGGCGGTGCGCGGCGCGCAGAGCCACGCTCCCATCCTGCTGCTGGGGGAGAGCGGGACCGGCAAGGAGTTGTTCGCCCACGCCATCCACCAGAGCAGCAGCCGCGCCGCCGCCCCGTTCGTGCGGGTCAACTGTGCGGCGATCCCGCCTGACCTCCTGGAGGCGGAGCTGTTCGGGTACGCCGACGGCGCCTTCACCGGCGCCCGCAAGGGCGGCAAGCCCGGCAAGCTGGAGCTGGCGCACCGGGGCACCATCTTCCTCGATGAGATCGGCGACATGCCGCTCGCCATGCAGGCCAAGATCCTCCGGGCCGTGCAGGAGAAGGAGGTCGAGCGGGTGGGCGGGCTGCACCCGATCCGGGTGGACCTGCGCATCATCGCGGCCACCAACGCCGACCTGGAGCGGCGCGTGGCAGAGGGGCGCTTCCGGGAGGACCTCTTTTACCGCCTGAACGTGATTGGCATCCGGCTCCCGCCGCTGCGGGAGCGGCATGGCGATGTCCCCCTGCTGGTCGAACACGCCCTTGCCCGCCTGGCCGAAGAGCAGGGCGCCCCGCCGCGGCGGCTTTCCCCGGGACTGATGGAGATCCTGGAGCGCTACCCGTGGCCGGGCAACGTGCGGGAGTTGGTCAATTTGCTCGAGCGGCTCGTCTACACAGTCGACTCGCCCGAGATTGGGGTGGGGGACCTGCCACCCCTCCTGGCACGGCGGCTGCTGGGTGAGGCCGGCGGGGGTGCGCAGGAAGGCGCTGCATCGGTCCCGGTGGCAGCGGCGCCCAGCCTGGATGTCAGCGTTGCCGAGGCGGAACGGGCCGCAGTGCTGCGTGCGTTGGAACGGGCGCGGGGAAGAAAGGCAGAGGCCGCACGGCTGCTGGGCATTCACCGAACGACCCTGTATGATAAACTGAGAAAGTACGGCCTGGAGTAAGTCAGGGCAGCTTGGGGGCGGTTCTATGATGTTTGTGCTGTTGTGTGCCTTCGTTCTATTCGTGGCGGCGTTGTCGGTCCGTGCCCGCACACGCTATCGTCCCGGGCCCCAGGGCCGGCCCGGCGAGTCTCCCCAGGAGGCGCATATGCTCCTGCTGGGTACTTACCGCATCTATTCCTGGCTGTTCTGGGCAAACCTTGGCGTCAGCGTCCTCGGGCTCATGGGCGGGGAGCAGATTCGGACGAGCCTCTGGTTCGGCATCCCGGCCGTGCTGGTCACGGTGCTGTTCCTGTGGGTCGTACACGCCCTGTACTGGCGGCTGGGGTACGACTCCCCACGGCGTCTGATCTTCGTGCTGGGTCATCTCTCTGTGTTGTTTGCGCTCTCCGAGTACTTCATGGCGATCAGCGCAGACATGTTCGCGTACATGGACAAGCACTCCCGGGGACAGGGATTCTCAGTCTGAAGAGCACCGGAATCGACCAGGAAGGGCCAGGAAGGCCCAGGAAGAGCCAGGAAGGGCCAGGAAAGCAAGGGCCGACCTATCAAGCATGGGACAATAAAACACGAATGCCTTGTCAGATGCGAGTCGTAGGGCTCGCGCCGGCAAGGCATTCGTTCGTTTGGATGAGGTTAGGTTTAGGTACGGTCCGGAGGGAGCGTGCATGGACACGGAGGACTCTGATGAGCGGTCACCCCGGAACCCCTTGTGCCAGTTGTGCTTTACGACCTGGTCGGACAGGCCACGTTTCCCCTGTCCAGGCGGCACGGCAAATTCGTGGAGTTGCCACGCGTCCAGGAAGAGCCAGGAAGAATCAGGAAGAACCAGGAAATGTCAGGAAGAACCAGGAAGGCTCAGGAAATCCTTACGCGTCGTGCTGCTTGAGGATCTGCGACGGCGACTTGAGCGTCAGCCGGAACACTGGCAGCAGCCCGGAGAGAATGTTGATTGCGTAGATGAGCGCCACGCCCCCGACGATGTACGGCACCGGGAAGTGGAACAACGTGAACTGCGGCGGCAGCGCCTTCTCGATCTCTTTGATGATCATGGTGGTGATGGCATAGCCGACCATGGAGGTGACGGTGGTCAGCACCGCAATCTCAAACACAAACATCTTGTGGATGTCCCACCGGGAGGCGCCCAGTGCGCGGTAGACCCCGATGTCGTAGATCCGGGCGAGCAGGCTGGAGCGGATCATGAAGTAGAGCTGCAGCAACGACAAACCCAGCAGGACGGCGGCAAAGAGAAGCAGGGTGTAGTATCCGCGGCGCACATCGGCCTGGAACTGCTTTAGGCTCTGCTCATAGGTAGCAATCGCCTTGAACCCCTGGGACTGCAGAGCGCTCACGGTCCCACCGACGTCGTCCGTGTAAGCCAGCACGGGGCGATCCTTCCGCGCCCGGGCGAAGTAGGTCTCCTTCAATGCGGCGGCCGTGGTCATGACCACCTCTTCGTTCACGGTGTTCATCTCGGCGTTTGCCGCCGTGTAGAACCCGACGATCGTGTCCCCCGGCCCCTCAGCGCCATCGTGGACCGGAAGGGCGGCGCCCGGCGTGTAGCCCTTGAGCAGGCGGAACTTCTCGGGGTAGAGCACCTCGCCGGCCCGCTCCGGCAGACGGCCGCCCTGGACGATCTCCAGGTCCCGCTCCGGCCGCCACGTCCCCAGCCTTGGCGCGGTACGGTTGCGAGCGGTGCCGTTGACGGCGATCTCGTACAGGTAGGGCTCCGCCATCCAGATCGTGGGCGATTTCAGGTCGCTGATGCCCACCACCCGCAGCGGCTCCTGGTACCCAAAGCCCGCGCTGACTAGTGTCAGCCCCACCAGGTCACCGGGCTCTTTCAGCCCTGCCTGCTTGTACGGGGAGTTACCCAGGAGGATCTCCGCCAGCAGTTTGTCGATCACGACCTCCTGGTCGTTTTGCGGGGGGTGGCCGATCGTCACCGCTTCCGGTGGCAGCAGCTTGCTGCTGGACGGATGCGCCATCAGGGGCAGGTCGGTCTTGACCTGGTCGAAGGCGTGCAGGCGCAGGGCAAAGGGCACCTGCTCGGGGAGCGGGTTGACCGCCACAACCGACGGTTCCCGCTCCAGGGCGGCCACATCCTTGGCGTTGGTCGCCACATAGTGCTGGTCTACCGCCTGAAACTCCGCCGGGTTGACGTGATACAGCTTGCCCAGCAGGGCGATGGAGACCCCGATCAGCGCAGCCGCCAGGACAAAGCCCAGGGAGAGCAGCTTCTGCATCCTGGGCAGGCTGCGCAGCCGCTTCACCGCCCCTTTGAGGGCTTCCTTGGTGGAGATGGCTGCCCCCGTGGAGCGTGGCGGCGCAGCCGGCAGGGACATCTTGGCGAAGTCGAACTCGTTCTCCGCAACGTCCGCCTGCTCGAGCCCCTTGTAGTGCTCGTCGAGGATCTCCAGCCCCGAATCCTCATCCGCGTAGCGGATCTTCAGGGCCGGGTCGCCGTCGACCTTCACGTAGAGCGTGTTATTAATCGTGATGAGCGTCACCTTGATCGGCCCGCTCGCCGGCGTCCCTGCCGGCGCGTAGCTGTCCACTTGGACCGGCGACTCGAGCAGCATCTGCCGATCGAGGTCCCTGAGGTAGATCGTGTTCTGGTGGCGCACCTGAAGCGACTGCTTATCATCATTGATGTAGTCGCGCACCACCACGCCGTCCCGGATCTCGATAATCCGGTCGCCATAGAAGTCCGCCAGCTCTCGCTCGTGGGTCACCAGCACGACCAGCTTCTGCCTGGAGATCTTCTTGATGATGTTCATGATCTCCAGGGTGTTCTTGCTGTCCAGGTTGCCGGTGGGCTCATCGGCGATGATCATCTCCGGGTTCTTGGCGATCGCCCGGGCGATGCCAACCCGCTGCTGCTGGCCGCCGGAGAGGGTCATCACCTTGCGCTTGCGGAACGCAAACATCCCCACGGCCTCCAGGACGTAGTGGATCGTCTGCCGGATCGCCTCCGGGTCGGTTGTGCCCTGCATCTTCAGCACCAGCTCGATGTTCTCAAACACGGTGAGGTGCGGCAGCAGGTTGTACTGCTGGAAGATGTAGCCGATCTTGCGGTTGCGGATGGTATCCAGCCTGCGGGCGTTGCGCTTGGTAATCCGCTCATCGCCGAAGATGATCTCGCCGGAGTCGATGTACTCCAGCCCGCCCAGCACGTTCAGCAGGGTGGTTTTGCCGCTGCCCGACGGGCCGCACAGAACCACCAGGCCCTTTTCGGGGAAGGAGAGGTTGGTCTCGCTAATCGCCTTGATCTCGTTTTGCTTGCCCTTGTTGAAGGTCTTGTTGACCTGACGAAGCTGAATCATCCTTACTCGCCCTCCTCACCCTTGAACGTGGCGACGACGCTGTCCCCGAACATGGTCCGGCCCATCCGGCGGGTCAGCAGGAGGGTCATCGCGGCGATGAGGGCATAGATGTACAGGTAGTCCAGCAGCCCAAAGGAGCGGAACAGGTTGGCCAGCGCCCGGCTGACGTAGGGCAGCGAGACTACTCGGCTGAGGCCATAGAGCAGCAAGGTGATCCCGTAAGTGGAGGTGCCAAGGACGGACAGCTCGGAGAGAAGGGTTTGCCGGATGAAGGTCCGGGTCGCCCCGATCGAGCGCAGGGTGACGTAATCCTTCTTCTTGCTCCGCATCACCGTGCGCATGATGAAGTAGGTGAGGAAGAAGAAGATGCCGGTGAGCAGCACCGTCAGGATGGCGTACAGGATCCACTGGAGCGTGCGAATCAGGTACGGGATCGAATCCAGCGTATCGTACGGATAGAAGGTCTTGTAGCCCCGGTCGCCAAGGAGGGGCAGCAGGGAGCGGGCCTGATCCGCCGAGCGGGCCATGAGGCTCACCTGGTAGGTCGCCTGGCGACTCGCCCAGCGGTCCAGGGTCGCCTGACCTACGTAAATGGGCGGCTGCTCAGCGCCCAGGCGGATCTGGGGCGGCCTCGGCGTTTGGGTTTGCGCCACCACCTCGGCCACTGTGAACGTGGCCTCTTGCTTCTCGTAGAGGCCGGCCGCTGTCAGTTGCAGCTTGCTCCCCACGATCTGCCCCATGCAGGTGGCCATGGGGATCTGGCTCATGGCGCAGTAGGAATTGGCCACGGACATGGGCAGGGCAACCTCGCTGTCCCCCAGCTGACGGCTGCCTTCATAGAGCACCGGCGTGAACGGAACCGCCCGGAACTCGCCCGCCGAGTAGGTAAAGGTCTGGTACTGCGTGACCGCTGCGGCTGCGATCTTGTCCAGCACCTCGGGATGGGCGAAGACAACCTCGCCCAGGTCACGGTCCTCACTGATGCCCACGATCGTCAGGGGGAGCTTGACGGTCTTATAGGTGTACTCGAAGGTGCGCCCCAGCAGGTCCTCCGGGGCGACGCCCCTGCGCAGCATCCGGGTATTGATCGCGACCTCGGATGCGGTCTCGGGCCGGCGTCCGGCCGTCAGCTTCGCCTCGTCGACCAGGGCGCCGGGCATCACCATGGCCTGGACGTCGACCTGCCCATCCCCGAGGGCCTTCGGGTAGTAGGTGATCACCTGTTGGTCCAGGGCCATGTCCCCTTGAACCAAAGCAGCGACGTTCGGCGTGGCGGCCAGCGAGGTCAGCTCGTCCCGGGTGAACGCCCCGTTGTCGCTGCGCTTGACGATCACCCGCTGCTCCATGCTGTTTTGGAAGTACGGGTTCCCGCTCTTGAAGGCCGTCTCGTCCTTGAAGTTCTGCATCGAGCCGTAGACGAAGGCGGAGCCGAAGGTGAGCATCAGCATCACCAGGAACATCAGGAGCGTCTTGAGCGGCGTTGCTCCCAGGTTCCGAACCGCCGTGAACAGCGCTTCCCGCCAGGCGACTGGGCGGCTCTTGGCACTGACGGCGGAGGCCGACTGAACCGGGGGGGCCGGCCTGAGCTGGCGGTTCTCCACCACCTCGCCGTCGTGGATCGTGATCTTGCGCGTCGCCAGGTGGGCGACCTCTGCAAAGTTGTGCGTCACTACGATCACGAGCTTATCCCGGCTGATCTCCTCCAAGAGCTCGATGATCTGCCGGCTGCTGGCCGAGTCCAGGTTGCCCGTGGGCTCGTCGGCGGCGATGATCGGGCAGTCCTTGGCCAGGGCGCGGGCGATCACCGTGCGCTGCATCTGCCCGCCGCTCAGCTTGCTCGCCTTCATGTGGGCGTGCGGGGTGAGCCCCACGCGCTCGATGATCTGGAGCGCGCGCTTCCGCCGCTTGACCGGGTCGTACCCGGACAGAATCAGCGCCGCCTCCACATTCTGAAGGACCGTGTAGCTGTCAATGAGATTGAAGTTTTGGGAGACAAAGCCCACGTGGGTGCGGCGGTAGTTCTCCCAGTCTTGGGCGGTGTAGTGGGAGGTCTCCTCCCCGTTAATGTACAGCTCCCCGTCTTCGTAGGTGTCCAGGCCGCACATGACGTGCAGCAGCGTGCTCTTTCCGCTGCCGCTCTCGCCCACCACCGCGACAAATTCGCCGAGCCCGAGCGACAGATTGACCTTGCGTAACCCCAGTGCGACCGCACCGTTCCGGGAGTAGTACTTGGAGACGTTTTGCAGCCGTAGCATGCGGTACCCCCTTGCCGAAGCTGTTCGGGGCCGGTACGGCCCCACGATCAGTTGGACGGGGTTTTCGGTGAGACCCCTTCGATTTTTTTGGACATGATTCGAACTTCCCGCGTGATGACCTCGTATTAGAGGACAGAACCGGTCGAAATCAGTCCGCCAGGAACGGAGGTTGTGATGCCGTGGCACCCAAGAACAGTGATCTGCCCCCCGAACAGCCGATGTACGACGAAATCGGCTGGGATACCGAACGCCGCCCGCATGAGCTCGAGGATCTTGAGTTGCACCTTCAGAACGGAAGCATGTATGTGCCGTCCCGCATGAAGGCCGAAATGGATTCCGTCAACGGCGGCCCTGTTGTGGCCGTAAAGACCAAGACCATCGTCGACCAAATGAAGGTGATCATTGCCCCCTGCCTGACCACCGATCCGGCTGCCCGCAAGGTCCGCACCTCGGCCACCCTCGGCTCTGCAGAGTTCGGTTTCGGCATCCCGCTGCGCAAGCTCGGCCTCATCGTTCCCGTTGGCCGTCAACTGATCTTCCCGGTCAAGAAGGTCCCGAACGGCGATAAGGTTGCCTATGAGATCTCATTCGCTGATTATGCCAACAAGCCCCGGGACGTCGACCTCGAGGCCCTCGCCGCCGAAAAGAAGGCGAAGGCCGAGAAGGCCAAGGCCCGCAAGGCTGCCCGTCGGGCGAAGAAGGACCTCGCTCCGGGCAGCGATAATGCCCAACAAAACGGCTAGACGTACAAACAGCCCCCACCCGTGGACGCACCACGAGTGGGGGCTATGATTTTAACGTGTGAGCGCTTCCCGCAAGGACTGGCCCGTGTACGAATGGCGGACCTCGGCCACCTCCCGGGGCGTCCCCTGGGCGATCACCCGGCCGCCCTTCTCGCCGCCCTCCGGCCCGATGTCAACGATCCAGTCGGACTCCCGGATCAGCTCCAGGTTGTGCTCCACCACGATCACCGTGTTGCCTGCATCGACGAGCTTCTCTAGGAGAAGGGTCAGCTGCCGCACATCGGCGGGGTGCAGGCCGGTGGTAGGCTCGTCCAAGAGGTAGAGGGTGTGCTTCTTCGACCGGTTGCTCAGCTCCGCCGCCAGCCGAAGCCGCTGCCCCTCGCCGCCCGACAGCGTGCGGACGGACTGGCCCCAGTGCAGGTACCCCAGCCCGACCTCGCAGAGGAGGCGGATCATCTCCGCCATCTTCTCGTTCCCCTCGAAGACAGCCAGGCTTTCCTGCACGGTCATATCCAGCAGGTCTGAAATGGTGTGACCCTGGTAGGTGACCTGGAGCACCTCATCCTGGAACCGGCGCCCCTTGCAGGCCGGGCAGCGCACCTCGATGTCGGCGAGGAACATCATCCCCACCGTCACCACGCCGAGGCCCTGGCAATGCTCGCAGCGTCCGCCCGGGGTGTTAAAGGAAAAGTGCTTGGCGGTGAGCTTCTGTTTCTTCGCCTCGGGCAGGCCGGCGTACAGGTTCCGCATGGCCGTGTAGATCTCGGTGTAGGTCGCCACGTTCGAGCGCTGCATCCGCCCGATGGGCGACTGGTCGACCGTGATCCAGCTGCCCACGTGCTCCAGTCCCTCCAGCCCGTCACAGCCCTCCGGCCGCTGGATCCCCTTGGCGCCCTCGGCGAGCAGGTCAAAGAGCAGCGTTGACTTGCCGGAGCCCGAGACGCCCGTCACCGAAACCAGGCACCCGAGTGGGAAGGAGACCGTCACGTTCTTGAGGTTGCGGGCGTGGGCGTTGCGGACGGTAAGGAACTGCCCAGTGCCCTTCCGCCACGTCGCCTCGGCCTTGTAGCTCTGCTCCTGACGCAGGAAGGCGCCCGTTACCGACTCCGGTGACTCCATCAGGTCAGCCAGGCTGCCCTCGCCAACGATGCGCCCACCCGTCGAGCCGGCGCCCGGGCCCATGTCGATCACATGATCGGCGGCGCGCATCATCTCAACGTCATGCTCGATCACAAGCACGGTATTGCCAAGGTCGCGGAGCTGCTTGAGCACCTGGATCAGTCCGGCCGTATCCCGCGAGTGCAGGCCGGAGGTGGGCTCGTCCAGGATGTAGAGGACGCCGGTCAGGCCCGACCCGAGCAGGGAGGCCAGCCGCAGCCGCTGGGCTTCGCCGCCGGAGAGCGTGACGGACTGCCGGTTGAGCGAAAGGTAGCCCAGGCCGACGTCGAGGATGCGCCGCAGTCTGGTCGGCACCTCGATGGCCAGGATCGTCTCGAGCATCTCCATCGACTCGGCGGAGAGCTCCGACCGGATGCGTTCCGCCCAGGCGAGCACACCCTCCAGCGGCCACTCGGCGATCTCGCTGATCCGGGCGCCGCCCACCGTCACCGCAAGGCTGCTCTGCTTGAGCTTGGCGCCCTTGCAGGCGGGGCAGGTCTGCTGGTGAAAGAACTCGCTGCTGGTCATGCCGCCCTCGGCCCCGGTGCCATTTTCCTTGTACCGGCGCCAAATGCCCGTCACGACGCCCTCGAATCGGCCTGCTGCGACCGACTTTGGGGGCTTCACGCCAGGGAAGTGGCGGCTGAACTCCTCACTCTCGGCGCCGTAGTAAAGCAGGTCCCGTTGAATGTCGGAGTACTCGCCGAGCGGCAGATCGGGGTCGAAGGGGAAGCCGTAGTGTTTGCCGGCGGCCTGAAGGACGCCGATCTGGTAGTTGATCCACATCTCGTTGTTGAACATGGCGACGCCACCGGCGCGCAGGGACTTTGACGGATCAAAGATCGCCGCCATGTTGAGGCTGCTCACCTGGCCCATGCCCGAGCAGGTCTCGCAGGCGCCCTCCGGGACGTTGAACGAGAAGTGCGAGCTGGTCAGCTTCTCCAGCTTCGTGCCGCAGTGGGGGCAGTCGACCCACTCCACCTGTTGCCCCTCGTCGTCCCCGCCGTACGTCGTGGTAGAAGCCCGGGGCGGCGGCACAATTTTGCCGCAGGTGGGGCACGGGCGCTCGCCTGCCCGCGCGAAGATCACCCGCAGGTAGGTGTAGATGTCGGTCACGGTGCCGACGGTCGAGCGCGGGTTGCGGTTTGTGACGTGCTGCCCCACGCTGATCGAGGGCGAGAGGCCAATGATCGCTTCGACCTTGGGCTTGCCGACGGCGTCTGCGACCATGCCCATCGACTCCATGTACTGGCGCTGGCACTCCCGCTGAAGGGTATCCATCGCCAGGGTCGACTTGCCGGAGCCGGATGGGCCGGTCAGTACCACCAGCTTGTTCTTGGGGATCTCGACCGTGATGTTCTTCAGGTTGTTCTCCCGGGCGCCCTTGATCCGAATCGAATCATGCATTGTCTTTCCTCCGCATGAAGTCGTTGCCGCATCGAAGAGAACCCATCTTACCATATCACTTCCCGGGAATGTCAACAGTTTTCTGTCTGCAGCGCCAAAACAGTAGAAAGGTCTGGGGGATTTTTCACAATAATGACTATAACGATGTTTAGTTTAAAGGAAAGTTGTTAAACTCCAAGAACTAATAACTGTGCACATGAATGTTCCAAAGGAGGCGCACCACGTTGAAGATCGCAGTACTCGGGGCAGGCATTTCCGGCATCGCCACGGCCTATCTGCTCAAACAGGACGGGCATGACGTCACCGTATTTGAGGCCGGTCCCCGGCTGGGCGGCAACGCCTACACCATGGACGTGCTGTTCGGCGGCCAGCAGTACCTGTGCGACATCGGCGTGAGCGACTTCAACTTCGCCACCTACCGGCACACCGGCGCCATGATGGACCAGCTCGGGGTCGCCTACGATGCGTTGCTGGACGCCACATCGTGGTATACGGCCGACGGCAAGATCGCCTGGACGCTCGACGGCCAGTTCGGCACCGAGATGCCGGCCCATCTACGGCAGCAGTACAACCGCTTCGCCTACGAGGCGCCCCGGGATATGCTGGACCCTGCTTACTTCAGCCTCTCAATCGCCCAGTACCTCCAGGGCAAGGGGTACTCCCAGGACTTCGCCAAACAGATCATCATTCCGCGGGTGCACGCCATGTACTTCGCGGACAACAACTCCCCGGGAGCGATGCCGTTGCTGGCGGCAATGCACTACTTCGTCCTTCAGTGCGGCTTCCGGGTGACGGGCTCCCAGCGGAGCTACTTCACCAACGGGAGCCGGGAGTGGATCAACAAACTGGTCGCAGCCTCGGGGGCGACGTACTACACAAACACGCCGGTCCAAATTGAGGCTCGGCCGTCCCCGTCCGGCGGAATCACCGTCTTCGGCCACTACGGGAGCCTGGAAACCTACGACCGGGTCGTGATCGCCACCCATGCCTATAACGCCCGGCAGCTCTTCCGGGGCGGTGTCGGGATGACCCAGGCGATGGACTCGGTGCTCAGCACGTTCCGGTACGTCGACAGCGTAGCGGTCGTCCACACCGACGCCAGCGTGATCTGCCCGAACCCCAGCGCATGGCGTACCTTCAACGTCCTGATGCAGGAGTGCGGCGACAATCAGATCTGCCCCTACACCATCAGTTCGGTCGTGACGCTGCACCGGGGCGAGGCGGCTCTGAACGCCGCGGCCGACCAGCATTACTTCGGGACCGTCAACCCGATCCACGAGGTCCGGGAGGATCTGGTTCTCAAGACGGTGGAAGGGCGCAAGGCCATGGTCACTTTCCCCCACAATGTGCTGAGCGTCAGCGCCCTGATGGCCCAGAATTTCCTCTGGAAGCACGTGCAGGGGGAGAACAACGTCTACTTCACCGGCGGCTGGACCCTGGGCGTCGGGCTGCATGAGGAGTGCTGGATCTCGGCCATGCAGGTTCGTGATCTGTTCCGCAATCCAGGGGCCCCGATCGAGAACACCTACGACATCTCCCGGGGGCCGGCCAAGTACGCGCCCCAGTACCTGCGGGATGTGATCGCCTAGCCGTAGCGAGAGGAGCAGGACCATGTCTGACCTGGAGTTCTCCACACTCACCTTTTTCATGACCGATATCCAGGGAAGCACAAAGCTGTGGGAGAGTTATCCCGAGCCGATGCGCAGGGCGCTCGCTCGCCATGACGAGATCCTGCAGGCGGCAGTCGAAGGGAACGGCGGCAAGGTGGTCAAGAGCAAGGGCGAGGGCGACGCCCTCTTCGCCGTGTTCGGCCGCCCTTCCGACGCGGCCTCTGCGGCGGCCGCCGCGCAGCGCGCTCTCTCGGCGGAGAGCTGGCCGGCCACCCTGGAGATCAAGGTGAGGATCGGCATTCACCTGGGGCCTGTGCAGGTGCGCGACGGCGACTATTTCGGCACGACGGTCAACCGGTGTGCCCGGCTGAAGGCGATCGCCCACGGGGGCCAGGTGCTGCTGTCAGAGGCGGCGGCGGTGCTGGTGCAGGGCGAGTCGCCGGCGGGGATCACCCTCCGCTCGCTAGGCGAGCACCGCCTCAAGGACCTGACGCAGCCGGAGCACATCTTCCAACTGGTCGCCCCCGATATCCCGGTCGAATTCCCGCCGGTGCGGTCGCTCTCGGTCCTCTCGAACAACCTGCCCATTCAGACCACCCGGTTCATCGGGCGGGAGGCGCAACTGGCGGAGGTGTCCAGGCTCCTGGCCGGCGCGCGCCTGGTGACGCTGGCGGGCGCCGGCGGCTCCGGCAAGACCCGCCTGGCCCTGCAGACCGCCGCCGACCTCATGGAAGAGTATCCGGACGGGGTCTGGCTCGTCGAGATGGCCTCGCTGTCCGCCCCCGGGCAGATCCCCCTGGCGATCGCCGACGTCCTGGGGGTCAGGGAGGAGCACGGGCGGTCGCTGGAAGCGGTGCTGATCGACCACCTGCGGCCCCGGCACACCCTGCTGGTGCTCGATAACAGCGAGCACCTGGTGAAGGACTGCGCCCGCATTGCCGACATGATTCTGCGCGGCTGCCAAATGGTGACCATCCTGGCGACATCCCGGGAGGTGCTCCAGGTGCCCGGCGAGGTGATCTACCGGGTGCCCACGCTGGCAGAGGACGAGGCGATCCGCCTGTTCGTCGACCGCGCCACCGCGACCCAGCCCGCCTTTCGGCTGACCCCCGAGAACGCCCCCGTCATCGCCTCGATCTGCCACCGGCTGGACGGCATCCCGCTCGCACTGGAGCTGGCGGCAGCCCGGGTGCGCGTCCTGTCGGTCCAGGATATCGACGCCCGCCTGAACGACCGGTTCCGCCTGCTGACTGGCGGCAACCGCACCTCCCTGCCGCGCCAGCAGACGCTGCGGGGACTGATCGACTGGAGCCACGAGATGCTCTCGGATCAGGAGAAAGCCCTGTTTCGCCGGCTGTCGGTCTTCGCCGGTGGCTTTGAGCTGGAGGCAGCGGAATCGGTTTGCAGCGGGGAGGACATGGAGGAGTGGGAGGTCCTCGACCTGCTGACCCAGCTCGTCGACAAGTCGCTGGTGATCAGCGAGGAGCGGGAGAGCAAGGCCCGGTACCGCTTGCTGGAGAGCCTGCGGGAGTATGGGGCGGCCAAGCTGCGCGACGCTGGCGAGGAGCTCGATCTGCGCAGGCGCCACCTCCAGTGGTACCTGAAGGTGGCGCTGGAGGCCGAGAAGCGGTCGCACGGCGGTGGTCACCAGCCCGCCTCCTTCAACCAACTGGAGCGGGAGCACGACAACATGCGCAGCGCCCTGCTCTGGTGCCACAGCGACCCGGAGTCCCTGGAAGCGGGGCTGCAGATGGCGGGCGCCCTGGACTTCTTCTGGCGGGTGCGGGGGTACATCTCGGACGCCAAGGAGCAGGTCCTCGGGCTGCTGGGCCTCTCTGACCCGGCCTCGGCCAGTGTCGGCAAGGCAACGGCCCTGGTGACGGCGGCCAACCTGACCCGCATGCAGGAGAACGGGGACGAGGCGGCCTCCTATGCGACCGATGCGGTCGCTGCCGCCCGTCAGGTCGGCGACAAGACCGTGCTGGGGCGCGCCTTGCTCTACCTCGGGTGGGCGGACATCAACCGGAAGGCCTATGAGCAGGCCCTGACCAGCCTGGAGGAGGCCAGGGAGCTGTTCGGCGCGGTCCGGGATCTGTTCTTTCAGGCGGAGACCCTGGCGGCCACCGCCAACGCCCTGCGCATGCGGGGGGAACTCGACCAGGCCGAAACGATTAACGCCGAAGCACTGTCGCTCCGGCGTAAGATCGGCGATCTGCACGGGGTGGCCGTAGCGCTCCGGGGCAGCGGCTGGGCCGCGGCGGTGCGCAAGGAGCCGGAGACGGCCTACCCGCTCTTCCGTGAGGCCCTGGAGCTGATCATCCCCATGCATGACTTGCCCTGCACCTACTACGCCCTGCTCGGGCTGGCCTATGTGGCGGGCGCCCGGGGGCGGCACGAGCGGGTGATGCAGCTCTGGGGCGCCGCCGAGTCGATCCGCAAGGCGGCCGGCATCACGGCTCCGCCCCGCAAAGAGGCCGCCATGGCAGCCCGGGAGGCTGAGCAGGCCCTTGGTGCCGCTGAAGCCGAGCGGCTCGGCGCCCGGGGCATGGCGATGGGCTTCGCCGAGGCCACAGCCTTTGCGCTTGGGGAGGAGTAAGGTTGCGGTCCGTCATCATCACCAGGCTTAGGGCCGCCGGCTGTGTTTTTGCCGAGGCGGAGGCGGACTTGCTCATCGCCGCAGCCAGGACGCAGGCCGAGCTTGACGCCATGGTGGATCAACGTACCATGGGCATGCCCCTGGAACATATCCTCGGTTGGGCTGACTTCTGCGGACTGCGGATTGCCGTGGAACCTGGGGTCTTCATACCCCGCCGCCGCACCGAGTTCCTCGTCCGCCAAGCGGTCGCCCTTTCTCGGCCGGGAGCTGTCATCGTTGACCTGTGCTGCGGCTCGGGTGCGATCGGCGCCGCACTGCTCTTCTCTGTTCCCCTGATCAAGTTGTACGCCGTCGACATCTCTCCCGCAGCGGTGCAGTGTGCGCGTCGCAACCTCGATAGCAGGGGCGGTCACGTGTTCGAAGGTGACCTTTTCGAGCCGCTTCCGGTCACTCTACGAGGCGGCATAGACGTCGTGGTCGCCAACGTACCCTACGTACCCTCCGCTGCAATCGAGACGATGCCCCTGGAGGCACGCTTGTATGAACCGCGAGTGGCCCTCGACGGTGGTGTGGACGGGCTTGACGTTCAGCGCCGGGTGGCCGCCGAGGCGCTATCATGGCTGCGGCCCGGGGGTTCGCTGCTGGTCGAGACGAGCGAGCGTCAAGCGCTACAGACCGCCGACATTTTCGGCCGCAGGGGGCTGATCCCGCGGGTGGTCAGTTCCGACGAGTGGGATGCCACCGTCGTCATTGGAAGCAAGCCCAGCAGGTAGAAGCGGTTTGGTCATGGAAATCCTGTTGGCGTGAGAAGTCGTGCTCCGTGCGAAGGGTGATGGGTACGGAAATCTACGACTAGAAGTCCAAGGACGCATCGCATCGATTGAAGTGCTCGACCGACCCGACGTGCGTTCACGGCTACACCAATTGTTGCCATAACTTGGCTGGTACAACTCGACCGCTGGCGGTCAGGGATTTTCCGAACGGTGGGTGACCCAAAGATCCGCATTCTCTGTCCACAAGTTCCCTGAGAGGATCAAAACACTGGATTTCAGAGCCCTTTCTCGCCCCTCCCGCCAAAAGTGGACGTAATCTCGGCCTTCGCAGCACGGCCCCCTTCCAAATTTTCCTTGAGGCAAGAGGCCGGGAGTAACCCCGGCCCTTTTTCGCGTCCTGCAAAATGTCCCAGGACAGTCGGGACACGAGTTGAGGCTCCGCCCACATGCCCGAGGGACGCCCGAAGCGGTACGATCTGACTGTGCCTCAGACGTACTACATCAGGGAGGTTGCTTCCATGTTCAAGCGTGTACCGCTCGGCCCCCTCAGCAAGGTGACGGGGGTGGCCATTGGCGTGGCTGGTCTGGTCTTCACTGCGATCCTCATCTCATTTAACCCCAATGAGCCCGTGTTGCCGGTGGCGATCGCCTCTTTCGTCCTCGCCGCAGTGGTGGCGACGGGATTCCGGTGGGCGCCCGGCGTCACGGCCCTGTTCTCGGTCATCGTCCTGATCGCTTTTTCGCCGGTGGTCAAGGTGGTCATGTTCGACCCCACCGACCCCGGATACGGCCACGTGATGATGGCTGCGCTCAGTCTACTGGCGGCGATCGTGACCGGGCTCGGCGCCACCTGGCAGAACTACCGGTCGGAGCAGCGCATCGCGCCGCGCTGGCTGAGCCCCAGCCTGGTCGGCCTCTTTACCCTGTGGCTCGGCGCCACCTTCGTGGCATCACTCACGACCACCGGTGCCGCCGTGGCGATCTCCCCTGAGGCTGCACAGGAGATGGTGACCGTGCAGGCCAAGAACCACACCTTCGTGCAGCAGGAGATCCGGGTGAAGGCCGGCCAGATCGTGACGGTGAAGCTGGAGAACCAGGACGGCGTCAACCACACCTTTGACATCGATGAACTGAACGTGCATGCGCAGCTGCCGGCGAACCAGGTGAACGTGGCGGTCTTCAAGGCGACCAAGCCCGGTACGTACACCATCTACTGCCTGCCGCACTACAGCAAGCAGACCGGCCAGGGCATGAAGGCCACGCTGGTGGTCGAGTAGCAACAGGACTTGACCTTGCGCCTGGCGAACTATGCCACCTCACAGGCGAGGGGGGACGTGGCGGTGCGACGGCTGGTCGGCATTCTTGGCAGCATCGGTGTCCTGATCTTCGTAGGGCTGACTCCGCTCCGCTTCCCGCGCTTCTATGCCTTCTGCCAGTACATAACCTGCTCCCATCCGCGGCTGACGCCCGAACTGCTGCCCCAGCTGGAGGCGTTCGGGCTGACCCGCACCCAGTTTGCCGCTTGGTTCACCGGCCTGGAGATCCTCGTTGGTCTGGTGTGGATCGGGGCCGGGGTGATCATCTACCTCCGGGCGCGCCAGAAGTACGCCGTCCTCGTTTCTCTCATGCTCATCGGGATGGGCAGCGGCTATTGGACCACCGACGGCCCCTGGATTGCTGATCTGCCCTTGTTCGTCGCCATTCCCCAGACGCTCCTCGGCTACTTCAGCGTGGTCTTCCTGTTCCTGGCCTTCTGCCTGTTCCCTGATGGCCGGTTCGAGCCCCGCTGGAGCCGCTGGATCGCCCTCCTGTTCCTGCCGGTCGGCGCGGCGTTCTACCCCACGCCCGACAAGCCCTACGCCTTCAACGGGTGGCCGCCGGTCGTGCAGGCGGGGGTCGTCTCGGCCTTCGTGGCCCTCGGCATCTGCGCCCAAATCTACCGGTATCGGCGGATCTCCGGGTATGTGGAGCGCCAGCAGGCCAAGTGGTTCATGGGCGGCCTTGCAGCCACCATGCTGTTCTTCGTGCCCTTCCACTTCGCCCTCTCCCTGCTGGGCCTGACCGGGATCGCTGCGCTGATGGTCACGGGCACGGCGAGCTATCTGGCCATGATGATCCTGCCGGTGGCGATCGTCTTCGCCGTGCTCCGGCACCGCCTGTGGGAGATCGACCTGCTGATCAGCCGGACGCTGGTCTACACGCTGCTCACCGTCGCCGTGGCGGCGATTTACGCCCTGGTGGTCGGCGCCCTGGGCCTGCTCTTTCAGACCCGGGGGAACTTCTGGATCTCCATGCTGGGCACCGGCCTCGTCGCCGTGCTCTTCCAGCCCCTGCGGGAGCGGCTTCAGTACTGGGTCAACCGGCTGCGCTACGGCGACCGGGATGATCCCTACCAGGCCTTCTCCCGGCTGGGCAGGCGCCTGGAGGCTGCCATGGCGCCCGAGCAGGTGCTCCCGTCGATCGTGGCAACCGTCGGGGATGCCCTTCGGCTGCCCTATGCCGCCATCTCGCTGCGGAGCGGTGAGGAGTTCACCACCGCCGCTGAGGTGGGCAGCCCTCCTGCTGAGCCCCTGACCCTGCCCCTGGTCTATCAGTCCGAGGTCGTGGGGCAACTGGTCGTAGGGCCCCGGGCCGCCGACGACCCCTTCACCGGGGCCGACCGCCTCCTGCTGGAGGACCTGGCCCGCCAGGCGGGTGTAGCCGTCCACGGCGTTCGGCTCAACGCAGATCTGCGGCGCTCCCGGGAGCGGCTGGTCACCGCCATCGAGGAGGAGCGGCGCCGGCTGCGCCGGGACCTCCATGACGGCCTCGGCCCCCGGCTGGCCGCCCTGGGCCTGAAGATCGGCTCGGCCCGGGTGCTGGGACAGTACAACCCCGCCGCCGTGGATGGGGTGCTGGCCGAGCTTGAGAGCGACCTGGAGTCCACCCTTGCCGACATCCGTCGGCTGGTCTACAACCTGCGCCCGCCGGCCCTCGACCAGCTCGGGCTGATCGGCGCCCTGCGGGAGACGGTAGCTCAGTACCAGAGCGGATCCGCCCAGCTGCGCTTCCGGCTGGAGGCGCCCGATCACCTGCCGCCGCTGCCGGCTGCCGTGGAGGTCGCAGCCTACCGGATCGCCCAGGAGGCGCTCACCAACACCATCCGGCACGCGCAGGCCAGCGTGGCCACCATCCGACTGTTGGTGGATGACCACAACCTGTGCCTCGCCGTGGAGGATGACGGCCGCGGGCTGGCGCCATCCGGCCGGGCGGGCGTCGGCCTCACATCCATGCGGGAGCGGGCCGTCGAGGTCGGCGGGGCGCTGAAGGTGGCGAGCCGCTCTGACGGCGGCACCCTGGTGACGGCGACGCTGCCGCTCAGTCTCACCCAATCCCAAACAGGGGGCGAATGACCTGTGGAACCAATCCGAGTTCTTGTCGCCGACGACCATGTCTTCTTTCGGGATGGCGTCCGGGCACTGCTGACGGCAGCGCTGGACACCGACCTGGTGGGGGAGGCCGGCGACGGCGAGCAGGCGGTCGACCTGGCGCTGCGGCTCCAGCCCGACGTGGTGCTGATGGATGTGCAGATGCCCGGCTGCAACGGCATCGAGGCGACCCGTCGCATCACCGGCCACAGCCCCCACATCGGCGTGCTGGTGGTCACGATGTTCGACGACGACAGCAACGTCTTTCAGGCGATGAGGGCCGGCGCCCGGGGCTACATCCTCAAGGGCGCCAACCATATGGACATGCTCCGGGCGATCCAGGCGGTCGGTCGGGGCGAGGCGATCTTCAGCCCCAACATCGCCCGGCGGATGATGGACTTCTTCTCCAACATGCGCCCGGCCACAGCCCAGGTCTTCCCCGAACTGACCGACCGGGAGCGTGAGATCCTGGTGATGATCGGCGAGGGCGCGAAAAATGCCGAGATCGCCGAGCGGCTGGTCCTGGCGCCCAAGACCGTGCGCAACCACGTCTCGAACATTCTCAGCAAGCTCCAGGTGGTCGACCGGGCGCAGGCCGCTATCCGGGCCCGCGAGGCTGGCCTGGTGTAGGGCGGCCGATACCTCGCTCCATTCTTGCACACCCCCGGCAGGGGTGACCGTGCAAAACCGGTGCGAGGCGAGGGTTCGGCGGGGGAACGGGCCCCGGAGAGGCCTGCACCAGTCGCCCCGGAATCAATCCGAGGAGGCCAAAGGCCTCCTCGCACTAGATTTGCATGGTGCCGGGCTCCAAGGGTATGCAGAAGTGGAGCGAGCCGCTATCAGCGCTCGCGAGGCCGGGCTGGTGTAGGATCGAGAATCAATTCGTACCAGTGGACGTCATGCCAGTTGCCGAACTTGAAGCCGACCTCTTTGAGGCAACCGACGTGCTGGAAGCCCACCTTCTCATGAAGCCGTGCGCTGCCCTCGTTCCCGCCTACGACCCCAGCCAACACGCAGTGATAGCCAAGCTGAGCAGCGCGCCGCACCAGCTCCTGCATCAGCACGGTCCCGACGCCCTGCCCGTGGTACCGGTCATCGACGTACACCGAGGACTCGACCGTCTTCCCGTACGCCGGCTTGGGCCGGTACGGGGAGAGGCAGGCATATCCGAGAATGCCTCGGCTGTCCTCCGCAACCAGCAGCGGGTAATCCGGGCCATGGTGGGAGAACCACTCACGGCGCTGCTCCAGCGTTTGCGGCTCCAGGTCGAAGGTGGCCGAGGTATGCAAGACGGCATGGTTATAGATGGACAGGAGATGTGGCAGATCCTCGCTGCGACCGTCTCTGATAACGACCATCGTCATCGCTCCTTCCCTGTCCTCATTCATAACACGGAGGTATCGTGGCCGTAAACAAAATGTAAGGTAGGCTGACATAACGAAACAAACTCAAAACAGGGGAGCGGTGGACTAACGCCGACTCCCCTGTTTCCTTTATGAATGATGACCGGGCCCGACCGGTAATGAAACCCAATCGGTAGACCCACCCGTCTGTCTTGTGAGAACACGCTCAAGGAGGAACAAAAATGAACCTGTTACAAAAATCGGCTGGTACTGCCGCTCTGCTCCTGCTGTTGAATGCCGCCCCTGTACTCGCCGACACGGCGCTCGGTGTCCCCGTGACCGCCAACCACTTCCTGCCCGTGGCCATCACCGTGTCGGGCAAGACGGTGGCGTTCGATCAGCCGGCCTTCCGGCAGGGTGAGACCCTCTATGTGCCCCTGCGCTTCATCGCCGAAGCGGCAGGCGGTGAAGTCACGTGGGAGGCGGCCACCCAGACGGCCATCGTAGCGATGCCCGATCGGACAGCCATGTTCGTGGTTGGCCAGGCGGAGGCCGAGATGAACCAGCGCGGCGTCTTCTACATCCGGCGCAACATGATCGGGATGGCCGGCCCGGTGCAGATCATCGGCGGACGTACGATGATTACGGCCGACGCCCTCACCACGATCCTGGGCCTCTCTGAGCGCCCGGACAAGGACTTGAAGCTCGACTTGCTCACTAGCCCGGAAGCAGCCCCGGAGGCGCCCCCCACGGGCAAATTGATCCCGGGCGACGCCCAGGTGACCGCAGTCCCCGTGCCGGCCTCTGACGTTCCGTCGGACCTTCAGGACTGGGCCGCCGCCGTCGCTAATGATCGGTCCGCCTCCTATAAGGTTGCTGTCGGTGCGGATGACAACGTCATCGTGGGCCTTGCCGGCGGGCTCCAGCCTACCGGTGGCTACACCTTCGAGTTACTGGGCGGAGGAGCCCGGCTTGTCGGTGAAACTTGGTACGTGGATGCCAAGCTCGTTCCGCCGACCGACATGGCCAGCTCGGTCGTTACCAACCCCGTCGCATTCTTCAAGCTTCCCGGCGTGATTGGCAACGTGGTGGTCAACTTCTGGGCCGACGGCGCGACCCCTTAAGGCGTCGAAACACGGGCAACTAATCGCGGAGAGCCTCCACCGGCAACGGTGGAGGCTCTCCGTATGCTGACACGACTTGTGCGGGACAAACCAGACCTTCCTTCCAATTTTTCCTGGAGCCAAGGACCGCACTCTCCAGGTGTGAATCATACCCTAAATCAGGTGAGCAAGGAGGTGACGGTCGCTCATGACGTGGCTTGTTGCCCTAGGGAAGTGGTTGGCCTGGGCTGTCTTTCCATGTGGATTCGTCATCCTTGCCATCTACTCAAGTCGCGCCAGGTTTCGAGCGATCGAGGCTGGAACATTTCTGTCAATGTACACGCCCAAGCGTCGCGCCTGGCCTCCCAAGGAAGTAAGAGCCTACTTGTTAGACTGCCTCGGCGAGGCGCCATTTCGGTCCTACCCGCTGGCCGGGCACTGCTATGTGGTTTCAGATGGCATGTACAAGATTCACGCTCAGTTCATTCATGAGCCCAGTTATCAGTGGAAGCAACGGATTCATGCCTCCCTCTTGCAGCACCACTGGGTTCCTTCCGAAGGCAAGGGCACCATCGTCCCCATGTCCGGCCGCGTTAGCCCTACAAGCGTTCGACGCTACAAAAAGGGTCACTTGCACCTGACGATCATACCAGGGGGAATGGGAGGGTTCGTCGCCCAAATGGGTGACGATCGGTACACGGCTGCGTCGAGTGACTTGGCGAGCCAACCGTAAGGCAGGAGTTGGGTGCTCAACTAGAGAAGCGGTTCCGGAGCCGCGTGACTAGTTTCACAAACGTCGCAGGAGGTCACCCGACAATGGAGCACCACATTCGCAAAGCTCTGCCCGCAGACGTCGCAGCGATGGTCAACCTGTCGGAACAGAAGCGAATCCAGTACTCGGCATACCAGCCTCATTTCTGGAGCAAGGCGCCGGACTCATGGGAACGGCAGGCTGCCTTTCTCCCGCATCTGCTCAGCCGGGAGAATGTCATTGCGTTCGTACATGAGACAGACTCGGCCGTCGATGGGTTTGTGATTGCATCGCTGGTCCCGTCCCCGCCGGTGTATGCGGGCGGCCTCACCTGTTCCATCGATGATTTTTGCGTCACCGGCGCTGACTGGGCCGGCACCGGCAAGGCGCTGCTCGACGCAGCAGTTCAGGCGGCGAAAGAACGGGGAGCAGCGCAGTGCGTGGTCGTTTGCGGGCATCTGGATCAGCCAAAGCGGGAGATGTTGTCCTCACTCGGATATTCAATCGCGTCGGAGTGGTGGACACGACCGATCTGAGCGGTCGCACCAGAAGATAACGTAGGGACCATGCTACACATGTAGGGAAACCCCGACACAGAAGTGTTGGGGTTTCCCTACATTCATGTTCGGAATGGGTACATTTCTGATTTGGCATAGTTCTTGCTCTTTATCTGCAATAGCGTCAAATCGCTATACGCGGAGGTGGGAGATGGTGACTACCAGTCCGACGGAGCCGTTGGGTGGAAAGGTGGCTGTAGTCACGGGCGCCGGGAGCGGCATTGGGAGAGCGGTGGCCGAGGCCCTGGCAGGCGGCGGGGCTCACGTGATCGCAGCGGATCTCATCCAGGCTCGGGCGGAGGAGACGGCCTACGCCATCCGGCAGACCGGGGGCAGCGCTGCCGCCGCGGCTGCAGATGTGTCAGACCCGGATCAGGTGGCAGCCCTGGTGGCGGAGACGGTGCGGAGCCACGGGACCGTCGGGGTGCTGGTCAATAACGCCGGGCTTCAGCACGTGGCGCCGATTGAGGAGTTCCCCATCGAGCAGTGGAACCGGCTGATCTCGGTGATGCTGACCGGTCCGTTCCTCCTGACCCGGGCGGTGCTGCCGCACATGCGGCACGCGGGGTGGGGGCGGATCATCAACATCGCCTCGATCCACGGCAAGTATGCCTCGCCCTACAAGGCGGCCTACGTCTCGGCGAAGCACGGGGTGCTGGGACTGACCCGCTCCACGGCCGTGGAGACGGCTCAGGACGGCATCACCTGCAACGCCATCTGTCCCGGCTTTGTGGACACCCCGCTGGTGAGGGGCCAGATCCCCGACCTGATGCGCAACTTCGGGGTGGCGACCCAGGAGCAGGCCCTTGAGATCGCGGTGTACAGCAAGACCCCGCAGCGCCGGCTGCTCGATCCCGCCGAGATCGGCGCACTGGCGGTCTACCTGGCCAGCGACGCAGCCAGGGGAATCACCGGCCAGGCGATCAACCTGGACGGCGGCATGGTGATGTACTAGCACACGCACATGGGGAAGGGGAGCACGAGAAGATGAGGAAGCGGATCTTTGCCTGGACGATGACGATCGCAATGGCGGCCCTGGTGGCGGCCGGCTGCGGGCCGAACGTGAAGGACTCCAAGCAGACGACGACCCCCGCAGCGAGCAATCAGGGGAACACCACGACCGCCCCGAAGGAAGATATCGTCATCGGCATGGCGATCGACATGAGCGCCGGCACGGCCTCGTACGGCCAGGCCGCCGAGCAGGCCGTCAAGATCGCCGTCGACGAGTTCAACGCCGCCGGCGGCTACAACGGCCAGAAGGTCAAGGTCATCATCTACGACGACGCCGCGAACCCGCAGAAGTCCGTCGAGCTGGTCACCCGCCTGATCTCCCAGGACAAGGCGGTCGCCCTGCTGGGCCCGGCCAACTCCGGCAACGCCAACCAGCACATCGACTTCGTGCAGAAGAGCGAGATCCCCGAAGTGATTCCGGTCGCCACGGCGGCGCCGATTACCCTGAAGTTCGCCAACGAGCCGAAGAACTACATCTTCCGGGTCTCCATGGTCGACTCCGCCCAGGTGCAGGTGATGCTGCGCTGGGCCAAGGAGAAGGGCTACAAGAAGATTGGCGTCATCCATGACACCACCGGCTACGGCACCTTCGGCGTCGACGAAGTGAAGAAGCACGCTGCCAGCTACGGCGTTGAGGTCCCCGCCACCGCTTCGTTCCAGGTGGGCGACACCGACATGGCCCCGCAGCTCAACAAGATGCGGGACGCCAAGGTCGACATGGTGATCATTTACGCCCTGGCGCCCGAGGTGGCCCAGGTGCTGAAGAGCGCGGACAAGATCAACTACAAGCCGGTCTTCATGGGCTCCTGGGCCAGCGGCGATCCGCTGGTCAAGAAGCTGGCGGGCGACCTGGTCAACACCTCGAACCTGTTTATGATCCAGTCCTTCACCGTCGACCAGAGCCCCGAGGCGATCGCCTTCGACAAGAAGATGACGCAGCTCTATGGCGACAAGTACATCTTCCCGATCGCCGCCGCCCAGACCTACGACAGCCTCCAGCTGATCCTCCAGGCCATCAAGAAGGTCGGCCCGGATCCCAAGAAGTTGCGGGATGCCATCGAGTCGATGTCGGACTTCAAGGGCGTCACCGCCACCCCGGCGAAGCCCTTCAGCTCCTCGAACCACGAGTCGCTGGGCGCTGACCACATGTTCGTGGGCACCTGGAAGGACGGGCGCGTGGTGAAGGCCAAGTAGCCAAACGAGCGGGGGGCTGAGCATGGAACAGCTTCTGCAGGCGGTCATCGCAGGCTTGGTCCTGGGCAGCATCTACGCCCTGGTGGCCCAGGGCTACTACGTGACCTACATCACCACCAACACGATGAACTTCGGCCAGGGCGACTTCCTGATGCTAGGGGCCATGGTCGGCCTGATGATGGTCACTGCGGGCCTGCCCTGGTGGCTGGGGCTGCTGGCAGCGGTCCTGATCGTTGCGGCGGCAGGGGTGGCCCTGGAGTACGTGGCGATCCGGCCCCTGCGCCACTTTCTCTCCATCGGCTGGATCCTCTCGACGGTGGCGGTCTCCATGATCGTGCGCAACCTGGCGCTTCTGAAGTGGGGGCGCAACCCGATGAACTTCCCCTCCCCGTTCGGCAGCACGGTGATCCGGCTGACCGAGCGGGTGGGGGTCCTCCCGCATGAGCTCTTCGTGGCGGCCGCCTCGCTGGTCACCATGGCGCTGCTCTTCATCTTCCTGCGGCGCACCATCCTGGGCAAGGCGCTGGCGGCGGTCGCCTGGAATCGGGACGCCGCCAGCCTGATGGGGATCAACCCCCGCCTGATGGCGGTCTTCGCCTTCCTGCTCGCCTCCGCCCTGGCCGGCCTCGGCGGGGTGATGGTGGGCCCGATCACCCAGACCTCCTTTACCATGGGGCTGGGGCTGGGGCTGCGGGCCTTCGCTGCGGCGATCGTGGGCGGCCTGGAGAACCCGGCGGGGATCCTGGTCGGCGGGCTGTTGATCGGCGTGGTGGAGCAGGTGACCGCCGGGGTCGCGGCCGACTGGAAAGATATTACCCCCTTCCTGCTGATCCTGCTGGTGCTGGCGGTCTCCCCCAGCGGGATCTTCGGGCGGCGGCTCAGGGAGAAGTTCTGATGAAGCTGCTAAAGCACAAGTGGTTCCTGGCCGCGGTGGCGGCAGGGGTGATCTACCTGCTCCCCTGGCTCTACCCGACCGTATTCTTCATCCACCTGCTTGAGCGGTTCGCCTTCCTCTACACCATCATCGCCGGGCTGAACCTGCTGGTGGGCTATTCCGGCCAGCTCTCGCTGGGCCATGCGGGGTTTTATGCCATCGGTGCCTACGGGGCGGCGCTGTCGGCCTCACGGCTGGGGGCGCCCTTCCCGGTGGCGCTGGTGGCGGGCGCCCTCGCAGCGGCTGCAGCGGGTGCGGTGGTCGCTCTGCTCTCCCTGCGGGCGAAGGGGCCCTACCTGGCCATGGTCACCATCGCCTTCGGCGCGGTGGTTGAGATCGCCGCGAACCGGTGGGTCTCGGTGACCGGCGGGCCGGCGGGCCTGCAAATCCACCGCCCGGCCTGGGCTGAGATCGGCGCCAGCTACTACTACGCCGTGGGCTTCACCGCCCTGGTCGCAACGCTGGTGCTCGCCAACCTGGTCTCGACCCGGTTCGGCCGGACGCTGCGGGCGCTGGGGCAGAGCGAGGCGGCCGCCGGGGTGCTCGCGATCGACGTGCGCGCCTGGAAGATGCTCGTCTTCGGCATCTCGGCCTTCTACGCCGGGCTGGGCGGCGCCCTGCTCGCCTTCCAGAATACCTTCCTGAACTCCGACGGCTTTCAGTTCTCGGTCTCGATCACCTTCCTGATCGGGGTGATCGTCGGCGGGGCGGGCACCCTGGCCGGCCCGCTGGTGGGTACCGTGGTGGTCGCCCTGCTCCCGCAGCTCTTCGAGCGGCTCTATGACTATCACCTGATGATCTTCGGGACGATCCTGCTGGTGGCGCTGCTGGCGATGCCGGAGGGCATCGTAGGCGGGCTGTCCTCTCTGTGGAAGCGCCGCTCGGTTCGGCGAGCTGCTCAGGCGACGGCTTCTGCCCCGGTCGCCGCGACCGTGCCGCCCTGGCTGGTTCCCGCCAGCAAGGCGGGCGAGATCCTGATCAAGACCGAGGGTCTCAGGATGCAGTTCGCCGGGCTGGTGGCGGTGGGCGGGGTGGACCTGGAGGTCCGGGCCCGCTCGGTTCACGGCCTGATCGGCCCCAACGGCTCGGGGAAGTCGACGATGGTCAACCTGCTGTCGGGCATCTACCGGCCCTCCGGCGGGCGGATAACCTGGCAGGGGAAGGCTGTGACCGGGGCGCCGCCCCACGCCATGGCCGGCCTGGGCGTCACCCGCACCTTCCAGAACCTGCAGATCTTCCCCGGCCTTACTGTGCGGGAGAACGTGCTGGTGGGGTTCCATCGCCACTTCCGGTCCGGGTTTCTGCACTGGCTGAGCGCCAGTCCGGTCCAGGCCCGGGAGGAGGCCGCCTTCACGGCGAGGGCGCTGGAACTGCTGGCGATGCTCGGCCTGACCGATCTGGCTGACACCCCGGCCGGCGACCTGCCCTACGGCAAGCAGCGCTTGGTGGAGATCGGCCGGGCGCTGGCCCTGCAGCCCGCGCTGCTGATCCTTGACGAACCGGCGGCCGGCTGCGGCCCCGGGGAGATCGAGGAGATCATGAGCGTGGTCTCCCGCCTGCGGGAGGCCGGCCTGGCGATCCTGATCGTCGAGCACCACATGGAGATGATCATGGGGCTCTGCGACACGGTGACCGTGCTGGACTTCGGCGAGAAGATCGCCGAGGGCACGCCGGCGGCGATTCAGCGGGATCCCCGGGTGGTGGAGGCCTATCTCGGGGGAGAGGAGGTGGCGAAGCTTGCTCACGGTCTCTGACCTGAAGGTAAACTACGGCTCCGCCACCGCCCTGCGGGGGGTCAACCTGGAGGTGAAGCCCGGTGAGATCGTCGCCGTCATCGGCCGCAACGGCGCCGGCAAGACCACGCTGCTGCGGGCGATCACAGGACTGACAGCGGCGGCCGGCGGCAGGGTCGAGTATAAGGGCGCCCCAATCCAGGGCCTCCCGGCTCACCGGATCATGCGGATGGGGATCGCCCATGTGCCCCAGGGGCGGCAGGTCTTCGGCGACCAGAGCGTGGAGGACAATCTGCTGCTCGGTGCATACAGCCAGTACTTTAAGGACCGCACGGCGGTCGGCGCCCGCATGGAGGCCCAGTACAAGCTCTTCCCCCGCCTGGCCGAGCGCCGCCGGCAGCAGGCCGGCACGCTCTCGGGCGGCGAGCAGCAGATGCTCGCCATCGCCCGGGCGCTGATGTCCGACCCCGACCTGCTGGCTATGGATGAGCCCTCGATGGGCTTGGCGCCCATCTTCGTGCGCCAGGTGCTCGACACGGTGCTGGAGTTGAAGGCGCGGGGCAAGACCGTGCTCCTGGTCGAGCAGCTCGCCACGGCGGCACTCGCGGTGGCCGACCGGGCCTACGTGCTGCAGGTCGGCGAGGTGAAGCTGACCGGCCCGGCCCGGGAGCTGCTCAAGGAAGAGGCTGTCCTGAAGAGCTACCTGGGCGGTTAGCAAAAAGGCCCCGCACCGCCTCGGGTGAGGCAGTGCGGGGCCTTTGCGATGTTCTTCCTAAATTCGATACGCCGTGACAGCGACCGCCGCGGTCAGCAGCGCCAGTATAACAATCGCGACGCCCCAGCGCTGCATGCTCTTCATGAACGACACCTCGCCCTAGGATGCTCCTATGGCGTTCATGATACAGTTTGTACAGGCATAGTCGCCATGAGACAGATACCCGATCCTTTGCTAGGGCGACGGTGGTAGTAGTCTAGTCGTGCCTAGTCGCTCGAGGTGGTCCGCGAGTTGGTGCCGGCGACGATTTGGGTGGTCAGCGCCGACCAGATGTCCGGGCGGCCGGTGCGGGCGCCGTCAAGCAGCTGCCGGACCGGCTGGACCGAGTGCTGCCTGAGCAGCGCAGCGGCCCCGGGGGTGATGTGGTACTTGTTGACGGTGAAGATCAGGGCCGCCTTCACCTGCTCTCGGGTGAGCAGGCCGCGCTCGTGCAGGATCTGCTTGGCGACCTCCAGACACTGGCGATCGGCGTCGGCGGTATCCTTGAGCAGCAGGTGGTGGACGATGGCGCTGACCTGCAGCCGACCGTGGGCTGCCACCAGGGAGGCGATCACCCATTCAAAGCTGCCCTGGGGAAACGGAGCCCCGGGGGCCGGGCCGGGTTCGGCGATGAGGTCCATTTCGGTGCGCAGGCCCATCATGGCCTTGCGGGGCTGAAGCGCCAGCCGGATGGAGCCCGCCTGCTCGCAGGCCAGGAAGGCCACGGCAAGCATGGCCCGGGCCACGTCGGCGCCGTTGACCTTCTGATCGGTGTGGGGCAGCTCGACGTTGTGGACCGGTAGCATGGCCTTGGTGCCGAACTGCTCGCCGTTGAGCAGGACCAGCTCGCTGGGCGAGAACGGCGCCTGCTGAGTGGGGGCGGGGGCGGGGGCAGGGCGCTCGGCGAAGGCATCCAGGCCGGCGGCGACCGCCCACTCGGCCATGCCGGACGTCCAGACGTAACTCTGGCGGGGCAGGGCGCCGCTGCTGAACATGTGCTGAAGTTGCGATTCGGGGACTGGCCCCAGGGTTTGGCCGTTCAGGGCGTAATGCCATAGGCGCTCATTCATTCCGACAGTCCCTGCCTTTCGCATAGATAGGTATCTTCTATGTTTCCGATAAATAACAGTTCGCCCTTTGACAGAACTCCCCTGCCGTGCGCTGCAGTCATTTTGGGCAACATAACGCCCGGAGGGATGCAGCGATGCCGAACTTCCGGGACTGGACGGCCTCCGAGATCATCACCCAGGTACCGCAGGCCCGCAACATCATCGCCAAGCATTTTGGCCCGGACGGTGTCAAGACGGCCTCGGGCGCAAGGCTGGTAGACCTCGCCAAGCGCAAGAACGTCGACATCGGGCTCGTGGTCCGGGACCTTGACGCCGCCGCCAAGGGCAATCCGCTGTTCCAGCCATAAGATACCGGGGCTCCGCTTTCATGGCGGGGCCCCGGTAGTGCTTTTGCGGAAAGATAGTTTATAGTATAGACAAGCTCTAAAGTGGGGGGGCCGACTATGGTGACTCGGGTGATTGTCGTGCTGCTGGCAGCGCTGAGCGTTGCAGGCTGCGGGTTATTCTCCAACCTCAACCCTATCAGCAATGTGGAACGGCAGTTGGGCGTTCCCGTCACCGAGACAGGCAGGGTAACCGTCGGCCGCAACCAGGTGATCTTCTTCCGCTTTCAGAAGGGGAACCAGTGCGGCACGGGCCACGCATCGACCGACGGCGGCGCCGCATGGGGCGCCGGGCCCTGCAACAACCCGCCGCTTGCTCTGCCTGGCTCCGGAGCCGGCACCCTGCCTGATGGGACTCTCCTGGTCACCGTGCGCGGAGAGGTGAACAACCCGACCGTGGTCAAGGTCACCATCACCTTCGCCGATGGATCTCAGCTTCCAGCTAAGCTGGGCGGCGGGATGTATTTCGCAGCCTACATCGGCCCGAATGGCACGCGTGGTCTGCCGGTCATCAGCAGCGTGCAAGGCTTCGATAAGGATGGCAAAGTGGTGGAAGAGGTAACCCCCGGGGGTGGAAAGCGTGGCAATTGACACGTCTGGAAAGTGGTGGAAGGGTACTGAGTTCGCAGACCTCGCCGAGTATGTCAGACTGTATACTGCGGAGGGCTACGTCGCGACTGACATCAGGCAGTCAACCTGCGCCAACTGCGGAGGTACGGTATTTCGGCTCTACGGGGACACGGAGGAAGGCGCAGCCCGAAGGGTTTGCATTTCCTGCAAACAAAAGGCCTTCATCTGTGACAGCGAGGAGTTCTGGGAAGACGCAGACCCTCAGCAGTGCGTCTGCCCCTGCAAGGGTAAGGAGTTTGAGGTGGCGGTTGGGTTTTCGTTTCGTGAGACCGGAGACGTCAAGTGGGTTACCGTCGGTCAGCGGTGTATCCGGTGTGGAACCTTGGGCAGTTTCGTGGACTGGAAGATCGACTACAGCCCGACCGATCATCTGCTGAAAAAGGTTTAGGACGGCATATCCGCCAGGAAAGTCTTGTTCTTCCCGCCTCGTAAGGGTACACTACTGCACAGTGTAGAACAGTCGAGGTGGGAATAAGCTTTGCGTAAGATCGGCCGTAATGATCCCTGTCCCTGCGGAAGCGGGGAGAAGTTCAAGAAGTGCTGCGGCCTTGCGGTGGAGGGGGGCGTCTGGCCCGCCACGCCCGAGGCGCTGATGCGCTCCCGCTACACGGCTTTTGTCGTGGGCAACCCCGAGTACCTGTACAAGACGACGCATCCAGACAACGAGCAGGTCAAGGAGTTCCCCAAGGAGCAGTACCTCCAGGAGACCTTACTCTATTGCCGCCAGGTCGAGTTCCTGGGACTGACCGTCAAGCAGGTCTGGCCCGCTGACGATCAGGGCATCGCCAGGGTGATGTTCAACGCCCGCTATCGCCTGACCGGCGAAGAGGACCAGTTCACCGAGCTCTCCCAGTTCGTGCAGCTCGACGGCCGCTGGGTTTACCTGGCCGGCGTGGAGGATCCCCCTGAGGCGCCCGAACAAGCGTAATAGCCGAACACCCCGCTAGTTTCAGCGGGGTGTTCGGCTGATGACGAACCCCGTCAGGCATGAATGGCTGCGCACATTCATGCAGCCCGCCAGTCTTATGTCTCTGCACAAAATGGCGGGTTTCTTCTGGTGACCGTCGGTTATGGCGTCGGGGGTTATGTAATGGTGGGCCCTGGCGCCCGACACTAGCTCCGTCTGTTTTTTGCGAGCCGTACGCGGCCAGGCGCGAAAAAAACGGACGGAGACCTACCGGATTCCCGAGCCAAACTTGGGCGCCCGATAGGGGGACCCACAGTCCCAAGGTCTCCAGCGCCTGAGCGTCTGGCACCCCTCGGGTCCCGTTTGCTTTCCGTCCGTTTTTTCACTTGAGGACTTCCCTGGCATGACAAAAAGCGGACGGAGGCCAATCGCCGATGCTTCGTGAGGGAGCCAGCCCAGTTTCACAAGGTCGACCGGAACACCGTCAGGTCCGGGC
>JBOZRQ010000011.1:0-177214 GCA_050789255.1 Symbiobacteriaceae bacterium
AACGTCCTGTTGGCGCCTCCGCGGGTACGTCCCCATCGGACGCCGCTCTGTAGGTCGCCGATGGATGCGTCGGGCTTTCCCTTATGCACCACCTTGCCTGTTGAATGCACCATTCGCCGCCATGACCCGTTTGTCAGCGACCTGTCAAGCGCCAGAAGCCTTGGCTTCTGGCGCTTGTGCTTTCGTTTGACAGCAGCTTACGATGCCCGCTTCGATGCGTACATTCGGGCGTCGGCCCGCTCCAGCAGGTCCGACCACTGCGACTCCGGGGCCGTGTCGACGCCTACGTCAAGCGCCAGCCGGGGCCGCCCCTCGGGCTGGGTGTGGTTCCAGCGCTCCACCCGGTCGAGCAGGCGGCCGGCGACCAGCGAGGCCTGCTCGGCGCCGCTGTGACGGAGCACCACCAGGAACTCATCGCCGCCGTATCGCACGATCAGGTCCCCGTTGCGCACGCTCTCACGGATCAGGCGGGATGCCTCTTGCAGGATCCAGTCGCCAGTCAGGTGACCGTACTGGTCGTTGATCTGCTTGAACTTGCGGCAGTCGATCATGATGACGCTCACCTCGCGGTCGCTGGGCACCAGGGCCTGCGACCACTCGTTGAGGAAGTGCCGGTTGTAGACCCCGGTCAGGGCGTCGGTCCGGGCGACCCGCTCTTCAAGCTCGGCCCGGGCCAGGGCGTCGGCCACGTGAGCCGCCATGAGCTGCAGCAGGTCAAGGTCGCCGGCGGTGTACTGATTCAGCCCTTCCCGGTGCAACCGCAGGACGCCGTACAGGGTACCGCCGCTGATCAGCGGCACCACCATGAGCGACTCCTCCGCCGCAGGGGTGCCCGGGACATGAATGGCACGGGGGTCGGCCTCGGCATCGCCCGTGAGCACGGGCTCCCGGTGCTCGGCCACCCAGCCGGCGATTCCGTGGCCGACTTCAAATTCGAGCGTGGCCCAGGCATCCTCTTCCTCCTGGGAGATCGGCCGCTCGAAGTGCAGGTAATGCGTGCGCAGCATGCGGGTCTCGGGGACTACCAGCATGATCATGCCGGAGTCGCTGGCCGTCACCTTGACCAGCTGGTCCACCGCCGCCCGGACCACCTTCTCCACGCCATGAGCCTTCAGGACCGGCAGCAGTTCCAGCAGGGTCTGCAGGGTGGTCGCCCTGCTCGCCTCTTGCTGAAGCGCCCAGTTCAAAACCCGCAGAAAGCCCACAATGGACACGACGGAGAGGGCGATATAGGCCATCGATGAATCGGGGCCGCCGACGACGGCCTGCCCGCCAAGCGCCAGCGCCACGATGCCCAGGTGTGCGAGGACCACGGGTAGGCTGAACAGGGCGCCGAAGAAGGCCGAACTCATCACAAAGACGAAGCCGACCCCATGATGCTGCGGGTTGAACCACATAATCGCCGCCACGAGCAGGTCGACCGCGAGGCAGAAGGGGATGGCGAAGGCGCCGGGAATTCGCCGCCAGTCCAGGCTTGCCACCACGAAGCCAACAGCCAGCAGCCCCATAGCGACCGACCAGGTGGCCGACCATGGGGCCGGTTTGATCTCTGCCATAATGGATAGAACGCCGAGAATCACCATGGCCAGAGCCAGGTACCGAAGTCGGCCGCGCATCAGGCGGTGAGGCCCGGGCAGCAGCGCCTGTCGTCCCATGTGCAGCAGTCTCTGCATGGCGGAAACTCCCCAGGTAGTGAAATTGACGGCGTGAGAACAGGGGAGAATTAGGCGGTCAGTGATCGAAATCCTTTTCGTTCGGTGAAATATCGAAGAGAAATTCAAAGCAGGTCGATGGTGGCCTCAACTGGGGTTAGCCAGGCCCGGCGAGCGTGGTCGCGAGCCTTGACCACCACCTTGTCCGGGTAGATCTCCATGAGCCTGCTCTGACTGGCCTCGGTATCGTTGCCCGCCGGCCTGATCAGGTAGAAGGTCGACCCCAGGGCGATGTAGGTGACCCGGCCCCTGGTGACGATCTGGCCCTTCAGATCCAGCGGGTAGTGGGTGTGGCCCGAGAACCAGAGCCGCACCTGCGGGTTGGCCTCCAGGATCCCGCGCAGCTCCTTGGCCTGTGCGACGATCGCCCCCTCCCCTGTGCTGCCGCGCACCGTGTTCGGCATGGGCTGATGGAGGAAGACCGCGGTGGGCTTCTCCCGGTGCCGGGCGAGGACCTGGTCAAACCAGCGCAGTTGGGCCGACGAGAGCCATGCCCAGTCGGGGTCGTGGGGGGCGCCCTTCCACTGCTCATCGCCCAGCATGACGATGTGCGCCCCGCCAAAGATGTGGCTGCTGTAGACCTGCGTTTGCCCGTACGCCCGCCGGAAACGGGCCAGTGCCTCCGCATCGGAGGCCTCCCTGTCGTAGAACTCATGGTTGCCGGTGTTCACGAGGATCCGGTCCCGCTGGGCCGCGGTGGCCATGATCTCCTTGAAGGCTGCGTGCTCTTCGGCATAGCCGTGGTCGGAGAGATCCCCGTTGCAGACCCACAGGTGCGGCTGGAACCGGCGAAGGTCGGCCACCGCCTGGCTCAGTTTGCTGTTGACGGTCAGGGCCAGCGGGCTCGATGCAGACCGCACGTGGGTATCCGAGAGGAGGGCGACCCGCAGGGGCTCACCGGGCGCGGGCAGCGGCGGCCCGGGGTCCTCCGGGGCCAGCAGTGGAGACCGACAACCTGTGGCAGCAGCGAGGGTCGCGGCAGCACCGGCAAGAAACTGGCGTCGCGTGAGCACGCTTGTCCCCCCTATGGTAAGATAGGGTCGTCTTTCCTTGTAGGATGCGCCGTTGCTACCACAGTTGATCACCGAGGAGAATCCGCGATGGAACCACTTTTGCAGGCCCACTTGCGCTCGGCCTTTGCCGCTCAGGCCAGCCGGTGGCGTGGGCGCTCCCCGCTCTTCGCCGCGCTGTGCGCGGGGCTCGGGGCGGGTCCGAGCCCCGCGGCGGGAGCGATCTTCGACCGTTTCTTTCGCATCATCTCCGCGACCCATGCCAACGTCCCGCTCTTCCTGGGCGCCCTCCATGCGCTGGCCCTGTCCGGCGGGGCGCCCCGGCTGGCCTCCTTCTTCCCCTCCTGCGGGGGCAGCTTTGCCGAGGCGGACGCCCCTGCCCTGCTCGCCGCCGCCGAGGCCGACCTGGAGGCGGGACGGGAGGAGATGCTCGACTTCATGCTCAGCCGGGAGCCACACGAGGAGGCGCTGGAGAGCTGCGCCCTGCTGATGCTGGGCGCCCTGGCTACCGTGGAGCGCTTCGGCGGCGGCCTCTCCCTGGTGGACCCGGGGTGCGGCGGCGGCAGCCGGTTGCTCTTGGACCGCTACGGCTACAGGTTCGGTTCCCAGGTATTGGGTGATTCATCTCTGAGCTTTACGGTTTCTGGCGCCGAGCCCGGCGCCCTGGCCCGCCTGGCCGCCGGGGGGATGCCCCGGGTGATCGCCCGGCGGGGGCTCGACCTCGCCCCCCTGGACCTGACGGACCCTGGGGATCTCCTAGCGGCCAAGGCCTTCCTCGCCCCGGACCAGACCGGCCGGCTGGAGCGCCTGGAGCAGGCAGCAGCCCTGCAGGCGGAGGGCGGGCGCCCGGATCTGCGCCAGGGGGACGTGACCTGGACCCTGGGCCCCCTGCTGGTGGAGGCATACAACGAGATGGACCCCGGCAACACGCTCCTGATTCTGCAGGCGATGCACTGGGTGCGGCTTTCCGAGGAGGAGCGCAAGCGCATGGCCACAGCGATCCAGACCCTCGCTGCGCAGATTCAGCCGCACAAGCCCATCGCCTGGATCCAGGCCGAGCCGTTCACCCCGGGCAGCCCTGCGCTGGAACTGCGCCTGCACACCTTCGGCTGGGCCGACCCCGAGGACCGGGCGGTGCGCAAGGTGGCCACAGCTGACCCGCAGGTAAGCACGATCACCTGGCTGGAATAGCCGGGTCAGGACAGGCATATCCCTCTGGGAGAAAATCCGAGGGGGAACGACCGGTGTCCAAGGCGACCGTGATGATCTCAGACCCTACGTTGGCCAAAATCCGGGCTATTTTGGGACTCGACGGCATGGCCGGCGAGGCGGGCGAGGTGGTGATCAACCTCGCCAACCAGCCCGGGAGCGTGCAGCACTTCAAGAGTGCCACCGTCCAGGTGGAAGGCGCCTACAGCGTCAGCGTCACCACCGAGGACACCTTCTTTCTGTCGATGCGCCCGGACGGCGCCCTGCTGGCCCACGTGGGCCCCCCTGCCGGCACGGTCGCCCGCTTCACCATCACCAAGGTGAGCGGGTTTGAGTATGCCCTCTCCCCCCGGGAGACCCGGTACACCTTCATCGAAGAGCGCCCGGGCGGCCACACCAAGCTCCACGTGATTCTGCGCTGGTAGAGTCAGGCACCCCAAAATCAAAAGACCTCCGCCGGCGGAGGTCTTTTTTTGTTTGTTTCGACTTTCAATGCAGTAATCCGTCGATGTCGAAAATTCCCCCCAGAATGAGTAATAGCCCTGGACCCCCATCCGAACGTATGATCGTATCAGCCCCCGAGATTTCAGCCACCTAACCGTTAGAAAGGGGAAGGTTCCGACTGTGATGTTCTATCACGGGCGCCGCTTTACCCGCAGGGAGGAAGATGTCTTCCGCCTGCTGGTGAGCGGCAAGACACACAGTGAGATCTCCCAAGAACTCTGCATTACAAAACACACCGCCCGGGAGTACATCTCGCGCATCTATGGGAAGTTCGAGGTCCACAGCCGCTCCGAACTGATTTCCGCAGCGCTGGCCGCCGGGATTCTCCAACTGGTGTTCCAGGGCGAGGTGATCAAGTCCGATGCTCTCTAGCCAGCGCCTGCTGGCGTTTCTTAACCCTCCCCGGGAATTCCGGATACCCGGGCGGTGACAAGGCCGCAGCGCCCCTATTTGGCGCAAGGGGAGTCAAGAGACAGCCGAAGGAGGCAAAAGAGGATGCCGCAGTACACCCTTCAGATCAACATTGACCCGACCTATGTGGAGCAGATTGTGAAGGCCGGCCAGCAGATCGTGATCACCAAGCAGGTCTCGCCGGCCGCCGGCCCGCTGGCCTGGCTCTCGTTCAGCCCGTATCAGTCCAACACCGTCCAGTGGGAGGACAAGTACTCCGTCTACACCTCCCAGACCCTGGTCCAGACCGGTGCCACCATCACCCAGCTGGCCAGCCGGCAGGCGGTCTCCCGGACCGCTTACGGGTTCGACAACAACGTCTTCTCGGTGGCGGCGCCGCACGCGCAGCTGAGCACCGGGTCCTACGAGATCATCAACCAGAGCGGCCGGACCCTGACCTTCGGCCTGGCGCAGGGCGCCCAGCTCAACGGCTCCAGCCTGGGTTCCAGCGCCATCTACGCCGCCACCCTGCTGCCGGGCCAGTGGCTCGACATGACCCCGTATGAGAACATCAACATCTTCCTGTACAACAGCGCCCGCAACTCCATGTGCCTGGGCACCGTCATGGGTCCGTCCCTCGGCGTCTCCTTCGGTGGCAGCACCACCTCGCAGACCGTCGAGTTCGACTACAACCTGGGCGGCTTCCAGCTGGCCTAACCGTCCCACGCAGGTCAGGGCGGCCCTTCGGATGGGGGGCCGCCCTGTGCCTTCCTCGGCGCCCCCTGCCCGTCATCTACAGAAGTGAGGTGTTTGTCATGTCAGGTTTCTTTGAGGCACCCAAGGGCCTGGTCACCTGGAATCCCAGCAGCACGGCCCGAACGCTCGGGCTGGCGGTGGATGTGGTGCGGGATTTCGGTGCCAGTGGCTCCATGGCGGAGAATCAGGGGTCGATCAGCGCCGGTTCCTCTACGCTGGTGCTGGTCACCCCCGGGGACTTCCGCACCGGGCAGGGGATCGCGATCGAGGGCGCCGGCCCCGGAGGGGCTGTGCTGGTGACCACCATCCTGGGCGGGGCGGGCACTTCGGTGCTGACGTTGGCCACCGCAGCGGAGACCGGGGTGACCAACGCCCTGGTCCTGCACGACGACAGCTGGGCCTGGCAGGCGGCCATCGACGCAGCGACCGTTCCGACCGTGGTCACCTGCCCGCCCGGGAGCACCATGAACATCGCCGCCGGGCTTGTACTGCGCAGCGATGTGGTCCTGGCCCTCGGCTGCTCCACCCTGGTCTGGATCGGCCCGCAGGGCGGGACGATCTTCACCTCCCCGGTGGGCGCCCCGCTGCTCCGCTCGGGCGTCACCGGCGGGCGGGTGGGCCCGGGCCAGGCGGGCCATGTCTTCGACCTGCACTCGCCCCAGGACTGCAGCTTCGACCTGGAGGTGCTGGACGGGACCACGGCGCTGACCGTGATGCGCTGGGCCGCCGACGCCGCCAACCCCGGACCGGTGGAAACCTGCTGCGCCACGGGCAACGTGGTCTACCGGCTCACCGCCGGCACCTGCGGCACGCTCCTCTCCCTGTCTGGCCAGCAGAGTGCGCTGGTCACCCAGAACCTGTTTGTCCGACTGGAGGGCGGCGACTGCCACGTCGCCGGCGTGGTCTGCGAGGAGTCGGGCTACGTGCGCACCAACCTGTTCCTGAAGACGCACCTGGTGCTCGCTGCGGACAACGCCATCGGCGTCAGCCTGGGCGAGTCGGATCAGGCGCCCGAGATCGGGAACCTGGTCTTTGTCGACCTGTCGCTGACCAACCCCACGGGCAAGAGCTGCACCGGGCTCTACCTGCACAGCGCCGGGCAAGTGCAGGTGCTCTCGTTCGCCCATGACGAGTTCCCGCCCGGCACGGCGGTCAACGGCGGCGGGGCAGCGAGTTTTTACATCCGCGACGCCGGCCAGGACAGTTCGGCGCCCCTGCAGGACACCACGAAGGGCTGGTCGGTCGCCCCACTTCAGATCTCCCCGAAGGGGACCCCGATCACGAACCACATCTCGTCGTATCAGCTGATCCAGGCGACCTCGATCCCGCCCGAGACCGGGATCTCCACCTCGGCGCAGGTGCCGGGTGTTCGCCTCGGGGACACCGTCGTGGCGACCCCCGGCGGGCTGATGCCGATCGGAGCGGCCTGGAACGCACTGGCGATCAGCGACGGCGTGGTGGCGCTCTTCATGTCCAACCCTTCTCCGGTGCCCCTGCCCGTCGGGCAAATGCACTGGCGTTTCGATATCTGGCAGCACTGAACAACGAGAACGGAGGTGTTTTGTATGAACCGTGTTCGATTGCTCGGTCTGGTATTTGCCCTGCTCCTCGCCTTCGGCGCCGGCCGGGCGCTGGCGTACGTCACGACGGCCCCGTACACGCTGATTGGGGGCATCAAGAACCGCACCTTCTTCATCAACGACAGCAGCGGGCAGTGGACCGCCGACATCCGCACCGGCGTGGCCTCCTGGAACGCCACGGCCACCCAGGCGGACTTTGCGGAAGCCACCTCATCCGGACAGACCATCGACTTTGATGTGCTCAACTGGGGCACCGTGGACTGGTGCGGCTACACCTTCTACCTGGACAGCCGCGGGAACTACATCAACTACGGCGGATACCCCGATGAGAGCTGGGCTCGTAGTCAGGTGAAGATCCAGCAGCCGCCCGTGCCGGGGTGCCCCGCCCTGAGCAAGCAGGCCACCGCTGCGCATGAGATGGGCCACGCCATGGGCCTGAAGCACAGCAACATCTCGGGCGTACTCATGTCGGTGCCCACGGGCGCCCAGACGCCCCAGCAAGATGACATTGACGGCGTCAACTCGCTGTACTAGGAGGGAGAAGCCATGCGGAAAATCATTGTGCTGCTGTCGGTGGCTCTGACCCTCGTTGGCGGCTGGGCAAGCGCCTCCCCTGCCGACGGGGGGGAAGCCCCCACAAGCCTCGCCCGCACCTTCACAAGCGTCTATGAGATGTCCCGGGCCTCGGACCTGGTGGTCGAGGTCGAGGTGATGACCGAGCCCGCCACGATTCGGTATGGCGGGGTGCTCTTCGCCCTCAACCGGGTGAAGGTGCAGCGGGTCCTGAAGGGCCCGGCGGGCCTGGCCGAGTTGAACGTGCTGGACAACGGCGGCATTTTCCGGGGCGAGGAGTACGCCATGGGCGGCATGCCCCTGATGCACCAGAAGGACCGATTCCTGCTCTTCCTCTACAAGTACAAGGGCCCGGTGACGGACAAAGACGCCTACATGATCACCGGGGTGTGGCAGGGCAAGGTCCGCATTACCCCGAGCGGGCGCCTGGAGTTCGTCGGCCCGACCGAGGAGCAGCCCGAGCTACGAAAGGAACTCCGCCGCTACAAGTTGGAGACCATTTTCACCCAGGTCCAGAGCTCAACCGAGCAGTAAAGGCGAGACCCCGCGGTGTGTACCGCGGGGTCTTAGCCGCTGATAAACGGGTTGTGCGGCGAATGGTGCTGTCAACATGCAAGGTGGTGCATAAGGGAAAGCCTGACGCATCCATCGGCGACCGGTGGCGCGCCACTCCTGCTTCGGAGCCGATGGCGCGCCGGCGCCCTTATGCACCGGCTTGCATGCACAAGCACCAGCTGCCGATAAACCCGGGTTTGTCAGCGTGCCAGGACGGACCGGGCCACGGCGGTGAAGGGCCCGACGGGACCGGGTCGCAGCCCGGCCCGCCGGCGGAGCAGCGTGACCGTGCGCCCGGCGTCGGGCCAGTCCTCGGGCCGAGCTGCCACCAGGCGCCCGGCGTCCACATCATCCCGGACGGCGGACCAGGGCAGCAGGGCGAGGCCGAGGTCGAGGGCGACCATGGTCTTGATCGCCTCGATCGAGTCGAACTCCATGACCACCGCCGGTCGGGCGCCGCGCCCTTCCAGCACCTGGTCCACATACTGCCGCAGGCCGGACCCGGCGCGAAAGGAGATCAGGGTCGCCCGGTCCATGTCGGCGACCAGCCGGGGCAGGCGGGTCCCCTCGGCGCCCACTGCCACCAGCGGGTCGACGAAGAGCGGGATCGCCTGGACCTCCGGGTGCGGCGAGGGCGAGGTGACCAGGGCCACGTCGGCCTCAAAGGCCAGGAGCCGGGCCAGCGACTCCCGGCTGTCCCCGGTGATCACGTCCAGCCGGACCTGCGGGGCGACCTTGCGGTACGCCTGGATCACCGGCGGCAGGGTAAAGAGCGTGAGCGTGAGGCCGGCGGCGATCACCAGGCGGCCCCGGTCGGGCTCCCGCCAGTCGGCGGCCACCCGCCGGCAGCCATCCATCGCGGCGACCGCCCGCCTGGCCAGCCGGTGGACCTGGCGCCCGACCGGGGTCAGCTCGACCCCCTTGGAGCCCCGGAGCAGCAGTTGGGCGCCCAGTTCGGCCTCCAGGCTGCGAATCTGCTTGCTGACCGCCGGCTGGGACAGGTGCAGCCGCTCGGCGGCCTCGTTCAGGCTCCCGGCCTCCACTACCGCACAGAAGGATTCCAGCAGCTTGATCAACAGGAACGCCCCCGTTCAAACCACGAGTTATAACAACAATACCATTCGGTATTAGTCAGTTATACCCCTGCCGTGGTTGAATGGGTATGCGGTTTGATTTGTTCGATCAAGGAGTGACGGCCCGTGGCGGTTCGTGCGGTGATCGGCGCCCAGTGGGGCGATGAGGGCAAGGGTAAAATGGTAGACTACCTGGCTGAAGGGGCGAACCTGGTGATTCGGTACCAGGGCGGCGCCAACGCCGGCCATACGATCGTAAATCCCCTGGGCACCTTCAAGTTCCGCCTGATCCCCAGCGGGATCTGCTACCCCGGTGTCAAGTGCCTACTTGGCCCCGGCGTGGCGGTCGACCCAGGGGCGCTGCTGAAGGAGCTGGCCGACCTGCGCCAGCAGGGCGTCGACCCCGCGGGCCGGCTCTTTATCGCTGAGCGTGCTACGCTCGTGATGCCCTGGCACCTGATCCTCGACCGGTTGGAGGAGGAGGCCCGGGGCGCCCGCAAGATCGGGACCACCCTGCGTGGCGTCGGCCCGGCCTTCACGGACAAGGCCGCCCGGCGGGGCCTGCAGGTGGGCGACATGCTGGAGAAGGACTGGCTGGCCGACAAGGTCGCCTGGGCGCTGGAGTCGGTCAACCGGCAGCTGACCCAGGTCTTCGGGGCGCCCGCCATCGACCCGGAGGCGATCACCGAGCAGTACTGGGCCTACGGCCAGCTGCTCAAGGCGATGATCGTCGACTCCCTGACCCTGACCCGGGGCGCCCTGGAGCGGGGCGAGGAGATTCTGCTGGAGGGCCAGCTCGGCGTGCTCCGTGACCCCGACTGGGGCACCTACCCCTACGTTACCTCTTCCTCTCCGCTGGCCGGCTCGGCGGCGGTTGGCGCCGGCGTGCCCCCCTGGGCGATCACCCGGATCCTGGGAGTGGCGAAGGCCTACACCACCGCCGTGGGTGAAGGCCCCTTCCCCTCCGAGCAGGAGGGCGAGGTCGGCGAGTACCTGCGGACCAAGGGCGGCGAGTTCGGTGTGGTGACCGGGCGCCCCCGGCGCTGCGGCTGGTTCGACGCCGTGGCGACCCGGTTCTCGGTGGAGGCGGCGGGCATTACCGGCCTGGTGGTGACCAAGCTGGACGTGCTGGATGGGCTGCCCGAGGTGAAGCTGTGCACCGGGTACCAGGTGGACGGCCAGGTGCTGCGCACGGTTCCGCCGCTGCGCACGCTGCGCCGGGTCGAGCCGGTCTTTGAGACCCTTCCCGGCTGGTCCGAGCCGACGACGGGCGCCCGCTCCTTCGCCGAGCTGCCGGTGAACGCCCAGCGCTACGTCCGGCGCATCGAGGAGCTGGTGGGGGCGAAGGTGGAGATCCTTTCGGTCGGTCCCGAGCGCAGCGCCACGTTCGAGATCTAGGGGCTACTGGAAAACCATTTACAATGGTCTCGAGCCCATGAGAAAGCCGGCGGGAACCCCCGCCGGCTCTGTCGCGCGATCGGTTGGAGATGGGATGCAAGATCCAGTGCTCACCTAATAGTCTTGCAAGTGTTAATTGTGCATGCTATCAGTGGAGGCGATTCGCATGCGCAAACTTCGCTGGCGATGGTTTACCATCTGGATGCTAACGGTGACGGGGACCCTGCTGGCCGGGGCCGTGTCGCTGGGGGCGGCGCCCCGCGGCGAGAACGTGGTTGGCGTGGCCATCGACGACTTACCTGACATCTCCTGGCACCCGATTCCCACAACGGCGACCGGCGCTGTGCTCAACGGCAGGCGGCTGCGGGGCTTCCACCTCGTCCGTGACGGCGAGCGCTGGATCGCCCTGGCGGAGACCATCGGCTGGTATCGGGAGTGCCGTGTCCGCTGGCGGGAGTTTGACCACGTCTTCGTCGACCCGTGCGAAGGCAGCCAGTTCAACCTGCGGGGAGAACTGGTGCATGGGCTCAGCATTCGAGGTCTCTACCAGTTCCCGGTCACGGTGACCGAGGATGGCTACGTTCTGGTGGACGTGGCCCACTCGAACTGATCACGCATCCAGGTTCAGCTGCCTGGCCACTGCCCGGTCCCGTCCCACGCGCCAGATCTTGGCGTCCAGGTAATAGTGCTGCATGGCCCAGCCCAGCAGAAAGGCCCCGAAGAGCTGCTGGCCGAGGCCCAGCGTCGCCGGGTCTGCAAGGCCCGCCATCATGCCGACCCCGGCGAAGACCGTGCTGTCCAGGGTGATGCCCAGGGTGCGCTGGAGCCAATCGATCCAAGGACCCCGGTAGAGGGCGAAGGTGAAGAGCAGCCCTGTGGCGGCGTAGACCCAGGCTCGGCTGAAGAAGGCCCGGGCGAGGCCGTAGCGGCCCTCCTGGTACTTGTTGCGCCCGTACATCCACACGATCCGGTGGTACTGCAGGTTGTGCCCCACCGTGACCAGCGGGACCAGCATGGCGGCAAGCCAGGGGCTGCTGAAGGCCGCCAGGTGCAGGGGCAGAACCAATAACAAGAACAGCAGCTTCGGGCCGTTCAAGGGCTGCCCACGCCGCCAGCGCCGGACCTGATAGCCCGCGTAGAAGCACAAGGTCCCAAGGTAAAGTACCCAGGTCGCCGCGTGGAGCACCGGGGTAACCGCCAGGCGCTCCAGCCCCAGGGAGGGCATCCCCGGCGTCGAGGCGTAGTAGGGCGCCGTCACGAACATAACCAGGGGCGTGTAGAGCGCCAGGTTGAAGCACCAGGCATCCACGCGCAGGCTCTGGCCGTCGGTCTCTCCGTTCTTGCGGCGGTAGAGCGCCAGGAAGCCCCAGTGCTGCCGCACCACGTGGTAGTATGCCCACAGCCGGAAGAAGAGCACGAAGAGCACCCCGCCCAGCGAGAGCACGCCCGCCGACAGGTCGACCCCAGGCAGCATATCCACCAGATACGGAGCGAGAATCAGCGCGGGCCCGAGCAGAAACCAGGCCCACGACAGCCACAGCTCACGGCGCCGCACTACCCGCTCGTCGGGATCGAAAAAGGTGCGGGCCAGGGTCGCCCACAGGTGGGGGGCATCCAGCAAGAAGGCCCAGGAGGTGTAGACCAGCAGACGCAGCGTCAGGGGCACCTCCAGGCCGCCCAGGCGCAGCACACCGAAGGCGTCCTGCATGGGATCCGCCAGCAGGGCCACCGCTGCGAGGATGATGCCCGCGTAGAGCCACCCCGCCAGGGCCGAGCCGATGTACCAGGTCAAATCGCTCCTGCGGTCGATGATCCACCGAAAGGAAACCCGCCCAGCCCCGGGCGCCGCCACCGGCAGTTGCGCCATACACTACCCCCTCCACCGCAAGATACTTTTGATACGTTTTTATTCACGCAGACCCAGTTAGTTACCTCCAGAGCGCGACATAGCCCGCCACGAATACGTGGCGGGCTACTGTTCGTATAGGCTCTATTTCTCCGGATCCTTCGGCCGGCTGCCCGGCTTGAAGGGCCCGGGTTCTATACGGTCCTTCAGGATGGGAATCACCTTGCCGTCGCCCTCCGGCGCCCGGCGCCGCACCCGCCCGCCCTCGAGCATACGCTCGAGCCGGTGAACCTTATAGATCAGATACGCCACGGCCGCCAGCAGCAGCACGGTAAGCGCCTGTCCTCCCAACAACCTCACCCCCGGTCAATTCACCCTTCCTTCTTAGTAGACGGTGATTCGACCGAAAAGGTTTGGTTCATCAAGCATTTCGTACAAGCCCCGGTGCACCCCTGCGGGACGGCGATCACCGAACGGCAGCGGACGCACCTGGTGGCCCCGGCGCCGTTTTGGTAGCCGCACCGGGGGCATTTCCCGGCCGGGTCGCAGGCCTGGCTCATGGTGCATCCTCCTTAGCTGAAGAGGTTCATCGCCTTATTGACGATGCCGCCGATCAGAATGGCCAGCGCAATATCGCCAAGCCAGATCCAGAAGCCCTCCTTCTTGCCCCGCTCCTGAAGGATGATCATGATCGAGGCGATGCAGGGCACGAACAGGGTGATCGTCACCAGGCTGACCAGGGTCTGCTGCGGGGAGAGGGAGAGATCGAAGAGGCCCGCGGCGCCGAAATCCCGCCGCACAAAGCCCATGATGAAGGCGTTGGACGCCTCCCGCGGCAGACCCAGCCAGCCTTCGGTCAAGGGAGCCAAAGAACCCTGGATGGCCTCGAGGGCTCCAGTCGCATACAGCACAGATACTGCAAGCGACCCCAGGGCAAACATGCCGCCAGCCTCCACCACGAATGACTTCGACTTCAGATAGGTCTTCTGAAGCACGTTGGTGAGCATGGGCATCCGCAGTGGCGGCAGGTCAATCAGTAGGTCGGAGGACTGTCCGGGCAGCACCTTGTCCATCACCATGCCCGCCACGCCGTAGATCAGGGCGAGCAGGAGGATGAACAGCAGCGTGTAGCCCAGTCCCAGCGGAGCGAGCATGGCAGCGATCACCGCCAGCTGTGCGGAGCACGGAATGGCCAGGGCAAGCAGGAAGGTCGCAATGGTGCGCTCCCGCTGGGTGCCCATCAGCCGGGTGGTCAGCGTGGCCATGGTGACACAGCCAAAGCCGAGAATGGTCGGAATGATGGCCCGGCCGTTCAGGCCGACCTTGATCATAAGCCTGTCCACCAGCACGGCGACCCGGGGCATGTAGCCCGAGTCCTCCAGGAAGGACAGGAACAGGTTAAAGCCCAGCACCAGCGGGAGCAGCAGCCCCAACAAATAGCTGACCGTCATGGTCAGGAGTCCAAACTCACCGATCAGCACCTGACCGAGGAAGGACTTGACGCTGACCCACTGGCCCACAGCCGAGGTGATCCAGGGGATGTAATGGCCGCCCATCCACTCCTCTTCCGTGATGCCGACCAGCCACTGGGCCACGCCCACACCGAGCACGTAGTACATCACCAGCAGAACCCCCGCGAGCACCGCCAGGCCGCCCACGGGATGCAGGGTCAGCCGGCCCAGCCGGGTCGTAAAGTTCGCCCCCTGGTTGGTCTCGGAAACCACCGCCGCGATGATCTGGTCTACTCTCTCGCGGCGACGGCGGTAGACCTGCTCCCGGGTACCCGGGGCAGACACCCCTGCCTCCCGGCAGGTCTCTTCGTCATCTTCACTGATCAGTACTGCGCGCGCCCGATCCGGGTTCGGGCGCTGGCAGCAGCCGGACACTACCTCCTGCACAGCCCGCTTCAGTTCGCTCATGCCGCTGCGGCTGGTGGCCACCGTTGGGATCACCTCGGCGCCGAGCTCCTTCGCCAGAGCGGCTACGTCGATCTTCAGGCCGTGCGCCGTGGCTTCATCCATCATATTGAGCGCCACGACCACCGGAAAGCCCAGGTCGATCAACTGTTGGGTGAGAAAGAGGTCCCGGTCCATATGGGCGGCGTCGACGACGTTTAGAATGACGTCGGCCTGCATGATGATCGACTTGGCCACCCGCTCCTCATCTTGAAAAGCAGAGACGCCGTAAATGCCGGGCGTATCCAGGATCGCCAGGTCGCCGAGCTTGCCTGAACTGACGTCCACCGTGGTTCCCGGGTAGTTGGAGACTTCCACATAAACGCCCGTCAGGGCGTGGAAGATCGACGACTTGCCGACGTTCGGATTGCCTACCAGCACAACCTTGGCACCGGTGATCGGCCCTGCCTCCGCCGGTGCATGACAGTGTGCCACGCTAGGCCACCTCCACACGGATCCGACTGGCCAGGTTGCGGCCGAGGGCGAGCTCCTGCTTGCCCTTGCGAACTACCACCGGACCGCCCGGAAGCACAGACTGACAGATCGCCTTGGAGCCTTCCGCTATGCCAAAACGAATCGCCTGCAGGCGAGCGTAATCATCATCAATAGAAGCAATCGTGAAGGATTGGCCGGGCCGGGTTTGGTCGAGTGTCATGGAATTTCGCCTCCATGAGGTTGAGAATCATTATCACGATTATTAAACACCCGATCCCATCTCAGGTATAGACTCCTGAAGAACCGATATGGGAGTACCTTTGGCTACACTCTGAACAGTAGGAGATGAGCCTAAAAGTCTACAGGTGGCAAATACGAGCCTCCCCCGATACGAGTCTAGACGAAACTTCGATACGATGAGATCAATCCATACGGACTCACACCGAAGGGAGTTATAACGATGCAGATCAATCGCAAGTTCGCTGCCGGTGTTGCCGCCCTGGCGACCGTCGCCGTCGTCGCTGGCTGCACTTCCAAGCCCGCCCCGGCCACCACGGAGACCAAGACGCCCGCAGCCGCTGCTCCGGCCGCCCAGAAGGCCAACCCGATCCCCAACGCCGGCAAGCCGGTTGACAAGTACCCCAAGTTCTTTGAGGAGAAGGATGGCGTCAAGCACTTCTACCTCTGGATCGAAGAGAAGGAGCACGAGATCCTCAAGGGCGTGAAGGTGCCTGTCTGGTCCTTCAACGGCACCGTGCCCGGCCCGGAGATCCGTGTGCAGGAAGGCGACAAGGTCGCTGTTCACTTCAAGAACACGGGCTCGCAGCCCCACTCGATCCACCTGCACGGCCAGGCCGGCCTGAGCCAGGCGATGGACGGCGTGCCTGCCACCTCGTCGACCGTCAACCCGGGCAAGGAGTTCGTCTATGAGTTCACCGCTGACACCACCGGCTCCATGATGTACCACTGCCACGTGGCAACTTACGCTCACGTCGACATGGGCATGTATGGCTCCCTGGTCGTCGAGCCGAAGAATATGAAGAAGGTCGACCACGACCTGACCATGATCCTGGACGACTGGGCTGTCGGCACCATGGATCCGTTCGACGGCAAGGTCACCCATCGCGATTACAACTACTTCACCGTCAACGGCAAGGCGTTCCCCGAGACCGTTCCGGTTGAGGGCAAGGTCGGCGAGAAGGTCCGCCTCCGCCTGGTCAACATGGGCTACCGTGCCTTCTCGATCCACAGCCACGGTTACGGCGGCTGGGTCACCGCCCTCGACGGCTACCCCGTCCCGCAGCCCTACCAGCGTGACGTCTTCACGGTGAACCCCGGCGAGCGTATGGACGTCGAGTTCACCCTGAAGGAAGGCATCTATCCCTTCCATGACCACCAGCTCGAGAACGTGCTGAACAACGGCGAGTACCTCGGCGGCGCCACCTTCCTGGTCATCGGCAAGAAGTAAGCAGCTAACGGAAAGGGAGGCAGTGCTACTGCCTCCCTTCGTTCTAACAAATAAGTAGGTGATGTTCGTGAAGCGACTCTCTTTGATCGTGATGGCGTTGGGTCTGGCTGTGACCGTCACAGGCTGCGGCAGCGCCACACCGCCCGTTGCTCCGCACGCCGCCAAGGCTGAGGCTGCCACCGCGTTCACGGAGTCGGCGAAGGCCGGCGACATGGACGTCACGTTGACCGTAGACCCGCTCAAGGTCGGTGAGAACCGAATCATTGTCACCGTGTCTGATCCCACCGTGAAGGCGGTGGAAGCCCAGGTAATTATGGCCACCATGGGCCACGGCCGTGTGCTGGACCTCGAGCAGGCAGCCCCGGGCCGCTTTGAGATCAAGACGTCGACCATTGAGATGGAAGGCCGCTGGATGATTCGTGTGAAGGCTACCCCGGCAACGGGGGAGGCTAAAGATACTACCTTTCACCTGGTCGTGAAGTAAGTTCTCTAACCTAGTACTTTCGTGTCTACCCGCCTGAAGGCCATTGGGGCTATCATGGCGGGTGTCGGCACATCTAGGCGCCGTAGGAGGCGAACGATCGTGTCGTCCGCAATCGCCTGGCATCTGCCTCTGATCGCTGTGGGGGTCGGCTTTCACCTATCGGTTAGTTGGGCCTTGCTCTGGCGGTACTTTCAGGCCCGGGAGCGCTCGCTCCTTACCTGGGGGATCGCCTGGCTCGTACTTTCACTGCACGTTCTTGGCATGTTTCTGACCCAGATGGGGCTCGGCCCGGGCGCCCAGGCGCTGCGGGACCTGAGCTTCGCTGCCGCGTCCATCGCCCTGTTCGCCGGACAAGTGGAGCGCCAGGGCCGCTGGCTTCAGCCCAGCGCCCGCACGGCGGCCAACACCGCGATCGTCGTGGGGCTCTCCGTGGTCGCCGGCATGGCCATCGGCAAACCGCTGACCGCAGCCTCCGCGACGCTCTCGCTGATGGCCCTGGGCGGCGCCGCCTGGCTGGGGCGCCCATCGGGGAACGAGCGGCACGACGCTGTCCGCTGGCTGATCTCCGCCGCCTACGTGGCCGGCGCTGCCCGCGGCCTCATCTATATGCTTCCGTTAGACGCCCATTATGCAGTCCCTGTAGAGATCAGCGGCCACGCCATCTTCTCGCTGCTGTTCTCCGCTGCGGTCACTTACCAGGCCTGGGAGCATGAACGGGCGCTGCGCTATTTCTCTCGGACCCTGGAGCGGCTGAACCGGCCGCTGTCGCTGCAATCCGCCCTGGATGAGTCGCTCAAGCTGGTCGCCGAAGCGCTCGGCGTGGTTGAGGGCTGGATCATCCTGCGCGAGGAGGGGCGCGGCAACGCGCAAGGCCGGTGGACCATCGGGGCGGCCCTGGGCTTCCCGGAGTGGGCCAAGCACGGCCTGAACGGCGCACCGTTTCCGATCGATACCTGCCTTTGCCTGCGTCCGATCGACCCGGATGTGCTGGTGACAACGCTGCGTGACCTGCCCTGTGTGCGGGCCTCCATCGATGTCGGCCACGCATCCGGGCGCCACGTTACCATTCCCCTGGGGTCCGACGGCGAGGTGCAGGGCATTATGAGCCTGCTGATCCCGCCGGGCCGCCTGATTGACGCCGGACTCATCGACCTGCTGACCGCCCTGGGTGAGCAGATCGGCCTGGCGATCGACCGGGCACGGGTGTACGATGAGTTACGGGCCAAGGAAGAGGTCCGGGGCCGGATCCTCTCCCAGTTGATTACTGCGCAGGAGGATGAGCGGCGCCGCATCGCCCGGGAACTCCACGATGAGACCGGCCAGGCGCTGACCGCCCTGGTGGTCAACCTGGACTTCCTGGTGCGAAATCCGGTCGACGACCGGACGCTGCGCATGCGGCTCTCCTCGGTGCGCGACATGGCCGAGGCGACCCTGGCCGAAGTGCGCCGGGTGATCCACGAGATGCGCCCCTCGGTGCTCGATGACCTGGGCCTGGAGGCCGCGGTGCGGTGGCTGGTCCGCCGGTACGAGCCCAGCGGCCTGCAGGTTTCGGTTGAGTTCTGCGGCGGCGCCGGGCGACTGCCGGGTCCGCTGGAGATTACCGTGTTCCGGCTGGTCCAGGAGGCCTGCACCAATACGGTGAAGCATGCCGCCGCCCGGCGGCTCTGGGTGAAGGTGACCCAGTCCGGGCAGTGGCTGACGGTAGAGGTCGGCGATGACGGCCGCGGGATCGGGCCCAGCAACACCAGCTCCGGCATGGGGCTGACCGGACTGAAGGAGCGGGTCGCTCTGATGGGCGGGACCCTCCGGGTGGCGAGCACCCCCGGGGAGGGAACCGTGCTTCAGGCAGAACTGCCCCTGGGGGCTGCCGGCGTGGCCTAACTGTGAAGGGGTGCAAACCATGACCATCCGTGTCTTGATCTGCGATGACCACATGATGGTGCGGCAAGGGGTCCATATGGTGCTTCAGTCGGAGACGGACATCGAGCTGGTTGCGGAGGCCGGCCGCGGCCTCGAGGCCGTTCAGATGGCGGAAATCCACAAGCCCGACGTGGTGATCATGGACATCTCCCTCCCCGACATCAGCGGCATTGAGGCCACTCGTCGGATCAAGGCGGCTCTGCCCGGCGTGCGGGTGATCGGTCTGACCATGCACGAGGAGGAGCCCTATGTCATGGAGTTGCTCAAGGCTGGCGCCGACGGCTACATCGTCAAACGCTCTGCGGCCGCCGACCTGGTGAGCGCCATCCGCTCGGTGATGCAGGGGCAGGCGGTGCTCGACCCGGTGGTCACCCGGGCCGTCGTGTCGGGTTACGTAACCCACAAGGCCTCCCCCTCTCCCCAGAGCGACGATCTGAACGCTCTTACGCCCCGCGAGCGAGAGATCCTGATCCTCGTGGCCGAGGGCAACACCAACGCCGAGATCGCCCGGCAGCTCTTCATCAGCGAGAAGACGGTGCAGACCCACCGGTCCAACATCCTCGACAAGCTGGACATTCACGACCGGACCGAGCTGGTGCGCTTCGCCATCAGGCACGGACTTATTCAAGCGTAAACAGTGTGGGCGAGCCCTTGCAGGCTCGCCCACCTTTTTTGTTGAACCGGTAAGAATCCGTCTGAAAGAGGGCAGGTACCACTCATGGAAGCAACGTTCGTCACGCAGGCGTGGCCCGTCCAGGGGCCATGCTCCCTGGAGCCGATCAGGGGCGGCATCAACAGCAAGATCTGGCGGGTACACAGTCCAAGCGGTGACTACATCCTGCGCCAATATCGGGCCACGGCGGACGTGGCCAAGGTGCGCTATGAGCTGGAGGTGCTCCGGCAGCTGGGCGCCATGCCGCTCTCCTTCGCCGTAGCTGTGCCCATTCCCACCAGGGCGGGCGACGTGCTGAGCGTCCGTGAAGGCGCCGTGCTCACCCTGGTCCGGGCGATCTCGGGCGCCAACCCCGACCGGGTCAGCACGTCCCACGCCGCCGTCGTTGGCGAGGCGCTGGGGGAGCTGGTGCAGGCCCTGGCCCGGGTCGCGGTGGCGCCGCCGGCGTCGGTCAAGGACTACGGGCACACCGCGGAGATCCACCCGGCCGTGCCCGACCCGGCGGCGGCGCTGCTCGCCCTGCCGCTGGCGCCCGGGCAGGCGGAGCGCATGGCTCGGCTCCTGGAGGCCCAGCAGGCGCCAGTGCTGCAGGTGTACGCCGGGGGCGTCCCCCAGCAGCAGATCCACGGCGACTGGGTCTACGCCAACCTGCTCATGGAAAACGGACGCATCACCGGGGTGCTGGACTTTGAGTTCACCTGTCCCGACCTGCGGGCCATGGACCTGGCCAGCGCTCTCAGCGGCTGGACCATGACCGGGGCCAAGGGGCTGGCGCCCGGTCAGGAGTGGGAGCTTATCGAAGCCTTCGGGCAGGGCTACGCCCTCCGACAGCCCCTCACCCCCGCCGAGATCGACGCCCTGCCCCTGATGATCGGTCTGCGGCGCTCGGCCATTTACGCCAACCTGACCGGCCTCTACCTCGTGGGCAGTGCGCCCGTGGAGACCAGCCTCTACGCGGTCGAGTCAGCCCTGCAGGTCGAAGACTGGCTGGCCGTGAACGGTGCTGAGCTGCAGCGGCGGGCCCGCGGCTGGGGTCTAAAACCCTAGCAGCGCAACACATCTGTCGAACTCGAAAGTACTAGGCATTTCGCCTTATATCACCTGGAGTTCCATATATGTACATTTAAGGAGGAACGAACTTACACCACCGGAGGCACGAAATGATCAAGGGATTGCGGCTGCGAACAAAGCTAATCGGACTGGTTGTGTTAATCGTTCTGGCCGTGGTGGGTTCCATGGGCGCCATCGCCGTCACGCAGAGTCAGAGACTGATTTTGGACGGGATCGAGCAGAGCGCCCAGGGACAGGTACGAGCCACGGTCTATCAACTGGAGGGCTGGCTCGCCGAGTTGGCCGCAGCGGTGGACACCTTTGCGGTCAGCGACGCTGTCCGCCGATACGACCCCGCCGCGCTGGATGCCGAGATGCGGGCAATGCTCGGTCGGCAAAAGGGATTGACCAACATGTACGCCGCCAACGAGCAGGGGCAAATGCTGGTCATCGAGCGCAGCGGCACCGCCCTCAAGCCCGTGCAGCTCCCCGACGGCTACGACCCCCGCCAGCGGAGCTGGTACACCGCCGCCAAGTCCCAGGGCAAGGTCACTTTCTCACCGGTCTATGAGGACGCCTCCTCCAAGCAGTGGGTGACCACGGTGTCGGCGCCGGTGCATGACGCCCAGGGGCGGGTGATTGGCGTAGTCGGCAGCGACATCTACCTGGGCGATCTCACCAAGAAGGTGCTGGCGCTGAAGTTCGGAGAGACCGGCTACGCCTTCCTCGTGGACGGAAACGGGGTCTTCCTGGCCCACCCGGAGCAAAAGCTGCTGGCGACGAAGATCACCGATCTTCAGGGCACCTTCGGTGAAATCGGCAAGGCGATGATACAAGGGAAGAGCGGCTTTGAGCGATACGATTTCGAGGGTCAGGAGAAGTACATTCTCTACGCACCGATCGGGCTGGTGAACTGGTCCGTGGGCGTCACGATTCCCACGGGCGAGGTAGATGCACCGCTCAAGACGCTGGTGCGAAACCTACTCCTTACCGGAGCGGCAGCGCTGCTGATTGCGGCCGGGTTCATTGTGATGATGACGGTGCGCATCGTGCGCCCGATCCAGCAGATCAGCATGCAGCTTCAGGCGATGGCTGCCGGTGGTGGCGACCTGACGCAGCGCCTGGTGGTGGCGACCTCGGACGAGGTCGGTCAGCTGGCTGACGGCTTCAACCGCTTCATGGCCAAACTGGCCGGTTTGCTCCAGGAGGTGGGCCAGGCTGCCGACCAGGTGAAGTCCGGTTCCGGCCAGATGGCCGCCTCTATGCGGCAGCAGGCGGAGGTCACCAGCCAGATGGCCTCAATGGTGGGCGACGTAGCCCTGGGCGCCCAGCAACAGACGGAGGCCGCGGCGCAGGCGCAGCGCTCTATGTCCGGGCTGAGCAGCGGCATCGCCCAGATCGCAGCGGGCACCCGGAGCCAGGCTGCAACGGTGGATCAGACCCGCTCTCTGTCCGTGGAGATGGCCGAGGGCGTGCAGAGGGCGGTCGACCATGCGGGCAGCCTGGGGGCGGTGCTGGAGGCGAGCACAGTGTCCGCCGCCCGCGGCGACACGGCTGTATCGACCGTGGTCCAGCGCATGCAGGCGCTGCGAAGCGGCATGGATCAGACCGTGGCCAGCGTGGAGGAGCTCAACCAGGGGTCCCGGCAGATCGGTGCCATTGTCGAGACGATCGGGGCGATCGCTTCCCAGACCAATCTGCTAGCGCTGAACGCTGCCATTGAGGCCGCGCGGGCCGGCGAACACGGGCGTGGCTTCGCCGTGGTGGCCGACGAGGTCCGAACCCTGGCGGAGCGCTCACGCACCTCCGCGGTGCAGATCTCCGGGATCATCCAGCAGCTCTCCGGGGCGATCGCCGCCACGGTTCAGGCGGTGCAGGCTTCCGGCGAGCAGGTGGGCAGCGCCGAGCATGCGGCCCTGGAGGCCGGAACGATCCTCGCCGGCATCGGGCGTGAGGCCGAGGCGGCAAGGTCGAACACCGCCGAGCTCCGGGCGCTCGCCGATGAGCTGCGGCGTCGCAGCACTGCGGTGGGGGATGCCATGTCCGGCCTGGCCGCCGTCACCGAGCAGACCGCGGCCCTGACCGAAGCCATGGAGGCGGGCAGCCGGGAGGTCGAGGAGGCAGTGGCCCGCATGGCCACCATCAGCCAGACGACGGCTGCGGGGGCCGAGGAGGGCGCCGCAGCGGCCGAGGAGCTCAACGCCTCGCTCGAGGAGCTGACCGGCGCCTCCCACTCCCAGTCGGCGGCAGCCGACACCCTCCAGACGCTGGTCGCTCGGTTCAAGGTCAAGTAACACACAGAAACAAAGCGGGGCAGCGGACGAACCAATTCGTCCCTGCCCCGTTTATGTTCGTTCACTCATGTACTTCCACGCTTCGTCGGGCGGCATCGGCTTGGCGAACAGGTAGCCTTGGACCTGGTCGCACCCCAGCCCCCGCAGACTGGTCAGTTGGTGCTGGGTCTCCACCCCCTCGGCCGTGGTGGTCAGGCCCAGACTTCGGGCGGCGCTCATGATCACCTGGATCACAGCCCGGTCAGCTCCGGGCTCCAGGAGACCTCGCATGAAGCAGCGGTCGATCTTCAGGCCGTCCACGGGCAGCCGCGACAGGTAGCTGAGGGAGGAAAAGCCGGTCCCAAAGTCGTCCAGGACAACGCGAATCCCCATGCTCTTTAGCTCGCTCACCAGGGAGATGGCGCGCTTGGGGTCCTGCATGGTGGCGGTCTCGGTGATCTCAAGCTGTAGGGACGAAGGCGAGAGCTGGCAGTCCGTAAGGATGGCGGCGACCTCCCCCGGCAAGTTGCCCGCCGAAAGCTGCCTGGCCGACAGGTTGACGCTCATGTATAAGTCCCGCGCCGTCTCGCTCTGAAGCCGCCATAGCGCCAACTGCCGGCATGCGGACCCCAGGATCCAGAGCCCCAAATGCAGGATGAAGCCGGTCTCCTCGGCCAGCTGAATGAATTCGCCCGGCGGGACGGCGCCCAGGGTCGGGTGATGCCAGCGGGCCAACGCCTCAAAGCCGGCCAACTGCCCGGTGGAGAGACAGATGATCGGCTGGTAGCACAGGCTGACCTGGCCCCGTTCAACGGCATGCGGCAGGTCGGAGCTCAAGGTGAGCCGGCGCAGCGCAGCGCCGTTGGTCTCCTCGTTGGCCAGGAAGACGGAGCCACGCCCGAGCCGGAGCGCCTCCGCCAGGGCCAGGTAAGCCCGGCGGATCAAATCTTGGGGCGGCTCACACCGGTCGCCCAGAACCATGCCGATGGTAGGGGTGACCAGAATCTCTTCCCGGTGCAGGGGCAAGGGCGCTGCAAAAGCCTGTTGCACCTGGGCTGCCGCCTCATGGAGCGCACGGACGCCGCCCCGTGCCGGCAGGTACGACGCGAAAATGGTGCCTACCAGCCGGGCCGTCAAGTCGAACGGAAGTGCGGACAGGCGCCCGGCCATGGCACGCAGCAACAGGTCGCCGCTCTCAAAGCCAAGCCTGGGGTTTACCCGTTCCAGGCCATCCAGGTCGATCACCAGGAGCGCTACCGGCTCTCCGGAGCGCATGAACTGCTCCACTCGCTCAACAAACAGCCTGCGCCTGGGCAGCCCGGTCACCTCGTCGTGGTGAGCCTGGTGCCACAGGCGTTCTTCCGCAGCCTTGCGCTCCGAGATATCCCGGCTGACCGTCTGGATCTGAGCGACCCGTCCATCCTTGTCCAGCACAGGGGAGATGCGGGTCTCCACCCAAAGGTACTCCCCGTCAGCCTTGCGCAGACGCAGCTCCGTTGTGCCCGAGACCCCCTGAAGGGCCGCATCCCGGAATGGGACAAGGTTCTGTAGTTGGTCCAGCAGGGGAGACCGTGGGGAGTCGCACAGCCACTCCTGTGGGGTGTAGCCCAGAAGCCTCTCCACGGAGGGGCTGACGTATAGCAGCGTACCGTCGGCGTCGTACAGCAGCACCAGGTCACGCAGGCTGTCAGCCAGCAGCCTGTAGTGTGCGTCCCGATCCTTCAGGGCGCGGCCCAGTGGGAGTCGGGTCATCCAGACTGCAGAGCAGGTCACCGCGGCGGCGATTACCGTAATCAAGGCCTCGTTGATCAGCCACCGACCGGATGGGACGCGGCCCGGAACCAACTGGCTAAACAGGAGGTCCGCAAAATGCGTAGTGAGGATTGCCGCTCCCATGGCCAAGGAGGCGAAGGCGTAGCGCCCCGCCCGCCCGCGGGAGGGGGATTGCAGGTCAGCCGGAAGGGCGAGAAACGCTGCTACTACGATGGCGCAACTGGCGGGAACGGACAGCAGAGCCGCCGGGTGCGCGCGGCTTACATACACATTGAGCGCCGCCATGGAGATGTAGTGGACGGCGACCACGGCAGCCCCGGCAAGCACCCCGGAAACGGCCCGCCATACGGTGCGGGACCGCCATATCGTCACTGCAAACGCAGCCCCCGCACCTGCAAAGGCGGTCACCCAGGCGAGCACAACGCCGGTAAGGTTGTAAGCAGCCGCGGTATGCGCGTAGGCCGACATGCCCAGGAAGTGGACGGCCCAAATGCCGGTCCCCAGGGCGCCGCTCATGATGAGCCATTGCTGAAGCAGGCCGTTCTCCTGCTTCCGGCAATGGAGGTCAAACGCTGCGGAGGCCGCCAACACGGCAGCGCTTCCGGACAGGATAACGAACTGGTGTCCGCTCAAAAACAAGGGCCAGGTGTCCACGACCAGAATCTTTGCCATGGTGAACTCCCCCTCAGCCCTTAGTGAACCGGCGCAGAATCCCGCGACTGTGCAGCCTGAACACCGTTCTCCGGACGCTACCCCAAAGGAGCAAGGATCGTGCCAACCCCACCAATCTTCGTGAAAGACAAAAAGACGGGCTGTCGCGACCCTTAGGTCGGACAGCCCGTCCGTGGCTTGGTGTCTATATCCTGGTCAGAGGTCGTTGTCCAAATTCTGGGCAAATGTCCAGCGCTAGGGGAGGCCGTATTGCTTGAGCTTGTTGTACAGGCCAGCCCGGGAGATGCCCAGCACGTGCGCAGCCTGGAGCTTGTTGCCGCCGGTGGCCTCCAGCGCCCGCTGAATCGCCTCGCGCTCGGAGCTTGCCATATCGAGCGGATAACCGGCACCCACCGCGGGCTTCATGGTCATCCCCACCTGCCTCTGCGGCGCCGTCATGGCAGGCGGCAGGTGTTCCGGCTCAAACAGCGTCCCGGCGGTCAGCGCAAAGACCTGCTCCACGACGTTGCGCAGCTCCCGGATGTTCCCCGGCCAGGCGTACTCCTGCAGCACCCGAAGCGCCTCACCGCTAAACGCCGTACCTGGCCGATGATATTTTTCGCCCAGATCCCGAAGGTATCTGTCCGCCAGCAGGGCGATATCCGCTCCACGTTCCCGCAGCGGCGGCAGCTCGATAGAAACGACGTTCAACCGGTAGTACAGGTCGCTGCGGAAACTGCCTTGGTGGGCCATCTGCCGCAGGTCCCGGTGCGTCGCAGCGACCACCCGGACGTCGATCCGCCGGGTCCCGCCGCCGATCTGATCGACCTCCCCCTCCTGGAGCACCCGCAGCAGCTTGGACTGTAAGGGCAAGGGCAGGTCGCCGATCTCGTCGAGGAAGATCGTGCCGCCGTGCGCCTTGACGAATTTGCCCTGGTGCCCGTCCTTGCGGGCCCCTGTAAACGAACCCGGTGCGTAGCCGAACAGCTCCGACTCCAGCAAGCTCTCGGGTATTGCAGCGGCGTTGATGGCGACAAAGGGCCCACGCGCCCGGGGGCTGAGCTGGTGGAGCGCCTGAGCAAAGAGCTCCTTGCCCGTGCCGGTCTCACCGCGAAGGAGGACGCTGCAATCGTAGGCAGCGGCCCGAATCAACGCCTGGCGCGCCCGGGAGATCGCTTCGGAGTCCCCTGCAATGTCGGCAAAGGCATACCGCGCCTTGCCCCCGGCGGTTTGTTTCCCCCCAGCCCGGCGCACTGGGGTGGCCGCCGGGACCGTCCGCCGCTGAAGCAGGCACTTCTCCACGATCGTAAGCATGGTGGCGGGCGTCAGCGGTTTGGAAAGCACATCGGCTGCGCCAGAGGTCAGGGCCCGCCGTGTCAGCTCGGGCGTGCTGTATCCGGACATCAGCACCACCGGCGTGTCCTGTGACACCTGACGGATCTGCTCCACCAGATCGACCCCGGAGATGCCCGGCATGATCAGGTCGCAGAGGACCACGTCAAAGCGCCCCCGCCGGACCATATCCACCGCCCGCTCTGCGTCCTGGAGGGTCTGCACCGTGTGTCCGGCGGTGCGAAGCACCGCAGCCATGCTCTCGAGAACCGTCTCGTCGTCGTCTACGACCAGGACTGCGGCGCCCTGGGCGGTCGCACCCTGGACCCGGCTCTCAGTGCGGCGCCCGGCAAGCGCCTCACGCAGCCGCTCACGCGCTGCACTCAGTCCAAAGGGTTTGGTGAGCCGCCCCACCACCAGGTGGGCGAAGGCAGACAGGTCGACCGCATCCACCAGGGCAGACATGGCAATGACTCGCGGCGCCTCATGTCCGAGCGCCGAAAGGGTCTCCAGAATGGATAGCCCGGTCCCCCGGGGCAATATTAGGTCCAGCAACACCACGTCGTATCTCGTCTGCTCCAGCAGCCGGGTCGCCGTGGGACCGTCGCGTGCAACATCGACCGCGTAGTCGCCCTGCAAGGCTGCCTGAAGCGCTGCCGCCAACTCAGCCTCATCTTCTACTACCAGGATTCTGGCATGAATTGTCTTGGCCGCCACGAACACACTACACACCCTTTGTTTATATCCGCTGGGTCAAGTATGTCACATCCGAAATGTGTGGTCAACGAACGAGGTGGTACCAAGTTATTTACAACAATTTACTTTTGGTGTAATAATTATAGGCGTCATATCGGAATTCGGAGGGCTGTAGCCATGGCCGGGACTCCTGACCACAAGTTGTACCACGAGGCCCTCCTGGGCCGTCTCGCCATAGGGGTCCTGCATCATATCAACAACGCCTTGGGCAGCATCGTCCTGCAGGCAGACCTGGCCGCGCTGCCCGAGTCCGCTGCCCCTGCGGCCCTGGCCGACCGCATTCGGGCCACGGCGGAACGGGCGGCGACCTTGAGCCACGGATGCCTCGCTCTGGCCCGGTCCGGGGGAGAGTCGGCGGAGACTGCGGCCGAGGTCCTTGCGTCGGTGGTCCGCATTTTGGAACCATTCGCCATGCGGCGGGAGGTCCTGCTTCAGTGCCACACCGACCCCGGCCTTCTGCTCCCCGGCTCGGGCGCCATGCGCCTCCTGTTGGCGCACCTGGTAGAGGCGGCCGTGCTTAGCTCCGACCGGGGCGGCATCGTCATGGTCAGGGGTAGCGGGTCAGGTCTGGCCGCCCACCTTACCGTAGCTTGCGAGGGGCCGCGATCCGGTTCCATCCGCGATACCCAGTTGTTTCCCGGTTGTGCAGCGTTAGCCGCTGATCTCGGCGGCCGCCTGCTGGTGAGCGACGGGCAACTGCAGTGGATTGCCAGATCGGAGGAGGGCGTCTGATGCAGATTCTTCTCGTGGATGATGACCCCATGATCTCCGAGACGCTGGGACACCTGCTGCGCCTGCTTCACCACGCAGTCATCGTGCGGTCTGGTCCCGCCGAGGCCATCCACCATCTGCGTGAGCATCCGGCTGATGTGGTTCTTCTGGACTGGTTCATGCCGGGCGGGGGCGGCTGCCGAGTCCTGGACGCCATGGCTGATGGCTCGATTCCCACCGTCCCGGTGATCCTCGTGACCGGGAGCCCCGAGGAGCAATGGCGAGAAGAGCGGGCGAACATGCTCGTGCTGCATAAACCCTTTCGACTGGCCACCCTGCAGGGGCTGCTGGCGCAAGTCGCCGCGGGAAAGGCACCATGAGCGCCATTCCATTCTTCGCCGGTCGAATCAGAATGGTGATGTACAAAGGCTTCAACCGCTTGCGCATGTTGCCATTGCCGGTAAGGATCACCCTCCTGGCGCTCATGATCGCGGGCAAGGTGTTGGTGCACGCCGTGGTTCCCAGTTTCCAACTCACCGCTATCCTCGAGGTGATCGTCGTGGCGGCAGGCGGTCTTCTACTGCCCATGCAGTACGCCGTGCTGACCGCGGTGCTGTGCTCCGCAACGGCAATCGTGCTCAGCCACGGTGATGGGAGTTCACCTCTGGTCCGCTGCGCGACCTGGTCCCTGAACGCCCTGTTCGCTGTCTTGATCGCCGTCGTTCTGCGTGAATCCGTTCGGCGGCTCGCCCAACTGGAGGCCGCCGCTGCCACCACCAGCACCGGCATCTTCATGATGAACGAAGAGGGATACCTGCTGTACGCGAATCGTGCTGCAGCCCGGTTGCTGGGGTGTGAGCCCAGCGAGCTGGTCGGCCGTTGGGCGGGCGAACTGTTAGAACACCAGAACAAGCCAGACGTAGGCGCCGTCCTGCGAAAGGTCCTGCAAGGGGACGAAATCCTTCACCACGCGGTCCTGACCACTCGTTCCGGAAACCCACTGGGGGTCACGGTGAGCCTGAGCCGCCTTGTCGTCGACGACGAACTGTCCGTCGTCGGGTTTCTGCACGCGCCAACGGCGCAAGACCTTTCCGGAACGCTCTTCCGGGCCGCCTTCGACGCAATCCAGGCGGCGGCAGCGGTGCGCACGCCCGACGGGCGCATCGTGGTCTGCAACGAAGCCTACGCCGCCTCCCTGGGCACAACGCCGGGCGAATTGGTCGGCACCGTGGAGATGCCGTACGGCCTGCCTCAGTCCTATCTCCCGGAGGTCCTGGAAGCCCTGCGCCGCGGTGAGTCGCCACGCCGAGAGTATGTGACCCCCGAGGGCCGCACCATCGGATTGACCCTCTACCCGATCCGGGATCCGGCCGGGCCCATGACGGGCAGCATTGGCCTGGCGCAGGATATTACCTACCTAGCTGAAGCGCAGGGGCGGCTGGCGCGGGCAGAGCGGCTCGCCACCACCGGACAGCTATCAGCCGGCATCGCCCATAATATCAACAACATCCTGACCGTTATCAGCACCAACGCCGAACTGCTCCAGCTCAGCCCGGCCCATGCAGGGAAAGCCACCGCCGACATTGTTGATGCGGTGGAGCGAGGCTCTGCCCTGGTCCGAAGCCTCCTGGACCTGGCCGCGGGTAAGAGCCGACTGCGGTTAGAGCTCGTGCGCCTGACGGAACTCGCTGGCAGCGTGCTCTCCATGGTCGATGTCAGACTGTCCAGGCAGCAGGTGGCGGTCCAACTGGAGCTGCCCCCCGACCTCGTGATCACCACCGATTCCGGGATCCTGCACCAGGCGCTGCTCAACCTGATACTCAACGCCCTTCAGGTCATGCCGCAGAATGGGCGCCTGACCCTGGGCGCCGCCTTAGAATGCGGAACAATCCGGATATGGGTCTCGGACACGGGGCCCGGTATTCCGCCCGAGCACCGGGACCAGATCTTCCAACCCTTCTTCACCACCAAGGAGAACCTGCACGGGACGGGGCTGGGGCTCCCCACCAGCCTGGCGCTGGTCCGGGCCCTTGGCGGAGAGATTGAGATGAGCAGCACGCCTGGCGTCGGTACCACCTTCACAGTGCTGCTCCCCTGCAGTGGCCCGGAAAAATCAAACGGGGCAGCGGACGAATGATTCGTCCGCTGCCCCGTTTGCCTATGATGCGGTCCGGAACGCTGCTAACGACGCTTCCGGGCCGGCGCTCTCTGGATCAATTCAACGGCTCCGTCCGCTCCTACCTCGGGCGCGTACCGGTTCCCGTTGGAATCACTGACCTGAAGGCGCTCAATGTACCAGGGTCCACGCTCTTTGACGAGGGCCACCAGCTTATTGATCGCATCCTCGCGGCTGACCGCCATGGTCTTGCCGCCGCCATGTTCAGTAATGGACCAGACGTCCACGGGACCTCCCCCTTTCCGGAACTAAAACCCGGTGGGCGACACCGGGTTGTTGCGCAACCTTTGAACGAGAACTCTACGACTGGACTATCGTACACCAATCGGTGGAAAAAAGCAACCCTACCATTGCGGATTAACAAAGCGAAGGCGCACGGCGGCGCCTTCGCTGTGCTCTTACACCTTGAATTGGGCCACTTGCTTCTGCATCGCCTGCGCTACTGTGGCCAGCGCCTGGGCCGACCTGGCCACCTCTTCGGCGCTGGCGGTCAACTCCTCTACGGCCGCCGAGACCTGCTGGCCTGCAGCCGCATTCTCCTGGGAGACCCGGGAGATCTCTACGACCGAGTCGTTGACGTGGCCAGAGCGGGCGGCCATCTCCTCGGTCGCGGCGGTATTCTCCTCGGTGATCGCCGCCATGGCCTCGAAGGCGCCGACCACCCGCTGGGCGTTCTCCTGCACCTGGCCGGAGGCTACGGCAATGCTGCCGACATCGGCGGCCGCCTGCTCCACCGTCACCAGGATCTCCTTCAGCGCCCGCCCCGCATCGGCGGCGAGCCGGCTTCCTTCTTCCACCTGAGCGGTGCCCGCAACCATCGCGTGGACGGCCTCGGCGGTCCGGCCCTGGGTGGCGTGAATCAGCCCCGTGATCTCCTTGGTGGCCGACGCTGACCGCTCGGCCAGGCGGCGGACCTCCTCCGCTACCACGGCAAACCCCCGGCCGTGTTCGCCGGCCCGGGCTGCCTCGATCGCTGCGTTCAGGGCCAGCAGATTGGTCTGGTCGGCGATCTCGGAGATCACCTGGGTAATCGCCCCGATCTGGGCGGACAGCTCCTCGAGGTCCCGAATCTTGCCTGCGGCCAGCACCACGGCCGAACGGATCTCCTGCATGTTCGCCAGGGTCCGCTCCACGACAGCGGCGCCGTTGCGGGCGGTTCCGGCCGCCCTGTCGGATCCGGCAGCAACCCCGGAGGCGTTGCGGGCCATCTCACCAAGGGCCGCTACCATCTGTGAGAGCATCTCGGCGGCATTGTGGACCTCGGTAGCGGAATTGCCTGCCGAGGCGGCGATCTGATCGATGGTCTGGCGCAACTCGTCCATGGTGCGGCTGACCTGCTCGACGGACATCGCCTGATGACTGGCTCCGGCCGCCACGTGGGAGACCGCCGTCGCGGCGCCCTCGGCCGCCCGGGAGGCCTGCCCTGAGACCGCTGCCAGGTCCTCGGACGAGCCCATGACCGACCGGGCGCTGTCGCCCACCCCCCGCACCAGCTCGCGCAGGCCCAGAACCATGCGGTTGAAGGCGTCCGCCATCTCCCCGCTCTCATCGCGGGTCGTGATTCGCAGCGGCTCAACGGTGAGGTCGCCGGCGGCAACCAGCCCCGCGGTGCGTGCCACCATCCGAATCGGCTTGGAGATCGACCTGGCGAGCAGAATCGAGACCAGGATGCCGCCCACGAGGGCCGCGACCAGTGCCCGAACGCCCCATGCCTGGGCATCGGCGGCTACGGCGTCAGCGTGGATCATCGCTGAAGCGCTGACGCGGTCGAACTCCGTGCGGATCATGTCTGCCTGCTCGACCAACTTCTTGACAATGATGCTGCCGGTGGTGCGGTTCAGGTACTCGGCCTCGGGGACACGGCTCCCTTCGACCATCGTAAAAATGCGCTGGGTCACGTCTGCGTATTCGCGGCTTAACTGGAGCATTTGGGCTGCCATTGCCCGCTGCTCCCGAGTCGTTCCGACGTCTACCAGCGCAGTCATCTTCGCGTCGATGATGCGGACGGCGCTGTCGTAATCCTGTAAAAGCGCTGCGTCATTGAATGCGATGTATCGCTGAACGTCGCTGATCTGGCGATAGACGTTGGCCTGGATATCCGCCGCGTCAATGGCGGCGGCCTGCATCTTGAGGGCAACGTCCCGGTACTCAGCGTGTACCTGCCTCAGCGACATGACCAGATACGCGCTAACCGAACCGATCAGGAGACTCCCTGCCACAAACAGACCGACAAGTTTCGTGGCTAATGAGATACTACGGCGCATGCGGCTATCCTCCTGTGGTATGTCCCGCTCCGACGATTATGTAAAATAATTATATATATCTTCTTTACTGCAGATTAGCAGAGGTGCAACGTAATTCACAAGAGCAAAAATGTACGACAGTCAAAAAAAGCCGGGACTCACGTCCCGGCAGAAATTCACAAAGCACGTCGCCTGGTGACGAACACGGTCAGCCCCAGGAGAATGAAACCGGCAGCGGTCAGGAAGGTGGCCTGAAATCCTGCCAGCCCCAGCAACCAACTCCCCAGCAGGGGTCCCAGGGCGCCGCGAATCCCCGTGACGGTCATGGAGGCCGAAGTGTAAGGCCCCACCCTGTTCGGGTTGACGGAGAGGATCATGTTCCACCCGCCCAGATCCATGGCGGAGTCCGCCATACCCTGGCACAGGGCGCCCGCCAGCGCGATCGCATAGCTCCCGCCGCCCAGGCCGTATGCCAGGGGCAGTCCCAGGTAGAAAAGGGCGGCCGCCGTTACCACCGGGGCGGGCCCGCGCCGGTCGACCACCCGGCCCCACAGGGCGAAACCGGCAAGCCAGGCCACGTTCCAGGCCAGCGACAGGTAGCTGATCTGGGCGTTGGACAAGCCCATCTCCTTGACCTGGAAGACCGCATAGAGCGGGTTGGCCAGCAGCACCCCGCCATGGAAGAGCAGGGCTGCCAGCAGGAAGCGCCTGAAGCCCGGATCGGAAAGGGCCAGCCGCAGTCCTTCGGCGGCCCCGGGCGCCGCCTTGGCGCCAGCGGCTGAGGGCTCGGGCGCCGGCTCCCGGGTCAGCGAGTAGACCCCAATCGCTGCGAGGCCCATCGCCCCGGCGAAGAGGAAAAGCCAGGTCGGCCCGACCTGGTCCATCAGCTGGCCGGCTACCAGGGTGGTCGGGAGCATGGCGCAGGCCAAAATAATGCGCACGTAGCCCATGAGCCGCCCGCGAATGGGGGCCGGGAAGACCATTTGGACGAGGGATCCATAGGCCGGACCGGCCGCCGCCTGGGCCACGTTGCCGACGGTGACGATGCCGGTGATCGCCTGCGGGTTCTTGGTCAGCCCGATCAGGCCGAGCCCGCCACGGTAGATGATGTGCGCCCCGACCACCCATGGCAGCTTGCGGGTGGTGCGGCTCAGCGCCGCCCACACCGGCGACAGAAGGTTGGCCAGGAAGGGCCCCGAGGAGATCAGGGCCACCGCCAGGGGGCCGGCGCCCATGCGGATCGCCAGCGGCAGGGCAAAAGGGCCGGTAATGCCGCTGAAGAAGCCCAGCAGGCCGGCGTTGATCGCCTCGCAAAGGAAGTTCCAGCGTACTCTGCGCTCCATGGTCATGCCGAGAAATGTGACGGGTGTGTCGGCGTTCACGTCGGGCCCCCCTTCCGAGAGCGCAGACTGCTTTCGTGGCGCCCGGGCGCTGTTCCTGCCTCCGAATCTTTTCCCTTCCGATAGAACTCCAGGATCTGGTAGGTGAGCCCCCGCCCCCCTCCGAAGTCTTGGTGAAAACGGGGGGAAAGGGCATGAAGTCGCTGCGGAGCGCCCTGGCCGGAGCACTGGGTGTGCTGCTGGGCTTGCAAGCCTTGCGGACATTCCTGACCGGCGTCGTCTGGATGATCGGGGAGTCCCTCTCCCCCAACGTGATGGGGCTGTTCTGCCTGGGGGTGGTCTCGCTCGGGCTGCTCGCCGGCGCCATCAAGGCCCAACTGGGGCGCCAGCGCGCCGAGCGGGTGACCGCTCTGGCGCTCTCGGTCCTGTATGTCGGGGCGCTCTCCGTGCCCGACATTGCCCTGCGCGTCGGACTGAGCGGGTCCGCCACCATGGTCTGGGTCTGGTGGTTCTCCGCCTTCCTGGCCGGGCGCCGCCCCCTGCCCGCAGCCCTGGTGGGCGGGCTCAGCCTCGACCTGGCGGTGCACGCCTCCCTGTTCGGGCTCGACCTGCCCTTCGCCGGCCACCTGCTCAGCGTGGTGCTGATTGGGGCGTTCTTCGTGGCCGTGGCCAGCGAGCCGGCCCCCGATGGCACGACCCCGGGGTGGGGGATCCTGGCCCTGGCGCCCTGGCTCTTTGTGGAGATCGAACTGCTCACCAGCATCGGACGCCTGCGCATGATCACCGGCTTCGGCCTCACCGGCGCCCTGGTGGTGGCCGCCGCAGGGCTGGTCGTCTCCCTCCTGGTGATGCGGCTGCCCATGCCCGGCCTGGTTCGCTCAATCCTGGGGCTCGTGGGCGCTGTGGTCCTGGTCCAGCCCAGCGGCTTTCTCTGGGTGCTTGCCGCCCAGGCCGGGCTGGGCGCCGCCATGGCAGGCTCGGTGCGGCCCGGCACATCCCGGCTCTGGTCGCCGGCCGCCGTCATCCTCCTGGTGATCATCTTCTTTATCTTCTACATCCAGTCGACCTGGCCGTTCCTGCCCGCGGTCTGCTCGCTCCTGCTGGGGCTAATCGCCCTGCTGGTGCGCTCCGACGCCAACCTCCCCGCCCCCCTGCGAATCCTCGTGATCCCTGCGGGGCTGGCGCTCGTAGCCATGTTTGCCGGACTGCTCTTCCCCTCGGTCACCCCGGTCATCGCCACGGAGCGGGTCGGGGTGGTGCGGTTCATGACCTACAACATCCACCAGGCCATGGACTACCAGTCTCTGCCCTCCCCCGAGCGGATCGCCCGGGTGATTGAGGCCCAGTCCCCCGATGTAGTGTCGCTGCAGGAGGTCAACCGGGGCTGGACCATCGCCGGGGGCTCCGACTTCGTCACCTGGATCGAGCAGCGGCTTCCCGAGTACCATCTCATCTTCGGGCCCATGGTGGGCGACCTCTGGGGCACCCTGATCCTCAGCCGGCTCCCGGTCAAGGCCAGCGGGGTTGCCACCTACGAGGAGGGCCAGCGCTTCACCACCGGGTACTCCTGGGCGATCCTGGAGATGCCCGGCTGCGAGACGCTGGTGATCAATACCCACCTGGCCTCCGGCGTCGACCTCGGCGAGGAGCGGGCTCACCAGATGGAGCAGTTGCTGCAGTTCTGGGGCGGGCGCCCCTGCACGGTCATCATGGGCGACACCAACGCCGAGCCCGACAGCAAGGCAGTCTCGATGATGCTCCAGGCCGGCTTCACCGACTGGCTCGGCCAGTGGACCTTCCCCCGGGACCGCACCTGGCCCGCCAACCTCCCGGTGGAGTCGATCGACTACATCGCCACCACCAGTGAGTTCCAGGCCACATTCGCCCACACCGTCCCGACTGTGGCCTCCGACCACCGCCCGGTGATTGTCGATCTCAAGTATGCTGACAATAAGGAAGCGCCTACCCGAAGGTAGGCGCCCTTTCTTTCTGTTAGCTGCCCGTGCCGCTATAGTACTTGGTGCCCCAGCTCCAGAAGCGATAGGCCGCCAGCAGCGTCAGCACCCCGACCACCGGGGTAGCCCAGGCCAGGATCGGGTAGGCAAGCAGCTCTGTTTTCCCCAGCAGCACGTGCGCCGGGAAGTAGTTGATGAAGGCGAAGGGTACCGCAACGGTCAGCACCAACTGGAGCGCCCGGTGGTAGATCGAGACCGGGTAGTTGATCAGCTGGCGGGCGGGGAAGACCAGGCTCCAGTAGAAGGTGTAGGTCCGGGTCGTCCAGAAGGCCAGCGCCGCCACGACAACGATCGCGGCGCCCAGGATGAACCCGCCGCCTACGGCCGTCAACACCAGGTAGACGAGGCGCCCGAAGGTAATCCCCACCCCTGTCGCCCGCATGGCCCACAGGAAGGCGAGGATGCTGAAGACGAACTGGCCCATGCCGCCGATGGGCGACTGGCTCCCTAGCACATGGAAGAGCGGGTTCATGGGGCGCAGGAGCGCTCGGTCGAAGGTGCCGTTGCGAATCTGGTCCTCGAAGCCGTGCAGGCTGAAGAAGAAGCTGACGCAGACGCCCCAGGCCAGAATCGCCAGGGCATAGAGCAGCACCAGCTCCTCCATCTGCCAGCCGGCGATATTCTTGAATCGCTCAGTCAGCCAGAATAGCGAAATGAACTGCCCGCCGTAGGTGAGCACCATGGAGACGACCATGGCGTAGAAGTTGACCCGGTACTGCATCTGCGAACGTGCCTGGGCGCCGATCATGCGCCACCAGCTGGAGATGTTGTGTGCGATCATAGCGCCTAGCCCCCCTGCATGACCAGTTTGCGGCTGCCCGCCATCCACATGGCGGACAGGACTGCCGTGCCCACCAGCGCCCAGAGCACCTGCAGCCCCAGGGACTGAAGCATCGCCCCGCCGGTCAGCGTGCCGGCCAGGATCGCCGAGGGCACGTAGTAGATGCCCGCGAAGGGCAGGAAGACCGCCACGGCCCCCACCGCCGCCGGCAGGTAGTGCAGCGGAATGAAGGCGCCCGAGAAGAGGCTCGAGGCGATGCCGAAAAGCTGCTCAGCCTCGTCGAACTGGACCGTCCACAGGGCGATCATGGTGAGGGCGAGCTGCATGGTAGCCGTGATCACGAAGCCCAGCAGGCTGCTGAGCACGAAGATCCCCACGGTCAGAACCGAGGGCGCCTTCAGCCCGAAGACGACCCAGATCAGCACGAAGATCGGCAGGGAGCGCAGGAGCCGGAAGCAGGAGCGCCCGAAGAACTCGCCGAGGATCCGCACCGGCAGGGCGAGCGGCTTGATCAGCTCAAGCCCCACGTCGCCCTGGCGGAACTTCATGCTGACCTCCCACGTGGGCAGGAAGTGGAGCTCACTGAGGAACCGGGTAGCGATTACATAGGCCATTTGCACCTTCAGCGCTGCAGGATCGCCCTGCAGAAGCGCCGTCCAGATGCCCGCGTACAGCACGAACCAGATCAGGCTGGAGCCGATGCCGAGCCAGCCCTCCACCTTGTAGGCCGCCTGCTGGCGAAACCCCTGGTTTAAGAATGCGTAGAATCCTCCCATGATGACGTAGCGACCTCCCAAAAACATCGAAGCGGCGCCCCCGTGGAGGAGCGCCGCTGTTCTCCCTATGTCATCTTACAGGGGCAAGGCTGTGGGACTCAACCCCCGAACACGAAATTACTGAACACTCTCCGCCAGTTCGATGAGCCACTCGTCGGGGAAGGCGTCCCGCCCGCCGTTCTTGCCGGAGATCGTCAGACTCAGCGCCTGGCCGTCCCACGAGAAGAACAAGCTCCGAGCCATGGATGTCCCCTCGGGCCCCTCCCACGTGCGGGTGATCAGGACAGCCGGCTTTCCGTGGACCTTCATCTCCCGGGTGGTCCCCTCCTCCGCCAGGGCGGTCACATTCCCCGAACGGGTCTGATCTAGTCTCAGCACCGCCCCGGGCCGCTCCCACGCCTGTTCCACCGTACTGGCGAGCGGCTGGTGGGGGAAGGAGGCATTGACCCATTTCACCACGAAGCCGTCCGGAAGCTTGCCAAGGCGGCCCACCCGGTAGCCCACCACCTTCTCCACCTCTTCGACGGAGTCGTACCTGACCGGGTAGTGCACCTCCCCCGTAGGAACGCGACGATTCATCTCGCGGTACTCCTCGGAGGGTATCTCCCGGACATAAAGGAACGGGAACAACTCGATCAACCGGGCGCCCAGCGCCTCCACTTGCGGCGTCAGCGCAAGCAGCAACAGGACCGCGGCCGCCGCGGACACCCACTTGAGCCGGCCTGAGGACGATCGGCGGCGGCGCAGGGGTTCCACCGGGGCGGCGCCCAGGGCCGCCAGGACCTCGGCGTCCTGCCGGTAGAGGTCGGCGGCGCTCCGGCACTCTTCACACTTCCCGATATGTAGCTCTACGGCTTGCCGCTCTTCAGGGGAGAGATCCCCGCTGGCAAACAGCGCAACCTGCTCCTGGTCGAAGGTGCAGCTCATGTGTGCTGTCCCCCCATCGTTTGATAGCGTTCACGGAACTGTATCCGGGCCCGGGCCAGCCGTTTGCGCGCCGCCTCGTACTCCATGCCCATCATGCCGGCAATCTCCTGCGTAGAGAACCCTTCGGCGTCCCGCAGCAAGAGCATGGTCCGGGTCTCCGCTGGCAGCGTTCGCAGCACTCGGCCCACCAGATCCTGCCCTGCCAGTGCCTCGGAGGCGTCGGCGACGCTGCCCCCATGCCTCTCGGGCAGGAACGGCAGCCAGGAGATCAACCGGCGGCGACGGCAATGGTCACGAAATAGGTTGGTTGCGATCCGAAAGAGCCAGGCCGACTCGTTCTCCGGTCCCCCCACCGTGCGGCGCAGGTCCCGGATGGCCCGCAGAAAGGTCTCCTGGGCCAGGTCCTCGGCCGTCTCCCTATGGCCGGTCAGGCTCAGCAGGTACCGGAAGATCCGGCGCCCATAGCTCTCCCAAAGGACCGCCTCATTCGGCATCCTCGGGGCGGCGGCTTCAGTGTGCTCCACCAGGTATGCTCCTTTCCGAGAGGCCTCTCGTCAGGATAGACGAGCCACCACGTTTCATTGGGACATTGAATTCTGCAAAAGAAAAACCCCACCCTGTCAAAGGGTGAGGTTGAGCGCAAACACAGCTACTTCGTCAGCAGCTTGCGGGCCAGGTCCTTCAGCTCGTGCGCCTGGGCAAGCACCTCTTCCGAGGAGGCGGTCAACTCCTCCACCGCTGCAGCAGTATTGGAGGCATGCAGGGCAAAACCCCGGATCGACTCGGTTGACCGCAGCGCCCCCTCACGGATCGAGCCGAAATGGGTGCGGGTCTCCTCAGCCGCCTCGCGCATGGCACGCGCCGCCTGGAGCACCCGGTCGGCCAGGTCGACCACCACCTTGCCGTCCCCAGCGCTGCGGCCCGCCAGGTCGGAGATGCTGGAGGCGGCCTGCCGGGCCAGGCTGGCCAGCTTGCGCACCTCGTCGGCGACCACGGCAAACCCCTTGCCGTGCTCCCCGGCCCGGGCCGCTTCCACTGCGGCGTTCAGGGCCAGCAGGTTGGTCCGGTCGGCGATCTGCCGGATCTGCTCGGTGAAGCGGTCGATCTCCTTGGATGTCTCACCGTGCCGCCGGGCCCGCTCCGCCAGATCCACGGCCTGGGTTGCGATCTCCCCGGCGGCCGAAGCGGTGCGGTCAACCAAACGCCCCCCCTGATCGCTGCTCACCAGGTTGGCATCCACCGCCTCCTGCAGAACCGATGCCTCCGTTACCTGCTTGGTGGCGTCGCCCGAGAGCTGCACCAGCCCGGCTGAGGCGCTCTGCATCCCCTGAGCCAGGTTCTCCGCCACCTCGGTGATCAGCCGGCCGCTCTCCTGCAGCCTTGCGAGGGCGCTGTCCACCTGCCCCTGCCGTTCGTTCACATCTGCCACGTAAGCACCCATGTACTGGGCCAGGGCGATATGCTGATCAAAGGTAAGGATCCGCCCCAAGGCCGTCTGGAGCGAGGCGATCCGCTGGAGCACCGCCTTCACCGGAGCCGCATCGAAGGCGGCAGCCTCCAGCGGGGGGATCGACCGCAGGAACCCTGCCTTCCGGGCGAAGTGCTCCCTCACCCTGGCCACCTCAGCCGCATGCTGCGCCGACACGCTGTGGTCCACCTCGCTGAGCCATGCCGCCGCCGCCGCCGGTATCAGGTGATCAGCGAAGACCTGGGTCATGGTGACGAACCAGTGGGGTCCCAGCCCAATGCGGTGGTGCATCTGGCCGATTCGCTCCCGGGAGACGCAGTAGGCATCGTCAATGTGGCCTGCGAAGATCTCAAGGAAGTATCGCTTCAGGGACTGCCGCAGCCGCTCCACACTGCTGTGTCGCAAAATGATCTGCATCAGCTGCTTCTCTTCGTCGATGCGGTCGTAAAAATCCCGGGTCATCTCATCGGCCACCCGCCCGGCCACCGGGGCCACCGACCGCAAGAGCGCCAGGTCATCCTGCGTCAGGCGCGACATCTTCAGCGCTACAGTCCACTTCATGTGCTGATCTCCTTGGGTGGTTAGTTGGTGTGTCGAATTGTGTCGATTTGTGTCATAATCCATCGTAGCACACAGGAAGCAGATAATCATGTACATTTTAGGTAATAAAGTAGGCCCAGCCGTGCGGCTGGGTCTTCCTTTAGCACTGTATGCGCTGGGATGCCTACTCGGAAATAACGATGGCGAGCATTCGCACCAGTTCGCTCGCGTCGTCTGGTGTGAGTGCCCCGACGGCGGCTTCATCTACAGCGTCGACCGCGGCGTCCATGGAAGCCAGAAGCTCGAGACCCACCTGGGTGATGGAGCAGTGGTAAACCCGGCGGTCCTTGGTGTCGCGCACCCGTGTCACCAGGCCCTTGGCCTCGATCCGGTCCAGCAGCCGGGTGATGCCTGGCGTCCCTTCGATCATGCGCTCCGCGATGGCCAGAATCGGCAGAGGCTCACCGGCGCCCCGCAGGATCCGCAGGACATTATACTGCTGAACCGTTACACCATAGGGCTCGACCACCGCGGCCATGCGCCGGCGGACCACGTCGGCCGCCCGGAGGAGCTGGACGGCCGCCTCCTGGCGGCTGGAACCCTTCGGCATCAGGCGACGCTCTTGGGGGGAGTTCTGCTTTGTCATGGTTGGAGTATAATCCAGTTTACTTGACTAGTCAACTATTATTGAGCTGGAAGGGGCCCAGCCATTCGGGCCGGGCCTCCCCTTAGTCGTCGTCGTAACGCTGCTCTTCCCATGGGTCGCCATACATGTGGTAGCCGTTCCGCTCCCAGAAGCCGGGCCTGTCTTCGGCCAGGAACTCCATGCCGGCGACCCACTTGGTGCTCTTCCAGAAGTACAGGTGCGGCACCACCGTGCGAACCGGCCAGCCATGCTCGGGGGTGATATCCTGCCCATTCCACTTCCAGGCGAACAGGACATTGTCTCGCATCAGGTCCGCGAGGGGGACGTTGGTCGTCCAGCCGCCCACGGCATGGAAGAGCACGTACTTGGCCTCGGGCTTTACTTTCACAAGCTGCATGACATCCCGGAAGAGCACGCCCTCAAAGGTATTATCTAACCGGCTCCAGTGGGTGACGCAGTGAATGTCGCAGTCGATCTTGGTCCGGGGAAGTTCCAGGAACTGCTGATAGGTAAGTGTCTGCTCTTCCTCCACCAGCCCGAAGATTCCGAAGCGCCAGGTCTCCAGGTTGATGCGGGGCACGTTGCCGTAGTGAAGGACCGGCCAGTCGTTGGTCAGGTACTGGCCGGGCGGCGTGCGGTTACTTGAAGCCATTGGCTCACCCCATCTGTAAAAACCATTCTCAATCCGTTAGTATACCATCTGGAGGCTGTCGATACGGCCGCGCATACTACGTCCCGGGAGGATACTTACCCCGATGAAGTACCAAGCCTTCTCCCTGGGTCCTTTGTCCACCAACTGCTATATTCTGTACAGTGAGGGTACCTCTGAGGCCCTGGTGATCGACCCCGGCTTCGGGCCGGAGCCGGTCATCGCAGCCCTACAAGGATACAAGGTCAAGGCGATCGTGCTGACCCACGGCCACTGGGACCACGTTTGCGGGGTACAGGCTGTGCAGGCGGTCACCGGCGCCCCCGTCTGGATCAGCGAGATCGAAAAGGACTGGCTGCTCGACCCCATGCTGAACCGTTCCGGCCTGCGCACCGACCTGCTGACGGTGCCCTGCACCGGACCGGCGCCCGACCGCCTGCTGCGGGAAGGCGACACCTTCACCTTCGGCGGCGACACCTTCAGCGTGCTCCACACGCCGGGCCATACCCCGGGCTCCCTCTCCTTCGCCACCGCCGGCGTCGTCTTCAGCGGCGACGTGCTGTTCCGGGGGTCTGTTGGCCGCACCGACCTGCCGGGCGGCTCATCCCAGGCGCTGCTCGCATCCATCCATGAGAAACTGTTTCTCCTCCCGGACGACACGGTGGTGGCAGCCGGACATGGGGCGCCCACCACCATCGGCCGGGAGAAGGAGCGGAATCGGTTCGTCGGCCGCTCCGCCGCCTACCGGTTCTTTAGCCCGTAATAACTAGCGCTCGATTGGTAACAAAGTGCGGCAGGAAAGCCTGATGAGGTCCCGTATTCATATAAAGGTTTGCCTGCGAGATATATAAGATTGTGCAGAAAAGAGGTCACAGCCATGGACCTGACTCCACTGTACCGCAACTTCGTGCTCACCATCGCTGCCAATAAGGTGGTCATCGGCGCCGCCCAGCGTTACGGCATGAAGCTCGGCGCCTCACGGTTCGTCGCCGGCGAGACGCTCGAGAAGGCTCTGGAGGTCGTGAAGGATCTGAACCGGCGCGGGATTCTCGTCACGCTGGACCAGCTGGGGGAGGGCGTCTTCGAGGAGTCGGTCGCCCGGGAGATGTGCCAGGGATACCTGACAATGCTGGAGGGCATCGCCCGCACCGGTGTCAACTCCAACGTCTCACTGAAACCTACCCAGATGGGTCTCTCCTTCAACCGCAACCTGGCCGAGGAGATCCTCTTCACCATCGCAGCCAAGGCCAAAGAGCTCGGCAACTTCGTCCGCATTGACATGGAAGACACCCCGTACACTGACGCCACCCTGGAGATCTACCGCAACCTGCGCAACCAGGGCTACGACAACGTGGGCACGGTGATCCAGTCCTACCTCTACCGGTCGGAGAAGGATATCGAAGAGTTGGGGAAGATCAACGCCAACCTACGCATCGTGAAGGGCGCCTACAAGGAGCCCCCCAACCACGCCTTCCCCAAGAAGTTCGACGTGGACGAGAACTACAAGAAGATCGTCAAGGCCCGCCTCCTTGGCGGCTTCTACACCGGCGTCGCCACCCACGACGAGGCGATCGTCAACTGGACGAAGGACCTGGCCCGCGAGCACGGCGTCGACCGCAAGAAGTTCGAGTTCCAGATGCTCTTTGGCGTGCGCATGAGCTGGCAGGAGGAGCTGGCCCGCGAGGGCTACCAGGTCCGGTGCTACGTCCCCTACGGGCGCATGTGGTACCCCTACTTCTCCCGCCGCATCGCCGAGCGGCCGGGCAACTTCTGGTTCGTCGTCAAGAACATGATCAAGGGCTAAAGATATGGAGGGCGCCCGCATCACTAGGATGCGGGCGCCCTTTTGCGACGCCTCCGGATCCTTCATCGTTAGCGTATGCGGATGCGCCGGCCAGGCCCTGTCAGCCAGGAAGCCCGCCAGCGCAGGTGATGCCACCACCCTCCGTACCCGGGGGAAGATGATCACCTGCCTGTCCCGGTAAGGCGCCGCCGCGTTGCGCTCCGCCAGAGCCTCAGGGCCGGGCGCCCTTCTCCATGTAACACCGCACCATGCGCCAGACGCCGTCGCTCTCCTTTTTCCATGCCTCAAGGGCGAGCGCACGGATCGTCTTGCCGTTCTCCACATGGACGATCTGGTAGCTGACAGCTGCGCGGTCCTCCCCCTGGGGAAGCACTTGCACGTTGGCGCAGAGGTGCTTGACACCTTTGCCCTTGTAGTAGGCCGCCGCCTCTAGATTGCCCTCCTTGTAGGCGGGCCCGCTGTATCGCTCCACCTTGTCCGACCAGGGGAAATAGAACACAGCCTCAACATCATCCGAGATGGCCGCATTCGCAGCGGAGATGTCCCCGGTCTCGAACCCGGCCTCGTTTGCCGCCGCAGCCGCATAGAACGCTTGCAGAACCTCCGCTTCCACCGTCATGGCTATTTCATGCCCGTGAGGTCGATCAAGGAGACCATATGCCCGTCGGGATCGTACACGTCAACGCCCTGGCCCACGCCGGGAATCGTGTACAGATCGTCGCCCTTCACGCCCTTGGCCTCCAGCTCGCCCTTCACGGCGGCCGCACTCCCCACCTCAAAGCAGAGGTGGCCGCTGAACGGGGTCACTTCCGCCCGCCTGCGCAGCATGATGCTGGCCTGGCCGTCGCCCAGCCCGACGAAGGTGATGTCCGGCCCATGGGTCTCGGTGATCTTGAGGCCGAGAATGTCACGATAGAACGCCAGGGACCGCTCGATCGACCGCACCGGAATCGCCACATGGTCAAACTTCTTAAGCAACGTTTTCCTCTCCCTCGACTAGATGTTTGAGCTTACCAAGGCTCGTGGTGGAAGACCATCCACGTTGGTATCCGTTCAGGGACCCCGGCACCTTCTCGAAGCCGGAGTGGGTCAGCATCACCCGGGTGCCGCCATTCTCGACGGTCAGCTCCAGGGTGAGCAGCAGCATGGGCTCCGTCCAGCCTTCATCATGGTCGAGCCAGGTGAAGGCCAGCTTCTTGCCAGGCTCGAAGACGACCACCTCTCCGCTGAGTACGCCGCCATGCGCCTCAAAGCGCACATGCCCGCCCGGGCGGGGCTCGAACTCCATACCCGGGTTAAACCAGCCCCGCATCCCCTCCTGGCTGGCCATGTAGCGCCACACCCGCTGGGGCGAGGCATTGATCCACTCTGTACGCCGGATTAACGGCACCTGCGTCTCCTGGTAGAGGGCCACGAGGAAGTCGTGCCATCCCAGGTGGTGGTCGAAGGCGCTCACCGCCTTCTCCTCCCGCACGGTCACCATGCAGCGGCCGTCGCTGAGCGGCTCGACCGTCCATTCCACCTGGCTGGGACCCCACTGGGGCCAATCGAACTTCACATAGCGCCCCTCTTCCATCGCCAGGACCTCACCCATCTCGACGTCGTTCAGCCAGCGTTTGCGCAGCTCGGGGTTGATGATCGCCCGCCAGACCTGCCCGGCGGGGGCGGACATGACCAGATGGCGCTCGACCGCCGGCAGGGTGGGCGCTGTGAAGTCATAGCGCCCCGGGGCCTCGCCCCGCTCCACCCAGCTGCGCAGGTTGCGCAGGAACAGGATCCAAATGCACTCCCAGGACTCCTCGAACATGGCGCCGGGCAGGGCGCCCTGCGGGATCCCCGTGTGCGTGATCCGCACCCGTGTGTATGTAGCGGGAATGCCACCCGTCTGCTTCTCCCCCTCGAGGGCGATCTCAACGACCGTGGCAGTGCCGCTGATGATCCATTCAAACCGGAGGAGCTCATCGTTTCGCTCCAGCAGGCGCCCTCCCTGGGCGCCCAGCACCACGCTGCGCCCGCTCAGCCGGTAGGTGTCGCCTGACACAGCCGGCTCCTCACAGCACCAGAGCAACAACTCGGCCGGGTCTGTCAGGGCCCGCATCACCCGGGCCGGCACGACCGTCATGAGCCGATCAGCCTTGACCTCCATCTCCCTCGTCCTCCCAGTTTTGTGATTCTACCAGCCGCTTCAAGGCGGACAGACGGTCATCCCAGAACCTTGAATACTTGGCCAACCAGCCTTCCCAGAACTCCCGCAAGGGTTCGGGCTGAAGCCGGTAATACCGATAGCGCCCCTCCTGCCGCTCGCTCACCAGCCCTGCCTCCCGTAGCACTGCCAGGTGCTGCGAAACCGCCGGCCGGCTGATGTCGGGAAACCGTTTTGCCAGCTCGCCGGCAGGCATGTCCCCCTCGGAGAGCAAGTCGAGAATGCGGCGGCGTGTGGGGTCGGCCAGCGCTTGCAGAACCCGCTCCATCCGCCTCACTCCCATCTGCAACCATTATGTAAGTCATAGCTTACACGTCGTCTTACACTCCGTCAATATCCCATTGCAGGAAATCTTCCTACGTGCCACGTAACACTTACAATACAAAGGAGTTGATCCTCGCATGTCGCAGGACGCCGCAATCCGGCAGCTCACCCTTCGGATCCTGCCCACCATCCAGGAGCTCATGACCGCGGTTGGCTATGCTTCGTGGGAGCAGAACACCACCGGTAGCCCGGAGGCCGCCAAGAAGTCGGCCGCCCTCTCCCTCCAGCTGCGCACTTACACCTCCGACCCCCAGGTCTTCGCCGAGCTGAAGAGCCTCAAGGAGTCCGGCGGCGCCGCCGACCCGGCCCTGAACCGCCAGCTCCAGCAGCTCTACCGGATGTACCTGGCCAACCAGGTCAGCCCGGAGGAGATCAAGGAGACCGTCGAGCGGGAGACTGAACTGCGCCAGCTCTTCAGCACCTTCCGCGCCACCTACCAGGGCCGCCAGGTCAGCGACAACGAGCTCGGCGAGATCTTCCGCAAGGAGAATGACTCCGCCCTGCGCCAGGAGGCGTGGCTCGCCACCAAGCAGATCGGCGCCCAGGCCGCCGAGAAGGTCCGGGAGTTGGCCAAGCTCCGCAACCGCATCGCCCGGCGCCTCGGCTTCCGCGACTACTTCGAAATGGTCCTGGAGGGCCAGGAGATCGACGAGCAGGAGTTGCTCGACACCTTCGAGAACCTGCGTGCTACTTCGGACGCCGCCTTCCGCGCCGAGAAGGCCGCCCTGGACGCTGAACTGGCCGAGCGCTTCGGCATCACCCCGGACGAGATCATGCCCTGGCATTACTCCGACCCCTACTTCCAGGGCGCCCCCGCCGGCAAGGGCGGCCCCAACCTGGACCCCTACTTCGCCGACAAGGACGTCGCCCAGATCTCGGTCGACTTCTTCGCCCGCGTTGGCCTCGAGGTCCGGGATATCCTGGAGCGCTCCGACCTCTACGAGCGCCCCGGCAAGATGCAGCACGCCTTCAGCACCAATATCAACCGGCAGGGCGACATCCGCATCCTGTGCAACCTGAAGAACAACCAGCGCTGGATGGGCACCCAGCTCCACGAGCTGGGCCATGCCACCTACGACAAGTACATCGACCCCGGCATCCCTTGGCTGCTGCGGCGCCCGGCCCACACCATGACGACGGAAGCCATCGCCATGCTCTTCGGCCGGCTGAACAACAACGCCATCTGGCTGGCCGAGTTCGCCGGCGTCCCCGCCGCCGAGGCCCAGGCCGCCGCCGACTACCTGCACCGCCAGGAGAAGCGCAGCCAACTGATCTTCTCGCGCTGGGGCATGGTGATGACCAACTTCGAGCGCGGCCTCTACGGCGACCCCGATCAGGACCTGGGCCAGCTCTGGTGGAGCCTGGTCGAGAAGTACCAGAACATCAAGAAGCCCACCACCGGCGACCGCTCCATGGACTGGGCCGCCAAGATCCACGTCGCCAACTACCCGGTGTACTACCACAACTACGTCCTCGGCGAGCTGACCGCCAGCCAGCTTCAGGCCGGCCTGGAGAAGGATCTCGGCAAGGAGTGGATGCTGACCGACGAGGCGGGCGCCTGGCTTTGGAAGCGGATCTTCCGCCCGGGCAACCTGCTGCCCTGGAACGAGCGCATGGCCAAGGCCACCGGGGAGAAGCTGAACCCCAAGCACTTCGTCGACCAGTTCGTCCGGTAGGCGCCGACCCCCGCTTCACCCACATTCGCCTTCATCGCCGAATTGATGAACGCGTGCTCTGGGCGCAGGGTCCGGGATAACAAAAACGCGCATGCTATCCCTCGAAGGGGGCATGCGCCAATGCCTGAACTACCCGAAATCGAAACCTACCGCCGCCACCTTGAACAGAACTGCAACGGCCTGTGGATCCGTTCGGCCGAAATCACGCGGGCAAAGAGCATCAACGTGGACGAGCACACCTTCGCCACGACAATCTCCGGCATGGCCTTTACCGGCTTCAGCCGGCTGGGCAAGCATGTGATCTGCCACATCTCCAACGGCTGCCACCTGGTCAACCACCTCATGCTCGGGGGCGCCATCTTCTACGGCACTGATGAGGAGGCGCCCGAGCGCACCTTCCAGGTGGTGATCCGGCTGGAGAACGGCCGCTCACTTTACTGGTACGGGCTCCGGCTGGGCTGGCTCCACCTCTTTTGCGGCACGGACATGGCCGCCTCCACGGCCGACCTCGGCCTGGACCCGCTGGATATTCGCTTCACGCCCGCCCATATGGCCGCCCTGCTAACCGGGCGCCGCGGCGCCCTCAAGCCCCTGCTGGTCAACCAGCGCTTCTTCCCCGGCATCGGCAACTGCTATGCCGACGAGATCTGCTGGGAGGCCAGGGTCCATCCCCTTCGGCAGCCCGCCTCGCTAACCACCGACGAGGTCGACCGCCTGTGGGTCGCCATGCGGAGCACCCTCGCCAACGCCACGGCCCTGGGCGGCTACACCGAGACCCCCTTCAGCGCCAGCGACCGCTTCAGCGGCGGCTACCTGCCCTACCTGAAGGTCTACGACCGCCCGAACGAGCCCTGCCCCCGCTGCGGAACGCCGATCTCCTTCCAGGAGGCAAATGGGCGCAAGGTCTTCGCCTGCCCGAGCTGCCAGCCGGAGGCCCCGGAGTACGTTCCGATCTTCTCCTTGCCCGCTTTCGCCGCCATAGCGACGACGCCGACTCAGGTATGAAGACAGAGACCGCCACAATCCGGCGGTCTTTTGTCATTTTTCTATTGACTTCCAAAGCGAAGGAGCGCTATTATTACCTCGACAACCGATGCATCGATGAGCGAGGTGATTGTATGGACCGTGAGGTGCTCAAGAGCAGTACAGCAACGTTGGTCCTGTCGGTCCTGAGCCGAGGCCCTGCACATGGCTACCAGTTAGTCCGGGAGTTGGAGCGACTCTCATCCGGCGTTCTCACGCTCAAGGAGGGGACGCTCTACCCCCTGCTGCACGCCCTGGAACGCGACGGCTTCATCATGTCGCAGTGGGAGGCCGAGGGCGGCCGCGAGCGGAAGGTCTACCAGGTGACCGATCAAGGGCTCACACAGCTCAAGCGGCGTACCGACGACTGGGTCCGGTTCCGTAAGGCCGTCGACGACGTACTGGGCAGGGAGGTGCTGGCCTATGCGGGCGCATGAGTACATACACCAGGTTACATCAGGGATCGCGGACCCGGCCCGGGCAGCGGAGATTCGCAGGGAGTTGCAGTCGCATCTGGATCAGGCTGTGGCAGACTTGACAGGGCAGCCCATCGACGAGGAGACGGCGGAGTTGCTGGCGGTCACCCGCATGGGTCCGGCCGAGGGCCTCGCCCGCCAGTTCGCCGAGCTCGACAGCCCCGGACTCCCGTGGCGGCATTACCTCAGTGTCATCCCCATCGTCTGTTTGATTGCGATGTTCTTTATCTGGGACGCGCCGTCCGACTTCTGGCGGATTGGGATTCGCTGGGTCGCAGTCCTCGCCGTCTGTATGATGCCCAGTCGACACGCCTTCGCCCGGCTCTTCCAGACCATAAAAGCCGACGCAACCGCCAAGTGGTACTGGCTCAAGCGCCAGGAGCTGCCCCAGGCTATCCGCATTGGAGGCGTCGCCGGTGCAGCGGCGGGCATGACATGGGCTGGGATTCCCCCACTGTGGGAGATGGCCTGGCAGCGGCTGGGGGGCCCTGTGTTCGGTGACCCACATCCGAACCCAATTCTCCATGTCGGCATACCGCTGGTGCTGGCCGGTCTATTCGCCTGGGTGCTGCGCCGCCGGTATTTGGGCACCTGGTCGATGCTAGCCACCATCTCAGGGGCAGCGTTCCCGATTGGCTTCCTCCCCGTATACCTGGTCTGGGGCCGTCCCGCATCCGACTGGATCACCATGCTGGTTACCCTGCAGATCGTCTATGCCCTGTCCGCCATTCTGGCGGGCGCCCTGGCCGACGCCAGGGCCCGTGCACGGCTCACCCCCGCCAGGTAAAGATGAGGGCCGGTGGAGTCTCCCTCCGCCGGCCCCGTTCCTATTCGATCACCAGGGCGTGCCCCGCCCACCAGCGCCCAACGCCCGCAGTCGCTGCGGCAGTCCAATAACAGCACCCCATCACGTTCGATCAGTGCGCATACGCCTACGCTCTGTGGCTTGTTCGGGGCTGGCGCCTCCGGGTTCCGATAGAGGAACCTCGCTGACGGCATAGGGCGATCACGCTTTCCTAGGTTTTAGCTTGTACCAGATGAACCAGCCTACAGCTGCAACGAGCAGAGCGATGATCACCAGATCGAAGCGATGCAGGTACTCACGGACCATGCTCCATCGGTTCCCCAGGGCGTACCCGGCCCAGGTGAAGGCGAACGACCAAGGCAGCATCCCAAGAAACGAGTAAAAGAGAAAGCGCCCGAAGTTCATCTCGGCAACGCCGGCGGGCAGCGAAATGAAGGTGCGGATCCCGGGCAGCAGGCGGGCCAGAAAGACCGTCCACTCGCCCTTTTCGGCGAACCAGCGGTCCGCCACATCAATCTCGTGCTGCGAGATCAATACGTACTTGCCGTACCGCTCCAGAAGCGCCCGGCCGCCGTAACGTCCCAGGAAATAGGCTGCGATCGACCCGGCCAGCCCGCCGAACTGCCCGGCCAGAATCGCCTGGGTCAGCGTGATGCGGCCCGTCGCCGCCAAAAACCCGCCGAACGGCAGAACGATCTCGCTGGGGAGCGGAATGCAGGCGCTCTCCAGCGCCATGCCCAGGGCCACACCCCAATAGCCGAAACGTCCGAGCAGCTCCACCGTTCCCATAAAGAGCGCTTCGAGCACGGGTGTCACCTCGTCTTTATCCTACGCGGACAAGCACAGCCCCATTACTTCCCTTTCACCAGGCCCAGGTAAGGGTCGTGCGGCTCCTGCCAGCCAGGCTCCCGCAGCACCGCGGGGAAGACCGGGGCACTGCTTGCGGCAATCTCAGCCTGTGACATCCAGCGGACCAGCCGCCGCGGCCCGTCCACGTCCTGGATGTGCCAGGCCGCCCAAGGCCGCTCCGGCGGGCCGGCAGGCTCCACCCGGTCCCTGGCGGCCTCGGGCTCCTCCCCGACCGGCGTGCACAGGAAGCCCACCTCGATCACGTGCTCGTCCCGGTGGGCGGGCCGGAACTCGTTAAGGAAGAGCATGCGGCCAACCGTGACCCGCACCCCCGCCTCCTCCTCGGCCTCCCGTGCTGCCGCGACCGGCAGGGTCTCGCCCGGGTCGAGCGTCCCGCCCGGCGGCACCCACGCCTGACCATTTCGGCTCCGGCACAGCAGCACCTCCCCGGCGCCGTTCACGACCAGCGCCCGGGCCACAGCCCGCAGGCCAAAAAACCCCTCACCCATCCAAAGTCCCCCCAGCCAACTCTAGTGCCAAAGCAATCTCTCCCGCGAAGGCGCTATGCTCCCCCACCGGTGTCTCAATGCAGATCGGCAGCCGCTGGAAGAACGGGTGGCGGATCACGTTCCGCACCCCGTCCACCCCGAGGTGCCCCTTCGTCAGCAGCTCATGGCGGTCCTTGTGGCCGCCCAGCTCCACCTTGGAGTCGTTCAGGTGCAGGCAGCCCACCCGGTCCAAGCCCACCGCCCGATCCCAGGTCTGTAGCATCCGCTCCACCCCGTCGGGCGTGCGCAGGTCAAATCCAGCCGCGAAGAGATGGCAGGAGTCCATGCAGATCCCCAGCGCCCCGGGCCAGCCCAGCCCCTCAAAGATCGCCCGGTGATGCTCCGGCTTCCAGCCGATCTCCGTCCCCTGGCCGGTCATCGTCTCGAGCAGCAGCTTGGTTCGGCCAGTATAACCATCCAGGGCGCCCTCAATCGCCTTGATAATCCGGCGGATACCCGCCTCCTCGCCCTCGCCCACGTGGGAGCCGGGGTGGATCACCAGCACGTCGGCGCCCATCCGGTCGCCCCAGCGCAGGTCGCTGTGGAGGGTCTGCACGGCGAACTCGTAGGCGTTCTCCTTCGGAGACGCCAGATTCACCGTGTAAGGAAAGTGACCGACCAGCGCCCGGATTCCCAGCCGCTCCTTGCCCGCATTCGCCTCGGCGATCTCGCTGTCCGGCATCGCCCGCTGCTTGCCGCCCCGGGGGTTGCGGGTGAAGAACTGAAAGGTGGATCCGCCAATCGAATGGGCCAGCTCAAAGGCGCTGAGCAGCCCGTCCGCAATCGTCAAGTGTGCCCCGATAATCACCCGAACTCACCCCCATCCTTCCCATCATACCACAGCCCGTCTCCCGCATAGAGATGGAACGACCAAGCCCTGGGGAGGCATGTGGCATGAACCTGCGCCTGAACCGGACAACCATCACCATCCTGGCGGTCCTCGTCGCCCTGGCCGGCTTCCTGACCAGCGCCGTCGGGGCTCTGATCGACCACCGGTACTACGCCCTGACCGAGGACGGCGCCGCTGTCGAAACCTGGAGCCTGTCCCTCCCGGGCGGCTACCAGGTCGTCAAGTGGAGGTCGAACCCCCCTGGCCCCCAGGACGGCTACCGCATCTTCCGTCCGGACTAGATGTCCGAAAAAGAGGCTCCAGCAGCGGCGTTCCGCTCCTGGAGCCTCGCTTTTTTACGGAGTCGGGTACAGATCGCTCGACAGATACCGCTCGCCGTTGTCCGGGGCCACGGCAAGCACACGCTTACCCGGCCCTAACTGCCGCGCGATCTTCAGCGCAAAGAAGACGCTGGCGGCGCCCGAAGCGCCCAGCAACAGCCCCTCCTCCTTGGCCAGCCGACGGGCCATGGCGTAGGCCTCGTGGTCCTCCACGTGCAGGAGTTCATCCCAAATGCCCGTGTTCAGGATCTTTGGAATGAACCCGGGGCCGGTACCGACGATCTTATGTGGGCCGGGCAGCCCGCCCGCCAGCACCGGCGAGTTCTTGGCCTCCACCACGTAGATCTTCAGGCCGGGGATCCGCTTCTTCAACTCCTCGCCCGTGCCCGTCACCGTGCCGCCCGTGCCGGCGGTCAGCACAAAGGCGTCCAGGTCGGTCCCGAAGTCCTCCAGGATCTCCACCGCCGTCGTGGTCCGGTGGGCGTCCGCGTTCGCCGTGTTCTCAAACTGCTGAGGGATGAAGCTGTGCGGAGTTTCGCTTGCCAGCCTCTCCGCCAGCCGGATCGACCCGGTCATGCGGTCGGCGGCGGGGGTCAAGTGCACCTCGGCGCCGTACGCCTGCAGCACCCGAATGCGCTCCTGCGTGGCGTTGTCGGGCATGGTAATAATCAGCCGGTAGCCCTTGGCGGCAGCCACCATGGCCAGGCCAATGCCGGTGTTGCCCGATGTCGGCTCGATGATGGTGCTGATGCCCGGCGTGATACGCCCCTCGGCCTCGGCCCGGGCGATCATGTTATTGGCGGCCCGGTCCTTCACGCTGCGGCCCGGGTTAAACCACTCCAGCTTAACGTAGACCTCGGCGCTGTCGGGACCCACCACCCGGTTCAGCCTCACATGCGGAGTGCGGCCAATCAACTCCGTGATGTTATCGTACACGCGCATCTCATATCACCAAATTCTTATCGGAATAGATGACTTGATCCTACCATCAGCAGCCAGCCCCGTCAAGACTGGACATACTAACGTAGAGGTGAGCCCGCCATTCCTATTGATGATGATGATCTCAAAGCCCCGCCCCCGAAGACCTCCGAACCCAACCGGCTCTTCAAGGAGATCCGCCGGGAGGTCCGGTTCGGCGCCGCCATCGATGCGGCGGCCGACGAAGCCACCGCCCGCTCCCTGCGCGCCAAACAGGGCCCGCCCCCGACCGAGGCGGAGCTCGACATCCTATCCACCGCCGCCCATAACCCGGTCGAGCTCTTCACCGAGATCCTGGTGACCGACCTGACCTTCGGCGACCAGATTACCTACACCCTCGTCCCTGACGGGGAGGGTGACCCGGACCGCAACCGGATCAGCATCGGGTCGCCCATCGGGCGCACCCTCTTCCGGGAGTACCCGGGCGCCGTCGTCGAGATCAAGACCCCCGGCGGCAAGCTCCTGTACCGCATCCTGCGTGTGAAGTGACAGCGGCTTATGGTAAACTTGAAGCTGTGAAAGGAGGGACAGCCCCATGGGTAACCTGGAAGCAGAGCTGAAGGCCTACGGCCGCTCCGTGGGGCTGGACCTCATCGGCGTCGCCCCGGCCGACCCGTTTGGCACCGAAAGGGAGCGCCTGCAGGCCCGAGCCGAGAAGGGCTGGGGCCCCAACCCCTACGAGTTCCAGGAGATCGAGCCCCGGGTCACCCCGGAGCTGCTCCTGCCCGGCGCCCGGTCAATCATCGCCGCGGGCATCAGCTACCTGATGGAGGACGAGCCTCTGCAGGACGAACAGGCCCTCCGAGGGTGGCTTTCCCGCTACTGCCGTGGCCTGGACTATCACCAGGTGCTCAAGGCCAAGCTTCAGCAGGTGGCAGCCTGGCTCGAAGAGCGGGTGCCCGGCGCCCGCACCCTGGTCCACGTCGACACCGGCCCGCCCCTGGAGCGGGCGGTGGCCGAGCGGGCGGGCATCGGCAAGTTTGGCAAGCACACCAACCTGATCACCCCGGAGTACGGCACCTGGGTCTTCCTGGGCAACATCATCACCGATGTGGCGCTGGAGCCCGACACCCCCGTCGAGGCCGCCTGCGGCTCCTGCACCCTCTGCATCGACGCCTGTCCCACCCAGTGCCTTACCGAGTGGAACCTGGACGCCAACCGCTGCCTGAGCTATGTCACGCAAATGAAGGGCATCATCCCGGAGGAGTACCGGGAGGTGATGGGCAACCGCCTCTTTGGCTGCGACGACTGCCAGGACGTCTGCCCATACAACAAGAAGGCCCGCCGGGGCCTGCACCCCGAGTTTGGGGCCGTGCCCGAAGTCGGCGGGGCGCCCAACCTATTGCAGATGATGGCCATGACCAAGTCCGACTTCCGCCGCTGGTTCGAGCCCACCGCTGCGGGCTGGCGCGGCAAGACCACCATCCAGCGCAACGCCCTGGTCGCCCTGGGCAACTCGGGGGACCCGGCCGCGCTGGACCCCCTCAGGGACGCCCTCACAAGCGAAAGCCCCGTGCTGCGGGCGCACGCCGCCTGGGGCCTGGGCCGCCTGGCCCGCACCGTGCCGGCAACGGCCGCTGCCGCCACGGAAGCCCTCCAGCAGCAGCAAGCAAGCGAGAAAGATCCGAGCGTCCAACTCGAGCTGAACAACGCCCTGGAGGTGCTAACCCGTGCCGCAGCCCATTAAGCTCCACCTGACCGCCTGGGGAGACCCGTCCCTTCCTCCTGTCGTGCTCCTGCACGGGCTGACCGGCCGCGCCTCCCACTGGGCACCCGTCGCCCACGCCCTCCCCGGCTACCGGGTCATCGCCGCCGACCTGCGAGGCCACGGCGACTCGCCCCGGGCGGCTACATACACCCTGGCCGACCACACCGCCGACGTGATTGCTCTCCTGGAGGAGACCGGCCCGGCCCACCTGGTCGGCCACTCCCTCGGCGCCGCCATCGCCTGGCTGGTAGCCACCGAGCGCCCCGATCTGGTCCGCACACTGGTCCTGGAGGATCAGCACCCGGACACCATCCCCGGCGCCGCCCGCGGCTGGGCCGACTGGGCCGCGGCCTGGCCCCCCGCCTTCAACTCCCGGGAGGAGGCGGTCGATTTCCTCAAGGCCGCCGGGCGCACCTTCGACTGGTGGCTCCCGAACATCACTCAGAAGCCGGACGGCACCTGGGGCTGGGCCATGGACTTCCAGGCGGTCGTCGACACCGCCGCATCGCTTGGCGCCACCGACTCCTGGGACACCCTGCAGCGGGTCACGGCGCCCACCCTCCTCATCCGTGGCGAGAAGTCGCCCCACCTCAAACCCGACGTGGCCAGTCGCATGGCCGAAGTCATTCCGTCATGCCGGCTAGTCACCGTCCCTGGCACCGACCACTGGGTCCACCGGGAGGCAGGCCCCTACGCCCGGCTCCTGTCCGAGTTCTTCAACGCATAAGAAAAGGCCAGCGGACGCATAAGCGCCGGCTGGCCTTGATATCTGAGCAAGGGACTTAGTGAGAGCAGCCGCCGCTGCCGCAGGACTTGGCCTGACCAGCGTTGTCCTTGGTCTTGAACGACTGGCCGCAGCCGCAGGAGGAGACAGCGTTCGGGTTGTTGATCGCAAATCCGCCGCCCATGAGGCTGTCGTGGTAGTCGATGGTGGAGCCGTCGAGGAACTGCAGGCTGCCGGGATCGACCACGACCTTGACGCCGTCGGTCTCCAGAACGTTGTCATCGGGGCGCGGGTTGCGCTCCAGGGCCATGCCGTACTCCAGGCCGCTGCAGCCGCCACCGCGGACCATGACGCGCAGGGCGAGATTCTCACCCTTGGACTTGATGATTTCCTGAAGCTTGTTAGCAGCCTTATCGGTGAGCGAGATGTTCACCGGAAATCCCTCCTTCATGACAACCTTACTTAGAATTATACTTTGACCTGTAATCAAGTCAAGCTACGCTTGCTGGCTCCATTTCCCTAAAAAGACCGGAACGGAAGGCGTTATTTCGTTTATAATAGGAACAACACTTGCTTTGCACCTGTGCGAGGAGGACCAAGCCATGGCCGACGAACTCAGCGCCGTCATCCATAGAGGCACCACGATTCCCGACGAGTACTATACCTTATCAGACGCAGAATTGGATGCTCGGATACGGGCAGCCCGCGCAAAGCTGGGCGACGACCTGGTCATCCTGGGACACCACTACCAGGGCGCCCGCGTCATCCAGTGGGCCGACTTCACCGGCGACTCCTTCAAGCTGGCCCAGCAGGCCCTCACCAAGAAGGGCGCCAAGTACCTCGTCTTCTGCGGGGTCCATTTTATGGCCGAAACCGCCGACGTGCTCTCCCCTGCCGAAACCGTCGTCATCCTCCCCGACATGGGCGCCGGCTGCTCCATGGCCGACATGGCCAACGAGCGCCAGGTCGACGACTGCTGGGCGGAGCTGAAGGAGCGCTTCCCGACCACCAAGTTCATCCCGATCACCTATATGAACTCCACCGCGGCGCTCAAGGCCTTCTGCGGCGAGAACGACGGGGCGGTCTGCACCAGCTCCAACGCCGAGGGCATCCTCAAGTGGGCCTTCGCGCGGGGCGACAAGGTGCTCTTCTTCCCCGACCAGCACCTGGGCCGCAACACCGGCTACAAAATGGGCATCCCCCTGGAGCAAATGGTCGTCTACAACCCCCTCTTCGGCGACTTCGAGTGCACCGACGAGGAGTTGGCCAACGCCAAGATCATCCTCTGGAAGGGCTTCTGCTCCGTCCACCAGAAGTTCACCGTGGAGCAGGTCGCACAGGTCCGCTCCCTCTACCCGGACATGAAGGTGATTGTCCACCCGGAGTGCTCGCTGGACGTGGTACTGCAGGCTGACCAGGTCGGCTCCACCGAGTATATCATCCAGCAGGTGGAAGCCTCCCCCGCCGGCTCCCAGTGGGCCATCGGCACAGAGATCAACCTGGTCCACCGCCTGGCCGAGGAGCATAAAGACAAGCTGATCGTCTCCCTTTCCGGCCCCAACGTCTGCCCGTGCGCCACCATGTACCGCATCAGCCCGCAGCACCTCTGCTGGGCGCTGGAGCGGCTCGCCGAGGGCGAAGTGGTCAACCAGGTCTCGGTGGGCACGGAGACCCGCAAGTGGGCTACTGTGGCGCTCGAGCGCATGCTTGCGATCCTGAAGTAAACAGAAAGCCCCCGGCAGGTGAACCCTGTCGGGGGCTTTGCTTTCTACCTGGCCATCAGCGCAGCGTAGGCGTCCACATGGCCGTGGCCAAAGTAGGCGTCATAGCCCTTCTTGCCGCTCACAGCGCTGGTCTTGACGGCGTGCGCCGTGGCCGCCGGGGTCGGGCGCCGCCCGCCGTTGGCCAGCTTGTACTGGTCGATATACAGCGCCGCCACCGCCGAAACCTTCGGCGTCGCCATCGAGGTGCCCGCCATCCAGGCGTAGCCGCCGGTCCGGTAGGAGCTCAGGTTCATGTCCGTGTACCAGTCCCCCACAGGGTAGCGCTGGAAATCGCCGCCCGGGGCTGCCACATCCACGAAACCGGCGCCGTAGTTCGAGTAGCTGGCCAGGGACATGTCCGGCCCCGTCGCCGAGACCCCAAGCGCTCCCGGAATACCCCCGGGCACCTCAAAGCCGGCGCCCTGGAAGTGGTACCCCTCCGGGCCGTACACCGCGTTCAGGTAGTCAACGATCGCATTGGGATTCGCAGCGTTGATCGCATCGTTGCCGGCGGCGGCCACCACCACGATCCCCTGCTTGATGGCGTAGCGCACCGCACGGATCCAGGTTACGAAGTCGGCATGGTCGTTGCCCAGGACGTAGGTTTCGCTGGTTGAGGGGTCGGTCCAGGTCACCTTGCCCATCACGTCGTAGCCGCCCAGGCTCATCGAGATCACATCGACCCCGTCGCTCACCGCACTCATCATGGCCGCCACGATGGTGTCCGTGGACGCCCCGCCGGCGGCACCGAAGACTCGGTAGGCCCGGAAGCCCAGCTGCGGTCCAACGCCGTAGATCCGCCCGTTCCCTGCCACAGCGCCGGCTACGTGGGTGCCATGCCCGTGCCGGTCGGCATAGTCGGCGGGATTGCCGGTCTCGGTGGGGTCGCCGCCCGCACCCGCCGCCACGAAGTTCCGTCCGCCCAGGAAGTTTGCAGCCAGGTCCCCGTGCGCCGAGTTCACGCCCGTGTCGATGATGCCCACCACCGTGGCGTGGCTGCCCGGATGAACACCCCAACTGGCGCCGTTATGCGTCACCTGCTTGATATCCCACTGATAGACGTTATAGAGATCACCCGGGCCGGCCAGCGGAGAAGCGGGCGCCGCCAGGGGGTATGCCTTGGCCTCCTGGAGCTTCCACGTCAAGGTGGGCGACACGTTCGCCACGCCGGCCTGCCTGGACAGGGCCGCCATGGCCGCCGGGGTCCCCTCGGCGTAGACGGCGCCCAGTTCAGGCAGCGCCCGAATCACCTTGAACCCCGCCGCAGTCACCCTCTTCAGGTCAGCATCGCTCAGGCTCTCGTTCTTGAAGGCGATGGTGAACTTGCGCGGCGAGCCGGCTGACGCTGTGGGCACGGCCAAGGACGCCAGCAGGAGCAACAAGAGCCCGATCATTCCCCATTTCCGCATCCGGGTACTCCCCCTCCACTTGCTGTATGGACACTACCAACATTTCAGCGGATTGGATGATTTTACCTATCGGATGCGGATATTTCCTCCCAGAAAAATACAAAGAGCCCGCTGTTGAGCGGGCTCCCTGAGGATCAAGCTTACTTGGAGGTCAGAGCGCTGTAGGCGTTCACCAGGCCCTTGCCGAACTGCTGGTCGGCGCCCGGCTTGCCAATGTCCTGCGCCGACTGGGCCAGGCGGGCCGCCACCTGCGACGGGCTGGGCTTGACGCCGGTCTTGGCGTACTGATCGGCGATGATCAGCGCCGCCACGCCCGAGACGTGCGGGGTAGCCATCGACGTCCCGACCTTGAAGCCGTAGCCGCAGGTCCCGAAGAGCGACATCGGCAGGCTGCAGGGCAGGTAGCTGGGCGTGGTGCTGAGCGTGGTGTACTTCCAGTAGTCGGTGTCCAGCTTCTGCGGGTACTTCGGGCCGAGGTCGCCGCCCGGACCCGCCACGTCCACCACGCTGCCGCCGTAGTTGGAGTAGTAGGCCAGGCGGTCAGCGGTGCCGAAGCCACCGGCCATCGCCGAGACGGTGATAACGCCAGGGAAGCCGCCCGGAGCCAGGAAGGTGGCGCCCTGCACCTCATAGTCGCCAAGGCCGACGCTAGCCAAGTACTGCTGGTACCAACCAGTCAGCTGGCCCTTTGCGTCCAGATCCTGGCCGTCGTTGCCGGCAGCGACCACGACGGTCACGTTCCGCTTGACGGCGTAGTTCAGCGCCCGCTTATAGGCAACGTTGTCCGCGGCATCGTTGCCGAGACGGAAACGCTCCCCGGTGACAGGGTCGGTGTAGTAGTACTGGCCCATCACACGGAAGCCGCCCAGGGACATGTTGATCACGTCGACGCCGTCGTTGGCGGCGGCCACGATCGCCTTGGTGATCCAGACCTGCTGGGCGCCGCCCGTGGCGCCGAAGACCCGGTAAGAGCGAATGCCTACATTCGGCGCCACGCCCTTGATCTGGCCGTTGGCAGCGATGGTGCCGGCCACGTGGGTGCCGTGGCTGTTGTAGTCCATCACGTCGGTGGTGCCGGGGACGAAGGTCTTGGAGCCCGGCACAATATTGGCCACCAGGTCCGGGTGGTTCAGGTCGAGGCCGCTGTCGATGATGCCGACCACGACGCTCTTGCTGCCCATGGAGATGTTCCAGGCGGCGCCGCCGTTGGTGACCCGCTCAACGCCCCAGGTGTAGGTGCCCGGGTCCTGCGGGTTGGTCGGGCTGGTGCCGTCGTTGGCCTGGGGCTGATCGACCGTCTGGACATCGAGTTCAACGGACAGCGACGGGCTCATGGAGTCGACAAGGCCGCTGGCCTGCATCGACTTGATGAAGGCGCCGGCGTTGGCCGTGGTGACCTGCACCACGCCAATCTCGTCAACTCGGTAGGAGACGGTTCCGCCAGCCTTCTCAATCGCCGCAAGGGCTGCGCTCGTGAGCCCCTCGCCCTTGAAAGCCACCGTGAAGGTCCCCCCGCTGTTCGCAGCGGCCGGGGCAGAGATCAATCCGACCAACAGGCCCAGGGTAGCCAAACCAGATACCCATTTGCGCATGAGACCGTCCCCCTCTATCGCGTTGCTAGCGCACTTCAGATTCGGGAAGGGCTATGCAATCCCCTGTTCCTTACTCTTGCGGGACACGAAGATAGGCCGAGGGTCCCGGGTACGACCGGGACTGAAGTCCTACAAAAAGTGGGGCCGGGCATCGCTGCCCGGCCTTCGTTATTGCTTTGAAACTACCACGCCGTGCGCCGCACCGGGACAAGCCCGGCGTCGGTGATCAGGCGCTCCATCTCCTCGGCGGTCATGGCGCCGACCCTGCCGGCGGCCAGTTCCACCTTGGTGAACTCCAGGTGGGTCCCGCCCAGGTCATCGGCGCCGCCGTCCAGGGCGACCTGGGCGACCTTGGCACCCTGGGCCACAAAGCTGGACTGCACATGCGGCACGCCCGGCACCAGCAGGCGGCTCAGCGCCACCATGCGTAGGTACTCGTGGCCGGTGACCGGGGGCTGGGCCTTGGCGGCAGCGGGATCGACCTTCACGGCCTCCCCCTCCACATGGACCACGTGCTCACCCTCTGCCAGGGCGACAGGCGCCGGCGGCGTGAGGCTGAAGACGGCCAGGGACTTGATCACGCCCTTGCCCGCCTTGGCAGTCCGCTCGGCCACTGACCGCACCCGGTACAGGTGCCCCACCCGCTCCCGGACTGTCTCGCCCAGGCCAATCACGAAGGGAACCACCACAGGGATGCCGGCGTCAGCGCAGCGGTGGACCACCTCGAACCACTCGGTCCAGGGGCCCCGGACCAGCGCCCGGTGCTCCTTGTCGCGGGGCGCCATGGTCTCGGCGCCGCCCGCGAAGAGGGCGCCCATACCGGCCTCCTGGAGTTCGGCGATCACCTCGGCCGTGCGCTTCTGGAAGACCACGTTGAAGACCATGATCTCGGTCGGTGAGTAGGCGAAGATCTGCAGGTCGGGGAAGCGGCTCTTGACCGCCCGCACCAGGCCCGTGTAGTACTCCCAGGGCAGATCGATCCGGTGGCCGCCCTGGATGGTGATCTGGGTGGCGCCCGCCGCCACGGCTTCAGCCGCCTCGGCCACCACCTCGTCCGCCGACTTGGTGAAGGCGGCAGGGTGGTCTGCCACCACCGTGCCCGTACAGAAGGGGCAGTTGGGCTGGCAGACGTTCGAGTAGACGATGGTTTTGCTGACCGCGTAGCCCACCTTACCCTCCGGGTTCAGGCGGCGCACCAGTTCCCGGGCAGCCATGCCCATGGGAACCAGTTCCGCCTCGGCGCACAGGTGATTGGCCTCATCGGGGAAAAGTCTCTCCCCGGCGAGCAGCCGGGCCAGCAGAGCGTCCGTATCCATGAAATTCAGGTTGAGGTTCATGCCAGGGCCTCCATCGCCGGTACCGAATCGTGGACCTTGAGGATGTTGTAGACCGAGTCCCGCTCCACCGGGACGCGCCCCGCCTGCCGGATCAGCCGCAGCAGGTCGTTCTGCTCCTGGAGCATCGGAGTGGTAGCGCCGGCAAAGTGGTAGATCTTCTCCTCGCGCACCGTGCCATCGATATCGTTCGCACCGAAGTTCAGGCTGATCTGCGCGATGCGGGGCGAGATCATCACCCAGTACGACTTGATCGCCTTGACGTTGTCGAGCAGCAGGCGGGCCACCGCGATGATCTTCAGGTCGTAGGCCCCGGTGGGGCCAGGCAGGTCGGCCATCGCCGTGTTGGTCGGGTGGAAGGCCAGCGGAATGAAGGCGGTCTCGCCACCGGTCTCATCCTGCAGCTCACGGATCTTCAGCATGTGGTCGACCACATGGTACGGCTTTTCAATATGTCCATACAGCATCGTGCAGGTCGTGCGAATGCCGAGGTTGTGGGCGGTGCGGTGAATCTCCAGGTAGCGGCTGCCGGGCATTTTGCCCTTGCACAGCACGTTGTGCACTTCGGGGTGGAACATCTCGGCGCCGCCGCCGGTCATGGAGCCGTGGCCGGCCTCCTTCAGGCGACCGAGCACCTCCTCGGCGGACATGCGGAACTTCCGCGTGAAGAAGTCGATCTCCACGGCCGTAAAGCACTTCATGTGGGCGCCCGGCACGGCCGCCTTGATCGCCGAGATGAAATCGAGGTAATAGGAGAACGGCATATCCGGGTGCAGGCCGCCCACCATATGAAATTCCTTCACACCAAGTTGTGCATACGCCTTTGCTTTATCAACCATTTGCTCGATATTATACGTATAACCTTCGGGGTCCACGTTGTTCTGCTTGCCAAAGGCGCAGAACTTGCAGACGTTCCAGAGGGCGCACACGTTGGAGTAGTTAATGTGAGCGTTGTTATTGAAATAGACGTAGTCGCCCACCCGGCGGCGCCGGGCCTCGTTGGCGATGTAGCCGAGGGCGTACAGGTCCTTCGACTCCAGGAGCTTGACGCCGTCCTCAGCGCTCAGGCGCTGATCGAGCATCACCTTCTCGTAGATTGGCTGCAGATCGCGAGGAATCAGGCTTGCTGTAAAACTCATATGGCGGTGTCCTCCTGGGCAGGAAATTCGACCCCCGGGGTACATCCCGCTCATTGTACGCTGGCAATGGTTAAGAAACAAGACCACCGGGGGGATGGATGTGTCACTATGGCAGGTGTATACGCTCCTGGGCATGGCGATAGCCGTGCTGATCGGGCTGCCGTTCATCTCGGGGCGCCTCCGTGAGATCCAATTGAGCCAGGCTGGGCTCGGCCACCTGCAGGAGTGGTCCGATGGGGACATGCTCCGCCATGTCGCACGCATCCTCGGTGCGATGGGTTACCGGGTGCAGCAGGCAGGCCCGGATTATCCCGATATCGACCTGATCCTGACGGACGGTCTCGGGCAGAAGCGGGCCGTCCTGATCCGCCACTGGCGCAGGATCGTCGACGATGCGGACGTGACGGCCTACGCAGCGGCCGCTGCTGAGCTGGGGAAGGCTCCGGCGATGATGGTGACGATCGAGCGGTACACCCAAAAGGCACGGGAGGTCGCTCGGGCCTCGGAGATCATCCTCTGGTCGCTCCCCGATCTGGCCCGTGCGATCGGAGAGATCCGGCGCACGTCGGTGGCATTCCCGGACCTGCCGGCCACCCCGACGGTAGTCAACCCGCCCTTTACCATGGAGGTTCTGCCCGATTCCGAGCAGCAGCGGTACCGCCGCCAGACGTTGCTCGAGGAACTGGGCCGGCCAGCCGAGGACCAGGCGGCGGCGGCGAAGCTGCCGATGCGCCCCCGGCGGCGCCCGGTGCGCCTGCGCAAGGGCGAAAAGTGGGGCGGCGGCGATACCCCTTTCTGTCCCCGTTGCGGCAAGAAGATGGTGGTGCGCCGGAACCCCGGTGGCGATGAGTACTGGGCCTGCCCCACCTTCCCCCGCTGTCTGGGCTCGAGACCTAAATAGTTTTCTGCCACAAACCATCGACAGGTAATTTATCTTGTCGTGACATTGATGGTAATATATTATACAGAGCATCCGACACAGGGGGCCTGATAGCCTTGACCCTCGACCTGATCATTCGCGGCGCGGGAAGCAGCCGCAACCCGGGTGAGCACCTGGCTACGCTTTCCGGAGAGTACAGTAGCGCTACGACCATCATGTACGGGGAGCACGGCCCTACCGGGGCGGCGGTCTATACGGCCGTTGCAGCGGAACCGGAAGCCCTGGCCGAGGCGATCAAGGCGGCGGGCGACTCCCAGGTCCTGGTCTACGGCGACGAGGTGCTGCTCTCACTGGCGCAGCACATGCAGCCCGGGCTCATCTGGATCACGCTGGGCTCCGATGCCAACGGCGTGCGTGAGATCTGGCGGATTCGCCAGCAGCACTCCTGGCTCTCCAGCAAGAAGCTGGCCCTGCTGATCGAGCAACTGCCCGACAGCCCGGCGCCCGACACCGAACGTCTGATGCGGCTCAGCCGAGCCACGCGCGCTGTGCTCGTCGCCTCCGACGGCGCAGTTGCCGGCAGCACTCCTCCCGTGTTTGTGGAGGCCCAGGCCGAGACGACTGATGTCGAAGCGGAGGTCGCCGTCGCTGCGATGGCCGTGGACGAGGTCGCCGAGGCAGTCGCCGCCGTCGAGGCGGATCAGATGGGCGCTGAGGCGATCGCTGACCTTCAGCCCGAGCCCCAGCCCGAACCCGAAGAAGTCCCCCCAGCAGTGGAAGCCGTCGCTGAGGCACCGGCTGAAGCTCCTGCCGAGACCGAATCGTCCCCCGAGCCGACCCCCGAACCCGCCATCATTGAAACCAAGGGAGCGGATGCAGCCGTGGAGACCACTGCCCTCAACTACGTGGCTGAGAAGACCCCGTCTAACGCCCAGGAGGCCCTGATTCAGCGCTACGCCCTGGTCAAGGAGCGCCGCGCCAACGCCGCCCGGATTGCCCAGGTAGAAGAGGCGATGCAGAACCTCCTCAAGGAGATCTTCGTCTCCCGCTTCGCCGCCGGTCCCGAGGCCGCCGCTGCCTTCGAGGCGCTCTCCCGCAAGCTGACCGACGCCTCCGCCGAGTTCACCCAGCTGAGCCGCACCGCCGCCACCCTGGAGGAGCAGCTGGCCAAGCTGGCCTGGGTCAAGGAAGAGCTGGAGATCTAACGCATCTGCTGATGTGAGCAGCCGGCGCAAGGGCGCCGGCTGCTTTTTAGTAAGTGAGGGAGTGAGACCCAGTTGTACGAGCGCTTCCCCGGCTTTACCAACGAGGACTTTGACGTCTTTGCCATCCCCACCCTGGAAGGGCGCATGGATGGGATCAAGGCGGGTCCCCGCCCCAAGCTCCAGGCCCTGGGCCGGGATCTGGCCCCGCGGCTAGGCGAGTTGATCGGGCAGCCCATGCATCCGATCGTCGCGATGCACGCCCGCCGCAAGGTGAACCCGCCCAGCGACACCTGGATCGCCTGGAGCGCCAACAAGCGCGGCTATAAGATGATGCCGCATTTTCAGGTCGGCATGTGGCATACCCATGCCTTTATCCAGGCTGGGGTGATCTACGAGGCGCAGGCTCGCGCCGAGTTCGCCAGGAACCTGCTGGCCAACCTGGGCGCCGTCCGGAAGGCCCTGCCGCCCCACTTCCGGTGGATGGAGGATTATACCCAGCCCCAGGGAATTTTGCATAAGGATATGACCGACGAGGACTTCCGCCGCATCGCCGACCGGCTGCTGCACCGCAAGGAGGCCGACTGCATGGTGGGCCTCTCCGTGGACCGAGCGGAGACGGTGGCCGCAGGCGCATCCTTTGCGGAACTCGCGTTCGGGGTCATGAAGCTGCTTCAGCCGATTTACGCCCTGGCCGCCGGCCAGCCTGCCCTGCTCTAAGGAGGGGACGCCGTGGATCCGAAAACCCTGGCTGCGCTGCTCGATCAGCACCTGCGCCCGGAAACCTTCCCGCTTGCCATCCGTGTCGTGCGGGGCGCCGAACCCCTGCCCGCCAAGGTCCGCCGGCCGTGGCGCGACCTGGGCATCAAGGTCAGCATCTGCCAGGGCATCTCCATGGCCCGCCGCTACGGCTGGGCGATTGCCATGGGCTCCGAGGACCTGTGCTGCCCCATCGCTCAGGTGGCCTTTGGCTTCAAGCCCGAGATTCCCTTCTACACGGAGGGGAACCTCGCCGCCGGGATGTACGTGGAGGCCTGCGGGCAGGGCGCCCTCACCGAGGCCGAGGTGCCCAAGTTCGCCACCGAGGAGGCAGGCGTGGTCGTCGTGGCCCCGCTCAGCCGGTGCACCTTCGAGCCGGAAACCGTACTGGTCTACGGCAACTCTGCCCAGGTCATGCGTGCGGCCGCCGCCGCCCTCTGGAAGACGGGTGGAGCCCTCACCTCAACCACCACCGCCCGGGCCGATTGTGCGGACATCGTGATTCGCACGGCCCGCACCGGCCAGCCCCAGGTAATCCTCCCCTGTCTGGGCGACCGGATCTTCGGGCAGACTCAGGACCACGAGATGGCCTTCACCATGCCCTTTGCCATGGCCGACGACCTGGCTGAAGGGCTGGAGGGCACCTACAAGGGCGGGGTGCGCTACCCGATTCCCCACTTCCTGCGCTACACCCCGCAGTTCCCGCCAACCTACCAGGAGCTCCAGCGGCTCTGGGACGAAGCGGAGGAGCAGACCCAGGAGCGGTAAACATGATGAAGATCAGGCTGCTTCAGCCCGCTGATGTTCCCGCCGTGCTGCGGGTTCAGGCCCAAGGCTACTCCCCGATTATGCAGGAGCCCGAAGAGGTTGTACGAGCCAGGCTCCGCATTGCCCCTGACACTGCTTGGGTTGCGGAGGATAATGGTGGGGTCTGCGCCTACCTTATGGCTTACCGCTCGATAGTCGGGAAGGTGACGCCCTTGGGCGGTCTCTTCGAGGTGCCCCCCAAGCCCGATTGCCTCTACCTGCACGATCTGGCCGTCGATCCCCGGTGCCGGGGGCAGGGGGTCGGCCCGGCGCTGGTCCGGGCGGCATGCCAGTGGGCGGAGGAGCAGGGCCTAACCCATTGCGCCCTGGTCTCGGTGCAGGGCTCTGAGCACTTCTGGGGCCGCCTCGGCTACGGCGGGTGGGGCGGCTTAGCACCGGCGCAGCGGGCGAACCTGCAGACGTATGCAGGACCGGCCACCTACATGGTGCGCCGGCTGTAATCTGCCTGTCCTTGATATCCAAACTATTTTGAACTATCATGATAGTACTTGGATAGCAGGAGGGATGCGCGATGTTCGCTGCCACCGTCTGTTACCGCAGTGGGCTCCCGTTCGACCTGGACTACTACTTGGGTCGTCATGTGCCGATGTCCGAGGAGTTGATGGTGCCGCTTGGGATGGTCAGGGCCGAGGTCAGGAGTTTTGCGCCGGCGCCCGACGGCACCATGCCCCCTTACCAGATCATGACCACGGTCTACTTCGAGTCGGCGGAGGCGTTCCAGGCGTTCGCAACCAGCCCGATTATGGCACAACTGCAGGCCGACGTGCCTAACTTTCACCCGGGACAGCCCGACCTGTTCGCAGGCGAGGTACTGCTCAGCAGCGACTACACAGCTCAGATGAAACCGTAGGGACTGTACGAGCCGGGCAGGGGTCACCCCCCGCCCGGCTCTCTTTATGCTTAGGTATTCTCCTTAGCGGGGGCCGGTGCTTCGGTTTCCGGCGCCTTGGTCTCCTCAGCGGGAGCGCCCTTCTTGGCCTTCTTCATGATGACGCGCTGCCTGGCCTCGGTCACGTTGATCATCAGGCACCGTCCCAGTTCGCTGTCCTTGCCCACCTCGACCGGGGCCTTCAGGACGGTCCGCACCTGGGGGACCAGGTTGTTGCGCTTCTGGAGAACCGCCTCCCTCTCGTCCCGAACCGCCGTCCTCGCGAAGGCATGCGAAGAGCCTGTACCCCTAACTACATAGGGCATACAGGCTCCGAAGATGCACCGGCTCTCTATTCCTGCGCTGTGATCTCGATGGAGCGATCGGCCGGGTCAAACTTGAGCGTGGCCCCGAGCTGCTCACTTACGAAGCGCAGGGGCACCATGGTCCGCCCGTCGATGATCATCGGTGCGACGTCCAGCTCCACCCATTCCCCATCGATCATGGCGCCACGGCTGTCCACCTGGAGCACGATCTCCCGCCGGCCAGCGGTGATCGTGATGCGCCGTGCGGCAGCGTCCCACGCTACCTGGGCGCCCAGCGACTCCACAAGGAAGCGCAGGGGCACCAAGGTCCTGCCCCCGACAAGCTGCGGAGGCACGTCCAGCGTGACGGGCTGACCGGCCACCTCGGCGTTCAGGTCCCCGACCTTCAGCAAGATTCGCTTCGCCGGGCCACCCTGGCGTCGGTCGATCTCGGCCAGCGCATCCAGGATCGCAGGTGTCTGCCGGACCCGGCCGCTCCGGAGCGCCGCCTCCAGCAGCCCCAGCACATAGGCCTCCGATGCGGTAGGACACCCCTGGCGAACCGTTTCGGTCAGCTGAGCCACCACCTCCGCCCCCGACAGCGGGGCGCCGCTCTGCAGGGCTGCCGCCCGGGCGACCACCGCCGCCTTCGCCTCCGCCCGAGCCACTGCCGCGGGGTGAAGCTTGGCCGGCTCGCTCATGGAGAGGGTCGTCACCTTCCCGTCGGGCGCCGCCATGCGAACTCGCCCCTTCTCCGTCTCGGTGAACCAAAGGTTGCCCCGGGGGTCCACGGAAAGCCCGGTGACATCGTTTAGCGTGTACATGGCTTCCGGCCCGCCGGCCACGGTGTTCACAATCCCGTCGGGCCCAACCCTGTAGATGCGCCGGGTTTCGGCGTCCGCAATGTAGAGGGCGCCCTCCGCATCCAGGGCGATGCCGGAGATGAACTCAAAGGTCCCCTCGGTGGCCTTAGCGCCGTCCTGAGCGGGCTTGGCCAGCGAGTTCTGCGAGCCTGCCACAACGGTGAGCGTTCCGTCCGGCGCCACCTTGCGCACCATCGTGTTGCTCGCTACGTACAGGTTCCCGTCTGGGTCCACAGCCATGTACTCTGGATAGAGCCTCGTTCCGGTGGGGCTCTTGAAGTAGGTCGAGATCGTGCCGTCGGGCGTCACACGGCGAATCAGATAGTTGCGGGAGTCGCCCAAGTACAGGGTGCCGTCGGCTGCCGCGGCGATGGACGAAGGCCACATGCCGGCCTTGAGGGCGCTGCCGCCGTCGCCGCTCACCTCATCGCTGCCGTTGCCCGCCACCACGGACTTCTGACCGTCGGGGCTCACCTTGTAGACCTTGTTATCTCCCACCACGAGCAGGTTGCCCTGCGGATCGAGGGCCAACCCGTAGGGCCCCGCCGCGGAGCCGACGACTACGACGCCATAGTCCTTCTTGGGACCGTCGAAGGTCATCAGCACACGGGCCCGGCCATCGGGCGACACGTGGTAGACGATCTCATTACGGGTGTCCCCGATATAGACGTTCCCCTTCCCGTCCGCCACCACCATCTGCGGGGACTCGATCCAGGGCGATGGCATGTACGGAATCTGCGAGAAGCTGCCGAACATCGGTCCTGCCACGGCCGTCATCAGCCCGTCGGGGGTAATCCTCCAGATGCGGCGCGCCTCCGAATCGGACAGGTAGAGGTTGCCCAGCGCGTCCCTGGCCATCGCGACGGGGCGGCTGAGCCGCACCTGCATCGCAGGGGCGGCCGCGGGCCACGGGCCGTATCCATCTGCACCGCCCACCCGAATCAGGGCGCCGTCCTTCGTCACCTTGAAGAGCCTCTCATTGGTGGCGATATAGAGGTTCCCCTCATCGTCGGTCTGAAGGGCCTCAGCCTCGACCGCCACCTTGGTCGCCTCGCCGGAATCCACCCGGGGAGAAAACCTGCCGTTGCCGGCCACGGTCGAGATCGTGCCGTCCGGCGCCACCCGGCGGACGCGGTCATTATTACTGTCGTTGATGTAGAGGTTGCCAGCCTGATCCAGGGCCAGGTCGGCCGGCCACTTCAGCGAGGCGTTGGTGGCTGGGCCCCCGTCGCCGCTGTACCCTTCCTGGCCGTTGCCCGCCACGGTGGTGATCGTGCCATCCGGGGTGATCTTGCGCACTCGGCTGTTCCTGGCATCCGAAAAGTACAAGGTGCCGGATGCATCAAAGCTCATCCAGACAGGGGCGTTGATGGCTGCCTTGGCAGCCGGCCCGCCGTCACCGGCAAAACCCGGCGCGCCGTTGCCGGCGACATGCGTCCGCCTGCCATCTGCCTCGATGCGCACGATGCGGTCCATCATGGAGACATAGAGGCGCTCCTCGGGGTCCAGGGCGAGCGCCAGCGGTGAACTGATCACGATGCCGCCCACACTGCGGGTATCGGAGGAGACGATGGTGCTCGGGCGGCCGTCGGGCCACTGCCTGATGATGACGCTGCCGCTGTCCCTGTGGTCGATGTAGTAGAGGGAGCCATCACGCCCCACGGCGACGGCGCCCGGCCTGATCCCTGAGGTGACCGAGTCCTCGGGGTAGGTGAGGACCCCGTTGCCTGCCACCGTCTCGATGCGGCCGCCTTGATCGATCTTGCGTACCCGGAAGTGCTCCGCGTCGGCGACGTAGAGGCCCCCCTGATCATCGGGGGCGAGGCCCCAGGGCATGCTCAGCTTCGCCTCGGCTGCGAGGCCGCCGTCGCCCAGGTATAGGGCAGTGGGGCTGCCAGCCAGGGTCCGCATCCGGCCGGTGCGATCGATGACCATCACCAGGTTGGAGCCCGTGTCGCTTACGTACAGGTTGCCAGCGCTGTCGAACGCGAGGCCGGACGGGGCGTTCAGGCCCTCGCGGGCGAAGGTTGTGATCCGTCCGTCGGCGCCGACCCGGAAGACCCGGCGGAACTGGGGGTCAGCAAGGTAGAGGGCGCCGTCAGGGCCCACGGCCACGCCGGTAGGACCCCACAGGTCGGCGTCCGTGGCCAGAATCCCTTCCTCGTACTTAGCGCCGAACTGGTGGGTCCCGACTGCGGTGGTAATCACCCCGGCCGCCGTTACCTTCCGCACCTTGCCATTGCCACGATCAGCGATGTAGAGATTGCCATCCTCGTCCAGGGCCAGGCCCCAGGGCTCATTGAGCCCGGCCGCGACCGCGGGACCGTTGTCGCCGCTGTAGTCGGGGTTCTTGCCCCGGAGAGGATCTGCCCCCTTGCCAGCATAGGTGGAGATGCTGCCGTCCGGGGCGACCCTGCGGACCTTGTGGCCGCCGGATTCCGCTATGTAGAGGCTGCCGTCGGACCCCAGCGCAAGGCCCGTCGGCAGGTTCAGGGTGGCCTTGGCAGCCGGGCCGCCATCGCCGTCAGAGCCCTTCTCGCCCGTGCCCGCAAACGGCGTCAGGCGCCCGTCGGTGGTCAGTTTCCACACCCGATGCCCACGGGAATCGCTGATGTACAGCGAGCCGTCCTTCGCATGGGCCAGCCCGAAGGGCTTCGCAATAGAGACCAGGAGGGCCATGTCCGCCGGCACTTCGCAAGATACTGCGGAGGGCGATACCGTCTGCGCCATGCCGGGTCCTCCGACTGACCAGATCAGCATCAGGGCTGTGATGAATGCCAGGGTGCGCCGAAGCCGCATTAAATGGTCCCCCTCGGTTGCAGATTTAGACATTGACTGAAACACTACCATTCTTCGTCCAGGGGAACCCGATGTCCTCTCACGGAAAACATGCAAACGGCCCCCGGGTCACCGGGGGCCGCCTGACGTCGTTCAGCGAATCTCCACCCACGTCTCCCCGCCATCGCTGGTCAGCAGCACATGGGGCTCCGGGCTGTACTGGCCCCGGAAGCTAACCAGCCAGCCGTGGGTACCGTCGACGAACTGCATCTGCGGCCTGAAGTATTCCTGCAACGGGGCGCCGACCGTCCAGGTTTGACCGCCGTCGGCGGTGGTGTAAAGCGCATGGGACGTGCAGGCGCTGCCCGTGCACTTGTACCCGGCGAGGACCTTGGCCTCCGTCGGACTGAGCAGGTCGATGTGCAATGCCTGCCCGCTGTCCGGCATGGTGATCGCATCCCAACTCTTGCCCCCGTCCTGTGTGGTCAGGATGCGGCCAACGTCCGCCTTCCAGGCGGTGGCGGCATCGTGGAAGTCGTATGCGGCAGCCACAGGCAGGTCTGTAACCCGCTCGAAGCTCTTTCCGGCGTCACGGCTGAGCAGGATCACGCCGTTCAGTTGAACGGCGACCGTATCCTGATCCACCGCCTTCAGCTGCTGGGGCAGGGCCTGCTTGGAGAGATCGTGCACGGCGCTCCAGGTCAGGCCGCCGTCGGTGGTGCGAAAGAGCGTCCAGATCCCTTCGTGACGGTAGGTCAGCGCCCAGCCCTCCCTTAGGGTTGCGCAGGCGATTCCCTCGATCCTCTCGCCCGGGATGCTGGCGATGGGCTGCCAGGTCCGGCCGGCGTCCGTGGTCTTGACGACGGCGCCGGGGTCGGCAAGCGTGCTGCCCCCGTAGCCGGTCTGAGGGTCGACCCAGGTCCAGGGGCCGTGGAACGGCCAGGGCGACGGGGCGATCTGGGTCCAGGTGCGGCCGCCGTCGTCGGTCTCCACGATCGCGGACCCGCCGCCCTTAAAGCCAAAGGTGACACGCCCATGTCGGGGCGTGAAGAACTGGACGGTGTCGGGGTAAGCCGCGCCGGTCACCGCGGTGCTCTCCCAGCTCTTGCCGCCGTCCGCGGTGTGCCAGAGCGTTCCGGGCGCCAGGAGCCAGCCCTGGCGCTCGTCGAGGAAGTGGAGATCGGCGGTGCGGGTTTCGGCGGGCAGGGGCAGGCGCTCCCAGCTCCGCCCGCCGTCCCGGGACGTGAACAGGGCGTCCTCGCAGGCCAGCCATCCGGACTCGGGGCGCGTGAACTGCCAGGGTCCAGGACAGGGCAGGCTCACCTTCTGCCAGGACTTACCCCCGTCACTGGTTGCGTGCAGGGCGTAGTCCTCCCCATTGCCCTTGTCCCCGCTGACCCAGCCATGCTGCGCATCCACGAAGCCGACCTTGCGCAGGTGGCCAAGGGCGGCAGCCATCTCCAGTTCCGACCAGGTGCGACCGCCGTCCGCTGTGGCGTAGAGTCGGCCGCTGGCCACCAGCCAGCCGGTCTCACGGGTGAGGAAATCGAAGCTGTACAGGTCCAGTTGGCTGGTGAACAGCGGCTGCCAGGTGCGGCCGCCATCTTCGGTGGCGCCCAGGACGCGGCTGGACAGACTCCAGCCGTAGTTGGGGTCCAGAAAGCGAGCCTTCTGGAAGGTCGCCTTGGTCGCTTGTGTCGGGGCAGATGCCAACGTGGGCGAGACTTTCGGCAAGGTGGGCGCGGCCTTGCTGCATCCGGCGAGTAGGCTGAGCGCGACGATTAAGGTGAAGAGCTTGCGGTTCACGGCGGGACCTCCAACCAGCGTTTTGCTCGTAGGACGGAATCGATCGCCGCAAAGTTTCGGATGGACTCGACCGCTGTGCCATGCCATGGTAGATTGGTGCTGAAGGGCAGGTGCACACACGATGTCAGGCCGTTCGACCGCCACGTCCATTGACGAGTACATCGCCGAATTTCCGCCCGAGGTGCAAAAGGTGCTGCAAGAGGTGCGGGCGGTGATCAAGGCGGCCGCGCCCGAAGCAACCGAGACGATCAGCTACGCGATTCCGACGTTCGATCTTAAGAAGAGGCATCTGATTCACTTCGCCGGGTACAAGAGCCACATCGGGTTATACCCGACCCCAAGCGGCACTGAGAGGTTCGAGGAAGAACTGAAGTCTTACAAGCAAGGGCGGGGCTCCGTTCAGTTCCCCCTCTCCCAGCCCGTGCCGTTTGACTTGATCCGCCGGATCGTCGAATTCAGGCTCCAGGAGGTCACGGCCAAGTCTGCCAAGAAGCCGGCTACGACCGGTGACGACCTGCCGTCCGGTCTGGCCGCACCTGCCCGGCGCGCCCTCGCCAACGCCGGATATTCGAGCCTTGAGCAACTCGCCCGGGTGCGTGCGTCTGACCTCCTCCACCTGCACGGGATGGGACCCAAGGCGATGGGTCAGTTGCGCGACGCCCTGGCGGCCCGGGGCCTGTCGTTTGCGGGCGAGTGAATAAGAGTCCAGCAGGCAGAACGCCAGCTGGACTCTTTGATTATCCGCGGGTCAGAATTCTGGAGACCATCTCCTCGCCGTCAAAGGAGACCCGCAGCGGATCGGGGCCTTCAGGAAATGTCTCGGTGACTTGTACGCTGACAGCCTGCACCTCGCCTGCGACATAGTCCTGGTGCTCCCGGACCGCCTCCAGCAGGTTCGGGCTGCCATGCAGCCAGAGCTCGACCCGATCCTCCACCGCCAGCCCGAGATCCTTTCGGTAGCGCTGCAGGCGATTGACCACCTCCCGGGCCAGCCCCTCGCGGCGAAGCTCCGGTGTCAGGCGGGTATCCACCGCCGCCTGGCAGCCGGCCTCCTCCCCCAGGACAAACCCGGCGGGCACCGCGGCCTCGGCAGCCACGACCACGGCCTTCACGTTCAGCTCCGCCGCCACGAGCGGGGCCAGGCTTCCCAGGTCGGGCGCCCCCAGGAGCGCCACCGCAGCGAGGGGCTGGCGCACCTTGAGGCCAGCCTTTTGCCGGGCGGCCCGCCCTGCGGAGACGTAGCTGCGCACCAGGACCATCCGGCGCTCCAGGTCTGCGTCCAGCAGATCAGGGTCGGGCGACGGAAAGCGCTCCAGGTGGACGCTCTCGCCGCCGCCAAGCCCCTGGAAGAGCGACTCGGCCAGGAACGGGGTGAAGGGCGCCATCAACCGGGCGGTCTGGAGCAGCACCTCCCGCAGCGTGGCGAAGGCAGGCCGGCCCTCGGCTCCCCCCGCCCAGAAGCGCCGGCGGCTCAGCCGCACATACCAGTTGGACAGGTCGTCGATCCAAGCGCCGAGCTCCCGGGCGCCGCCCGCCACGTCATAGCCCTGCAGCGCCGCCCGCACGGCTGCGGTCACCCCTTGCATCCGGGAGCGAAGCCACCGGTCGAGATCGAGCAGCCCGTCCCCCGGCGCCTCCGGGCGCCAGCCGTCGAGCCCGGCGTACAGGTCGAAGAAGCTGGCCACGTTGCGCAGCGTATCGAGCACCCGACCGGCCTCGGCGATGGGCGCCTTGCCGAACCGCTTGGGCATCCACGGCTGCCCCGAGGCAAAGACGTAGTAGCGGAGGGCGTCCGCTCCGTACTGGTCGAGCACCTCGGCCAGGTCGACCACGTTGCCGCGGGACTTGCTCATCTTCTTGCCCTTCTCGTCCAGGCCCAGCTCGGTGACCAGGACGCTGCGGTAGGGCGACCGGCCAAAGAGCGCCACGTACACCGCCAGCAGGTTGTAGAACCAGCCCCGGGTCTGGTCGACCGCCTCGCAGATGAAGTCCGCCGGGAACTGGCGTTCAAAGAGCTCCCGGTTCTCGAAGGGATAGTGGTGCTGGGCGAACGGCATACAGCCCGAATCGAACCAGCAGTCCAGCACCTCGGGGACCCGGCGCATCTCGCCGCCGCAGGCAGGGCAGCGCAGCCTGACCTGATCGATGCCGGGCCGGTGGAGGTCGGGCTCTGGCCCGAGCGGCTCCACAGACATCTGACGCAGTTCGGCGATGCTCCCCACCATATGGTCCTGCCCGCACTCGCATCGCCAGAGCGGCATGGGGGTGCCCCAGTATCGCTCCCGGCTGACGCACCAGTCGATCAGCCCCTCCAGGAACTGCCCGAACCGCCCCTTCTTGAAGTGCTCGGGGTACCACGCCACGCCCTCGTTGGCCGCCAGCAACTCCTCCTTGATCGCCGTCGTCCGGACGAACCAGGCGCCCCGACCCATATACAGCAGCGGCGTGTCGCAGCGCCAGCAGTGCGGGTAGGAGTGGCGGACCTTCTCGGCCCGCAGAAGCCTGCCGAGTCGAGCCAACTCTGCGATGACCAGGGGGTCGGTCGCTTTCACCGGCCGGCCCTGCCAGAGCGGTACCGCCGCCGTGTAGCGCCCTTGATCATCCACCGGGCAGAAGAACGGCAGCCCGTGCTGCTGCCCCAGGCGGGCGTCGTCCTCGCCAAAGGCCGGGGCCACATGGACCACGCCGCTGCCATCGTCCGTGGTGACCCAGGGCGCCGTGTAGACCTGATGAGCGTCGAAGCCCGAATAGTAGAACGGCGGGTCGTAGCGCAGTCCGGCCAGCTCAGACCCGGGGAACTCCTCCAGCGGTACTGCACCCGCCGGGAGCCGGTCCCTCAGGGCGATCACACGCTCCCCCTGCAGCTCTGCGACCGCGTAGGTCGCCTCGGGGTGCACCGCCAGGGCAAGGTTGGCAGGCAGCGTCCAGGGCGTGGTGGTCCAGGCCAGCAGGCTGGCGCCCTCGAAGCGGCCGGGCGTGGTGACCGGGAAGCGCACCCACAGGGCCGGGTCCTCCACATCCTGATAGCCTTGTGCCACCTCGTGGCTGGACAGAGCCGTGCCGCAGCGCGGGCAGTAGGGCAGCACCTTGGCGCCATGGTAGACCAAGCCCTTCTCCCACAGCTGCCGCATCGCCCACCAGACCGACTCCACGTAGCGGTCGGAGTACGTGACATACGGGTTCTTCAGGTCCAGCCAGTAGCCCAGACGCTCGGTGGCGTTGCGCTCCCACTCCGTCTGGTAGCGCCAGACCGACTCCCGGCACTTCGTGGTAAACGCTGCGACACCATAGGCTTCAACCTGGGGCTTACTCGTCAGGCCGAGCTGCTTTTCCACCTCCAGCTCCACCGGCAGGCCATGGGTATCCCAGCCCGCCTTGCGCAGGACGGGGCGCCCCATCATGGAGTGATACCGGGTGAACAGGTCCTTGAGCGCCCGAGGGATCACATGGGCGATGTGGGGCCGGCCGTTGGCCGTGGGCGGGCCCTCGTAGAAGACGAAGGGCTCTGCATCCGGCGGGGACTGCTGGGTCCGTTCAAACACGCTGTGCTGATGCCAATACGCCAGAACCCCTTGCTCCCGGGCAGCAGGGGTGGTGCGCGCGGAATCCATACGAAAACCTCCTTGTAATGTCGCTAATGTCATCCTCGCCGCCGCCAATCGCAGGCTCCATCGCCACCACCTCCTCTGCCAACATAAAAAGCCTCCCGTCCCGCGAAGGGACGAGAGGCACATGGCTCCCGCGTTACCACCCTGACGTCAGGCACATCCGGGGTGTTCCCCGGGCAATGCCCGCCTCCTTGTAACGGTGGAGCTCCGGCCAGGACTACTCCCCGCGTATCTCTTTGCGGGTTTGGGCTGGTGACTCGAAGGGGATTTTCGCCGGTCGCTCCGGGCAGGGCTCGCACCAGGTGCCCCGCTCTCTGAGCCGTCACGGTCCGGTTACTCTTCCTTCTCAACGTCTTGAGCTATGCAACTGTGATTATCAGTTTATTGCGCAAAAGGGGGAGCTGTCAAGGGGGTGGCGCCAGGTGAACATCGCATCGATGGCGGCGTGGGTCCGGAGTTGCTCCTCCAGCACCCGCTCCATGGGCCAGCCCAGCAGGTCGCCCATCTCGGCGGCCAACTCCTCGACGTAGGCCCGGCCGTTGCCGCGGCTGAAAAGCAAGGCGCCGGTCCGGCGGGCGTAGACATCCTCCAGCCGCCGCGCCATCTCATGCTTGACCGCATGCCTCAGTTGCGCCCGCAGCCAGATCAGCTCTGGCTCCCCACCGGGCGTGAGTTCGTCCGCGACCTGGTCGAATTCGGAGCCGTAGCGGGCCGCCAGATCGGCGACCATGCCCAGGTGGGCGCCCGTTTGCGCGGCGAGCAGCGCCACGGCAGGTGCTGTCGGCAGCGCGCCCTCGGCTCCAGGCAGCGGGGCGCCGCTCAGCTCCTCGCTGTGGCGGTTCCGGGTCGCCGGGAACAGATCATCGACGATGTGGGCGGCCATCGCTCGGAAGGCGGTCAGCTTGCCCCCGGCAATACTGACCAGGCCCGAGGGGCTGCGGCGGATCGCGTAGTCCCGGGAGGTGGCCGATGGGCTCTCGCCGTGGGCCGGGCGGACCAGCGGGCGGAGCCCCGCCCAGGTGGAGTTGATATCCGCCTCCGTCAGGTCGGCGCCCGGAAAGGCCCGCCGGGCCGCATCCAAGATGTAAGACACGTCGCTGCGGTCGACGGTCACGTCCTCGGGGTCGCCCTGGTAGTCCGTGTCTGTGGTGCCGACATAGCTGAAGGGGCCGGCCGGGATGGCGAACATCATCCGCCCGTCGGCGCCCCGGATCACCACGGCGTTCTTAATGGGCAGCCGCTCGGCAGGGAAGGTCACGTGGACGCCCTTGGTCAGGCGGAGCAGCGGCTCGGCGTAGGGGTCATCCATCCGGCGAACCCGGTCCGCCCAGGGGCCGGCGGCGGCGACCACCGTGGTAGCCCGCACCTCGGCCGTATCCCCGGTCAGGCTGTCCCGGACCACGGCGCCTGAGATGTGACCGCCCCCGCCATAGAGAAAGCTGGTCACCTCGGTGTAGTTCCGCACGGCGGCCCCGTGCCCGATGGCCGACTTGATGACGGCCAGGGTCAGGCGCCCGTCATCGGTGGCGGCGTCGCAGTAGATCCCGCCGCCGACCAGCCCCTCCGTCGCCAGCTGCGGCTCCAGTTCGGCCAGCGGACCGGCGCCCAGGATGCGGTGCGGGATCGGATTGCCCTTGCCAGCAAACCAGTCATAGAGCGTGAGGCCGATGCGCAGCTTCCAGACGGCATCCGGGTCGCCCTTGTAGACCGGGAAGAGGAACTGGCGGACCTTGACCAGGTGGGGCGCCATCTGCAGGAGCCGAACCCGCTCCTGCACGGCCTCCCGGACCAGGCGCAGGTCCATGTTCTTGAGGTAGCGCAAACCGCCGTGGATCAGCTTGGTGGATCTGCTGCTGGTGCCACAGGCAAAGTCGTTGCGTTCGACGAGGGCGACTCTCAGGCCGCGCAGCGCCGCCTCGCGGGCGATGCCTGCGCCGGTGATGCCGCCGCCGATAACCAGTAGGTCGTAGGTGCCCAGGCCCAGATCCATGCTCCATCACTCCCCGCGCGATCTCTCCACCGCCCGCTGCCACCCGGCGTACAGCTCGGCCCGCCGGCCCTCCGCCATCTCGGGGTCAAAGCGCCGGTCGACATGCCACTTCTGGCGCAGCTCGGCCTGGCTCTCCCAGAATCCGACGGCCAGGCCCGCCAGATAGGCGGCACCAAGGGCAGTAGTCTCGCCGACCACGGGCCGGTTGACCGGGACCCCCAGCAGGTCGGCCTGGAACTGCATCAGGAAGTTGTTGACCACCGCCCCGCCGTCGACCTTGAGGGCCTGCAGGGCGATGCCGGAGTCCGCCTGCATGGCGTCCAGCACGTCGCGGGTCTGGTACGCCATCGCCTCCAGCGCTGCCCGCACCAGGTGCGCACGGCCGGCGCCCCGGGTCAGCCCGACGATGGTGCCCCGGGCGTAGGCATCCCAATAGGGGGCGCCCAGCCCCACGAAGGCGGGCACCAGGTAGACCCCGGCGTTGTCCGGGACCGACTTGGCGATCGCCTCGGTCTCAGCGGCGCTCTGGATCAGCTTCAGCTCATCGCGCAGCCACTGCACGGCGGCCCCGGCGATGAAGATCGAGCCCTCCAGGGCGTACTCCACCTTGCCGCCCAGCCCCCAGGCGATGGTGGTCAGAAGGCCCTTGGTGGAGGCGACCGCCTGCGTACCGGTGTTCATCAGCATGAAGCAGCCGGTGCCGTAAGTGTTCTTGGCCTCGCCCGGCTCGAAGCAGGTCTGTCCGAAGAGAGCGGCCTGTTGGTCGCCGGCATCCCCGGCGATGGGGATCGCTTCGCCAAAGATACTCGGGTGCGTGGTGCCATAGACCTGGCTGGAGGGCGCGACCGCCGGCAGCATCGATTTCGGGATCCCCAGCTCGGCCAGGATTTCGTCATCCCACTGGAGGGTGTGGATGTTAAAGAGCATGGTGCGAGAGGCGTTGGAGTAATCGGTGACGTGGATCTGGCCGCCGGTCAGCTTCCAGATCAGCCAGGTATCCACCGTGCCGAAGAGCAGCTCGCCCCGCTCGGCCCGCTCACGGGCGCCCGGCACGTGCTCCAGGATCCACTTCACCTTGGTCCCCGAGAAGTAGGCGTCAACCACCAGGCCTGTCTTGGCGCGGATGCGCTCCCCCCACCCCCGGGCCCGCAGGTCATCGCACATCGGGGCGGTGCGCCGGCACTGCCAGACGATGGCGTTGTAGATCGGCTCCCCGGTCGCCTTGTCCCAGACGATGGTGGTCTCCCGCTGGTTGGTGATGCCGATCGCCGCGATCTCCGCGGGGGCGATCGCCTTTTCTGCCAGCAGGCGGTGCGCCACGCCGATCTGGCTGCCCCAGATCTCCATGGGGTTGTGCTCTACGCAGCCGGGCGAGGGGTAGATCTGCGTGAACTCCTGGTTCAGCTGCCCGACCACCCGTCCATCGTGGTCGAAAAGGATCGCACGGGAGGATGTGGTGCCCTGGTCGAGGGCCAGGATGTACCGCTTGGTCACTTCCACCAACTCCTTATCTGGAGGAAGGTTTAGCATCAAATGGCTGCAATCCTTCTGCTGCAACGGGAAATCTCGCGAATTCCGGCAGCGCTGCCAATATCCGATACCTGCGCCATCCGCCGCCCTGTGCTACGTTCTTTACATCTAAACGAAGATGATGAAGGGACGGCTGCATCTTGCGCATCAAACCGATGATCGCTACGGGACTTCTCTGCGCCCTCTGCCTCGCCTCCGTTGGGACTCCGGCATTTGCGTCAGGAAGCGCCACCGTGGCGGTCGATCTTGTGACGAACTGGGGCGCCTCCGGGTTGTCCGAGTCCGAGATTTACGAGCTCAAGGCTGCGCCGGGCCCGCTGCGCATCGTGCTGAACGAGGTGCAACCGTCGGCCCGGGTTCGGGTGATGCTGCAGGATGCCGAATCCGGGGAGGTGCTCCTGGACCAGTATGTGCGCAGCGGCGACCCGGTGATCGAACACGCCATCCAAAAGGAAGGGAGCTACCTCTTGCTGGTAGCCCCCAATCAGGTCAAAGCGGTTACCGTGCATGGGCAGGATCTGGTCGTAAAGGCCGGAGTGCCAGGGATCAAGCTGCCGACGATGAAGGCGTTCGAGACCAAGAACGCCGCCTTCACCGTGCAGGCGCAGATCGTGGGCAGCCCGGCCGCCTCGCTGGAGCTGGCCGTGGCCGGGGCCAACGGCGGGGGCCAGGTCTTGGCGGAGAACGCCGTGCGGGCCGACGGTACCGTGGCGCCGGTGACCATTGATCCTGCGACCATGCAGGACGGTATCTACATGCTCCAGGCCACGGCCGCGGCGAAGGACTCGGGCAATCTCGCCGTCAACGCCCGGATCTTCCTGGTCGACCGGGTCGCCGCCTTCACGGATGTGGGCGCCGACCACTGGGCCCGCCGGTACGTGGAGGTGATGGCTCACCTGGGCATCGTGAGCGGCCGGGGCACCGGCACCTTCGCCCCGAGCCAGCCAGTCACCCGGGCGGAGTTCGCCAAGATGCTAGCGGGCGCCCTGAACCTTCAGGCCAGCGGCGGGAGCGCGGCGCCCTTCGCCGACATGCGCAGCGACTGGTCGAAGCCCTACATTCAGGCGATGTGGGAGGCCGGCCTGATCAAGGGTGAGTCGGTGGATGGCAAGCTGTACTACTTCCCGGACCGGACGATCAGCCGGGCGGAGGCGGCCACGATTGTGGGCCGGGTGCTGGGCGTCGATCAGCGGGACGTCAGCGCCGCGAAGGTAAGTCTGATCGACTATGCCAGCGTGCCGACCTGGGCCCGCCCCTCGGTGGTCACCCTTGCCGAGATGAAGTGGGTAAGCGGCTTCCCGGACGGCAGCTACAAGCCGATGGCGACCCTGAACCGGGACCAGGCCGCCAAGGTCCTGGGCAACTTTGTGGGCATCGCACCGTAGCTAGGCGGTCTGCAGGGCCTGGATAAGGAACAGTTCGGCCTGCCGCAGGCCCGTCGCCACGGACTGAAGGGTCGCCAGCGGAATCGACACCTGGCTGGGCTGCGGCGGGAAGATCTGGATCGTCACCGTGGGTAGGGTGGAGAGCGTGGCGAGCACCTGGTTGATCTGCTGCGTCGCCGCGTTGATGAAGGTGACGAATGGCGGCGGTGGGAAGATTAGAGGTGCTGGAATTTGACCCAGCAGAGAGACCGCATTCTGCAGGGCGCTCTGCCAGATTTGGATGCGGGTAGAACTTACCGTTGCCGAGCCCCGCAGTTGGGCTTGAGGAAGCAGCGAGTCCACGTCGCGCCGAACTGCGTCGACGATCAGGGTGGCAGTCAGCAGCGGGGTATTTAAGGTGCCGGCCAACGGCGCCCCGAATAAGGACGTGTTGATCAGCAACGCCTCCCTTCTGGGATAGGAACCTGCTTAAAGTCTATGCATGAGAGAACACCTCGGCCCGTACCTTGGGCCGAGGTGTTCTTTGCGTATGCGTAAGCTGATTGTGGGTGCCCTCGTTTCGGTTCTCGCCGCCTGCCCCGTGCTGCTCCCGGCTGCTCCGGCCTCGGCCCGGTCGACGGTGCTCTACCAAGGTGTGGGGGCCTGTCGCGACATCGCTCTGACTTACGATGCGGAGTTCAGCCCCACCACCCAGGCCCTGATTGATACCCTCGACGAGTTGGGCGTGCGCTCCACCTGGTTCTTCGCCGGGGACTCGGTGGACAGTTATCCGTCGATCGTGCGGCAGGTGGCCGCCCATCATCAGATCGGCAACCACACGCACAACCACCTGGAGCTGCCCAAGCAGAGTTCAGCAGAGATCCGGCGGCAGTTTGAGCTTGCTGACGCCCGCATCACTTTTGTGGCGGGGGTCAGTCCCCGGCCGATCTGGCGTCCCCCGTATGGCGAGTACAACCTGACCGCGCTCGATATCGCCGAGCAGGAGGGCTATCCCTACACGGTGCTCTGGTCGATCGACACCCGGGACTGGGCGGGCCCTTCTGCGGAGACCATTCGGCAGCGGATCGTGCAGGGCGCCTACCCCGGCGCCATCTCCCTGCAGCACGGCTTTCCCCCGAACACCGTGGAGGGCACCCGCCGTGCGATCGGAGACCTGCGGGCGCTGGGCTACCAGTTCCTGACCGTCACCGAGATCCTGGGCATCGACCGGCACCTGCGCGACTTCGGCGGGGATACATACAGGGTCCAGCCCGGCGACAGCTTCGAGTCCGTCGGTCGCTGCCACAACCTGAACGGCGCCCGGCTGGCCGCCTACAACGAGGCCGCCGATTTGGCGCCTGGGGACGTCCTGCGCATTCCCCATACGGACGAGGTAGTCACCCGGGTGCGCGGGGAGCGGCAGAGCCTGCCGGCCTATGCGCGGATCGTGGACTCCCGGACGATGGTCCCCGTGGTGCTGGCCAACCGGCTCGGCGCGTCTGTGGTGTGGAACGGCACAGCTGCGGTGGTCACGACCGAAACGCTGCGCATCGAGATTACGCCCGGAAAGCGTGAGGCGCTGGTGAACGGCCTGCCCCTCGACATGGGGGCGCCCGCCTTCGTCGAGAACGGCCGGATCATCGTGCCGGCCCGGTTCCTCGCCGAGCAGTTGGGCTGGAAGGTTACCTGGGACGCCGCCACCTACACCGTGGACCTGCGCTGATGCTCACTCCGTTTTTGCCAGCCCCGGATGACCACTTCCTGGCGGCGGCTGAGGGGCAACGCTTGTCGGACGAGGAGCTCCACGCGCTGACGAAGCGGACCCTCGACACCTGCTACTCCATCGGAGGCAGCTACGCCGATGAAATGGTCAGGGAAGTAGCAAAGGTCCGGGCCAAGGAACTGTAACCCTAGTGCGTGCCCAGCGATTTGATTCTGACGAATCGGCCTCGGCTGCTGGGGGGTGCGAATGTGCGTCCCTGGTTCACACAGTACAGGACCTGGGTCGTCGTGGTCCTGGTACTTTGAGTCATACCCGGCACAGTCCGGCTTGTCCAAGGGCTATGGGTGGCAAGACACCCAGGCGGGGAATACCCGCTTGGATCACGGACGTCGAACACTTCTTCTTTCGGTGACGCCGTTTCCATCTTGGCGGGAGGCGCTCTGCCGGCCAGGTTCCACTAGAAATTTCCGGACAGCTTCTCGCCCGGGTGGGAAAATGTAGTGGAATCCGCAAAACTAGGAGGCCCGGAGGTCACTGAACCACCGTTTTCCGGCCTGATCCGGGCCGATATGCGCCCTCTGAGCCCACAAGAGCGATTTGCTGAGTGAACAGGCCCTCTAAACGCGGGATTCCACTACAAATTCCCATTCGACCTGGCTCGCTCTCGGAAAAAAGTCGTTGAATCCTGCTTCCCTCACTAAGGGACCGCATTCTCAGGTTCCGCCTCGTAGGAGCAGGCCTCATCAGGGTACGCGCCCCAACCGCGCCGGAGAGGTTCACTCCTGGCTACCGGCCAGCCACTCTGACGTCTTTGCCAAAAGGCGCTATGCCCGCCCACCACTCAGGAGGGTTGCGGCACAGGCAATCAGCCCACCAACAAGGAATGCGGTCCCTGCGAACCAGGAGATCAACCAGCCCAAGTGGTCCAGTGTCTCTCCGGCTGGGCTCAATCGCAATACCCTAACCATGAGTCCGGACAAAAGGCCCGCAGATGCGAGGCATACCCCTGCCGCCAGTAAGGCCAACAGGGGGTCTCCGATGACGAACCCCAGTACAGCGTTCGCCAAGGCCCCAACCAGGGCAACCCGAACCATAACCAAACGGATTCGTGCAGCCACCCAATGCCCTCCCACTGTGCCGACTTGGACCTAACGCTAAGTACGCGCCTGCGATGCCCTGGTCCCTGGATAAATCAATCCGCGCTCCCATACGCCGATACTGGGCGCCCCCTTAGGCCCGGTACAGGTCGATCTCGGCCTCGGTCAGGAGACACTGGCGGCACGGGCCGTCAGCGGGACTAACGGAACAAAAGCCGGGTCTAAGACGTCTCAACCACAGGGCAAGTGCGCAATTTATGAGGTGACCCAGTTGTCCAGACGATCCAAGTTATTCACTCCGCAGACACTGCTGCTGCTCCTGCTGTTCGTTGGGATGGGATGGGTTGCAGCAGGGTTCTGGGGCAACCCATGGGTGCGTCTAACCTTGAGCGGGCGGGTTACCGACTATCTCAGCGACCGGTACCCGCAGACACGCTTTGTGGTCGCCAGTACGGGCTACGACTTCCTGAACGGGAGGTACGTGGTCAGTGTGACGTCCGACACTAAGCCCGCCATCACGGCCATCGTTGAACTATACCGGAATGGCAAAGCCCACGATGATTACCTGGAGCAGAAGTTGGAGGTCGAAATGGCAGGGCGGCTGACACCGGTCGTGAAGTCGGCGCTGCCCGAGGCAACCGTCACCGCCAAAGTGGCTTTGCTCGACGACAGTAAGTACGGCGAGGAGGTCACCTATGGACCAGCAGTCAGGGGCAGACTGTCGGTGGGGGTCAGCTGGAATCTAGCCTCGACCGAGCCAGAGCGCTTTGTGCAACAGGCGACGGCAGTGCTGGCTGCCTTCCGACAAAGCGGGCTGCGCATAGACCAGTGCACCTTCTGGGGACGACTCGGCGATCGAAGCTATGCACTCAGTCTGACGCACGCACAGATGGCGTTCACGGATGAACAACTCTTGCCACTGGTAGGTAGACCGGGAAAATGGTAGAGGCCAGACGGCCACCTAAGATGACGAAAATGAAGCCCCCGGACCGGGGGCTTCACTATTTTGCCAGCAGGGTCAGTCCGCGCTCCCATACGCCGAAACTGGGCGCCGTCCCTTGGCCCGGTACAGGTCGATGTCGGCCTTGGTCTGCACGCACTGGCGAGACACCCCGTCGGTCGGGCTCACGGCCACGCCGTACGAGGCGGTCACGGTGACAGTGTGGCCGCCCGGGAGCTCAAGCCCCGAAGCCGCGAGCTGATCGACGAACCCGGCCGCCCAGGCCGACGCCTCTTCCCGGCCCACGCCAGGGATCAGGACCATGAACTCATCCCCGCCGTAGCGCCCTGCGACGGCCCCGGGCGGCAGGGCGGCCCGCAGCTGCCGGCCCAGGTGGCGCAGCACCTCGTCCCCGGCCTGGTGCCCGTAGCTGTCGTTGAAGTACTTGAAGTTGTCCAGGTCCACCATCACCATCGCCGTGCACTGACCGGGGCGGGCGAGCATCTCGTCGCCACGCTTCATCAGCGCACGGTGGTTGAGCAGCCCGGTCATCTCATCGGTGCTAGCCTGCAGCTCCAGCCGCCGGTGACCATCCGTCAGCCCCTTCACCAGCACGGTCATCAGGAAGATGCCCGCCAGGTCGACCAGTACCCGGTCATAGCCGGCATCCCTCCACTCGGCGCCAGCGAGGAGCACGAACGAGAGCGCGGCCAGCCCCAGGGCCTGCGGCCACCTGAGCCGGGTCGCCGCAGCGGCAGTGAAGAGATGAAACAGGTAGCCAAAGAGGCTGCTCTGGCCGGGCTCCAGGTAGAGCCCGGCAGCGAAGGCGCCCAGCCCTGCCGCGGCCGGCAGCAAGACCCAGCCCTTCAGGCGGTCAGCCCCTTGCATCACGATGACAAAGCAGATCAGTCCCGCCAGCAGCCAGGGATGATGGCGCCCGGGGGCGGTCAATCCCAGGACCGCCGCCAGGGCGGTGGCAGCAAGGCACAGCACGCACAAGAATTGCTCGGTCTGGGGTCTCTCTGCAAGCATCCGCAACGCCCATTCCCTCCTGGCCGTATGCAAAAAGGGCGCTCCTGCGCTGAGCAGGCCGCCCTTGACACATCGTCGCTTTCGCCGGGTTTGCCCCTCGTTGGGAACTACTTGACGAGAGGATAGCACGATATTGCGATAGTTTCAACAACATAACACGAATTTGACCAAATGTTGACGAATGCCTAAACCACAACCCCGCCGTTGGGGCTGATCACCTGTCCTGTGATAAACCCGGCCTGGGGGCCGACCAGGAACCTCACCACCGCTCCGATCTCATCGGGGGTGCCCAGGCGCCGCACCGGGGTGCGGGCCAGCCACTCCTGCAGGGCCGGGCCGGGCTCCAGCACCTCGTTCATGTCGGTCTGGATCGCGCCGGGGGCGACGGCGTTCACCGTGATGCCCGCCGGCCCCACCTCCTGCGCCAGGGCTTTGGTGAAGCCGATCTGCCCCGCCTTGGCCGCGCTGTACGGCACCTCCATCGCAGCGCCGGTCATCCCCCAGATGCTGCTGATGGTGACGATGCGCCCGTGGCCCTGAGGGACCATGTGCTTGAGCGCCGCCCGACTGCAGGCGTACACGCCCCGCAGGTGGATCGCCATGAAGCGGTCCCACTCCTCCACCGATGTGTCGGCCAGGAGGTTCTGCGACCAGTTGCCGGCGTTGTTAATCAGGATGTCGATCCGCCCGTAGCGGGCCACGGTCTGGCCGACCATGGCGGCGCACGCTGCGGCATCGGCCACGTCCGCCTGCCAGGCGAAGGCCCGTCCGCCCCTCGCCGTGATCTCAGCTACCACCGCTTCGGCGGCCTCGGCCTGCGAAAGGTAGTTCACGGCCACCGCGGCGCCCGCTGACGCCAACTGCAAGGCAATCGACCGCCCGATGCCCCGGGAGGCCCCGGTGACCAGTGCCACCTGCCCCATCAGTTCCATGCTAGTTCCCTGCCTTCTGGGCCAGCAGCAGAAGCCCGCGCAGATCCTCGATGGTCAGCACCTCATGCCCGGTGCTGATGCCGGTGCGGTTGAGCCATACCGGCCGAATGCCCGCCCGGATCGCCCCGGTCACATCCTCCTCAAAACTGGGTCCCACATGGACGGTGTCCACCGGGCCTACGCCCAGCTCGTTCAGCGCCCGCCTAAAGATGAAGGGATCGGGTTTGGCCGCCCCGACCTCCAGGGAGGAGACCACCGCATCGATATAGATGTCGATCTCGAACTCGAGGATCATCCGGCGCAGGGAGGGCTCCCAGTTCGAGACCACACCCAGCTTGAAGCCCCGGTTCTGCAGCTCCTCGAGCACCGGCAGCGCCTCGGGGTACAGCGAGTAGTAGGCGCTGTACTGGTGGATCGCCTCCAGGAGGCGCATCAGCAGGGCGTGGGTGGGGAAGGGAACCCCCAGGTTCTTCAGCAGCGGGCCGATGATCGCCCGGTGGTAATCGTTCTCCTGCTCCTCGGTCCGCATGGCGGTGCGCAGGCTCCGCAGCTCCTCGGGCAGCCGGTTCAGCGCCTCGGTGACCTCGATCGGCTCGGCGTTGATCGACTCCGCCCGGAAGACCTCGCTGAGAAAGTCGGCGCCGGACGGCCCGTAGACCAGGGCGCGAATATCCATGGTAATCGCCCGAATCACGCTCTAAGACCCCCATCTTGCTGGCTCTCCATTCGGATATGCTTTCCACTTGCGGGCTCGAATCCCCTCTCACGGGCATACTACCCGGAGAGTTTCCGGCAAGGAGGCGGCTACAGTGAGCGGATTCTGGCGGGGATTCGGATGGGGCGCCGGGGCGCTGGTCGGCCTGGGCGCCATCTCGGCGGTGCTGGCGGCGGAGCCCCTGATCAACCGGGCCGTGGGCGGGATGGTCAATCGCATCGGCAAGGATGGCAAGTACGATGAGAACATGGCCGAGGTCTACACCTCCTCCCTGGGCCGGCATCCCCGGGTGCTGCTGGAGACCCAGTTGCGGGCGGAGCGGGGCCGGGCGATCTCCCGCCCCCTCTACACCACCAAGCAGCACATGCATTTCGATGACCTGATGTTCGTCCCCGCCCAGCTGGCCACAATGCCCACCGGGGAGAACGAGCGGATCGACCTGACCACGGTGATCGGGCCCAGGGCCTACCGCCCCCTGAAGCTGGAGCTGCCGGTCTACATTACGGGCATGGCTTTCGGGCTGTCGCTCTCTGACCGGTGCAAGATCGCCCTCGCCAAGGGCGCCAGCGCTGTAGGCACGGCGACCAACTCGGGCGAGGGCGGCTTCTACGAGCAGGAGCGGGAACATGCCAAGCACTACATCCTCCAGTACACCCGGGGCGGGTGGCCCAGCGACCCGCGGATCCTGCAGCGGGCCGATGCGATCGAGATCCAGGTGGGGCAGGGCGCCCAGGCCGGCTCGCCCCAGCGTACCCCCTACTGGAAGCTGACCGATGAGGAGCGCCAGGCGATGGGTCTCGCTTTCGGAGAGGATGCGCTCATGCACAGCCGCTTCCCGGGCGTCGACTCCCCGCAGCAGTTCGCCGAGCTGGTGCAGCGGATCCGGGACTCGGTGGACGGGATCCCGGTCGGGGTGAAGCTGGCGGCGGGCCACAAGCTGGAAGAGGATATCCAGGTCGCCCTGGACGCCCGGGTCGACTTCGTGACCGTGGACGGCGCCCAGGCCTCCAGCCACGCCGCCCAGCCGATCCTGCTGGACGACTTCGGCATCCCCAGCGTGATCGCCCTGGCCCGGGCCGCCAGGGTCCTGAAGGGGACGGGCGTCAGCCTGATCATCTCGGGCGGTTTCATGACCCCCGGTGAGATCCTGAAGGCCCTCGCCCTCGGCGCCGATGCCGTGGCGGTGGGTGCTGCCCCCATCATGGCGGCGGTGAACACCCAGTGGAAGCGGATCGCTCCCTTCGAGCCACCCACCCAGTTGGTCTGGCATGACGGCAAGTACCGGGACAAGTTTGATATCGATGAGGGCGCCCGTGGGGTCTCCAACTGGTTCAAGGCGGTGGCCGATGAGCTGGTCGTGGGCGTCCGCTGCGTGGGCAAGCAGTCGGTCCACGAGCTGGACCGCTCGGACCTCTGCGCCCTGAACCGGGAGATTGCCGCGGTGGCCGGCGTCGAGCTGGCCTGGCCGCAGCCAGCGCCCGAGGCTCCCGTGTGGGCGCCCCCTGCCACGGCCGAGGCGTCACAGCCGGAGCTGCACTAGTGCCATAGCATACCGGCTCCGACGGCGCCCAGCACCAGGGCGTAGGTAGGCAGCTTGGCCATGCGGCCCGCGACGACACCGGCGACCACCGTCAGCCCGAGCCAGCCGGGCGCCGCCGCTGTGAGCGACTTAAGCCCCAGGTAGAAGGCCAGGGCCGCCACCAGCGGGGCGACGGCGCCCAGGCCGGCCTTGACCGGGGGAAGCTTGAACCAGCGGCTCGGAATGCGGGCAATAAGCACGACGGCGGTGAGACTGACGACAATCAGAGCGGCGGTGGCGGCAACGCCACCGCCGAAGCCGTTCATGGCCATCCCGATGGCGGTGGTGAAGGCGGCGAGCGGGCCGGGGGTCGACTGCCCGAGGGCTACGGCCACGGCGAAGGTCTGGGGGTCCATGCGGCCGGTCTGGACCAGCTCCCGCTCCAGCCCGGCCAGGAGCACCTGCCCGCCGCCGAAGGAGACCGAGGCCAGCGAGAGCACCAGCACAAAGAGCTGCCACATCCCTTACACCCCCTCCTTCTGGACCGGGCGGAAGGACCAGACCACACCGGCGGCCACGCTAAGGCCCAGCAGCGCCAGGGGATGAATCCCCAGGAGCAGGAGGGCAAACAGCACCGCGGCGACGTAGCGCTGCGGGTTGTTCTTGAGCTTCAGCAGGCCCTCGGCGCCGGCGGCGAGCAGCAGGCCCGCCGTGGCCCAAACCGTGCCCTGCATGATCCCGCCTGCCCGCACGGCGATGAACGAGATGCGGCCCAGCACGGGCAGCGACCAGACCAGCAGGAAGGCCGGGAGCAGCAGCCCAACCTGTGCGGCGATGGCGCCGGGCATCCCGGCCACCCGCACGGCGACGGCGCCCCACAGGTTCAGAAACGAGGGGCCGGGCACAAAGACAGAAACCGCGTAGAGTCCGTCGACCTCCTCGCCCGCGAGCCATCCGCTCTCCTCGGCCTTCGCCCGGATCACGGGGTAGGCCGCCGAGATTCCCCCGAAGATGGTGGAGCCCATCCAGAGTCCGAAGGTAAAGAGCTGCCAGATACGTTTCAGCATACAAGATCGCCTCCACGACTATTGAACCACGGTAGGGACTGTGATCGGAAATGCCGAACCGTGATAGGGGTATAACGGGAGGCGAATCACCACGTGCTGCAACTGCTAGAGACCTTCTGCGCCGTCGCCGATGCCGGGAGCCTGAGCAAGGCGGCCGAAGCGCTCCATGTGACCCAGCCCGCTGTCACCCGCCAGATCAAGGCGCTGGAGGCGCAGTTGGGCGCCGTGCTCCTGGCCCGAACCCCCGGCGGGGTGACCCTGACCCCGGCCGGGAACGCCGTGCTCGTCCATGCCCGCCAGGCGCTCGCAGCCGTGGCTGCCTGCCGGACCGCCGCGGCCGAGACTGCCGGCTCGGGTGCGGGGAGCCGCCTGCGCATTGGCTCCGGCCTGATGTTTACGATGTACCTGCTCCCCCCGGTGCTCGCCAAGTTCCGGGAGCGCTGGCCCGCTGTCGAGATCGACCTGCACCCCAGCCACCACGGCGGGGCGCTGGAGCGGCTCCTCGCCTACGAGGTCGACGTCGCTCTGATCGGCCATGACGTGCAACTGCCAGGGGCCAGGCACATCCGCCTTTTCGAGGACCCGGTGCTGTTGGTAGCCGCGCCGAGTGCGGGGCTGGCGCCCGATTCCAACGCCCTTCAGGGCGCCCCCCTCCTGGTGATGCCGCTCGACTCGGGCCTGCGCAAGGAGACCGACCGGGCGCTGGCCGAGCTGGGCATCGCCCCCCGGCTGGTCGAGTACCCGACGATTGAGACCCTCAAGACCGCTGTCATGCTGGGCATGGGTCCAGCGGTCCTCCCGTCGTCGGCGGTGAAGGCCGAGGTCGACGCCGGCCGGCTGATCGCCTGCCCGCTGGAAGGCTGGCCGGAGCCGGCGCGGACCATCCGGGCGGTCGTGCGGGCGGAGGGCGCCGTGCCCGAGCCCGTGAAGAACCTGATCAGCATGATCCGGGAACACTATGAGGCCGAGCGATAGATTTGCATCAGGCAGAGGAGGCTTCCCATGCCCTATCAGGCCAGCGAAAACCGTTACTCCACACAGATGAAGTACAATCGATGCGGCCGCTCCGGACTCAGGCTGCCGGCGATCTCCCTGGGGCTTTGGCACAACTTCGGCGGTGTGGATGCGGAGGCCAACGCCCGGACCATGCTCCTGCGCGCCTTCGACCTGGGCATCACCCACTTTGACCTGGCCAACAACTATGGCCCGCCCCCCGGGTCCGCCGAGGAGACCTTCGGCCGGATCCTTCGGTCCGACCTGCTGCCCTACCGGGATGAGTTGGTCATCTCGACGAAGGCGGGGTACCACATGTGGCCGGGTCCCTACGGGGAGTGGGGCTCCAGGAAGTACCTGATCGCGAGCTTGGACCAAAGCTTAAAGCGCATGGGCCTGGAGTACGTGGACATCTTCTACAGCCACCGCCCGGACCCCGAGACGCCGCTGGAGGAGACCATGGGCGCCCTCGACCAGGTGGTCCGGCAGGGCAAGGCGCTCTATGTGGGCATCTCGAACTACAACGCCGAGCAGACCGCCGAGGCGATCAAGATCCTGAAGGGGCTCGGCACGCCGCTGCTGATCCACCAGCCCTCCTACTCGATGTTCAACCGGTGGATCGAGCCCAAGCTGCAGGATGTGCTAGCCGTGAACGGCGTGGGCAGCATCGCCTTTAGCCCGCTGGCCCAGGGGCTGCTGACCGACCGGTACCTGGGCGGCATCCCCGCCGACTCCCGGGCCGGCAAGCCCGGCACGTTCCTGCCGGAGAGCCGGGTCACGCCCGAGGTGGTTGAGAAGGTCCGCAGACTCGGCGAGATCGCCGCGGCCCGCGGCCAATCCCTCGCCCAGATGGCGCTGGCCTGGGTCCTGCGGGGCGGGCTGGTCACCTCGGCCCTGATCGGCGCCAGCCGGGTCAGCCAGATCGAGGAGAACGTGGGCGCCCTGGCCAACCTCGCCTTCAGCTCCGAAGAGCTTGAGCGCATCGAGGCGGTGCTGAAGTAGCATTGTAAATGGTTTTCCACCCTTGCGTGGGTCGGGGTGGAAAACCAGTACATATGGAAGCCTGCGCGGGCGGCCCAGATACCCCCCCGGGGCAGGGGGCGGGACGTCACACGACCGTATTCATGGGTTGCATGGGCGAATTCACGAGGAATCGGTAATGGTTTTCCACGGAAGGCAAACCTCAGGTGGAAATCTATTGCCGATTCTCTTTTGTTGGAGTGAAATCAGCCCCATCGACGGGGGTACCCCCTGCGCAAAGCCCATCCACTCTGTCTCCGGGGCTCCCCAACACGGACAAGTGTACGACTCCGTGCATCTTTATGCAGGCGACCATCACAAACCAGCATCATGCCCTTGACAGTCACGTTGTTCCGTGGAAAATGATGAATGACGATCATTCATTCTGTGGGGGCTTAGCTTACAATGCAGACAAGGCGCCGTTCCCCGTATACCTGGTTCCTGCTAATTGGCTGGGTTGCACTCGTCATCGTCGCAGTGATTAATGCCCCGCGGCTGCACTCCGTTGTGACCAAAGGCTCTCCGACCATCCCCGGCAGCGAGAGCGGCAAGGTCGTGGAGCTGAAGCAGGCCGAGTTCCCGAACGGCTCCACGCGCACCCTGGCCGTGGTCTTCTCCAGCTCGACCTTGAACGTGAGCGACCCGGCCTACAAGTCCGCCGCCGAGGCCATCCTTGAGCGGGCTGCCAAGGTCGAAGGCGTCACGGAGATGAAGACCACCTGGAACGGCGGGGGCAAGGACCTGATCGGCCGCGACGGCCGCAGCACCTTTGCCGTGCTCTCCGTGGTCGCCCCTGACACCGAGGTGCAGGGCCGGGTCGTGCCCGAGCTCCAAAAGGCGCTGGAAGGGGCGCCGCCCGAGCTGGCCGTCCACCTCACCGGCGAGGCCGCCGTCAACTACGACCTCATGGAGTCGATCATGACGGACGTGGCCAAGGCCGAGCGGTTTGTGGTGCCGATCATCCTGGTCGTGCTGGCCGTGATCTTCGGCTCGGTGGTCGGCGCCCTGATTCCGCTGGGCCTCGGCCTGATCAGCGTGGGCGTCACCATGGGCCTCTTCTACCTCTACGCCGTCCACTATCCCGTCCACGACGCGGCCACGTCGCTGATCTCCATGCTGGGCATGGGCGTTGGCGTCGACTACGCGCTTTTCATGGTCACCCGGTTCCGCGAGGAGCTGGCCGCAGGGCTCTCACCGGCGGAGGCTGCCAGCCGGACCGTCAAGACCTCCGGCAAGGCGATCATCTTCTCCGGGGCGACCGTCGTCGTCAGCGTCGCCAGCCTCTATCTGGTCAACGTCCAGATCATCCGCTCCCTCTCCCTGGCCATGTCGCTGGTCGTGGTGGTCTCGGTGCTGGCAGCGGTCACCCTGCTGCCGGCGATGCTGGCCTTCTTGGGCCACCGGGTCAACTCGCTGCGCATCCCCCTGGTGGGCGCCGCCGGCGGCGGCAAGTCCGAGAGGGTCTGGTACCGCTGGGCGCACACCATGATGCGGCGCCCCTGGCTCTTCACCACCCTCTCGCTGATCCCGCTCCTGCTGGTCGCCTACCCCACCCTGCTGATGAAGACCGGCTCGCCGGGCGCCAGCCTGCTGCCAGCCGACGCCCACGCACGCCTGGGCTACGACGTGCTCGAAGCCCAGTTCTCGGCGGGCACGCTCTCGCCGATCGAGGTGATCGTCCAGGTGCCGAAGGGCACGGTGGCCGACGCCGAGAACCTGCCGAAGATCTACGACCTGGTGCAGAAGATCAAAAAGGATCCCGAGGTCCAGCGTGTCGTCAGCCACGTCTCCCTCCAGGATGACTGGGGCCTCGATAAGTACAAGGAGATCTACCTGACCGAGCCGACCAAGCTCTCCGACCTGCCCGGGCAGCTCGCCAGCGGGGCCGGCGGCCTCGGGCAGGCCGCGGACGCCCTCAAGCAAGCCGGCACCGGCCTGAATCAGGCCGAAGCGGGCCTGCGGGCGATCGCATCGGGCCAGCAGCAGAGCGCCCAGGGCACGGCTTCCATCCGTTCCGGGCTCAGCCAGGCCCGGGCCGCCATCGCTCAGGTGGCCACCGGGCTCTCCGGCAGCACGGCCAGCTACAATCAGCTGGTCACGGCGCTGAACGCCGTGGAAGGCTCGCTCACCCAGGCGCTCGCCCAGCTTGACGCCATGCAGCCCGCCAGCAAGGCGGACCCGCAGTTCGCGGCCGCCTACCGGTCGGTGGCCACGGCACAGGCGATCGTGAAGGGCCAGGGTAATATGCCCAGCCTGGCCTCGGGCGTCAGCCAGGCCGCAACCTCGCTGCAGCAGGCGGCGGCGGGCCTCAAGCAGATCGCCGACCAGCTGGGCGCCGCTGAAGTCGGGCTGGACCAGCTGGCGAGCGGCGGGACCACCAGCGCAGGTGCCAGCATCAAGATCGCCGACGGCATCAAGTCGGCGACCCAGGGGCTGACGCAGATCAGCACCGAGATCACCAAGGCCGCCGACGGCATGAAGTCGGCAGGCGAGCAGGGCAAGGCCGTCGACCTGAAGCCCCTGATGGACCGTGGCGACATGGGCCTGAGGCTGGTCACCGCCGCCGGCGGCGAGCAGCTGGAGGAGCTGATGCCCACCCTGGTCAACCTCGACCGCGGCGCCACCGTGGCGAAGATCATGGTGATCCACAAGGGCCGGTCCGACAGCCCCGAGACCATGGAGCTGGTCCGCCGGCTGCGCACGGAGCTGCCCGCGATGGCGCCGGAGCTCAAGCCGCTGGTGGGCGGGGTCTCGCCGATCCTGCTGGACCTGAACGATGAGCTGGACTGGTGGCTGCCCCGGGTGATCCTGATGGTTCTGGTGGTCACCTTCGTCATCCTGATGATCCTGATGCAGTCGATCCTCCTGCCGCTCAAGGCGGTTCTGCTGAACGCCCTGTCGGTCGGTGCGACGTACGGCGCCCTGGTCCTGGTCTTCCAGGAGGGCCATTTCTCCAAGCTCCTCGGCTTCACGCCCATCGGCTACCTGGAAAGCCCGATCGTGATCATGCTCTTCGCCGTGCTATTCGGCCTGAGCATGGACTACGAGGTCTTCCTGCTGAGCCGGGTCAAGGAGTCCTACGAGCTGACCGGCCATAATGAGGAGGCCGTCGCCGAGGGTCTGGCAAAATCTGCAGGCATCATTACCGGTGCGGCGACGATCATGGTGCTGGTCTTTGCGGTCTTCGCCTCCGTCGGGGTGCTGACCATCAAGGAGATGGCCTTCGGTCTTGCGATTGCCGTCTTCCTGGACGCCAGCCTGATCCGCATGATCCTGGCGCCGGCGTTGATGCGCCTTGCCGGCAACTGGAACTGGTGGATGCCCGAGTGGCTCCGCAGCATCCTGCCCAAGATCGAGATGCAGCACTAGGGAAACGGGGGACTCGGCATGGGTCAGCGACGGGTGATCAAGCCCGCCGACGAGCGACGCAAGGAACTGATCGATGCAGCGCGGGAGCTGTTCCTGGAGCAAGGGTACGAGCAGACCACCATGAACAACATCGCTCAGCGGGCCGGGGTGGCGCAGGGCACGTTCTACATCTACTTCAGTTCCAAGCAGGACGTGCTGATGGCGATCATGCAGGAATTGCTGGAAGCCGTGTGCGGGACGATCCTGCGGCTGGCGGAGCGCACCGACCTGCCCGCCCCGGCCGTGCTCCGGCTCGCCATGGAGGAATGCCTGACCGTGGTGAACCAGGAGGCCCGTCTGGTCGAGGCGCTGTACCTGAAGGCCAACTACTCGCTGCCCTCGCAGCTGGTCGAGCAGATGGCGCCCAGGCTGCTGCCGGTCATCGTCGCCATTCTCGAGCGAGGTGTGCGGGAAGGGAGCATGAAGGTCACCAACCCCGCCATCACGGCAGATTTCCTCTGGACGATCGGCTACCGGATGTTTGAACTCGCCGCCCGGCAACGCACCGGCGACGGGGGCACCCCCACCGCCTCCGAGGTGCAGACAGCCTTCTGGCAGTTTGCAGCCCACGGGCTCGGCGTCAGCAAAACATAAAAGTAGAGCGGGCCTCCCTGTGAAGGGGAGGCCCGCTGCTTCCATTTTGGCCGCAAAGGTGGTGGACCGGCGCACAAGGGGAAGCCCGACGCATTCGGCGGCGACCTACCAAGCGCCGACCGGTGGAGACGTACCCGAGGAGGCGCCAACAGGACGTTGGCGCCGACAAGCCAAAGGGGCCGCCTGCGTTCATGGACGAACGTCAGGCGGCCCCGGCTCCATCGGGCGGCGCGTCATTCCTACTACGGAGCCGACGGAGCGGCGGCGCCCTTGTGCGCCGGTTAGACCAACTTCTTGCGCAGCCAGCTCGACCCGGCGTCGATGAGGCTGACGACCACGATGATGCCGAAGAGGATGATGCCGACCCGCTCCCAGGCTCGCTGCTGAATCGCGAAGATCAGCGGGGCGCCGATGCCGCCGGCGCCTACGACGCCGAGCACGGTGGCGGCACGGGAGTTGATCTCAAACCGGTAGATCGCATAGCTTGCGAACTCGGGGAGCACCTGGGGGATGATGGCGAACCAGATCTGCTGGACCCGGTTGGCGCCCGTGGAGGCCAGCGCCTCGATCGGGCCCCGGTCCACCGACTCGACCGCCTCGCCGTAGAGCTTGCCCAGCATGCCGATCGAATGGAATCCCATGGCCAGAATACCGGCCAGCGGGCCCGGACCCACACCCTTGATGAAGACGATCGCCAGGATCACCTCGGGGAAGACCCGGATGGCGTTCAGCAGGAACTTGCCCACCGGGGTGAACCGCCTGGCCATGTTCTTGGCGGCCAGGAAGCCGAAGGGCAGGGCAAGGATCGAGGCGAGGAGGGTGCCGAGCACAGCCATCTGGATCGTTTCGATGATCTTCAGGGTCAGCTCGGGCAGATAGGACCATTCAGCCTCAAAGATCATACGCCGGAACATGCTCCCCATGCTTGGCCAGGTGGCAGACCAGTCCGGCATGTGCGTCTCAAGGCCGGAGACGGCCCAATAGAGAAGGGCCACCGTCGCCAGGACCCAGAACGGCGTCACAAACTTCTTGAGCGTTGCGGTCAGGCCGACCTGGGCCGCAGACGCTTGGTTCGTCTTGCTTTCAGGCCTCATACCAACCGCTCCCTCAGTTTGGTGCTGACAAAGTCCATCATCATGACGGCGATCATCATCACGGCGATGACGGCGCCGACCTTGGGATAGCGCATCAAGTTCAGGTCGGCGTACAGGCGCTGGCCGATGCCGCCGGCGCCGACCAGACCCAGAATCGTCGAGGCGCGCACGCAGATCTCCAGGACGTACAGGGTGTAGGCCAGGTACTGCGGCAGCACCTGGGGCACCACGCCGTAGCGGATCTGCTGAAGCCGGTTGCCGCCCACCGCCTGCATCGCTTCGAGGGGACCGGGATCGATCGCCTCGATCGACTCCGAGAGGAGCTTGGCCACCAGGGCAAAGGCGAAGACCGACAGAGCCATCACGCCGGGCAGGGCGCCCAGGCCGAAGGCGCCGGAGAGCACCGCGGCCAGCACCATGTCCGGAATGGTACGGATCAGGTTCAGTATAGAGCGGATGAGGTAGTAGAGCACTTTCGACTTCACAAGGTTCCGGGCGGCGAGCAGACTGAACGGGATTGCCAGCAGGGCGCCGATCGCCGTGCCCACAATCGCCATACGGAAGGTCTGAAGCAGGTCGGGCAGCGAGTCCTTAGCGAACTGCAGGGTCTCCTTAAAGCTGCCCATCCCCTGATACAGGTAGAGGGTCTTTTCATCTTCACAGACGGCCTTTACCTTTTCGGGATAGTGCTTCTCGGTGATCTGGTTGTTCGGACCCCATGCCTGGTTGGCCAGATTGCAGGTGTTGATGGCCTCGAAGTTGGCGAGCTTCATAACGAGATCGCCCATGTTCGCCCAGGTCTCCCCGCTGGCGAACTTGCCCACCGAGATCCCAAGGCCGCTTGAGGCCCACATATAGATGACTAGTACAATGGCAATCGAGAGCAGCGACTTGAGTCCCCGCATCTCCTGCCACCTTGTTTTCACTGGTTTGGAGGGAGCGCTCATGCGCCTTCCTCCCTGACCGCGCCGGCCCGGGTATCCTCGGGGCGGATCTTACGGCCGTAAATCTCCTCAAAGGTCTTCTCCGACACATCCCCGGCGGGGCCGTCATAGACCACCTGCCCGGCCCGCATGCCAATGATGCGGTCGGCATACTCCTGGGCCATATCGATGAAGTGCAGGTTCACCAGCGTGGTGATCTTGTCTTCGCGGTTGATGCGCTTCAGGTCGCGCATAACGGCGTGCGAGGTGGGCGGATCCAGCGAGGCGACGGGCTCGTCGGCGAGGATCAGGCGGGGGTTCTGGCACAGGGCCCGGGCGATCGAGACCCGCTGCTGCTGACCGCCGGAGAGGGCATCGGCACGGTTGAAGGTCTTCTCGGCGATGCCTACCCGTTCCAGCGCCTTCTTGGCCATTTCCACATCGTCGGCGGAGAACATGCCCAGGAGGCTGCGCAGCGTCCCCGTGTGACCGAGGCGGCCGGCCAGCACGTTCTGGAGCACCGAAGAGCGCTTGACCAGGTTATAGTTCTGGAAGATCATGCCGACCTTGGTGCGCCAACGGCGCAGCTCGGCATCGCTCATTTTCAGGATGTCGTGGCCGTCGGCCAGCAGTTCGCCGGCGGTGGGCTGAACAAGGCGGTTGATCGACCGAATCAGGGTGGACTTACCCGCCCCCGACAGGCCGACGATGACGACAAACTCGCCTTCCTTGATGGACAGGTTCACGTTCTTGAGGGCTTGAGTGCCGTCTGGAAAGGTTTTACTAATATTCTTGAACTCGAGCACCGTGCAACCACACCCTTTTCCCCGAGAGTGAAAGCCGCCCCGTGACCGCGAGAGTCACGGGGCGGCCTGTGCAGCCATCAGCGATAGCGAAGCTGGTTACTTCTTCTTCTGCAGCTCAGCCTTCAGATCGACGCCCATCTGGGCGGCCATATCCTTGACGACCTTGTAGTCGGCGTCCTTGGCCTGAGCAAAGTTGTCAATCGTGTACAGGTCCTTCAGTACCTTCTTGCCGTCCGGAGTGGCGGCGTAGGTGAAGAAGGCGGTCTGGATCTTGGTCACCAGGTCGTTGGGCAGGTCCTTGCGGACGGAGACGGTGTCGTTGGGGATCCAGTCGGTGAAAGCGACGACCTTCAGCTTCTGCTTGACGTCCGGGAGATCCTTCTCCAGGTTGCTGCGGGCATCCTCGAAGGACCAGGCGGCGTCAACGGTCTTGGTGTAGACATTCTTGACGGCGGAGTCGTGAGCGCCGGCGAAGATCACGTCGGAGAAGAACTTGCCCTTCTCGACGTCAACCCCAGCGCCCTTCATGAAGGAGGCCGGGAAGAGGTAGCCGGAGGTCGAGCCGGGATCGACGAAGGCGAGCTTCTTGCCCTTCAGGGCGTCGAAGGTGGCCTTGCAGGTCTTGTCCTTGGCGGGTTCGCAGACGGGAACGTTGTCCTCGGCGCGGGTGGTCAGCTGGGCACGATACTGGAAGGAGGTGCCGCGGACCGACTTGAGGATGGGCTTGACGCCGTAGTCGCTGCTGGCCACGACGTAGCTGAGCGGGTTCAGGAAGCCGATGTCGATCTGCTTGGAACCCATGCCTTCAACGACGGCGGCGAAGTTGGCGCCAACGTAGGTCTCAACCTTGATCCCGAGCTCCTTGGACAGGTAGTCGGACATGGGCTTGACCTTGTCGGAGATGCCGGCAGCGTCCTGCGAGGGCACGAAGCCGATGGTCAGCTTCTCCAGGTTCCAGGGGTTGCTGGGGGCGGCGGGCTTGTTCTCTGCCGGCTTGGGGGTCTCCTTGGCGCCGCTGCAGCCGGCCACTACGACCATGGACAGAGCCACGAGTGCAGCACCAAAACGTTTGGCCATCATCTTGTTTCCCTACCTCCGTCTGTCTCTGTGTGTAACCCCGCGATTCCGAAGTATGATTCGCTAATCTAGGGCGTATCCCTTCTTGTCACTTAAAATTTGGTCCCCCATAACAATCACGTCTAAACTGCGAAACCGTTCTGGCATATGGCACTTTTGTACTAATAGATGAGCTTATCGTGTAGACTAGCCGTCGTCAGATCGTATCTGCCCAAATCAGAACGGCTTATGGTATACTTCTGGAAGAAATTGCGCCTTAGGACTGCTGGACGGGTCCCGCAGCCCCAACGATAGTTCTATGGCAAACTAGGAGGTTGTAACTGCCCATGTCCACCCAGAAGGATCTCTTCGACATCATCATCGTAGGGGCTGGACCGACCGGACTGTTCGGTGTCTTTTACGCCGGTTTGCGCGGCATGAAGACGAAGGTCATCGAGGCCCTGCCCGAGGTCGGCGGGCAGCTTACCGCCCTCTACCCGGAAAAGGACATCTTCGACGTGGCGGGCTTCCCCCGGGTCGGGGCAAAGAAGCTGGTCGAAGCCTGCAAGGAGCAGGCCGACGGCGCCAACCCGAACACGATCTACGTCTTCAACCAGCGGGTCGACAGCCTGAACAAGCTGGAGGACGGCACCTTTGAACTGGAGACCCACGTGGGCGAGAAGCACTACGCCAAGTGCGTGGTCCTCAGCGCCGGCATTGGTGCTTTCGAGCCCAACCGCCACCCGGCTGAAACTACCCGGGCCTACGAGCAGAAGGGCGTCTTCTACAGCGTCATCAACCTGGAGCAGTACCAGGACAAGAACGTCCTGGTGGTCGGCGGCGGCGACTCGGCCGTAGACTACGCACTGATGACCGAGCCCATCGCCAAGTCTGTCACCCTGATCCATCGCCGCGACGGCTTCCGTGCCCACCAGGAGAGCCTGAACAAGCTGGCCGAGTCCAAGGTTCAGGTCAAGCTCTTCTACGAACTGCGCAGCGTCGCGGGCGACTCCAACTGGGTCAAGACGGCCACCATTTTCGACAACCGCACCGGCGAGGAGAGCACCATCGACGTCGACTATGTCGTGCTCGGCACCGGCTTTAAGGCCTCCCTTGGCCGCATGCTGGAGTGGGGCATCGACATTGAGGGCAAGAAGCAGTTCATCACCAATTCCAAGGGCGAAACCAACGTGCCCGGCGTGTACGCCGCCGGCGACATCGCCTACTACCCCGGCAAGATCCGCCTGATCGCCACCGGATTCGGCGAGGTGGCCACGGCCGTCAACAACGCCGCCGCCTACATCAACCCCGGCTCGTCGGTCTTCCCCGGCCACTCCTCCGAGGCTTCGGGCCACAAGTAAGCAGGGAGGAAAGCTATTTGCAGCAACGGCTTGAGTCCATCCAATGGCTCTTTATGGACCCGTCGGTCCTGCTGAACGAGGGAGACTCCGACCGGGAAGCCCGCCGCAATATCGCGGCGGCGCTGGCCAAGCGTGGCCGGCCGGTCGGGCAGGAGCAGGTCGAGCGCGCCTGGATGCAGGCGATCTCGGCGCCGCGCCCGGTCCATCCCCTGGTGGGCGCCGTCCAGCTGCTCGCTCCGGATACCGGCACCTCCACCGCAGTTGTGGAGGAGGTCATCCGGGGCAGCCGGAACCTGGACACGCTCTTCCCCGGCGTTCAACTGGCCCTACAGTCGTTGCAGGCGAAGTATAAGCTGGGTATCATCGGCCCCTACCGGCTCCCCGGCACCCGCTCCCGGCTGGATAAGTTCCACCTGAGCTTCGGGGTCGTTGCGCTCAGCGACGAGCTGAACCTCTCCCACCGGCTTGATGTGGGGACCAAGCCTGACCCGGCACTCTTTACGTGGGCGCTGAAGAAGGCAGGGTGCCCGCCGCAGCGGGCGGCTTACGCCAGCGACCGGGTCGACCTGGGCCTGGCGCCGGCCAAGGCGGCCGGCATGACCACGATCTGGGTGCGGGCGACGAACCATAAGCTCCGGTACCCCCGGATCTCGGCGGAGACGCCGGATCTAGCGCTCAACTCGATCAGCGAGTTGGCGTCCCTGGTATAGAAGCCTGAAAGGCTCAAGAAGCGCTGGCCGCTTCTTGAGCCTTTTTCGTAGATGACTTCCGATCGTTCTCAGAGGAGGTAGTCCGATGCTCCTCATCAGCCACTATGTCTTGGATGTTCAGCTCGCATTCGCCCCAGATTTCCTGCCTCGGTCCGCACCCGGCACGTTGAGCGTCTCGGCTCTCCTTCGGGTGCAGAACACCGATACGGCGCCTGCGTCCGCCTTGTCATTGCTGTTCTACCGGTTGCATTCGGTGTCGAACGTGTCCGTGGATGGCGTCGGCGCCAGAGCGGTCAGTAGGCTGACGGGCTTAGCAGGACTGGAGAGGCATCAGGTGAATGCGGTTGTCGTGGAGTTCCCGGAGCCGCTTAAGCCCGGGGCCTCATGTGAGGTGAGCCTGAGGTACGCCGGCGTCACCGCGGGCGCTCGGGAAGTCTGGCCGTACATGTGGGACTCGGTCACCCGCGACTACACGCTGCTCCGGCCGGACATCATCTGGTACCCGGTGGCCGCTACTCCCGATCAGGCAAGCCAACAACTGGCGTACTGGCAGCCCAAGCACTTCGACGTCACCGTGCACGTGCCGGATGGCTACATGGCGGCGGCGCCCAACCTCGTGGCGTGGGAGAACGGGGTGGCACGCTTCCGTACAGCGGTGCCGCGGGAACGGTTCGACCTGGCCGTGGCGCCGTTCTCTCGCCTTGATGGCGGCGGCGTTTCGGTGTACCACTTGGCCGAAAATGCACCGTGGGGGAGTTCGGTGATCACCTGGGCAAACGCTGCTGTCCGCGGCCTTACCGACCGGCTGGGACCCCGCAGTGCGGATAACCTGGCCATTGTCCAGATTCCCATGGGCTGGGGGTCACAGAGCTCGCCGGGCTTCATTCTCCAGCAGGCGGCGGCGCCCGATGATTGGTACGCAGCCGCAGAAGTCGTGCACGAGGTCAGCCACTTCTGGACACCTGCGCCCGCCGATTGGCCCAAGCGGTTTTCCGACGAGTCCCTGGCCAGTTTCTTTCAATACGTGTTGGTCGGCGATCTGTTTGGGCCGGACCGGGCGGCGGAGCAGCTCGCTATCTTCAAACGATCTGTGGACCGGGCATCGGGCGCTCACGAGGGTCGGTTCCTGGACAAGCATCTGGGCGAGGGTCTGCACAGCGCGGTCTGGTACTCCAAGGGCGCCCTGGCTCTGCATAGCCTGAGGGACCAACTGGGTGATGAGCAGTTCTGGGGTTTGCTGCGCGAGTACATAGCGGAGCCCAAAGCGACGGCCCTTGGATTTGTTGAGCTCTTGAAGCGACACAGCCCCGGACCGGAGAGTGACGCTTTCGTCAAAGCCTGGTTCGGATAGGTCACAGGATTCGCCGCACATTTCTCCGGGGCAACGAAAAGACCTCCCCCACCGTCCAAGGACTACACGGCTGGGGGAGGTTTTTTCGTGATATTCCGTCGCAAGGTGTATAAGGTCCGGCCTGAGCAGGTCGAGCCGTTTACCAGGTTCTTCGAGGAGTACTTGCTGCCCAACCAGCTCAAGCATGGGGCGGAGATCGTCGGGCGTTGGGTCAGCGAGGATCGGAGCGAGATTATCGCCCTCTGGCGCTACCGGAGCCGAGCGGACTACGAGCGCATTGAGGGACTGGTCCGTCAGGACGAGATGCACCGGCGGGCGCAGGAGCGCCGGCGGGAGCTGGGCGATCTGTTCCTGGAGAGTTCGCAGGACTTCCTTGAGCCCACCGGGCGGTATGGGTATCCCCGGCACAAGGTCTCGGCGGCCGGGTACATCACCAATGAGCGGGGCGAGGTCCTGCTGGTAAAGACCTTCTGGCGCAGTGAGACCTGGGAGATTCCCGGCGGGCTGGTCCACGAGGGCGAGTCGCCGCTGGAAGCCGTAGTCCGGGAGGTCCGGGAGGAGTCCGGCATCGACGTCCGCATCACCGGACTAACCGGCGCCTACTGCAACGGGACCACCGGCATCGTCAACCTGGTCTTCCGGGGGGTGGCCGTAGGCGGCGAACTCCGGACATCGGACGAGACGGCCGAGGTGCGCTGGCAGGCGCTCACGCCCGAGAACGTCGGGCAGTGGATCACACGCCCGCAGTACGCCCTGCGGGTACTGGATGCGATGCGAGGGCTCGATGCCCCCTGCACGACCTACCAGGTTCGGCCCTACGAGGTCCGGGAGCGGATCGTTCCCGGCGTTCGCCGCCGGGGCGCCGTCATTCTGGTGCGGGGCGATGAGGTCGCGCTGGTCCAGCGGGTTCGGGACGGCCAGACATACTACCTCTTCCCGGGCGGAGGCGTGGAACCGGGTGAGACTCCTGACCAGGCCACCCAGCGTGAGGCGCTGGAGGAGCTTGGCCTGAACGTGCGTCTGGAGCGGCTGGGCGCCGTCGTGGAGTTCGGGCAGAATCTGCAGTACTTCTACCTGGCTACGGTCGGACCCGGCCAGGAGTTTGGTCTGCCGTCTGGTCCTGAGCTCACAGGCCACCCGGACTACGTCAGCCGGGGCAGCTACACCCCCGTGTGGGTACCGGTGGCGACCTTGCTCGAGCTCGACGTGCGCCCTCACTCGCTGGCGGAGGCGCTGGCCTCGGGCGCCCTCCTGCGGGCGCAGGTAACCATCTACCTTCTGGATCAGTGAGGCGAGGGGCTGGCGGTTCGAGGCGAGGGGCATGCGGTGCAGATTACCGAAACTTGGAGTTCTCGTAGGCCATCTGCCCGGCGATGATCGTGGCCACAGTCTCGGTGCGCCAGGTGTCGAAGGGATGCCCGGTGAAGATGGCGATGTCAGCATCCTTGCCGACCTCGAGGCTGCCGACCCGGTCGGCCACACCGCAGACCTCGGCGGCGTTGATGGTGATCGCCTTCAGCGCCTCCTCCTCGTCCATGCCGGCCTTGTGGCTCAGGGCGGCGCAGAGCGGCAGGTACTGGATCGGGGTGACCGGGTGATCGGTCATAATGCAGGTGCGCAGTCCGGCCCGCTGCATGATCCCCGAGGTAGCCCAGATCTTGCCCGCCGTCTCCACCTTGCCGCGGGCCGAGAGGGTCGGCCCGATCACCACGCCCTTGAGGCGGGGCTCCGCCGCCAGGGTCTCCACGATCATGTAGCCCTCGGAGCAGTGCTCGATGATCAGGTCGAAGTCGAACTCCCGGGCGAGGCGGACGGCGGTCATGATATCATCCTGGCGGTGGGCGTGGATCCGCATCGGCACTTCACGGCGCAGCACGGCGCAAATGGGCTCCAGGCGGGGATCATAGTCGGGGAGGTCGGCGCCCTTCTCCCGGGCGGCCTGCTGCTTGCGCATGTATGACTGCGCCTTGTAGAAGGCCTCCCGGAAGTATCCGGCGGAGCCCATACGGGTAGCGATCTTGTTCTTGGCGCTGAAGACCTTCTTGGGGTTTTCACCAAGGGCGCCCTTCAGGGCGCTGAACTCCTTGAGGATCATCGCCTCCACGGTATCGCCCCAGGTGCGGCAGGTGGTGGCCATGCCGCCGATGATGTTGGCGCTGCCCGGGGTGATCCAGGCAGCGGTAATCCCGGCTTCCACCGCCTCACGGAAGGCGGCATCCTTCGGGTTGATGCCGTCGATGGCCCGTACGTGCGGGGTGCAGGGCTCGACCGCCTCGTTGGTGTCGTTGCCCTCAAAGCCGAGACCCAGTTCGCTGACGCCGAGATGAGAGTGCGCCTCGATGATGCCGGGCATCACCCAGCGCCCCTCGGCCTCCAGCACGCGGGCGCCGGCAGGCACCGGCACCTCGGTTCCGATCGCTGCGATCTTGCCGTCCTGAATCAGCATGGAGCCACGCTCGATGATTCCGTTGGTGATGGTATGGATGCGGCCGTTGCGGATTACGAGCACCTGTTCCGACACTCCCCTGAGGATAGTTAATACCACGTAGTAACTTCTGGGTTGAGGAGAGGGAATCCTCCGGGGTACACTAAGAACTCGAAAGGGGGCGGTCCCAAAATGCGGCTGAAGGCCATTCCGGAGGACTTTGTTGTCCGGGAAGCGACCGACCTGCGGATTCGAAAGCAGCCCGGGCCCTACAGGGTTTACATGCTGGAGAAAAAGGACTGGAACACGGCGGACGCGCTGATGCGCATCGCCAAGGAGAAGCGGATTCCCTACGACCGGATCGCCTACGGCGGCAAGAAGGACCGCCACGCCCACACCTATCAGTACATAACGGTCGAGCAGCACCCCGCCGACCTGAGCCTGACGGCCAAGGGCTACTCGCTAAAGATGATGGGCTTCTCAACCGAGCCGATGGGGCCCTCTCGCATCCTGTCGAACCACTTTGACCTGACGGTGCGGGAGCTGTCGGACGGCGAGGTGAGGCAGCTTCAGGCCAACCTCGGGGCGGTCAAGGAGCGTGGGATCCCCAACTACTTTGATGACCAGCGCTTCGGCAACCTGGACCCCGAGCGGGGCTACATCGCCGAGAAGATGCTCCAGGGGCGCTGGGAGGACGCGCTCGCCATCGCCCTGACGGCGATCTACCCCGAGGAGAAGCGGGACGCCAAGGAGCGCAAGCGGGCGCTCCGGGAGCGCTGGGGCGACTGGGCCGCCTGCCGGGAGCTCGCCGTGACCGCCCTGGAGCAGCGGGCCTTTGACCTGCTGACGACCAGGCCCGGGTCCTTCCGGGAGGCGCTGGAGACGGTCCACAAGGAGACGACGGGCATGTGGGTCTCCACCTACCAGTCCTTCCTCTGGAACGAGGTCCTGCGGCGGTACATCGCTCTGCGCGGCTGGGCGGGGGCGTCCGTGGCAGGCGCGGCGGGGCCGTACGTGTTCACCGGTCCGGAGGCAAACCTGGGCGAAATGATCATCCCTCTCCCCGGGCAGGGGATGCGTTTCCCAGTGGCGGAGACCGGAGAGATCTTCGAGGAGCTCCTGGCCGAGCGTCGGCTACGGCCAGCAGTCCTCGAGCGGGAGGTCATGAAGGGCGTCGGGTTCCGGGCCTCGCCAAGGCCGGCCCTGGCGCTGCCCACGGGGCTGCATCTGGAGGGTCCGCTCCCCGACGAGCGCTACCCTGGCACCTCCAAGGTGATGCTGCGGTTCTCCCTCCAGCGGGGCAGCTATGCGACAATGCTAGTAAAGTCACTCTTTTCGTAACTTTGCGAGCCCCCTTCTCGTCCTTATGGAAGAAGGGGGCTTTGCGTATGCTCCGTCGTTTGGTTTGGCTCTGTTTCGCGGTTCTGCTGATTTCTGGCGGCGTCGCGAACGCCGATGACGCCGCCCTTGGGCGCCGCGGCGAGACGGTCTACCCGATCTCCAGCCAGCAGGTCCGGATGATGGCCGAGGAGGTCCGGCTGAAGGTCCGGCCGCTGGAGACGCTGGTGGATGTGACCTTTACCTTCACGAACGCAGGCGCCGCTCAGGATGTGCTGATGGGGTTCCCGGTAGGGCGCCCCGGGAACTACGAGCGCGGCGACTTTGAGCTGCACGACTTCCAGACCTGGGTGGACGGCAAGCGCATCCCTGCCCAGCGGGAGAAGGGCAGTAAGCCCGTCGAGACCCCTGCTGGCGAGGATCATCACAACTTGGACTATCCCGAATGGTACACCTGGACGGTGAAGTTCGACGCCGGGGAGACGCACACGGTCCGGAACACTTACCGGGCGGTTAACTTTCATACCTCCAACGGGTTTGCCAGCACGGGCTACATCCTGCGGACCGGGAAGGTCTGGCAGGACACGATTGGGAGCGCCGTGGTTCGCGTAAGTTTCGACGGGGTCCTACCGGGCGAGATCACCGGGGTCTCCCCCGCCTCCTACCGGTGGGTCGGCGAAGAGATGGTCTGGGGGTTCAAGGACTTCGAGCCCAATCGGGACGTGCAGCTGGTCTTCCAGACCCGGACGGAGGGGTGGGCGACCGGGTCTGAGGTGCTGAGCCAAGCCCGGCAGCAATACCTGGGCGGCGACCAGGGGGCAGCGCTCCGGACCGTGCGTGAGCAACTGGAGGCCGGGAGCACGCACCCGATTGCGGTCTACCTCGCTGCCAGGGAGGGTCTGCGGGCGCCGGCCGAGCTGCTGAAGGCCGGGGAGCTCCCGTCGGTGCTGAAGCGCTACTTGCAGGACAAGGCGGGTGTGACCGGTGTGCCGCCCCGGGTCCCGGTGCTGGCGCCCGACGGCATGGTCACGCTGGGCGACCCGGACGGCGATCTGGATGATTGGGGGCTCACGGTCTACGCCTCCGCCGACGCTGGCGCCGCCCCCATCCAGACCGCCGGCGGGCTGGAAGCGCAGTGGCAGGACCGACCGGAGTGGCAGTTCAGCGTGGATGCGGCGCCCTGGCACGACCGGAGCGAGGTCTGGTACCAGGCCTGGGCGGTGGACGGCCGGGGGCACATGGTGGAGTCCGGCTTGGTGAAGCTGGCCCTGCGTGCGCCCGAGCCACAGACGCCCGAACCGCGGGCGCCCGCGCCGCAGACGCCGGAGCCCGTCGGCCCGGTGCTGGGCGACGTGCGTCAGCCCGATCCTCTGCCCTGGATCCTGCTCGGGCTGATGCTGTGCGTGTCGGTCGGGTACTACGCCCTACGGCGTGAGTCCTGATTTTCACCGCAACAAACGGATGGCGCCGGGCGCCGCCATCAGGTTACCATGGCATCATGGAGGTGGCGCCGATGACGCAAAACGACGAGGCACGGTGGCAGGCGGTCCTCACCAGGGACCCCGGCGCCGACGGCAGCTTTTACTACGCGGTCAGGTCGACGGGGATCTACTGCCGCCCGACCTGCCCTTCCCGGCGCCCCCGGCGGGAGAACGTGGCGTTCTTTGAGACCCCCGAGGCCGCCGAGCAGGCGGGGTTTCGGGCCTGCCAGCGGTGCCGACCGAGCGAGGTCAGCAGCCGGGAGAGTGCGGTAGCCCGGGTCAAGCAACTGCTGGAGCGTTCGGAGACGCCGCCCTCGCTCCAGGAACTGGGCGAGGCCGTGGGGATGAGCCCGTTCCATCTGCAGCGGGTCTTCAAGCAGGCGACGGGGCTTAGCCCGAAGGCGTATTCCGCCGGGCTCCGTGCAGAGCGCCTGAAGGAACGGCTCAAGGAGGGGGCCAGCGTCACCGAGGCGCTCTACGAGGCTGGGTATGGCTCCAGCCGGGCGCTCTATGAGAAGGCGCCGGAGCTGCTCGGCATGAGCCCCGGCACTTACCGCAAGGGCGGGGCGGGCGCCCACATCCGCTTTGCCGTGGCGGACAGCCCGATCGGGCAGGTGCTGGTGGCGGCCACGGAGCAGGGAGTCTGTGCCGTCCGGATCGGGGAGCGGCAGGCGTTGATGGACGAACTGCGCGCCGAGTTCCCGCGGGCAACCCTGACCGAGGATCCCGGGGCGGTAGCACCCTACCTGGAGTCCCTGCTCAGCGGGCTGAGCGGCGATACCCGGACCGTTGTGACGCTGGATGTGAAGGCCACGCCCTTCCAGCAGCGGGTCTGGTCGGCCCTGCAGCGGATCCCTTACGGCGAAACCCGCTCCTACAAGCAGGTCGCTGAGATGATCGGCGAGCCCACCGCCGTGCGGGCCGTCGCTCGGGCCTGCGCCACCAACCCGGTCGCCCTAGTCGTGCCGTGCCACCGGGTTGTGCGGTCCGGCGGGGACCTTAGCGGCTACCGCTGGGGCGTGGAGCGCAAGCGGGTGCTCCTCGAGATGGAACGCAGCTCTTCAGGCACCGGAGTAACGCAGAGGGACTGACTAAGCATACAGCCGGGGGCAAGTACACCCCCGGCTGTGTTCATAGATTGACGGTTTTTTATTTGTCCAAGGTGCAGGTTTTGACACACCTGAGCTGGCACGGCCTGTGTCAGAATTGACTACCCTGTTGGTAGACGGGCAGTTCCGCCAGTTCAGGCTCACAGAATCCTGTGGAATCGTGTCGAATTACCGCAAAAATAAGCACCGTGCGGACCGGATGCGTCTGACCAAGCCCCCCAGACCACCCAAAGCTACACTTTTTGACACACGACCGGGTTCTGGAGCTGTGTCAAAACTGACAGCCTTGATACCAGTCACTTACTGCCGGCTGACGATCAACACACTCGACAGGATCAGCCCGAAGCCTACGAAGTTCCCCATCCCCAGGTGCTCGCTGAGCAGCAGCGCCCCCCAGAGCATGCTGAAGGCGGGCGAAAGGTAGGTGACCATGGTGGCCCGGGTCGGCCCGACCCGCAGGATCAGCCGGAAGTAGATCAGGTAGGCCACGGCCGTGGAGAGCAGGGACAGGCCCAGCACGCTCCATATGGCGGCGGGGGACGGCATCCGGTCCGGCCAAGCAAACGGCACCAGGGGCAGCAGCACGGCCGCCGCGAACATCTGGCTGTAGGCCGACAGGGCCAGGGGCTGGGCGCCCGGCAGGGCCCGTTTGGTGTAGACCGCCGCAATCCCGTAGGAGACCGTGGCGAGCAGCACGGCGGCCACGGCGGCGAGGTTCATCCACGTCAGCTCCATCGGCAGCAGGCCGACCATGACCACTACCCCGGCGAAGCCGACCAGCAGGCCGCCGACCTTCTTCGCCGTCAGGCGCTCGCCCAGCCACACGCTGGCGGCGAGGGCGCCGAACAGCGGGGTGGTCGCATTCAGGATTCCGGCGACCGAGGCAGGCAGGAGCAGTTCAGCCGAGGAGATCAGCACGAAGGGCAGGGCCGAGTTGATCACCCCGACCACCAGGAACCGGCGCCACTTGTCGCCCAGCGGGGCGATCTTGCGGCTCAGGGCCGCATACCCGAGCAGCGCCGAAGCGGCGATGCCCACCCGGAGGAAGATCAGGAGGATGGGTCCGAACTCGGGGGCGCCGACCCGCATGAACAGAAACGAGCCGCCCCACATGGCCGAGAGCAAGAGTAGTGCACCGATGTCCTGCAACGTCAAGAAGACCCCTCCACCGCCTGTTATGTATCCAGCATAGCAGGAGATGGAGGGGTCCGCCTATCCGAGAGTTGCGCTCAAACCTGCCGGCCCCGGGGCTCGGGACGGGCGGCGGGCGGCGCCGGCGATGTCACGCGGGGAACGACTGCGTGGCGCTTGAGGAACCGTCGGGGCGCCCGCAGCAGCCGCCCCACCAGCGGGGCGACCCCGCCGCCGGTCTCCCAGGCGTGGTGGGCCTCGATCAGGTTCTTCACCAGCATGGCGGGGAGCCCGGTGAAGTGCTCCTCGCCCATCTGCCCGACGCCCTCCCGGCGTCCCAGCGACGCGAAGGCGCCCTTGAGCCTGGGCACGAAGGACTGCTCGGCCTGACCACGCAGGCGCCGCAGGATGTTCTGCCCGGCGGCATGTCCCATCTGCACGGCCGCCTGGGCAGTTGGCGGGACCTCGCGCCCGGTCCCCGGATCGACGAAGGAGGCGGAGTCACCGACCATGTACACATCCTGCTGCCCCACGGCGCGCAGATAGGCGTCGACCTTGCCGCGGCCCTTGGGCGTGACCCTGAAGCCCGAGTTGGCCAGGATCGCGCTTCCCCGCACGCCTCCCGCCCACACCAGTAGGTCGCACTGCAGGCTCTCCCCGCTCTTGAAGTGGATCATGCCGGGCTCCACCCGGGCGATGGGGTGGCCCGTGCGAATCTCCACGCCCTTGCCCTCGAGCACGTCCCGCGAGACCTTGATCAGCTGGGGGTCAAACCCCGCCATGATTTCGGGGCCGGCCTCCAGGATGGTCAGCCGGACCCGGCCGGGGTGCTCATCCGCCAGCTCGCCGGCCACCTCCACGCCCGTCAGCCCGCCCCCGGCCACGACCACCCGGGGAGGATTCTCGGCGGCCCGGTCATCATCCAGCAGCCGGCTGACCCAGTCACGCAGGCGGGTGGCGCCCTGCCAGTTGCCCACGATCAGGCTGTTCTCCGCCACGCCGGGGAGGTTGTAGTACTCCGGGTCGCTGCCCAGGGCGAAGACGAGCAGGTCGTAGCTGAGCCGCTCGCCGGACTCCATCTCCACCTCCTTCTCCTCGGGGTGGACCCGGGCCACCTTCCCCACCACCAGGCGGCCCGGCGGGGCGATCACGCGGGAGAGCGGTATCCGGACCGCATCCTCGGGCTCGCCGGCCACGTACGTGTGCAGTTCGGTGGTGAACCAGTGGTACTTGTCGCCGTTGACCAGCACCAGGTCGTACTGCCGGGAGAGATGGTCCTGCAGCTCCAGGTAGCAGGTGAGCCCGCCATAGCCGGCGCCCAGCACCACGATCCGGGGTTTGGCTGCGGCGGGCGCTCCGCCGCCCTCCTGGCGCTCCGGCGCCATCATCCGCTTGGCAGCCCGGAAGGGCAGCGTCCCCAACTGCTCGCCCAGGTCGGCCGCCTTGGTCAGGGTCTCACTGCGCCCCTCGGTGATCCGCCTGGCAGCCTTCCAGGGGAGTCGGGCGAGCGACTCACCCAGTCGTAGTCCCTCGCGAAACAGGTCTTGCACGTACGGCACCCCTTTGGCACATGGTAATGGATAGTCTTTCCCAAGGTGGGTCAGGTCCACGCCCAGGTTGCCGGGGAGACCAGGAAATACTTCCTTTGGCCCATACCAGGTCTACGAAACCCAGGAGTATACTGGCATCAGAAGCTAAGTTACAGTTTTCACAAACCATCTGATCGGGAGACGATCTACGATGACCACCAATCTCAGCTTTGAGAATCGGGAACTGATTCAGTCGCTCCGGGCCGAAGGGCTCTCGCTCTCTGAAATCAGCAGGCTCATCGGTCTCAGTACTCCGGAAATGGAAGGCGAACGGCAGGTTCCGGGCCTGGATCGCATGTCGGAGATCATCAACATCGAATGGTTCATGCTCCATTAAGTCGGGGGTAGTTCGAACGCTAGCCGGCGGCGGGGCAACCTCCTGCGGGCTAAAATCGCAACGTCCTCGGAGGTTGCCCCTCGTCCCCCCGACACCCCCCACGCCTCTGACTGCCCCCGTCGCCGATCGTGCCGCACATGTCGCCACGACCGGCTCTGCTTCCGGTCGAGCATAGACTACCTACAGACCACCGGCCGCCTGCGCAGGCGGCCCTTCTTGCTTCCTGGGGGAACCTTTGGGGGGTCGGGCTCGTCGATACCGACGTAGATCCGACCGCAAAGGAGATCCGCATGCGCTGGCCACTCTTACGGCACCGGGACTTCGTGAAACTCTGGGCCGGACAGTCCGTCTCTGCCCTGGGCTCCATTGTGGGGCGCACCGCCCTGCCCATGCTGATCGTCATCACCATGAACGCTTCCCCCTTACAGGTCAGCCTGGTCCGAACCCTGGAGATCGCCCCCGGCCTCGTCGCCGGCCTCTTTGCCGGGGTCTGGGTTGACCGGGCGCGCCGCCTGCCGATCATGGTCGGCGCCGACCTGGGCCGGGCGCTGCTGCTGGCCTCCATCCCCCTGGCCTACCTGGCCGGGCGCCTCGGCATGGGCCACATCTACGCCGTGGCGCTGATGGTCAGCGTCCTGACGGTGCTGTTTGATGTGGCCTATCAGTCCTACCTGCCGACCCTGGTGAAGGGGGAACAGCTGGTGCAGGCCAACAGCCTGATCTCCGCTACCAATTCGGTAGGCGAGATCGCCGGCTTTGGCGTGGGCGGCATGCTGGTCCAATGGCTGACCGGCCCGATCACCTTGCTGGTCGATGCGGTCTCGTTCCTGGTCTCATCGGTGTCATTGATGTTGATTCGGGCGCCCGAGGCGCGTGACGCCGCCCCGGAGGAGGAGACCCGCAGCACCTTCCGGGAGATCCGTGAGGGGCTGAGCAGCCTCTTCGACCATCCGGTGCTGCGGGCGCTGTCGATCTCACGCGGCATCGACAGCCTATTTGGCAACATCATCGGTACGGTGATCCACCTGTTCGTGCTTCGGGAGCTGGGCCTCTCCCCGGGCGTGGCGGGCTCGCTCTACGCACTGGGGGGCATCAGCTCCTTCTTTGGCGCCGCCCTGGCCACCCCGGCGCTGCGCCGCTTTGGCCTCGGTCCCACCATCGTAGGCTCCGGCCTGGTGGGCGCCGTGGCGACGCTCTTCCTGGCCCTGGCCGGCGGGCCGCTCTGGGCTGTGGTGGCGTTGATGGCCGCCCAGCAGCTGATCGGCGACGGGGCGATGACCATGCACATCATCCACGGCACGTCGCTGCGGCAGTCGGTTACCCCCGACCGGGTGATGGGCCGGGTCAACGCCAGCCTGCAGGTGACAGACTGGTCGTTCATGCTGGTCGGGACGCTGCTGGGCGGCGTGCTCGGCGAGTCGATCGGCCTGCGGGGCGCCCTCCTCGTGGCGGTGGCCGGCAAGCTACTTGCCGTGGCCTGGCTCTACTTCTCGCCGGTCCGCCAGGCGAGTGCGTCCCACCCACCAGAAGAGGCCGGCCATCCCTAGTGTCAGTCCGAAGACGAGCACGGTGCTCCCGAAGCTGCCCGCCGCCGACCCCGCCAGCGCGTAGAGAAACGCCGTCGGCAGCAGTCCCGCTGCCGCGCTGAGCAGCATTGGGAGCCACCCCATGCCCGATGCCCCTGCCAGGATCGCCACCGACTCAGCCAGGACCGGGATCGGCCGGGTGACGATTACCGCCAGGGGGCCCCAGCGGCTGATCAGCCGGTCTGCCTGCCCCTGCTGTTCAGGCGATACGTGCCGGTTCAGCCAGGGTCCCCCACGCCTGCCCAGGGCAAAGCCTGTCAGGGCGCTTCCCAGCCCGCCAACGAGCGACAGCAGGGTGCCGGCCCAGACGCCAAAGAGGCTGCCGTGGGCGACCATCACCAGGCTGGACGGCACCGGCAGCAAGACGTCGACGACCAGCAGGCCCACACCGACGGCGGCAGCCAGCGGTCCCCCATGCTGCATCCACGGCGACGGATCGGTCAGGATCGGGATCCCGAGCCCCTCCACCACGGCGAAGATCAACAGAATGATCCCCATTAGCAGCCCCAGGGCCTTCAGGTGCCCCTTCCACATGGCTGACTCCCCCTTCGCAGGCTCACCAGTCTCCGAAGGGCAGCTTGTAGAGGATGGAGATCGGCGCCATCTCTAACATGTATTCCTGGAGCAACAGGTGATGCGTCTGCTTCTCGTGGACGATGGGGACGATCACATCTACCAGGGACGGCATGCCGAGGGCCAGGCCCAACTGTTCGGCCACCGCGAAGGCGCCCAGGGAGTTCATGTTCCCGAGCAGCAGCCCATGGACCTGAGCCCAGGGGCGTGTGGTCCCGCCCAATAGCCCTTGCAGGCCGGTGAGCACCTCACCGGCCTTTGCCATCATCAGGCCGAGGGACTTGCGGATCTCGGCCGGATCGTGACCGATGAGATGGTAGAGTTCGTCGACCTTCGCCTCGTGCTCCCGGGCGCTGTCCGCCATGTCGGCCAGCGCCTGTTTGAGGTGGGGCTCCGCGATCTTGGGCACCGTATCCTCTACGGCCTGACGGAAGGTGGCCTGGGCCATTAAGAGGTTGTCCAGCCACTCGCCCGTGCGGTTCAGGTACTCCTGCCAGGTTCGGTCATCCAGCTCCAGTACAATCGCATCGGGCATGTTTGCTTACCCCCTAGCGCCGCGTGATTCGCCACAACACCCCGGTGTGGGCGTAGGCGGTCAGGTACCCCTTGTGCACCCGGATCACCCCGAAGTCGAGCACATACAGGCTCCGGCCGTCGGGGTGGAACTTGCAGTCCACCGGCCGCTCCAGGCCGCCGGCGCCAAGGGAGGAGGCCGGGCCGGGCGCCCGGTTGCGCATGAAGGTCTGGGCGGCGCCCTGCTTGACATCGACCCGGATCACCTTGAAGCCGTGGTCGAGGTCCTCGGTGCGGGGGGAGTTGAGGGGCGCAAAGGTGCCGAACTCGCAGGCGAAGAGCTCGCCGCGGTGGCCAAAGGTGTCGGAGCGGGAGAAGTCCATCTGGGTCATGCAGGTGTGCGGGCGCTCCAGGTAGGCGGGCGGTCCGACCCAGGGGGGCGGGTTCTACCGCTGGGTTGTGCTCGATGCGCTTCCGCAAGCCCGTGGGGGCCGGGGGCCTGCGGTTCTGGGGCGAGGGCTGGCACCGGCCCCGCCGGCACAAACAGGGGTTCAGGTAGTTTTTTTCTGTCGTGGGCGGGGGAAGTCTTGAAAAAAATACCTGAAACCTGACACGACTACGGCGGGGGGGTATCCGACGGGCCCGCCAGTGGTACCTAACCGCTGGTTCGTAGGGATCGGCTCCCGCTCATGTCAGGTTTGAGGTACGGATTTTACAGTGGCAAGTCTGCCCGTCGTTAAAAAAGGTACCGGAAGCGCTGCGGGGCACCTGAAATGGCATGGATACCCCCCGTGTCAGAAATCCCTGCAATCCGTGAAGTCCGTGGCAGACCTGTGTCCGATGGCTCGGACAGGCAGGCGCATGCAGTCATCCGGGATCCTTTTCCGCTCGCCCTCGCTGAGGGCGCGAGCTTGGGGGGTTGCGATGGCGATAGAAGGTGGCCCGGGGCACACCCAAAGCACGGCCGAGCCGGTCCGCCTCCTGCCGAATGCGGGCCTTGTACGCTCGCGCCAGTGCTTGCAGGGGTTGCAAGAATGGAGCGAGGACTTAATACCCACAACTTTCGCCTGGAGATAACAACCCAGTTTTCCACAGGTTCCTTTCCAACCTCGAACGAATCCCCTCCACAACTCTCTATGGAGGTGAGACGTTCGTGGTTTTTCGAACCGCATCCCCGCTTCGCCGGGGGTGGCGATGGCGCGCCCGCAGGCTGCTCGGCGTCGCCCTTACGACGCTCCTGGTTCTCGCCGCCGGCATAGCCGGGGCGCCCATGGCCGAGGCCGCTCACAACGGCCACTTCTCCATCGACGTCGCCGGGACGGTAACGGTGGAGTTCATCAGGGCGAACGCCGGCAACACCAACGAGTTCTACGTGATGAACGGCGCCAGCCCGCAGCTGCTGTTCAGCACCGCGACCAGCAACCGGGCGACCCGGGTCACCCTGGGTAACTACGCCGCAGGCACTCATTTTGAATTCCGGCTCAAGTCCATCTCAGGCGGCAGCACCAACTGGTGGTCCACCCGCCAGGCGAGCAACTCCGACGGCCGGGTCCATGCCCGGGTCAGCCAGCCCTACTCAAGCTGCCTCCCTGGCACCGCCCGCGCCTACCTCCTCTCCTGGGAGGACCTCGCCGGCGGCGGCGACAACGACTTCGACGACATGATCGCCGTGGTGCGTGTGGGCGGCGATGCCGACGGCGACGCCCTCTGGGACGACTGGGAGCGCTGCGGCATCGACGACGACGGGCTGACCAGCACCGCCAAGAAGACGCTGCCCGGGGCCAACTGGCAGAAGAAGGACATCTACGTCTACTACAACTGGATGAATGCGGCGCCCGACGGGCATCATCACAAGCCGGACGCCCTGGCCCTGAGCACCGTGCAGAACGCCTTCGCCATCGCCCCGTTGAGCAACCCGAACGGGACGCAGGGCGTGACCATGCACTTCGAGGACGGCGGGGCGATCGCCCACGCCGATGCCATCAACTTCAACGGCGGGCCGGGCATCGTGGATTTTGATACCGTCAAGGCCAACATGTTCCTGAACCCCGCGGCGACCTCGTGGAAGCGGTTCGCCTACCACTACCTGATCTTCGCCCACCACCACACCCCCGGCTCCACCTCCTCCGGCCTCTCGGAGATCGGCGGCAACGACTTCATCGTCTCCCTCGGCGGGTGGTCCGGCAACCGGGGCACCTGGCGGGACCAGGCCGGCACGATCATGCACGAGCTGGGCCACAACCTGAACCTGGGCCACGGCGGCAGCGACGGGGTGAACTACAAGCCCAACTACCTGTCGGTGATGAACTACCGCTACCAGGTGCTCGGGATCCCCAACGGCATGCCGTCGGTGACCAACTACCGCTACGACTACTCCCGCTGGGCCAAGGACCTCAACGAGGCGGCGATCAACGAGCAGCTGGCGCTGTGGGGCTCCACCGACCAGACGATCTGGAAGTGCCCCGGCGCCTCGACCAAGATGATGCCGGTCACCAACTCGCTGGACTGGAACTGCAACGGCGCCATCCAGAACGCCAGCCAGCAGCTGGACGTCAACGGCGACGGCTCCAAGACGCTGCTCAAGGGCTACAACGACTGGCCGAACATCCTCTTTGCCTTCCAGCAGAGCGGCTCGCAGATGGACGGCAACCATCCCGAGGATCAGCACCACCACGATGAGGTCATCGACCTGGCCGAGCTGAACCGGCTGATCCGCGACCTGCACGTGGGACTGGGCGCCCGCTTCCCGGACCTGATCAAGCGGGCCTACGACCGGGCGGGCGGGCGTGAGGTGCTCGGCGACATGATCGACCCCGCCGAGGACCTGCAGGGCACCGCCCGCCAGAACTTCCTGGCGCCGGATGAGAGCCAGGCCGCCATCTTCCATCAGCAAGATGAGCGGATCGGCGCCCAGCTGCCCGCCTACTTCCTGAAGGGCGACCTGCTGACCGCCTACGACCGGCTGAAGGGCCCGCTGGGGCCGTTGGGCCGGCCCACCAGCGACCTGTACAGCAACAAGCAGGGCAACGCCCAGGCCAGCTTCGAGAAGGGGCTGATCATCTACCAGCCCGCCGAGAAGCGCTACGCTCAAGTGGCCTTCCCGACCAGGTTCAACGGCTGGAAGGCGGAGTACTTCAACAACCCGAACCTGCTCGGCGCCCCGACCATGGTGCGCGATGAGCCGGCGATCGGGCATCTCTGGTCGGACAAGGGCGCCCCCGAGGGCGGCACCATCGGCCTGATCGACAAGAGCTTCTCGGTGCGCTACAGCCGGACGTTGCGGCTGGACGGCGCCCAGAAGCTGCGCATCAGCACCGCCACCGACGGCGGCATCAGGGTGAGCGTGGACGGTCAGACCTTGATCAACGGCTGGGCCGCCCCGCCGACGATCGGCAGCGCCGGCACCTTCCCCGAGCCCGCGTGGCAGAAGCGCTCCGCCGACGTAGAGCTGAAGGCCGGGGAGCACCAGATCGTCGTGGAGTTCTCCAACCGCAACAGCGACGGTCTGGGCTACTCCGCCCTGGAGCCGGGCAAGACCCAGCTGACGCTGCGCATCAGCGATGTCAACGCCTTCCGAAACGAGCAGCCCGTGGTCCTCGACACCGCTCCGGAGATCTATGAGAACCGCACCTTCCTGCCGGCCCGCTTCATCGCTGAGTCCTTCGGCCTGGGCGTGGAGTGGAACGGCCAGAAGCGCCAGGTCACCATCACCGATACGGCCAACAACAAGGTGATCGTGCTGACCATCGACGACCGGCGGGCGTACGTCAACGGCGAGGAGCATCTCCTTGATGCGGCGCCGCGGATCGTAAACGACCGCACGCTGATCCCGGTGCGCTTCGTCACCGAGCAGATCGGCGCCACGGTCCAATGGGACAACGACACCCGCACGGTACTCGTCACTCGATAACGGGAAAGCCCGGGGGAGCCAAATCGGCTCCCCTGGAACTTTTCTGGGGCCGGGCTCGTCTGGTAACCCGTGAGGAGGGACTCGCACCTTATGTTTCTGATTCGAGACTGCCGCCTTGAGGACTATGAAGCGGTGGCGGCGGTCGCAGCCGCCGTTCGCCCCGAGCCTATGCTCGCCGAAGAGATTATCGACGAAGACCGCCGGGGCCGTCTGGCGGGCACACTCCACCGCCTGGTGGCGGAGAATTCCCAGGGCCGGGTGATTGGCTACGCCTTCGCCGACAAGATGCCCTGGCACCCGCCGGGAGAGTGGGGAGTCAACGCCCTGGTCCACCCGGAGTACCGCCGCCGGGGCGCCGGCCAGGCCCTCTACCAGGCCGTGGAGCGCATCGCCCGGGAGGGCGGGGCCACCACACTCTCCTGCTACTGCCGCAGCGACGACCCCGAGAACTTCGCCTGGGCGGAGCGCCGGGGCTTTGTCAGCGACCTGCTGCGCACCGAGTCTGTGCTCGACCTGGCCGATTGGAACCCCACCCGATTTGCCGGCCACCTGGACAAAGTGCGCAGCGCAGGAATCCGCCTGGAGGCCTACGACGGTGACGAGCCGGAGCGCATCGTGGATGGCATTTGGGACCTGGAGCGCCTGACCAGCCCCGACGTGCCGGACTACGAGCCCGATGCCCAGTTTCCCACCATCGAGACGTACAAACAGATGTGGTACGAGTACAAGGATCCCCGCTTTACGGCCGTCGCGCTGGACGGCGACCGGGTGGTGGGCGCCTCGTTTATCTTCTACTCGCGCAAGATTCGCCGCGCTGCCTACACCGGGTACACCGCGGTGCTCCGTGAATACCGCGGCCGGGGCCTTGCGCTGGCCCTCAAACTGCTCACCGTGGAGGCTTCAGTCGAGCGGGGCGTCCCGAGAATGCGCACCAACAACGACTTCGAGAACCCCTCCATGTTGGCCGTCAACACCAAGCTGGGCTACCAACTGGTGCCGGGTCCCCGCCGGATCAAGAGGACGTTATGACGAAACAAGCCGCCGCAGGGTCTCCTGCGACGGCTTGTTCAGTATTGGTAGACCTTTGGTAGCGGTCAAAATAGTCACTTTCAACACCTGAAATGATTTCAGGAAATCCTATTCATGTAGCCATTAATTGGGTAGCATAGAGAATGCCTTACAACCCACACAGAGATTCCGCCGATACTGGCAAACCCGTTGAAAAGCGGGGACGCAAAGCTACGGGGCTAAAGGGATGCTTCAGGCGCCCAATGCTCGCCGGGCCGCCGAAGCTGGAGGCAGTTCAAGCCCTCCTGGGGAGGGCTTTTTGTTTTCTCCGGAAGAAGCATCAGGAGGTCGTGCACCGATGAAAGTGCGCCTGGGCGTCAAGCTACTTGTCGGGTACCTCGCCGTGCTGTCGATCCTGGTCACGCTCGCCGTCTTCGGCTCCCTTCGGATGAATCAAATCAGCCAGGCCGCCGAGGAGATCGACCACGTGTGGCTCCCGAAGGTGAATCTGGTGGGGAGCCTGCAGGCGCAGGTGAGCGAGGTGCGCGGCTACACCTACTTCCACCTTTCCGCTCAATCCGCATTTGACATGGAGAAAACGGAGAGCGACCTGAACGCCCTGTGGAGCAAGGTTGATCAATGGGCACCACAGTACCCCGAGATCACCTCCGACGAGGAAAAGAAGCTGTACACCGAGGTCATCGCATCCGTCAAGGCGTACCGGGACGTTCAGGGTCGCTTCATTATCCACAGCCGCAAGGGCGAAAAGGCAGAAGCCCGGCTGCTGGGGCTCAGCGAAGGCCAGCAGGCCTTCGTCCGGATGATTCAGGCAGTGGAAGCGATGCAGGCGTACAACGTCAGCCAGTCCAGCGAGGCCAGCCAGTCGGCCGATCAGACCTACGCCCAATCGCAGCTTTACTTTATCGGACTGGCCCTGATCGGCGCGGTGGTGGGCATCGGGATCAGCCTTCTCATGTCGGGTGCGATCAGCCGCATCGTCCGGCAACTGCTGGCCAAGGCCCGGGCCATCGCCGAGGGCGACCTGACCGGCGATGACCTGAAGATCTCCACCAAAGACGAACTCGGAGAGCTCGCAGGGGCCTTTAACACCATGGCCCGGAGCCTGCGGGAGCTCCTGCGGGACACGGTCCGCTCCAGCGAAACGGTGGCCGCCTCGGCAGCGCAGATGACCGAGTCCACCGAGCAACTCACCCTGGTCGCCACCAGTGTGGCCCAGGCCATGCAGCAGGTGGCGGGAGGCGCCTCTACCCAGGCCTCTTCCGCCCAGGAGAGCAGCACCACCGTCGGACAGCTGCGCTCGGTGATCTCCCAGATCGCCGGCGGCGCCCAGCAGCAGGCTGTGAGCGCCCAGAAGACCTCGGAACTGGTCGCCCGGATGGCCCAGGTGACGGACGGCGTCTCCGGCAAGTCGGAAGAGGTTGCGGCCTCGGCCGCACGTGCGATGAGCACCGCCCAGGAGGGCAGGCGCATCGTGGAGCAGACCGTCGATGGCATGCGCCGTATCGAACAGAGCACCTCTGAGTCCGCCGAACGGATTCAGGCGCTGGGTCACCTCTCGGGGAAGATCGGTGAGATCACGATGGTCATCACCGAGATCGCCGACCAGACCAACCTGTTGGCGCTGAACGCCGCCATTGAGGCGGCCCGCGCCGGCGAGCATGGGCGAGGCTTCGCCGTGGTGGCCGATGAGGTGCGCAAGCTGGCCGAACGGGCCGGACGCTCAGCCGGAGAGATCGACGCCCTGATTCGCTCGATTCAGCAGGAGACGACCCGGGCGGTGGAGTCGATGGACCGGGGCGCCCGGGAGGTGCAGGCGGGCACGGAACTGGCCGCCAGGGCGGGCGCCGCCCTCCAGGAGATCCTGGCCGTGGTGCAGCGGACGGCGGACGACATCCACCAGATTACGGGCGGTACACGGGAGATCGCCGCGGCGACGGCAGAGGTGGTCGTGGCGGTCGACCAGGTCGCTGCTGTCACCGAGGAGAACACCGCAGCCACCGAAGAGATGGCGGCGGGCGCCGACCAGGTGACCACCCTTGTCACCGACATCGCCTCCGTCTCCCGGGAGAACGCAGCAGCAGCTGAAGAGGTGTCCGCATCGGTCGAGGAGATGAACGCCAGCGCCGAGGAGATCGCCGCCGCTGCCGCCGCCCTGGCCAAGGTGGCCGACAGCCTACAGCAGCAGGTAGCGAGATTCCGGGTATAACCGGGTTCCCTGAGCGCCACGGGTCAGGTAAACTGAGTGAGATAACTACCTGACTGTAGAAAGATGAGTGGCGCGATGAACATCGTTTCCATCGAACAGATCTCCAAGAGCTACGAAGAGAAGCGGCTCTTTACACAGATCTCCTTCGGCATCGCCGAGGGTGAGCGGATCGGCCTGATCGGCGTCAACGGCAGCGGCAAGTCCACCCTGCTGCAGACGGTGGCTGGCAAGGTGAAGCCCGACGAGGGCGCCGTCATCTACCGCAGCGGCCTCTCCGTGGAGTACCTGGCCCAGAGCCCCGAGTTCGACCCGGCCGCCACCGTGCTGGACACGGTCTTCCGGGGGGATTCCCCCTCCATCCGGACCCTGCGGGAGTACGAACTGGCGTTAACTGAACTGCAAGCCCGCCCTGGCGACACCAAGCTGCAGGCCCGTCTGGCCGACCTGCAGCTCCGGATGGACGCCCAGGGCCTTTGGGCTTTGGAGGCGCAGGCGAAGTCGATCCTGAACCGGTTGGGCGTCTCCGACTTCGGCGCCCGAGTCGGGACGCTCTCGGGCGGCCAGCGCAAGCGGGTGGCCATGGCCCGGGCCCTGATCCAGCCCGCCGACCTGCTGATCCTAGACGAGCCGACCAACCACATCGACAACGACACGGTGGCCTGGCTGGAGGAGTACCTGGCCAAATTCACCGGCGCCCTGCTGCTGGTCACCCACGACCGCTACTTCCTGGACCGGGTCGTCACCCGCACCCTGGAGCTGGACGGCGGCAAGCTGTACTCCTACACCGGCAACTACGGCGACTTCCTGGAGCAGAAGGCGGCCCGGGAAGAGCTGGCCGCAGCCATGGAGGATAAGCGGCAGAACCTGCTGCGGCGGGAGTTGGCCTGGCTCCGCCGTGGGGCCAAAGCCCGCACCACCAAGCAAAAGGCCCGCATCCAGCGGGCCGAGGCGATCATGGAGGCCCGTCCGGAGGCGAAGGGCGAGGGCCTGGAGATGGCGATTGGCACCCACCGGCTGGGCAAGCGCATCATTGAACTGCACGACGTCTCGAAGGCCTTCGGCGACCGGACGCTGATCCGGGAGTTCAGCTACACCGTGCTCCAGGGCGACCGGGTAGGCATTATCGGGCCGAACGGCAGCGGCAAGTCGACCCTGCTGAACATGATTGCCGGGCGCCTCACCCCCGACAGCGGGGAGGTGGTGATCGGCCAGACCGTGCGCCTGGCCTACTACGACCAGGAGAACGGCGCGATGGACCCCGATCAGCGGGTGATTGACTACATCAAGGAGGTCTCCGAGGTGGTCGGGACGCCCGACGGCGGCACGATCTCCGCCTCGCAGATGCTGGAGCGTTTCCTCTTCCCGCCCCGGGTGCAGTACACCCCAATCGGCAAGCTGTCGGGCGGCGAGCGGCGCCGGCTCTACCTGCTCCGCACCCTGATGAGCGAGCCCAACGTCCTGATGCTGGACGAGCCGACCAACGACCTGGATGTTCAGACCCTGACCATCCTGGAGGACTACCTCGACCAGTTCCCCGGCGTGGTGATCACGGTCTCCCACGACCGCTACTTCCTGGACCGGGTGGTGGACCATCTCTTCGCCTTCGAGGGCGAGGGCCGGGTTCGCCGCTACGTGGGCGATTACTCCGAGTACCTGGAGGAGCGGCGGGCCGCTGAGGCAGAGGTCGCCCGGGTTGCGGCGGAGAGCAAGCCAGCCGCCGCTGCCCCCGCAGAGGCGCCCAAGAAGGTCTTGAAGTTCAGCTTCAAGGAGCAGAAGGAGTTCGAGTCGATCGAGGGCGAGATTGCCGAGCTCGAGGCGAAGCTGGGCGCCCTGGCCCAGGCGGTCGACGCCGCCGCCACCGACTACACCCGGCTTCAGCAGCTGGCCAGCGAGCAGGCCGAGGTCGAGGCCGAACTGAACCGCAAGATGGACCGCTGGGCAGAGCTGACCGAGCTCGCCGAAGCGATCGAGCGGCAGAAGTCTGAGAAGCAAGCAGGGCGCTAGGGATCGTGGACATCACGCGCCCCCGATCTTTCCTATCGCTGCCATCAGGTTCAGCACCACGCCAAAGAGGTTGATCAAGACCGCAAGGATCCACGCGGTTGTCGAATCGTACAAGTTGAGTTTTCGGTAGTTGCGAAGGTGGACGATGACGCCAGAATATCCGAGAGCAATCGCCGAGATTCCCATGAGAATGCGATAGGCTTGATAGCTGCTTAGGAAGCCCGGGATAAGAAACAGGCCGAAGAGAAGCATCACCAGAATCCCGGTCACGGGGTTGGTAAAAGACAAGGGTCTGCCACTACGCCGCTTCATCATGAGGCTCATGACGTTGTACCCGAGCCCGAGGAGCAGATAGACGATTTGGTACCTAAGCAGCAAAGTGATGTTCACGGAAATCCTGCTCCCTTGCACATGGTTGCATTGCTCGTAATTCCATTGTACTTCAACAAAAGCCAGAGCCCAACGCCGGGTTCTGGCTTTTTGCCACCATGCAGTGTGGCTTGTCGGTGGGCCGTCTCTCTACGTTCATGGTCGTGCAGTGGTCGTGCAGTGGTCGTGCAGTGGTCGTGCAGTGGTCGTGCAGTGGTCGTGCAGTGGTCAAGCTGCGGTTGTGCAAGGGTTGTGCTGTGGTTGTGCAGGGGTTGAGCTGTACTCGTGCTGAGGTTGAGCTGTACTTGTGCTGTGGTTGTGCTGTACTCGTGCTGGGTTGAGCTGTACTCGTGCTGTGGCTGTACATTAGTTGTGCTGTGGTTGTGCTGTGGCTGTGCACTGGTTGTGCAGTGGTTGAGCTGGACTCGTGCTGTGGTTGTGCTCGAGTCGTGCCCCTGCTGGCCTCGATCCAAAATTGAAAGGGGGCGGTGCAGCGAAGGGAGAGATTGCGTCCACAATTTCCACGAGAGACAACAAAAGGCCCTGAAATCCAGTATTTTGATCCTCTCACGCAAAATGTGGACGGTATTCAGGCTCGCGGATGGCACTTACCTTCCAAAAACTCCCTGAGTGCCTTCAGGTCCACTCCAGGGTCGTAGTGGAAGTGGCGGCAAGGGGGCACCTCCTCTTGGGCAAGGAACAAGATGCTGAGCTAGCGACATCAGGCCGGCGCGGTTGGCCAATGGTGACTGCGTACTGATGGACTTGGAAGGGTACTGTGAAGTGTCCAGCGTACTCTCTTGAGATGCCGGGTCGCTGTTGATGGATCAATGTGCCAGTGTGCCGCCCCTACACCATGCGGCCAACGAGAGGGAGAACGTGTCCAGAAGAACGGGCGCGGCCAGGGTCTATCGATCCAACTCAATCCGCAGAAGTTTCCCGTCACGCAGTGCGAGCCGGACCGGCGTGCCCGGCTTCAGGTCGCTCAAGCTCCCGTACCCACCACGGGCACGAACCTCAAAGCCTGCTGTCGGAAATTCCACGTTCTTACCGTCGACGGCCATGACTAGCTTGTCCTGACTAATGGACACCACAGTGCCCTTCTGGGCCTGAAACGGCTCAAGCGGATCCGCGGTTCTGGTACTCTCCAGGGTTGCTGTAGTCAGGTCTGAAGACAATCGCCACGTGCTGAACTCATTGTAGTAGCCGATGGCGTCGTCCTTGTACTGCCCCGTGATCAGGTGCCCCTCGACCACAGGGACTCCCCGCGAGCGCATCACCGGTCCTGTGAGTTCAAGCCACCTCTCTCCTCCCCCATTGGGCTTGTTCTTGAATTCGACTGGGAAGAGATTGTGCCCGTCGTCGACCCAGAGGCTGTACTCGTAGGAACCGGATACCCCAGCACCGATCCCCTTACCCCTGAAGAAGAACCCGTTTGCCCCTCCAGGAAGTGCAACCCTGGAGGGCTTTGACACGCCAGGTAAACTAAGCGTCTTGCCCTGCTTGTGGACCGAAAAGAGGGTCTGCGGCACCCACAGGCCATCACAACCGCGGAACGGTTTTTCGGGGTAAAGATATACCGTCACTGATCCATCCTCGTACACGATGGTCCCGGAGGTGGATAGGTCGGCCGGGGAAGCGTTTGCTCTCATGGACTCCACCTGGGCAAGGGCCGCCTCAGCTTCACGTGCGTTGTCCGACAACTGCACGGCCTTCTGGGCCTCCCTCAAGGCCGCCGGGTAATCTCTTAACCCTTGGTAGACGCGAGCCAGGCCAATGCGGGGCTCGTACCGGTCGGGCTGTTGCTCAATCGATACCTCCAATCGCTGACGTGCGATACACAGGTCCCCCAGTTTAAGGGCTGCCATCCCGGTATTATATGTGGCGTAGTTGTGGTCAGCCTGCAGCTTAAGCGCAAGGTCTCCTGCTGTGAGCGCTTCTTGCCACTGTTTGGCTGACAGGTAGGCGTAACTCAGCTCGTTGTAGTTGTCTGCCGTAGGCTCCTTAGCCACGATCGCTTTCCATACAATAATGGCTTGCACAGGCTCGCCTCGGGAGAGCAGGCGATTGGCCTCCTCTTTCAGGTCCCCTGTGGTGTTCGCCGCGGCGGTTGCTGTTGGCTGCGTCCCGTTCTGCCCGGCCCTCTGGTCCATCGACTGTGATTTGGTACAGGCAACGGTGACCAAGGCCGCCACCGCAAAGAGAGCAATGAGGCGGAATTTCATCCGGCAACCCCCTCGCATCGACAACGCTACTACTAGGACGCTACGGGCGGCGTATAGTTTCGACTTTTCTGCCCCCTACCTCCTGCCGCCGTGAACAGCCGCTGTCCGGGGTGCTATCGGCGCAAAAGCGCTCCTCGGCTTCCTACCTGAGCACTACCGCATGCCCGAGGGGCCGAAGGCGAAGGATCTCCTGGGCTACTACGGCTGCCTGGCCGGCCGGCAGCCGGATCGGGAGCGCCTGACTGCCGTGCTCACCCAGGTGGGGCTCCAGGAGGTGGCCGAGCGGCCGGTCTCCACCTTCTCGAACGGGATGCGGCAGCGGCTCGCCCTGGGCGCCAGCCTGAACGGCTGGGTGACCCGCCATTTGCGCCACGGCATCGGCCAGCCGGGGATCATTCAGCTTCAGCTCGGGTCCGTCCCGTCGGGCTGGATGCTCCTCTACGGCCCTGGTGGGAATCCTCCTTGCCGGCATGGCGGCCTTCCGGCGCCGGAATTAGCGGGATGGCCGCCCACACCCTGCAACCGCCGGGGACCAGCGGGCGTCTAACAGCCAGCGGAGGCGGTACTCTTGAAGAAGCGGGCGTTGGCGGTCCTCGCGGTCCTGATCCTGGGCACCGGTCTGGTGTGGTTGAACTGGACTCCTCAGCCCCCGTCTGGCACCCCTCCGGCGCCGCCGGTACCGGTGGCGATCACGCTAGAGCCGAACTCAGGGCCGCCTGGGACAGAGGTGACGGTACGAATCCGGCTCAAGGAGCCGGAGAAGGCCTGGGCTGGTCATGACGGCCAGTCGTGGAACTTCCAGCTCTGCTGGGGCAAGTGCGTGTCCCAGCAGTGGGCTCAGACGGTCTGGCCCAAACCTTCGCCCGAGGACCCGCACCTCTTCGTGGGCACGGTGCAGGTGCCCAGCTTCATAAACGGGGTGCGGCAGAAGAAAGGCACCGTCGAGGTCCTGCTGGCCTGCACCTTGGCACCGGAGCCCGACTGCTTGAGCCGCCCGGAATCCCGAACCACCTTCCGCCTTTCCGATGAGCTTCGGGCTGTGGCGTGGCAGGCGATGCCGACGAGGAGCTTCCAGTCCGTACCGGCTCTGGATCGGAGCGCCTCCCCGGCCGCCGATCCGACCAATCCTGACCGCCAACTTCGGTGCGTGTCGGGGTCCCCAAATCCGGACGTCCCGGACCGGCCTCACCTGCGGGTGACGACTGACGCATGGAAAACGTGGAAGACGATCCCCCTGACGGGCGTCCACCTGGGCGCCATGGCGGGCATCTCAGGCTGCCGGGCAGCAACCCTGGACCCGGTGGCTCCCGAGAGCTTCTACGTGGCGGGCGGCGGTCACCGGGGTGCATCTGGCCCAGGCCGCTTCCCACGCCCCGCATACACGGCCGATGGCGGAGCCACCTGGAATCCGGTGCCGCCTCCCCAGGGCTATGACGCCTTGGATTTCCTGGGGTACACAGCGTCCCCGGAGAGTGTGACCGCCTGGTTCGCCCAGCCTGACAAGAATGGGCTGCCGCTCTCCTTCGCCGGGTCACGCACCAGGAATGGCGGGCGCACCTGGGAGACCGCGCCGCTTGAATGCCCCATGACCGGCCCGTGCGCCTGGGAGGTCCCGACCGCACTGTACAGCCGGCTGGAACGCGGCCTGCTTCGGTCCGAAGATGGCGGCAAATCCTGGCTTTGGGCCGAGTGGGAGGGCGCCCGCCTGCAGGGCAGGAACCGCGGCTTTCCGATCTTCCACATCTCCGGGGAGACCATGGAGATGCTCCTCGCCGACGGGTCGGACGACTTTTCTCTGGACTACGCACCCCTCCTGCAGTCCGCCGATGGAGGCAGAACCTGGACCTGGGTTGACCTGCCTGAACCGCCGGGCGGGTGGATGAGGGATCCTGATCTGCAGATGGGCGCCGATGGCTCCCTGCTGTATCGGAACGCCCAAGATATCCGTTTCCGCCTCCCGCAGGGCGTCGCTGCCTGGGAGCGCCAATAAGGAAAGAGCCGCCTGGACCTGAACGTCCTGGCGGCTCCTTGCGTTAATTCGAGGCGGGCTGGATGGTGACGCCCATCTGCCGGAGCTGGGCCAGGCCGTTCTGGAGGGCCCAGACCTCGACGATGCGCTCGTCTGCGATTCGGAGCATGTGCATCCCGGTCCAGGTGATGGACTTGCCGGTCGGCGGAATGAAGTTCCAGAGCGTCCCGCCATGGGTCGCTGTCGCCGTCCAGCGGAGGGCCACACGGTCATCGGCCGCGAAGATGTCGTCTATGGTGTACTGGATATCCGGAAACGTTGTGCGGTTGCGGAGGTGCCACTGCTTGGTCTCCTCGACCGTGCTGGGGCGGCCCTCATTCTCGTAGGTCTCGGGATGAAAGTCGGCCAGGCGATCCAGATCTCCCGCATTCCACACCTGATCGACCCATCGGCGTACGAGCTCGACGTTTGCTGCCATGGCGCGCCTCCAAAGGTTATTCCTGCTCGCCCACCGGGAGCTCCTCGGAGCCGTCCTCCGTGGCCCCAAACTCATCCCGCCACTGGGCGAGGCTGATCAGCACGTCCCGGGGCTTCGAGCCCTGGTGGGGGCCGACGAAGCCCCGCTCCTCCATCATGTCGATCAGGCGGACCGCCTTGTTGTAGTTGCAGCGCAGCCGGCGCTGGAGGATCGAGACCGAGGCCTGACCGTGCTCGATGACCACGCGCACCGCCATGGGGAAGGCCGCATCGGCGGCGGAGGGCGCCGCAGCCTCCTCGGGGGCGCCGCCCTTGGCCTTCTTGTCGGTCTCGACGGCCACCTCCTGGGCGGTGAAGACGGGCTTGCCCTGGACTTTCACGTACCGGACCAGCCCCTCCACGGCGTGCTCGTCGATGAAGGCGCCCTGGGCCCGGACGGGCTTGGGCAGCCCGCTGGGGTGGTAGAGCATGTCGCCCCGGCCCAGCAGCCGCTCGGCGCCCGCTGCGTCCATGATGACCCGGGAGTCGATCTGCGAGGAGACGGCGAAGGCGATGCGGGAGGGGACGTTGGCCTTGATCAGGCCGGTGATCACGTCGACCCGGGGCGACTGGGTGGCGATCACCAGGTGCATGCCGCAGGCCCGGGCCATTTGGGCGAGGCGGCAGATGGCGTCCTCGACGTCGGCCGGGGCGACCATCATCAGGTCAGCCAGCTCGTCGATGAAGATCACCACGTAGGGCAGGGGCTGCCGGGGATGCTCCGGGTCGGGACCGGGGTCGGCAGCCACCACCTGGTTGTACTGCTGGATGTTGCGAACCCCCATGGCTGCGAAGAGCGCATAGCGGTTCTCCATCTCCTTGACGGCGCCCTTGAGGTAACCAGCGGCCTTCTTCACATCGATGATGACCGGGGCGGTCAGGTGCGGAATGCCGTTGTAGACGGAGAGCTCGACCATTTTGGGGTCGATCATCAGCATTTTGACCTCATCGGGCCGGGCCTTGAAGAGCAGCGAGCAGATGATGGTGTTCATGCAGACCGACTTGCCGGAGCCGGTGGAGCCGGCGATGAGCATGTGCGGCATGCGGGCCAGGTCGCCGATGACCGGGTTGCCGGCGTTGTCCTTGCCGAAGGCGACCGCCAGCTTGGAGGGGTGGTTGCGGAACTGGGGCATCTCCAGGACTTCCCGCAGCGGCACCATCTGGCGCTCCTTGTTGGGCACCTCAATGCCCACCGCCGACTTGCCCGGGATGGGCGCCTCGATGCGGATGCCCTCGGCGGCCAGCGCCAGGGCCAGGTCGTCGGAGAGCTGGGTGAACTTGTTGACCCGCACGCCCGGGGCGGGTTGCAGCTCGTAGCGGGTGACCACCGGCCCGGGGGAGATGTCGACCACCTTCGCCTCGACGCCGAAGGTCTTGAGCGTGTGCTCCAGGAGGATGGCCCGCTCGATGTGCTCATCGTCGCTGACGACCACCGCAGCGGCCGGCACGGGGAGCATGTCAGGGGTGGGCAACTGGTACGAGCCGTCGGTCGGCTCGGCAGCGATGACCTTGGGCAGGGGCATCGGCAGGACCTGCGCCGGTTGGGGAACCACAGGCGCCGGCTCCTCATCGGGCTCGGGCTCCGGCTCGGGCTCTGGCTCTGGCTTCTTCCCGCCGTGGATGACGGTCAGGAGGGGGCGCCCGGCCTGGACCGGCGGCTCCTCCTCTTCAACCATCGGTTCAGGCTCGGGCTCAGCCACCACAACAAGGGGCATCTCCTCGGCCACCGGGGCAGGTGGCGGCGCCGTCACGGGCTCCCGGCCCGCCAGGATCGGCCGGGCGTTCGGATAGAGCGGCGGCGGGATCACCGGCAGCTTGACCGCCTTCTTCTCCGGTGCGGCTGTGGCCGCCACAGGCTGCACCCGTTTGGCGGGCGCCCACTCCTGCCGCTGCATGACGGGCTTGTAGTCCGCTCCGATGGTGTTCAGGTCCATCGATGCCGCCCGGCTCTTGGGAGCGGCGACCGGGGGAGCCTCGTAGTCGCTGTGGGCCGGTGCAGTCGGCCGCCGGGTGCGCTTCTTGGGCGCCGCCGACTGGCGGGTGGTAGCCAGCAGGAGTATTGCTGCCAGGCCCAGCCCGGCCAACCAGAGCACCATGCTTCCGAACAGGTACCAGGCCAGGAGCACCAAGAAAAAAGCCGCTCCGCCCAGGTAGAGCCCATAGCCGCCGCGCCGGGAACGGCGCCGGGGCCGGGCGGAACGGGGCGTGCGTGACTGTTGAGTGGTCAAAAGCTCTCCTCCACCTGTTTCATAGACAGGAAAAGGATTCTACTGACGCCCCTCTGAGTCCTGCGTGCCACGCTCGCCTTTCCCCTGAGCCGTCAGGGATGCTCGATGACCGTGAGGCTGTACACGTCGTTCTGGTCCCAGGAGGTATTGGGCATCAACTCAATGGTGAGGGTGTGATTACCGGCCGCCATCGGCTTGGCCACCGTGAACGCCGGCAGCGCCCGGTGCCGGTTCAACTCATCCGCAGCAATGTAGAGCCTGGCCGAACCGACCACCGTACCGTCGACCTTCACAAACAGCCCGACCTGGCCTTCCGCGCTCCCCATGACCGTCCCGGACAGGGTAATCGAGACGCTACCACCGTTGCTGGTGAAGTAGTGGGCGTTGGTTGTGCTGGGAGCCTCCGTGGTCGAAATGAGCGTACCGCCGGCGCTCACACAACTCCAGGTTGCGCCGGTCCACTTCAGGAACTGATTCGGACTGGTGCAGTTGGACAGGCTCATGGTGCCGCCCGCCATGGAGAGGCCCGCCCCGGCGTTGACCGGCTGCAGGAAGCTAAGTTTGGCCTTATCCGCGGCGGACATGGCCCCGTCGGATGTCGTCGTTGCCAGGGGGAGGGAGATCTCCGGGGTGGCTCCCCCGGTGGAGTACAACGGGGCCTTCACCGTCAGGCCGGTGATGCCGCCGGTGGTGCCGCCGGTGCCCGTGCCGTCACCGCTGGCGGTGCCGCAGGTCCAGCCGCTCCCCATCCAGGTGAGGGTCTGTCCGAACGTGGTGCAGCCCATGAGGCTGATCGTAGAACCAGAGATGGCCAGCCCCGAGCCGGCGTTGAAGCTCCGCAGGCTGTCCAGCTTGGCCTTGTCAGCAGCGGACATGGCTCCGTTGACCGTGGCCGTCGCCAGGGGCAGGGTAATCACGGGGTCGCTCCCCCCGCTGGAAGCAAGGGGTGCCATGGCGGTTACGCTGGTGACGCCGCCGCCGGCTGGCACGTCCACGGGGACCCACTCGGCGCCGTTCCACTGCAGGGTCTGTCCAACCTGCGGCTGGGCGCCGCCGACCGGGTTGCCCTTCAGCGCGGCTGCCGACGCTGCCTGAGCGGCATAGGGCACCGAGGTCAGGGGCTGCCGCGGCGAGAGCGTCGTGTATGCACCGCCGCTGCCTGCACAGCTCACGGCGGTCTCCAGCCAGCGGGGCTCACCGGTCAGGTATTGCGGGCTGAACTGAAGCATGACCGTGAACATGCCCTTATCCACCCGGACGCCGGTCACCTCCTGGGTCGCCAGCGCCGTGCCGCCGAGATCAAGGTCATAGAGGGAGATCCTGAGGTCACACAGCTCGTTGACAGGGACGCCGCCGGAGGTCAGATAGCCCTGAAAGGGAAACGGGACTCCGGCTGGGGGTGTAGCACTGCCACGGACAACACCGCCCAGGATGCCCAGGGCGAGAAGGGTCATTACAGTAGCGACCAACCACTTGGAGCGACGCATATCGGTACATCCTTTCGCAGCGTGAGAGTAAAGGGGGTGGTCAAGGTTCAGTCCATAATCCGCCTGGCCAGCCAGACCAGGTCCATCAGGTCGATCCGTCCGTCGGGCACCAGGTCCAGGTGAGCGTCCCAGCCAGCCGTGGCCGAACGGTCCCCGTAGTGGGACGCCAGCCAGGACAGGTCTGCGATGCTGACCTTGCCATCACCGTTCAGATCCGGACTCGGCCCGGTCTGGTGCACCATCGGTCCGACCCACAGCTCGTAGGTACCACCAGTGGCCCGACCGGCAACCGGTTGGTTCACTCGACTCGCCAGTTCATATGGGCCTCCGGAGCTCAATGATTCAGAGCCTACGCTGAGTATGGAGCCTAAAGGGTCGTAGCCGACTAACGCCGCTGTCGGGACCGCAGTCAACAGAACTACCAGGACCAGAAGCCATTTCGCGGGCGATGCTCGCCACAGTTGGCTAAAGCGGGTGGTGCGTAGGGGCGCCAAGCATCTGTTCTCTCCTTTTGTTGTCTGGTGAGTCGCCAAAGCACGCAAATTTGTTCCCTTCTGTCTACCGTAAATCCTCCCACAGTGAACTATGCACCTTTGGTGCCACCCCATTCGGCCTATCGAATCACGCCCGGTGCCTTATTGAGGGGAGCCACCGGCGCGGGTAGTCTGAGATAAGATTGCTAATTCTTATGCCACTTGGCAGGAGGTCGCCCGCCATGGCTCAAACCCGGGCCCCGAGGCTCTTTGCCGTCGACATCAACACGGCGTACTGCAAGGGCTGTGAGATCTGCGTGCAGGTCTGCCCTAAGGATCTCTTCCACATCAACGAGCGCCAGAAGGCCGTGATCCAGAACGTAGAGGCCTGCACCGGATGCCTGTCCTGCGAGATCTACTGCCCCGACTTCGCCATTAACGTCGAGGAGGTGGAAGCCCGTGTCTAACACCACCTCCATGGTCCTGATGCAGGGCAACGAGGCGATCCTGGAGGGCGCCCTCGCCGCCGGCATGCGCTTCTACGCCGGCTACCCCATCACCCCGTCCACCGAGATCGCCGAACTCGCCGCCGAGCGGCTCCCCAAGGTCGGCGGCCGCTTCATTCAGATGGAGGACGAGATCGCCTCCATGGCCGCCGTGGTCGGCGGCGCCCTCGCCGGCGCCAAGTCGATGACTGCCACCTCGGGCCCCGGCTTCTCGCTTAAACAGGAGAACCTCGGCTACGCCGCCCACGGCGAGATCCCGTGCGTGGTCGTCAACGTCCAGCGCATGGGTCCCAGCACCGGCCTGCCCACCTCCCCCGCCCAGGGTGACATCTACCAGGCCCGCTACGGCAGCCATGGCGACTACAGCCTGATCGCCCTGACCCCGTCGTCGGTCAACGAGGCCTATCACCTGACGATCCGGGCCTTCAACCTCGCCGAACTCTATCGCACCCCGGTCATCATCCTGGCCGATGAGATCGTCGGCCACCTGCGGGAGCCCGTCTCCCTGCCCGACCCGACGACGCTCCATGTGGTTGAGCGTGTCCAGCCGAACTACCAGCCCGGTGAGCAGCGGGCCTACGTGCCCGACCACCGCGGGGTGCCCGTGACGCCCACCTTCGGCCAGGGCTACCGCTTCCACGTGACCGGCCTGATCCACGGGCCGGACGGCTTTGCCACCAGCAACCCCAAGCTCGTGGACGCCGCCGTGCGCCGCCTGACCGACAAGATCGAGCAGAACATCGACGAGATCTACCACGCCGACGAGGACGGCATCGAGGACGCCGACATCGTGGTCTTCGCCTACGGCGGCACCGCCCGCTCGGCCAACCGGGCCGTCAAGCAGGCCCGCGCCAAGGGCCTGAAGGTCGGCTTCTACCGCCCCACCGTGATCTGGCCCTTCCACGACCAGCGGGTCTATAACGCCATCGTCGGCAAGAAGGCCGTCATCGTGCCCGAGCTGAACATGGGCCAGCTCGCCCGTGAGGTGGAGCGTGCCGCCAAGGGCTCCACCCAGGTGATCAAGGTGAACAAGGTCAACGGCGAGATCCTGACCCCGGCCGAAATCCTCGCAGCGATTGAGGGGGTGCGGTAACCATGGCCATCGCAGGGAAGGTCGACGTCAAGAAGTACATGCGGGTCGCCAAGTTCCCGCACATCTGGTGCCCGGGCTGCGGCCACGGCATCGTCACCTCGGCGCTGATGCGGGCGATCCACCACGCCGGGCTCGATCAGAACAAGACCGTCATCGTCAGCGGCATCGGCTGCTCCTCCCGCGCCTCGGGCTACATGGACTTCGACACCATCCACACCACCCACGGCCGGGCGCTGGCCTTCGCCACCGGCATCAAGATGGCCAACCCGGAGCTGAAGGTGATCGTCATGACCGGTGACGGCGACGCCTCCGCCATCGGCGGCAACCACCTGATCCACGCCGCCCGCCGCAACATCGGCATCACCTGCATCTGCCTGAACAACAACATCTACGGGATGACCAGCGGCCAGTACTCCCCCACCACCCCGGCCTGCGCCCTGGCCACCACGGCGCCGTTTGGCAACATCGACCCCTCCTTCGACCTGTGCAAGCTGGTCCAGGGCGCCGGCGCCAGCTTTGTCGCCCGCGGCACCGCCTACCACGCCCGGGTCCTGGAGAAGCTGATGGTCAAGGCGATCCAGAACGACGGCTTCTCCTTCGTCGAGGCGATCGACCAGTGCCCCACCTACTTCGGCCGCAAGAACAAGATGGGCGACCCCTACGGCATGATGAAGCTCCAGCAGGAGAACTCCGTGCCGGTAAGCAAGGCCGCCACCATGACCGAGGAGGAGCTGGCGGGCAAGTACGTGGTCGGCGAGCTTTACAACAAGCCCCGGCTGGAGTACACCAAGGCCTACCAGCAGGTGATCGACAAGGCCACGGGGGGTAAGAAGTAATGAAGGAGATCATGCTGACGGGCTCCGGCGGTCAGGGCATGATCCTGGCCGGGATCATTCTCGCCAAGGCCGGCATTCGGGACGGCCTGCACGTGACCCAGACCCAGTCCTACGGCCCCGAGGCCCGCGGCGGCGCCAGCCGGGCCGAGGTGATCCTCGACCAGGAAGAGATCGACTTCCCCAAGGTGACCAAGGCCGACGTGATCCTGGCCATGACCCAGGAGGCCTGCGATAAGTTCCACGGCAAGCTCCGCTCCGGCGGCACCCTGGTGGTCGATCCGATGCACGTGATGGACCTGCCGCAGGTCGATGGCCGCATCGTCTCGGTGGAGATCACCCGCCTCGCCAAGGAAGCGACCGGCCGGCCGATTACCGCCAACATCGTGGCCCTGGGGGCGCTGAACGCTGCCTGCGGCCTGGTCAGCAGCGATGCGCTGGTGGAAGCGGTGCTGGACAGCGTGCCCCGTGGGACCGAGGCGATCAACCGCAAGGCGCTCGATGCGGGAGCGGCGGCGGTCGGGGCCTAATTGATCCGAATGATGCCAGGCGAGAGCATAACGCTTTCGCCTGGCATTTTTGGTTCTCTATAGCCATTTTGGGATGGGCGTCCAGGGTGACAACATAGACCCACCAGACACCCGGACGGGTGGGACACGGTAGGAGCATGCAGATGAAGCTGAAGGACAGGGTTGCCGTCATTACCGGGGCCGGCTCCGGCATGGGCAGGGAGATGGCGAAACTCTTCGCCGCCCAAGGCGCGAAGGTGGTGGCCGCCGACGTGGTCCCCGAGGGCGTACAGCAGGTCGTGGCGGCGATTCAGGCCGAGGGCGGCAGCGCCGTAGCTTTCGTCGGCGACGTGTCCAAGGCGGGCGATGTCGAGGCGATGATCGACGCCGCCGTTGGGAAGTTTGGCCGGATCGACATCCTGTGCAACAACGCGGGCATCATGGACAAGGCCGTCCCGGTCGGCGAGGTGATCATCAACATCGCCTCTGTCGCCAGCCTGCGCGGCGGGGCTGCCGGCGCTGCCTACACCGCCTCCAAGCACGGCGTGATCGGCCTGACCGAGTCGATCGCCGCCTATTACGCCAAGGATGGCATCCGGTGCAACGCCATCTGCCCCGGCGCCGTGGCGACCGCGTGGCGACCGCAGCGACCTCCCCGCGCACGGCTGAGGCGTCTGAGATCGCCACCGTGGCGCTCTTCCTCGCCAGCAGCGACGCCAGCTTCGTCAACGGGGCCGTCATTGCCGCCGATGGTGGCTGGACGGCGATCTAGCTTCCCGGGGTGGAAGTTGGCCCTTCTGTGTCCGGTTTTTAACGGCTGGCAGGTTGTAGCGGGCGAAAAAATAGACAGAGAGACCCGGTTTGGGCCTGTTTGGCGCCAAAACGGGCCCTTCTGTTACTTTTTTATGCCAACTCGGCAGTCGCTTCGTTAAAAACAAGACAGAGGTATGCTGGGGGAGGTGGATGAATGTTACATCTATCAACTGCGGAGGTGTGGCGATGAGCCGGGCAACCGTCGATGTGCCTCTCTCTGTGTTGCTGGATCCAGACGAGACGGCCGCCACGAAGGTCGTGTGGATCGCCCGCCGCCTGGACCCTGCCGCCGGACCCTCAGAACTGGAGGCCAGGACCGGGCTTACTCGCCCCACCGTCCTGAGCGCCCTCGGCCGACTGAAGGCGCCGAGTCGCCAGGCGGCTGGGCCGCGGGTCGCCGTACCGGTCGCCCTGCTGGCTGACAGGTCGGTGGGCGCCCAAGCCAAGGTGCTGTACGGCGTGCTCCAGGCGATTCCGGGCGCCAGGGGGCAGAGCGGCCGGTTCACCTATGCCTCCCTGTGCGAGTTCACAAAGCTCAACCGCAACACCCTGAAGGGGGCTGTCGCAGACCTGAGCGATGCCGGGTGGATTCGGGTCGACCAAGCCAATCGACTCCAACCCTTGCGCTTTACCCTGGGCACCCCCGAACTGCGGCGGGGCTTGGCCGAAGCCGCCATGGCGGACCGGCGCCTGAAACGGGCCGAATATGGCGGGGAAGCGATCATGCAGGAGTTCCTCTCCCTGCTGATCGACTCAGACCGCTTCACCGACAATGCCCGGCCCGGGTTCCTGATCAACCCGCTAACGGGAGAACGGCTGGAACTCGATCGCTACTACTTGCCAGACCTGGCCTTCGAATTTCACGGAGAGCACCACTTCCGGGCCACGGAGCGGATCTCCCAGAAGGAGTCCGAGGCCCAGCGGCTCCGCGACCTGATCAAAGCGGGCCTGTGCGTATATGAGGGGATCCACCTGGTCGTTGTTCGGGCCAAAGACCTGTCGCTGCAGGGCATGCTGAAAAAGGTTGGGAAGCTCAGGCCCATCCGTGACCTGACCGGTCATGAGCCTCTGATTGACGTGTTGGAGGATGCCAGCATCCGCTATTGGGCAAATACGCCAAAGTAGGGTACCATGGTGCTCAACAGGAGGAATTCAACTTTGCGCCTGATCGACAAAACCCTGGGCTGGACCTGGCATGAGGACCGCCTAACCATTCGCACCCCTGCTGCCACCGTCACCCTGACCCCCCTCACTGACGATCTGATCCGGCTTCAGGTGGAGGAGACCGGCGGGCTGCTCGTGCTGGACTCCGGCGCCGTGGTGGGCCGCTTTGACCCGCCCGCAGCTGCCGTTCGCGAGGAGGGTGGCCGGCTGGTGCTGGCGACCGGGCGGATTCGGGCCGAGGTGGAGCTCTCGCCGCTGCGCATCCACTGGTATGATGGCGACCGTCACTTCGCCTCGGACCTGGCCTTCATGATCCACGAGGAGCACCGGGTCCACGTGACCCGCTCCCTGCCTGAGGGCGAGCACTGCTACGGCTTCGGCGAGAAGACCGGCTTCCTGGACAAGCGTGGCCGCCGCATGGAGATGTGGGCCACCGACCAGGGCGTCATGACGCATACCGACCCGCTATACCAGTCGATCCCCTTCTATATTGGATTGCGGGACGGCCAGGCCCACGGCCTTTTCGTGGACTGTACCGCCCGCAGCCGCTTCGACATGGGCTTTTACGACCCTGCCGAGACCGCTACGATCGAGGTGCACAGCCCGCTGTATGACGCCTACGTCTTCGCCGGCCCCGGCATGAAGGATGTGGTGAGCCGCTACACCGAGCTGACCGGGCGGACCCCACTGCCGCCGATGTGGTCGATCGCCTACCACCAGTGCCGGTACAGCTACTACCCGGAGTCCAAGGTGCGGGAGATCGCGGGGCTCTTCCGGGAGAAGCAGATCCCCTGCGATGCGATCTGGCTGGATATTGACTATATGGATGCGTACCGGGTCTTCACCTGGGACAAGGAGCGCTTCCCGGACCCGGCCCGCATGAACGCCGACCTGGCGGAGCAGGGCTTCCGGGTGGTGACGATCGTCGACCCCGGCACCAAGGTGGACCATGGTTGGAGCGTCTATCAGGATGGCGTGGCCAAGGGCTACTTCTGCAAGAACCCGGACGGCAGCGTCTTCGTGGGCAAGGTCTGGCCGGGGCCGTCAGCCTTTCCTGACTTCCTCCAGGAGGGGACCCGCCGCTGGTGGGGCGACCTGCTCAAGATCGGCTACCTCGATACCGGCGTGGCGGGCATCTGGAACGATATGAATGAGCCCGCGAATCAGGCGCGCAATGAGTTTAACGAGAAGACCCTGCCCTACGCCACCCGCCAGGGCGAGGACGGGCGCCAGGTACCGCACAAGGACGTGCATAACGCCTACGGCTTCCGCATGTGCCAGGCGACCTGTGAGGGGCTGAAGCGGGGCGCCCCCGAGCGGCGCCCCTTCGTGCTGACCCGGTCGGGCTACGCCGGGGTCCAGCGCTACGCGGCAGTCTGGACCGGGGACAACTACTCCTGGTGGGAGGGCATGGCCGATGCGATGCCGCTCTGCCTGGGGCTGGGCCTCTCGGGCGTGGCCTTCGTGGGCGGCGATGTGGGCGGCTTCGGGGACAACCCCAGCGGCGAGCTGATGGCCCGTTGGATGCAGCTGGGCGCCTTCACCCCGTTCTTCCGAACCCACTCCTGCAAGGGCTCCCGGGACCAGGAGCCCTGGTCGTTCGGGGACCGGGTCGAAGCGATCTGCAAGGAGTACATTGACCTGCGGTACCGGCTGCTGCCGCTCTGGTACACGCTGTTTGAGGAGGCGACCCGCACGGGCCTGCCCCCGATGCGCCCGCTTGTGCTGGAGCACCAGGATGACCCGGAGACAGCGCACATCAGTGACCAGTTCCTGGTCGGGCGGGACGTGCTGGTGGCTCCGGTGAGCCAGCCTGGTGTGACCCGGCGCCTGGTCTACCTGCCCGAGGGCACCTGGTACGACTTCTGGACCGGCGAGCAGCACCAGGGGCGCCAGCACGTGGTCGCCCAGGCCCCGCTGGAGCGGCTGCCGCTATTCGTGCGAGCCGGGGCCGTGCTCCCCATGTACCCGCTCATGCAGCACGTGGGCGAGCGGCCGGTGGACCGGCTGACGCTGCATGTGTACCCCGGGGAGGGCTCCTTCACCCTGTACGAGGATGAGGGCGAGGGATACGGTGCCTCTTCTCGCACTCACGTCGAGGTGAGGCCGGACGGAGTACGTATCGGGACGCCCGCCGGTGGCTTTGTGCCCGCCTGGCAGGAGGTCGAGTTGGTCCTGCACGGCGTGACCGCCCCGGTCCGGGTGGATGGGCAGGTCGTCGCGGCGCCCGGCGGTTCGGTGGTCGTGCGGCAGCAGGGCGGCTTCTCGGTGGATCGGAGATAGGGACAGAAACAGGGAGGGCCAGGCGCCCTCCCTTCTTATTTCCACTTGGCCAGCTCGGTGCGGGCCTGTTCAACCAGCTTGGGGTCCTTGGAGATCCGGATCACTGTTTCCAGGTCTGCCCTCATCTTGTCGAGCTGGTCAAAGGCCAGGTAGGCGGCGCCCCGGCGGAAGTATGCCTTGTCGAACTGCGGGTCGATCTCAATCGCCTTATTCGAATCCTCAAAGGCCGCCTGCCAGTTCTTCAGCGCTGTGCCGTAAACCCAGGCCCGGTCAGGAGGATCAGTCCGAAGCTGGCGATCCCTTTTGACACAATAGGACGTATATATAGCTAAATCAAAATAGGCGGTATTGCAGGTGAAATTACATGGTATCTCGAAAGAAGCCCTCCACCTAATGTCCGGGAGGGGGAACTACCAGAGATGAGATGGAAGAACGCGCTCGCACTGCTCCTGGTCCTGTCCGCTCTGCTCACCGCATGCTCCAAGCCCTCTGAGCCGCCCGCCAACCCCAACACGCCCCCCAGTTCCCAGCAACCCCAGAACCCTGCGCCCACGACGCCCACCGCTAGCGGCAAGAGCCGGCTCGATGTGGTCAGGGACCGTGGCCAACTGGTCTGCGGCGGCAACAAGAACCTGCCGGGCTTTGGGTACCTGAGCACCGACGGCAAGTGGTCGGGCTTTGACCTGGACTTCTGCCGGGCGCTGGCCGCCGCCGTTCTGGGCGACGCCAACAAGGTCGAGTTCAAGCACCTCGACGCCGGCCCCCGCTTCACGGCGCTGCAGTCCGGCGAGGTCGACGTGCTGATCCGCAACACCACCTGGACCCTGGGCCGTGACACCTCCAACGGCGCCGAGTTCGCCCCGATCACCTTCTACGACGGCCAGGCGATGATGGTCCGCAAGAACAGCGGCATCAAGACGCTCAAGGACCTGAACAACAAGTCGGTCTGCGTGCAGTCCGGCACGACCACCGAAGGCAACCTGGCCGACTACATGCGCAAGATCGGCGTCACCTACAAGCCGGTCGTCTTTGCGACGGCGCCCGAGACCTCCAAGGCCTACGACGACGAGCGCTGCGACGGCTTCACCACCGACTACTCGGGCCTGGTCTCCACCCAGGTCACCCTGAAGACCCCCGGCGACCACACCATTCTACCCGAGGCCATGTCCAAGGAGCCCCTGGCCCCCTCCACCCCCAATGGCGACTCCCGCTGGTTCGACGTGGTCAAGTGGGTCGTCTACGCTACCATCGAGGCGGAGGAGCTGGGGATCACCTCCAAGAACGTCGATCAGCTGGTCGCCCAGCATAAGGACAGCAAGGACGCCGTCATGCGCCGATTCCTCGGACTCGAAGGCGACCTGGGCAAGGCCCTCGGCCTGAACAACGACTTCGCTGTCCAGGCCATCAAGCAGGTGGGCAACTATGCCGAAATCTGGGACCGTAACGTCGGCAAGGACAGCCAGTTCAAGATGGAGCGGCGCCTGAACGACCTCTGGAAGAACGGCGGCCTGCTCTACTCTCCGCCCTTCCGGTAAGCAGCGCTCATGCAAGGGGCGGGGCTCCCCACAAGGGGCCCCGCCCTCCACTCTCACCACCGAAGGGGGAGCCGTCCATGCAGCCTCGCACCGCCACACCCTTCTGGCGAGACACCCGCTTCTGGCGGATCGCCAGCCAGGTGATCTTCGTGGTCCTCCTGGCCCTGGCAGGGTGGTACCTGGCCGGCACCATGAACCGCAACCTTACTCGCCTCGGCACGCCAATCAACTTCGGTTTCCTCAAGACCAACGCCGGGTTTGACATCGGCGAGAGCCTGATCCCCTATGACGCTGGTTCCAGCTTTTTCCGCGCCTTCCTGGTAGGCGTCCTCAATACCCTCAAGGTCGCTGTGGTCGGCATTGTGCTCACCACCGTGCTCGGCTTTGTGGTCGGCATCTCCCGGCTGTCCTCGAACTGGCTGGTCAGCCGGCTGGCGCTGGTTTACGTGGAGGCGCTGCGCAACACGCCCGTGCTGCTGCAGATCGTCTTCTGGTACAGCGCCGTCTTCCTGAAGCTGCCCAAGATCTCCGAGAAGCTGGTCTGGCCGGGGCCGACCTACCTGAGCAACCGCGGCCTCGTCCTGCCCTGGTTCGAGCGCGGCGCCAGCTTCTGGACCTTCGCGGCGGTGGTGGTCGTCGCCGTGGTGGCGGCCATCTGGGAGTTCCGGCGCCGCATCCGGGTCGCCGAGGAGACCGGGCGCCCCACCTACCCCGGCTGGGTGGCGCTGGGGATCGGCTTGGTTCCGTCTGTGGCTGCCTTCCTGCTGCTGCCGTCCCGGCCGATGACCTACAGCATCCCTGTGTTTGAGGGATCCCTGCCCCACGGCGGCCTTCAGCTGTCGCCGGAGTACGGCGCCGTGCTGACCGGCCTGGTGGTCTACACCAGCGCCTATATCGCCGAGATTGTCCGAGCGGGCATTCAGGCTGTGCCCAAGGGACAGATCGAGGCCGCCCGGGCGCTGGGCATGAAGCCGGCCCACGTGCTCCGCTTCGTTGTGGTCCCCCAAGCCCTGCGGGTGATCGTTCCCCCGCTGACCAGCCAGTACCTGAACCTGACCAAGAACTCGAGCCTGGCCATCGCCGCCGGCTTCCCGGACCTGTTCGGCATCGCCACGACGATCATGAACCAGACGGGCCGATTTATTGAGATGCTCGCCGTGATCGCCCTGACCTATCTCTCCTTCAGCCTGCTGACGTCGCTCCTGATGAACTGGTACAACCGATCGATCCGACTTGTAGAGAGGTGATTCGTCGGTGGCGCAACCCCAAGAGCGGTCCATGCAGCCAGCGGCGAGCGTCGCTGCACAGCGGCCCCCGGTGGCCTCCATCGGGGTGGTCGGCTGGCTCCGCAAGAACCTCTTCTCCACCTGGTATAACGCCCTGCTGACGGTGATTGCCCTGTGGCTGACCGCCAAGATGGCCACGGGCTTTGTCACCTGGGCGACCACATCGGCCAAGTGGATTGTGATCACGGCCAACCTGAAGCTGTACATGGTCGGGCAGTACCCAGATAATCAGCTGTGGCGAATCTGGACGATCGTAGCCCTCGTATCGCTGCTATCGGGCATCTCCTGGGGGGTGTGGGGCCGGTTCCGGGTCCACATTGCCGCCGGGGTGATGCTGGTGGCGTTGCTGCTAGCCTCCGGCCCGATCGACCCCTCCAGCCGGCTCTGGTGGCTGGTGTGCGGCGCCCTCGTGCCGGCGGGCTACGGCCTGGTGCGGCTGCTTCCGGGGATGAAGCGGTGGCCCGTGGTGATCTGGATCCTGGCCCTGCCGCTGTGCTTTCTGCTGATCCGGGGCTGGGACGGCTCGCAGTTGCTGCCCCTGCAGCCCTCCAGGGTCTGGAACGGCCTCCTCCTAACGGTTATGGTCGCCGTGACCGGCATGATCTGCTCCTTCCCCCTGGGTGTGCTGCTGGCGTTAGGGCGGCAGAGCACCCTCCCGGCGGTCCGGATCGCGTCGATCATCTACATCGAAGTGATCCGCGGCGTCCCCCTGCTAGCCATCCTCTATTTCGGCGCCTATATCCTGCCGGTCTTTCTGCCGGCGAGCTACCGGCCCGACCAGTTCCTGCGGGCGGTGACCGCCATTACGCTGTTCAGCGCTGCCTACCTGGCGGAGAACGTGCGGGGCGGTCTGCAGGCGATCCCCAAGGGGCAGCGGGAGGCAGCCCAGGCGCTGGGCCTGCCCGGCTGGCAGATCCTCGGGCTGATCGTGCTGCCCCAGGCGCTGCGTATCGCGATTCCGGCGATCGTAGGGCAGTTCATCGGCGGATTCAAGGACACCTCGCTTCTGACGATCGTCACCCTGATTGAGCTGATGGGCATTGGCCAGGCGATCATCGCCAACCCCGACCCGAACTTCCTGAACCGCCACTTCGAGGTCTACGTCTTCGCCGCCGCCATCTACTTCGTATTCAGCTTTACGCTCTCCTACGGCAGCCGGCGCCTGGAGAAGGCGCTGGGCGTGGGCGAGCGCTAGGAAGGAGAGCCTGTCATGACGCAGACAGCCGCAGCCCCGGAGACCGATCTGATGATCATCGCCGAGGGCGTGCAGAAGTGGTATGGGAACTTCCATGTGCTGCGGGGGATCGACCTGCAGGTGAAGCGTGGCGAACGGGTCGTGATCATGGGCCCGTCCGGCTCGGGAAAGTCGACCTTTATCCGGGCGATCAACGCCCTGGAGCCCTATGAGAAGGGGCGCATCGCCGTGGACGGCATCGAGCTGACGCACGACATGCGCAACATCGAGGCGATCCGCAGCGAGGTCGGCATGGTCTTTCAGCAGTTCAACCTGTTTCCGCACCTGACGGTGCTGCAGAACATTACGCTCGCGCCGATCTGGGTGCGGCGCTGGCCCAAGGCGAAGGCCGAGGAGCTGGCGCACCAGTTGCTCAAGCGGGTGGGGATCCCTGAGCAGGCCGGCAAGTTCCCCGGGCAGCTGTCGGGCGGCCAGCAGCAGCGGGTGGCGATCGCCCGGGCACTGGCGATGCAGCCCAAGGTGATGCTGTTTGACGAGCCCACCTCGGCGCTGGACCCGGAGATGATCAAGGAGGTGCTGGATGTGATGCGGGAGCTGGCCCGCTCCGGCATGACCATGATCGTGGTGACGCATGAGACCGGGTTCGCCCGGGAGGTGGCTGACCGGGTGATCCTGTTTGACCAGGGGCAGATCGTGGAGCAGGCTCCTCCCTTGGACTTCTTCGGCAATCCCAAGGAGGAGCGGACCCAGCGGTTCCTGGCGCAGATTCTGAAACATTAACATGATGTAGGCCCGGGGCGGCGGCGCCCCGGGCTTTCTTGCGCCAACCGCGTGGCCATCCCGTCGAGATTCCACGAGAAATTCCCGTCACGCTTCATGCTATGGGGGGAATTTCTCGGTGAATCTTCGAAAATCGAGGGCGGTTAGGCCAATGAGCCGCCGTTTTGCGCTGGATTTGGGCGGAAACGCCTCTTTGACCCCATGACTATGGGCCCACGGGAGCAAGAAGCCCCCAAGATTCACAGGATTCCACGACAAATTCCCTGCTACATCGAGAAGCACCCGGGAAAGAGTTGTGGAACCCAGGATTTCCCATCTTTTGGGTCGAACACCTCTGCTGGAGGTGCCAAATGTGAGCAACCAGACCCTTTGGGTCCCCATGGAAGTTCTGAACAGCACGGCCCACAGCGCCGCTACCCGGCTGATCTGGCTGTTGACGAACCACTGGTCGCTGACCGACAGCGACCTGCGCAAGCTGAGCGGCCTGGACCGCAAGACCATTGCTACCGCACGGGCCACGCTCCTCCAGACACCCCTGGGCGCCTGTTACGGGAAACCCCATCCATCGTGTGCGGCGATCCCGGCGGCGCTTCTGACCAACCCGGAGATATCGGCCGGCGCTCGACTGCTTTACGGACAACTTCAGGGCGCCCCGAGTTTCGGCAACCAGAGCGGCAGCTTTACATATGCGACCTTGTCCCGCCTTACCGGAACCAGTGCTGACCCCCTGAAGCGAACCGTCGCCGAGTTGGTCGCTACCGGGTGGTTGTCGATTACCCAGACGAATCGCAAGAGCCCCCTTCGCTTCACGCTCCTCAACCCGGTTTCGCCCCGGCTCAGGGCTCGCGTCTCCGCTATCCGGCGCAAGGTCAGGAAGGCACAACACCGGGGCGAAACCTTGCTTCGCGAGTTCCTGAACGTCCTGATCGCCGATGAGGACTACAAAGATGACGCTACGCCGGATCTGCTGCTCAATCCCTACACCCGAGCGCTGATGGAACTGGACCGCTATTACCCCACCGCCGGCGTCGCCATCGAATACAACGGGGATCAACATTACGAGGAGACGGACCTGGCCACCTTTGAGGAGACTGTGAAGCAGGTCGGGCGCGATGCGATGAAAGCCTTCATATGCAAGGCACGAGGGATCGAGCTGGCGATCATTCATCCCGAAGACCTGCGTCTGAAGAACATAGACCAAAAGATCCCCGGGCGCCTTCCCCGCAGGGACCTGGGAGGGCTAGAGCCCATGGTGGAGGCCCTGGAAGAGCTGGCGGCGGAGCACCTTGAACGCACGGCCCAGGAGAGGGCCCGCAAAGGACTCCGCAGCCTTCCACCCCGGACTGGAACGTGAGCCTTTTGAGGTCCAGGCCGGCCGCGCTATAATGGACCCATGCATACACTAGTCATCGATGAGATCCTTGCCGGGCTCTTCGGCCGGTACTCAGAGACCTGGGACCCAGGCAACCCGCTGGCCGAGCTGGTAGAGTGCATCCTGAACCAACGCACGACCAACGCCCACGCCCGGCGGGCCATGGAGAACCTGCTGGGCGCCTGCAGCAGCTGGGCCGACGTCGCCGCCCTGCCCTTCGATGTGTTGGCCGACCTGGTCCGTCCGGCGGGGCTGGCCAAGCAGAAGGCCGGGTGCATCCTGGGAATCCTGCAGAAGATCTTCCTGGATACGGGCGGCCACTCACTCGACTTCCTGCGGGACCTGGAGACCCCGGCGGCAACCAAGTACCTGGTCAGCCTGCCCGGGGTTGGGCCCCACACGGCCGCCCTGGTGCTGCTCTTCGCACTGGGGCGCCCGGGCGTAATGCCGGTCGACAGCCACGTCCACCGGGTGGCCCGGCGTCTTGGCTGGACTGAAGCCGACGCCTCGCCCAAGGCCGTCCAGCAGGCCATCGAAGCCGCAAGCCCCACGGGAAACCTGATGGATCTGCACGTCAACCTGATCCGCCTCGGCCACCGGCACTGCGGCCCGAGCGCCCCGGACTGCCTGGAGTGCCCGGTGAACGAATACTGCCGGAGGGCCCGGCTCCGCCCCGAGTGAATTACGGGGGGCAAGTCCCGCCCCCCCAAACCTGCAGTTTTTGACACTCGCTGGATACCGGAGAGTGGATCAAAAGTAACAGGTTCGGGGCCGGAGGTGGGCTCGCCGACATAGATTCTCCGTGTCGCCCCGCAAAAACATGGGTTTTTATCTCCGAACCGGGCCGGATCAATCCCACGTAGCCTCAAACCTGTCGGTTTTGACACGGGTCGATCCCCAAACCTGCTAGTTTTGACACTGGGGGCGGCGCCGCAGCCGACGGAGACCCAGACGGACAGACGCCTCCCGACCGAAAACAAACTCGGCGGGAGGCGTCTTTGTTATGCAGTACAAGGATTCAGTGGGCCGGGCGCCGATCGCAGGAAGCAGCGTCGCATTCAGCACAGCAGCGGTCCCGGTCGTGGGTCAGCCAGAAGTCCATCTGCTCTTCGAGGCTCGCAAAGCGGGGCACATCGCAGCAGCCCCGCTCCTGAGCCTCCTGCGAAACCAGGTGGGCGCCGCACACCCGACATTCCTGCATCACCAGACCCTCCTCGCCTTTGCTCTTCTACTTCCAGAATACTACGCCAGTGTTGCTGGGTCGCTAGCCCATCGGCGTCATTTAAGGACCCTCTTGCCATGCCAGGCCACCCTGTGCTATAAAGTGAATGAGCGCTCGCTTTTTATACCCAGGCGGTGACATGAGCCATGCCACGAGTCAGTGAAGCCCACAAAGAACAGCGCCGGCAGGCCATCCTGGACGCAGCCATGGAGGTCTTCATCGGCAAGGGCTACCAGCTGGCCACCATCGACGACATCTCCTCCCGGTGCAAGCTGAGCGTGGGCGCCATCTACCGTTACTTCCGCAACAAGGGCGAGATCATGCTCAGCCTGGTCGACGAACGGCTGGGCCGCACCCCGGAAATGTTCGCCCGGCTCACGGTGAAGACCGGTGATCCCTGGGAGCGCCTGGTAGCCGCCGTCGACCTCTTCGCCAGCGCCCTGCGGGTGCGCCATCCGGCGACCGGCCGGCTGCTGCTGGTCACCCTCTCCGAGGCGGTGCAGGACGGCGAGGTCCGCCGGGGCCTGCACACCCGCTTCGCTGAACTCGCCAACTACCTCACGGGGGTCATCCAGGAGGGCGTGGCCGAGGGGCTCTTCCGCCCCGACGTCAAGCCCGAGGCCCTGGCCCGGGTCCTGCTGTGCATGGCCGACGGCCTCACGGTCTACTGGACCACCGACACCCCCAGCCTTGAGCTCCGCCCCTTCCGCGACGAGGTCCTGAGAATGCTGAAGGCCTACCTGCTGATGACAAAGGAGTGACCCGATCGATGGAGCGCCGCGTTGTCGTTACCGGACTTGGTCTGATCTCGCCCCTGGGCCTTGGTGTGAAGGAGAACTGGGAGGCCGTGCTGGAGGGCCGCTCCGGCATCGCTCCGATCACCCGCTTCGACGCATCCCGCCTGACCACCACCTTTGGCGGCGAGGTGAAGGGCTTCGACCCCTCCACCTGCATGGACGCCAAGGAGGCCCGCCGCTACGAGCCCTTCATCCACTACGCCATGGGCGCCACCCAGGAGGCCGTGCAGGACTCCGGGCTCGACTTCACCCAGGGCGACCTGGCCGAGCGCACCGGTGTGATCATCGGGAGCGGCATGGGCGGCCTGGGCGGCATTGAGGACACCAAGATGGTCCTCGTTGAGAAAGGGCCCCGCCGGGTCTCCCCCTTCTTCATCCCCGGCTGCATCATCAACATGGCCCCTGGCCTGGTCTCCATGAAGTACGGCGTCACGGGGCCGAACTACGGCACCGTCTCGGCCTGCTCCTCGGCCGGCCACGCCATGGCTGACGCCTTCCACTCGATCAAGCGCGGCGAGGCCGATGTGATGATCACCGGCGGCGCAGAGTCCACGATTACCGAGCTGGCCTTCGCCGGCTTCGCCTCGGCCCGGGCGCTCTCCACCCGCAACGATGACCCGGCGGGCGCCTCCCGCCCCTTCTCCGCCGACCGCGACGGCTTCGTGATGGGCGAGGGCGCCGGCGCCCTGATCCTGGAGGAGTACGAGCACGCCAAGGCCCGCGGCGCCAAGATTTACGCCGAGGTGCTGGGCGCCGGCATGTCGGGCGACGCCTACCACATTACCGCCCCCTCCCCGGATGGCCGCGGCGCCATCTCGGCGATGAAGATGGCCCTGCGCTCCGGCAAGATCAACCCCGAGGACGTGGGCTACGTGAACGCCCACGCCACCTCCACCGACCTGGGCGACATCATGGAGACCAAGGCGATCAAGCAGGTCTTCGGCGACCATGCCCACAAGCTGGCGGTCAGCTCGACCAAGTCGATGCACGGCCACCTGCTGGGCGCCGCCGGTGCGATCGAGGGGATCCTGACCATCCTGGCGCTGAAGAACCAGGTGCTGCCGCCCACCATCAACTACGGCACGCCCGACCCCGAGTGCGACCTGGACTACGTGCCCAACCAGGCCCGCCAGGTGGACGGCCTGAAGGTGGCCATCTCCAACAGTTTCGGCTTCGGCGGGACCAACGTCACGGTTGCTTTCGGCAAGATGTAAGACAAAAACCGCCATCCCACACAGGATGGCGGTCTTTCGCGTCTATAGCGACAGCTTCAGGTTCTCTGGCTCGGTCCGCAGCACCTCGATCTCCGCGGCGCCGTGGAACTTGGCGAATCCCTTCAGCGCCTTGGCGAGCCGGGCGAGCCGGGACCGGTCGGGCTTCACCCCGGGCTCCAGCTGCACCAGCTGAAGCACGAGGCGCCCCTGTGCCCGGTCCATGCGGGGATCAATGCGCCCGATCAGCCGGTCGCCCTCCAGGATGGGCATGGTGAAGGCGCCGTACCGACGCTTGGCCGCCGGGGTGTAGACCTCCCAGACGTACTCGAAGCCGAAGAGGTCCACCAGGCGCGGCCGGCTCCAGAGCAGGTTGTCCAGGGGCGGCAGGAAGCGCACCTCGGGCTCCGGCTCCCAGGCCGCGGGCGCAGCCTCAACCTCGGCGACCATGGCCGCGACCGAGGCGGGCGCCCAGTAAAGGCGCTTGACCCCTTCAATCCGGACGGGAGCTACGTCGCCTCGCTCTGCCGCCTCGGCGAGCCAGGCCTTGCGGTCCGCGGCCGTCAGGTACTGCCAGCCGAAGCGCGGGTCCGTGGTTTCGGCCAGTCCGAAAGCCTCCAGATAGCGGCCCATGAGCATGTCGGTCCACGAGCCGATCCCCTTGCGCACGATCGGGGTCGACCACGGACGGGCGAAACCGCCCTCGACAGCCTGAAGCTCATCTGGCTCGATTAACCCTTCCAAAAGAAACGGAGGCACGACGTGCTTGGGCAGGGAGTACCACTTCTCCGCCCCCTCCCGCCGGCTGACGAAAAGCTGGCCGCCGAGCCAGAGCAGGTCGATGGCCAGGCCCGACGCCTTGCTCTCCTCATGCGCGGCGTTGTAGCCGACGCCTAGCAACCTGGGGCCCTGGTTGCCCACGTCCCGGGGCCGGAAGTGCTTTTGGCGCTGTGCGGCCTCAAGCACCTCGCCCACCGATTCGCCGAGACTCTCACGCTTCTGCGCGTTGTTGGCCCGAATTTGGAGCATGATCGGCCAGAAGTCGGGCAGGGCGCCCATGGGCAGGGCGCAGCGGGCGTTGGCCAGGTACTCGAAGACGGCGCCCTTCTCGTAGAGCCCATCGAACCAGGCGGTGCGGTACCCCTTCACCCGGGCGTACAGCGCCAGTTGGTGGCACCGCTCCACCACGGCGACGGGGTCGAGCTGGAGGGCGCCCAGCCGCTGCACGGCCTCAAGCGTACCAGCGGGTCCTGTTAGCTCCTCGCGCCAGGGCCGCACCGCGGGGGCGGCCAGCAGCCCCTGCCGGGCCAGCAGCACACGCCTGGCTGTTGCTGCGGATATGACTCGTTCTTGCAGCGTCCCCACCCTTTTCCGAACAGAACATACTTTCGCCCACTAGCGTACCATGGGCAGACGGGGGGAGACAAGATTTTTCCATGTGGTATCATGGGCGTGTAAGGGCCTTCGCGAGAGCTCAGAGAGGGGACTTGCACACATGGAGATTCGCCGACTGGGAAACACCGGACTCAAGGTGACGAACGTCTGCCTGGGGACCATGGCCTTCGGACGCTGGATCGATGAGGAAGCCTCGGCCCGGGTCCTGGACGCCGCCCTGGATGCGGGGGTCAACTTCATCGACACCGCCAACCTGTACGGGCGGGGCCAGGACACAGGCGCCATGGAGCAGCGCGGGGAGTCCGAAGCGATCCTCGGCCGCCTGCTGGGCGCCCGCCGACAGCGCATCGTGCTGGCGACCAAGGTGCGCCATCCCATGGGGCCGGGGCCCAACGACCAGGGGCTCTCCCGCCGCCACATTCTGGATGCTGTGGACGCCTCCCTGCAGCGCCTGCAGACGGATTACATCGATCTGTACCAGTGCCACCGCTTCGATGAGGAGACGCCCCTGGAGGAGACCCTCCAGGCGCTGGACATCCTGGTCCGGCAGGGCAAGGTGCGCTACATTGGCTGCTCGAACTTCGCCGCCTGGCAGATCGCCAAGGCGCATGGCATCAGCGAGCGGCTGGGGCTGGCCAGGTTCATCTCCGTGCAGCCGCAGTACAGCCTGCTGGCGCGGGAGATCGAGCGGGAGCTGATCCCCTTCTGCCGCTCCGAAGGCGTGGGGATCATGCCTTACAGCCCCATCGCCCGGGGGCTGCTGACCGGCAAGTACCGCAAGGGCGGGGCGATGCCGGAGGGCAGCCGGGGCGCCGCCGGCGAGAAGCTGCTCTTCGCGCTGATGTCCGAGCGGAACATGGACCGGGTGGAGGCATTCCGGGAGCTTTGCTCCCAGTGGGGCCTGCCCATGGCGCAGGTGGCCACGGCCTGGGTGCTGGCCAACCCGGCGGTCACCTCGGTGATCGTGGGCGCCAGCAAGCCCGAGCACGTCCGGGACGGGGTGGCCGCCGCCGACCTCCCCCTGACCGCCGAGCAGAAGGCGCAGCTCGACGCCCTGTTTGCGTAACAAGTACTTTCTCCATCCGATTTACCGTGGGACCTTCCACCCCTAGACTAACTTTAGTAATAAGTTTCGTCCTTGGGGTGAGTCTGTGATCTTTTCCCTGCTCTGGTTTGCGCACATTGTTGGTTTGGCGCTCTGGCTCGGGTCGGTCGTGGTGGTGGTCTGGCTGGCCAGTTCCGCCTGCGCGGCGCCGGCCTGGCAGTGGGCTATCCGTCTGGCCTGCCGGATCTCGAACCGGATCACCCTCCCCGCCGCCCTGGTCGTCCTGGTGGGCGGCTCCAGCATGGGGATCCACTCGGGGTACATCGGTAGCGCTCCCCGCCCCCTCTGGTACTCAATCATGGAGAAGGGCGGCGGGCTGCTGATCTTCTTCATGGTGCCCCTGCTGTACTGGCTCGGCGCCCGGGTGGTGCGGGCGGCGGCGACGGCGGATAGCCCGGCGGTGGTCCACCGCCCCGTGCAGGAGTTCGTCTTCGTCCACGGTGTGGCGGCCATTCTGGCGGTTGCGGTCATCCTGGTGGTAGGCCTGGGCATCATGTAGGCAGGGGGTATCCCCTGGCCGAGGCGACCCAACGGCTCGTTCCGCCGGGTTCCGTCAACATTTGAAACCGGCTGCCCCCTGTTGGGCGCCCAGCTTTTGACGATCCTGGCCCGTCGGGTGGGGCCTCCCGCCCCTAAGGGGTGCGTCCGACGAGGATTTTCGACAAAGTTCGGCGGGATGTATCACCATTCGCCCTAGGGAGACCGTTCGACGTCCAGCCAGGCCTACCCTGGCGGGGTAGGTCAGCACGAAGTTCGGGGCAGGATCGTCAAAATCCAGGTGAGCCTGGGCGAGCAGTCATTTCAAAAACTGACGGACCCAGCCAAGCAGCCTCAGAGAGCGGGTCTCACCCCGCTCTCTTTGCTTTGCGCCAAAAGGGATATTCGTGCTGGCGCAGAATCCCCCATCCAACGGGGGTGGTTCGAATGTTCAGGCGAGTTGTGGTTTTGCCAGGGCTGCTGGCGGCCCTGATCCTCGTTGGGTCCCTGGCTTGTACCCGCCTGCCCACCCCCACTCCGCCTGCAAGCGCGCCCGAACAGCGAGACAGGCCGACGGAGGTCCCTGCCCCGCAGCCCACCCCGGCGGAGGGTACCTTCCCGGCCACCCTCGTGGCAGAGGGGCGGATTGACTTTGCCTTTCAGGCCTATGCCTCCTTCAGCTCGGGGCGCCTGGTGCTCGCCTGCGGCGACGGCGAGGCCGTGGAGGTGGTGCTGGCTGCCTTTCAGGACGGCAGGCTGGTCGCCAAACACCGGGTGACCGAGCCGCTGGGAAAGCTGTATGACGTGAACGTGGGACCCCTGTTCAACGACGGTCAGGAGCGGGCGGTCATCACCGCAGCCCACGGCATGCTGGTGATTACGGAGGATGGCCAATACGGGGTGGCCGACACTCCCGGTGTCTTCCACGCCCTGATCGGTGACTGGGACGCCGACGGCAGGCAAGAGACCGCACTGGTCCGGGTGGACACGGGCGAGGTGATCGTGGAGGTCTGGCGCTTCCTGGAAGGCGGCAGAGATGCCACCAAGCTTTCGAGCTTCGAAGCGCCGGATTTCCCTGCGGGCCCGACCCTGACCTTCCTGACCAACAACCAGCGGCGCCTCTTTATCGCCGTCGCTGGGGAGCCGGGGGGCGGCACGCTGCCCGTGGCCCTCTTCACCCTGGACTCGCCCGAGCAGACGGCACGGTTCGGCTCGTATCCCTTGCACCACGATGCGGGGGCACAAGTGACCAGCCTGGCGGCGGCGGTGCTGGCGGAGAAGGCTTCCATTGCCGCGGCGTACCAGGCAGAACGCTCTTACCTGGAACTCTTCGACATCACCCTGCCGGGGGCGCCCTCCCGAGGGCGGGTGCTCCTTCCCGACGGTGACCGCTACATGGTGATGATCGGCGGCTTTGCGACGCACGACCGCCGGGAGGTCCTTGCGATCACTCCCGGCGGTCGTTGGGCGGTCTATGATCTATAGCTTGAACGCTGAGACTTGCACCTGAAGCTGCCCGGCGATCGACTGTAGACCGTTGGCGGCGGATGCGACCTGATCGGCCGAAGCGGTCACCTCTTCGGTGGAGGCCGAGACCTCCTGTGCGACCGCAGCGGTCTCCTGGGAGACCCTGGCGATGCCGTCCACGGCCAGCAGGACCTGCTCGGCGGCGGCGGCCATCTCCTCGGCCGCAGCGGTCGTCTCCTCCGTCACAGCGGAGATGGAGTCAAACGACCGGGAGACGCCGTCCGCCATCGTAAGCATGGCCGCTGCGCTGCTCGCCATCCCCAGTATCTCTCCGACGGTCCGGTCGACCACCGTGAAGATCTCGCCCAGGGCCGCCCCAGCCTGCTGCGCCAGCTTGCTGCCGCCCTCCACCTCGTCGATGCCGGCCCCCATGGTGACCACCGCCCTGGCGGTCCCTTCCTGGATGGAGGCGATCAGGCCGGCGATCTCCCTGGCGCTCCGGGAGGAGCGTTCGGCCAGCTTACGGACCTCCTCGGCGACGACGGCGAAACCACGGCCGGCGTCGCCAGCCCGTGCCGCCTCGATCGCAGCATTGAGGGCGAGCAGGTTGGTCTGATCGGCGATCTCGGAGATGACCCCGGTGATCTCCCCCACCCGGGACGAAAGCCGTTCCAGTTCCCGAATGCTTCCGGCCGTCTCGGAGGTGGTCTTCCGAATCCGCTCCATGCCCGTCTCGGTCCGGGCGACGATCTCAGAGCCGCTCCGGGCCACATCGGCGGCCTGCAGGGAGGCTTCTGCCACCCGTTTCGCATCATCCGTAAGGCTGCGGATGTCACGCACCATCTGGGTCAGGGCGTCGACGGCCCACTGCACCTCGGCCGACGTCTGGGCCGCCCCGGATGAGAGCTGGGCGCCCGTCTGCTCGAGCTGGCGCATCGACTGGGTCACCTCGGCGACCATCCCGGCCTGCTGATTCGCTCCCGCTGCGACGGTAGACACCGCTGAAACGGCCTGCTCTGAGGCCCGGGATGCCTGATCCGCCACCTGGGTGAGGTCCGCCGACGCCCCGGCGACGGTCTGGGTCGAAGCCTGGACCCCGCCGACGAGGCTCCGGAGCGCCCTGATCATGCCGTTGACCGCCCGGGACAGCTCGGCGACCTCGTCACGCCCTTTCTCCTTCAGCGGTTCCACCCGCAGGTCGCCGCTGGCCAGTTGATTGGCTGCGACGGCCACCAGCCGGATGGGGACTGAGATGCCCCGCGCCAGCCAGAGGCTGATCGCCACGGCCAGCACGAAACCCGCGCCCAGGGCGACTTCGCCATACAGGCGGGCCTGCGCTGCCAGCGTATGGATCGCCGCTTCAGCGTCCCCGGCCTTCTTGTCATACGCTTCGGCCAACGACTCCGTCGTCTCCGTCATCTCTCTGGCGAGATGAACGGCCTCGGTGTTGTTCAGCGCCATGGCGTCCTCCAGCTTCCCTTCCTGGACAAGCGCGAAGACCTTGCGAACGCTGGCGTCGTATTGCTGATTGAGCTCCCTCAGTTTGGCTGCCTGGTCCCGGTCGGCCTGGTCTGGCTCCAGGGAGAGCAGCTCGTCGATCCTGGCGTCCAGGTCCCTGCCGGCAGCCTCGTACTCCTGAAGGCGAGCGAAATCTTTGGCGAGGAGGTAGCCCCGCACGGCCGCCGTTTGGCGGAAGGCGATGCCGTGGAGCTCCTCGACGACCGCATGCGCTTTTTGATAGCGCATGGCCGAGTCCTCGTACTGACGCTCGACTCCGTTCAGTGCGCTCAAGATGAAGAGACCGGCTGCTCCGATGACCAATGTGACAAGAAGGAAGGAAAGCACTAGCTTCGTGCGCAAGCTAAATCTCATCATCGATCCCCCGAGTTGATGATGGATACCTAGGCACTATGCTAGCAATAAAACTTATTTGTGACAAGGAATATACTAGTGTAATAGTTCGTAACAGTGACAGTTGTGTCGAGTCGACCGCGGAAGAATCGCTACCATGCGGACCTTGCATACGAACATCCTTCGAACAGAGGAGGCGAGCGCACAATTCGGGTGGTACTCTGGTACCATTCCTGATAGATGGGTGATCGACTTATGAAACGCATTGGGCCTCGCCTCTGGAAAACAGGGCTGGCTGTGGCTATTACCTTCATGCTAATCCGCCTGACCGGGCACCACTACGAGGTGTACGGCGCTGTAGCAGCTGCGCTCGCCGTGGCACCGTCGGCAGCCCGCTCGGTCCGGACCCTGACCAATCAAATCGCGGCCAACGTCGCCGGGGGCTTGATCGGCACCATCGCCATCTTGCTGCTGGGCCCCTCGGCCCTGGTGATCGGCGCAACGGTGGTGCTGGTGCTCTGGCTGTGCCAGCGCGTCGGTTACAAGGAACTGGCGCCCACGGTGGTCACCGTCACCCTCTTTGTGATGGCGCCCCACGCGGACAGTGTCACCACCTACACCCTGTGGCGGCTCCTCGCGGTGGTGACCGGCTGCATCGTCGGAAACGCTGTGAACGCCCTGATTCTCCCGCCCAACTACCTGACCGCCACAATGAGCGCCATCGACCACGCCGGCCAAGCGCTCGACGAGTTCATCCTGGCCGTCTCGGTGCGACTGGTGCGCCCACATGAGTTCGAGAAGCGCGAGATCCTGGCCGGGGCCGCCAAGGTGGAGGCGAAGATCGCCGAAGCGCGCCGGTTGCAGCTGCTGCTGTCCGAGTCCCAGCGCTCCGAAGAGGGGCGCCAGGGCGAGGTGGTCGAGCGTGGGATTAAAGTGCTCTCCTCGCTCCTGGAGCGGATTCAGGTGATTCACAAGGCGGCGCTGGGCGCCGAGCGGGCGGGCGAGTATCACGTGCAGCTGCCCGAGATCCAGGAGGCCCTCGCCCAGTTGGTGGATCACCGCCGGCAGCTGTTTGCGATGCTGCTCTCGCCTGATGCCGAAGGCGAGCTCCCCCCTGCCCTCTCCGTTCTGGAGCGGCGGTTCGAGTCCGCCTCGGGCCTGCCGACCAGCGAGGCGGAGATCGAGCCCTTCTTCCGGCTCTACCGCATGCGCTCCAGCGTAAGCTATATGGCCAACCGCCTCGGGCGCCTGTACGTGGCCAAGGAGGCTGCCCTGGCACCGGAGGCTGCGGAAGGAATGGAGGCCGCACAAGCAATAAAGGCGCTATGACCTTGACATCCATGGCCATAGCGCCTTTTGCTTTAGGCGTGCGTCTGCTGACGCTCACGCTCGAACCCCCTGTACGCCGTGCCCTGGCTGCGGAGGGTCCCCTGATCGCCCTCGACGAGCTCGCCGTACTGGTGTCCTTCCATGTGCAGTTCTTCCCGGGTGCCGTCGGGAAACTCGAAGGTCACATAGTAGTCGGTGCGGGTGCTCTCCCGCCCCCAGACCTCCTGGCGGCGCCCGATTACCTTGGCCCGCCGCTCCAGGAGCGGCGCCCGGGAGTTCTGTACATTGGTCGCGATCGTTTTGTAGATGGCGTAGGCAATGAAGGAGATAATAAGGCCGGCAAAGAGCAGAAACCAGAGCGGTGGCGTGTGCAAACTGCGTCCGTAAGGCGTCACAATCATCCCTCCTATGTGGAAGACTCGTTGGCGCCGCAAAAGGGTTCGAGTGGCAGGGTTATTCAAAATCCTTGTTGAACTCATTGCGCCACCTGGCACAGGCTAGGGTGGGGGACTCAAGTTTGAGGCGAGGAGTGGGTTATTCATGTCCGTACGTTTGAACCCTTATCTGGTGATGAACGGGAATGGCAAGGAGGCCGTGGCGTTCTACGCGAAGGCTCTGCAGGCCACGGTGATCACTGTGAGTACCTTTGGCGAAATGCCGGCCGACCCGAACCACCCGATGCCCGACGAGGTCAAGGACCGCGTCATGCACGCCCTCTTGAAGGTCGGGGAGACCGATCTCATGTTCTCCGACACCTTCCCCGGCATGCCCTATCAGACGGGCAACAACGTGAATGTTACGTTCGTGACCGACAGTGCTGATCGGGCGAAGGAGGTCTTCGATGCCCTTGCCGAGGGCGGCCAGGTGACCATGCCGCTCCAGCAGACCTTCTGGAGCCCGGCTTACGGCCAGGTGGTCGACAAGTTCGGGGTGCCCTGGCAGATCAGCACCGAGAACAAGTAGGCTCGAGGGACCGCCCGACGTAGATGGAGGCCTCCGCACTTGCTGCGGAGGCCTCACTGGTTTTTGCCGATTTTGCTCGTGAGCGACAAAGGCAGCACCTCCGCGTGTACGCCTGTGTCGTCCTCCCAGGACACCACGTAGAGCCCCCGGGTCACTTCGCTCGCCAGTTCCGTTGATGAGCGCCTCCACGGGTACACGTCACAGATCCCATGGTTGAATTGGGCGCCGGGCAAAATCGTAGCGCCCTTCCACGGCGTGTTCCCCCTCGTATCTACCGCGCATGCTGAGGGGGTTCCAGGGGGACCAGGTCGTACCCGGATGCTCAGCTCCTGGGGCAGCATGATCTCCATCCGGTACCACCGGAGCGAGGTCGGGGGCCCCGTATAAGTAAGATTGCCGGTGCTGAACTCGAAGCCCAGGTCCAACGGGGCACCACTGCGGCTGAAGTCGGCGGGCGAAAACAGGCTCGTAACCCGCCAGGTACGGCTTTGACCATAGACCTGAAAGATCTTACTCCAGTTTGCTGGATAGGCATGGTTGGTCGGCTCCGCCACCAGCCCGGCTGCCAGGGCGGCCGTCCATAGTACGGCGACAAGCTTTTCGATCACCCTAACCACCCCCATCTCATCAACAGTGTGACCGCACCGAAGTGGGGTTAGCCAGACATGGGCTACAGGGATTTGTTCAGCAGGCAGTGAGGCAGGTGACCAACCTGACCATACTGCGAATGCTAGAAGCAGTCGAGGTATGAAACGGTTCAGATGAATTATTTCCAGCAAATCGTATCCCCTCCGGACAACCCAGCATAGGCTGACCCTGGAGGTGATATACTAATGAGTTGCAGTGACTCCAGTGGTTCCGGAAGCCGCCGGCGGCGGTGCATCCGGCGCCTCATCCGTTGCCTGGTGCGGGCCGAAAGAGTGCGGGAGGTTCGCCGTTGCGTCCGCAGGTTCGAGCGTTGCCTCGGGCGGACTGAGGACTTCAGCGGTAGCTGACTGATATGTGCCTAAGACCCTAGTGTAGTCCGGAAAGGCGCCTCCCGCTCATGCGGGGGCGCCTTCTCCGTGTGTGCCCCGGCACACCCGCCGGGGGAGCTCGCGAAGGAGATCGCACACCGAACCCGGAAAAACCGAAACCGATTCCCAAGAAACCGCAACCGAGTCGAACGGACCGAAAAGGGCCTCGCAACGACTGGAACCTTTGTCCCAAGCACTGGAACCCGAACCGAAAGATCTCCGACACAACTACCATTAATTCCCTTTAATCCCTTTTTGCCCCGATAATACTCCCTCCTTTCCGACTTCGCTCCGCAAATCTCCCTACCCGCGTCGCAACGACTCGAAAGGCCACGGAAGAAGTCCCAACGACTGGAAAAGACCCACTTTACACCAATCCAGTTTGGATATAAAATATACTCAAACGTTGCAACATTTTAACGAGAGGGGACATTTAAGGTGGCGAAGGAGTCGGAGAATCCCAAGGGAGCCGAGACCGATCCGAAGGTAACCATGATTGACCTCAGCACGGTCGAGACCCGCCGCAAGAGCATGCTGGACGCCTGCTTGATCATCTACCACGGTGAGTACGTGGCGGAAACCTCGGCCCTCGCTGTCCCCCTGATCATTCAAGCAGCCAAGAGTGACGGACTGGCTAACAACAAGCCCATCGCCTTTGAAGTAGGCGCCATCGAGGGCAAGCCCGGCGCAGTGGCCCTGTTTCCCAGAGACCTCCAGTCCGAGCAGTACCTGAAGGCCAACTGGTTCGACGGCGGGGGCCGCTGCCGTATGGACTTCCAGAGACTCATGGCGCTTCTCAAGTTCGAGATCCCTCGCAAGACCTACGCCGTGATCCCGGTCAAGGCCGGATCCTACGGCAAGAGGGCCTGCATCGAGGTGCACTTCGGTGACGCCGAGTTCCAGGCCATCGAGGAGGGCAAGCGCAAGAAGTCCGCCAAGGCCGAGGCTGAGAAGAAGGCCGCCGCTCAGGGTAAGGAGCAGGTCGCTCCCGGCAAGGAGCAGCCCGCCCCGGCCAAGGAGTTGGCCAAGGCTGCCGACACCCCGTCTGGTGCTGCTGACTAATCGATCTCACAGTGTGATAACATAGTCTCGATTAGCGGGCGTGGAGGGAAACCCTCATGGATGCGGAAGACAAAGAGATTCTGCGTGCACTGCTCGCCGGGCAACAAGCCTTGGTGGCCACCGTGCAGGGCATCGAAGCTAGGCTGGATAGGATCGAAGCGACGCTCGAACGGGTCGTCATCGACGTGGGCGTCATCAAGGAGCAACTCAAAGACCTTGAGGCCGTCGACCGCTTTATGATGCACCGGTCCGCCGAGATCGAGGCCGAGCTGGAAGTCATCAAGCGGCGCCAGAAAGCGTCGCATACCAAAGGAGCCGGGGACTAGCCCCCGGCTCCTTTCTCTCTCCCATCATCCCTGGTGAACAATCTGCAATGCCTCTACGTATGCACTCCAGCCGACTAGCACCAGAGCAGTGACCAGTCCCACAAGGTCTGACCAAGCCAATCGGATATCGGCCCAACGACGAATCCGCTCCGTTCGAGTATCCACCCAGGAACGCTGGCGCCACAGCGGAACGTTCGCCAGGGCAGCGGCAACCAGGACGTATGCGGTCAATTCGCGCAGCCCGGACCTCGTCCATGCTACAGAGAGCGTTGGTGCCATGGGTCCTGCGGAACTGGGCAATCCAAAGGAGTTCGTCCCCAAGAGGATTCCGTATAGGGCAAGAGAGACCCATGGAATCAGATACCCCAACGGAAAGCGCCCAACGTGGAACCAGCTGGCTATAGCTGTGACGCCAATCCCGCGTAGCAGGTTATGGAAGGCGATGCTCACAGCAATGGCTGTGACACCGTACTCCGCTGTGTCCGGTAGTCCTTGCGTCACGAATCCTGCCCACCTGGAGATGATGCCTGGCGGTAGCCACAAGTAGCTGCTGTAGCAGCGATGACATACCGCACCTCCTGGTTCGACACGTTACTCCTTACCAAGAAGACCGGCAAAACACACCGTTTCGTTCGCCGGATGTGGTACAATTTGGACATCAAGCCCATGCGGAAAGGCGGATCCCTTGGATGACGTTGGACCAACAGCTCATCGCGATCGACCGCAAGAAAGCGCTGCTCGACCAGCTGCGACCGTTGCCCGCCGCGACGGTCCGGACGATCGGGGAGGCAACCCGCCTTGAGTGGACGTACCATAGCAACGCCCTCGAAGGCAACACGCTGTCCCTCAGGGAGACCCAGGTCGTGTTGGAAGGGCTGACGATCGGCGGCGGCAAGACCCTGCGGGAGCACCTGGAGGTCACGAACCACGCGCAAGCCGTTGATTATCTGGCAGACCTAGTCGCCCGGCAGGAGCCCCTGACGCCCTATGTGGTCAGGCAACTTCACAGCATCATCATGCGGGGGATCGATGACGCAAACGCAGGAACGTGGCGATCGGTACCCGTCGCAATTAGCGGCAGCAGGCATGTGCCACCGGCAACGGTCGCTTCCGCGATGAACGATCTCTTCGACTGGTATCGGTCAAATGAACTTGCCTTACACCCCGTGATGTTGGCGGCCCGCTTTCATCACCGGTTCGTTTACATCCACCCATTCACCGATGGCAACGGACGGACGGCCCGGCTCCTGATGAACCTGATCCTTATGCGCCACGGCTATCCGCCGGCGATTATCAAGGCCGACCCGCAGCGCCGCATCGCCTACCTTGATGCGCTTGAGCAGGCCAGCGTGGAGAACGTTCTGGAACCGTTTGAGCAGGTGGTCTCGGAGGCGGTCAGCGAAAGCCTGGATCGGTATCTGCAGTGGACAAGGTCGGACTGACAAAAAGGCGGTGCTGAGCGCACCGCCTTTCACTTTGCCAACTTACGCGGCCCGGGTCCGGAAGGCCAGCAGCCGCAGGCCGTTGAAGGCCACCAGGATCGTGGAGCCCTCATGCCCCACCACCGCGAGGGGCAGGGTCAGCCCCCGGAACAGGACCGTCGAGACCAGCCCCAGGATGACCAGGATCGAGAAGCCCAGGTTCTGGAGCACCACGGTGCGGGCCGAGCGGGCCAGGCGGATCGCCTCCGGGATCTTGCCGACCTCCTCGGACATCAGCACGAGATCTGCGGTCTCCATGGCCACGTCGGAGCCGATGCCGCCCATGGCCACGCCCACGTCGGCGGCGGCCAGCGCCGGGGCGTCGTTGACGCCGTCGCCCACCATGGCGACCGAGCCGTACTTGGCCCGCAGCTCGTGGATCACCTGCAGCTTCTGCTCGGGGAGCAGCTCGGAGCGGACCTCGTCGACGCCCAGGCGCTCCGCCATCATCGCTGCGGCCCGCCGGTTGTCGCCGGTGAGCATCACCGTGCGTACGATCCCGAGCCGCTTGAGTTGCAGCAGGGTCTCGTGGGCCTCGGGGCGCAGGGTGTCGGCCAGCCCGATGATCCCCAGCAGCTTGCCGCCGCTGACCACCACCATGGTGGTCAGGCCCGACTCATAGAGCCCCGCAAGCCGGGCGCCCACCTCCTCGGAGGGCGTCAGCCCGAGGTCCTGGAGCAGGCGGGGCGCCCCCACCACCACCTCACGACCGTCGACCAAGGCCCGGGCGCCGAGCCCCGGCAGGGCCTGGAACTCATCCGCCTTGCTGAAGGCGATCCCCCGCTCCCGGGCCGAGCGAATCACAGCTGTTGCCAGGGGGTGCTCCGACCGGGACTCCGCCGCGGCCGCCAGCTGCAGCAACTCCGCCTCGGTGATATCGTCCTCCGGCAGGATCTCCACCACGCTGGGGCGCCCGGTCGTGAGCGTGCCGGTCTTATCGAACGCCACCACCTTGACCCCCGCCACCGCCTCCAGGTGGCGCCCGCCCTTAAAGAGGATGCCGGCCCTGGCGGCCCGGGCAATCCCGGACAGGATCGCCGCCGGGGTGGAGATGACCAGGGCGCACGGGCTCGCCACCACCAGGAGCATCATCGCCCGGTAGAAGCTGCCGGGCCAGGTGTCCCAGCCGACCAGCGGGGGCAGCACCCAGGCGATGGCAGCCGCACCGATGACGATCAGGGTGTAGTAGCGGTCGATCCAGTCGGTCAGGCGCTGGGTGGCGGCCTTCTGGGCCTGCGCCTCCTCCACCACCCGGATGATCCGGGCCAGGGTGGACTCCGACGCCCGCTTGGTGACGGCGAATTCGATCGACCCGTTGGCGTTGACGGTGCCGGCGAAGACCTTGTCCCCCGGCCCTTTCTCCACCGGGATCGACTCGCCGGTGATCGCCGCCTCATTCACCGCGGTGCTGCCCCGGCGGATCTCGCCGTCGGCGGGGATGCGCTCGCCGGGTCCCACAATGACCAGGTCGGCGACCTGCAGGTCGCCCACGGGGACCCGCTCCTCGCGGCCCTCCCGGCGGACCAGGGCATCCTCGGGCGCCAGGGCCATCAGCTTGCGGATCGCCTTGCGGGTGCGCCCGACGGCGAAGGACTCCAGGGTGGCCGAGAGCGTGAAGAGGAACATCAGCATGGCGCCCTCTTCCCAGCGGCCCAGCACGGCTGCCCCGGCGGCGCCGAGGATCATCAGGAAGTTGATATCGAGCGTCTTCTCCTCGATCAGCGCCTTGGCGCCTTCAATCAGGCGGGAGTACCCGCCGGTGCCGTAGCTTACCACATAGAGCGGGATGTAGACCCAGGCGCTGGCCCCCAACCAGCGTTCGGCGACGTACCCCGCCGCCAGAAAGACGGCGCAGAGGATGGTGGCCATGAGAAGCGGCCTTACCTCGTCCTCGTCGTGTGCATGATGATGATCCATGAACGTTCTCCCCCCATCGCTTCTCTTCAGGCCTTCTATTCATTAGACGCAGCGAGGAGCAGAAGGATTACGCCCCCTCACAAAGTTTATTTAGATGACTCTAATTCTCAATGACGATGATTCTAATTCTCACTGCGACCGCTTCTCGCACTACTTTTGCACGATGACCCCCGCGAAAACGGGCGCCCACTCCACTACGGAGTCGGCGCCCGCCCTGCAAGCAAATTATGCCTTGGCCTTGGCCCAGGAGTCCTTCAGCCCGATGGTGCGGTTGAAGACCATCTCACCCTCGGTCGAGTCCGGGTCGACGCAGAAGTACCCGTGCCGCATGAACTGGAAGCGAGAGCCGGGGGTCGCAGCGGCGGCAGCGGGCTCGACCAGGCAGCCCGACAGCAGCTGGAGGGAGTCCGGGTTGAGGTTGGTCATGAAGTCGCCGCCCTCGGCGGGGTTCTCGGTCAGGAAGAGGTTCTCGTAGAGCCGCACCGTGGCCTTCTTGGCGTGGCTAGCCGAGACCCAGTGGATCGTGCCCTTGACCTTGCGGCCGTCGGGCGACTCGCCGCCACGGGTGGCCGGGTCGTAGGTGCAGCGCAGCTCCACCACCTCGCCGGTGGCGGGGTCCTTGACGACCTCCTGGCAGGTGATGAAGTAGGTGCCCTTCAGGCGGACCTCCTTGCCGGGCGCCAGGCGGAAGTACTTGGGCGCCGGCACCTCCATGAAGTCCTCCTGCTCGATGTAGATCGTGCGGGAGAAGAGCACCGTGCGGCTGCCCGCCGCCGGATCCTCGGGGTTGTTCTCCACCTGGAACTCCTCGACCTGATCCTCGGGGTAGTTGGTAATGACCACCTTGAGGGGCCGCAGGACCGCCATCATGCGCGGCGCCGTACGGTTGAGATCCTCTCGGATAAAGTGCTCCATCTGCGCCAGGGCGACCACGCTGTTGGCCTTGGCCACGCCCACGTCGTTGCAGAAGTTGCGCAGGCCCTCGGGGGTGAAGCCCCGGCGGCGCATGCCCGAGATGGTCGGCATGCGGGGATCATCCCAGCCGGCCACATGCCCCTCCTCCACCAGGCGGCGCAGGCCGCGCTTGCTGGTAAGGGTGTGGGTCAGGTTGAGGCGAGCGAACTCGATCTGCTTGGGCGCCTGGGGGATGTTGAGCTGCTCCAGCAGCCAGTTGTACAGCGGCCGGTGGTCCTCAAACTCCAGGGTGCAGATCGAATGGGTGATGGACTCAATCGCATCCGAGAGGGGATGGGCGTAGTCGTACATCGGGTAGATGGACCACTTGTTGCCCGTCCGGTGATGCTCGGCATGCAGAATCCGGTAGAGGACCGGGTCGCGCATGTTCATGTTGCCGGAGGTCATGTCGATCTTGGCCCGCAGGACCCGGGCGCCGTTCGGGAACTCGCCGTCCCGCATGCGGCGGAACAGGTCCAGGTTCTCCTCCACCGAGCGGTTGCGGTACGGGCTCTCCTTGCCGGGCTCGGTCAGGCTGCCCCGCTGCTCGCGCATCTCCTCCAGGGAGAGGTCGCAGACGTAGGCCTTGCCCGCCTTGATCAGAAGGGTCGCCCATTCGTAGAGCTGCTCGAAGTAGTCGGAGGCGTGGAAGAGGCGGTCATCCCAGTCAAAGCCGAGCCAGCGCACGTCTGCCTTGATCGACTCGACGTACTCGACCTCTTCCTTGGTGGGGTTGGTGTCGTCGAAGCGCAAGTTGCACAGGCCGCCGTTGGTCGCAGCGATCCCGAAATTCAGGCAGATGGACTTGGCATGGCCGACGTGCAGGTAGCCGTTGGGCTCCGGTGGGAACCGGGTGTGGACCCTCCCGTCGTACCGGCCTTGCTGCCTATCCTGATCGATAATGTCCTGAATGAAGTTGGATGATTTAAGCTCCTGCTCCGCCAAAAGGGACCACCTCTGACTTCGTAAGTCTACCACAACCGGCGGGCCGTGGTGAAAATCCCTAACTCTCCAAGCATAATCGTATCAGGGCCTGGTTGCAAAGGGTAGGTCAAACTTTCATGATGCGAATGGCTGCCGGATTCGTGGCATTGGAGATTCGGATGTACTCGAAGTCGTAACTACGTTGCTCCCCCGGCTCCAGCCTGTCGGCGAGGAAGTGCCACCACTGGTTCTCCTCCGGGCATGTCCAACTGACCACGCCTCGCTGCCGGATGGCGGCGTAGCCAGTCGTGCCCGGTCCGCCACCGCCTGCTGTAAACTCGATCTCGGCCGGATGGTCCTGGTCGTTGGTGATCATCACGTGATAAAGGTAGGGAAGCCCCCAGTTGCCCAGGTTGGCGCCTGTTTCGCAGGCGTGGACAAGCCCGGTGCAGGGATCGCGGATGGCGACCATCTCGTCGGGGGATGCGCAGGTGTGCGTGTTCCAGGAGACCGGCAGCTCCGAGGTCCGCAGGGCGACCTGTGCACGGATCGCCACGCTGTCCCCCACTCCGCGGTACTGGATGCTGGCGGGATCCCACGGATAGCAGGTTGCCCTCCTATCTATGGAGGCACGGTCCCTGTAGACGTAGACCAAGCACCACACCGGTGCGGTTGTAGTGAAGCGCAGCAGGGTATTGAAGTAGGCTCTTGCTGGAACGGACTCCTGCACCAGCCAGACGGACCGCTTCGGCAGGATGCGCACAGGCGGACGCGGGGTGTAGGCATAGTAGTCTGCCCACACCCCGCCCTCCACATCGCACCAGTTTGGATAGTCGCCCGAGTGGCGATGGCCATGATTCTTCAGCAGGACCTGTGCCTGGCGGGCGCCCGGGTTGACCACCTGTACGCCAAAGGTGACCGGCACATCGATCTCGCTGACGTACGATGCGAAGAGCTGCGCCTCCCCGGTCACCAGCACCCGATTCAGGTAGTGGTGCTCAAGGGCCTTTTGCGGCAGCCGTTCCGGGTAGTTGCAGTAGATCCACCGACCGGGGATGCGTTCAAACCTACTTTGCACCGTAGCGCACCGCCATCTGAATCCGCCGGACGATGGACGGGTGCGAGTGGTTCAGGAACTCGACCACGGCGGGGGGTTCCACGTCGCTGGGGTTCTCCCCGGCCAGCTTCTTGAACCCGCTGACGAAGGCCGTCGGATTGCCCGTGGCCCGCAAGGCGAAGGCGTCGGCCCGGACCTCCATGCGCCGGGAGATGACGTTGTCGAAGGGCCCGGTCACCGCCCCCAGCAGCGAGAGCATGAGCATCAGGAGCGCCAGGCCCCGGGCAGCGTGCGGGGACCCGATGTTCAGCGGCCCCACGCCGATCATCCGGTTGAGCATCCATGCGGCCAGGAAGAGGGTAACTGCCGCCCCAGCCCCGCCGAGGAGCCAGCTGGTGAGCACGTCCCCGTAGGCGGCATGGGCGAGCTCATGGGCGAGCACCACCTCCACCTCTTCTGGGGTGAACTGCCTGAGGAGGGTGTCGTAGACGAAGATGTCCTTGGTGGGGCCGAGCCCCGTCACCATGGCGTTGACCCGGGAGGACTTCTTGCTGACCAGCACCTCGTGGACGGCCTCCACCTCCACGCCGGCCTTGTCGGCCAGGCGCTGGACCATCGCCTGGACCTGGGGGTCCCGCACGGGGACGATCTCATCGAACAGCGGCATCACGACTACCGGCATGGCAGCGATCAAGAGGCCATAAGCGGCGAACTGAACGGCGGCGCCGGGCAGCCACCAGCCCCGGGGGAAGCGGCGGATCAGCCAGTAGAGCGGCATCCAGATGAGCAGGCTCAGCACCAGGTCGAGCCCCTGGCCCAGCACATAGTCCTTCAGCCAGGCCCCCAGGCCTTCCTTGGAGAGCCCGTAGGCCCGTTCGTGGACGAAACCGAGGTAGTAGTCGAAGGGCAGGTCGACCAGGGCCGAGATCAGGGCGATGCCGGCGGCCACGGCGGCGAGTTCGAGCCACAGCCTTCCTTTGCCCAGCGCCTCCAGGCGGCGCAGCAGGCGGGCGCCGCCCTCGGAGAAGCAGAGCCAGGCCATGACCCCCAGGCTGACCACCGACTCAAGGGTGGCGGCGACCATGGCCTCCCGGGTGAATCTGCGGCCCAGGTTGAGCCAGTCCAGCGAGAAGTGCCGGAGCGCCTCCTGGCTGAACGGGCGGTCCGCGAGCGTCGCGAACAGGGGGATCGCCAGCAGGGCGATGGTCAGGCCCCAGAGAACCATCCAGAAGCGCCGAACGACAACGGTCCGCAAAAATCTCACCTCTGTTGGCGATTTTTATGCACCGCTTCGCCGGGCTAGTCCGTCTATTGGGTTGAAAATCCATAGGAGGTAAGAACCATGCGCAAATGGATCGCCGCCATCGGCCTGCTCGTGCTGGCCCTCGCCGCCTGGGGCCGCTCCCAGGTTACACACGCCGAGACCCCTGTCGCCCCGCAGCGGACCATCGATGTGGTGGGCAAGGGTACGATTGAAGCCAAGCCTGACACGGCCATCATCACCCTTGGCGTGACCGCTCTTGCGGACACCCCCTCGGCCGCCTTCAAAGAGGCCAGCAAGATCATGAACCAGATTGCGGATGCGCTTACCTCCCAGGGCGTCAAGGAAGATGATCTGAAGACCTCCGAGCTGAACCTGGGCGCCGAGTACAACTGGACCCAGGAGAAGGGCCAGGTGCTGAAGGGCTACCGGGCGACCTCCAACGTGACGGTCACCACCCAGAACCTCGATCAGGTGCCCGCTTACATCGAGGCGGCCGTGGCTGCCGGCGCCAACCAGATGAGCTCCCTCTCCTTCACCGTGAAGGACCCCGAGGCGCTGATGGACCAGGCGATGGACCTGGCTGCGGATGACGCCAAGGCCAAGGCCGAGCGAGTGGCCAAGCGCATGGGCAGCGGGATCTCGCAGGTCCTGCGGATCAGCGTGATGGACAACAGCGGCTCCGTGCGGGGACCCATGGCGTACGAAGCCAAGGGCATGGCGGACGGCGCCGCCCCGATGCCGGTCTTCGGCGGCACGTCGCAGTTTACGGTGACGATCTCGGCTACCTTCGAGCTGAAATGATGGAGAACGCCCCGCACACCCGGTTTCGGGAGTGCGGGGCGTTTGCTTATTTGAACTCTACTTTGGAGAGGGCCCGGGCGGCGCCTGTCAGGATTCCGGCCAGGACCGGGAGATTGAGCAGGACCGCCGTCGCGCTTAGGGCCAGTTCCAGGAAGGGCTTCGGCAGCGGGACCGGGAGGAAGGCGACCAGCAGGACGTAGGCGACGCCGTGGACGATCACCCAGGCGAGGGCGCCGAAGATGGCGGTGACGGAGGCGCCCACGCCGGCGTACTGCTGCTTGGTGATCGGGGTGAAGGCGGGGTCGGCGCACCCACCCCCGAGTCCGATGGCCGTGGCCGCCGCTACGGCCAGCGATGTGTGAAGGGTCATGAGGCCCGCCTGCCAGGCGGGGAGCCCGGTGAAGAGAGCCAGCCCCAGGGCGATCGCCACACCGACCGACGTGAAGAGGCTCCAGATCGCCCCTGCTTTGCCCTGCACGATCTCCCGGCTGGTCATGGGGCTCAGGCGGGTGAGCCAGAATGCCTTCTCCTCGGCCCCCACAGCGGAGAGTGCGGTGACGGCGGCGCCCAGGCTCAGCGCGAAGGGGACGGCGCCCCGGGTCATGGCGCTTCCGACCTCGTCCGGGATGATCATCAATGGGATGATCATGGGGGCGGTCATTGCCAGGGGCAGCCCGAAGAGCCTGGGGCTGCGCACCATGCGCCGCCACTCCCGCCGGAGCATGGCGGCGAGCGGGGTCCCCCGCCAGCCGGTGCGGGAGACGAGCTGACGTTTGGCGGCGCCCGCCCCCGAGGCGCTGACGCCGGCCGGAGAGGCGGCCAGGCCGCTCTGGTACATCCGGTCGAGCAGGTTCACCAGGCCCCAGCCCAGGAGTAGGCCGCCGGCGAGGGCGCCCACCCCGGCCAGCCAGGCCGTGCCGCTATGTCCCCGGGCGGCCAGCCCCGCTACCCCGCCGATCCACCCCAGGGGGGACCAGGACGGAAGCCAGCGCCCTATGGCCGTGATTTGGGCCAGGGGGTCGGGCTTGGCCTGGAGGTCCATGTTGATGATCTGGGTCAGGTAGAACCCGACCAGGGCGCCGGCGGTGGAGAGGAGCAGCGTCCACTCCTGCCAGAGCCCGCCGGGGATCAGGCGCACGACGGTGGCGCCGAGGAAGACGCCGATGGCGGTCAGTGCGAGGGCTACCGCCAGCGCCGCGCAGATCACGGGGACCAGCCCAGCCAGGGCGGCGCCCCGGGCGGCTAGCAGCCCCAGGGCCGGGGCGGTGGCGAGGAAGGGCGCCCAAAGGCTGAAGGCCGCCTGCTGCATCACCAGCCCGAAGAGCACCGAGCGGCTGCGCAGGGGCAGGGTGAAGAGCAGCGGGATGGTCGCCGAGTGGGTGAGGATGGTGCCTGACTGGGTCAGGGAGAGCGCCGCTGCTGCGATGAGGATGCCCATCGCCGAGACGGTGACCAACTGGGCGTCGGCGGGACCCGGCTGCAGAACCGACGCTGTGGCACGGGCGCCGAAGAACAGCAACACCCAGGCGAGAAGGAGCCCGGGGCCGGCCAGGACCGCAGCGAAGGTGTTGGCCCAGGCCATTTCCGGGCTGGCCTTCATGGCGCCCCGGAAGGAGCGCCACTGGGTGCGGAAGACGAGCATCAGCTCATAGCGGGCGTCCGCCAGAGCGGCAGAGCGGGCCGGGGGCGTGGCGAGGCTCCACCAGGCCTCCTTGGGGCTGCGTTTGACAGGCTTTGCCGGCATAAGCTCACCTCCCCGGGCGCCGGCCCAGCACGTCGGAGGCCCGCTGGGACTGATCCTCCGCCCCGGTGAGGGCGAGGAACATCCCTTCGAGCGTGCCGTGCCCGGCGGCCGCCGCCTTCTGCCGCAGGTCGGCCATGGTGCCCTCGGCCACCAGCCTCCCCTTGCTGATCATCACAATGCGGTCGCAGAGCTCCTCCACCATGGCGAGCAGGTGGCTGGACATGAGAACGGCCTTGCCCTGCTGGCGCAGCAGCAGGATCACATCTTTAATTAGGCGGGCGTTGACCGGGTCCAGGCCAACGGTGGGCTCGTCGAGCAGCAGCACCTGAGGGTCGTGAAGCAGGGCGCAGGCCCAGGCGAGCTTCTGCTGGGTGCCGTGGGAGTAGGTCTCGACCTGGCGGCCCATCCATTCCTCCAGCCCGAAGAGCTCCACCAGCTGGTGGGCCCGGCGCACCTTCTCCTGCGGGTCGAGCCGGAAGGCGTCGCCGACGAAGTCCATGGTCTCCCAGCCGGTCAGGCGCGGGTAGAGGGCGGGCACGTCAGGCAGGTAGCCCAGGACCTGGCGGGCCTCGATTGGCTGGGTATGTACGTTGTGGCCGCAGACCGAGACGCTGCCGGCGCTGGGCCGGAGCAGTCCCACGGCGGTCTTGATGGTGGTCGTCTTGCCGGCGCCGTTGGGCCCCAGGAAGCCGACCACCTCGCCCGGGTTGACCTGAAAGGTGACGTTGTCGACGGCCGTTACCTTGCGAAACGACTTGCTCAGCTGCGAAATCATCAGCATGTTGCAACACCTCGGGGAGAGGCTTCTCCGTCCGGCGGGTGGGTTCCTCCAGTGAAAAACGGCTGCCGGGGTGATATCCCCCTGCAGCCGTTTTCTCGTGGCGGGCTAGATCAGCCCAGCCCTCTGGAGCATCCGCATGATGATGGTCGCCGTCTCGGCCCGGGTGATGCTGTCGGTCGGCTTGGCCAGGCCGTCATGGCCGATCATCACCTCATGCTTGGCGACCAGGGCCGCCGAGGTGCGGGCCCAGTCAGCAAACTCCCCGGCATCGGTGAACCGGGCCAGGCTATCCGCCACGGCACCTGCTGACAGCTCCACCTCCATGCCGGCCACCTTCATCGCCCGGGCCACCATCACCATGGCCTCCTGGCGGGTGATCGTGCTGCCGGGTCGGAAGGTCCCATCCTCGTAGCCGGTGACAATGCCGTACTTGTAGGCCGCAGCCACAGAGCTGGCAAACCAGTCGCTGGTGCTCACATCGCTGAACCGGCCGGCGTAGGCGGTGGGCCTGAGCCCCAGCGCCCGCACCACGATGGCCGCAAACTCGGCCCGGGTGATCGCACGGTCCGGGGCGAAGGTGCCCTCCCCCACTCCACTGACCACTTTGCGGGAGCCCATCTCGTTGACGAACGCCTTGGACCAGTGGTCCGCCACGTCAGCGAACTCGATCGGATTCCAGATCACCGTGTAGCTGCTGTTGGTCAGGCTGTTGAGTTTGGCGTAGTACCGCCCGCCGATCAGGACCACCTTGGTGGGCACATGCCGCACGGTGCCGTCCGGATCGACCACGACGCCCGTGGTGATCTTGTTGGGATCGACGCCGTCGGGAATCGGTATGGTGCGCTCCACGTAGGCATTGAACTCGTCGACCTCCACGGTCTTGCCGGCGTGGGTCACCGTCACCGAGAACTGCACGGGCGGAGCGACGATGACGAAGGAGCCCTGGTTGGCGGAGTCCTCCACCACCTTGACCTCATCGTCCTGGGCCTTGGCAATCCGGACCTGAACCTTGACCTGGTTCGGATCCACCTGGTCGCCCAACTGCGCCATGACCGCATCGATACTGAGGCGCTCTGCCGGGAGGGTGTAGCTGCCGGCCTCGGTCTGCACCTCAAGAACCGCCTGCTTGTCCTCCATGCTCTTGACCATCTGGCCGGTCAGCTCGCCGACCACGACGTCGGCCCCGGTCTGAACCGGGATGGTCACCACGGTTCCGTCGCCTTCCTGCGCCAGCTTTTCGTCGAGCTTCTGCCGGTTGACGGTGACGGTGGTCGTGGTCTGATCCCCATCGGTCGAGGTGGTCGCCGTCGCAGAGTCATCCTGCCGGACGCCGTTGACGATGATCGCAACACCGCTGCTCTTCGTGGGCTCCGGGTCCGGGGTCGGGTCAGGCGTGGGCGTCGGGTCTACGGTCGTCTCGGGTTCGGGCTCAGGCTTGGGCTCAGGCTTGGGCTCGGGCTTGGGCTTGGGCTGGGGAGGCGGAGCGGGCTCGTAGACCGAAATGGTGAGGGTGGTCTGCGCCTTGCCGCCCCGGGCGTCCGCAGCCTCGATCGTCGCTGTGAAGGTGCCGGTCGTGCTGGCGTAGCCAGCGAAGGTACCATTTGCGTTCAAGGTGATGCCCGTCGGCAGCGTGCCGGAGAGCCGCGTGAAGGTGGCGGTTTGGCCGACATCCACGTTCGCGGCCAGAGCAATCGGTGTCTGTCCGGTGAGAATGGTCTGGGTCGTGTTGAAGGTAGCCGAGGTGAAGACGGGACCTTGCTGTACGGTGACCGCCAGGGAGGTCACCGCCTCGCCGCCGTGGGTGTCCCGGACGGCGATCTCAGCGGTCGCGGTGCCGGCCGTCGTGGCAGTGCCCGAGAAGGTGCCGTCGGCGTTCAGGGTGATCCCTGCCGGCAGCACACCGCTGCGGATTGTAAAGGTCAGGGTCTCCCCCTCTGCGCTCGTGGTCTCCAGGGCCTCAAGCACGTTGCCTGTGCTGATGGTCTGGCTGGTGTTGTGCGCTGCAGCCGTGAAGGCGGGCGCCGCCTGCACCTGGACGTCCAGGGTGGTGGTGGCATGACCGCCGTGGGTGTCCGCCACCTCGATGGTGGCGCTGGTGCTGCCTACCGTGGTGGCCTGGCCACTGAAGGCGCCGTCGGCGTTCAGGGTGATTCCTTGCGGCAGTGAACCGTTGGACAGCGTGTAGGTCAACGTATCGCCTGTGGCCTTAGTCGCTTGCAGGGCTGCAAGGCCGGAGCCTACGCTCACGAGCTGGCTCGTGTTGGACGCGGCGGCGGTAAAGGCCGGGCCTTGCTGGACCGTCACCTCCAGCGTGGTGGTCGCCTTGCCGCCGTGTGTGTCGGCCACCTCGATGGTGGCACTGGTGTCACCCATCGCAGTGACCTTGTTGCTGAAGGTTCCGTCGGCGTTCAGGGTGATGCCTGCTGGTAGAGCGCCGCCTACCCGGGTGTACGTAAGGGTTTCTCCGGCCGCTGCCGTGGCCTGAAGGCTCGCCAGGCCCGAGGTTACGCTTACTAGCTGGCTGGTGTTCGCCGTGGCCGCTGTGAAGGCCGGGCCTGGCTGGACAGTCACGTCCAGGGTGGTGGCCGCATGGCCGCCGTGGGTGTCGGCTACCTGGATCGTCGCCGTGGTGCTGCCCACGGTGGTCACCGTGCCGGTGAAGGTGCCGTCTGCATTCAGGGTGATTCCGTTTGGCAGGGCACCGCTGGTCAGGGAGAAGGTCAACGTCTCGCCTGTGGCCTTGGTCGCTTGCAGGGCCGCCAGGCCGGCGCCGATGCTGCGCAGTTGGCTCGTGTTCGTCGCGGCTGCCGTGAACGCAGGGGCCACTTGTACATTGACGTCGAGGGTGGTCGTCGCACGGCCGCCATGGGTGTCGGCGACCTGGATCGTGGCCGTGGTGCTGCCCACAGTGCTGGCGGTGCCGGTGAACGTGCCGTCCGTGCTGAGCGTGATGCCTGCCGGCAGCGAGCCGCCGGTCAGGGTGAATGTCAGGGTCTCGCCCGCCGCCTTGGTCGCTTGGAGGGCTGCAAGGGCAGCGCCCTTACTGATCAACTGGGCCGTGTTCGTAGCATCGGCCGTGAACGCCGGGCCTTCCTGCACCGTGACTTGCAGGGTAGTGGTCGCCTTGCCGCCATGACCGTCGGTCACCTGGATGTCAGCCGTGTAGTCGCCGGCCGTGGTCGCCTGGCCACTGAACGTGCCGTTCGAGGTCAGGGAGACACCTGGCGGCAGGGCGCCGTCCGTCACGGTGAAGGTCAGGACCTCCCCTGCGGCCTTCGTAACCTGCAGATCGGCAAGGCCCGCACTGGTGCTAATGAACTGCGCGGTGTTGGCCGCGGCGCCGGTGAAGGCCGGAGCCTGCTGCACCGTAACCGCCAGCGTGGTCGTCGCATGGCCGCCGTGGGTGTCGGTCACCTTGATCGTGGCCGACGTCGCGCCCACCGTGGTGACGGTGCCGGCGAACGTGCCGTTCGTGTTCAGTGTGATGCCCGCCGGCAGCGAGCCGCCGGTCAGCGTGAAGTTAAGCGTCTCGCCCGCTGCCTGGGTCACTTGCAGGGCGGCAAGGCCGGCGCCGATGCTGCGCAGTTGGCTGGTGTTGGTGGCGTCCGCCGTGAACGCCGGGCCTTGCTGGACTGTAACTTGTAGGGTCGTGGTCGCCTGGCCGCCGTGACCGTCGGTCACCTGAATGTCAGCCGTGTAGTCGCCCACCGTGGTCGCCTGGCCGCTGAACGTGCCGTTCGAGGTCAGGGAGACGCCTGGCGGCAGGGCGCCGTCCGTCACGGTGAAGGTGAGCGTTTCTCCGGAAGCTGCAGTCGTCTCAAGGGCAACCAGGCCTGCACTGGTGCTGATGAACTGAGCGGTGTTGGCCGCGGCGCCCGTGAAGGCGGGCGCCTCCTGCACCGTGACCG
>JBOZRQ010000012.1:0-6045 GCA_050789255.1 Symbiobacteriaceae bacterium
CCTTCATGGGGTTTACGTGCGCAGCGAAGTCCCGCAGCGCCTGGGCCTTGCTCTCCATGTCATCCACTGACATCCCCCCTTGGCTCAGTCCGCGGAAAACAGTGTACGCTGTCGAAGCCTCCCGTTGTCCTGTCAGGAAAATAATGGTATAATCTGGTGGGTGAATAAAGTATGGACAACAGCGGATCCTTGGCCCAACGGCTGCGCTGGGCGCGGCTGGAGCAGGGGGTCACCCTCCAGCAGCTGTCCGACCGCACCGGAAGGGCCGTCAGCTACCTGTCGCAGTTGGAGCACGGCATCAAGCAGAACCCCACCAAGCAAACGGTGGAGGCGCTGGCCGAGGCGCTGGGCGTCCGCCCCGCCTTTCTCATGGGCGAGGTGCCCCGCCCCCCGTTCGATGACCGGTCGGATGTGATGCTGGCCGCCCAGGCCTTCACGCTGGGGGAGCGGTTCCGCCGGCGGTGGGCCGCCATACCGCCCGCCGAGCAGCTCCAACTGGCCCTGGGCGACCCGCCGGTCCGGTTCGGAGCTGTGGTCCGCTTTCTGGGCGAGCAGGGCATGGCCACGGTGGAGGTGGCCTGGCAACTGGGCATTAGCCCTCCCGAACTGAGCGCCGTCCTTGAGGGCGGCCGCGACGTCAGCTGTCTCTTTCTCGAACAACTCTCCCGGGTGGCCGGGGTGCCGCTCCGCTTCTTCACGCACGGGGAGCTGGAAGCGACCCAGGCCAGCCCGGGCCTCGAAGCAGCGGCCGGCCTGCGATATGTCCGGGCCATCCAGCTCGCCCTGGAGCGCAAGGTTTCGCCGGAACAGCTCGAAGCGCTCATCCGGTCCCTGGCCCCTGGCGACCAGTAACGCAAACGGGTCCGGCACGATGGCCGGACCCGTTTCTTATGCATTCGCTATGGCGGAGGAGATGCGGCGGCGCAGATCGCCCGCCAGGTTCATGACTGGGGGGAGGTTCCCCTTTACGGCGTGGTCTAGGGCCAGGTTGACGAACAGCATAGCCTCCGACGGGTGGCCCAGGTCCAGGGCGTTTTCGCCCATGACCCAGGCGGCGTAGGCCAGGGGTTGGTTGCCGGTGGCGCGGCGCCCGGGCGTGAAGAGTTCCTGGCAGAGGGCGGTGGAGGTGGCAAGCTCACCTTTCAGCCGATGATACAGCGCCCGGTGGTAGAGCAGGCCGGTGGTCAGACGTTCGTCGGGATGATCGTCCAGGTGATGCTCGGCCTCGGCGAGGTGGCCCTGGGCGAGGTCAGGCAGGCCCAGCATGAGGTGCGCCCAGGCCAGGTCAAGCTCCAGCGCGGCGTGGTTTGCCGACTCTGCGAACTCCCTGGCCTTCAGCAGCCACCCGATGGCCTCAGCCCACTGCTTGCGCTGCCGGGCGATCTGGGCCAGGTTGCAGTAGGCCGTACCGATGTGGCTGCGGGAGAGGCGGTCGGGGGGCTGAGCCTGCAGGTAGGCCAGCAGGTGGGAGGAGGCCAGGTGCCCGTCTCCGATTTGGGTGTAGGCGCAGCCAAGATCGAAGCGGACCGTGGCCATGAGGGTGGAATCTCCGGTCTCCTGGGCATGGGTGAGGGCTTTTTCGCCGTGCCTGACCGCCCCGAACAGGTCCTTGAGCTGAAGGGCGGCCCGGCTGGCCAGGTGGTGGAGCCGGCCGGCGTGGCTCTGCGGGGCGTCCTCGCCCGAGAGCAAGCGCTCGGCTTCCCGGCGGGCCTGCAGGTAAGCGCCCGCCGCCAGGAGTTGCTCGACATGGGTAAATGGCAATCTTGTTCCCCCCGGGACTAATGATGCAAGCGTTCTACCCCCTGATGCTACCATAAAAACCCAAGTATTTCCACCTACCAGCAAAGAAAAGGCGCCCTGCCGAACCAATGAGGTCAGGCAGGGCGCTTTGGTGTGTCGGCTTACGGGAAGAGCAGGGCCAGGGTGTTCTTGAGCAGGTCCGGCTGACCGAAGTACAGGGTGCCGGTCATGGCGATCACGTGCAGGGCGGTGGAGAACAGCGGGGAGGCCTTCTTCTTGCCCATGGGCGGCGGGAACTTGCCCGTCCACAACATGATGATGCTGACCACCAGCAGGTTACCGAACAGGGCCACCATCAGCCAGTACACGAGAATTTGCGTTCCGGTCACGGGGCTGCTCCTCCTTTGTCATCGGCCTGCTTCGCCGTGTCTAACCCGGCAGCGAACAGGTCGTGCATGGAAAAATGTAGAAAAAATACGGAGGCACATTGGTCCTTGACCCTTGTAGTACCAGTCCCTAATTATAGACGAAGTTGGTCCTTTGGTCTAGTCGATTTGTGCTTGACTTTGAGGCGATTGCGAGGTGACATCCATGAACCGCGCCATCTCCGGGTTTGTGAGCGTATCCGGTTCCGGGCGCCCCCTGCAGGGGGTGCGGGTCGTCGCAGCCAGGGTGGAGGGCGGCCGGGCGGAGATCCTTGGCGAATCGATGAGCGGCGACTTCGGGCGCTTTCGGGTCACCTACGACCCAGTTCCGGGTCCTGCCGATCTGACGGTCCTCATATTCTCTCCCGAAGGGCGCCTGATCTTTACGGAGCCGATCCACCGGCTGGTGTGCGGCGCCGAGCTCTGCATCCGGGTTGAGGTTCCCCGCACCTTTGATGCTGACCCCTTGCACTGAGGCGGGGAAATTCTTCCAACAAGATCAAACGCCCGCGCCATCGCGTACGTATTATCTATAAAGGGGTGACAAGGCCTTGCACAGACGTGCCGAAGGTGCGCATAACCCGGCTCCGCGCCAGCCCATGGGACGCCTGCGGGCTGTGATCGCCGTGCTCTTGCTGGCGCTGACTGCCGGCCTGATCGCCCTGTTCACCGTCCCGCCGCACTACGAGGTGTGGTTCGGCGAAGACCGCATCGCTGGCGGGCGTGACTTCGGTCAGCTTGAGGAAGCCTTGAACGGCTGGGCACATGCCCAGATGGGCCGCGAGGTGCGTTTGACCGCCGAGAGCGACTCCTGGACCTACCGGTTGAGCGAACTGGGCTTTACCGTGGCGACAGAAGAGCTGCACACCGCGCTGCGGGCACAGGCAGAGTCCCTCCCGTGGTGGCAGCGGCTCGCCTGGAGCCGCCCCACCCTGCGCATCGAGCATCAGGCCACCTGGGACCGGGAGCGGCTGACTGCCGCCTTGGCGCCCGTGCGTAGCAATTTGAACCGCGACCCGGTGCCTGCCGAGCTGCGCATCGAGAATCAGACCCCGGTGATCATCCCCGAGGTGGAGGGCCGCTCCGTCGAGCCGCAGGTGGTGCTGCAGGCCCTGCAGATGCTGGGGCCGGCCACGGAGCTTGAGGTGCCCCTCACCACGCGGCTGCCCGAGGTGACCCGGCCCTCGCTCGAGAGCATGCGTATCCGTAAACTTGTCGCAGAGTGGACCACCCGGTACGATCCGACCATCCCGCGGGCCGACAATGTGGAGAAGGCCGCTGCCGCCTTCAACGGGGTGATGTTGAAACCGGGCGAGGTCCTTTCGTACAACGCCACCGTCGGGCCGATCAACGCCGAGACCGGCTGGAAACAGGCCTACGTAATCGTGGGCGGCGAACTGGTTGAGGGCATCGGCGGCGGGGTCTGCCAGGTCGCCACGACACTCTACGGGGCAGCGCTGCGCGCCAACATGGAGATCATGGAGCGCCACCAGCATCAACTGGCGGTGCCGTACGTCCCTGCCTCGCAGGATGCAGCCATTGCCCAGGGCTGGGAGGATCTCAAGCTGCGCAACACCACCCTGGGCCACCTGCTGATTCAGACGGAGGCGGGTGACGGGGCTGTGACCTTCCGCCTGTACGGCGATGTACCGGACGGGCAGGAGGTCAAGATCGAGTCGAAGGTGCTGGGCTCGCGGCCCTTCCCCACCAAGACCATCACCGATTCCACACTCGCACCGGGCCAGCAGCGCGTGAAGATGTACGGCAGCCCCGGGCTGGCGTCCGAGGGTTACCGGGTGGTCTACCAGAACGGTCAGGTCGTCAAGCGAGAGCTGCTTTCCCGCGATAACTACCTCCCCACGACCCAGGTCGTCCTGGTCGGACCGGGGCTCTCACAGCCGGCCCCTCCGATTGGTAACAATCCCTAAAATTTCTTGTGGAAAAGGACCGCCATAAAGCAGGCGGTCCTTTTCGTATTAGAGAATACAATCTATGTTGGAAGAGAGGGGGCGTTCGATGCCGGAACGATTCCACCCGCTGCGGCCGCTGGTCGCAGCCCTCGCTGCAATGGTCATCACCCTTGCCCCCCAGGCGGCACTCGCCGCGACGCCAATCCGCACGGTTTTGAACGGGCAGGAGCTCACCTTTGACGCTCCTCCCATCGTTGAGAACGATCGAACCCTGGTCCCGGTACGATCGATCCTGGAGCCGCTGGGCGCCGCGATTGGCTGGGACGCAGAAACCCGGATGGTTACCGCAAAGCTGGGCGAACACGAGATCAAGGTCGTGATCGACAGTTCCCTGGCCGTCGTCGACGGCTCCATGGTCGTCATGGAGATCCCGGCGAAGATCAAGTCCGACCGGACCTACATCCCCCTGCGGTTCTTTGCTGAGAACCTGGGGCTGCGGGTGGGCTGGAACGGTGACGAGCGGATCATCACGCTGGAGGGCCGCTCTTCTGTTCTCGCCAGCCGCGACTCGGCCACAGCCTCCCGGGCGGGCAGCCGCCTGGTGGAGATCGCCCGCCAGTACGTGGGAAGCCCCTACGCTTGGGGCGGCACCAGCCCGGACACCGGGTTTGACTGCAGCGGCTTCATGCTCTTTGTCGCCAAGCAGGTCGGGGTGTCTCTGCCGAGGACCTCGCAAGAGCAGTTCGAGGCCGGCATCCCCGTCGAACGGGGCAACCTGATCGCCGGCGACCTGGTCTTCTTCTCGACCTACGCTGAAGGAGCCTCCCACGCCGGGGTCTACGACGGCAACGGCAACTTCATTCACGCCGGTTCCGAGGGCAGGGGGGTCCTCGTCACACCCTTGTCTAATGTATACTGGTCACAGCGGTTTATCGGGGCGAGGCGGATCGTGCGCTGATGCCCTTGGGGGTCACCGTGAGGTGGCCCCTTTTCGCGCAACTGGTAGGGGGATAGTTTGAAGCATGCGAGTTCGGTGGATGTGGTGGATTCTCGTGGCGGGGGTGGTGGGCGCCCTGCTCTGGGCGTGGCCCCTTGTCCGCCCCGCCTTCAGCGGGGGCGTACAGACCGCTGCCGACCTGCTGGCCCGCACCGGGGCCTGGGGGCCCTTGGTTGTAATCGTTTTGCAGACCGTGCAGGCGGTGATCTCTCCGCTGCCCTCGTGGCCGGTGACGGTCGCGGCCGGCGCCCTCTATGGGCCGCTCTTGGGCACCCTGTACTCCCTGGTCGGAGGGATGGTGGGAGCGGCGATCAACTTCGGACTTGCCCGTCAGCTCGGTCACGCCCTGGTGCGGCGCAAGTTTGGCGAGCGCTGGATCGAGCGCGCCGCCAAGCTGACACCGCTCCACTTCCTGCTCCTCAGCCTGTTCGGGCGCCTGATCCCCGTGGCCTCCTTCGACATGGTCGCCTACGTCGCTGGCATCAGCAGCATCTCGTTGATGGTCTTCCTCGGCGTCGCCCTGCTGGGCCAGGCGCCAGCCTTCCTGGCCTACGCCTACTTCGGCAGCGACCTTGCCGCCGCCCAGAGCGCCGGGCTGTGGGGCAGCCTGCTCTTCCTGCTCTTCGTCGGACTGATCGTCGGCGGCAAGTGGCTCTGGTCCAAGCTCACATAGCCACATTTTCCCTGCCCCTTCAGCTTGACTCTCTCTGCCCGCCTTGCTACAATACATCTCGCAGCACGGTTCTGCGGGTTTAGCTCAGCGGTAGAGCGACGCCTTGCCAAGGCGTAGGTCGCGAGTTCAAATCTCGTAACCCGCTCCAACATGAAATCGAAGGTGCCCGTCCCCCAAGGGACGGGCACCTTCGATTTTGCTAGACACAGGTTGAGATTTGAACATGTCGACCTACGCCGTAGGCGTAAGTCGCGAGCGGAGTAAATGCCCGGAACTGACCTCAAGTAGAACGGACAGAAA
>JBOZRQ010000013.1:0-183573 GCA_050789255.1 Symbiobacteriaceae bacterium
ACCCACCTTCGCTTATAAGCCATCTAAATACCCCGTAAACGAGAAGAACCCTCTCAACGGACCCTTTTCAGGTGTCCATTGAGAGGGTTTCAGTTCAAAGTGCGAGGCGGCCGGATTCTTTACTTAGCGTACTCCTTGAGGTGTGCCATCGCCTTCAGCAAGAACTCTGGCTTACCGAAGCTGCCCGACTTCAGGACCAGGAGGAGCGGCGGAACGCCAAGGGCCAGGCCCGAAGGCAGTCCCGGCTCAATCTCCTCCAGCACGATATTGCCCTGAATGCCCAGGCGCCGGACGATGGTGCCGGTGGTGTCGCCGCCCATGATGACGAGCTTCTTCAGCCCGGTCTCCTTCAGAACGGCCGCCGTGATCTCAGCCAGGGTCCTGGAGACCGCCCGGCTCACTTCCACTTCGGGCAGCCCCAGCTCTGCGCCGGCGGCTTTGGTGGCCTCGACCTGCTCCGGCCGGTGGGCGCTGTGCACGACCACGTCACGCCCGGCCCGCAGCAGGGGCAGCGTCACTGCCAAAATCCGCTCCACCTCAGCCCTGGCGCCCTCCTCGGTAAGGTTGGCTACCGTATCCAGCTCCAGACAGGGAATACCTGCCTCCCTGGCGGCCTCCACCTGGGCCCGGGTCTGCGGCATCAGGCTCCCGGCGACCGCAAAAACACCGCAGGGATCGGAAAGATCAACGTCCTTCATCGCGGCGCCAGCGGCGACCGGGGGCCAGAACGGAGGAAGCTCCTCAGCAAGGCCGCTGCCCCCTAGCTGCACCAGCTCTCCGGCCGTGGCTTCCGCAATGGTCGCCAGGTCCGCCTGGGTTTCGGCGTCAAACAGGGCGTAGCGAACGCGGCCCCGCAGCTCATTGAGCGCCTCTTTGATCGCACCGACGCCGCGCCTCACGGTCTGCAGGTCCACGTGACCCACAGGGTGCGGGGTCTGGTTCTGGAGCACCCGGCGCAGGTCGGATTCCGTCGTCGGATGAACCGGGTCTCTGCGGAATTCCGACTCCGCCAGGGGCACACCACGCACAGCGTGCATGCCGTGCACCGTAGTGCGGCCGTTCTTGGGGAAAGCCGCAACCGCCACCCCGAAATCGGCCCCCAGGGTATCCAACATGGCATCGAACTCCGGGCCGACATTGCCCCGGAAGACCGAGCACGTCTTCTTCCAGTAGACAGTGCAGCCCTTCTCCATCAGCAGGCGAGTGGCCCGGCGCACCTTCTCGGCCGCCACTTCCGGCTTGTCCAGCCGGCTGTCGGTGTCAATGACCACGGCGTCGCACTGCAGCGCTTCCGGCCGCAGGTCGGGGGTGAGGGTAAGGACACGGGTGTGGTAGCCATGCTTTGCGAACATGACCCCAATGTCGTTTGCGCCGGTCGTATCGTCGGCCACAACGCCGATCATTTGGTCACCCCCTGTAGCTCAGCCACCTCGGCTGCGGTAAGCATGCGCCCACGGCCCTCGGTCAGGAACCAGAGCCTGGCACAGAGCTCCAGCTCCTCAGCGGTGCCGCCGGCACTGGCGAGGTCCGGTCCAAAGGTCACCTGTCCGTGGCTCTGCAGCAGCATGGCGTTCACGCCCTCGCAGACCTGACCGACCCGCTCGGCCAGACGGGCCGATCCGGGGAGCACATACTCCACCATCGGCAGCCGGCCCACGCGCACAACGGCCTCGCGAATCATGGTCGGAAGGACATTCCCCGTGTCCGTCGGCTCGGCCAACAGGGACAGGGCCAGAGCGTAGGGCGAATGAAGGTGAACGACAGCGCCCACATCCGGACGCCGGCGGTAGATCACACTGTGAAAGCGCACCTCCTTGGAGGGACGCACCCCGGTGAGGGGCTCGCCATCCAAGGTGCACTCGGCGATCTGATCCGGCGTCAGGGTGCCAAACGAGGTGTTGGTGCCGCTCACCAGCAGCACGTCGCCACAGCGGACGCTGAGGTTCCCGCTGGTGGCCACCGTGTACCCGCGCTCATACAGGGACTTGGCATAGCTACATAGGAGTTCTTTGAGTTGCTCTTTCATATAGGTCGTTCCCACCTAGTCGAAATCGATGACCGTCTTGATCCCCATGACCTTCCGCTGGTCAATGTCAGCCAGCATCTGCGGCCCATCCTCCAACTTGATCCGGGCCGTGATCACCTGGGACATATCCAGCTCGCCGCTGTTGACCAGGTTGACGGCTACCAGGAAGTCCTCGGAGGTGTAGGTCTGGGAACCGGTCATGGTGATCTCGCGGGTGACCAGGTTGTTGAAGTCGACGGTCTGCGGCCGGGAGAAGAGCGACACGACCACAATGCGTGCCCGCTTCTTGCAGAGCTTAACCGCCTGCTCCATCACCTCAGGGCCGTCGGTGCAGACGTAGACCACGTCGAACTGGCCTACCGGCAGCTCAGCGGTGCGAGGGTCCACCGCTTCGGTGGCGCCCAGCCGCTTGGCCGCCTCCAGGTTGTAGGGCATGATATCGGTGGCGAAGATCCGTCCGGCCTTGCCATGGGCCGCCAGCATGGTGACCAGGATGCCGATGGAGCCCTGACCGAGCACGGCAACGTGGTCGCCCGGCTTCGCCTGACCCCGGACGTAAACCCGCTGCGACACGGCCAGGGGCTCGATGGTGCTGCCCTCGGCCCAGCCGATATGGTCGGCCAGCAGGTGGCAGGTCGAAGCCGGAGCCGCCAGGTATTCGGCGAAGGTGCCCTGCCAGCCCACGCCCGGCACCCGCTTCTTGACGCAGAGATTCATCAGCCCCTGGCTGCACCATTCGCAGTCACCGCAGATGATGTGCGGCTCGACGACAACCCGGGCGCCGATCGCCGGCGTCGTGACGCCGGGTCCGTGGGCGATCACTACACCGCTCACTTCGTGGCCCAGAATGACGGGCGGCTTCCGGTAGGGGTGATGGCCCCGATAGGTGTGCATATCGGAACCGCAGATGCCGCCAGCCTTCACTTTGATGAGAACCTCGCCAGGTCCGGCAACAGGCTTGGGGACATCCTGAATCTCCGTCTTTAGCGGCTCGGTCAGCATCAGTGCCTTCATCATAGCGTTTGGACCTCCTTGTTTATAGGGAACGATGCGGGGGGTCAGCCCTGTACCTGGGGCACACCATGTGTCATCAGGTGGTCCAGGTCGCGCTGCACGTCCCGCAGGTGTTCAAGCATCGCTTTTCGGGCTGCGTGCTCATCCCGGGCGACGATGGCTTTGAAAACCATGGTGTGAAAGCGGAAAGCCCGTTCGCCAGCGCCCGGGACCCTTTGGGTCTGTTCCACCAGGTGATGGATCAGGTCGATAATATTGCCATACATCCGGGCCAGCAGCGGGTTTCCGGCCGCTTCGGCCACGGTCTCGTGAAAGAGCACGTCGGGAGCCAGGTAAGGCTCTCCGGCGGCGATTTTGCGTTCCATACTCTCCAGTGACTCCGCCAACCGCTCCCGTTGGGCAGCAGAGGACCGGCGGGCCGCCAGGCCCGCCATCTCCACCTCCACGGCGGTACGTGCTTCGTTGAGCTGATGGAACTCAGCCGCCTGAAGTAATTGGACCACCAGCGGGTCAAGCAGACGCTCGGTTGTGGGCACACTGATAAAGGTGCCATCCCCCTGCCGCGCTTCCACGAGCCCCATGGCCGCCAGCACCTTCAGTCCCTCTCGCATGGCGAGACGACTGACCCCCAGACTGGCCGCAAGTTCTCGTTCGGGCGGCAGTTGGTCCCCAGGTTTTAGCTCTCCCCGGGTGATCGCACCGCGAATCTCAGCAATAACTGCTTCGCCTACGCTCGTCCGCTTGACTCGCTGCAAATCCTGTTCCTCCCCTTACTCGCCAGCCGACCGGATCCCCTTGCCGCCCAGGTAAGCTTCCCGGACTTCCGGATTGCGGAGCAAGTCTTGAGCACTGCCTTCCAACACAACCCGCCCGGTCTCAAGCACATAGCCGCGGTGCGCCACACTGAGCGCAATGGAGGCGTTCTGCTCGACGACCAGCACGGTGGTGCCCATCGACTCGTTGATCTCCTTGACGGTCTGGAAGACCTGCTGGACCACGATGGGCGCCAGGCCCAGGGAGGGCTCATCCATGAGCAGCAGCTTGGGGCGGGCCATCAGTCCCCGGGCGATGGCCAGCATCTGCTGCTGGCCGCCGGACAGCGTCCAGCCCAGGGCATCGCGCAGCCGATTCAAATCGGGGAACAGGCTGAACATCTTGTCCATGTCTTCGGCGATGGCCTTGGCATCCTTGCGAATGGCGGCGCCCAGCCGAATGTTTTCGGTGACCGTAAGGCCCGGGAAGACCCGGCGCCCTTCGGGCACGTGGGAGATGCCGGCCCGCACGATCGCCTCCGGGGCCAGCTTGTGAATCGGCTGACCGTCCAGCAGGATTTCGCCCTGGCTAGGCTGCACCAGGCCCGAAATCGCCCGCAGGGTGGTCGACTTGCCGGCGCCGTTAGCCCCCAGCAGGGCGACGACCTCCCCCTGCTTGACCTCCAAGGAGACGCTGTGCAGCGCCGTCACCTTGCCATAGGCGGCCGCAATATTATTGAGCTTAAGCATTGAGCGCCACCTCCCGGTTGCCCAGATAGGCTTCGATGACGGCCGGGTCGGAGAGCACGTGGTCCGGGGTGCCTTCGGAGATCTTCTTGCCGAAGTTCAGGACCGTCATGGTGTCGGACAGCTGAGCGACCATGCTCATGTCATGTTCCACCAACAGCATGGTCAGGCCCGCGCCATGGAGCCGCTTCAGCAGGTGGACCATCTCCTGCTTCTCGGTCTGGTTGAGGCCGGCAGCAGGCTCGTCCAGCAGCAGCAGTTCGGGCTCGCCGGCGAGCTGCCGGGCGATTTCGACGAGCTTCTGGTGGCCGTAGGGCAGGTTCTTGCACTGCTCGAAGGCCTTGCCGCTCATACCGACAAACTCGATGGCTGCGCGGGCCCGGTCCTCGACCTGAGCCGCGGGGCCACCTTTCTTCTGGGAGCCGATCAGCACGTTCTCCCAGACCGTCAGCTCCCGGAAGAGCCGCAGGTTTTGGAAGGTCCGGGCCATGCCGCTCTGGGCAATCTTGCTGGCCCGCTTGCCGCCGATCTCCGCACCCTTGAACTTGACCGAGCCAAAGGTTGGCACGTAGATGCCCGAGATGACGTTGATCGACGTGCTCTTGCCGGAGCCGTTGGGTCCGATCAGCGCATGCAGCTGACCGCGGCGCACCACGAAGTCAACGCCGTCGAGCGCCTTCAGGCCGCCGAAGTGCTTGCCCAGGCCGGAGACCACCAGCAGGTCCTCGCCCATCGCCCCCTGGCCGCCAACCTGGAGTTCCGTCCCCGCCTTGGCCATGGTCGGACGCTTCACCAGGCGCTTGACCGCCAGGTCGACAAAGCCCCAGAGGCCGTTCGGCATGAACACGATCACGCCGATAATAATGAAGCCATAGATCACCAGGTAGACGCTCTTGAAGTCACGGAGCAGCTCGGGCAGGAAGGTCAGCGCACCGGCGCCCAGGATCGTACCGATAACGGCATCGCTGCCGCCCAGCAGCGTCGCTGCCAGGGTCTGAATCGACATGTCGTACGAGAACGTGTCAGGGCTGATGTAGGCAAACCCTGATGCATAGATCGCACCGCCGATGGCGCCCAGCATGGCCGAGATGACGAAGGCGATCACCTTGGTGCGAACGGTGTCGACACCCATGGCCTCTGCAGCCAGCTCGTTTTCACGCACGGCGACCATGGAGCGGCCCAGTGTTGTGTTGCGCAGCCACCAGACAAAGACCGCCACGATGAACAGGAGCCCGAGCGCCAGCCAGGCATAGTCGTGTGTAGTCCGGATATCGAAGAAGAACGGGGGCTTCTTGATACCGGAGATGCCGTCAGGCCCGCCGGAGAACTTGATCCAGTTCAGCAGGACCAGGGAGAAGATGATCTGGGTGCCGATGGTGATCATGGCCAGATAGCGGCCGCCCAGCTTCAGGGTGGCCATGCCCAGGAAGGTTCCGAACATGGCGGCTGCCATGATGCCGACAGCCAGTGCCACCCACCAGTTCGTGTGGTACCGCGTGGTGCCAAGGGCGATCGCATAGGCGCCGATGCCGTAGAAGGTTGCCTGCGCCATCGAGATCTGGCCAGTGTAGCCCAAGAGAACCGTAAGGCCAAGGGCGGAGACGCCCCAGGCGGCAGCGAGGATCAGCAGGTTGGTGGCGTAGCGGGTATCAAACAGGAGGGGCAGCACACCGACCGCAATCGCGCCCAGGAGCAGGCCAAGGAACTTGTAGGGGATCCCTTTTATCGCTTTCATAGGTGCTCTCCTCCTCTCCTACGCCTTCTCTGCGACCTTCTCGCCAAAGATGCCCTGCGGGCGGACCAGCAGGAACAGGATCACGATGACGAACCCGTAAGCGTCCTTGTAGATCGGGGAGATGAACGCCGCACCCATGGCCTCGATGATGCCAAGGGAGAGCGCACCGATGATGGCGCCGCGCACGTCGCCGAAGCCGCCGATGATCGAAGCGGCAAACGCCTTCATGCCCAACGTGGCGCCCATGCGGTGGGTCACGAAGAAGATCGGCGCCACCAGCATGCCGCTAAGACCACCCAGCAAGCTGGAATAGATGAAGGTAATAGCGATCATGAGGGCAACCGGAATGCCCAGCATCCGGGCCATATCCTTGTCCTGAGAGGTGGCCTGCATCTTCTTGCCCAGCAGGGTGTGCTCGAAGAAGAAGTACTGAAAGCCCATGAGCACGGCGGTAACCGCCAGGATAACCAGGTACTGGTAGTCAAAGAAGACGCCGCCGACGCTAAACCCGCCGGTAGCGGTCCCCTGAACCATGGGCGCCACCTTCTGGGGTGCAGCGCCAAAGATCGCCAGCGCGCCATTCTGGAACATGATGCTCGCGCCGATGGTGGCGATGATGACGGGCAAGAACGAGCGGTTACGGAGCGGGAAGTAGACGCCAAGCTCGAACAGGAGGCCGAACGCCGCCATGATCACAAGGACCAGCGGGATGGCGACGTAATAGTTGACCCCCAGGGACTGGGTCAGGGTGACCAGGGCGAAAGCACCTAGCATTGAGAACTCACCCTGAGAGAAATTAACGACGTTCGTGGCTTTGTAAATGAGAACGATGCCTAGAGCCACCATGGCGTACACGCCGCCTATAGCTACACCGGCCAGCAGGTTCTGGCCGAAAATTGCCAAATTCATGTGATCGTCCCCTCCTCCACGTGGTGAACCCGATGCGGGCGAGCTCAGGGAAGGAAAAGCCGGGCCGGTTTGTCACCAGCCCGGCTGGTCATTATCACCAGATGCTACTTAGCGGTAGCGTGAATGGTCTTGACGAGCTTGAAGGTGTTGTTGTCGTTCTGGAGGATGTGGTAGCTGTCGAGGCCGTCGCCGTTCTTGTCGAAGTTGTAGGTGCCTTCAACGCCCTCAAGGCCCTTGGTGGCGAGGATCGCGTTCTTCAGGGTCTCGGGCTTCAGGTCCGGGGTCTTCTTCATGATCTCGGCCAGCACGGTGATGGCGTCATACGGCCAGGAGCTGTAGAAGTCGGGATCCTGTCCGTACTTGGCCTTGAACGCCTCGGCGAAGGCCTTGGCCTTGGCGTTGGCCTCCTTGTTGAAGTCGGCCACGCCGTAGGTGCCGTAGAGGGCGTCGCCGGCAAGCCGCAGGGCGTCCTGACCGGTGATGGAAGGCGAACCGACCCAGGGGAGCGAGAGGCCCTGCTGCTTCATCTGCTTGGCCAGGATGCCAAGGTCGGTGGAGGCAGCGATATAGGAGATGATCACGTCAGCGCCGGACTGCTTCAGGGCGGAGATGACGCCCGTGAAGTCCTTCTCGCCGGTGTTGAAGCCCTGGTCGGCAGTGAGGGTCATGTTCATGTCCTTCAGGGAGCTCACGACCATGTCGCGGCCACCGTTGCCGAAGGCGTCGGTAGAGTGAAGGACGGCGATCTTGGTCTTCTTCAGATCCTCGACCACGAACTTGACCATGGCCTTGGCGCTCATGCCGTCATGCGGGCGGAAGCGGAAGATCCACGGGCTCTGGCCCTGGGTCAGGCCGAAGTTGGTGCCGCCAATGGCGACGGGAACGCCCATTTCGTTAATGGTCGGAACCTGGGCCGCAATCTGGGTGGAGCGAACCGTGGAGACGACAGCGACGACTTCCTTGTCTTCGAGAATCTTCTGCAGGGCAGCCACCGAGCCGGGGTTGGTGGACTGGTCGTCCTGAATCACCAGCTGGATCGGACGGCCGTTTACGCCGCCGGCCTTGTTGACGGTTTCCACTGCAAGCTCTACGCCGTTCTTCATCAGTCGGCCGGCATCGACGTCGCCACCAGTTTGCGGGATGGTGACTCCAATCTTGATCGGCTTCTTCGTATCGGCGGAGCCGGAAGCGGAACCGGGAGCGCTTTCCTTCGGAGCCGAAGAGCAAGCTACAGTCAGTGCCATGATCGCTGCGAGCATGAGAGTAAAACGTTTGCGCATTCCCCATGTACCTCCAATGTGAATTGGTAAAACCTCTGATGGTCTAACCATTAGATGTTTGACCACATGATTCTTTTGTGGGCAATAACATTCCTGCGAGAAACGCATTTGTGAACATGTTAACTTAGTCCGGGCACTCACACGGAATTATTTCAACTCAAATGTTGCTGCGCCCGGTGGCGATCTGCTGCCATTTGCGGCCAGTTCAAGTGCCCCCTTTCCTTAGCGGCGGAAAGCGTCGGCGTATTGCGCCGCCACCTTGATCGCCTCTTCCATCGAAACGGAGCTGGCAAGGCCCTTGCCGGCGATGTCGAAGCCGGTCCCATGGTCGACGGAGCTGCGGAGGAACGGCAGGCCGTTGGTGACCGAGACCGTGCGATGGAAGTCATACATTTTGGCCGCGATGTGGCCCTGGTCATGATAGAGGCTGAGCACGGCGTCAAAGCGGCCCTGCGCAGCGTGCCAGAAGACCGAGTCAGCAGGCGATGGGCCGTAGGCATCGATCCCCTCGGCGCGGGCAGCGGCGATCGCGGGCTCGAGCTCGCGGACCTCTTCGTCACCGAAAAGTCCGTGCTCGCCGGCATGCGGGTTCAGGCCAGCGACCACCAGCTTCGGATTGGTGACGCCCAGGCGCTCCAGGGCCTCCTTGGAACGGCGCAGGTAATCGAGCGTCCGCTCCTTGGTGATCTGGGTGCAAGCCTTCGCCAGGGAGACGTGGCGGGTCATAAAGAAGATGCGCAGGCCCTTGACCTCGAACATCGTGAGCGGATCGTGGCTGCCCGTCATCTCGCCGTAGATCTCGGTGTGGCCGATGAAGTCGATCTTGGCGGCCTTCAGGGCCTCCTTGTTGATGGGCGCCGTGGCGACGGCGTCTACCTCGCCGGCCTTCGCCAGCTCAATGGAGCGCACGATGTACTCAAAGGCGGCCCGGCCGGCCTGGGCCTGGATCTTGCCCCACTCCAGGGTGGCGATATCCACATTTTTCAGGTCGATCAGGTCGATGGCGCCCAGCTCATACTTACCCTCAGCAGGCGAAGCGACCGTGTTGATCGTCAGCTTCACGCCGGTGCTCTCCATGGCCCGCTGCACCACCTGGGCGTCGCCGATCAGGAGCGGGCGGCAGAGGGCGTAGATCTCTGGGTTGGCCAGGGACTTTACGACGATCTCGGGGCCGATGGAGGCGGGGTCGCCGAGGGTGATGCCGATCAAAGGACGATTAGTCATGATTCTGGACCTCCTTGAGGATTTGGTTTACGCAGAGAACGGCGGCGTCAGGGCCGCCCACAAGCCCGCCCTTGGTCACAATGGGCAAACCGGGGTACTGCCCCCCCAGAAGGCGGCCTGCAACGGCGAGGGGGATCACCTCTTCCACCACGTTGATCGCCTTGGAGCCCAGCCGCCGGCACACCGCCAGCGTAACGTCGCCGCCGCTGGTGTACAGCCCGGCGATCTCGGAGACGGCACCCAGCATCTGGGCAGCGATCTCAGCGAATCCGGCGGCGATCGCCTCCCCCGCCTTGTGGCCGGGCAGGCTCATCAGCTCGCTGGATGTAACCCCAATGATAAGCCGGTCATTGGGCAGGGCGGTCAGCTCCGCCACCACCCGCTGCACCTCGGCGTCGGAGGACGCACCGCCCTCCGCAAGGGCGCCGGCGTCCACGGTCACCAGGGCCGCCCCCAGATCCCGCTCCAGCTTCTCTATCTGCTGGCGGGTATTAGAGGAGACGCTGCCGCAGACGACCATCACCCGCCGATGCCGTTGGGCCATGAGGGCGCCGGCGTACGCAGCCGTCAGGGGGCCGGGGTCGGCGGCAATCACCGTCAGGCCGCTGAGCACCATGCCGACCCCAAGGGCCGTGATGTCATCGTTGGTCTCCGCGTCGGGGCAGATCATCCGGACACCGCTTTGAGCCAGCTGGCGCAGCGCGCGGGCCACCGCTTCGGCGCCCTCCCGGACGGTCGCCAGGGGCAACTGCCCCACGGTCAGTTGGGTCTGTTTGGCCAGGAGGGTGGGCAGGTGGGATTCGGTGATCGGGCAGAGCGGGTCATGCCGGACCGCCGTCTCCTCCAGAAGCGTGCCGCCCACGTAATGCATGCCGTCTCGGGTGGTGCGGCCCGAGGAGGGAAAGGCCCCGGTCACCACCGCAACGGAGTTGGGACCCAGCACGCCGAGCAGCGCCTCGATCTCCGGCCCCAGGATGCCCCGGAGCGTGGAGTCGATCCGCTTGGCGACGGGACGGCCTTTGTGGGCCATGATCATCTCAGCTGCCCGGACGACCCGGCTGCGGGCTTCGGCTGCCGGCAGGGCACGGGAGTCGGTATTGACGGCGACGCAGTCGTATCCCGCCAGCCCGCCGTCGGGCCAATCCATGCCCGTCAGGGAGGCCGTGCGGAAACCGCGCCGGCGCAGTAGGATGCAGGTTCCGTTCTGCCCCGTCAGATCGTCGGCAATGATGCCGAGGAGCGACCGGGGTTTGTCAGACCAGGTCAAGCTCTACCCCTTCTTTCCGTATGACCCGGGCCAGCTCGACCGGCAGCCCGGTGTCGGTGATGATGTGGGAGATGGCCTGTAGCGGCGCGATCTGGTAGTTGGCGCGGAGTCCGACCTTCGCGGCGTCCACCAGGACGACGCTCCGTCGGGCCGCCCGGAGCATGGCCTGCTTCAGCTGCACCTTGTCAAGGTTGGGCGTTGTCAGGCCGTGCTCGCTGTCGATGGCCGAGGCTCCCAGGAACGCCAGGTCCACGGTCAGCCCCCGGAGCATCTGCTCGGCGAACGGACCGTACAGGTTGTAACCCTCGGGCTGAGCGACGCCGCCTGTCACCATCACACGAATGCCGGGCTCATCACACAGCTCCAAGGCGATCTTCAGGTCCACGGTGACCACGGTCAGGTTCCTTCGACCCCGCAGGCAGCGTGCCAACGCTGCCGTGGTTGAGCCGGCGTCCAGCAAAATCAGATCGCCGTCGCTGACCAGGTCGGCGGCCCTGCGGGCGATGCGCTCCTTCTCTTCGGTGCGTTCCACAGCCTTGGCGGCATATGGCAGTTCGCGAATACTCGGACCAAGGGGGCGGGCGCCGCCATAGGTTCTGAGCAGCCGCCCTTCCGCAGCCAGCTGCTCCAGGTCCCGGCGAATCGTCATTTCGGAGACCCCGAACTCCTCGACCAGGTCGCGCACCTGCACCTGACCGTGTTGCTCGAGCCAGCTCAGAATCTGTTCGTGTCGGGTGTTCCTGGGCACAATGGTTCACCTCTGGTCCTCAGGTCGGATTCCGCCATGATCATAGCACCAATGTTCGATTCGATCAACCCCGCGTGTTCGTTTCTATCATCTCTTTGCGCCCCAAGCACAGAGGACAAAATTGCAGAAATGAAGAAATTCGCTGTCACGATCCACCAGAATCATCCGCTGTAATAGACGAGAGGCCTCTCCGGAAGGTGTGTTAGGCGGTGGAGATGACCCGTAGCGTTGCCCACACGGTGGACCAGCAGACGGAGCTGTGGGAGGAGCATCGGGACCGGGTCTACCGGTACCTGCTTCGCCTGACCGGCGAGCCGGACACGGCCGAAGACCTGACCCAGGAGACATTCCTGCAGGCGTTCCGGGACCTCGGCCGCTCCCACACGGCCGCAACCAACACCCACGCCTGGGTGATGCGCCTGGCCACCAACCGGGCCATGGATTTGTTCCGCCGGCGCCGCCTGATTAAGTGGATACCCTTTCTGCCCGACCACCACGGCGGCGTAGCCGAGGATTCTGCAGAGTCCCTGGCTCAGCGTGACCTGGTGGCCGCGGCCCTGCGAAAGCTTGCTCCGGACGCGGCGGCTATCCTGCTGCTCAGGGATGCTGAAGGCTTTTCCGGCCCCGAGATCGCAGCCATGCTGGACCTGGAGCAGGCCGCAGTGCGCAAGCGGCTCAGCCGGGCCCGCGAGGCCTTCCGCACCGAGTATTTGCGCCTGAAAGGAGATGCGCCATGACCTGCGCATTTGATTCCGACCTGATCGCCCTGTATGCCGGCGGCGACGCTCCCCCAGGGGATGCAGCGCTCGTGGAGGAGCACCTGGCGTCCTGCCCGGCCTGCCGTGCACGGCTTGAGGAGCACCGTCAGGGGATGGACCTGATGAGAGAGCATCAGCGTGAAGTCCGGTACCCCCACGCCGCTGTGCCCGCCCGCCGTGCCCTCCGCCCGGTCTGGCGGCTTGCCGTGGCTGCGGTGGTCCTCCTGGGCGCCCTGGGGGCGGCCGGGGTGTACACGGAGTCGCCCGCCGTGGCTGCGTTGCTCAAGACCTTTGGCCTGGTGCAGGTCAAGGAGTTGAACAAAGAGGAAGCACGAGCGTTCGAGGCCAAGCTCCGGGCCGACTTGGTCAGGCAGCCCGGGCCCCAGGAGATTACCTATGATGACGAAGGCAAGGGGCGGGACGCCAGTGGCCAGGTGGTTTCAGTGCGGTCGACAATGGTCACCTTTGAGGAGGCCGAGCGTGCGGTCGATTACCGGTTGCTCAAGCCAGGTTACCTGCCGGAGGGCTTTCCCCCAAGCTTCGCATCCATTTTCCTGAACAACCGCCAGGGCGATGTCGTGTTTGCGTATGGCGGGGGGAGCTTGACCATTCACCAGACGGCACCTCGGAAAGAGCCGTTCCGGTACATTGATCTGCCGGAGGGCGCCACGGAGACCGTGCAGGTAGCGGGGGAGCCTGCGCTCGTCATTCGTGGCAGCTGGGGAGCGGGCCACGGGCCGTCGGGGTGGAGACCCGAAGTACCGGTTACCCTGCTATTTTCTCGAGGCGAGCAAGTCATCCGCATCGTCGCCGGTCAGATCGGATTCCCAACGGAAGAGCTGATCAAGATCGCCGAGTCGCTGCAATAAACGCTGCCGCGAACCTTTGCGCCCCCTTCCGGCGTCCATCAATCGGATGACGAACAGCCAGAAGGGGGCGCCATGTTTATGTTGGTGAAGGTCTATCTGGAGGACGATGAGCTGCTCAAGTTCCTGGCCGGCCAGCCATGCGAAGGGTATTTCGTCTCGTACGCCGAGAACCACCGGGACTGCGAGGTCATGGTTCCCCGCGAGAAGGTCGAGGCCGTTGAGCGCAACGCAATCTTTGGTCCCCGGCTGCGGGCAAGGGTCACGCCCTAGTCAGCGGCGCTGGCCCACGCATCATAGCCATCAGCGATCTTCCTGAGAGTCCCGTCCATGCAGCCAGTCTCCTCCTCAAGCTGATCCGTACTCCCATTGCACCACACAAATCCCTTGCGGCCCAGACATTTCAGGGGATATTTTTCGGGATTCGAATGATCCCAAAAAGGGTTTTGCACGATCTTAGTAAAAACATCTAAGGGGGTACAAATAGACACCCACATCTTCTAATCCCATCACACCTAGGGGGAAGACAAATGCGTTCCATGACTCGCATGTTGGGCCTGGTTCTGGCGGCCAGCGTGGTCATCGCCGGCTGCGGCGGTGGCTCCAAGCCGGCGCCTGCGGACAGCGGCACCAACACCCAGACCCAGGTAGATCCCAGCAAGCCCGTCCAGGGCGGCACCCTGACCCGCGCCCTCTCCTACGGCGACCCCGGCAACCTTGACCCGATCATGAAGTCCGATGTGGCTGCCCAAATGGTCACCATGAACATCATCGACACGCTGATCAAGTTCAACCCGGTCAGCAAGCAGGTCGAGAACCGGGTCGCTGAGAAGTATAGCGTCTCTGCCGACGGCAAGGTTTACACCTTCGACCTGCGCAAGGGCGTGCTCTTCCACAACGGACGTGAGCTGAAGGCCGCCGACATCAAGTACACCTTCGAGCGGGCGGTCAACCCGAAGAACGCCTCCGTCACCCAGAACATGTTCGACGCCGTCGTCGGCGCCGTCGAGTTCAAGAAGGGTGAGGCCACGGAGATCAAGGGCATCGAGGTGAAGGGCGACTACCAGGTCGTCATCACCCTGAAGGATCCCAAGCCCACCTTCATCTACGACCTGTCCGGCCCCGCCGCCGGCATCGTGCCCAAGGAAGAGGTTGAGAAGCTCGGCGCCGACTTCGGCCAGAAGGTCGTCGGCAGCGGCCCCTTTAAGCTGAAGGAATGGAAGAAGGACGACAAGATCGTCCTGGAGGCCTTCGACAAGTACTACGGCGGCCGCCCCTACCTCGACCAGGTCGTCTTCCGCGTGATGAAGGAAGAGGCGACCCGTGACGCCGAGTTCCAGGCTGGCTCCATCGACTCCATGGTCCTGGGCGAGGCGCTCTACAAGCGGTACTCCGCCGACGCCGAGAAGGCCAAGCAGATCGTGGAGGTCCCCGAGCTCTTCACCCGTGCCATCCATTTCAACACCACCAAGGCCCCCTTCAACAACGTGAAGGTCCGTCAGGCCATCAACTACGCCATCGACAAGAAGGTCGTCATTGAGAAGGTCCTCAACAACAAGGCCTACCCTGCCACGGGCGTCCTGCAGACCTCCAGCTCCGCCTACAACAAGGACCTGAAGGGCTACGAGTACAACCCCGACAAGGCCAAGGCTCTGCTGAAGGATGCCGGCATGGAGGCGGGCTTCGAGTTCGAGGTCTTCGTCACCTCGTCGACCGCCAAGTGGGCGGAAGCCTTCGCCACCTACCTGAACCCGCTGAACATCAAGATCAAGATCACCCAGATGGAGTCCGCCACCCTGCTCGACCGGGCTCGTAAGGGCGACTACCAGACCGTGATCTTCTCGACCGGCGGCGACGTCGACCCGATCTCCTTCCTGGGCCGCTTCGCCTCCAAGAACCACGGCGCCGCCGGCAACGTCACCCTCTACAAGAACGAGAAGGTCGACCAGCTGCTGGCCACCGCCGAGAAGACCGTGGACCAGGCCGAGCGGATCAAGCTGGCCCAGCAGGCCGAGCAGATCATCGTCGACGAGGCGCCCTGGTTCATCTTCAACTACAACAAGGCCGTCATGATCGCGCAGCCCTGGGTCAAGGGCTACCAGCCGGTCCCGACCGACATCGACTTCCAGGACATGTCCAAGGTCTGGATCACCAAGAAGTAAGCTAGGATCCTCAACTGAACAGAAGGGCCGGGCCCCCGGTGGGGTCCGGCTCCTCTGTGAGCAAGGAGTAAGGCCATGCTGCGTTATCTAGCCCGCCGGGTTGCACAGCTGATCCCCATTCTGATCGGCGTAACCCTGGTCACCTTCATCCTGATGAATGTCGTTGCGGGCGACCCTGTCATGCAGTTGATCGACGAGCGCTCGGCCGGCATGGACCAGTCCATGGTCGAGAATATCAAGAAGCAGTGGGGTCTGGACAAGCCCCTGCCGATTCAGTACCTGCGCTTCGTCGGCAACGCTTTGACAGGTGACCTGGGACGCTCATTCGCTTCCCGTCAACAGGTGTCCGAAGCCGTAGTGGAACGCCTTCCGGCCACGCTCAAGCTGGGCGCCATCGCCCTTGTTTACGCCTGCATTGTCGGCATTACCGCCGGCACCGTCGCAGCGGCCCGGCGAAACTCCTGGTTCGATACCGGCGCGATGTTTGTCGCGCTCGGCGGTGTTTCGATCCCCGTCTTCTGGCTCGCCTTGATGCTCATGTATGTCTTCGCGGTCTGGCTCAAATGGCTGCCGGCCTCCGGCTACGGCAACGGGCAGTTAAAATACTTGATCATGCCCGCCTTTACCTTGGGCGCCGTCTACACTGGCACCCTGGCCCGCGTGACCCGCTCGGCCATGCTGGGCGTCATTCGCTCTGACTTCATCACCACCGCACGGGCCAAAGGCCTGGCGGAACGGGTTGTCATATTCAAACATGCCTTGCGCAACGCCATGATCCCCATCATTACCGTCATTGGCCTGCAGATGGAGTCGCTCTTCTCGGGCGCCGTCATCACGGAGACGATCTTCAACTGGCCCGGCGTCGGCCGCCTTCTGATCGATGCGATCAACAAGCGGGACCTGCCCATGGTGCAAGGCGCCGTCATTTGGATCGCCCTGGTGATCGCCCTGATCAACCTGCTCGTGGACGTGGCCTACGCTGCGGCGGATCCGCGAATCCGGTACCACTAGAAAGGGGGAGCCGTTTTGAGCCAGAACCCGTTTGTTATGGCCTTCCGGCGCCTCCGCCGGATGCGCGGCGCCATGTTCGGCATGGTCGTCCTCTCGATTTTGATCATCCTGGCCGTCTTTGCACCGCTCTTCGCCCCGCATAACCCGATCGCTGACAACAACCTGATGGACGCCATGCTGGCGCCCAACGCCAAGTTCCTGCTCGGCACCGACCACGCCGGGCGCGACGTGCTCTCCCGCATCATCTACGGCACCCGGGTCTCGCTCTCGGTGGGCGTGGTGGTGCAGGGCATCGCCCTGGTGGTCGGCACCACCCTGGGCCTGCTGGCCGGCTTTTACGGCGGCTGGGTGGACGACCTGATCGTCGGCGTCACCACGGTGCTGCAGGCGTTCCCGGGCCTGCTCTTCGCCATCGCCATCATGGCGGTGCTGGGACCGGGCCTGTACAACGTCTTCATCGCCCTGGGCTTCGTCGGCTGGACGGGCGTGGCCCGCATTGTGCGCGGCGAGGTGCTCTCATTGCGTGAGCGGGAGTTCGTGGAGGGCGCCAGGGCGCAGGGCGCCCGGGACTTCCGGATACTCTTTACGCACATTCTGCCGAACTGCACGGCCCGCATTATCGTGATCTCAACGCTGGGCATGGCGGGTGCGATCCTCTCGGAGTCGAGCCTCAGCTTCCTGGGCCTCGGCGCCCAGCCCCCCACCCCCTCATGGGGCTCCATGCTGGCCGGCGGCCGGGACTACATCTTCGATGCCCCCTGGCTCAGCTTCTTCCCGGGCGCGGCGATCTTCGTCACCATCCTGGCGCTCAACATGCTGGGCGACGGCCTGCAGGATGCGCTGGACCCCAAGTTGAAGAACGGCTAAAGCAAAGGCGCCGCACTCTCTCTGACAGAGTGCGGCGCCGCTTATTTGGTGAGGCACTTTAGCTGACACACGTCGGACATCCGACGCCATAGATAAGTGGCCAGGTCAGTAGCAGAAGCAGATAGTAGAATCCCCCGCAGACGCATGTACGAAGCCTGCCTTGTGCCAGCCTGCCAAACCCCAAGAACCCCCATAGGCCCAGAACCAGGCCGTAGGGAATTAGGGCCGCAGGCATGAGGTAGGGAAGCATGCCAAACCAAGCTTGTACGGCAAACAAGCCTCCCAGTGGCAGCACCAAGAAGTCCGGGTCGGAGGGCAACCCCCTGTACATAACCCAGAGTTGAAGCGCTTGCAGGACCGCTGCCAACAGAAGTGTGTGCAGTTCCAGACGGCCCCAAACTCTCGCCATTCAGCTCAACTCCCCGTGTGGTCTATCAGACGCAGGCAGGTTTGCGTTTTAGCAGTCCCTGCTCCCACTGCCAAACGATCGTCCGGCGCAGCCCCTCCTCCAGGGGCGTATAGGTGAGCCCCAGCTCCCGAACGGCCCGAGACCCGTCCGCCCGCAGGCCGTAAGCGATGTATTCCCGGTACCAGGGCCAGTCGAACGGGGCAGGGCGCCCGGTTAGCCGGGCTGTAACTTCCCCGCCGGCGGCCAAAGCGGCAGCCAGCACTGCGGGCAGGCGACGAACGGGCTTCACGCCAGCCTGCCGACAGGCCGAATGGAATAACTCGTACATGGAGGCGTTGCGTTCACTCAGGATGTAGCGGTGGCCCGGGGCGCCCTTGGCCGCCGCCAGGACGTGCCCCTCCCCCACGTCATCGATGTAAACAAAGCCCATCGTCGCCGCAAACATGCCCGGCAACGTCCCGTTCAGGGACTGGGCAAGGTACTGCCCGATGGCATAGCGGTCGCCCGGGCCGTAGACGAAACCGGGGCAGACCACAGTGACTTTCAGCCCTTGCTTCGCATAGGACAGCGCCATCTGCTCCCCACGTGCCTTGGCCTCCTCCTCGGCTGAGAGGTAGAAGCCCCTGTGCGGCGTCTCCTCCTTGCCGCTCCCCTGGCGCCGGACCCCGATGGTCCGGGTGCCGCTGGTGTAGATCACCCGATCGACTCCGGCGGCCAGAGCGGCATCCATCCCGTTTCGTGTGGCCTCCAGGGTCTGGGGGACAGGGTTTGACGGGAAGTACGGCGGGATCAGGTAGAGGGTCTCACATCCGGTGAGGGCTTCCGTGAGGCTGCTCTTGTCAAATACGTCACCGTAAGCGGTTTCGACTCCCGCTTCGTCTGCCCGATCGGTTTGCCGAGTGACGACCCACACGCTCGCCATGCGCCCGGAGCGCCTTGATCACTGATCCGCCCAGAAACCCGGTCCCGCCGATGACTGCGACTGTCACTGCGAATGCCTCCTCAAGCAGAAATTGGAGGGAGGGCGTGCTGAGCCACCCTGAAAGCAGGGCGCTGGGTCATTCTTGCGGCTTGGCAAAGGCGATCAGATGCCCATCGGGGTCCTGGCAGTACGCTGCGACATCGCCCCAGTTGCGCGGCTGGAGCTCGCTGATCGCCTTCGCCCCGGCCGCCAGGGCCCGCAGGTACCACGCGGCGGGGTCGTCCACCGTCAGGTAGAGCTCGCCCCGGGGGATACCGGTGGCGGCGGCGGGGTCAGGAATCTTCCCGTCCAGGATCTGCGTGATGCCTTTCGCAGGCATGAGTCCGAGGTCGGAACCCGGGTTCAGTGCGAACATGGTCATGCCCGGGACGTTGAGGGAAGGTTGCCGGCCCAGCGCGGCTGCATAGAATTCCGTGCTGCGCTGCTGGTCAAGGACAAACAGGACAGTGAGCACCTTCTCCATGATGGGCCTCCTCACTTAGTGGGACTTGGGCAGCGCCTCCAAGCGGTCGACCTCCTCCCCGTCGGCGTCGAGCGCGATGATGCGCTCATAACGCACTCTGCCGACGAGGGGCGGGGTGCCGATGGGCAGGACCAGGTACCAGAAGCCCTCCACGACCTTCGCCTCCACCGGTTCCTGCCGCCCGGGGAGCTTCACAAGCACCTTCGCAATCTCGCCATAATGGAGCTCACCGTAGAGGATCGTCAGGTTGCTCTCGATGCCCGAGCTAACCTGGAGGGGTCGCGGCGGGTTATTGCAGGGTCCGGTGCCTTCGATTGCGTGCGCCGGTCCCTTCGCCTTGATGATGTAACCTTCCGCGCACTCGTTACCCTTCTTGTAGGTGTAGAAGGTCACGGTGCCGCCAGGCACCGGCTCCGTGGCCATGACCTTAACCGGCACGCCCAGCCTCTTCTCCATCTCGGCGACAGGATCGGTCAACAGGTCTTTCACGGCCGCGCAGCCGGAGAGGATCAGTAAAAGCGTCAAGAGAACGAGTTTCTTAAACACGCTTCATCACCTTCTCCGACTAATTCGGCGGATTATTGGTTCCTCCTGTGTCTTGACCATTCCAAATTCCCTTGCAACCGGGCAGGCGCACGATATACCATAGCTTTAAGGAACGCGCCCCGAAAGGAAGTAGAGCATGGACTTCACCCTGACGCCCGAACAGCGAGACCTGGTCCACCTGGTGCGGGAGATCGCCCGGGACAAAGTTGCACCGCTGGCCGCGCAGATCGACGAGCAGGAGCGCATCCCCGACGAGCTGTTTCAGACCTTCCGGGACGCCGGCCTCTTCGGGCTTGCGGTCCCTGAGGCCTACGGCGGCGCCGGCATGGGCACCATGGGCCTGGCGCTGGCTGTCGAAGAGGTTGCCAAGTACTGCTGCGCCACCGGCCTCCTCCTGCTGCTCACCCGCCTGCCCCTGGCCGCGATCCTCTACGCCGGCACCGAGGAGCAAAAGCGCAAGTATGCCGGCGGCATCGCCAGCGGGACCCTGCGGGGCGCCTTCTGCCTGAGCGAGCCGGGCGCCGGGTCCGACTCAGCCGCTATCACCACCCGTGCGGTCCGCAAGGGCGACAAGTACATCATCAACGGCACCAAGAACTGGATCTCCGGCGCCGCCTACGCCGACTTCTTCACCGTGGCCGTTAAGACCGATCCACAGGCCGGGCACCGCGGCATGTCCGTCTTCGTCGTGGAGAAGGGCACGCCGGGCCTGACCGTCGGCAAGAAGGAGAAGAAGATGGGCGTACGGGGCCTGCCGGTCAACCAGGTGATCTTCGAGGACTGCGAGGTCCCCGCGGCCAACATGCTGGGCGCCGAGAACCAGGGCTTCAAGCTGATCATGAAGAACCTGAACTCGGTCCGGCCCGTGGTGGCGGCCCGGGGCCTGGGCCTGGCCCAGGGGGCGCTGAACTACTGGATCGAGTTCGCCCGCCAGCGCCAGACCTTCGGGCGCCCGATCATCGAGCACCAGGGCCTGCAGTGGATGATGGCCGACCTGGCCACCGAGATCGAGTCGGCCCGGCTGCTGACTTACCGTGCGGCCATGCTGGTCGACCAGGACAAGGCCGGCAAGGAGACCGCCCACATCCTGGCCATGGCCAAGTACAAGGCCACCGAGACCGCCGTGAAGGCCGCCAACGACTGCCTGCAAATGATGGGCGCCGCCGGCTACATGGAGGACTACCCCCTCGCCCGCATGGTCCGCGACGCCCGCCAGCTCACCATCGTCGAGGGCACCACCCAGATTCAGAAGGGGATCATCGCCAAGTCGCTCATCGACGGGGACTTGAGTTTTGCTTAGCCCCTTATCCGGTCGGCCGTGCTCGGAATGCGCAGAGTGCGTCCACGGGATGTCGTTCCACCAGAAATTCCCCCACGCTCTTCGGTCTTGTGGGGAAATTGTCTTGGAATCCCCTGAAACGGTGGCCGATCAGGGCAATCAGCCGCCATTTTTCGCTTCATCCGGGCCAAAATGCCCCCTCTGAGCCCAAAAACAGCGGTTACAGTGGGCAAACAGCCTCTCAGTCCCCTCATTGCACGAGAATTTCCCCACCATATCGCACGGCTCTCGGAAAAATGTCGTGGAACCTGGTTATGTAACGACACCGTACTCATCTGCGCATCAGCGCCATAAAAAGCGACCGGCTCCAGAGGCCTCGCCTCCGGAGCCGGTCGCTATGTTATATCGCCAAGTTAGGCGCCACCCGGTGCTTGGTGGCCTGCTCGAAGGCGTAGGCCAGGCGGATCAGGGTGGGCTCGCTCCAGGCGGCGCCGGTGAGGGTAATGCCCATGGGGCGCCCATCCGAGGTGTACCCGGCCGGGACGTTGATGCTCGGGTACCCGGCCCGGGCGCCGAGCCACACCCCCCAGGTGCCCGGCATGACGATCGCATCCAGGCGGTGCTCCTTCAGGCAGGCGTCGATGCCCTCGGTCCGGGAGAGGCGCAGGTCCTTGAGCCGGTCGAGCAGGTACTCCGGCTCGGTCAGGGTGCCGCTGGTCGCCTCGGCCCCGGCCAGCAGGGTCTGGCCGTACTTCAGGGTCGCCTCGGGGTGGGCGTTGTTGAACGCCACGATCTCCCCCAGCGACCGGACCGGCGCCGTGGGGCCGCAGCCCGCCAGATAGGCGTTCAGGGCCGCCTTGAACTCGTAGAGCAGCACGTTGGACTGCCAGTAGCCGCTGGCCAGCGAGGCGACATCCGCAGGATCGACCAGCTCGGCGCCCTGGGCCTTCATGGCCTCCAGCGCCGCCTCGAAGATCCGCTTCTCGTCCTCGCCCAGGCGGGACATGTACTGGGTGTTGCGCGGCACGCCGATGCGGGCGCCCTTGAGGCCATTGCGGTCAAGGAACTGGGTGTAGTCCTTGCAGGCGCGGCCAGCGCTGGCGGCGGTGGCCGGGTCCTCGGGGTCGATCCCGGTCAGGGCGCTCAGCAGCGCCGCCGCATCGGCCACGGTGCGGGTCATGGGGCCGGCGGTATCCTGGCTGAAGGCGATCGGGATGATGCCGCTCCGGCTCACCAGGCCCACGGTCGGCTTGATGCCCACGATGGCGTTGTTATTCGCCGGGCTGAGGATCGAACCGGAGGTCTCCGTGCCCACGGCAATGGCGGTCAGGTTGGCCGCGACCGAGGCGCCGGAGCCCGAACTGGAGCCGCTGGGGGTCAGCTTGCCGGGCAGGTAGGGGTTGAGCACCTGACCGCCCCGGGAGCTGAAGCCCGAGGGCATCCCCTCAGTCATAAAGTTGGCGAACTCGGTCATGTTGGTCTTGCCCAGGATGACGGCGCCCGCCTTGCGCAGCTGGGTGACGATGAAGGCGTCCTTGGGGGCCACGTTCCCCGCCAGGGCCAGCGAGCCGGCGGTGGTGTGCATTTTGTCGTGGGTGTCGATATTGTCCTTGATCAGCACAGGAATGCCGTGCAGCGGCCCCCGGGGGCCGGATATCTTCCGCTCCTGGTCCAGGGCGGCGGCGATAAAGAGGGCGTCGGGATTGATCTCCAGCACCGAGTTTAGCTTCAGGCCCTGCCGGTCGTGCAGAGCGATCCGCTCCAGGTAGATCTGCACCAACTGCTCCGAGGTAAGCTTGCCGGTGGACATGGCCTGCTGCAGGTCGGCAACCGTTGCCTCTTCGATCGCAAACACAAGTATCCCCTCCGATAATCGGGTCATCAATAGTTCACTACCCTAAGTAATTCAACCCAAAGGCCGGGGCAACCTGCCCCGGCCTTGCTCATCTGACGAGATTACTTGACCACGATGACCGGACCCGGCCCCAGCCGCAACAGGCGCTCGCTCACGCTGCCCAGGAATAGCTCGCCCAGGGTACCCATGCCCCGGCTCCCGACCACGGCCATATCGTAGTGTCCTGAACGGTAGGCGTTAACCAGCCCCTCTGCGGCCCCGCCCGCGGCGCCCAACGGCGTGACCCGCTCCGGCACCACGCCGGCAAGTTCCAGCGTGCGTGCGACCACCTCTCCAGCCGTGGCTTCCGCCTCGGCCGCCGTTGGCGCCACATGCAGGGCGGTGATCTCCGCCTCCGGGAACCACAGATCGGCAAACTCCAGCGCCCTGGCGCTGTGCGCCGAGCCGTCAACACCGACCAGCACCCGGCGAACCGTACGGGCCTCGCCCTCATGGGCCACCAGCACGGCCGCATGCGCCTGGTGAACCACGTCGGCACTGACGCTGCCCAGCAGCAGGCGGGTGACGGGGTTGCCGCCACGGCGCCCCACCGCAATCAGATCAGCCGAGCACTTGCGGGCCACCTCCAGGATCGCCACGGCCGGGGGCTCCTGCACCAGGTACTTCGCCACCTTGAACCCGGACAGCATAGCTGCCGCATCCTCCAGCAGCGAACGGCCATCCTCCTCCGCCCTTTCCAAATCCACCGCATAAGCGCTCGCCGACATGTCCCCAATGGGATAGAAGGGCGAGAACCCATGCACTAGATGTAAGGCAGCCTTGGCAGGGGACGGTGCGATTGCCTGTACCCAGTCCAGAGCCAGTTGCGAGGGATCTGAGCCGTCCAGCGCCACCACGATATTACGCATAGAGACAGCACCTCCTTGACCGGAACGCCGGTGGTTCCAATGCCACCGTACACCCGGAGGAGAGCTGTCTCCATGCTCCTAGAAACGCATTTCAGCATAGACTAAAGGATCATTACTGGGATCGACCCCGGGCGGACACCGGCCAGGCGCACTCCACCCGGCCGCCCCGGACGCCGTACGCCGTGTCGTACAGGTTGACCACGGGGCAGATGTGGTTCGGAATGATCTCAATTAGATCCCCGATGCGCAGGCGCTGGCCAGCGTCGGCCCCGCGAATCGTGGCGTGCTCGTCGGCGAGGGCGCCGACCTCCAGGTCCTCGTGGCCCACGATCACCCCGAAGCCCGGGGTCTGCAGGAGCCCGCCCTTGCGCTGCTCCTTGGTCAGGGCCTTGGCGCCGGCGTCGGCGATGGCCCGGTCGGGCGCCGGGGTCGAGGTAACGGTGGCCAGCACGGTGGCAGCGCACCAGTCCCGGTGGCCGAGCAGCTGGGACTGGGAGGCGTCGTAGAAGACCGTGGTGCCGTTTCGCAGCTCGTGGATGCCGGGCAGCAGCACCTCCACCGCCAGCGACGGCGTGGAGCCGATGCTGACCCACGGCTCGATGCCCGTGCGCGCAGCGACCTGACCGGCGGTCTGTACCATCAGCCGCTGGCTCGCTTCGGCCACCTCCCGCAGCTGCTCGCGGGTATCGGCGTTGTAGTCGTGCCCCTCGTGGGTGAAGATGCCGCGCAGCCGCACGCCGGGCGTGCGGGCAATCAGGGCAGCCAGCGCCGCCGTGGGCTCGCCCGGAGCCACCCCCGCTCGATGCTCGCCCGAGTCCACCTCGATCATGAGATCGATCGGCTTCGCCTCGCCCCGGAATGCCTCGCTGAGCATCCGGACCTGTTCGGGGTGGTCCACCCCCACCGCCAGCCGCACGTGCCGGTTCAGGCCCACCAGCCGGCGCATCTTCCCCTGCCCCACGACCACGTTGGCGATGAAGATGTCGCCCACACCCGCCGCAGCCATCACCTCGGCCTCGCCCAGCTTTGCGACGGTGATGCCGCCTGCGCCCGCCCGCACCTGCATGTGGGCGATGGCGGGCATTTTATGGGTCTTGGTGTGGGGGCGCAGCTTCACGCCGTGGGAGTCGGCGTAGGCCTGCATCCGCCGGATGTTGGCCTCCAGCTTCTCCAGGTCGATCACCAGCGCCGGGGTCTCCAGGTGCTCCTTGCCCAGGCCGATCATGAGGGGATCACCGCGATGGCGTCGACCTCGACCAAAAAGCCCTTGCCCAGCTGGGCGCCCACCGTGGTCCGCACGGGGCGGGGCTCGGGGAAGTAGCGGGCGTAGACCCGGTCAAACGCCTCAGCCAGGGAGACGTCGGTCAGGAAGACCGAGACCTTCACCACATCCGCCATGGTGGCGCCGCCGGCCTCCAGGACAGCCTTGACATTCTCCAGCACCCGCTCGGTCTGCTCTTCCACGGTGGTGCCAACGGTCTCGCCGGTGGCGGGGTGCTTGGGCACCTGGCCCGCCACAAATACCATGGTCCCCGAGACCTTCAGCCCCTGAGAGTAGGGCTTGACGGGGGTCGGCGCCCCCGACGTGGCAATGACCTGCCTTACCATGCGAGCTTATCCACCTTATCGAGGGCTTGATTGACATCTGCGTTCATGGCGTCGAGGGCGGCGGCGACAGCCTCCTTGACCTGCTCAGGCGAGGGGTCGGGCCCCAGCTGCTCGTGGGCGAAGATCACGCTGCGGGAGGCGCTCACAAGGGCGCCGAGCCCGTCGTCGTTGAAGGCGTGGACGACGTCCTCCCCCTTGCCCCCCTGGGCGCCGTAGCCCGGCACTAGGATGATCGCCCTGGGCATCTCCTGCCGGTAGCGGGCGAGATCCTCGGGGTAGGTGGCGCCCACGACGGCGCCCACCGAGGAGTAGCCGGACTCTCCCCGCAGCGGTAGCCCCAGCTGATCGACCAGCTTCGCCACCTGCTGCGCGACCAGTTCACCGGAGAAGAGCGGCTGGTCCTGGAGCTCCCCGGATGAGGGGTTGCTGGTCTTGACCAGGACGAAGATCCCCGTTCCCCGGGCCTTGCAGCGCTGAACAAAGGGCTGCAGGCCGTCGCTGCCCAGGTACGGGTTCACGGTCAGGCACTCCGCCCAGAGCTCGGGATCCTCCCAGGAGGTCAGGGGGTTGGCCGTGCCAAAGAAGGCCGCGGCGTAGGCCTCCACTGTGGAGCCAATGTCGCCCCGCTTGGCGTCGGCAATGGTGAGCAGCCCCTTGCCGCGGGCGTACTTGACGGTCTCCCAGAAGGCCTCGACCCCGTGGTGCCCGTAGGCCTCATAGAAGGCGGACTGGGGCTTGACCACGGCGGCCCGATCCGCCACCGCATCGATCACCAGCCGGTTGAAGGCCAGGAATGCGGCGGCGGCGCCCCGGGCGGTGCGGCCGTAGCGAGAGGCGGCCTCCTCACGAATGGAGGCCGGAATCCGGGCGAGTACGGGGTCCAGGCCCACCACAGCGTGGGAGCGCTTCTCCACTACGGCCTCACAGACGCGATCGGCAAAGTGCATGGCTTAGTGACTCTCCTCTCGCAGGCGCTGCAAGGCCTGCATGAAGTCGGCAGGAGGCTCGGCGGTAAACTCCACCCACTCCCCGCTGCGGGGGTGGTAGAAGCCGAGCTGGCGGGCGTGGAGCGCCTGGGGCTCCATCTCCAGATGCGCCTTGCGCGTCCCGTAGACTGGGTCGGCCACCACGGGATGCCCAATGAAGGACATGTGCACCCGGATCTGGTGCGTGCGGCCAGTCTCCAGCTTGCACTCCACCAGGGCGTAAGCCTTGAAGCGCTCGAGCACCTTGAAGTGCGTGGTCGCCTCGCGGCCAGTGCGGGTGTTGACCGCCATGCGCTTGCGGTCCGACGGATGGCGCCCGATGGGCGCCTCGATCCGGCCGGTTTCCGGCATGGTGTTGCCGTGGACGATCGCCCAGTAGACCCGGCGGGCGGTGTGCTCGCGAATCTGGTCCTGCAGGGACTGCATTGCCTTTTCGTTCTTGGCCGCGACCAAAAGCCCGGTGGTGTCCTTGTCAAGCCGGTGGACGATCCCGGGGCGCAGTTCGCCGCCGATCCCCTCAAGGTCATCCACGTGGTCGAGCAAAGCGTTCACCAGGGTGCCGCTCCAATGCCCCGCGGCCGGGTGGACCACCAGCCCGCGCTGCTTGTTGATCACCACGACATCCTCGTCCTCGTAGACGACGTCAAGCGGGATCTCCTGAGGTACGAGGTCCATGGGCGTCGGATCCGGCACCACCACGCGGATCTTGTCCCCCGGCACCACCGACTGCTTGGCCTTCGGCTGATTCCCGTTCACGGTCACGTGTCCGTCTTTGATCAACGCCTGGATACGGGAACGGGAGAGACCTACCTCTTCTACAGACGCCAGGTAGGCGTCGAGGCGGGAATCTCCCGTGTCGGCTACAAACTCATGCACTTTCACGCTGCCTCTTCTCTCCGTTCAAGGTCAGGAAGAGGATCAGAAGCCCCACCCCGACCGTAATGCCGATATCTGCCACGTTAAAGTTGGGGAACACGTACTTGTCCCAGTACAACAGGAAGAAGTCGACGACCTTGCCGTACCGCAGCCGATCGACCAGATTCCCGAGGGCCCCGCCCAGCAGAAAGCCCAGGGCGTAGGGCACCGGCCCCACCTTCGCCTCCGGCAGGCGGCTGTAGTAGAGAATCGCCCCAATGGCGCCCATGGACACCAGCACGAACAGCCACTGCTGATTGGCCAACATACCGAAGGCGGCGCCCGGGTTATGGACGAACTGGAGCGAAAAGAAGCCGTCGATGATCTTGATCTCCTGCAGCTCCGTCATACGGCTGGTAACCAGCCACTTCGTGAGCATATCGACCGCAAATACAAGCGCTCCGACTACGACCGTAATCAAACTAGGTTCACCCCATTCTGTCCTAGTCTACCACACTAGGAAGGAACAGGTCCAGAACCTCCGGGCGCTCCAAATCAGCCCGACCGCGGCCCACTATCGCCCGGAATGATGCCGGTTGGGGGTGTTTCGGTCGAAGCATTCAGACCCGTAGCCTACGGGCGCTTAGCAGGCCGAACTCAGCAAAAATCGGGCGGTGCGTCCCTTAACTGACCACTGTAACAGCGGTTCCCGATTTTTGCGGACCGGATTCATGCTTAGCGCCCGTTAGCAAGGGGCTGGGGCGCAGACCGAAATACCACCAACCAAGGACCTAGTCGCGCCGGACGTAGTGGGTTCGGTGGCTGAACAGTCCCATCCGGAACTTGCTTTCGGGGATCGCGATGGTGGGGCTGTTCTCCTCGTCGAAGTCCTCCCGTTGGAACGGCTCACCGTCCTCGTCGACGAAGACGTCCATCGGGTCAACCACGCTCCACAGATCATCGTCGGCGTTGTACATGTCGCCGTAGGTACGGGCGCCCGGGATGTCCTGCGGGGTTTCCGATGTGCCGTACTGGGCAACGGCCTGCCAGGCGTCCTCCCCGTCGAAGCCCGCCTCGCCCGACCCGGCCCGGGACGAACGTCCCCACGGCGGGTTGAGCACCTGCTCCTCGATCGGCCGGTGGAACCGATCCGGCAGCGCTTCACGTCCCTCCTGGCACCGGATGCAGGTCGTGGCGCTGGGGAAGACCTCCAGGCGGGCCTCACCGATCGGTCCGCCGCACTCCTCGCAGATCCCATACTCGCCGCGGTCCATCCGCTCCAGGGCGATGTCGATCTCACGGATCCGGCGCAGGTTATTGCTGAACAGGCCGAGGTCCTTCTCACGTTCGAACATCTCCGTGCCGAGGTCGGCCGGGTGGTTATCGTATTTGGAGTCCTCCTGCAGCTGATCGCTCTGCGAGGTGAACCCGATGCCCGTCTCCTCAATCATGTTGATCCGCTCCTGGTAGAAGTCCCGCTCCTCCAGCAGCTTTTGCCGAAAGGCCGACAGGTCCACGCGCACACTCCTCCCGTCTGAAGGCGTCTCTTCGGTAGTGTGCCCGCATTATGTCATTCTTACGGACGCAGATTGGTATCGACCAGGCGGACAATCGTGGCGAGGAAATCGCCAATGAGCGGCAGGTTTGCCATCATAAGACCGCGCACAACGTAGAGCACCATCGCTGAGAGGATGGCGAATCCGATGCCAAGGCCCAACCCGCGTGCGCTGCCGGCGAGGAAATTGATCCACAGCAGCCGCCAGGGGTTGCGCAGCAATGATGTGTACTCGGCCAGGTTCATCTTCTCAATGGCAAAGGCGAGCTTTTCAAGGCGCTCCTGCAGCGTGTCCCCGGGATCGCCGGGAACCTTGACGCCCACTGCCGCTTCCGGCCCGCCGGTGCGCTCGTCAAAATCGTCCAACGACACGAAAAGCCCTCCCTCAAGGTAGTCTGTACCTCGGGGAGGGCTTGCTATGAAGGATCAGCTGAACTTCACGCGTGGATCGACCACGGCGTACATGACATCCGCAATCAGGTTGCCGACCACCGTGAAGAACGCAAACATGAGGTTTGTCGCCATAATCACGTTGTAGTCGTTCTGGAAGACGGCACCGACTGCGACACGCCCCATGCCGGGAATGGCGAACAGGTTCTCCACGATCAGGGCGCCGCCCACGAAGTCCGCCAGGCCGAGGCCAAGGATCGTGACGACGGGCATCATGGAGTTGCGCATCGCATGCCGGAAGATGACGACCCGCTCGGACAGGCCCTTGGACCGAGCCGTGCGGATGTAATCGAGCTTCAGCACCTCCAGCAGGCTGGAACGCACGTAGCGGGAGGTACCGGCGATGTCGTTGATCGACATGACGATGACTGGCATGATCATGTGCTTGACGAGATCCCAGAAATCGTTCTCCCGTCCCATGCTGTGCAGACCGATGGCTGGCAGCCACTTCAGCTTGACCGCAAAGAGCAACATGAGCAGGATCCCGAGCCAGAACGAGGGGATCGATATTCCCGCAAAACCGAAGAGCGTTGCGGCGTGATCCCAGAAGGAGTACCGTTTCACCGCCGACAGCACGCCCACCAACACTGCAAGGGTAAAGCCGACGAAGAAGGAGGTGATCGTCAGGCGGAGGGTGTTGGGCAGAACCCGGGTAATCTTCTTCATGACGGGATCCCCGTCGACCGCCGATCGTCCGAGATCGCCCTGAAGCGCTCTGCCCAGCCACTTTACGTACTGCACAGGCCACGGCTTATCGAGCCCAAGCTGCTGCCGCATGCGGGCGACCGCTTCCGGCTTGTTCTGCGCTTCCAGGGGCAGGTATGCCTTGACCGGGTCACCCGGCGCCAACTGGTAGATCCCGAACGACAAGAAGGAGATGACCACTAAAAGGGGGATAAGCGACAGCAGCCGCTTGATGAGAAAGTTGACCAAGAAGGCTCCCCCTCCCTACTCACTCCTTGAGTCGCGGATCCAGGGCGTCACGCAGGCCGTCGCCCACGAAGTAGAAGGCCAGGGTGGCGAGGAAGATCGCCAGGCCGGGGTAGATCTGCGTCCAAACTGCGGTACGCAGGTACTGGTAGTTCTGATGCTCATAGAGCATGTTACCCCACGACGGCGTCGGCGGCTGAACGCCAATGCCCAGGTAGGAGAGCGAGGCTTCGGTGAGCATGGCCAGTGCGACGCGCAGGGTGGCGCTCACGATCAGCACGTGGAACAGGTTCGGGGCCATATGCTTCCAGATGATTCGACCGTCGGTGGCGCCCATGGCACGGGCAGCTTCAACGAAGTCGCGCTGCTTGAGCGACAGGATCTCACCGCGCACGAGGCGTGCGGTGCCCATCCACGACAGGACGCCCAGAACGAACATGATCAGCCAGATCGAGTTGCCGACGAAGGCAAGCACGGTCAGCAGCAGGGGCAGGGTCGGGATCGAAAGCAGGATGTCGACGAAGCGCATCAGGATGTTGTCAACCCAGCCGCCGTAGAAACCGGCGACAGCGCCGACCAGCATGCCGAGCGCAAGGCTGACGGAGGTCGAGATGAAGCCGATGTTCAGCGAGATCTGGGCGCCGTACATCAGGCGGGTGAGCATGTCACGGCCGTACAGGTCGGTGCCCAGGTAGTAGGTCTGACCGGTGGTCGGGTTGATGGTCCCGGGGGGCTTCAGGCGCTGGGTCAGATCCAGGAAGTCACGATCCTGCGGAGCGATCACGGGAGCCAGAATCGCGATCAGGAACAGCAGAATCAGCATCACGGCGCCGACCATGGCCAGCTTGTTCTTGCGGTAGCGACGCCAGAAGATCGCGAACCAGGTCTTCTGCTTGGCGTTCTCAGGAGGGCCCTGAAGGGGGCTGTTCTCGGGATTCACCTTTTCAACCACGGCCATTCAGATACCCCTCCCTAGGAGAACTTGACGCGCGGGTCTACCACGGCGTACATGAAGTCTGCGAGCATGTTACCGAGCACGGTGAGCAGGGAGAACATGATGTTGGTGCCCATGATCACCGCGTAGTCCTTCTGGAAAACGGCGTTGACCGTAATACGGCCCATGCCGGGGATTGCGAACATGTTTTCAATGACGAGCGAACCGCCGACGAAGCCGGCCAGACCCAGGCCAAGGAAGGTGATAACGGGCATCAGGGAGTTGCGGAGGGCATGCTTGTAGATGACGATCCGCTCGCTAAGGCCCTTCGACCGGGCGGTTCGGATGTAGTCCAGCTTCAGCACCTCGAGCAGGCTGGTACGGACAAAGCGGGAGGTGGCGGCGATCTGTCCGAAGGCCAGTACGCCGACGGGCATCGCCATATGCTTGACCAGGTCTAAGAACTCGCCTTCATGGCCCCGGGAGTACATACCCGTGGCCGGCAGCCACTTCAGTTGAATCGAGAAGAGCATCATGAGCAGAATGCCTAGCCAGAAGTTCGGCATAGCGATGCCGGCAAAGCTGAACAGGGTAGATATCTGATCAAAGATCGAATACCGCCTGGTCGCTGAGAGAACACCTACGGCAATAGCGCCAACGAAGCCGATAAAGAAGGCCGCGAGGTTCATGTTCAGGCTGATGGGAACGGAGCGCTTCAGCATACTGGAAACCGGTTCGCCGGACACCAGGGAACGACCCATGTCGCCGGTGGCCAGCTTCTTCAGCCAGTTGACATACTGGATGGTCCAGTGCTTGTCCAGACCGAGCTGTGCGCGAATCCGCTCAATGGCGGCAGGGTTTCCGGCCATTTCACGGGGCACGAACTGCTGGACAGGATCACCAGGCTGCAGCTGGTAGATGCCGAAGGAGAGGAAGCTAATCAGCAGGACCATAGGAATTAGCTCGAGGAGTCGCCGAATAAAAAAGCGCGTCACCCGACTGATACCCCCATTTCCAAGTTACCAGGTATACGAAAACGCCCGCCCGTAGGGAGCAATACCTTTGCCTCATTTGACGAGACAGGCCTACAGGCCGTTCACTTTTTTTAGTTCAGGGGGCCTTATTACTAACATTCAAACGACCCCGGAACAGAGGCTACGGTCCCCCGTGAGGGGGACCGTAGTGTGTTCCAGCGGGAAGCGCTTACTTGGCGGAACGGGCGTCCTGGACGTACCACTGGTCGAAGTTGTAGTGGCTGCCGACCGGGAGCATCTTCTCGGGGATACCGCCGATGCGCTTGTTCCAGCCGCCGATGGCGTTGGCGAAGAACAGCCAGGTGTAAACCTGCTCGTCGGCGAGGATGTTCTGGGCCTGTACGTAGATCTCCTTACGCTTGGCCTGGTCGGTGACCTTACGGCCCTCTTCGTACAGCTTGTCGATCTGCGGCATGTTGATACCGCTCATGGCGTTGAAGCCGCCCTTGCTGTGGAAGATGTCGAAGGAGTCGGGATCGAAACCGAGGCTCCAGCCCAGGATATAGGCCTGCTTCTTGTCGGTGTCGATGTAGTCGAGGAAGGCGTTCCACTCCATGAGGTTGACCTTGACCTCGATACCGACCTTCTTCAGGGCCTGCTGGATGATAACAGCAGCCTGCTCACGGTTCTTGTTACCGTTGTTGGTAGCGACCTCGAAAGCGAGCTTCTGGCCGCCCTTGGCACGGATGCCGTCGGCGCCCTTCACCCAGCCGGCCTCGTCGAGGAGCTTCTCAGCCTTGGCGACGTCGTACGGGAAGACGGGCAGCTTGTCGCTGTAGTCCCAACGCACGGGCGAAGCATGGCCGTTGGCCACGGTGCCATGGCCCTTCAGCAGCTGGTCAACGATCTCCTGGCGGTTGATGGCGTGGGTGATCGCCTGGCGGACCCGCTTGTCCTGGAACATCGGGTTCAGCAGGTTGTAGCCCATGAAGGTGTAGCTGAACTGCATGCCCTCACGGATATCGACGTGCTTGACGTCGTTCTTGAAGTGGTCGAAGTTGTCGGCCTGGATGCCGGCGAAGTCGGTCTCGCCAGTCTCAAGGGCGACCATGTTGGCCTGGGAGTCCGGAATGGTCTTGATGACGATCTTGTCGATGTTCATTTCCTTCTGGTGCAGGCCCCACTTCCAGTCGGGGTTGCGCTCCAGGGTAATGTGATCGTCCTTGACCCACTCGACGAACTTGTAGGCGCCGGAGCCGATCGGCTTCTTGGCGAAGTCCGAGCCCTTCATGTCGTTCTGGGAGTTCTCCAGCAGGTGCTTCGGCAGGATGCCGTAGCCGGTGAAGCTGTTGAGGAAGGGAGCGAACGGCTCGTCGAGCTCAACGCGGACGGTGTAGGGGTCGGGAGCGGTGATGCCGCCAGCCTTCAGGAAGGTCTGGTAAGCGGCATTCTTCAGCTCGTCGGCCTTCTTGTCGTCGATCTTCTTGTCCTTGAGATCGGCGTTGATCTTGTCGTACTCTTCGCCCAGCTTGGTCCAGCCCTTGATGCCGGAGAAGCTGTCGAAGCGCACGCCCTGGTACTTCGGATGGGCGATGTGGTGGAAGGTGAACAGGACGTCGTCGGCGGTCAGGGGCTTGCCATCATGGAACTTGACGTCCTTGCGGAGCTTGAAGGTGTAGATCTTGTCCTGCTCCACGTTCATGGACTCGGCGAGGCCGGGCTTGTAACCGAGGGTTTCGTCGCGGGTCATGAGGGAGTCATAGATGAAGCTCTGGACGAAAGAAGAGGCGGTATCGGAGTCGACGGTGGAAACGAGGATCTTGGCGTCACCAATCGTGGTGTAAACGTAGGTGCCGCCCTTCTGCGGGCCCTGAGCCGCCGGCGGGTTGTCCGCGGGCTTGTCAGTGGGCTTGGAGCTGCAGCCGGAGAGGACCAGGGAGGCGCCGATGACGGCCGTCATCGCACCCAGAGCGAAACGCTTGACCCCAACTTTCATCTCTCTTGTGACCCCCAAATCTAGTTTTCTGTGGTCCGGGACTAAAGTCGGTTTCCCGACTCGGAACCCAGAAAGTGGTCGGACCCCTCCCATTCCTCACCACAGGAGGAATGATAAGCTCCGTAGTATTACGGTGTAGGTCCACTAGGCTAAAATAATTCGTCAGCCTAAACTCTTTTCCTGCTTTCCTCGGATAAATGAACGATTTTGGCAGAGTTGTAGTCTAACAGACAGCCTAGTGCCTAGGAGGGGTTCGATGCGGTACACGCCCTATATACGACTAGTGATCTTCGCGGCGATCGCCTTCGCCCTCGGGTTGGTCGTCCAGCAGGACCCCGGACAGCAGACGCTGACGATCACCGAGAAAGGGGTTTCCATTACGGTGCCACGCTCGCTTGAGGGCTGGCATGTGGAGCAAGGTAAGGGAGACGTGCTTGCGACCGCCGCCACCCGGTTGGGCACGATGTCGGTCGAGATGGTCGAGGTGCCGGTGACCAGCGAGGAGCAGCTCGCCGCATATATGAAGGAAAGGCACCTCAGTTTCAGCCAGGGAAAGCCAGACTACATCGTGTGGCATGAGGGGCTCGACTACAAGTTCGGCCTGCGATATGCCCTGGCGTACAAGGCCACCTATACCGACCGGTTCCTGGGGCTGCCGATCGATGCCGAGTACTGGCAGCAAGACGTGTACTGGCCGTACAAGGACCATTACGTGCGAATCGGCCTGCGCTACCCGGACTTCCTGGCCCGCTATATCGAACCCGACCGGATGTTCATCGCAGCGGGCATCAAGCTTGCCAAGTAACAGGGAGGCGCTCTAGACCTTGACTTACCTTCTCTTCACGCTCTGGATCGTCTCACTGGCGCTGGTGGCCGGCGAGCTGGACAACCTGATCTCCCACCGCATCTTCGCCCGATTCAAGCTGCCCACCATCGAGGTAACCTGGTGGATTCCGCCGCTCACGACCGCTCTTCTGCCCGGGTTCGGCCAGTTCTTGAACGGCCAGCCGATCAAGGCGCTGTTCTTCTTCCTGTGGCCCTTCGTGACTGCGATTGGGGCGCCGGTCTTCAAGCCGTGGCAGCTGATTGCGGTAAAGACGCCCTTCTACCTTTTCTCCTGGTGGCTGGTCGCTATGGCCGATGCCCTCATCGTCGCTAGCCTCGCCTTTCGCCACCGGGCCCGCAAAGACCGGGAGGATGTGATGAACTCCGGCGTCGAGGCTCGCTCGGTCGACATGGCCGACTTCCTCAGCCGTCGTAAGCGGAAGGATCAGGATTCGGTCTAAAGGATCTCGACCAATATGACGAGGGCATGTTAGAAACCGTTCACGGTAATTTTGCATTTGTATTACAACCGGTGGAGAGCTTACCTGCTCTCCGCCATTTTTCTTGCTTAGCGCGCCTATTCCCTGTAGGCTTGACGGTGGGAGCGTGATCGTGAAGATGAACGGAGACCAGTACTTCCTGACGAACCGTGAGGAGCATCTGAGCCAGTTGAAGGAGTTCCTCGCCATCCCCAGCATCAGCGCCATTTCTGCCCACAAGGATGACGTGCGGCTCGCAGCCCGGTGGCTGGAGGCCGAATGCCGTCGGATCGGTCTTTCCAAGGTTCAGGTGATGGATACCGCCGGCCATCCGGTGGTATACGCCGAGCGCATCGACAACCCCGGGGCGCCGGTCGCTCTGATTTATGGGCATTACGACGTGCAGCCCGTCGACCCGCTGAACCTGTGGGAGACTCCTCCCTTCGAGCCCGCGATCCGCGACGGCAAGATTTACGCCCGCGGCGCCAGCGATGACAAGGGGCAGGTCTTCATGCACCTGAAGGCGATCGAAGCGATCCTGAAGGAGCAGGGGAAACTTCCCTTCAATGTGAAGCTGCTGATTGAGGGCGAAGAGGAGATCGGTTCGCCCAACCTCGCCCCGTTCATTGAGCAGCACAAGGATCTGCTGAAGGCCGACGTGGTCGTGATTTCTGATACGGGCCTGTACGCCCGTGGCGTGCCCTCCCTTACATACGCCCTGCGCGGCCTTGCAGCGCTGGAGGTGCACGTGAGCGGCGCCAAGGGCGACCTGCATTCGGGACTCTTCGGCGGGGCGGCGCCCAATGCGGTGCACGGGCTGGTTCAGTTGCTGGCCTCGCTGCGGCGCCCGGATGGCGGGGTTGCCGTGGCCGGCTTCTACGATGGTGTGCGGGAGCTGTCGGACGAGGAGCGGAGCTCGTTTGCGTCGCTGGCGTTCAACGAGGAGCAGTACAAGCGGGAGCTGGGGGTGAGCGCCCTCCCCGGTGAGCCCGGGTTCTCGGTGCTGGAGCGGACCTGGGCCCGGCCGACCCTGGAGATCAACGGGATCTTCGGCGGCTTTCAGGGCGAGGGCACCAAGACCGTGATTCCCTGCAAGGCCGGCGCCAAGATCACCTGCCGCCTCGTGCCCGACCAGGACCCGGCCCACGTGGTCGATGTGATCGAGGCCCACCTGGCGGCCAACTGCCCGCCCGGGCTGCAGGTCGAGGTGAAGCGGGTGCCCGGCGGCAACCCGGCCTGCATCACCCCGATCGACCACCCCGCCATCCGGGCCGCCATGTCGGCGCTCAGCGAGGCGTACGGCTCGGAGGCCAAGTACATCAGGACGGGGGGCTCCATCCCCGTGGTTGGCACGTTCGCCTCCATCCTCGGCGCCCCGTCCGTGCTGATGGGCTTCGGCCTGGAGGACGAGAACTTCCACGCCCCCAACGAGCACTTCCACCTGGAGAACTTCGACACCGGTCTTCGCGTGATCTTTAGCTACTGGTTCAAGCTGGCCTCCGCCATGAGCGCCTAGCTTTGCGGGTCATCGGGAGCCCGTCGGTCGCTCACCGCCCCTATTCTCGAAATCGAAGCAACGAACCCCATCGGGGGCGGACGACGGACATCCATGTCCCGTCCGCCCCCTTTAGCTGGTCGGCGGTGACGTCCTGTCACCGCCTCCTCAGGTACGATGGGGCTCGTTGCTTCGTTGAACTAAGGCGGTGAATGCGCCGCCGGACCCCCGCTGACCCGCTCCCCCCTCCCCGCTCTTACCAGGTCGGACCAGGTAGCGCTACGACCAAGGATGTCGTGGTCTCCAGGCCGGGTGCTCGGGGACCTGGAAGAACGGCCGCAGCCCCGCGCATGGCGGGGCTGCTCAGAGGAGGACTCTCTTTGGCGCTACCTGGTCTGGAGTTGACGAGAAGGAAGTAGCTGGGCCGGAAAACGCAGCGGTTTCGGGTACCTCCGACGAGCATTCAGAGCCGCAGCTTACGGGCGCTTAGCAGACCTGCGTGAGCAAAAATCGGGCGGTGCGTCCCTCAAAGTGAGTGCTAAAACAGCGGTTCCCGATTTTTGCGGACCGGACTCCTGCTTAGCGCCCGTTAGCAAGGCTCTGGGGCGAGGAGCGGGGTGCCCGAAACCGCCCCTGGGGCGAGACGTGGGGTGCCCGAAGCCGAAAAGCCTAGTTCCCGGACTCGTAGGCCACACGTCCACCGACCATCGTGAGCGCCACCTTGACGTCCTTAAGTGAAGCAGGCTCGCACTCGAAGGGGTTGCGGTCGGGGATGATCAGGTCGGCGGCGAAGCCGGGCTGGAGGCTGCCCTTGAAGTTCTCCTCGAAGGTGGAGTACGAGGCGCCAAGGGTGTACATGTCGAGGGTCTGGGCCACGGTGAGCTGCTGTTCGGGGTCCCAGCCGCCGGGGGGGAAGCCGTTCAGGTCCTGGCGGGTGACGGCGCAGTAGATGCCGTACCAGATGTTGAGCGGCTCGATGGGACAGTCGGAGCCGCCGCAGAGCGGGATGCCGAGGTCGAGCAGGCTCTTCCAGGCGTAGCTGGTCTTGGCGCGCTCGGCGCCGACCCGCTCGGCGAACCAGTAGCCGTCGCTCTTGAGGAAGACGGGCTGAATGTCGGCAACCATGCGGTTCGAGCGCATCTGCTGCATGAGGTCACGATTCATGATCTGGCAGTGGATCATGCGGTGGCGGGCATCCGCGCGATAGTGCCGGCGCTGGGCCTCGCTGACCGCATCAATGAAGAGCTTGGCGGCGCCGTCGCCGATGCAGTGGGTGCCCACCTGGTTGCCAAGCTCGTGGGCGCGGCAGATCATTTCGATGAAATCTTGCCGTTCATGCATGTAGATGCCCGTCGTGGTGGGATCATCTGAATAGGGCTCCAACAGCGCCGCAGTGCGACCGCCGAGGGAGCCGTCGGCGAAGAGCTTCACCTGGCCGTAGCGGTACCACTCGTCGCCGGCGCCCGTCACAATCCCCCGGGCGTTCGCCTGCTCGAGGAGGTCCATGGGGATCATCTGGGTGACCCGGAACGGGATCTTATCGGCGCCGATCAGCGAGGTGAACAGGTCATTGGCATCGTCGATGCCATTGGCATACCTTACGTCGTCGGTGTGAACCTGGGTGATGCCGTACGAGAGCGCCTCGTGGATGGCCCGCTTCAGAAGTTCCCGGCGGCGCTCATGGGGAATGTCGGGAATCACCTTCTGGACCAGACCGAGGGCGTTCTCCCGGAGCATGCCGGTGGGCTCTCCGGTGACCGTGTCCCGGTCGATGTGGCCGCCTTCCGGGTCGGGGGTCTCCCGGGTGATCCCCGCCGCCTTAAGCGCAGCCGTGTTGGCCACGCCAACGTGGTTGCAGTTGCGCAGGAGCAGAACCGGGTGGTCCGGCGAGACCTGATCCAGATCGAACCGGTTCGGCTCACGCTTCTCGACCCAGCGGTCCTGATCCCAGCCACGGCCGTAGACGAACTCCCCGGCGGGCCGCTTGGCCACCTCGGCCGCGAGGGCGCCCTTCACCGCTTCCAGGCTGAGCAGCCCGGCCAGTGCGAGCCGGTCGAGGGTAAGCGCATAGCCCAGGAGATGGATGTGCGCATCAATGAGCCCCGGGAGCACCGGGCGCCCTTGCAGGTTGTAGATGCGGGTGGAGGGTCCCGCCGTCTGCATGACCTCCGCGTATCTTCCAACGGCCAGGATTCGGCCCCCCGCTACTGCGATCGCCTCAGCGGGCGCCCAGCGATTGTGCGGGGAGAGCACAGGTCCACCGGCAAAGATGATCTCCGCATGCATGGTTAGGCAATGGCTCCTCTCTTGATACTGAAGGGCTACATGGCATAGTTACGCACCGCTCTTCGTGAATCCTGCCAACCCGGAATGCTAAGTACTGCTTATGATCCACGTTCGCACAATTTATCCCTAGTAATATGAGGGTTTCGATGCTATCATTGGACGTTGGAAAGGCACAAATCCTACCAAGGGGGAACCAACACATGTCTCGCAAACTGTGGTCGTCGCTCACAGCGGCCGTCCTCACGGTCTCGATCTTGGCCGGCTGCGGCGGCGCCAAGAAGGACAACACGCCCACTCCCGGCGCCCCGTCCACCCCGGCTCCTGCTGCGGCAACCAAGTTCAAGGTCGGCATGTCCACCGACGTCGGCGGCCTGAACGACGACTCCTTCAACGCTGCCGCCTGGCGCGGTCTGCAGAAGGCTGAGAAGGACCTGAGCGCCGAGGTTAAGGCGATCGAGTCCAAGCGCGACACGGATTACGAGCCCAACTTCCAGACCCTCATGGACCTCAAGTACGACCTGATCTGGGGCGTCGGCTTCATGATGACCGATGCCGTGGACAAGAAGTCCAAGGCTGTCACCTCCCAGAAGTTCGGCATCATCGACGGCGTCGTGGCCAATCCTAATGTAGCTTCGGTGCTCTTTAAGGAAGAGGAAGGCTCCTTCCTGATGGGCGTCATCGCTGCGAAGGCCACCAAGACCAAGAAGGTCGGCTTCATCGGCGGCATGGACGTCGACGTCATCCACCACTTCGACGGCGGCTTCAAGGCTGGCGTCAAGGCTGTTGACCCGACCATCCAGGTGATCACCGTCTACTCCGGCTCCTTCACCGACCCGACCAAGGGCAAGAACGACGGCCTGGCCGTCATCGCCCAGGGCGCCGACGTGGTCTTCCACGCCGCTGGTGCCACCGGTCAGGGCGTCATCGAAGCCGCCAAGGAGAAGAACGTCTTCGCCATCGGCGTCGACTCCGACCAGAACAAGCTGGCTCCGCAGAACGTCATCTCCTCGATGATGAAGCGCGTTGACGTCGCCGTCTTCGAGATCTCCAAGATGGCCAAGGACGGCAAGTTCCCCGGCGGCCAGACCACCGTTCTGGGCCTGAAGGAGAACGGCGTCGGCTACTCCGACACCACCCTGTGGGACAAGACGGCCGCTGGCACCAAGGAGCTCGTCGACAAGTACGCCCAGGCGATCAAGGACGGCAAGTTCACCGTGCCGAACACTCCTGAGAAGTTCAAGACCTGGGAGGCTCCTAAGCTTTAATCCAGGCCAACGCCCTGAATGAAAGGGGGTCGAGGGGCGGGACATACGTGTCCCGCCCCTCGTTCACTAGATGCTGAAACTCAATGGCATTACGAAACGATTCGGTTCGCTGGTGGCCAACGACCACATCGACCTGGAGATCCGGGAGGGCGAGATCCACGCCCTGTTGGGTGAGAACGGCGCGGGCAAGTCCACGCTGATGAACATCCTGTACGGCCTGTACACCCCGGATGAGGGCACGATTGAGTGGAAGGGCAAGCCCGTTAAGATCCAGAACCCCGGGCAGGCGATCTCCATGGGCATTGGCATGGTGCACCAGCACTTCATGCTGATCCCGGTCTTCTCCGTGGCCGAGAACATCGTGCTCGGGCGCGAGCCCGGCAACGCAGCGAAACTGAACATGGCCAAGGCGATCGCCGACGTGCGCGAGCTGTCGGACCGCTACGGGATGCACGTGGACCCGACCGCCAAGGTCGAGTCGATCTCCGTGGGCCAGCAGCAGCGGGTGGAGATCCTGAAGGCGCTCTACCGCGGCGCCGAGCTGCTGATCCTCGACGAGCCGACCGCCGTGCTCACCCCGCAGGAGGTCGTCGAGCTCGGGCAGATCATGAAGGGGCTCGTCGCGCAGGGGCGGACGATCATCATCATCACCCACAAGCTCAAGGAGATCCTGCACTTCGCCGACCGGGTGTCGGTAATCCGGCGCGGCCGCAAGATCACCACGGTGGATGCCGCTGGCAAGACCGAAGCCGAGCTGGCTGCGCTGATGGTCGGGCGCGAGGTCACGCTAAAGGTGCCCAAGGAAGCGGCTCGCCCCAAGCAGCCGGTCCTTCAGGTCGAAGACCTGTCGGCGCAGAGCGAGCGCGGTGCGGCGGCCCTGCGCAACGTTAGTTTCAGCGTGCGCGCCGGCGAGATCGTCGGCGTGGCGGGCGTTGACGGCAACGGCCAGACCGAACTGATCGAGGTGCTGACCGGTCTGCGCAAGGCCAGCGGCGGCAAGGCGGTGCTGAACGGCCGTGAGATCACGGGCCTGAAGCCGGGCCAGATCCGCGACGCCGGCGTGGGCCACGTTCCCGAAGACCGGCAGAAGCGCGGCCTGGTCATGGACTTCAGCGTTTCGGAGAACGCCGTGCTGGGCTCCCAGCGCAAGTACTCCAGCTGGGGCATGATGAACTACCGCATGATGGCCGATCTGGCCCAGAAGATCGTCGAGGCGTTTGATGTGCGCCCGCCCCGGCCCGACTACCAGGCCCGGGCGCTCTCGGGCGGCAATCAGCAGAAGGTGATCGTCGGCCGTGAGATCATGCGCGGCCCCGATCTGATGATCGCAGCGCAGCCCACCCGAGGCCTGGACGTCGGGGCGATCGAGTTCATCCACAAGCGGCTGGTGGCCGAGCGTGACGCCGGCAAGGCCGTCCTCCTCTTCTCCCTGGAGTTGGACGAGGTGATGTCGCTCTCCGACCGCATTCTGGTCCTCTACAAGGGGCAGATCGTGGCGGAACTTCCTGCGGCCGAGGCGACCGAGGAGAAGCTGGGCCTGTTGATGGCGGGAGGTGGCACACAACATGGGTAGCAGGTTCACCAAGGTCTTGACCGATTCGCTGCGTGAGCTGGCCATCCCCGTGGCGGCCACGTTGCTGGGCCTGCTGGTCGGCACCATCTTCATTCTGATCGCCGGGAAGAGCCCGATCGAGGCTTACAAGGCGTTCTGGATGGCCGTGGCCGGCGAGCCCCGCTTCTTCGGCGAGACGCTGGTCTCCACCATTCCCCTGATCTTCACAGGCCTGGCGGTCATGCTGGCCTTCCGGTGCGGCCTGTTCAACATTGGCGTCGAGGGGCAGTTCATGATGGCCCAGGTGACCACGGCGTGGGCGGGCGTGAACCTGGCCCTGCCGGGCTGGCTGCATCCGGCGGTCGCCATCGCCTTCGGCGCCGTCACCGGCGCCATCTGGGCGAGCATCTCCGGCGTGCTGAAGGCCTACCGCGGGGTCCACGAAGTGATCAACTCCATCATGCTGAACTACATCTCGCTGTATCTTGCCAACTACCTGCTGCTGACCTACATGCGGGCGCCGAGCAACACCGGTTCGGCCACCTACCCGGTCAAGGAAACTGCTGTTCTGCCGCAGGGCCTGATCGCCGAGTCACGGCTGCACCCCGGCCTGTGGATCGCCCTGGTCGCAGCGTTTGTGGTCTGGTTCTTCCTGTGGAAGACGCGCTGGGGCTACGAGATCCGGGCGGTGGGTCTGAGCCCGGGCGCCGCCGAGTACGGCGGTATTAGCGTGGCGAAGAACATCGTGCTGGCGATGGCCCTGTCGGGCGCACTGGGCGGCATTGCCGCTTCGGTGCAAGTCCTGGGCATCTCCCGGCGGTTCTTTGAGCCCATGGGCTTCGTGGGCTTCGGCTTTGACGGCATCGCCGTGGCGCTGGTGGGACGCAACCACCCGCTGGGCGTGGTCCTGGCGGCGCTGCTCTTCGGCGCCCTGGAGCGCAGCGGCCCGATGATGCAGGCGCTCGCCGGCGTGCCCAAGGCGGTCATCTGGATCGTGCAGGGCTCCGTCATCTTCTTTGTGGCCGCTGAAGGCCTGTGGCGGTTCATGCGGAACCGGCGGACCAAGGAGGTGAAGACGGCATGACGATGCAAGTTCTGATCACGACGCTCATGGTGCTTGCGGGGGCAACCCTTCGCTCGGCGACCCCGCTGTTGCTCACCGCCCTGGGTGGCATTACCTCGGAGCGGTCGGGCGTGGTCAACATCGCCCTGGAAGGGATCATGCTGGTCGGCGCCTGGGCTGCCGTCTACTTCTCCTTCCTGACCGGCTCCGGCTGGTTGGGGCTCCTGGGCGCCATCGGCTGCGGCGTGATCATCGCCGGGATCCATGCCATCGCCTCGATCAAGTACCACGCCAACCAGGTGGTGAGCGGCACCGCCATCAACCTGCTGGCCTCGGGCTTCACCGAGTTCATGATGAGCAAGGTCTGGGAGAACGCCGGCCAGTCCCCGGCGGTCAACAAGATCCCGGGCCTGTTCGGGTTCAGCTACTTTGTCTACTTCGCCTTTGCCGTCGCCTTCTTCATGCAGTACATGCTGTGGAAGACCCCCTGGGGGCTCCGTCTGCGGGCTGTGGGTGAGCATCCGCTGGCGGCTGACACGGTGGGCGTGAACGTCCAGAAGATGCGCTACTGGGGTGTGCTGCTCTCGGGCGTCTTCGCCGGCCTGGCGGGCGCCAGTCTGTCGATCGGCCTGCTGTCTCGGTACACCAACGGCATGTCGGCTGGCCGAGGCTTCATTGGCATCGCGGCGATGATCTTTGGCAAGTGGAATCCCATCGGCGCGATGTGGGCCTGCCTGCTCTTCGGCGCTGCGGAGTCGCTGGGCACGGTCTTCCAGACGCTGGGCGTCCCGGTGCCCAACCAGTTCCTGACCATGGCGCCCTATGTGCTGACGATGCTGGCCCTGGCCGGCGTGGTGGGCCGGTCCACCGCCCCCGCCGCCGGCGGCATCCCTTACGAGAAGGCTCATTAAGTGGAAGGGGGGCTGAGCGCAGCCCCCCTTCCACCCTTCCCCCGCCTCTGGTAAAGCCCGTCGCCGATCGTGACGCACATGTCGTCACGACCGGCTCTGCCTCGGACGAGTTCAAGAGCCCCTGCCGAGTCAATTCGGCGGGGGTTCTTTCTGTGTATGGGCGCCGCACGCATGGGGATGCTATGGAGGTTGGAGGTGTCCCCGTGCGCGCAGCAATAGCCGCTTATGGCCTGGCCAAGCAGTTCCCGACTGGACACGGCGTGCGCTCCGTAACCTTCGAGATCCCCCCGGGCGAGGTGGTGGCGCTGCTGGGCCCCTCCTCCTCGGGCAAGTCGACCCTGCTGAAGATCCTGGCGACCCGGCTGGCCGCCACCCATGGCTCCTTCGCCGTGCTGGGCCACCAGGTCCCGGCGTACCACCCCCGGACTGCCAGCATCGCTGCGGTGCGCCAGGAGGTGGGCGCCCTGCTGGAGGAGGCCCCGGTGGCCGGCGACCTGAGCGGCTGGGAGAACGCCTGGCTGCTGGGGCGGCTGCACGGCATAGGGCGCCGGGAGCTGGAGCACCGCCTCGGGGTGCTCTTCGAGTGGGCCGGCATGGCGGCATGCAGCCGGCGCCCCGCCCGCACCTACAGCTACCCCATGCGGCGAAAGTTGGGGCTGATCGGCGCGCTCCTGCATAACCCCCGGGTGCTGCTGCTGGATGAGCCCTTTCACGGGCTGGAGATGGAGGGGCGCGCCGCCCTGCAAGCCGCCCTGCTGGAGGCTGGGCAGCGCGGCGCCACCGTCTTGGTTGCGACCAGCGACCCGGCCGAGGTCAAGCACCTTGCCACCCGGGCGATCCTCCTGGACGGGGGACAGGTTCTGGCGGAGGGTCCCCTGCCTTCCCTGCTGGAGAGTCTCGGTCGCTGGAGCTCGATCGAGGTGAGACTGGCGGGCGCCTCGGGGGCGCCGGACCTGACGATGGTGCCCGGGCTCTGCGCCCCGCCGGAGTATGTGAATGGAGGGATCCGCGTGCGAGTGAGCGACGCCGACCGGGCGCTGGCGCCCCTGATGGAAGCCCTGGTGCGGGCGGGCGGCCGCGTGGCTGCGGTGGAGGTGCGGCATCCCGGGGTGGGACGCATCCGATGAACGCCCTCTGGTACAAGGAGTGGCGGGAGTTCTCCGCCAGCCGCCGCACGCTGCTCCTTCGACTGCTGCTCCCGGCGCTGCTCCTCGCCCCGCTCCTGCAGGTGCCCGCCCTGCAGATGCCGGCCCTGGCGGGCGCCCTGTTCTGGCTCGGGGCGCACGGCACGGCCGCCCAGATCGCCCGGGAGCGCCTCTCGGGCTACCTGCCCCGCCTCGCCCTGACCCCGGTCCCGCCGGCTCAGCTGATCCTGCACCGGGTGCTCTGCCGGACGGTCTTGCTGGCCCTGCAGATGGGCGCCGTGCTGGCGCTGGCCGCGTGGTACGGCGCCCTATCTGCCCGGCTGATGCTCCTGGTGCCTGCCATGCCGGCAGCGGTGGCCGCCGGGGCGCTGATCGGGCTGCGGGCGCCCTCCCGGCGGGGCGCCCAGCTGGCCGGCATGCTCGTGGCCCTGGCATCTGCCGTGGCAGGCTGGGGCACCGGCCAGCAGGCCTCCCCGCCACCCGGGGCATCCGCCCTTGCGCTCATGAGTGCCGCCGGTCCGGGGCTCCCCCTCCATCTCACAGTATGGGTGCTGATGGCCGGGCTTCTGATCGCGGCCATCTACGCCGCCCCGGCAATTCTCGGTGCGCCGGAGGAACAACAGCACTAGAACCGGCGCCCTACGTCGCAACTAGCGCTTTTTCGGGACAAAAAACCTGTAGGCATTCGGGTCCGATTCCGGTAGACTGGAGAGCGTAATAGTTTCACTCTCAGAGGGGGCTACTCGCGTATGTTCAGCAAAATCGGCCCTGGTGAACTCATTCTCATCATCGGGGTGGCGCTGGTGATCTTTGGCCCGTCCAAGCTGCCGGAACTGGGCAAGGCCGTAGGCAAGTCGATCCGTGAATTCAAGGGCGCCATGAAGGAGACGGCCGACGAGGTGACCAAGGCCGCCACCACCGAGGTCCAGGCGGCTGCCACCGAGCCCAAGCAATAATCCGCTCCAAGTCAAAGATCCGCTAAGCGCAACGCTTAGCGGATCTTTTGTCATATCTGCGACTCGAACCGAACTGAAGCGGACCCGTCTCCGTCAGCCCCTCGGAACTAGACGTTACAGACTCGTACAGCTCTGTGATGCGCAGGAACATGAAGGGTATTTCAGAACAATGCCGAATCCCGTCTCTCATTCTACATCTCAGTAGGGGGCCCAAATGAACGATACTGCACTGCAGAAGACATTAGAACTTCAGCTATTTGACAGCTTGAAACCGGAGTTAACATCGTTCTGTTATAGAATGCTAGGATCGATCGATGACGCAGACGATGCCGTTCAGGAAACCTTTATTCGTGTTTGGAAAAGCTGGAGATCATTCAGACACGAATCCTCATACAAAACATGGGTTTATCGGATTGCTTCAAATATATGCCTGGACAAGCTAAGACAAGCGAAACGGCGAACTCGTCCCGTTGACATTTCCGACCCCGCGGTATCCATGATCGTACCTAGTGAAACGCTCCCTGACTCATCCTGGATCTGGCCTGCCCCAGAATTTCCCGGAAATCCAGAGACTATCCTCATTCGAAAAGATACGCTTCAACTCTGTCTTATTGCACTCCTGCAAGTTCTGCCGCCACGCCAACGTGCAGTTCTCCTTTTGAAAGACGTATTTGAGTGGTCCTCCAAACAGATTGCAGAGTCGTTAGGAATGACCCCAGCAGCAGTTAACAGCGCCTTGCAAAGAGCTAGAGAAACGCTGAATCGGGCGAAACTCCGTTCTGAAGAGTACAGCTTAATGAATGTCCAGCCTGATCAAGAACTGCTTTCCCGGTATGTGGAAGCTTTTGAACGGTTTGATATCGATGCACTGGTCGCCTTGTTTCATGAAGAAGGCCGTATGTCTATGCCACCTTTCCCTATGTGGGTACAGGGCAAGGCCGATCTGTTCAAGTTTTTCTCGCTTACACGCTGGCATTGTTTCGGGTCCAGGTTTGTGCCGACAACGGTGAATGCCGGTTACCCGGCTTTTGCGCAATATATGCCGAGTAATGACCAAACCTGCTTGATCCCATGGGGAATTCACGTCATCGTGATGAAGGACAACAAGATCTATCACCTCCAGAATTTCATCAACACCAAGTTGTTTTTGCGATTTGGGCTTCCTGCACAATTAGACCGATGAATAGTGCCATTGGATTACGTCTGAATAAGTGAGAATCCAAAAAACTATTGGGGTGATCGAAATGGCATTGACCTCCTCACAGACTTTTGTGAACCTACATGTACAGAATATAAAACAATCAATGGCGTTTTTCGCGGGGCTCGGCTTTGAGTTTGATCCGCAGTACGCAGTCGAGGATCGATCTGCTTGTATGGCGATTGGCGACAATATCATGGTCATGTTGGTGACGGAGGAATTCTTTAAGACGATCACGGGAAAAGAGGTCGTCGACACCAACAAGTATGCACAGTTGACCATTGCGTTGTTCGTTGAAAGCCGGGAAAAGGTTGATGAGATCGTCAACACAGCCGCATCATTGGGCGGGAATTTAGTTACCGAACCGGAAGATTACGGTTTCATGTACCACTGGGGCTTCCAGGACCTGGATGGCCACTTGTGGGCCATCAATGCGAGATGAGATCCGCGGGATCAGCGTAATCCGCGGCGGTCATGCATATTTCGAGACGTCACCTAAAGACCCCCGAACAGCCTTGGCTGCCGGGGGTCTTGTGACGCACTTAGCTATTCGCCTCAGCGTTCAGCGTGACCACCACGCCGGCGCAGCGCTCGCAGAGGTTCGGGTGGGCCTCGATCACGCCAACTTCACGGTAGTTCCAGCAGCGCTCGCACTTGCAGCCCTCGGCTCGGACCACCTCGATGCTCAGGTCCTCGGGGCCGTGGCCGTAGAAGGTGCCGCTGGGCGCCGCATCCCCGCCGATGAACAGCTTGACATCGCTCACGATCAGCAGCGAAGGCAGGTCCGAGAGGTGGGCCTGGAGCAGATCGGCCAGGCCGCCCTCGGCCCCGGCGGTGACGTACAGGTTGACTGCGGCTTCCTGGCTGGAGCCGATGTGCTTCTCGGCCCGGGCCTTCTCCAGCACCGCCTGGGCGGCAGAACGGACGTCCAGCAGCTTCTCCCACTGCTCGGCGAGCCCGTCATCGACGAAGGAGCCGTCCGGGCACGGCATGGTCAGCAGCTGCGAGGTGGCCGGCGAACCATCCACCTTCGGCAGGTAGCCGTACGCCTCTTCAGCGGTGAAGCTGAGCACCGGGGTCATCATGCGGATCAGGGCGTCCGCCACATGGTAGAGCACGGTCTGGGCGCTGCGCCGCTCCCGGGAGGTCGGGTGGCTGGTGTAGAGCCGGTCCTTCAGCACGTCGAGGTAGACGGCGGACAGGTCGACGGCGCAGTAGTTGTTCAGGGTGTGGTAGACCACCCAGTACTCGTACTCCTGGTAGGCCTTCGACACCTTGTCAACCACGCCCTGGAGCCGGTGCATGGCGTACCGGTCAAACTCGAGCATGTCCGCTCGCTCGACCATGTCCGTGTTCGGGTTGAAGTCGTAGAGGTTGCCCAGCAGGTAGCGGAGCGTGTTGCGGATCTTGCGGTAGGCCTCCGCCACGTTCTTGATGATGTTCGGCGAGGCGGAGACGTCGCCGCGGTAGTCCGACGAGGCGACCCACAGGCGCAGGATGTCGGCGCCGTACTCCTTGCAGACCTGGAGCGGGTCGACGCCGTTGCCGAGCGACTTGGACATCTTCCGGCCCTGCTCGTCGACGGTATAGCCGTGGGTCAATACCGCCTTGTAGGGCGGCTTGCCGTCCCGGGCGACCACCGAGGTGAGCAGCGAGGACTTGAACCAGCCGCGGTGCTGATCCGAGCCTTCCAGGTAGAGGTCGGCCGGCCAGGCCAGCTCGGGCCGGGTCTCCAGCACGCCAACGTGGCTGGAGCCCGAGTCGAACCAGACGTCGAGGATGTCCTTCTCCTTGCGGAAACGGGTGCCGCCGCAGTGCTTACAGGTCAGGCCGCCCTCGGGGTAGAAGTCCTCGGCCGGGCGGATCCACCAGGCGTCCGAGCCCTCACGCTCGACGATCTCCGAGACCCGCTTGAAGACGCCCGCCTCATAGGACGGCTCGTCGCAGCTCTCGCAGGTCAGGATCGGGATCGGCACGCCCCAGGAGCGCTGCCGGCTGATGCACCAGTCCGAGAGCCCCTCGATCATCGCACCGATGCGGTTAACGCCCCACTCGGGCACCCACTTCACATCGTGAACCGCCTTGAGGGCGGTCTCCATGAAGCCCTCCACCTTGGCAAACCACTGGACCGTAGCCCGGTAGATGACCGGGTTCTGGCAGCGCCAGCAGTGGGCGTACTGGTGACGGATCTTGCCCTGGGCCAGCAGCATGCCGGCCTCATCCAGCGCCTGGATGATGACCGGGTTCGCCTTCTCGTAGTACATACCGGCGAACGGTCCCGCCTGCTCGGTGAAGACGCCCTTGTCGTTGACCGGGTTCAGCACGGGCAGGCCGTACTGCTGGCCGACGGCAAAGTCCTCATGGCCGTGGCCCGGAGCGGTGTGGACGGCGCCGGTGCCATCCTCCACGGTGACGTGCTCGCCCAGGATTACCGGGCTGACCCGGCCCATGAGCAGGTGGCGGTAGCTGACGCCCTCCAGGTCGGCGCCCTTGTACAGCGCCTTCGGCTCACCCACGGTGACGCCGATCGCTTCAGCCACCTTGTTTGCGAGCGCAGTGGCCAGGACCAGGTCGCCCTTCTCGGTGGCGTACAGGCCGTACTCCACCTCGGGGTGCAGGGCGATGGCCAGGTTGGCGGGCATGGTCCACGGGGTGGTCGTCCAGATCACCATGTGGGCGCCCTCGGGCAGCTTGCCCATGCCGTCGACCACCGGGAACTTGACGTAAATCGAGAAGGAGGTCTTCTCGGCGTATTCGATTTCGGCTTCGGCCAGGGCGGTCTCGTCGACCGGGCACCAGTAGACCGGCTTCAGGCCCCGGTAGACATGGCCCTGAGTCGCCATGGCGCCGAAGACCTCGATCTCCTTGGCCTCGAACTCGGGGTGCAGGGTCATATAGGGATGCTCCCAGTCGCCACGGACGCCCAGGCGCTTGAAGGACTCCTTCTGGACGTCCTTCCAGTGATAGGCATACTCGGCGCAGTGGCGCCGCAGCTCGACCGGGTCGACCTTGTTCTTGTCGACCTTGCCGTCCTTGAGGGCCTTTAGCTCGATCGGCAGACCGTGGGTGTCCCAGCCCGGCACATACGGGGCGTCGAAGCCCGCCATGGTGGCGTGCTTGACCACGATATCCTTCAGCACCTTGTTCATCGCGGTGCCCAGGTGGATGTCGCCGTTGGCGTAGGGCGGGCCGTCATGCAGAATGAACTTGGGGCGCCCCTTGGTGGCATCCTGCACCGTGCGGTAGAGGTCCAGCTCCTCCCAGGCCTTGAGCTGCTGGGGCTCACGCGTAGGCAGGTTCGCCCGCATGGGGAACTCGGTCTGGGGCATGTTCAGTGTCGCTTTGTAGTCAACCTTCTCCGTCATGTCGGATTCCTCCCGGTCACCTGTTTACAAAATACAAAAACCTCGCCCCCGGTAAGGGGCGAGGTTTACCCTCGCGGTACCACCCTTGTTGAACAGCCTGAGCAGCCGTCCATCTTCCTTGCAGCGGGACCCCGGCCTTGCGGTGATCCCCGGCCCTGGTAACGGCGGGCTGCCGTCCACGCCTACGGCCGCGTAACGGGCCGTTCGGGTGGAAGCTCTGGGGTGATGTTCCCGGGTCGCAGGGGCGCCAACCTTGCACCACGAGGGTTGGCTCTCTAGGCCCAGCGATAGGTCCGGTACTCGTCCCCGTCATCGCTTTTATTCTTGTGCAAATGCTAGCACGGGCGAACGATGGTGTCAAGTTTGACTCACGCGTGGGGAAACTTCTGCGCCAGATGGGCGTCGGTGTTGCGCTGGTCCTGGACCGGACCGGCGTGGGAGTATCGGGGGCGGAAGGTCTTGCAGGCGGTCTGCATGCAAGTGTCGGCCTCCGAGCTCTCCAGCTTCGAGCCCATGGGGGCGTCCACCTGGTCCGGCCAGTCGGCAGCCTGGTCGTCGGTGACGATCAGGATCTTCTCGGCCAGACAGTGGTTGTTCTTGCCCCAGTAGTCGCAGTTCTGAACGGTACAGTAGACCTCCAACTGCGGCATGCGCTGCACCCCCTTGATTCGGCGGCTCGGAGCTTAGTTTGTCCGGTCGCTTCTGGGGGCGTGCACGCGAAAAAACGGCCCTGGAGCCAGTGGACTCCATGGCCGCTTTTGGATGGACTAGCGCTCGGGCTCGTCGGCAAGGCGGCCGGCGGCAACCTGCTGGAAGGGATCCCGCAGGTTGTCGATGGCTTCCAGCTGCGCCTGAAGGAGAGAACGCACCTGTGAGCGCATGATGTACGCCGCCCGGGACAGATCGGCATTCTCGTCGGCAATGCGGCGGGCCTTTACCTGGCCGGCTTCAATAATGCGCTCTGCCTGGAGCCGGGCCTCCTGAATAACCAGGTCCGACTCTTTGCGGGCGTTGGTTTTGATATCTTCCGCGGCCTCCTGGGCGACCACCAGGGTTCGGTTGATGGTCTCCTCGAGGCTACGGTACTGCTCGAGCTTGCCTTGCAGGTGCTCGATCTGTTCCTTGAGATGAGCGTTCTCCCGGATCAGGAGCTCAAACTCCTGGATCACCTGGTTCAAAAACTCATCGACGGCGTTTCGGTCGTAGCCGCCAAACCACTTCTTGGGGAACTCCATGTTATGGATATCAAGCGGCGTGATCGCCATGTGGCCGTCACCTGCCTTCTTGTATTAGAGTCCCATTCTCTGAAGGTGTCAGACTTAGAGTCCCATTCTCTGAACGGCGTCAATCAGAAATCCTGAGACCATTCGCAAGATCAAAAGAAGAAGCCAGGGTGACAAGTCGATCCCCATGCCGCCGGTGGGCAGGATGTTGCGAATGGGGGCCAGGAAGGGCTCGGTCGCCCTCCACACGTACTCATCGATCGTGAAGAACCATCCGTTGGAGCGGTTACGGTACCGCGGCCTGAACCACGAGGTCAGCACGCGCACAGTCACCAGTACCATCAGGATGTTGAAAAACAACTTGAGCGCTGTCGATACGATACCCATGGGTCCTCCCCCACCGGTTACCTATTCTGCCAATCGAACTTCGGACGGGTTTCGTCCTTCTGGGCGCCGCGCCCCGTGGCCCGGATGAGCAGATCGGACTCCTCCCGGGTGGTGTAGGGGATGTTGCGGGCTGGCATGGCCTCCTCGCGGGCCGGCGTGCCGGTCAGCTTTTCCAGGATGCCGGGGGGCAGATCGACGGCTCCGCCGCCAATGGCGGTGCCGGTCAGGCCGCGGCCCATGGTGGAGATGTCGGTGCCCTGCGGGGCGAAGAAGAAGATGCCCGCCGCGACCCGCTGGGTTTCGCCGCCCAGGGCATAGATGGCGCCGTTGAGGAAGTTGAGGATTTTCTGGGCAAGGTCCTTGTCCAGCGACTCCAGGTTTAGAATGACAGGGCGCCGGGAGCGCATTTGGTCGACGATGGTCTGCACCTCTTCGAAGGACCGTGGCTCTACGACCAGGACCTTGAAGGCGGTCTGCTTCTGCGGTGCGGCGGTGATGGGAACCACAGGGGCGCGCCGGTCCACCGGGCGCTTGATGTCGGCGGGCCACTCCTCCGCTGCGGGGGCAGCCTCTTCGATCTCGTCTTCGTATTCGTCTTCCTCCGGACCAAAGCCCAAATAGTCGGCGAGCTTGGCCAAAAGGCCCCTCTTCTGCTGCATGTGCCCGGTACCTCCCTCAGGTGCTAGAAAATCGCGCCTTTCTCCTTATGCCCTGGCGCCGAAGAGGGCGGTGCCCACTCGGACCAGGGTGGCCCCTTCTTCGATGGCAACTTCAAAATCGCCTGACATGCCCATGGACAGATGCTCCATGCTGACGCCCGGAATTCCCAGCCGCCGGACCTTGTCCGCCAGTTCACGGAGGCGGCGGAAGTGCGGGCGGGCGGCTTCGGGGTCATCCGACTGGGGGGCCATGGTCATGAGCCCCCGGATTCGGAGGTGCCCCAGGGCGCCGACGCGCTCCAGGAAAGGGACCAGGTCGGACGGAGAGATTCCGTGTTTGCTTTCCTCGCCGGAGACGTTGACCTGTACAAGCGCCTCGCAGGGGATTCCCCGGCGGGCGGCGGCCTTGGACAACTCCTCTGCCAGCGAGTCGCGGTCCAGGGAGTGGATGAGGCTTGCCATTTCCAGCGCCTGCTTGACCTTGTTGGTCTGAAGCGAGCCGATGAGGTGCCACGTGACCCCGCTTTGCAGGAAGGGCCACTTCTCCTTCAGCTCCTGGACGCGGTTCTCACCCAGATGGGTGATTCCCTGCGCCAGGACCGCCTGAATTTCCTCGACGGTGCGGGTTTTGCTGACGGCGATCAGGGTGACGCTCTCGGGGCTGCGCCCACTGCGGCTGGCGGCTGCGGCAATTCGCGCCCGCACCGCTTCCACTGGACTTACGTTCGACACCAGAATCAAACTTCCCTTCCGATAACTAGACAGAATTTCCATTGGGCAGGGCAATGTGAAGCGGTCAATCCATGTGGGTCGGGGCCGTGCGCACAACCCGTGCGCCGGGCGACAGATCGGCTTCCAGCACCACTTCGGAGACGTTTCCGCCGAGCACTTTTGCAGGTATGAAGACCGGGGTGGCCCCTTCCAGCACCCAGACCCCCTGGCGCCCTCCCCGCACATCAATGGCGGTCCGCGGCACCACGAGGCCCGTAAAGGAGTCAAAGACCACGGAGACCGACGCCTTTCGGACGCCGCTGAGCGCCTCCGGGAAGGTCGGGGCGGTCAGGTAGAGCAGCGCCTCGCTCCCCTCCCGGGCGATCCGGGCGATGCGCCCCTCGGAGGTGGCGCCGCCCCAGCCCGGGAAGCGAATGCGAACGGTCGTGCCCTCGTCCACCGGAGGCATCGCCTCCAGGTTCACCAGGGTGACGAGGGCCTGACTGAAGTTGTCCACCACCTTGAACAGGGGCGCCCCCGCCTCGGCCCGCCCGTCGGCGATCGGCCGGGGGCTCGGCGCCGGCAGCGCCTTGAACCACGCAGGCTCCCATTTGGCCACCTGAGCGGTGCTAAGGCTGGCTTCCAGGCCATCCACCTGATAGGAGACCAGGCCAGCGTTCTCCGCCACGACCTGGGTACCTTCGACTGCAACCACGGGAGATCCCACCCGCACCCGCTGCCCTTCCGCAGCCACCCGTTTGACCCCGCCCGACGACGGGGCCGCGTAGACCCGTTCGGTCCGCACCACCAGGGCGTCCGTCTCCACGGCCACCTCCACCGATCCGTGCCGAACGGATACCGTTTCGGGCACGAAGATGGGCCTGCTGCGGGAAAGCCAGAAGCCACCGGCAGCCAGGGCGCCCAGGGCCGTAAGCGCCAGCAAGAGCTTGCGCCACGGACGGCGTCCGGGTCTGGACGGCGGCGGCAGGGTTCCGCGCACGGCGCGGAGATGGCGGCGGTGGGTCTGCGATTGGCGCTGCATGCTCTCCCCCCCTCCTTTGGCCGATTCGGCAGAGGGCGGGCACCTCCCTGCTTATAGTAATGCGATGACTGCCGCCCCTCTTCCGGCGGTCCCCGATTCAGCTCTATGAGAAAAATATCGATTTACACTACATGAGGTACACTCGCCGCTCACCGACACCTGGGTCACCCCGGCGTTCAGCAGGTCCTGCCGGTTGGCGGACCAGAGGTCCATCTGGTACTTGCCGGGCTTACGGCCCGGCAGGAGCAGGGAGGCGGCTGCGTCGCCGAAGTGGGCCCGCAGGGGGTTGGCGACCGCATCGTCCACCTCGTAGCAGCAGGGGCCGATGGAGGGACCAACCGCCGCCCGGATGTCGGCGGGGTTGCAGCCATACTCAGCCGCCATGGCTGCCACCGCCCGTCCGGCGATGCCCGCCACGGTGCCGCGCCAGCCCGCATGGACGGCGCCCACCGCCCGGCGGACCGGGTCGTAGAGCAGCACCGGCACGCAGTCAGCCGCCGTCACGATGAGGGCGAGCCGCGGCCGGTCGGTGATGATCGCATCGCAGTCAGGAACGAATCGGACGCCCCCGGGACCCTCGGGCTCCTCGCCGGTGACGGGCACCACCCGGTCGCCGTGGACCAGGCCGGCCATGACCGCCTGCTCGGGCAGCAGGCCCAGGATCTGCAGGGTTCGCTCCCGGTTAGCCGCCACGTGGGCCGGGTCATCGCCCACGGAGATGCTCCAGTTGAGCCCGGCGCCCCACCGGCGGCTCAGGCCGCCGCCCCGGCCGGTAAAGAGCGCTGCGCAGCCGCCCCCCGCCTCCAGGGCAGGCAGGTGCAGCACGCCGACACCATCATGCTCTTTCCACTCGGCGCTCTGGTTCATGAGCCTACCACCTCTTCCCACTAGTTTAGCAAAGCGGCGCCCCGGGGACCACTCCCCGCCAGGCGGATCGGATGCGTTGAAGCGTTCTCTGCGTCGCACTCGTGGGTCCGTCCCAGTTACAATTTAGCAAACGCTGCATTGGAGGCGTGGAAATGTTGAGGGAGCGATGGGTTGATCACCGTGGAGTGCGGCTGCAGGTGCTCGAGTCCGGGGATGCCGCCCCGGGTTGCGTCCCGGTCTTGCTCCTTCCCGGAACCCCGGCCCCAGCGCAGGAGTATGCGGCGGTCGCCGCCGCCCTGGCGCCGCATCCCAGCCTGGCGGTGAGCCTGCGGGGCTGCGGTCCTAGCGACGCGCCCGATACGGGGTACGCGCTGGAAGACTTCGTCTCCGATGTCGAAGCGGTCATCGACTCATACCGGTTTGAGCAGGTGTGCCTGGTCGGCTTCTCCATCGCCACCGCCTATGTGCTTGCGTACGCCCTGCGACATCCGACGACGGCCCATGGGCTGGTCCTGGTCGACTACCCGCCAAGGTACCCGGCATTCCCACCGGAGTTCGCCGACCGGGTCCTGGCCAACAGTCCGCCCGACCTGTTTCCTCCCAAGGTGATCCGCGGAATTCAGGCGGACTCCAGGAGCACGGACTTTGCCGAAGAGCTCCCGCAGGTTCGCTGCCCGGTATTGGTGGTCAGGGCAGGCCGGGGATCCAGGCTGACCGATGCCCACCTGCAGACCTACCAGTCGAAGCTGCCAGCAGCCCGAGTCGCCACCCTTCCGGATGCCCCGCATGACGCTCGCCAGCCCACCATCGAGCCCTTGGTGGGGACCATTCGTGAGTTCTTAGCAGGCCTCGAATTTGAGCGAGCCCGCCATCGGGGACGAAAGTACTAGGGTTTGCGGGCGCCTGTTCGGGGCTGACGCAATATCTGGACGGGTTTTGGCAGGTTTCATCCTCACCCAGCTACACTTTCTCCCTGAGTCCATCAGGCGCCCATCCCCCACCGCACCTCGCCCCCTGTCAATCATGGCAGGGGGCCGCTTTCGTCGCGCACATCGCAAGGATGGAACACCAGAACCGAGAATACAGATACAAGTGCTACGATTGTTCTTTCTCACGCTACGAACCATTCAACCCTGCACTCAGGAAGGAAGGCTCACCCGCATGAACTACTGGACCTTGCTCCTCGCCTTTACCCGCGCAAACCTGCTTGGCTACGGCGGCGGCCCCTCGGTGATCCCGCTGATCAAGGTGGAGGTCGTGGATACGTACAAGTGGATCTCTGCGGAGGAGTTCGCTGACGCTCTGGCCATTGGCAATACGCTTCCCGGGCCCATCGCCACGAAGATGTCAGCTTACATAGGCTACAAGATCGCCGGGGCGGGCGGGGCGGCCATGGCCCTGTTGGGCACCGTGCTCCCCACGGCGCTGATGATGATCATCCTGGCGGCGGTCCTGATCAGGTTCAAGGACTCCGAGGTGATCAAGGGGATGATCAAGGGCGTCAAGCCGGTGGTCTTTGTGCTCTTCGTGCTGCTCGCCCTGGAGTTCTTGCCCTTCGCCCGGCCCGACAAGGCGGGCTGGATCCCCGCCACCCTCGCCGTCGCCTCCTTCGTGGCGATCTATTTCTTCAAGGTGCACCAGGCGCTGGCGATCCTGGGCGCCATCTTGGTCGGGGCCTTCTTCATCCGCTGATTTTGCCCCTAAATCATCCAGTCAGTCCATACGATACCATACACGGAAGATCTCTCACCTGAAGCGAGTGAGGTGGCCGTGTGCTGTTGGGCCAGCTGGATCTGTTCTCCCAGACGCTCCAAAAGGATGAGCTACGGCTGTCGGCGGCGCTGCGGCAGGCCATGGAAGCCACCGGCCGGCCCAGCCGGCTGCTGGTGGTCTGCGTCGGCACCCCCCGCAATGCAGGGGACTCCCTGGGCCCCATGGCGGGGACGCTGCTGGAGCGGCGGCTGACCGGTTGGCGGGCGGGCGCCCTCCCCGTCGAGGTGGCGGGAACGCTGAGCGACCCGATCCACGCCATGAACCTGGCCGAGCGGGCCCAGGGTCTGCGGCGCCCGGACACCTTCGTCCTGGCGGTGGATGCCTCGGTGGGCAAGCCGGGCGAGGTGCTCCTGCGCAGCGGCCCGCTGGCGCCCGGCGCCGGCCTGGGCCGGGATCTGCCGCCCGTGGGCGACGTCCACCTGCTCTGCGGGGTGGCGCCGCTGGCGATGGGCTTCTGGTGTGCCCACATGGGCCACGTGCTGGGCATGGCGGAAGCGGTGGGGCGGGTCGTCGTCGGCGCCGCACTGGGCATCAGAATGGTCAGCTGACGAAAAGGCCCGGGGTGCGGTGGGACCGCCCCCGGGCCTTGCTGTTACTTTCGGACCATCGGCAGGGTCAGCTCGGTGGTGATGCTGCCATCCTTGGCGGACTCCAGCTGGTACTTGACCACAGCATCCTCCGGGACGCCGCCCTTGAGCAGGATCCTGGTGCTGAACCAGCCGTAGTTTGGCGCCGCCTCGTCAGCCCTCACCGACTGGGTCACCAGCACCCGGTCCCCCGAGACGATCTGCACCTGGAAGACGCCCTCAAAGGCCCGGGCCTTGCCCTCGATCAGAACCATGGTCGGGGCGAGGAGCACAGGCTTTACCACCCGGAAGTTATCGCTCCAGACCTCGTCCGGTGCGACAATCCCGCCGTCCTTCGGAGCGTCGGCCACCGGCGCCCTCGCCAGCTCCTTGCCGCCGCCGGACTCCACCGTGGTGACCACGAGGGCCATGTCCCGGGCGCCGGGCTCAACCTGCAGGTTGCCTACGTAGTAGCCCTCCTTGACCTGGGCGTCGGCCTGGGCAAGGATGTTGCCGCCGGAGATCAGCTCGAAGTGCAGGTCGGGAACGGCCGCCGTGCCGCTCACCTGCAGCAGCATGGGATTGACCCAGTTGGCCTGCACGGTGAACTCGGAGGCCTGAGGCTCCAGCTTCTGCACCTGGAGCTCCTGGGGCTTGGCGCCGTCGCCGGCGGTCAGGTGGACCGTCACAGCGCCGGTCGTCTTCGGCAATTGGAAGACGCCCCCCGCGTTCACCAGTACGGCCGCGACAACTGTACCCGGCCCCGGGGCGACAAGTTGGGCCTCAATCAGGTAGTCACCGCCGGAGGCGGATGCGCGGGTGATCTCCACCCGGTAGCCACTGCTGGACTGTAAACCAGCCGATATCCCCACATAGGTGTATCGGTCATCGGTGAAGACCGCCGCAGCCGGCGTCACACCTGTGGCCCAGTTCTTGAAAGGCGCCGGCACCTGGTCGGAGCTAACGGCGGTGGCCTTCACCTCCGCGGTGGGTGCCTGCTCGACTTCGAGCATCTCCTTGACCTCGGCGCACAGGGCGGGGCGCTCCTTGCACCAGGTCTCGTAGGCGGCCCGCTCCTCGGGGGAGCAGCCGGCGAGCAGGGCTGCAACGGCGGCAATCGAAACGACGGCGACACGGGAACGGAGCGTTTTGCTCACGGTGGATCCTCCTTACAGCGTCTGACAGGGTCTTCGCAGATAAGGACGGATCGCCCCGCACCTCCGTTTCATCCCTGAGGAGCAGGCACCCCCGAGTTGCCTGCCCTGACCGTCTTAGCGCAGCGTCTTTGACATCATCGTTCCCCGCACACGGTAGCCCTGGCGCTCCGCCGACTTCTGCGCCGGGGGGTTGTGGGCGTGAATCCACAGGCTGGCCTTGCGAATCCCGAGCTGGCTCAGGTACTCCTCCGAGAGCCGGTGGAACTGCCCGGCGATCCCCTGCTTGCGGTAGGCCGGTTCAATGTAGACGTCGGCCAGGTAGCCTGCGGGCTCGCCGGTGCGCTCTGCGGGACGGATTCCCAGCAGCATGTAGCCCACCGGGCGCCCTCCATCTTCGGCGACGAAGGCCGCGCCCCCCGGTGAGCTGAGCACCGCGTGCAGGTTGGTCTCCGCCGAGCGCGCCACATCGGCGATCGAGGCCCGCTCCTGATCGTCCGGGGGCAGGATCTCCCAGGTATTGATCACCGAAAAGAGCTGCAGGTGCGGCAGGTCTTCCTGCCGCCAGAATCGGACCTGGGCCAAACGGCTTCCCTCCTCTCTCGTTATGGTTACAGGTACGGTCGAAGCGTCGCGTTGGTGCATAAGATGGCTTGACTTCCAAGGGGAGGTTTACCCGTGTTCAACCCTGCTGACGAGGGCATGGACCGGTTGCAGCTCTCCGCCTTGCAGCTCGAGCGGCTGCGCACCACCATCGGGCGGCTGCAGTCGGTGCCGTTCTATCAGGGGCGGCTCGGGCCGCCCGTTCACTCACTTTCAGACCTGGCTGCCCTGCCCCTGACAGGCAAGCAGGATCTGCTGGACCAGTATCCCTTCGGCCTTTTTGCTGTCCCCGTATCCGGGCTGGCCCGGGTCCACGCCACCTCCGGCACCCGGGGCCGCCCCACGCTAGTGGGCTACACCCGCGGCGACCTGGCGAACTGGGCCCAACTCTGCGCCAGGCTCCTCTACGCCGCCGGACTGCGCCCCGGCGAGGCGCTTCACAACGCCCTGAACTATGGCCTGTTCACCGGCGGGCTCGGGGTGCACGGCGGGGCGGAGGCGCTGGGCTGTCTGGTCATTCCCGCGTCCGGGGGCAGCAGTCTGCGGCAGCTCCGGCTTGTGCAGGAGCTTCGGCCAGCAGGGATCAAATGCACCCCGTCCTACATGCTGCACCTCGCCGACGTGGCCGAAACTGAGGGGATGGATCCGCGATCCTTGGGCCTGCGGTCGGCGATTCTGGGCGCCGAGGCCTGGTCGGAGGAGCTGCGGCAGGAGATCGAGCAGCGCTGGGGGCTGACCGCCTACGACTCCTACGGCCTCTCGGAGATGTACGGCCCCGGGGTGGCCTTCGAGTGCGAACACCGGGACGGGCTGCATGTGATGGAGGATCACTTCCTGCCCGAAATCATCGACCCCGACACGCTCCAGCCGCTGGAGGACGGGGCCGAGGGAGAGCTGGTGCTCACCTCGCTCACCAAGGAGGCCATGCCGCTGCTGCGCTACCGGACGGGGGACCGGACCACCCTGCTCGCGGGCCCCTGTCCATGCGGCCGGACCGGGCGCCGCCTGCGCCGCGTCCGGGGCCGGACGGATGACATGCTGGTGGTCCGGGGGGTCAACCTGTTCCCCTCCGAGGTGGAGCGGGTGCTGGTGGGGGCGCCGCACATCTCCGCGCACTACGAGATGGTGATTGAGCGGCCCGGCGCCCTGGACCAGATGACGGTCCGGGCCGAGCTCCGCCCTGGCGTCCAGCCCACGCAGGAGCTGGCCGCCGACCTGGTCAAGCGACTGAAGGATGAGCTGGGCATCTCGGCCCGGGTGGAGCTGCTGGAGCCGGGCAACCTGCCCCGGCATGAAGGGACCAAGGCGCCCCGTGTGATCGATCGGCGCAAGGGGGGATGAACCATGTTTCGGATACGGCCTGCTACCATGCAGGACGCGGCTTTCGTTGGGCAATGGGCGAATTACAGCGCCTGGGAAAACCTTTCGCCCACGGAGCGGCAGGCGATCGATCCCAGGCTGGTCGCAGCGCAGACCGCAGAGCTACTGGGCTCGATGCGCGCCAGCCCGCAGACATCGCTGGCCCTGGTGGCCGAGGTGGCCGGGCGGCCTGTGGGGTACGCGCTTGCCGCCGTGCACCCGGACCCGACCACGATGGAGCCCCAGGGGTACTTCTACGACCTGTTCGTCGTGCCGCAGCTCAGGCGGCAGGGCATTGGCCGCAGCCTTCAGCAGGCGGCCGAGCGGATGCTGGCGGGCGCCGGGCTGCGCAAGGTCAAAATGTGGAGCGACCTGAGTAATCCAGCCGCTACCAAGATGGCAGCCGCCTCGGGCTTCAAGCCCGAGGGTCTCATCCATGCGAAGGAGTGGTAGTCTGTGGAATCAGGCGGGGCGCTCGGCAGGAACCTGCAGGCGGTGGACCACCTGGCGATCGCCGTGGAGGATCTTGATGCGGCGGTGGCCTTCTACCGGGATCGGCTGGGCTTCACCGAGACGGAGCGCCGGGTGACCCAGGGCACCAAGACGGGCATGGAATCGGTGGTGCTGGTGGGCGGCGACCTGCGGGTGGTCCTCCTGAAGGGGACCTCCGAGGAGTCACAGGTGACCCGGTACGTGCGGGAGTACGGCCCCGGGGTCCAGCACGTCGCCTTCCGGGTCAGCGACATCGAAGCCGTGGTGGCCGACCTGTTGGGCCGGGGGATGGAGTTCGACACCCCCGTGCTGACGGCGCCCGGTTTGAAGCAGGCCTTCTCGAAGCGGGACCCGATCTCGGGGATGATGTTCGAGATCATCCAGCGCACCGGCGAGGAAGGCTTCTCGGACGCCAACGTCCAGAAACTGTTCGAGTCGCTGGAGGAGAAGGGCTCCTTCTGAGCACGCCGAGGGCCGCTGCACCGTGGGGGCTCGATGCCGTGGCGCAACGCTGACGCCCCCCGTATCTGCGGGGGGCGTCGCTTTATGGGATGCCGTCGATGTCGACGAGGATGCAGTCGGGGCCGATTTTCACGATCCGGGTCCAGGGGATCACGATATCGGGGCCGGAGCCAAGCAGGCCGAAGAACTTGGAGTCGCCAGGGACGACGATCGCTGTGATCCGCCCGCTGGCCTCATCGATGTCCACATCGATCAGTTCGCCCATCCGCCGGCCGGTACGGATATCGATTACCTCTTTGCGCAGGTCTGAGGCCTTTGAAATCGACATCGCCCCCTTCGATGGCCATATCGCCAAATGATATGCGGAGGGATGCCTGGCCTAGCCTACTGGAGGCGCTGCTCGTGGGCGGGTCGGCGCACGGCCTTCACCTTGTTGCGAACCCAGTCAAGGACCGCCGAGCGGGCCTTCACGGGCGCCCGCTCCAGCTTCTCGGGCTCCACCAGGGCGACCGCCTGCTTGCGGGAGACGGCCACAGTCTGTGTGCCGCCGGACTCGGGGGTCGGCTCCAGCACGATGCCGGTGGACCAGTCGACGAAGCACATCGGCGGGAAGAGGATGCACCACCAGTTGGCGCCGGCGCCCTCACCGATCAGCACCTTGAGGGCGTTGTACTCGCCGGCGGGCAGGAAGACCCGGCCGTAGGCCTTGCCGGGGAAGTGGAAGCGCCCGACCTCGGCGTGTACGGGGTACTGCTGACCCCAGTCGGAGATCACTTTGGCAGCGGCGGCCTCGATCTGGGGGATCGACTGGGCGATCGCCTCCCGGGCCTGGTTGCCGTCCTCCAGCCCGACGAAGAGCGGGGTGACCTCGGCGAGGATCGCATCCCGCACGGCACGTTTGAGCTCCTGGTCGGCCTCGGAGTCGCTGTTGGCCACCACGTGCAGGCGGATCAGGCCGTTGGCCATCTCGGCGGGAGCGACCATGCCCGGCGCTGCGGCGCTCTGCGCGAGCGAGCACCCGGCAGCGATCAGCATCATGCCCACCATCAGCGAGAGGATTCCAACCTGCAGTTTGCGTGCCATCCCTCGGCAGCCCCTTTCGGATCTCTGTAGCATGATTATGGTCAGCGTTATGTCATCCTAAACAACCAGGAGGATGAAAAGTGGCAGGGGCGGCGGCAGTGCGAGGGGGTATGCCCTGATCGAGTGGGCCTTACAGCTCGCTGCACCGTGTTCCGTCAAGAAATGAAACCGGGCGCCCACGGAAGGGCGCCCGGTTTTGACGATACTGGCTCGTTGTGTCGGGTGTTACCCCCTTGGGAGTGACTCTCGCTCCGGACTTTCGGCAAAACCCAGCAAGGAACAGTGCGTTTCGACAAACGCCCTCCAGCCAGACCTACCCCGGTGGGGTAGACTAGCATGCAGATCGAGACAGGATCGTCAACATCCAGGCGATCCTGGGCGACCAGGCGTTTTCAAAAACTGACGGACCCGGGAGGGGCAGGGCGAGAAGCCATCAGACGAACTTTTTCATGTGACTGAGGGCGGCCTTCTCCAGGCGGCTGACCTGGGCCTGGGAGATGCCGATCTCCTCGGCGACCTCCATCTGGGTCTTGCCCTCGAAGAAGCGCAGGGTCAGGATCAGCCGTTCCCGGTCGTTGAGACGGCGCAGGGCCTCGCGGATCGAGACGCCCTCCAGCCACTGGGAGTCCTGATGTCGCTCGTCGCTGACCTGGTCCATCACGAAGATCGGGTCGCCGCCGTCGTGGTAGAGCGGCTCAAACAGGGAGACGGGCTCCTGAATCGCATCCAGGGCGAAGACGATCTCTTCGAGCGGGAGCTTCAGTTCGTCGGCGATCTCCTGGACGGTTGGCTCGCGAGAGAGCCGGTTGACCAGTCCGTCACGGATCTGGAGGGCCTTGTAGGCGACATCCCGCAGCGAGCGGCTCACCCGGATCGGGTTGTTGTCGCGCAGGTAGCGGCGAATCTCACCGATGATCATGGGGACCGCGTACGTACTGAACTTGACATTCTGGCTCAGATCGAAGTTGTCGATCGCCTTCATGAGCCCGATGCAGCCGACCTGAAACAGGTCGTCGACATACTCGCCCCGATTGTTGAACCGCTGAATCACGCTGAGGACCAGACGCAGGTTCCCGGTGATCAGCTTGTCGCGGGCGCCCACCTCCCCGTTCTGCATACGCGAGAAGAAGTCGCGCATCTGTGCGTTGGTCAGAACCGGCAGCTTGGACGTATTAACCCCACAGATCTCCACTTTGTTGATCATCATTCGGGCCGATGCCTCCCCCGTTCGGACCGGTGAACAGGAACACACAACCGTGAGTATGTCCACCGCGTCTGGGGGCTATTCCGCTTTCAGGAAGTTACTACCAATATCATATAGACCTATAGAACTTCCCTGGTACCTCCTCCCTAGTGCCGGGATTGTCCGGAAGTAGCATTGTGATGGATATGCAACTTTGCATAAAATGGGGTTGTAGGAGCGAACGACCGGTTGGTTTGCATCGAGAAAGGATGAGCCCCGTATGGAGATCGTCCGGAACTGTGTCAGCTTGTCGGCCTCTGCGGAGACCGTATTCGCCTTCATCACCGACCCTGCCACGGCCCCGCTGCGGATGCCGCAAGAGGTCAGGGACCGCTATCTCGCCGAGGAGCCCCTCCAGGAGGGCGATGTGCGTGAGAGTACCTATGGGTGGCTCGGCATCCGTTGGACCGAGCGCCGGTGGGTCGTGCGCGTGGACCAGGCTGCCCGCAAGGTGATCTGGCATACCGACTCCCACTTCACCCTGCGGGAGGAGTGGCGGGTGGAGCCGCTCGACGAGGGCCGCTGCCGCCTGGTGCTGGAGCGCCAGCTCTGCCCGATGCACCTGGGTGAACGGCTGCTCTGGGGCCTGGTCACCTCCTGGGTGATGGGCCGCGTGATGCAGCGGCGCCTGGAGATGACCCGCACCGCCGTCGAGGGCGGCTGGCGGCCCCGTGCCAACCTGCGAACCGCATAAAACGAGAGGCCGGGCATTCGTGCCCGGCCTCTCTGTCAACGATACGGCTGGTGGAAGTATCATCTGGGGCACGGCGGCCTGTGTCCAGAGTGACAGCCCTGGGTCCGGAACAAGAGTCCCCAGACAAGTCACTTTGGGTTTTGCGCCACCGCTGACTCCTCCGACAGTGCTTATGGAAACACACGGCCCCATCATGTTGGCAGGAAAAGGTAGACCTATAGCGGTATCTTTTCCAGTAGGTAATTGCCCGAGGAGGTATCTTTGATGACCGACCCGCGGATTTCCGCCTACGCCAAGCTCCTGGTTGAACGCAGCGTCAACGTGCAGCCCGGCTGGCAGGTGCTCGTCTCGTCGACGCCCCTGGCCCGCCCGCTGATCGAGGAAGTCGTACGCTACATCGCTCAGCGGGGCGCCTACGCCGTCACCCGCATCGCGATGCCCGGCCTGGGCTCGATTTGGGCCAACAACGCCCCGACGGAGGCCCTGGGGAAGATGGCCCCGGTGGATGCCTACACCTGGGAGCAGACGGACGCCGCCATCCTGATCTCTGCCCCCGAGAACACCCGGGAGGGCGCCGACATCGCCCCGGAGCGGCAGACGCTCCTGCGCCAGGCCGCCCGGCCGGCCCTGGCCCGCCGGACCGCCCTCCAGTGGCCCTGGGTGGGCTGCCAGTACCCCACCCCCGCCCTGGCTCAGGACGCCGGGATGACCCTGGCCGCCTTCGAGGAGTTCCTGCTGGGCGCCTGCCTGCTGGACTGGGACGAGGAGGGCCGCAAGATGCGCCGGGTAGCCGATCGCTTCGACCGGGCCGACCAGGTCCGCATCGTGGGCGAGGGCACCGACCTGCGCATGAGCCTGAAGGGGCGCCATGGCATGGTCGATGACGGGCACTTCAACATGCCGGGCGGCGAGGTCTTCTACAGCCCGGTGGAGGACTCGGTGGAGGGCGTGGTCACCTTCGCTGAGTTCCCGGCGGTATGGGGCGGCGAGGAGGTCCTGGGCGCCCGCCTGGAGTTCCGGGGCGGCAAGGTGGTCGAGGCCGGCGCCCGCCAGGGCGACAAGCTCCTGCTGAAGACTCTCGACGCCGATGCGGGCGCCCGGGTGCTGGGCGAGCTGGGCATCGGCTGCAATCCGGGCATCCAGCGGCACATGAAGAACACCCTGTACGATGAGAAGATCTACGGCACGGTGCACCTGGCCCTGGGCAACGGCTTCCCGTTCCTGGGGGGCACCAACGTCAGCAGCGTCCACTGGGATATCGTCAAGGACCTGCGGGTCGGCGGCAAGATCTACTGCGACGGCGAGCTGGTACAGGAGAACGGCAACTGGGTGTTCTAAGCAAGACGGCTGCTGGCCCATGCAAGGGTCAGCAGCCGGTCTATTTGGCGCTACGACAGGCATAGACGGTGCAACGGCGGGGGTAGGGCGGCCCCAGGGCGGACCTAAACGGCCATCGCCTCTAACACCTTCAGCGACACAAACCCCGCCGAGAAGAGCAGCTCGTTCCAGCGGCGGGGCTCGGGCCTCAGCCGCCGCTCCAGCACCTCCAGCGCCCGCATGCCGGTGTAGTAGGTGGTCATGTAGCCCGGCCACATTTCCTGGAAGCGCACCTGGCCCCGGGCCTCGGGCTGGGTGAAGCCCAGGTACCGGGCGTAGAGGCCGCAGACCTCCTCCACCGGGCGCCGCTGGTGGTGCAGCTCAATATCCGCCCGGATGCGCACCGCGGTGTGGAGCCTCCGGTAGGCCACGAAGAGCGGGAAGGCCCGGTCCGGGAAGATGTGCTGGAGCATGGTCTCGGAGCGGTGGGCGATCCCCTCGGCCAGGTGGGAGTCCCGGGTCATGCCCAGGGCCGCCTTGAAGGACTCGGGCAGGTCGGCCACGGCCACCTTGACCCGCTGGGCGTGATGGCCCGGGTAGCACTCGTGCAGGGCCATCATCTGCATCCAGCCGCGGCTGACCGCCGTGTAGTTGTGCTGGTTGAGGAGGCACTTGCCGTCCAGCCGGCTGGAGAGGATGGGCGGGCCGCTGTAGGCGCCCCAGGGGTAGGAGTCCTTGATCTGGTCGGGCACCTCGTCCACCGTGCAGACCTCGCCCTCCGGCAGGCTCATCAGCTCCAGGCAGGCCTGTCGAGCCTGCGCCACGTACCCCCGCATCTCGGCGAACATCGCCTCGGGGGATGGGGCGTGGGGCAGCTCCTCGGCCAGGATCAGCTTGGGGTCGGCGCCGGGGCGGATGCGTGCGGCCAGGGCCAGGTAATCCTGGTGGCGGGCGTCGATCTCATCCTGGTACCAGGTGAGCGTCTCCTCCAGGCTGGCGCCGAAAACCCGGGCCAGCACATCAGCGTAAGCGAGATCCTCCAGAGGATCGATCACCACCGTCGGAAGGTTCACCTGCAGCTCAGAAGCCGCGCCATCGATCTGCCGAAGGGCGCCCACCACGCGCTCAGGGGATGGCCATACCGTGGCGGCATGTTCTACAGCCGTGACCAGGACCTTGCGCAGCGAGGCCAGCGCCCCGGCCACCATCTCGATCCGGTGGGGCGTCAGGCGGCAACACATCCGGCGGACCTCAGCCATGATATCGGCCGCCGACTCAGCACGGGCCAGTACCCCTGGCAGCCGCTCCTCAAAGGGGCGCGGGTCCTCCATCACCAGGCGGCTGAGCGTACCGTTCAGCCCCTGGATGAACCTGAATGGAAACCGCTGATCCTCCTCCACCCGGGCGCCGAAGGTCTCCAGGGACTCCCGCCAATGCAGGGCGAGCACCGGGTCCGCCCCGTTGGGCATGGCGGTCTCCAGCCGGCGCACCTCACGAAAGATGGCGGCGAACGCCGGCTCCGAAGGCACGAAGGGCTGGTTCTCAAAGCGGTGGGCGCCCCGGTATCGCAAGATCAGGTCGGTCAGTTGCCGGTCGTAAGCGAGGTCCTGGTCACGCAGCATCATGGGGGCGCCCGCTCCTTTTGCCGATCAAGATGAAAGAGCCGGCAGGACCGCCCTGCCGGCTCTCATCATTTTTACTCCATGCGCAGAATCTCCTTCTTCAGCCGCTTGAAGATGCGCTTCTCCAGCCGGCTGATGTAGCTCTGGGAGATGCCCAGCAGGTCGGCGACCTCCTTCTGGGTCCGCTCACGCCCGTCTCGCAGGCCGAAGCGCAGCTCCATGATCCGCTTTTCCCGGCCGCCGAGCTTGGTCATCGCCTTGCGGAGCAGGACCCGGTCGACCTCCTCCTCCAGCCCGCGGTAGATGATGTCGTTCTCGGTGCCCATCACGTCGGAGAGGAGCAGTTCGTTGCCCTCCCAGTCCTTGTTGAGGGGCTCGTCGAAGGAGACCTCGGCCCGGGTCCGGGAGCAGCGGCGCAGGTACATGAGAATCTCGTTCTCGATGCACTTGGAGGCGTATGTAGCCAGCTTGATCTTCTTGGACGGATCGAAGGTCTTGACCGCCTTGATCAGGCCGATGGTCCCGATCGAGACCAGGTCCTCCACCCAGATGCCCGTGTTGTCGAACTTGCGAGCGATGTAGACCACCAGCCGCAGGTTCCGCTCAATCAGCGTGTTCTTGACCGAGTCGTCGCCCACCATGAGGCGGCCCAGCAGCGCCCCCTCCTCCTCCAGGGTGAGGGGCGGCGGCAACGCTTCGCTGGAGCCTACGTAGTAGATGGACTCAGGGCTCATGATCCCCCGGTCCACGAGCCAGCGCAGGATGCGCAGCCGCCAGGCGACCAGGGTCTTCCCCACCCGCAGCCAAACGTTGGTCATCCGGTCTCACCCTCCCATGTCAATCCCCGCTCCGATGATGCCGTAACAAGCGTGTCCGGAGAGAGCAGCGCCCGGTAGGCCCCGTCCGGGTGGAGCCGATCGGCCGCCAGCCCCACCATTCCCTGGCCGGGCTGCCAGTCGCTGCGCCCCGGAAGCTGCACTGCAAGCTCGTCCGGTGTCAGTGCAAGGAGCACCCCGGCGGGGCGCCCGACCGCCCGGAACGGGACCAGCCGACACCGGGAGGCCCAGGAGCCGGGTACGCCATCCAGTCCGGTCCACCCGGCGCTGGCGGCGCCCAGCAAGGCCGGCGGAATCAGCCCCTGCAGGGCGGCGGCCTCCACCACGACCACCGGCGCCCCGCCCAGCGGGTCCTTCAGGCTGTTGCCGGTGTCCAACAGGGCAGGGAGTTCAATCGCCTGCTCGCCCAGGCGGACCCGCAGATGGTAGAGCCCCTTGGCCAGCCGCCTCCGCTCCCTGGCGGCCTCCCACAGGTAGCGAACACCTAGCAGCGTGAGCAGCAGTCCGGCCACCACCAGGGTGCTGGGCACCGCCACCACCCCGCCCAGCAGCCGTTCCTCATCCCGGCTGGCCAGCAGGGTGATCCCTGCCATGGACCCGCCGCTGAAGACCAGGTATGCCGCCAAGCGGAGCGCCTGGGGGGGCCGGCAGGGCAGGAAGGCGATGGCCAGGAGCGCCGCCGTCCCCACCACGCTACCTGTCAGGCTCAGGAGCCACTGGCCGCTGTCAAAGTAGGCCCAAACTGCGGCCAGGGCCCCGACCGCCGCAGCGGCAGAGAGCCGCCACCACCGGGAGCGGATTCCCGCAAGGCTTGCCGTGAGCCACAGCCAGGCCAGATCGGTCAGGAAGTTCATCAGGAAGACGATGTCTACGTTGACGTAGATGACCGGAGTGAGCATCCATGCGGCCTCCCCCCTGGCTGTGCCCCAATGATACTGGGCAAGTCCTCACGTTATGCCCCAATTATAGCGAGGTCGTAAGGTGAGGATTGGCGAGGGCTGACGGTAGCCAATGACTATTTATGTCGAACAATGCTCCAAACCAAAAAGGCTCTGCCGCGATCTTCGGCAGAGTCTTCTAAGGGGCTCGGTTCGTTACGCAACCGCCACACAGCGCATAACATAGGCTGGGAACGGCATACCCAGTCTGGTTCACGAGGTGTGATGGCATGGACACCCAGCCCCTGCAGACCGAGCGATGTGCGACCATCGTTAGCACCCCTACCCAACATGTCTCCAGGATCACCGTCGGGGAAACGTTTATTACGCTCCGGGCCGATGTTGTGGCGCCCGACACCATCTGTTACTCGTTTGGCTTCGAGGCGTCGCAGGGTCCCGCCGTCGAGATTGGCCTGCACATTGACGGCTGCTGCATCCTGGAGGCCCCCCCGGTAAAGACCGTCGTGGATTCGCCACCCTGCGCCCAGTCCGCGACGGATACGGTGACCCCCTTTGACCCGCTCTTTGGTGGGTGCGGCTTTCAGATCACCTTCGTGCCTCCGCTGGTCGCCTTTGAGTGCCGAACCGTGTGTGTTCGGCAGCCGGGCGCCGTCGGCACCACGATCGGCTCCTACTGTGTCACCGCCCTGGGCCTAACTTTCTGTTGCGAGACCCTGGTGTTCACCTGTGATGATCCCCCCACCACGTCCACCAGCACCTCCTCCTCGACCTCCACCTCCTCCTCGACCTCGACGACCTCCTCGTCGACCACAACACCGCCGCCAAGAGGAGCGAACTGGGATGGCGTTGGTGCCGAAGTGACCATCGAATAGCAGCCCTCCGCGACCGGTGGTCACCGTGCAGCGTCCAATCGGCGGAAGGTGACCTCCCTATGAGATTGAGGCGAGTAAGGGTCCCCGTTGCCACACTGGCCCTGGTTCTCGGGTTCTTCTGGTGGTCTGCGCAGGGGGTGCCGGTGCCCCCGGGCCTCGGCCACTGGGATGCCCGGGGAGCCACCCCGGAGGAGGCGGCCAGAGAGTTCGTCCGGCCGATGACTGAAAGCCCCAGGGTCCACCTGATTCGGTATGACAGTTCCTCGGCGAAGGTCCGAGTCCGCGAGTCCTTCCGAGGCGATGACTCGGTCGCAGGGGCCGAATACACCGTGGTTCTGGAACGGGAGGGCGCAACCTGGGTGGTGCAGTCCGCCACGTACAGACTTGACTGCCAACCCGGGCGAGGGTGGTCGCTGCTGCGAGGCAGCTCGTGCGCATAAATTACACCCCTGTAACCCAGCGTTTACAGGGGTGTAGGCCGTTCACCAAGGTTCCGTCAGTTTTTGAAATCCCTCATCGCCCAGGCCCACCTGGATATTGACGATCCTGCCCCGACCCACGTGCCGACCTACCCCACCGGGGTAGGTCTCGCTGGAGGCGCAGGGTCGAAGGGAGTCGCCTATTGCCGAACTTTGTCAGATGTCCTCGGAAGGTGCCCCCGCAATGGGCTGGAAGGTCCAGCAACGGGCCAGGATCGTCAAAAACCGGGCACCCCAAAGTGGGTGCCCGGTTTCAAATGTTGACGAAACACGGCCGAACGACCTGTTAGGGCGCCCCGGCGAGGGGATACCCCCAGGTTTACGACTTGCGCCGCAGGAAGGCGGGAATGTCGAGGTCGTCCGTAAAGGGCTTGATCTCCACGTTGCTCTGACCCTGGCCCTGGCCGCCCCGGCGCTTGCCCCAGCCGGAGAAGTCGCTGTCGCCAAAGCCGGTGGCGATGACGGTGACGCGGATCTCGTCGGAGATGGACTCGTCGATGACGGCGCCGAAGATGATGTTCGCCTCGGGGTCCGCAGCCTGGGAGATGATCTCCGCAGCCTCGTTGACCTCCAGCAGGCCCAGGTCGGGGCCGCCGGTGATGTTGAGCAGCACGCCGCGGGCGCCCTCGATGGAGGTCTCCAGCAGGGCGCTGCTGACCGCAGCCCGGGCAGCGTCGCTGGCACGGGACTCGCCGCGGCCGGTGCCGATGCCCATCAGGGCGGAGCCGGTGTCGGCCATAATGGTGCGGACGTCGGCGAAGTCGAGGTTAATGAGGCCGGGGACGGCAATCAGGTCAGAGATGCCCTGAACGCCCTGGCGCAGCACGTCGTCGGCGGTGCGGAAGGCCTCGGTGAGGCTGGTTTTCCGGTCCACCACCTGGAGCAGCCGGTCGTTGGGGATGGTAATCAGGGTGTCGACCTTGCCCTTGAGGTTCTGGATGCCCTTGTCGGCCTGCGTTTGACGACGCTTGCCCTCAAAGGTGAAGGGGCGGGTGACCACGCCCACGGTCAGGGCGCCGAGCTGCTTGGCGACCTCGGCCACCACGGGGGCAGCGCCGGTGCCGGTACCGCCGCCCATGCCGGCGGTTACGAAGACCATATCAGCGCCGCGCAGGGCGTTGGCGATCTCCTCGCGGCTCTCCTCGGCGGCGCGCTGGCCAACCTCGGGGTCGGCGCCGGCGCCAAGGCCCTTGGTAAGCTTGCCGCCGATCTGGAGGCGGATCGGCGCCATGGCGCCGTTCAGGGCCTGGGCATCGGTGTTCACCGAGATGAACTCGACGCCACGCAGGCCGGCAGAGATCATTCGGTTGACCGCGTTATTACCGCCGCCGCCGACGCCGATGACCTTGATTGATGCGAACGACTCGGAGCCCGGTTGAAATTCGTACACGACGTGAATCCTCCTTGCAGGGTGACCACTACCTGAACCAGCCGGACAGCCAGCGTCGGATAGCGCCCCAGTTGTCATGCGACTGTGCTTCGGCAGCGGCGGCCGCCTCGTCCTCAGCGAGACGGGCCCCCCAGTGAACTAACCCGGCGGCAACGGCGTACTCAGGCTCTCCTACAAGCGGACCTTCCGCGGTACCCAACCGAGCAACCAGACCAAGGGAATCGGCAGCGAAACCTACGAGCCCCTGCAGGCGGCTCCCGCCTCCGGTGAGGACAAGGCCGGCCGGGAAGAGCCCGGCGTAACCCGACCGCTTCACCGTTTCGGCGGCCAGCTGCAGGATTTCCGACACCCGGGATTCGATGATGGCCGCCACCTGGCGGTCCTCCACCTCGCGGACCCGGCTGCCAGAGGGATTGACCAGTTCAAACCGGGACTCTTCGGGGCACAGGTCTGCTGCGGCCCAGCCGCGCTCCCGCTTGATTTGTTCGGCGAGGGAGAGCGGTATGTGCAGCAGGGAGGCCAAATCGCTGGTAATGTGGTCGCCCCCGACGGGGATGACCGAGCAGTGCCACAGGTGGCCACGGTCATACACAGCCACCGAGGTGGTACCACTTCCGATGTCTAGCAGCAAAACGCCGGCCTCCCGTTCCTCCGGTGTGAGCACCGCCTGACCGGCGGCCCGGATGGCCAGCTGGTAATCGACAACCTGCAGTCCGGCTCTTACGGCTGCTCGCAGGGAGTTCTGCACCGGTAGCGCCTCGCCCGTAATCAGGTGCGCTTGTGCGGTGAGCGAACGGCCGGCCAACCCCACCGGGTCGGCGATGCCCTCCGCCTCATCCAGACGGTAGGAGCGGGGCACCACGTGGATGACCTCGCGGCCGTCTGGCAGGTCGACCGCCGCAGCAGCGTCGAGGGCTCGGCGGACATCCTCCGCGGTGACCCCGATGCCCGGCCGGTGGACCACCACCTGGCTCTCCCCGACCACGGACCGTACATGGCTGCCCGAAATGGCGATGACCGCCCGGGTGATCCCCTGGCGCCCCGCCATTTCGCACGCCTGGACGACCGCCTGCTTCATGGCACCGGCGGTGGCCTCCAGGTCGACCACGACGCCCCTGCGGACCCCCGTGCACGGCACGAGGGCGCACCCTATGATTTGAGGCTTACCCTCGGCGAGTTCCGCCAGGACCGCTACCGTTCGTGCAGAACCGGCATCTACGCCCAGCACGAGGGAACGTTCCAACACCACGGCCCCCTCTGACTCGGGTTACCTAATTCGATTCAACGAATCGCTGACGATTCCTCCTCCAGATTAAGGGGTGTCCCATAAATCTTGGGAGTGGAAATGACGCTCGAAACCCCCAGCCTGCCCGGACTGGGGGTTTCTGTGCGGCTACATCTTGGCGGAGCTGTCTTCGGGGCGGGGCGCAGGCGGCTGCTCCTTCTTGCGGAGCAGGCCCCACTGGGTAAACAGCGCCCGCCGGGTGAAGCCCAGGTTGTTGAACATGCGGATGCCCATGGCGGCGACGCCCGCGAGGTAGAGGTTGTCCACGCCGATCCGGTCGCCCAGGTAGACCAGGCCGGCCGCCAGCAGGGCGTTGGTGAAGAAGCCGGTGATGAAGACGCCGTTGTCGTAGTGGCCCTCAAGGCTGGCCCGCAGGCCGCCGAAGGCGGTATCGAGGGCGGCGAGAACGGCGATCGAGAGGTAGCGGGCGTACATGATCGGGAAGGTGAACGGCGCAAGGACTCCCACTACGATGCCCACGATGAAGCCGAGAAGAATAATCCACATTAGGGCCGATTCACCTCCGAAATGGCTGGGGCGCCGAACTGGAACTTGAGGCTGCCCTTGTAGGCCGGAACCGTCAGAGCGCTCTCCTTCTTGACCGACACCTGGATGCCCCACTGCTTGAGGCCCTCCACCACGCCCCCCCGCATCGTGAGGGCGCCCTCCAGGGTGGCCGCCTCGCCGATCGCAGAGATGTTGACCGGGGGCGCCGTACGCACGCCGTTGATGGTGATCGTCGGACCCGTGCACCGGATCTCCGAGCGGGCCGTAAGCCGCTGCCCGTTGATCGAGATCGCCTCGGCCCCCGCGGCGTACAGCTCGTTGATCACCTTCAGCACGTCTTCATCGTGGATGATGAAGTTGTTGGGGTTCTCGCCAGGGGTGGTCGGGCGGGTGGAGTCGTTCATGACCACGGTGACGCCCTGCCCGGTGACCGGGATCAGGCCGGCGTGGATCTGCGCCTGCTCCAGCTGGGCCGCCAGGGCCTTGGTCTCGGTCTGGCTGTTGGCCATGTTGCGCAGCTTGCCGCGCAGGTCCTCCAGCTCAGCCATCAGGGCATCCCGTTCGCCCTCCGCCTTCTGCAGCTGCCGGGTCATCTCCTCGGCGCGCAGGAGGCCGGTGCTGTCCTTGAGGGCGACCTGCTTCTGCACCTTAAACTGCATGGAGAGCATAAATCCAAGTACAACGCATACCAGGGCGATTGCCCAGGGTATCTGGCGCTTCATTCGCATGGTGTCTCCGAATCCCCCCGACAGGGAGCCTTATTTGCTGCAGCCGCCACTGGGAAACCCCCCGCCCTTCGGACGCATGTCGATACTGCAGGTGGGGCCCCGCTTGGTCACTTCGTTCCAGATATAGCCGAAGAGCTCAATCTTGTCCGTGACGGCTTGCTGACGAAGCTTTGGTTCAGCCTCTACGAAACCCCAAGCCACCTGGGCGCCGCCCACCATGAAGAGGTCCAGCTGTCCGTCAGGCTTCACGTGCACCTCGGAGATCTGGTTGGAGTAACCGGCTTCCATCCAGTACAGCAGGTAGAGGGCGTCGTTCAGCCCGGGGTGGTTCAACTGCTGGCCCCGCAGGGCCTTACCGGTGGCCACCCCCGAGATCACCGGCAGCTTGAGGCCCGCCGGGGAGTCCACCAGCTCCAGGATCATGCCGGTATGGTCCAGCATGACCCACTTGCCCTGGTAGGGCAGCAGTCCCAGGGGGGTGCGCTCGGTCACCTGGATCTTGAGCCGGTTCCCGATCCACTCGGCCTTGGCCGTCTCGATCCACGGCTCCTGGCGCAGCCGCTCCTCGATGCGGTAAGCAGGGTGCTCCCAGCGGGGCGCCCCCGCGGTCAGCTCAGCCGCCTCGACGACCCGGCGGGCGGTCAGGTGCTGGGTTCCTTCCACATCGGCGCCCTGGAAGCGCAAAAGCGGCGAGAGATAAACTCCGTACGCACTGACGGCGGTAACGAGGAGCAGGAGCCACCACAGGCGCCCCCGCCGCCGTTGTGGCTCGGGGGGTGGTTCCGTGGCAGCCCGCAGTTGTTCAGTCACGGCGAATAGCCCCCAAGCCTGCAAGGTCTCTCGGACTCGGTTCCTGTACGAAATTGATTATACCCCAGGATTATGTCCCTACAAAACATGCGCCCGAGCGAAAGTTAGCGACAGATTTTGCGTATCACGGTGGGAAAAGGAAAGAAGGCTGGCGGCGAGTCCAGCCTTCTTGTTAGGGCCGCAGACTTACGGCACGACGATGTCCAGCGCTGACGGCAACAACTGGAAGGTGACCGGCAGGTTCCCCGCGACGTCGCCGTCGAGGTGGAACGCGACTGGGGTGGTCGAGGTGGCGGTGACGCGCTGAACCCGGCTGAACTTGACCTTGGGATGACCCACGTGGCCGCCCTTGTAAATCTTGCCGACCAGGTTAACCAGTTCGAGCCGGCCCAGGTCTTCGCCCCAGGCGACCTCGAACTGGCCGTCGTCCAAAATGGCGTCCGGCAGAATCAGCATGCCGCCGCCGTAGTAGCGGGCAAGGCCCACGGCCATGAGCAGCATCCGGGGGACCTCCATGCTCTGGCCGTCCATCTGCAACTGGACCCGGGCACCGGTGAACCGAAAGAGCGTGCCCACGATGCCCAGCAGCGACGGCAGCGTGCCGCCGATCATCTTCAGCACGGGTCCGTAGTCGTTTACCCGCCGGGAGACCTCGGCGTCAAAGCCGATGCCGGCGATGTTGAAGAAGTGCCGGTAGCCCACCGCCAGACCGACGTCGGTCTTGGCAATGCGCCCCTGAAAGGCGATACGAGTGGCCACCTCCGGGTCCCGCGGGATGTTGACCGTGCGGACCCAGTCGTTGCCCGTGCCGGTGGGAATCACGCCCATGGCCGCCCCGGTGCCCATGAGCCCGTTGCCAACCTCGTTGAGCGTGCCGTCGCCGCCCAGGACGATCACCCGGTCGAACCCCTCGGCGGCCGCCTGGCGGGCCAGCTCTTCACCATGCCGGGGGCGCTCGGTAAACTTGACCCCGTACTCCCCCAGGGTGGCGGCCAGCGGCTCCACCCGTTTCCAGGTCGCCAGGGCCCGCCCGTGACCGGCCGTGGGGTTGACGATAAAGCAGCAGCGTGGCACTCCACATTCCTCCAAGAACAGGCCGCGATAGGCTCAGAAATTCGGCTCGCGACACGGAAATCCTGCTGCCCGTTGCATCCGCCTCAGACCCAGCACAAGAGCCGCCGGCGATTGCCGGCGGCTTTGAGGGCTATGCCCGATCGATCCGGGCGCCCAGACTCTTGAGCTTATGCTCCAGATTCATGTAGCCCCGATCGATGTGTATGATGTTCTCGATCGTCGTGGTCCCCTCGGCCGCCAGGCCGGCCAGGACCAGCGCCATCCCCTCCCGCAGGGCCGGGCACTCCACGGTCGCCCCGGAAAGGCTCGGTACGCCCTGGATCACAGCGGTGCGACCCTCGGTCTTCACGTTGGCGCCCAGTCGCCGCAGCTCCTCGGCCACCTTAAAGCGATTCTCGAAGATCGTCTCGGTGATGATGCTCGTGCCCTCCGCCGCAGCGGCCAGCGCCATCATCTGCGGCTGCATGTCGGTGGGGAACCCGGGGTACGGGAGGGTCTTCACATCCGTGGCCCGCAGCCGGTGCGGCCCGACCGCCCGGATCGAGTCCTCCTCCTCCACCATGGTGACGCCCATCTCACGCAGCTTTGCACAGACGGCATCCACATGCTCGGAGACCACGTTCTCCACCAGCACATCACCGCCAGTGATCGCCGCGGCAGCCAAGAAGGTGCCCGCCTCGATCCGATCGGGGATGACGGTATGTTCAACGGCTCCCAGGCGTTCGACGCCGTCGATGCGAATCACATCGAGCCCGGCCCCGCGCACCTTGGCGCCCATCTTGTTGAGGAAGCTCTGCAGATCCACGATCTCAGGCTCACGGGCGGCGTTGCGGATCACGGTGGTCCCCTCCGCCAGTACCGCAGCCATCATCAGATTCTCGGTGGCCCCTACACTGGGAAAGTCCAGGTAGATCTCGGTGCCCTTGAGCCGTCCCTTGACGCTGGCCTCGATGAAGCCGTAGCGCTCCTCAATGCGGGCGCCCATCTGCTCGAGGCCGCGCAGGTGAAAGTCAATGGGCCGCGGACCGATGGCACAGCCGCCCGGGTAGGAGATCTTCATCTTCCCCACCCGGCTCAGCAGCGGCCCCATCAGGAAGATGGAAGAACGCATCTCCCGGGTAAAGTCGGCACCGACCTCCGGGCTGTACAGGCTATCGGCGACGATGCGGACCGACCGGCCCGACCGCCCCGGCGCCAGCTCCTCCACGGTGGCGCCCAGGCGCCGCAGAATCTCGAGCATCACACCCACATCCCGGATCATGGGGGCGTCGTGGATGATCGATTCTCCGGGCGTCAGGAGCGCTGCTGCCAGGATCGGCAAGGCAGCGTTCTTGGCGCCGCTCACCGCGACCCGCCCCTGGAGCCGGTGTCCACCGGCAACCACATAGCGCTCTGTCGTGTTCACAATACAAGTGACCTCCCACGGCCGGACGCCGCTGGCCGAGGGGGAGATCGCCCGCCTCGGTCAGTAGCGGAACCAGGGGTTCTCCCCCCAGATCTTCACTTCCGGCTCCAGCCGAACTCCAAACCGCTCCTGAACAACATTCCGGACGCGATCCAGCAGAATCAGCACGTCCTTGGCCGTGGCGTTCCCGAGGTTCACGATGAAGTTGGCATGCTTTTCGGAGACCTGCGCCTCGCCTTCCCGGAGACCCTTCAGGCCCGCCTGCTCAATCAGACGGCCGGCGTAGTCGCCGGTGGGATTCATGAAGACGCTCCCCGCGTTGGGCAGTTGCAGAGGTTGGGTCGCCCTGCGGCGCTCGAGGTGATGCTTCATGTGCTCTTGCATGACCTCTATACGCTCAGGATGTAACTCCATTTCAACCTCTACTACTATCGCAGACGTCCCCTGAAGACGGGACGTTCGGTATCCGAAACCAATATCCTCCGGGGTGAGCCGCTGCTCACGCCCGTCGGGCCAGACCACCGTGGCTGCGGTGACCACGTTCCTAAGATCCCCGCCGTGTGCTCCGGCGTTGATCACAAGGCCGGCGCCCACCGTCCCCGGGATCGCACAGGCAAACTCAAGGCCGCCCAGTCCCATCTTCGCGACCTGCGTGGCCAGCTTCGGCAGGTTGTAACCCCCGCCGGCGGTCAGGTGGGTCCCCGAGACCGCGTAGCGGTCGAACTCGCCCGTCAGGACGAGCACGAACCCCCGCACCCCGTCGTCGGAGACCAGCAGGTTGCTCCCGTTGCCCAGGATGTAAACGGGCTGGTGTTCCCGCTCGGCCAGCCTAAGCGTTTCACGCAACTCCTCGCGGCTGGCGACCTCAATCATGAAGTCCGCCGGCCCGCCCAGGCGGAACGTGGTGTGCCTCTTCATGGGCTCTGCGGGATGGATACGGCCCGGTTCACGGATTATGCTACGCAGCTGCTGCTCGATAGGTGACATAGTGGGAGCCTCCCCCTCCTGCAGTTGGGTCCTCGGGAACAGAATATACCGCAGATTACGCAGATTTTTATGATTACGCAGATTATGATTAAGAGTTCGGTCGAGGTAAATATATAATATATATTTCCGTGGCCCGACTGGTAAGCGAAATCTGCGTAATCCGTTAAATCTGCGTAATCTGCGGTAAAAGGTATTATTTCCCACGCGCAACCGCCATGATCGCCTCAGCAATGGCCTGGCCGGCCTCAGGCTGAGCAAGCTCAAGGAGGGCGGAGCGCATCGCAGGGCCGCGGTCGCCTAGGGCGGCGCGCAGGGCGTCGGCCAGGCGTTGGGCAGACATTTCCTTCTCACGCACGACCAGGGCAGCGCCGCGCTTCTCTAAGGTGCGGGCGTTCCAGTCCTGGTGGTTGTGCGTCACGTTGGGGCTAGGGATCAGCACGCAGGGCAGGCCCCGCACCTGGACCTCGGCCAGGGTGATGGCGCCCGCACGGAACAGCCCGGCATCGGCTGCGGCGTAAGCTTGCGGCATGTTATGCAGGTACGGGACGATGGTGACGCCGGCCTGTCCGCCGCCGTACATCTCCTTGACCTGTTCGTAGTAGCGTTCCCCGGTGATGTGCAGGACCTTCAGGTCGGACAGGTCGGGCAGAGACCGCACCGCCTCCACCGCAAAGCGGTTGAAGTCCCGGGCGCCGCCGCTGCCGCCCATGATCACCAGGACCCGGTCCTGCTCGGAAAAGCCGAAAGCCCGGCGCGACTCGGGCCGGGTGGCGGCGGCGACCTCCCGGCGTACCGGGTTGCCGATCATCTTCAGTTTGGCCCCGGGCGGGAAGTGCGGCTCGGCCTCCGGGTAGGGCACAAAAACGGCCTTGGCCCACCGGGAAGCGATCCGGTTGGTCACGCCCGGGAAAGCGTTCTGCTCCTGGATCACCACCGGGCGCCCCAGCAGCTTGGCCGCCAGGAGCACCGGGCCGGCCACGAAGCCCCCGGTGCCCACGACCACGTCGGGCCGGAAGCGCCGGATGTGGCCCATGGCTTCCAGGATGCCCTTCATGGCCTTGAGCGCCCCGGTGATCTTCTGCTTGATGCCCAGGTTAATCAGCCCGGCGCTGGAGATGGTGGCGAAGGGAATCCCCTCCTTGGGCACCACGGCGGCCTCGCGGCCGGCCTGCGTGCCCACGTAGAGGAACTCTGCCTTGGGGTCCAGCTCGTTGACGGCCGCAATAATGGCCAGCGCCGGGTAGATATGGCCGCCGGTGCCGCCGCCCGAGAACATGTAGCGCATGTGATCCAATCCCTCCAGGGACTTAACTTCGACTATACCGGGAGACCCCGAGCAGGATGCCCACACCGGAGAGCGTGATCAGGAGCGACGATCCGCCGTAGCTCAGGAACGGCAGCGGAATGCCCGTGGCCGGGATCGAGGCGGTCACCACGCCGATGTTCATGGCCGCCTGGAGCACGATCAGGGAGGTAACGCCCACCGCCAGCAGGCTGGTGAAGCGGTCCGGCGCCTGAATGGCGATGCGGTAGCCCCGCCAGGCGAAGGCCACAAAGAGCAGCAGCACCAGCACCGCCCCGATGAAGCCCAGCTCCTCGCCAAGCACGGCGTAGATCATGTCGGTGTGGCGCTCAGGCAGGTAGAAGAACTTCTGCCGGCTGCGGCCCAGGCCAACGCCGAAGAGGCCGCCCGAGCCAAAGGCCAGGAGCGCCTGGATGATCTGGTAGCCGTCCGACATGGCCTTGTCGGGATTCCAGGGGTCCAGGAAGCTGGTGATCCGGCTCCAGCGCTCCGGGTCGATGTAGGCCAGAGCAAGAATGCCCGACACGCCCATGCCGGCGAGCCCGGCCAGGTGCCACAGGTTCGCCCCGGCCGCAAAGAGCATAAAATAGGCTGTCCCGGCGGTGGTCATGGTGGTGCCCAGGTCAGGCTCCAGCATGATCAGGGCCGCCACGACCCCCAGCACCATCAGCGGCGGCACCAGCCCGCGCCAGAAGCTGCCGACCTCCCGCGGGTTGCGGGAGAAGTAGTCTGCTAAAAACATGATCACGCCGAACTTGGCGAACTCCGAGGGCTGGAAGGTCAGCGGGCCGGCCCCCAGCCAGCGGCGGGCGCCCAGCCGGTAAATGCCCACCCCCGGAATGATCACGGCGATGAGCAATACCAGCACCACCAGCATGATGGTCCTGGAGTGCTTCTGCCAAGTCCACGGCGGGATGTTCGCAAAGAAGAACATGGAACCGAGGCTGATCACGGCCCAGAGGGCCTGTCTCTGCAGATAGTGAAACGGGTTGCCCGTCTCAAGCTCTGCGATCGCGGTGCTGGACGTGTACACCATGACGAGTCCAATGCCAAGTAGAAGCGTGACCACTGTGATGAGGGTGTAGTCCGGATCCCTGCGTAAATGGCGCAAGGATGTCTGACCCCCTCGCAAAATGAAGCTTAGCGCCCGAAGACCCACCCGGGCAGGGCGAACCACGCCAGGACCACGAAGGCGGCGCAGGTCGTCCAAAATAGCTTCAGCACCCGGGACTCGGACCATCCCAAGAGCTCGAAGTGGTGGTGGAACGGAGCCATCTTAAAGATACGGCGCCCGGTGGTGCGGAATGATATGACCTGCAAAATAACGGACAAGGCCTCCAGAACAAAGAGGCCGCCTGCGATCACCAGGAGCAGCTCGGTCTTCGTCAGCACGGCGATGGCTGCGAGCGCCCCGCCGAGGCCGAAGGAGCCCACGTCGCCCATAAAGACCTGCGCCGGGTGACGGTTGTACCGCAGAAAGCCAAAGCACCCGCCCACCAGAGCTGCGCAAAGCACCGCCAGCTCCGGGGTGCCCGTTGCCAGCGCCACGACCAGATAGAAGGCGAAGACGATGATCGAAGCGCCACCGAGCAGCCCGTCCACGCCGTCGGTAAAGTTCACAGCGTTGGCGGTGCCCCACACGATGATCAGGATCAGCACGTAGTAGAGCGGCTTGCTGAGCGCCAAGGTCCAGCCGAAGTACGGCACGACCACGCTGGTGGATAGGCCCAGCACCTCCACGGCGCCGTAGCCGAGGATCGCCGCCAACACCACCTGGGAGAGCAGCTTCTCCCGGGCCCGCAGGCCCAGGGGCCGCTTGAGGACCACCTTGATGTAATCGTCCAGGAAGCCAACAAGGCCGTGGCCCAGGGTGAGCGCCAGGGCGATGGCCAGGCGGATCAGGCTGTCGGTCCCGCGGGGTGCGAAGATGACCGCAACGATCACTGCCGGGAGCACAAAGAGCATGCCCCCCATCGTCGGGGTGCCCGCCTTCGCCTGATGCGAGGCGTGCATTTCGGCCCGGATCGACTGCCCCGCCTTGAGGCGGCGCAGCACCGGAATCAAGTACTTGCCGAGGATGAGCGCCAGAAAGAACGAGACGATGAGCGCGCCGGTAAGCTGAATATTGACAGGCATTAGCAGCAGTCCTTTCTTTATAGGGCCAGATGGCGCTCCAGGGCCTGTACGACCTCTTCCATGGCCATGCCGCGGGACCCCTTCACCAACACGATGTCGCCCGGCTTGACCAGTTCTTTGAGCAGTGCGATGGCCGGGGCCTTCTCGGTGAAGTGCAGCGCCTTCTCCCCGGCGCCCTCGGCGATGAAGCCCGCCAGTTCGGGGGCGCCGACCGCCAGCACGGCGTCGGCCAGGCGAGCGGCCTCCACGCCTACCGAGCGGTGGCCCTCCTCGGCGGAGGCGCCCAGCTCAAACATGGAGCCCAGCACCGCGATGCAGCGGCCCTCGGTGCCGGCCAGGTCGCCCATGACCCCCAGCGCCGCGATGGTCGAGTTGGGTGCCGCGTTATAAGTATCATCCAGAATGCGGACGCCGCCGACATCGATGATGCGCATGCGGCTGCCGCTGGGGACGTAGCCCCCGACGCCCTCGCAGGCCTCGGACAGGGACATGCCCAACTCCAGGCCCACCGCCACGGCGGCCATGGCGTTCAGCACGTTGTGGCGGCCGGGCGCCGGCAGGTAGGCCTGGGCCTCCCCCACCGGGGTGACCACGGTGAAGCGCTGGCCCGTCTCGCCTTCGCGAGCTACGTCCCGGGCGGTCACCCAGTACTCGCCCCGGCGCTCGGCGGTAAAGCCGTAGTGCCAGACCTTCCCGGGCGCCTCGCCGGCCATGGCGGCCACGTAGCTGTCGTCGGCGTTCAGCACGGCCACGCCGCCCGCAGGCAACCCCCGCACCAGTTCCCCCTTCGCCCGGGCGATGTTGGCCTGGGTGCCCAGGAGCTCCAGGTGGGAGGTGCCCACGTTGGTGACCACACCCACCGTGGGGTGGGCGATGGAGACCAGGTACTCGATCTCCCCGAGGGCGCGCATGCCCATCTCCTGCACGGCGACCTGATGGCTCTCGTTCAGCTCCATCAGCCCGATGGGCAGGCCCACCTCGGAGTTAAAGTTCCCCGGGTTCTTAAAGACCTCGTAGCGCCGGGCCAGCACCGCGGCGATGATCTCCTTCGTGGTGGTCTTGCCCACCGAGCCCGTAATGGCCACCAGGGGGATCGCAAAGCGGTCCCGGTGGAAGCGCCCGAGCTGCCCCAGGGCCAGCAGAGGGTCGGGCACAAGCACCACCGCCGCCTCTCCGGCCTCCACCGGGCGCCCTGCCAGGATCACCGCAGCGCCCGCAGCCGCCGCCTTGGCGGCGTAGTCGTGCCCGTCTACCTTCTCGCCAGGCATCGCGACAAAGCAGTCGCCCGGCGTTACCTTGCGACTGTCGTAAGCAAAACCGGAAACCGGGGTTGCCGGACTTCCAGTGAGGAGCCGGCCCCCGGTTACGCTAAGAATCTCTGCTACCGTGAAGAGTTGTGCCACCCTGGTCCCCTACTTTCAGGCGGCCGGGGATCCGCCGAACCGCTTCTGAATCAGGCGGCGAGCGACCTCCCGGTCATCAAAGTCAATGGTGCGGTCACGAAAGATCTGGTAAGTCTCATGGCCCTTGCCGGCGATCAGGATCACGTCGTCGGGCTGGGCAATGGCAATGGCCCGCTCGATCGCCCGCGCCCGGTCCTCCACCAGCTCGTAGTGGGCGCCGGGGGTCACCACCTGCAAGATTCCCGCCTCGATATCGCGCATGATCTCCGCGGGATCCTCGGTGCGCGGGTTATCGGAGGTAATGATCGTGTAGTCGGCCAGTTGGCCGGAGATGCGCCCCATTTGCGGGCGCTTGCTGCGGTCGCGGTCGCCGCCGCAGCCGAAGACGGAGATCACCCGGCCCCGGGCGAAGCCCTGCGCGGTGCGCAACACGTTCTCCAGGCCGTCCGGGGAGTGGGCGTAGTCGACGAAGACGCCAAAGGGCTGGCCGGCGTGGATCGCCTCCATGCGGCCGGCCACGCCGCTGGCCTTCTCCAGCGCCCGCTTGATCGTCTCCAGCGGAACGCCTTCGATCAGAGCTGCCCCGGCAGCGGCCATGGCGTTGTATACGTTGAACTTCCCGGCCAGCCGGAGCGAGATCTGCAGCTCCCCCTTCGGGGTGCGCAGCTTGAAGCGGCTGCCGGTGGAGGTGATGTCGAGGTCATAGGCGTGCAGGTCGGCCCGGCGGTCCAGCCCATAGGTCAGGACCGGCACCTGGCAAGCCCCCTGAAAATGGCTGCACGAGGGATCGTCAAGATTGAGCACCGCCGCCTTGGGGCATTTATACCCCTTCGGGTCGAGGCTGCGGAACAGCGTCAGCTTCGCGTCGCGATACCGCTCCAGCGTCCCATGATAATTCAGGTGGTCCTGGGTCAGGTTCGTAAAGACCCCAACATCGAACTCTACATCATCGACCCGGTTCATGTCGAGTCCTTCCGAGGAAACCTCCATGACGGTGTAGCCACACCCGGCCTCCACCATCTCATGAAACAGGTCTTGCAGGTCCGACGCCTGCGGGGTGGTCAGCCGTGCGGGCAGCTCCTGCTCCCCGACAAAGTTGTGGACCGTGCCGATCAGGCCCACCTTCTGCCCGTGCTCCATCAAAATGGAGCGGATCAGGTGGGTGGTGGTGGTCTTGCCGTTGGTGCCCGTCACCCCAATCGTGCGGAGCCGGCGGGACGGCCACTGCCTCAGGATCGAGGCGAGGGCGCCCAGCGCCTTGCGGCTGGACTCCACCTGCAGCACCGCCACCTCCGGCGGCGCCGAAATGCCGCGCTCCACCGCCACGGCAGAAGCTCCGCGAGCCAGCGCATCTGCTATGAAGGCATGACCGTCGGTCTTGAAGCCTGGCATGGCCACGAACAAGGCCCCGGGTCCTGCCTGTCTGGAGTCGTACACCACGCGGGTCACTTCCGTTTCCGGGCTGCCCTGGAGCAGTCTCCCAAGGCCCAGAAACTCTCGCAGTAACATCCGATTCCCTCCGCCGAGCGTCTGGTTGCAGAAACTTGTGAACCCTGTTCCCATTCTTTCCACATTGTAGATGCGAAATACCTGCTGCAGTTACATCCAAGTTACGTAACGTTCCAAAACGGAAAAAGTTGCGGGGTGATTCTAACGACTTCCTGGGGGCTCGAAAATCACCCTGATGACCGTGCCTTTGGGCACCTGGGCGCCGGCAGCGGGCTCCTGCGTCACCACGTTGCCCTCGCCGGCGGCCTCCATGAGCAGGCCCTTTATGCCCAACCGCTGCGCCGCCTGCTCAAGGGCCAGGCCTGAAAGCGATGGCACGGTCACCTTCTCCTTGCTCAGTTCAGGCAGGTCCGTGAAGCCGATGATCCGCCCGCCCTTGTAAGCGGTGGAGCCCGCCACCGGCACCTGCCGGGTAATGAACGAGCCGCCGCCCACGAACTGAACCTCGAACCCGGCGTCCTGCGCCACCCGCTCCGCCACGTCCAGCGGCAGGTTGACCAGGGAGGGCGCCGTGGCCTGCACCGGGGCCGTCTTGGGGGCCGGCATTCCCGGGGCGGGCTCAGGCGGGGGCACGTTGGACTTCGGGGCGTCCATGTAGGCCAGCACGTTGGACATGACCTCGCCGAAGATCGGCGCCGCGATCTGGCCGCCATAGTAGGTGCCCTGGGGTTCATCCACCGAGATCAGCACCACCACGTCGGGGTTGGGGTAGGGGGCGAAGCCGACGAACGAGGCGATATACTTCCCCTTCGCCACCACCCCGTTGATTACCTTGGTGGCGGTGCCGGTCTTGCCGCCCACCTGGTAGCCCGCCACCCGGGCGTTCTTACCGGTGCCCTCGTCCACCACCTTGACCATCAGCCGCTGCACCAGGCGGGCCACCTCGGGCTTGACAACCTGCCGGACCACCTTCGGCTTGATCTCCTCCACCACGTTGCCGTCCACGTCCAGCAGCGCCTTGCCCAGGTGGGGCCACATCAGCTTCCCGTCGTTGGCAATGGCGGCCACGGCCGTCAGCATTTGAATCGGGGAGACAGTCAGGGTCTGGCCGTACGCCTGGACCGCCAGGTCGATCTCGGTGGCGCTCTTCTTGGGGATCCAGCTCCCCACCGCCTCGCCGGGCAGGTCGATGCCGGTGGGGCGGTTCAGGTTGAACCGCTCATGGTACTCATAGAAGAGCTTGGCGCCCAGCATCATCCCCAAGGTAGCGAAGCCCACGTTGGAGGACTTTGCCATGACCGTGTCGATGGCGACCGAGCCGAGCCCCATGTGGTCCCAGTTGCAGATCGGCCAGCCGCCCACCTGCATGCAGCCGGTGTCGTTGATCATCGTGTGTTCGTTGATGACCCCGGAGTCCAGCGCCGCTGCCGCGGTCACCGGCTTGAAGATCGAGCCCGGGGGCAGCGTGTCGGCAACGACCCGAATGCGGCGCAGGGCCGGGTCCGAGTTGCCGCCCTGGGCAGGGTCATACCGGGGCCACTGCGACGTGCCCAGGATCTCCCCGGTCTTCACCTGCATCGCCATAATACGCACGCCCATGGCGCCCGTCTCCAGGGCGGCCCGTTCAGTCTCCTTGTCGAGCAGCCGCTGCAGGCCAATATCGATCGTGGTCTGCAGCGTCAGCCCCGGGCTGCCTTCAATGACCCGGCACTCGCCGCCCGGCATGGGCAGGCCGCGGGCGGTGTACTCGCACTGGACCGCGCCGTTCCGGCCGGCCAGGTACTTGTTGTAGGTCAGCTCCAGCCCCTCGATCCCCTGGTGATCCAGGTTGGCAATCCCCAGGGCGTGCACGGCCAGATCCCCCTCGGGGTAATACCGGCACTTCTCCGGAGCGAACCCGATGCCCGGAAGGCCCAGGGAACGCACCTTGGCAGCCACCTCGGGCTTGACCTTGCGGCTGATCCACTCAAAGTAGCTGAGCCGGTTCATGCGCTTCTCGACTTCGGCGACGGTCAAGCCCACCAGCGGCGCCACCGCCCGGGCTGCCGCCGCCTTGTCCTTGATCAGGGGCGGCTGGGCGTAGACCGATTCACAGACGATGTTCTTCAGCAGCGGCTGGCCGTTCCGGTCCAGTATTTCGCCCCGGTCGCCCTGGATCGGCGTGCGGCGCATGCGCGACTGGAAGGCCTTCTCGGCCAGGTCGTCCCCGGTCACCATCTGCAAAAAGACCATCCGCCCGATCAGGGACGAAAAGATCAGTGCGAAGACGCCCATCAGGGCGATCATGCGCCTGCGGCTATGAATGCTAGTCGCCATTGCCAGCCCCTCCAGACCCAGGCTCTGCGGCGCTGTGTCCGACAACACGTCCGCATCGCCAAGTCTATTCGGGTCAAGGCGCCGTAAGACGCGCAAAGCCGGAGGCTGGCGCCTCCGGCTTTGCAGACTCAGACAGGTTGTCGTTCGCGGTCCCAAGCCGACCACGGCGTGCCCAGCGCCGGCAGTACCCACCGGTCGAGGCCCAGGTAGCCTGCCACCTTCCACGCCAGAATCAGGAGCACGGCGATCAGAAAGAGCACTGGGTTGGTGCTGGTGGTGCCGGCCAGCATGAAGCTGAAGTTCATCAGCGCACCGCCGAAGGCGGCGAAGCCGGTCAGCAGGCCCAGGATCAGCGCCACGCCGATCACCACCTCGGAGACGGCAACCACCTTGGCAAACCAGGTGTAGGCCCCGGAGTCGATCAGCGATGAAATGAACGCTCGGTACCAGTCGTAGGTGATGGGCGGCTTGGCCGGGGCGGCGGGCACCCGCACGGCGTTGGCCAAAAAGCCCCTCAGTGCAGCCCCGGTAACCATCCAGGCCGGGTCGGAGATCTTGTGCAGACCGGCGTTCAGCCACTGGTAACCCAGGTAGACCCTCAGGATCAGCCAGACCCAGGAGTAGGCCGTCGTATTGAAAAGTGCGAACGCAAAGGCCGGGTCACGAATTTCGCGACGTTCCACTGTCCGATCCTCCCTTCTGTTATTAGAGTAGCCAGGAAAGCCAAGAAAGCCCGCCGATACCGACGGGCTTCCAACATTTACATCGTACTTAGCGGGCGGACTGAATCGCCTTGCTCATGCGGGACAGGTAGGACTTGAAGGCGGCCCAGATGCTGTCCTGAACCAGGCCATCTTCCTTGGCGGGGGCGGGTTCGGCGGGGCGGGAGGCGACCGCCTTGGCCTCGCCCGGGACGGTCTTGGTCTTCGTCGCCCGGACCATGCCGTGGGCCTTGGCCCACTCCTCGACCTTGCCTACGGAGTTGGCGACGTCGAGCTGGCCTTCCAGTTCGGCGTTGGCGCGCTCCACGGCGGCCAGCTCATCCTTGAGCTGGGTCATTGAAGAGACCTCGGAGAGCGCCTGGGTGTTGCGATGCACCAGCAGGAGCACCAAGCCCAAAACGGCGACCCAGGCCAAACCCATTGCGACAACGCGGCCGCGGTAGCTCTTCCTGACGGCGACCTTGCGCGCAGGGCGCTGCTCGGTATGCTCCTTGGGAAGGGGCCGGGCAACGTTGCCCTCCGAACGGTAAAGATCGTGCGCCAGGGACATAGTGACCGCCTCCGTGCTTATAGTCGGGCGACCGCCCGCAGCTTGGCGCTGCGCGATCGCGGATTCTGTTCCAGTTCATCCTTGGATGCCGTTACGGGCTTGCGCAGCGCCAGTTCGGCTACTGGCTTTTTCCCACAGGCGCAAACCGGCAGGCCGGGGGGGCAGGTACAGGGGTTCGCCCAGCGGGCGAAGGTCTGCTTGACAATGCGGTCCTCCAGCGAGTGGAAGGTGATCACCGCCAGCCGGCCGCCCGGCTTCAGCACCGTGAGGGCGCCCTCCAGGCCCCGCTCCAGCACGCCAAGCTCATCGTTCACAGCGATGCGGATCGCCTGGAAGGTCCGGCGGGCCGGGTGGCCCCCCTCCCGCCTGGCGGCGGCCGGGATCGCTGCCTTAATTACGTCTACCAGCTCACCGGTGCTGCGAAGCGGGGCGTTTTTGCGGGCCTTGCCGATGAACTCGGCGATCCGCTTGGACCACCGCTCCTCGCCGTACTCCCACATAATCCGGGCCAGCTCCGCCTCCGACCACTCGTTGACCACCGTGGCGGCGCTCACCGGGTTGTCCCGGTCCATGCGCATGTCCAGGGGCGCATCCTGGTGGAAGCTGAAGCCCCTCTCTCCCTCGTCAAGCTGGTGGGAGGAGACCCCGATGTCCATCAGGACACCGTCTACCGGCCCCACGCCCAGCCGTTCGATGACCGGGGCGATGTGCTCAAAGTTGGTCTTGACGGTCCGCACCCGGTCCCCGAAGGGCGCCAGCCGCTCGGTAGCGGCCTTCAGTGCGTTCTCGTCCTGGTCGAGGCCGATCAGCAGGCCATTTTGGCCCAGCCGTGCGGCGATTTCAGCGGAGTGGCCCGCACCGCCGAGGGTGCAGTCCACGTAAATTCCGTCGGGCTTGATGTCAAGGGCATCCAGCGTCTCCTGCAGGAGCACCGGCACGTGATGGAACTCCACCTGGCCTCGCCTCGCTTAGAAGTCCAGCAGCTTCTCGGCGGTCTCCTCGTACGATTCCTCCGCCTTCTGGCAGTACTCTTCCCACTTGGGCTTGGCCCAAATCTCAACCCGGCTGGAAACGCCGACGATCACTACGTCTTTGTCGATGCCGGCATACTCGCGCAGGTTGGCGGGCAGCAAGATGCGGCCCTGGGGGTCGACCTCCACCTCCGTAGCGCCGGAGAAGAAGAGGCGGGTGAAGGCTCGGGCAGCGCCGCTGGCCATGGGGAGCGCCCGCAGCTTGTCGCCGAACGCCTCCCACTCCCTTTGCGGGAAGACGAACAGGCAGTTTTCCAACCCCTTGGTCGCAATGAAGCGGTCGCCAAGCCCCTCACGAAGCTTGGCGGGTACGATCAACCGCCCCTTTGCGTCCACGCTGTGCTGAAATTCGCCCATGAACATGGCGTTCGTCCCCCGATGACGGGTTTCCGTGGGATGGCCCACCACTTTCCTCCACTTTACCCCACCCAACCATCATTTTCAATAGGAATGATGGAAAAACGAAAAAAGCGGGCCCGGCAATGGCCGGACCCGCAAAGTTTCAGCGCTTACTTGGTGGTCTTGTTGTAGTTGTCGATCGACTTGGAGATCTCCTCAGCGGCAGTCTTGAGGGCATCGGCAGCGCTCGCCTTGCCGAGGACCACGTTCTCCATGGCCGTCTCTACCACCTGACGGGCCTGCGGGAAAGTGCCGATCACGGCGCCCTGGGTGGCCGTGTTGATCTTGGAGGCCCGCAGCTGCTCGATGGCGGTGGTGAACTGCGGCCGCTTGGCGTGCCAGTCCTTCAGAAGCTGCACGTCGTAGGCCTTCTTGGTGACGGGGAAGTAGCCGGTAGCCACCGACCACTCCGCCTGCTGCTCAGCGGCGGACCACCACTTCACAAACTCCCAGGCGGCCCACTGCTCCTTCTCTGACTTGAGGTTGGTGATCCAGACCGAGGCGCCGCCGATGATCACGCCGCCGTTGCTGTTGGCCGGGCGGGGCAGGAAGGCGGTGCCGACCTCGAACTTCGTGCCGGCGCCGTTCATCATGGTGGTGAGCGTCGCAGTGGAGTCCAGGGTCATCGCGATCCTACCGGCCTGGAAGGCGCTCTGGGTGTCGGCCGTCTTGCGGCCCAAGTTGGTGGCGCCGCCCTCGTCCACCATCGCCTTGAGCCAGTTCAGGATGTTCTGGCCCTCCTTGGAATCGATGATCGCCTTGGTCGCCTTGGCCTTGCGGCCGTTGTCGTTGTCCACGTAGTGGGCGCCCTGCACCGCCAGGAGCTGCTCGAAGAACCAGCCGTACTGGGCGATGGCTGCGCCGTAGCGCTTGTCGTTGCCCGTGCCCGTAGTCAGCTTCTTGGCGTACTCCCGGAACTCCTCAAAGGTCTTGGGCGGCTTGTTGGGATCGAGCCCGGCCTCCTGGAAGGCCTTCTTATTGTAGTACAGGATGGGCGTGGAGGTGTTGAACGGCATGGAGTAGAGCTTGCCGTCGAACTTGTAGTAGGCAAGGATGTTCTCCTCCAGGTCGGCGACGCTGTACTTGTCGGCATCAATGAAGGACTGCATCGGGGTGACCATACCGGAGTCGATCATGAAGCGGCTGCCGATCTCGTAGACCTGGATCAGCGACGGGCCGCTGGGCCCTGCGGCCTTGAACTTCTGGAGGTTCTCGTCGTAGGAGCCCTGGTAGACGGCCTCGACCTGGACCCGGTCCTGCGAGCTGTTATACCGGTTGACCAGTGCCTGAATCGCCTCGCCAGCCTTGCCGCCCATGGCGTGCCAGAACGCGACCTTCACCTTTTCACCGGCCTGGATCTCCACCTTCTTCGCCGCTGAACTGGAACCCGCACCGCTGCAGCCAGCCAGCACGGACATCGCCATGACGAACAGGGCCAGGATCGCAAGCGTACGTTTCCGAATCAGTCCCACGAAATCTCCTCCCAGCAGTGGTGTGATGAACCGGGACGGAACTCACACATCGCTACCCCTTCACGGCGCCCGCCATGAGCCCCTTGACCAGGTAGCGTTGACCCCACAGGAGCATCAGCATGGCCGGGATCAGAAAGATCACCACCCCGGCCATAATCAGGTGAAACTGGCGCCCCTCCTCGTTGATCAGGAAGCGGATGCCGATCTGCACAGTCCGCATCTCCCTGGAATTGGTCACCAGCAGCGGCCAAAGATACTGGTTCCAGGTGGCCAGGAAGGTGTACGAGCCCAGGGTGATCAGACCGGCCCGGCTCAGCGGCAGCACCACCGACCACAGGAATCGGAATCGCCCGCAGCCATCAATGCGGGCCGCGTCCTCCAGGTCCCGGGGGATCTGAAGGAAGAACTGCCGCAGCAAGAAGGTACCGAAAGCGGTGGCGAGGAACGGCACGACCAGACCGGCGTAGGAATCGGTCAGCCGCAGGGAGCGAACGGTCAGGTAGTTGGGGATCAGGGTGACCTCCCAGGGCACCATCAGGGTGGACATGAAGAGCCCGAAGACCAGCGCCCGGCCCCGGAAAGGCATGTACGCAAAGGCATACCCAGCCAGGCTTGCCGTTGCAATCTGCCCGACCGTCACCAGGGAGGCGACGAGAAAGCTGTTCAGCAGGTAGCGGAAGACCGGCACCCTGTGCAAGACCGTTGCGTAGTTCTCCCACTGCGGGGAGGCCGGCACCAGCGCCGGGGGGAACGACGTGACCTCCGCAGGGGTCATAAAGCTCGTGGAAACCGCCCAGAGCAACGGAAAAAGCATGACCAGGGCAGCCGCGGCCAGCAGCAGGTAGATGGCGCCCTTGCTGAGCCGTTCGGTGAGGCTCATTGGTAGTGCACCCGCCTCTCACCCAGCTTGAACTGGAGGTATGTAAGCACCATGATCACCAGGAAGAGAATCAGCGCCTGAGCGCTGGCCGCCCCGAACTCAAACTTGCGGAAGGCCTCCTCATAGATCTGGTGGACCACCACGTTGGTCGCCCCCGCAGGGCCGCCCGAGGTCATGATGTCGATCTCTCCGAAGGCCTGGAAGGCGTGAATCACCCCGACCACGGCGGCAAAGAAGATCGTCGGGGAGATCATGGGCAGGGTGATGTGCCGCACCTGGGCCCAGGCCGAGGCGCCGTCGACCCGGGCCGCCTCGTAGAGCTCCTGGGGGACCCCGGTCAGGCCGCTTAACATCAGCACGAAGTTGAAGCCGAGCCGCATCCAGATCGACACCAGCCCGACGGACCAGAGCGCCTTGGCCGGGTCGGTCAGCCACTGCACCGGCGGGATGCCCACCAGGCTCAGGAAGTAGTTGAGAATGCCCGAGAGCGGGTTGTACATCATCATGAAGATGGTGGCGCCAGTGGCCACGGAGATGCAGAGGGGCGAGGAGAAGATCAGCTGAAAGATCTTGATGCCCCGGACCTGACGGTTGGCCAGCAGGGCCAGGGCAAGGCCGGCCAGGATGCCAAGCGGCACGGTGTAGAGGACAAACATGGCCGAAACGCCAAGGCTCTGGAGGAATTCCGCCGAGGTGAGTGCGTTTACGAAGTGCTCCACCCCGACAAAGACCCTGGGGACACCCAGCGGGTTCGTCAGAAACATGCTCAGGTAGATCGAGCGCAGGGTCGGGTAGAAGACGAAGACGCTTAGCAGAAGCAGGCTGGGGCTCAGGTAGAGCATCGGCTCGGCCCACGCAGGCCACCGGGCCGACCGCACGGGTGGCACGGCGACGACGGGCTTCCGCTCTGCCGCCAGGGTCTCCCTCATTCCATGTCCTCCAATCCGCACCGATTTGGATATCAACTACGATCAAGAAAATGTTAAGGGTGCGTGATTTCACCACGCACCCCTCATATACCTGCAACTATTTAAAACACGTTGAACCCATAGACTATTGAGAATCAGGAGCGCATCATGATCAGGTTGCCCGATTCGTACCGCCTCAGCCCCTGGCGGAAGGTCCAGACGCCCAGCCCCAGGAAGAGGACGGCGGCGCCCAGCAACTGCAGGAAGCCCGCCCAGTGAAACTCCCGCACCAGTTCGACCGGCATGGTGGAGACAAACCCGGCGGGGATCAGGGTGAAGAGAATCACCTTCACCCCGGCGTCAAAGATGGTGGTCGGGTAGGTCGAGAAGTGGACCACAGCCGTGAACAACTGACCGGAGATCATCTCCGAATTGCCCAGAAAGAAGACCAGCGAACCGGTGAAAATGAAGAAGCCGAGCAGCACCATCGCCGCCAAGAGTGTGGCGGCTACGAAGACCAGCGCCCGGGTCCAGGTCATGTCGACCATGAGGGCGAGCAGCGCCGGCCCGAAGATCAGGTCGCCCAGGTTGACCAGGCGGATCTGGCTGACCAGCAGGTGCAGCAGCACATCCTTCGGCAGCGACAGGTAGTAATCAAGTTGCCCCTGGACCACCAGCCCGGGAATCCGCAGGCTGTTGCTGAGCAGTCCGCCCACAATGCCGAAACTGGAGGTGACCGAGGCCCACAGCACCAGGACATCCTGGAGCGTCCAGTCCTGCAGCACCGGGAACTTGGTGAAATACATCATCCAGAAGATGACCCAGATCGAGTCGTTGATGAACATGCCCATCACCTGGGTCACCAGCGAGGCCCGGTACTCCAGGGCGGCCGCGACGTTACAGCGAATGTAGGCCCACACAAAGGCGAAGAACTTAGCCGCCATTGACGTCCACCCTCCTTACGCCGAGCCGGTAGACCGACCAGCAGATCAGTCCGAAGATCAGCACCCAGAGTCCCTGGGCGAGCACCAGGTGAAGCGCCTGGGCGCCGTCCCACTTCACAAACAGCCGGGCCGGCCCGCCGATCATGTATTGAAAGGGCAGGGCCTCGGCCACCCGCCGAATGGCGTCCGGAAAGACCTCGATAGGCAGGAGCATCCCGCCCAGGACCCACTTGATCCGGTCGACGATAAAGAAGAGCCCGGCGACATCCTCGACCCAAAACGCTGCCAGTCCCACGGTCGCGTTGTAGGCGAAGTGCAGCCCCAGGGTCAGCAGGTAGACCAGGAGCAGAACCGGCACCGCCTGCCACTGGAAGTCGAAGCCCCCCACCAGGAGGTAGGTGACCAGACCGCCCGTAAACAGCAGGGTGACCAGCCGCACCAGCGCCTCACCGGCGAAGCCGCTGAAGTGAAACATCAAATAACTGTAGGGCTTGTTCAGCCGGATCGCCAGGTCGCCGCTCTTGACCTCGGCCTCCATGGTCGCATGGATGCGGGGCAGCGAGAGGATGATCCCCTCCGTGGCGACCAGGTACCAGATCATCTCGTTCATGGCGAACCCATTGATCGGCGCCCCGCCGCCCGCCTTGTAGGTCACCCGCCATAGCTGTACAAAGACGAACATAAAGAGGCCGATCTGCACGGTGGACAAAAGCTGATCCCAGATGTAGGCGAACCGGGACCGAAGCCCGATCCGGACCACCTCGAAGTACTTCAAGGCGACCTTCTTCACGCGGGTTCCCCCCTCCCGCGGTAGATCGCTGCGATGATGTCCTCCATCGGCGGGTGCTGGATGGTGATATCCTGCACCGAGTACTGCCGCAACAGCTCCGCCACCACCGCCTCGATCGGCGTGGCAGCGGTGTCAACGGCCAGCTTCACCCCGTAGCCCTTGGCCTTCAGCACGCTCACCCCCGCAATCGCGGGCGCCGCCTCCAGGGGAGTCCCCAGCTTCAGGTCGATCTCCCGGCTCTTCATAAAGTCTCGGCGCAGGGCGCCGACCGAGTCGTCAAGGATGATCTGCCCGTGGTTGATGATCACCACCCGTTTGCACAGGTGCTCGATGTCCCCAGCGTCGTGGGAGGTCAGGAAGACCGTGACCCCCTCCTCCTTGTTGGCCCGCTTGATCAGGTCCCGGATCGATGCCTTGGCCACCGGGTCCAGGCCGATCGTCGGCTCGTCCAGGAAGATGATGCTGGGCCGGTGCAAGAGGCTCGCCGCAATCTCGCAGCGCATGCGCTGGCCCAGGGAAAGCTTGCGGGCCGGCGTGTGGATGATCTCTTCCAGCTCGAAGAGTTCCACCAGCTCGGCCCGCCGCTTCAGGTATTCGTTCCAGTCCAGTTCGTAGATCCGGGCCAGCAGGTTGAAGGTGTCAACCGGCGGCAGGTGGAGCCACAGCTGCGATTTCTGGCCGAAGACCGAACCGATGCGGTAAGCGAGGTGCTGGCGCTGCTGCCAGGGGACCATGCCCATAACCGAGGCATGGCCTGCGGTGGGGTGCAGAATGCCCGTAAGCATCTTAATGGTGGTGGACTTGCCAGCGCCGTTGGGACCAATAAAGGCCAGAGCCTGCCCGTGCTCCACGGACAGGTCGATCGACTTTACCGCCTCGTGCTGGGTGACCTCGGGCCGCAGCGCGGCCATCAGGCGCGCCCACCCGCCCTCCGGCTTGCGGTGGAGCTCGAACACCTTGCGAAGACCCTTTACCTCGATGACTGCAGCCATGGAACGCACCCCTTTCATCAGTAGTTGCGGATATTGTCACATGAGACGTTTCGTGTCTGGAAAAGGTTCCAAAGTTGCATAGCATTTGCTGCAGGGGAAGAAGTTTTATTTGTCAAACACTAGAGCCGATGACTGGAACCAAGGAGGGATGTCGCATGAATGGCGCCGAGTTCTTCCGGGACACGCAGGAGACCATCCGCCTGGCCGTGGAGCGCCTGGGCTACACGGAGAACATCTACAAACTGCTGAGACAGCCCCGCCGGACGCTGGAGGTCCATATCTCCGTGAACATGCCCGACGGGTCGATCGAGACCTTCCTGGGCTACCGCAGCCAACATGCCGCGGTATTCGGGCCGTACAAGGGCGGGGTGCGCTTTCACCAAAGCGTCAGCAAGGACGAGGTCGAAGCGCTGGCCATCCTGATGAGCCTGAAGAACTCATTGCTGGGCCTGCCCTATGGCGGCGGCAAGGGCGGCGTTATCTGCGACCCGACGAAGCTGTCGGAAGGCGAGCTCCAACAGCTGGCCCGGGGCTATGTCCGGGGGCTGAAGGACATGCTCGGCCCCTACCGGGACATCCCGGCGCCGGACATCAACACCAACCCTCGCATCATGGGCTGGATGCTCGATGAGTACCTGAAGATCTCTCACGACCAAGACTTTGCGACCTTCACCGGCAAGTCCACCAACATTGGCGGCATCGAGGGGCGCAACAACGCCACGGGCCTGGGCATCGCCTACGTGGTGCGCGAGGCCTGCAAGGTGCGGGGCATTGAACTGCAGGGCGCCGAGATCGCTGTGCAGGGCTTCGGCAATGTCGGCAAGGGCTTCGCCTTCGCCGCCGCCAAGCTGGGCGCCAAGATCGTGGCGGTCACCGATGTCTCCGGCGGCGTCTACAACCCCCGGGGCCTCGACCTGCCGGCCCTGGAGGCCCACGCCCAGGCGGCCCGGGGCGTCAAGGGCTTCCCCGGCGCCGATGCGATCACCAACGAGGATCTATTCGCCCTGCCGGTCGATGTTTTGGTGCCGGCGGCTATGGAGGGGCAGATTGACGCCAAGGTGGCCGAGACAATCCGGGCGCCGATCGTGGCGGAGGGCGCCAACGGCCCCACCACCCCCGAGGGCAGCAAGGTGCTCCACGACCGTGGCATCATGCAGGTGCCGGACATCCTCGCCAACGGCGGCGGGGTCACTGTCAGCTACTTCGAGTGGGTCCAGGGCCGCCAGGGCGGGCTGCGCTGGCCGCTCAAGAAGGTGGAGCGCCAGCTCGACGAGTACATCTGCGACGCCTTCGAGGCGGTGCTGGAGACCTCGAAGACCCACAAGATCTCCATGCGAGAGGCCGCCTACGTCTTCGCCGTGGACCGCCTGGGCCGGGGCATGCTCGAGCGCGGCTGGGTCACGAGCCTGAAGCGGTAAAGCGGAGCAGCCCGTCCTCGGTGGCGACCCCGTTCATGGGGATGTCATGCTCCTCCCGGGGCAGCTCGGGCACAATCTGAAAGCCATAGGCCAACCCCACCAACTTGGCGGCGGGGTTGGCCGCTTTCACGTCCGGGAGCATCCGGTCGTAGTAGCCGCCCCCATAGCCCAGGCGATTTCCCCGCCGGTCGAAGGCGACCCCGGGCACCACCACCAGGTCAACCTCGCCCGGCGCCACCACCGGCCAGTCCGGGTGCGGCTCAGCGATACCGTAGGCGCCCCGCACCAGCGTGTTGGGATCGCCCGAGTACGCATGCAACACCAGCCCTCGCGGCTCCTTCTCGACACGCGACAGGACCAGCCGCTTCCCGGCCGCCCCTCCCGCCGTAGCGATCATCTGCGTGCGCACCTCGCCCCGGAAGGCAATGTACAGAAGGATCGTCTTCGCCTCCCGGAACCAGTCCGAGGCGATGATGTGCTCCTGGGCAGCCCTCGACATCCGCACCCGGGCCTGCTGATCCAGGGCCATCCGCCACTGAATCATCTTCTTACGCAGCAACACTTTGTCCAACGTTTCGCTCACCTCGTACCGGGCATTGGAGACATTATTTACCGCCGATTACGCAGATTTTTATGATTACGCAGATTACAAAGCAGGCACCTTTCTCTTTACAATATATAAATTATTATTTCTTATAATCTGCGTAATCTGTTAAATCTGCGTAATCTGCGGTAAAAATCCGAAAAGGACCGAGCCTCCACGGCTCGGTCCCTCAGTGTTACTCGACGATCTCCGAGAAATGGACCACCGTTACCACCGAGTCCAGGGTGATTGTGCTCTTGTAGACCTGGTTGAGGAAGTCCACCGCGTCCTGGGGGGACTGCATTTCGGGGTTCTCCCCCTGCAGGTCCTCCTGGGTCAGGTCGCTGATCTTCTTCACCTTCACCTGGTCGATCACCGCGGTGAAGACCTTCTTGCGCTGCTTGAACTTGTCGCCGTAGGTCACCAGCACAACGTCGCCGTCCTGGTACTTGTAGGTCTTGTCGCCCAGCCGAATGGTGCAGGTCTTGTCCCGGTTGACCAGGAACCCGTGGTACACGGAGGAGTAGAAGTTCAGCGCTTTCACGGAGGGCCCCTCCTCTAACCGATATCGCGGTCTCCATGCTATCCATTCGAGATCAGCCGCAAGATTCCCTACTTGATACCCAGGAATCCTTCCAGCCACTCGGTGGAGAACTTGCCCTCCCGGAAGTCGCTGGCGCCCAGGATCCGCTGGTGCACCGGGATCGTGGTCTTGATCCCCTCGATCTTGAACTCGCTCAGCGCCCGCTCGGCACGGGCGATCGCCTCGTCGCGGTCCTCGCCCCAGACGATCAGCTTGCCGACCAGCGAGTCATAGAAGGGCGCCACCTTGAAGCCCGGGTAGAGCATGCCGTCCCAGCGGGTCCAGGCCCCGCCGGGGGTCTCCAGCGCGGTGATCGTGCCCGTGCTCGGGAAGAGCCGGTTGTCGGGATCTTCGGCGTTGATGCGGAACTCCAGGGCATGGCCGCGGAAGGTGACCTGCTCCTGGGTAAAGCGCACCGGGTTGCCGGCGGCGATCCGGATCTGCTCCTTGACGATATCGATTCCGGTGATGGCCTCCGTGACAGGATGCTCCACCTGAATCCGGGTATTCATCTCCAGGAAGTAGAACTCCTCAGTCTTCTCGTCGTACATCATCTCCACGGTGCCGGCGTTGTCGTAGCCGACCGCCTTGGCGGCCAGCACGCCCGCAGCGTGGATCTTGGCGCGGATCTCGGGGGAGAGCGACGGCGAGGGCGCCTCCTCCAGCATTTTCTGGCGGCGGCGCTGTAGCGAGCACTCGCGCTCGCCCAGGTGGATCACGTTGCCGTGCTTGTCGCCGATCACCTGCACCTCGATGTGGCGGCCCACCTCGATGAACTTCTCCACGAAGACCTCGGCGTTGCCAAAGGCGGCGCCCGCCTCGCTGGCGGCCTTCTCCAGGTTGGTCTTCAGCTCTTCGGCGTTCCGTGCGATGCGGATGCCGCGCCCGCCGCCGCCGGCTGTCGCCTTGATCAGGACCGGGTAGCCGATCCGCTCAGCGACCTCGATCGCCTCTTCGGCGGTGCTGATCAGGCCGTCGGAGCCAGGAACGGTCGGCACGCCCGCCTTCTTCATCAGCGCCTTGGAGGTGTCCTTCAGACCCATGGCCCGAATCGCGCCGGGGTTCGGCCCGATGAAGGTGATGTTCCAATTCTGGCAGGCCTCGGCGAAGAACGGGTTCTCCGCGAGGAAGCCATAGCCGGGGTGGATCGCATCGGCGCCCACCGTGGTCGCGGCCGTAATGATCGCCGGAACCGAGAGATAGCTCTGGTTCGAGGGCGGCGGCCCGATGTAGACGGCCTCGTCCGCCAGGCGGACATGCAGCGACTCCTTGTCGGCCTCCGAGTACACGGCGACCGTCTTGATCCCGAGCTCCTTGCAGGCCCGAATAATCCGGATGGCGATCTCGCCCCGGTTCGCAATCAGCACCTTACTAAACAGCATAACTCTTCCCCTACTCCCCTTACTCGACTAGCGGGACCTCAGACCGAACTGCCTCCGAGCCATGTGCGACTCAATCAGGCCGACCTTCGCCCAGGCGCTGGCCGCGGTCGGCGCCCCCTGCGCCGCCGTGGCCACCGGTTCCGGACGAATGCTGGTGAGGACGAACGGGCCCTCCACCACAGCCGATATCGCGGCCGTAATTGCCGCCACTACTTCGAGCGGTATGCTCGCATTGGATACGTTCATGCATCTTCCTCCATGCTCCCTCGGCAGTCGCAGGCCAGCCGGATTAGCCGATCACGACCAGGGCGTCGCCCAGGCTGACCGCTGTGCCCTTCTCCACGAGAATCTCCTTGATGGTGCCGCCGGCGGGCGCTGTGATGTCGTTCTCCATCTTCATGGCCTCCAGCACCAGCACGACGTCGCCGGGCTTGACCGTCTGGCCGACATCGACCTTTACCCCCACCACCATGCCGGGGAGCGGGGCCTTCACCACCTCGCCGCCACCGCTGGGCGCCGGCCTGACAGCCGGGGCGGGCGCCGCGGCCGGAGCGGGGGCCGCAGCCGGGGCTGGGGCAGGAGCCGGTGCGGGAGCGACGGCCGCAGGGGCCGGAGCGACAGCCCGGGCCGGCGCCGGGGCAGGGGCATAAGCAGGAGCCGGTGCGGCACCGCCGGCACCGATCTCCTCAACCTCCACGTTGTACGTGATTCCGCCGATGGTCACACGAAATTTCCTGGTCATAACTTCGTTACAGCCTCCGTTATACGGGGAAATTCCCGTGCTTCTTGGCAGGGCGGGTCTCCCGCTTGGTCTCCAGCCCGCCCAGGGCCGCCGTCAGGTAGCGGCGGGTCTCCCGGGGATCGATCACGGCCTCCACGAAGCCGCGGGCGGCGGCCACGAAGGGCGTGTTGAACTTCTCCTTATAGCCCGCCACCCAGTCCTTGCGGGCGGCGGCGGGGTCGGTCACCTCGGGGCCGGGCTTGAAGAGGATGTTCGCCGCACCGTCGGCGCCCATCACCGCGATCTCGGCGGTGGGCCAGGCCACCGTAAAGTCGGCCCCGATCGACTGCGAGCACATGGCCAGGTAGGCGCCGCCGTAGGCCTTGCGCAGCACCACGACCAGCTTGGGCACGGTCGCCTCGCAGTAGGCGTACAGCAGCTTCGCACCGTGGCGGATGATGCCGCCGAGCTCCTGGTTGACCCCCGGCAGGTAGCCCGGGGTGTCCACGAAGGTGACGAGCGGAATGTTGAAGGCGTCGCAGAACCGGATGAACCGGGCGGCCTTGTCGGAGGCGTTGATGTCGATGCAGCCCGCCAGCACCTTGGCCTGGTTGGCCACGATGCCGATGGGGCGCCCGCCCAGGCGGGCGAAGCCCACCACCATGTTCTGCGCCCAGCCCGGCTGCACCTCAAAGAAGTCCCCGTGATCGACCACGCTGGTGATCACATCCCGTACGTCGTACGGCTTGTTGGGGTTCTCCGGAACGATCTGCAGCAGCCGCTCCTCCGCCCGCTCCAGCGGGTCGGTCAGGGGCAGGGCAGGGGCGTCGTCCACGTTGTTCTGGGGCAGGAAGCTGAGCAGGCGCTTGACCATGGCGATGCACTCGTGCTCGCTCGGAGCTGCGAAGTGCGCCACGCCCGACTTCTCGGCGTGGGCGCCCGCCCCGCCCAGGGCGTCGTGGGTGGTCTGCTCACCGGTCACCGCCCGGATCACATCGGGTCCGGTAATGTACATGTAGCTGGTCTTGTCCACCATGAAGACGAAGTCCGTCAGGCCGGGGGAATAGACCGCCCCACCGGCCGTCGGGCCCATGATCACCGAAATCTGGGGGATCACGCCGCTGGCGGAGGTGTTGTTCAGGAAGATTTGGCCGTAGCCGTTCAGCGAGTCGATATGCTCCTGAATCCGGGCGCCGCCCGAATCCTGCAGGCCGATGATCGGGCAGCCGGCCTTCAGCGCCAGCCGCTGCACCTTGATGATCTTCTCGGCGTGCATCTCGCCCAGGGAGCCGCCCATGACGGTAAAGTCCTGGGAGAAGGCGTACACAGTGCGGCCGTCCACCTTGCCAAAGCCGGTCACCACGCCCTCGGCGGGGTTCTCCCGCCCGGGCATGCCCAGCTCGGTGCCGCGGTGCTTGACAAACAGGTCGATCTCGGTAAAGGTGCCGGGATCAAAGAGCAGGTCCAGGCGCTCCCGGGCGGTCAACTTGCCCTGCTCGTGCCGCTTGGCGATGGCTTTCTCGCCGCCGCCGAGGCGCAGGCGGGCCTGCTCGTCCGCCAGCTTGCCTACCAGTTCTTCCATGCTCACGGTCTCATGTCACTCCATACTTAAATCCGCTTCTGGACCAACTCAGTGAGCACCCCGCCGGTCGTCTTGGGGTGCAGGAAGCAGACCAGGGTGTGATGGGCGCCGGGGCGGGGCTCTTCGCTCAGGGGCTGCAGCCCCCGGGTCTTCGCCTCCGCCATGGCCGAGCGGATGTCGGCCACCTCGTAAGCCACGTGGTGCATCCCCTCGCCGCGCTTCTCGATGTGCTTGGCAATGGGGCCCTCCGGCGAGGTCGACTGGAGCAGCTCAATCCGGCTGTCGCCCACCAGGAAGAAGGCGACCTTGACCATCTGGGTGGGGACCTCCTCGGTCCCCTCAAAGTGCATGCCCAGCTGATCCCGGTAGATGGCGATCTGGGCATCCAGATCCTTCACAGCGATGCCCACGTGGTCGATCTTCATCATCATACCAGAAACCACTCCTTATTACCAGGTACTAATATCAGTTATGCATAACGAGAGAAAAGGCGAGGCCCTCTTCAGGTTCGCCTCGCCTCCTCTCTTGCCGTTCTCAGGCAGTCTTTACGTTGGACCGGATATACTCCACCGCATCACCCGTGGGAGTTCCCGGGGTGAAGATCTCGGCGACACCCTGGGCCTTCAGCCCCGGAATGTCCTCCGCCGGGATCACGCCGCCGCCGACCACCAGCACATCCTCCATGCCGCGGCTCCGGAGGGCCTGCACGGTCTTGGGCAGCAAGGTGTTGTGCGCCCCCGACAGGATCGACAGCGCCACCACGTCCACATCCTCCTGCAGCGCCGCCTCGGCGATCTGCTCGGGGGTCTGGCGCAGGCCCGTGTAGATCACCTCAAAGCCGGCATCGCGAAAGGCGCGGGCGATCACCTTGGCGCCCCGGTCGTGGCCGTCCAGACCGGGCTTGGCAACCAGGACCCGAATTTTTCGCTCCATGGCTTAAAACTCCTCGCTCGGCTGATACTCGCCGAAGACGTCCCGCATCACGTCGCAGATCTCCTGCAGCGTGGCGTAGACCTTCACGGCGGCCAGAATCGGGGGCATCAGGTTGGCGGTACCCTGCGCCGCTGCCCGCAGGTCGGCCAGCGCCCGGGCGACGGCCGCCTGGTCCCGGCCGGCCTTCACGCCCGCCAGCTTCTGCATCTGGGCCTCCTGCACGGTCATGTCCACCCGCAGCAGGTTCTCCGGCGGCGGCTCAGGGGTCTGGAACTTGTTCATGCCCACGATCACCCGCTTGCCGGTCTCAACCTGGCGCTGGTGCTGGTAGGCGGAGTCCTGGATCTCCCGCTGCATGTAGCCCGTCTCGATCGACCGCACCGAGCCGCCCATGCCGGCGATCCGGTCCAGGTAGGCCCGTGCATCCTTCTCGATGGTGTTGGTCAGGTGCTCCACGTAATACGAGCCCGCCAGCGGGTCGATCGTCTCGGCGGCGCCCGACTCGTAGGCAATGATCTGCTGGGTCCGCAGGGCCACCCGCACAGCGTCCTCGGTGGGCAGGGCCAGCGCCTCGTCCATCGAGTTGGTATGCAGGCTCTGCGTGCCGCCGCACACGGCTGCAAAGGCCTGGAGGGCTACTCGCACGATGTTGTTCATGGGCTGCTGGGCGGTCAGCGTCGAGCCGCCGGTCTGCGTGTGGAAGCGCAGCATCCAGCTCTTGGGGTTTTTCGCCCCGAACTCCTCCCGCATGATCTTCGCCCACAGGCGCCGGGCGGCCCGGAACTTGGCGACCTCCTCGAAGAAGTCGTTGTGGGCGTTGAAGAAAAACGAGAGCTGTGGGGCGAAGGTGTCCACATCCAGGCCGGCCTCGACGGCGGCCTTCACATAGCTCATGCCGTTGGCCAGGGTGAAGCCCACCTCCTGGGCGGCGGTGGAGCCCGCCTCCCGGATGTGGTAGCCCGAAATGGAGATCGTGTTCCAGTTCGGCACCTGCTCAGCGCAATAGGCAAAGATGTCCGTAATCAGGCGCATGGAGGGTCCGGGCGGGTAAATGTACGTCCCGCGGGCGGCATACTCCTTGAGAATATCGTTTTGGATGGTCCCAGTAAGCTTGGTGCTGGGCACGCCCTGCTTCTCGGCCACGGCGATGTACATGGCCAGCAGCACCGAGGCGGGGGCGTTGATCGTCATCGAGGTCGAGACCTTATCGAGCGGGATGCCGTCAAAGAGGACCTCCATGTCGGCCAGCGAGTCGATCGCCACGCCGACCTTGCCGACCTCGCCCTCTGCCAGGGGCGAATCGCTGTCGTAGCCGATCTGCGTGGGCAGGTCAAAGGCGACCGACAGGCCCATCTGGCCGTTGGCGAGCAGGTACTTGTAGCGGGCGTTCGATTCCTCGGCGGTGCCGAACCCGGCGTACTGCCGCATGGTCCAGAACCGGCCGCGATACATGGTCGGCTGCACGCCCCGGGTAAAGGGGTACTCGCCGGGGAAACCCAGGTCCGTCAGGTAGTCAGTCTCCACATCGGCCGGGGTGTAAAGGCGGTCAGCCACCATCCCGGAGTTGGTGGTGAAGACCTCCTTCTGCTCCGGAAACCGGGCCAGGGTCTTCTCCACCTGCGCTTTGTGCCACCGTTCCTTCTCCTGGGCGATCCGTTCACGACCGTCCGTCAAGAGTGTCATCCTCCCAACTGTTACCGCATGCGGCAGAAGTCACCCATATTCTAGCGCCTGGTTTCCGGCAGGCGCTACTGGCATTATCCTACAAATCGGACAACGGCAGAAATGCCCATGCCGCCGCCGACGCATAGGGTAGCCAAACCATGGCCGCCGCCCCTTCTACCCAACTCGTGCAGCAGCGTCACGAGGATGCGCGCCCCGCTGGCGCCCACGGGGTGGCCCAGGGCGATCGCCCCACCGTTGACGTTCACCCGCCCAAGATCCCAGCCCAGCTCCCGGCCCACGGCGAGCGACTGGGCGGCAAACGCCTCGTTCGCCTCGATCAGGTCGATCTCGCTCAGGGGTAGGCCGGCACGCTGGAGCGCCTTGGGCACCGCATACGCCGGCCCGATGCCCATGATCGCCGGATCGACCCCGCAGGAGGCGCTGCCGAGCACGGTGGCCATGGGCTTGACCCCCAGGCGCTGCGCCGCCTCCGCTGACATGATCACCATCGCCGCCGCCCCGTCGTTGATGCCGGACGCGGTGGCTGCGGTGACGGTGCCGTCCTTCTTGAAGGCCGGCTTCAGCCCGCTGATCTTCTCGATGGTGGTGCCGAACCGGGGGGCCTCGTCGGTATCCACCAGGACTGGCTCCCCCTTCTTTTGGGGGACCCCCACCGGTACGATCTCGTCCTTGAACCGACCCGCCTTGATCGCCGCCTCGGCCAGGTTCTGGCTCCGGACGGCAAAGGCGTCCTGCTCCTCCCGGCTGATGGAGTACTTGGCCACCAGGTTCTCCGCCGTAATCCCCATGTGGTAGCCGTGGAAGGCGTCGGTCAGGGCGTCCTTCAGCATGGAGTCCACCAGCTGGCCGTCGCCCATGCGGTAGCCCGTCCGGGCCTTCTCCAGCAGATACGGGGCGTTCGACATCGACTCGAAGCCGCCTGCCACCACCACCTCGGCGTCGCCAGCCAGGACGGCGTTGGCGGCAAGGGTAATCGCCTTCAGGCCCGAGGCGCACAGCATGTTAATCGTGGTCGCCGGGACCTCCTGGGGAATGCCCGCCTTCATGGCCGCCTGCCGGGTGGGCCCCTGGCCCTGGCCGGCCTGGAGGATATTGCCCATGTAGACCTCGTCCACCTGATCGGGCGCCACCCCGGCCCGGCGGAGCGCCTCGGCGATCACGACGGCGCCCAGCTCCCAGGCCTGCAGGCTGGAGAGCGCCCCGCCAAAGGTACCAATGGGCGTCCGTACGGCGCCCGCAATCACGACTTCACGCATGGTATTTACCCCCCTGTTAGATGGTTAGCCCGCCGTCCACGGAAAGGACGGCACCGTTGACATACCGGGCCTCATCCGACGCGAGATAGAGATAGGCGTTGGCCACATCGGACGCCTCGCCCAGCGACTGGACCGGCACCTTCTCCCGCATGGCGGCCAGGACCTTCTCTGGCATGGCGGCCACCATGTCGGTCATGATGAAGCCCGGCGCCACCGCGTTGACGGTAATGCCCTTACGCCCCAGCTCCTTGGCCCAGGTCTTGGTCATGCCGATCACGCCGGCCTTCGTGGCGGCGTAGTTGGTCTGGCCGAAGTTGCCATAGAGGCCGACCACGCTGGAGGTGTTGATGATCCGGCCGTAACCCAGCTCGACCATGATTGGCGCCACCGCCTTTGTGCAGTTGAAAACGCCCTTCAGGTTGATGGCGATCACCCGGTCGAACTGATCCTCCGTCATCTTCATCAGCGTGGCGTCCATGGTGACGCCGGCGTTATTGATCAGAATATCGATGCGGCCGAAGCGCTCCTTGGCGGTCTCCGCCAGCTTGTTCACGGATACCGAGTCGGCCACGTTCACCTGCACGAAGAGCGCCTCGTAGCCCTTCTCCCGCAGGAAGGCCGCCGTGGCCTCGCCGGTGTATGCGTCATACTCGGCGATGACGACCTTGGCGCCCTCCTGGCAGAACCGAATGGCCGCCTCGCGCCCCAGGCCGCGCCCTGCACCCGTAATCACTGCAACCTTCTCGAACAGCCTCATACAGCCTCGCCCTCCTGCTTCTGCGGTGATATTCCCTGTGCGATCAACGACATGACGGTTTCCATGACCCCATCCGGAGGGGCGCTGCCCTCCCACTCCATCCAGCGCATATGCATGGCCTCCGCTACGCCGATCAGGCAGTAAGCGGTGGTCTCGGGGTCGAGCTTCCGAAGCTCCCCGCGGTCCTGCGCCTTCTCTAACACCCGAGCATACGCCCTGGCAAAGGTCTCGTAGTACTGCCGCCCCAGCCCCGGGTCCACCCACTCGGCGGTCCGAATCAGCCGGTACAGGTTGCGGTGGGTTCCCGCGAAGCGGAAAAAGGCGCCCAGGGCCAGCCGCTCTGCCTCCAGACGGGTCGAAGCCCGGCTGGTCGCCTCGCTGGTCACCTGCCTGAGCTGCATGGAGAGCTCCATAACCACCGCCCGGAGTAGCTCTAGCTTGCCGGGGAAGTAGAAGTAAAAGGTCCCCTGCCCGATCCCCGCCGCTTGGGTGATGTCGTGGATGGAGGCGTCATGGAAGCCCTTCTCGCCGAAGACTGCCTCAGCGGCCGCCAGCAAACGCTCCAAGGTCGCCTTGCCCCGCGCGGTCCGCCCCTCGTTGGCCACCGACCTCACCCCCATTATCACAAAGGCAAAACTCGAATCTCGATTCGATTTTCGACTTACGCCGGTACTTTCCTCCCGTCGCCGGAAAGAAATATCCATTTCGTATATAGAACCTTATCGCTATAGATAAACAGCCCAATACCCCTGTACAGAATGCCCTGCCCGTGATCTTGTGAACATTGTCACATGCGCTATGCTGGAGGTAAATCCGCACATTGGAGGGATGAGAATGAGCTATCCGCTCTGGGAGCTCCCCTACCTCGGCGGCGGCCTCTTGATCGCCATGGTGGCCGTCATCCATGTGTTTATCTCGCAGTTCGCTGTCGGCGGGGGCCTCTTCCTGGCCCTGGCCGGACGGAGGGCCTACGCCACCGGCGACGCAGAGTGGCTGACGTACCTCAAACGGCATTCCCGGTTCTTCCTGCTGGCCAGCCTGCTGTTCGGTGCGGTCACCGGGGTGGGGATCTGGTTCACCATTGGCCTGATCAGTCCCCAGGCCACCTCCATCCTCATCCGCACCTTTGTGTGGGGCTGGGCGATCGAGTGGTGCTTCTTCCTCATCGAGGTAAGCGCCATTCTGCTGTACTACTACGGCTGGGATCGGGTCACCCGCCAGACGCACCAACTGCTTGCCTGGGTCTACGCCGGCGCATCGTTCCTGACGCTCGTGGTGATCAACGGGATCGTCAGCTTCATGCTCACCCCGGGCCGCTGGCTTCAGACCGGCTCCTTCTGGGACGGCTTCCTCAACCCCAGCTACCTCCCGCAGTTGGTAATGCGCACGGCCGCCTCGCTGGCGCTGGCCGGGCTGTATGGCCTGGTTACCGCCACCTGGCAGGCCAAGCCGGCCCTGCGCCAGCGGCTCGTCCACTGGACCAGCCGATTCATCCTGACGGCCTTCGCCCTCTTCCCCGTGGGCGCCGCCTGGTTCCTGGCGGCCATCCCTGAACACTCCCGGGCGTTGGCCCTGGGCGGGGCCGCCCCGGTGGCGATCATGTTCGGCCTGACGATCATTCTCTCGCTGATCATCCTGGGCGCCTCCTACTTTGGCCCCTACCTCCGCCCCACCAACACCAGCGTCACCTTCGCCGTGGTGCTGCTCACCCTGGGCCTGCTGACCACCGGCGGCGCCGAGTGGGTGCGTGAGGGGATCCGCAAGCCCTACGTCATTTACGGCTACCTATACTCCAACGGTGTCTTCGTAGCGCAGGCACCTGCCCCGCAGGGCGTGCTGGCCAGCGCCCGCTGGAGCCTGTACGGCTCCGTGGAGGGCGCCCCTGATACAGCCGCCGCCGGGCAAGACGTCTTCCGGGTCCAGTGTGCCTCCTGCCATACCGTGGAGGGCTATAACGGCGTCGGCCCGCTGGTGCGTGGGTGGACCGAGGAGTACGCCGCCCACCAGATCGAACGCCTGAACATGCTCAAGGGGTACATGCCCCCCTTCATGGGCACCGCGCAGGAGCGCGACGCCCTGGCCAGGTACCTGCTCACGCTGAACGACAAGGAGGCGATCCCCGGTGCTGCCGAACGCTGATCCCATTGGCCTGCCAGCCCCGGCCTGGCTCCTGCAAAGCCTGCTGGTGCTGACCTTGAGCCTGCACATGATCCCCATGACCGTCACCCTGGGCGGCACGCTGGCAGGTCTTTGGTGTGAGGCTGCGGCCGCCCTGAGCGGGAGCGAATCACACCGGTGGCTGGCCCGCCGCCTTTGGTCGATCCTTCCCTCGGTGACCGCCTTTACCGTGACGCTGGGCGTCGCACCCCTGCTTTTCGTACAGCTCCTGTACGGCAAGTTCTTCTACCCGGCCTCCATCCTCACCGGATGGTCCTGGTTCGCCGTCGTGCCGTTGCTGCTGATCGGCTATGGAGCGCTCTACCTGCAGTCCATGGCCAAGCAGGACGGGCGGTGGCGGGTCTGGGCGGCCGTGGCCGCGACGCTGTGCTTCACCGCAGTGGGGGCCATCTACATAAGCACCATGTCGCTGACCACCGCCCCGGAGGTCTGGAAGGGGCTCTACGCCCAGACCCAGGCGGGCACCCACTGGTACTTCCAGCTTGCCCGCGGCCTGCATGTGTTCCTGGGCGCCGTCATCATGGCCGGGGGCACCATGGTGCTGATCGGGCACCGGGCCGAGGTGCCGGCGTTCGGTCTCAGCGCCCGCAGGCTGGGGCAGTTCTGGGCGTCCATGGGCTTCATTTTGGAGGTCCCGGCCAGCTGGTGGTACCTTGGCACGCTCAGCCCCGAGGCGGCAGGCGCCGTGCCGATCTGGCTCCCCTGGACCGCAGTGGCCGTCGCCTTCCTTGGGACCGCCGGGCTCTACGTCGGGGACTGGCTGGCGCCCAGGCCCGCTCTGGCCTGGGTCGGATTTGGCGGGCTGGCCGGCGCCGCCCTGATGCTGGCCGTCCAGCGGCACCTGGTCCGCCAGGCGGTGCTGGCGCCCCACATCACAGCCCAGGACTGGAAGGTGAGCCCGCAGTGGGACGTCTTTGCCATCTTTGCGGTGATGCTGTTGGCGGCCGTCGGCCTGATTGGCTACCTGCTCCTCCGCTTCCGGCGGGACGGCGCCCTGGGGCCAAAAACCGCTGCGCGGCCAACCTCTTGACAGCCGTACGGAAGCGATGTAAAATTCCCCTTAGTTGATTCCAAAACTATCTAGTGAAGGAGGTGTCCCGAGTGACAATTACCGCAAACAGCAACTGCACTCGGCACGCCCCTTCAATCGCTGCCTGACCTATCTTTGCTAGGCCAGCCGCGGGGCGTTGCCCTGCGGCTTTTTGTTGTCCCCAAACAAAAGGAGGCCTGGCCTGATTGAGTCGGTACACGAACGCAGCCGATATTCTCCCGGAGCACCTGCTGAATGCCTTGCAGCAGTATGCCGCCGGTAAGCAGATCTACGTCCCCCGCCCCGAAGAGCGCCTCGGCTGGGGCGAGCGCAGCGGCGCCCGCGCCGCCCTGGCGGCCCGCAACCAGCAGATTCACCTGCGCAAGCTCCAGGGCGCCAGCATAGAAGAGCTCATGGCCGAGTTCCACCTTGGCTACGACTCGATCCGTAAGATCCTCCACGGAAAGAACGGGTCGAATCGTTCTCGGGGCTAAGCACCCCGCCGCCTGCGTGCTATCCTAAAGATGCGGTTGGCCAACCCGCAAACTACTACAAAGGCAAGGGGGTGATGCCCGTGGTCAACTCCACGAGCGTCATCTCCGCAGGGTGCTAAACCTTTCGGAGATGCGCACACGGGACAAGGGGCAGGTCGCAAGACCTGCCCCTTGGTTTTTGTACGGCTAGAGTTGAAACGGTTAGGCTCGCCCTGGCGTCCAACCCATGAACAGACAACGAGGGGGCCTATTCGTTGCTGCTACGCCGCGGTCCCGCCCTGCTCCTGCTGCCCCTTCTGCTAACCGCATGTGCCAGCTCAACGAGCGTCCCGGCCACAACACCTGTGAGCGCACCGCAGGCGGCACAGAGCCCACCCGCAACCACCCCGGCGCCCACCACGGCCGCCCCGGCGCCCACCACCCCCGCCCCGGCGCCCACCACCCCCGCCCCGGCGCCCACCACCCCCGCCCCGGCGCCCACCACCCCCGCCCCGTCAGTAACCCCAGTGGCTAATCCAAAGGCCCTCCTCCACGCCACCTTCCAGGCTGCGTGGTCCCTCGACAAGCAAGCACTAAAGCGGTTCGTCGTAAACGAAGCGCTCGCCGACAAATTCATCGCTGCTGCAAGTGTAGAGCGGGCGAAGGGCGTCCCCGTTCTGGAAGGCGTGGTCCGCGTGGAGTTGGGCGACGTTGGCTCCTGGACCGCCCCGGCCTGCTACCCACCGATCACCCCGAAGCCCTACCGCTCCGAGTCGATCGGTTTTGTCATGGAGTACAAAGCTCCAAATGGCTGCGGCGCCATGTGGGGCACGGTCTCCTTCTACCAGAACGGAGACGGTGCATGGACGGTCAACACCCTGGATATCGTGAAATCGTACGCCGTACCCCCGCAAAAGTAGATAACAGCCCGACTTGGAAGAGGCGAAGACAGACCGATGTGGAAGCGGGTAGTAGTGCCCCTGACTCTGCTCCTGACTCTCACCGGCAGCGCACGGGCAGACTCGCCCGCCATGCCCACCTCCTACACCAAGGCTGCGGGAGAGTTCGTGTTCGTCATGCTTACGAACGACGGAAAACCTCCGGTGAGCTCCACCGGCCTACTTATCCATCCTCGGGCCTCTACCGGAACGACGGGTCCATCACCCCGCTCTGGACGGTAGACTTCTACGCCTTCGACGGGCAACTCTTTCCCTCGCCCGACGGTCACCACTTCGCCCACCTGGGGCCCTGGCCATCGCTGGGCGACTACGGGACTCTCGCCGTGGCCTTCTACATAGACGGGCAGTTGCTCAGCAAGTACGCCGTAGCCGACCTGGTCAGAAACCCGGCCGCCCTGCCGCAAAGCGTCTCCCATTACAGCTGGCAAAAGGAGTCGGCCCAATTCGATCCCGCCGCAAACCGTCTAACGTTGGTCACCTACGAAGAGCAGACCTACACCTTCGACCTGACGACGGGGAAGGTCATACACGGGGCGGTACCAGCGTCACGGGGCCTTAACCACTGGTGGTGGCTCGGCGGAACGGCCAGCGTCCTGGTAGTGCTATGGATTATCCATCGGCGAACAGCCTAGTCTGAACACAAGGGAGGAATCCGCATGGTAAGCCGCCCCGAGCCCAACGAGTATAGCGCCTATTACCAACGCTACATCGACATGGTCCCCGCACAGCCCCTGCTTCAGCATCTGAGCGACCAGAAAGAGGAGACCGCTGCCTTTCTCCGCAGCATCCCCGCCGACAAGGCAGACTTCCGATACGCAGAGGGCAAGTGGTCGGTCAAAGAGGTAATCGGCCACATCTGCGACACCGAACGGGTGATGGCCTACAGGCTCCTCCGTGCCTCCCGCGGGGACCGCACACCCCTCGCCGGGTTTGACGAAAACCAGTTTGTCGCCCATGCCAACTTCAGCTCTCGCTCCATCAACGACCTGGTCCAGGAGTACCAGGCGGTCCGCCAGGCGACCCTCGCCCTCGCAGCGTCCCTGTCTGACGAAGCATGGTTGCGACTCGGCAACGCCAACGGCAACGAGGTGAGCGCCCGGGCCCTCGGCTACATCATCGCCGGCCATGAGCTGCATCACCTGGGCGTAATCCGAGAGCGGTACCTCGGATAGAAAACAGAAACCCCACTGATCTTCTCAGTGGGGTTTTGTATTGGAGGGTGATTAGATCCAGCCACGGGCCGACATCGCGTCGGCGATGCGCTTGATAGCGACCATGTAAGCCGCACGGCGCATGGAGACGTGGCGCTGCTCGTGCACCTTGTACACGGCGTTGAAGGCGCCGACCATCATCTGCTCCAGCTTCTGGTTGACCTCTTCCTCCGGCCAGTAGTAGTTCTGGATGTTCTGCACCCACTCGAAGTAGGACACAGTCACGCCACCGGCGTTGCAGAGGATGTCGGGGATCTGCAGAATCCCCTTCTCGGTCATGACCCGGGCAGCCTCGGGGGTGGTCGGGCCGTTGGCGGCCTCGGCCACGATCTTGGCCTTTACGCTGTCCACGTTGTTCAGGTTGATCTGGTTCTCCAACGCCGCCGGCACCAGAATGTCCACATCCAGGCCGAACAGGGCCTCGGTGTTGATGTTCTCGGTGTAGGGCATGCCCATGACCGTGCCGTTCTTGGCGTAGTAGTCAACCGCATCGGCGATGTGGATGCCGCTGGGGTTGTAGGCGCCGCCGCGAGCGTCGACGATGGCGGTGATCTTGACCCCGAGCTCATCGAGCAGGACGGCGGTGTGGGAGCCCACGTTGCCGAAGCCCTGAATGGCGGCAGTAGCGCCACGGAGGTTCAGGCCAATGCGCTTGGCAGCCTCGCGGATGCAGATCATCGTGCCGCGGCCGGTGGCGGCGCCACGGCCGGCGGAGCCGCCCAGGATCATCGGCTTGCCGGTGATCAGGCCGGGGGCGTTGTACCCCTTCATCTTAGAGTACTCGTCCATCATCCAGCCCATGACCTGCTGGTTCGTGTTCACGTCGGGGGCGGGAATGTCCCGATCGGGACCCACGAAGCCAGCCAGCGCCCGGATATACCCGCGGGATAGGTTCTCCAGGTCACGCTTGGTCAGCTCGCCGGGGTTGCAAATCACGCCGCCCTTGCCGCCGCCGAAGGGAAGGCCGAGCACGGCGCACTTGAAGGTCATCCACATGGAGAGGGCCTTGACCTCATCCAGGTTGACGTCTTGGTGGAAGCGGACACCGCCCTTGCAGGGCCCGATCACGTCGGAGTGCTGAGACCGGTAGCCGACGAAGGTCTTTACCTCGCCGCTGTCCAGCCGAACCGGGATAGAGACCGTCAGAACCCGCTGGGGCTCCTTGAGATACTCGTACACGGCCATTGGCAGACCCAGTTCACGTGTGGCGTTGTAGATCAGCATCTGCGCGATCTCAAACGGGTTGAGCGTCTCTTTCTGCGCATCAATGTTGGTCGAGATCGGGTCTTTGTACGGATCTTTGACGGATGTGCTCACCTTTCATCACCTGTGAGGGGCTGCCGCCCCCGATTGCCCATGTGTGGTTTATACAGGCCTGTATAAAATACTATGCTCTTTAGCCCAAAGTTGCAAGCGGTTTCCTGAAACAGCTACTGCTGCTCCCGAATGGACCCCACAGCGCCGCGGTTGAAGGTGAGCTCCACCCCAGAGGCTACCCGGAGGCGGACGGTCTTGTCATCGATCGCGGAAATCGTGCCGTGCAGACCGCCAATGGTGACGACCTCGGCCCCGACCTTCAGGGCTTCCAGCATCTCCTTGCGCTTCTTCTGCTGCTGCTGCTGCGGGCGAATCATCATGAAGTACATCAGGGCCAGAAGGCCAACCATCAGCACAATCTGAGAAATGTTTCCCGGCAAAAGTAGAACCCTCCCGAAAGTGAAATCAACCAATCTCTACCACACTATACCACAATTGCGACGGATAGGGGAATGAGCCCAGGACCCAAGGCATTTGGACTATGAGCACCACAGTTTCCTGGGTCCCCCGCCCTAGTCCTCTTCCTTAAAGTACAGCATGGTTTGAACCGGCTTGAAACCGATTTTGGCGTAGAGCCCGTGGGCAGGGCTGTTGACGGGCAGGATCAGCGAGAGCCGGTTGATGCCCTTGGTCCAGCCCCAGCCGCGCACCCGCTCAATCAGGGCGGTGGCGATGCCCTGGCGCCGGTACTCAGGCGCCACGTACAGGTCCGAGATAAAGGTGTACATCTCCGGTTCAAAGATGGGCGGTGGCTCGTGGACCATGCCCACGGCGTAACCGACAGCGACAGGCTTCTCGCTGCCGGTCTCCTCGGCGATCAGCACGCAGGCAGCGGGATGCTCCACCGCCTGGGCGATACCGGAGCGGGCGAACTCCATGAACGTCTCGGAAAGCGTGTTGACCGGCATCTGCTGCTGCTGTTCCCTGGCGTACCCCTCGACCAGCGGCAGAAGCTGCTGCAGGTCAGAGGGCTTGGCAACCCTGTACCCAATAGACATAGGTAGCGGCCTCCTAGTGGGGCAGTTTAGCGATTTTCGGGCACAACCGGCTCAGCGGGACCGGCCTTGCCAGACCGGCGGGCGCGCTCGCGCTCACCCGAGTGCCAGCGGTGGAGGAACTCCTTGCGATAGGCGGCAAAGGTGCCCGCCTCAAGGGAGGCGCGAATCTCTTCCATGAGCCGCACCAGGAAGCGCAGGTTATGGATGCTGCACAGCCGCAGGCCGAGCATCTCCTCTGCCTTCAATAAGTGGCGGATGTAGGCCCGCGTGTAGTTTCTGCAGGCGTAGCAGTCGCACCCCTCCTGAATGGGGCGGAAATCCCGGGCGAACTCGGCGTTGCGCACCGTCAGCTTGCCGTCGGGGACGAATACGGTGCCGTGGCGGGCAATGCGGGTGGGCAGCACGCAGTCGAACATGTCGATGCCGCGCCAGACCCCTTCCACCAAGTCCTCCGGCGAGCCCACGCCCATCAGGTAGCGGGGCTTGTCCTTCGGCATGAGCGGCACGGTCACCTCGAGCATGTCCGCCATGAGATCCTTGGGTTCGCCCACCGAAAGGCCGCCTACGGCGTAGCCGGGCAGGTCGATGGAGCAGATCTCCTCGGCGCTCTGGCGCCGGAGGTCGGCATAGGTGCCGCCCTGGACAATTCCGAAGAGAGCCTGGCTCTCGGGACGCCGATGCGCCTCCTTGCAGCGCTTGAGCCAGCGGGTCGTCCGCTCGAGGGAGTCCTTCACGTACTTGTGCTCCGCCGGCCAGGGCGTGCACTCATCGAAGGCCATCATGATATCGGAGCCCAGGGCGTTCTGAATCTCCATCGCCTTCTCGGGGCTGAGGAAGTGCTCGCTCCCGTCGATGTGGGAGCGGAACTTGACCCCCTCCTCGGTGATCTTGCGCAGATCGGAGAGCGAGAAGACCTGAAAGCCGCCGGAGTCGGTCAGAATCGCTCCGTTCCAGTTCATGAACCGGTGGAGCCCCCCCGCCTCCGCCACCAGGTCGTGGCCAGGGCGCAGGTAGAGATGGTAGGTGTTGCTCAATAGGATCTGCGCGCCAAGATCCCTCACCTCTTCGGGGTTGAGGGTCTTGACCGTGGCCTGGGTGCCCACCGGCATGAAGACCGGGGTCTCGACCACGTGGTGCGGGGTATGCAGCCGCCCGCGCCGGGCAGCGGAGTTGGGATCGGTCAGCAGCAGTTCCAGCTTGACAGCCAAGTGAGAGCCTCCTAAGGGAAAGGGAAATCCCCCCGGTATGGTACCACAAGATACCGTGCTCTACCAGTCGTAGGGACGACTACAAGAGTAGCATGGCATCCCCGAAGCTGAAGAACCGATAACGCTCCGCCACAGCCTCGGCGTATGCCTTCAGGGTCAGGTCCCGGCCGGCGAAGGCGGAGACCAGCATCACCAGGGTCGACTTGGGCAGGTGGAAGTTGGTGATCATCACATCCACCGCCTTGAAGCGGTAACCGGGGTAGATGAAGATGTCGGTCCAGCCCTGCCCGGGCTGGACGAGCCCTTCCGGCGAGGTCACCGTCTCCAGGGTGCGCACGCTGGTGGTGCCCACGGCCACGATGCGGCCGCCCGCTGCCCGGACCCGGTTCAGGGCCTCGGCTGTGCCGGGCTCCACGGTGTAGAACTCGCTGTGCATCTTGTGCTCCAGCACCTCTTCCACCTGGACGGGACGGAAGGTGCCCAGCCCCACGTGCAGGACGATCTTGTGGACGGAGACGCCCATGGACTCCAGCCGGGCAAGCAGCTCCGGGGTAAAGTGCAGGCCGGCGGTGGGCGCCGCCGCCGAGCCCCACTCCCGGGCGAAGACGGTCTGGTAGCGCTCGGGATCCTCCAAGCGTTCGTGGATGTAGGGCGGGAGCGGCATTTGGCCGAGCTGGTCAAGCACATGCTCGAAGACGCCCTCGTAGGCGAATTCGACCACCCGGCCACCGACTTCGGTGGTCTCCTGCACAGTGCCCACCAGCAGGCCGCCGCCGAAGATGATGCGCTGACCGGGGCGGGCCTTCTTGCCAGGCTTGACCAGGGTCTCCCAGCGGTCGCGCTCCAGGCGCTTGAGCAGCAGCACCTCAATGGCCCCGCCGGTGCCCTCCCGCTCGCCCATGAGTCGGGCTGGCATGACCCGGGTCTCGTTCACGACGATTGCATCTCCGGGGCGCAGATACTCAGGAAGGTCGCGGAAATGGCGGTGCTCGAAAGCACCGCCGTCCTTATGCACGACCAGGAGCCGGGACGCATCCCGGGGCTCCACGGGCCGTTGCGCAATCAGCTCTTCGGGGAGGTAAAAGTCGAAGTCGCTCAGTTTCACGGTTAGCGAGTCTCCACCTTGGTTCCTCTGTAGTAATGGGTCAAGATGTCCACGTAGTCAAAGCCAAACTGGGCCCGCCCGTAGGCGCCCCACTGAGACATGCCGACGCGATGGCCGTTGCCGCCGCCGGTCACTTCCAGCACGCCGACGGGCTGCGTTCCAGACGCCACGACTGTAGAAGAAACGGCCTGTGCCTGGCCCGAGCTCCCTACCACGTACACGTTCTGCAGGGCTACCGTCTTCACAGTGCCATTCGGGCCAGCCACGGTGACCGAGTCGGTCGCCTTATAGGGGGTGCCGATGGTGTACGTAGCCGTCATGGCGTGGCTCCACAACCCGAGCAGTTGGCGGAACCCCTCCATGGTGAAGGTGGCGGTACCGGCGGACCCAACCACGAACCACTGGGTCGGTCGTCCGCTGGCGGGCGAGACGGATCCGGGCTTTACCTCCACCACGGTTCCGATCTTTTGGTTCTTCGCAACGAGCGCCTTTTGCAGTTGGTCAGCGGTAAACGTGTCCCGCCATTGATAACGCAGGTTGCCGGGCCACTGGTCAAAGTCCTGAACCCCGCGGTTGTATGGGCGAGGGCTTCCTCCCCATATGTACTCGTTGTTCTCGGTGTAGCCACCGGAGGAGGCGAAGAAATTGGTCGGGATCAGGAGCCCGTTAAATGTGACCACCTGGCCCTTGGTTACCTGAACCGCCTTCGTGCTGCTGGGTTTTTCCGCCTGCATACCGCCGTAGACCTGGTCGTTGGTGGTATCGTCGATGTTGAACCCTTCATCAGCGCGTTTGTTCAGGTTCGCCAGCGAGAAGGTGCGCGCGGCGACAGCCTGGGCCTTCAAGGCCTCCAAGGGCCAGCTGGGTTCCATCTCCTTGGGCACGACCCCCAGCAAGTACTCCTCCAGGTTGACCACATTGACCACGGAGAACTTCTGGTCCTTGGGGCTGATCAAGACCTCAATCTCGCCACGGTAGGTGAGGCCCTTGTACTTCACGTAGTTGGGCGGCTGTCCCTCGGCTGCAGGGCGTGCGACGAGCCGGACCGGCGGGGTGAACAGCTTGGCCAAACCCACCACCTGGACCTTGCCGGATACCAGGTTGAGCTTCACGACCTGCCCCGGCGGGGTCTCCCAGTGGGTCGCCCCTTCGGCAACGACGTAAAGCCCGCCTGCGGCGGTCACCTCGGCGGTGGTCTGCGACCGTCCCACACCGATGCGCATGGGCTTGTCGGAAGGGGGCAGCGGAATCGCCGGGAGTAACGGAGAGGTGGTCGGCGGAGGTGTGGTGCTGGGGGGCGGTGTGGTTGGGGCCGTGGGTGTACTGGGGGGCGTGGGTGTGCTGGGGGCGGTGGGAGTCTCAGTGGCGGCGAACGCCGGAGGCGGCGCCAGAAGCGCCGCCACAGCAAGGCATAATGCAGCGGTGATCGACCGCGGGTGGCGCCGGGAGTATGGCATAGAATAGCACCGCCTTTGTAGGGGTACCCGCAAGGGCTTCCAATTATGTATAAGTTTAAGGCTTCTCCTGGGATTTCCCGTTACCGCGCCCTTTTTCCTTCTCACTGGCCTGGGAAGAAGGCTTTTCCTCGGCAGAGGATCCGGACTTCTCCTCCTTGCTCTCCTTCTTTTCCTCACCCTTCGTCTCGGGCTTCTTCTCCTCAGCCTTGGGCTGGGCGGGCTGCTCCGGCTTCTTCTCCTCGGCCTTGGGCTCGGACTTCTTCTCCTCGGCCTCGGGCTCAGAGCCGCCGCCCTTTTCGTTCGACGCCCCCGCCCCGGGCGTTTCCGCCCGGGGTTCCTCAGAGGCCTGATCCTTCTTTTCGCCAATGCCAAACCAGGACTTGATCGTCTCTACAAAGCCGCCGGACTTGGGAGGCGCCTGCTGCGAAGAGGGCTTGTCCGCCTGCTGCTGCTGGCCCTGGCCGGACTTCTTCCCGCCCTGGCCATTGCCCTCGCCGGCGTTGCCTTTGTTGCCGTTGTTACCGTTGTTGCCGTTGTTTCCGTTGTTGCCCTTCTCGGAGTTGCCGTTGTTCTTCTCCCCGGCGTTCCCCTTGGACTCCTCGGACTTGCCCTTGTTGTCCTGAGACTGGCCCTTGGGCTGCTCCGCCTTGCCGCCCGGTTCGGTGGCCGCCCCGCCGGCATTCGTGTTGCCGTTGCCAGGCTTCTGAGCAGCGGGGTCCTTCTTGTCGGCCCCGCTGCCGTTCGGCTTCGGCTCACCCGGCTTGCCCGAGGCCGGTTTCACCGGCTGCTCCTCGGACTTGCCGCCCTTCTTCTCTTCCTTCTCCTCGCGCTTCCCGTCGTGCTTCTCCTCGGCCTTTCCGAAGATATCGACCGGATCGAGGTTCAGGTCACGCAGCGCCGGGCCCGGGCCCTTCTCCAGGAGCTTCTCCTGGATGTCCTCGGGCTTTACTTCAGGCGCCGCCTTCTGCGCCTGCTCAAGGATTGCCCACTTGCCAGGGGTCAGGCCGGCCTTCTCGGCCTCTTCCTTCTCCTGCTTGGTCACGACCACGGCTGCAACCTTGGCCTTGACCTCCACCTTCTTCTCCTTGGCCTTCTTGGCAATGGTGTCGTTAGCGGCGACCTTGCTCTTGGCCACGATGGTCTCGGACTGCTCGGCGGGCAGCTCTTCGGCCTTGGCGGGGGCCACGGCTACCACCACGGCGCCCGTGGCGTCCTCCGGGGCCAGCTTGCCAATCTCCACCGCCTTGGCGGTCACCTGCGCCACCACATCGTCCACGGAGTGCCGCTTGAAGATGCTGCCCTGCCAATCGACCCCCTGCAGCACGGCGGCGCCGTCCTGGTTCAGCGCCTCGGCCTTCAGCACGTCGCTGCGCTTGTTGAGCGTCAGCTGCAGGCTCGGGTTGATATCGATGGTGAGCAGGGCCACGGGCTGGGAGAGCGCCCAGGCGTTAAAGCCCTGAAAGCTCACAAGGAGCATGACCGCGGCAGCTGAGGCCCACACGCCCCACCTGGTCCAGGACACCGGCTTCGTGTCAGCGAAGGAGATCTCATCGCCGATGTCCCATACGCCTTTCGGAAGCGGGATCCGCTTGAATTCACCCTGGGGAGTCAGCACGACCGCCTGGCGGCCCTCCAACTCCAGCAGAATCCCCTTTCCCATTCCAATCTCCTCCGTAGGTAGCGCCAGCAGCGCTGCAGTAGTGTCACTGCGGAACGGGCGGCGCCCGATCCCGGCGCTACCCTGCGACGTAGTGCTTTAAGAAATAGAAGTCTTCGAGCATGATTAGCGCAACGGCGATGATGTACTTCCGCTGCCGCTCCAGGGTCTTGCGGCTTACGCCGACGTTCTCCTCGAGCTGTTTAAGGGGCAGTTCACGTTTGGTCTGTAAGTGTTGGCTGTATAACGGATTTTGGGCCACCAGGCGGGCCGCCTCAATCGCCCGGTCCCTGGCGTCCTCGTGCTTCGGACTGATCTCCACCAGTTCACTGAACTTGATCCCGAACTCGGCAAGCCGCCTGGCGTACCGTACGATCTCCGCCTTGCGGTCCTCCGACTCCACCTGCTGGGCAAAGCGCTCGGCGGCCTCCTTGCGCTCAACGCTGTGGAGGACGTTGCCCTCATCATCCTCCATCTCCAGTTCGCTCAGCGGGATCTCCGACTGGCCCTTCTGGCGGCGATAGTAGTCGATGAGCCGGCGTTTGATCACCATCTCCGCGAACGGAATGAATGAGGCGCCCCGGGTGGGGTCGAACCGATCGATCGCCTCGTTCAGGGCGAGCAGGCCAATAGAGACCTCCTCGTCGCGCCCGACTTGCAGGTAGCGGCCGGAGACCTGACTCCCCACTCGCAGCACCAGCGGGGTATACCCACGGAGCAACTCCTCTCGCGCCTGCTTATCGCCACGCCGAGCCGGTTCCAGGAGCCTGTCCACCGGGGAACCGACCGGCGGACCCGAGTTTCCCGAGAGGCTCAGCAGAAACCCCAGCATGGTGTTCACCTCTCGTCTGTTAGTAAATGCGTCTCCCTGTGCCCCGTTTCTGGGGGTATCACGGTCACCCTAATATTTCCGGGACCCATTGTGGTCCGTTAGAACAGACGGGTCTGCCCCTGGGTTGGGTTCCCATCGGGATGCTCAGCAAATGGCAGTCCAAGGTAATCGTACGCGGCGCGGGTGGCAGTGCGCCCACGGGGCGTGCGCTGCAGGAACCCGATCTGCATCAGGTAGGGCTCGTAGACGTCCTCAATCGTCTCCGACTCCTCGCTGGTGGCAGCGGCCAGGGTATCCAGGCCCACCGGTCCGCCTCCGTACATTTGGATGATCGCCAGCAGCATCTTATGATCAACCTTGTCCAGGCCCAGGGCGTCCACCTCCATCAGGCGGAGGCCCGCATCGGCGACTTCCCTGGTAATCCGCCCGTTGGCCTTGACCTGGGCAAAGTCGCGCAGGCGCTTGAGCAGCCGGTTGGCGATACGGGGGGTGCCGCGGGAGCGCCGGGCGATCTCCATGGCGCCGCTCTCATCCAGGTCCACCTTCAGGATCCGGGCGGCCCGCAGCAGAATGGTGGTCAGCTCCTCCACCGAGTAGAACTGCAGCTGCGACACGACACCGAAGCGGTCCCGGAGGGGTGAGCTGAGCATACCGTACCGCGTCGTGGCGCCAATCAGGGTGAACTTGGGCAGGTCCAGCCGGATGGTCCGGGCGCTGGGACCCTTGCCCAGGATAATGTCGATGGCGAAATCCTCCATGGCGGGGTAGAGGGTCTCCTCCACCATCCGGTTCATACGATGGATCTCATCCACAAAGAGTACGTCGCGCTCGGAGAGCTGGTTCAAAATGGCGGCCAGGTCGCCGGCGTGGGTGATGGCCGGGCCGGACGTGACCCGGAAGTTGACGCCCAACTCGTGGGCAATGATCTGCGCCAGGGTTGTCTTACCAAGGCCGGGCGGGCCGTACAGCAGGACGTGGTCCAGCGCCTCGCCTCGCTGCTTGGCCGCATTGATGTAAATGGAGAGTTCCTCTTTCACCCGCTCCTGGCCGGGGTAATCGACCAGGCGCTGGGGCCGGATGGTCTCCTCGTAGCGGGCATCCTCGGCCTTCTTGTTCCCGGACAGGAACCGTTCCTCGCTCATGTTCGCTTACCCCCGGAAGAGATGCTTCAGACCCAGGCGGACCAGCGCTTCGGACCGGGGGTTCTCCCCGGCCTCCTTCCTGGCCTTCTCAAGGGCCTGGGCGGACTCCACGCGGGAGTAGCCCAGGGACATCAGCGCCTCCAGCGCTTCCATGCCGGCGTCGGGCTCGGCGGCGTTCAGGGCGATGGCGCCCACCGCTGCGGCCTTGCCGTCCGTGGCGGCCACGCTGCCGACCTTGTCTTTCAGCTCCAGCACCATGCGCTGGGCGGTCTTCTTCCCAATGCCCGGGATGCGGCACAGGGCTGTAATATCCTCAAAGGCAACCGCCCGCCGGAAGAGGTCCGGCGTGGTGGCCGAGAGCACCCCCAGGGCGACCTTCGGCCCGATCCCCTCCACCCGCAGCAGGAGCTCGAACAGGTCGTACTCCTCGCTGGTGACGAAACCGTACAGGGTCATGCTGTCCTCCCGCACCTGCAGTGAGGTAAAGAGCATGACCTCCTGCCCCATCGCGGGCAACCGTGACCGCGTGCTGGAGGGCACCAGGCACCTATAACCGACACCGGCCACGTCGACCACCACGGACTCGAGGCTGACTGCGGCGAGGGCGCCGCGCACGTGGGCGATCATGACAGTCCTCCCAGTTTGGCTGCCAGGCCGGCGCCATGCAGGGCTGCGAGTGCCACAGCCAGGGCGTCGGCGACGTCGTCAGGCTTCGGGGTCTCCTTGAGGGCCAGGAGGGTCTTCACCATGGCCTGCACCTGCCCCTTGTCGGCCCGGCCGTAACCGGTGACGGCCATTTTCACCTGCATGGGCGTAAACTCCCGGATGGGAATCCCGTTGTCGGCCGCAGCGAGGAGCACGATGCCCCGGGCCTGTCCCACGTGGATCGCCGTGGTGACGTTCCGGCCGAAGAAGAGCTCCTCCACGGCAACAGCTTCGGGCTTGTATTCGAGAATCAGATCAACCACGCCCCGGTACAGGGCCTGCAGGCGCTTCTCCGCCAGCATATCCGGCGGGGTTTTCAGGGCGCCGTAGGCCAGTGCCCACTCGCGGCTGCCGGCGTTCTCTACCACGCCGTAGCCCATCAGGGCTGTCCCCGGGTCGATTCCAAGCACGCGCAAAACACAGCACCACCTTCGGAGGTCAAAAACCGCACACCCATTCGATTCGGGACGGCCGGACCTCACTCCTGCCAAACGGAACAGGCTATGACTACCAGTGCAAGGGTCCAAAAATCTGTTACAATTTGTGGATTGTACCGTTATAGAGGAAGTGATATTCTCAGGAGGTGAAATTCCATGCTGCAACCATATGCAGTCAGCGGAGGCGAAACTCATCCATGACACGTAGCGCAAGGGCTGCAGGTGGCTCTACCTCTGGCAAGCTGATCTCCATCATCGTCGCCGTGGCCGTTCTGCTGGGCGGCGGCTGGGCGGTAAAGGCCTTCTTTCTGGATGCCGGCACGCCCACGAACATCCTCCTGATGGGTGTCGACGAGGGCAAGACCCGCACCGACGTCGTGATGGTGGCCCATGTGGATCCGAAGCAGAACCTGGTCAGCCTGGTCTCCATTCCGCGGGACACGCTGGTGGAGATCGACTGCACCGGCATCAAGTACTGTGTGACGCCCGATAAACTCGCTCATGCGCACGTCTACGGCGGCGACGACGGGCAGGAACTGACGAAGAAGGCCGTCGAGAAGCTCCTGGACATCAAGATCGATCACTATGTGAGCGTCGACTACGAAGGCTTCGAAGGCGTAATCGATCAGCTCGGCGGTGTCGACATCGTCATCGATAAGAACATGGACTACGAGGACCCGTACGCCCACCCGCCGCTGTCGATCCACTTCAAGGCGAAGAAGGAGCCGCAGCACCTGAACGGCAAGGACGCCCTGCGGTACGTGCGGTTCCGTGCCGACGGCCTGGGCGACATCGGGCGCATCGAGCGGACCAAGAAGTTCGCCCACGCCCTCGCCGTCTCGGCCAAGCAGAACGGCACCGCCGCCAAGCTCCCCTCCCTGGTCTCCGCCATGTGGCCCTACGTCAAGACCGACCTGGACATGACCACCGCCGTCTCCCTGGCCCGCATGGCGCCCAAGGTGAACGTGGACCAGATCCAGGTGGAGATGATCCCCGGCTCCGACGAAACCCTCAAGGACGGCCGCTGGGTCTGGAACGCCGACAAGACCAAGGCCCGGGAGATCGTCGACCGCCTGATCAAGAACCCCAAGCCGCCCGAGGCGGCCAAATAACGGTGCATCGCGTTGCCCGGGGCTACAGCCCCGGGCTTGTTTTCTGACAATCCTTGGCTGCGCAGGCAGGACTGCACCAACCTGGTACGAAAATCTGCAGTTTTTTTCGCGAACCTGTCACTTCTACCGAACTCGGGCGTAACATCTCTCGTTATCGTATATGAAGTAAAAAGTTTGACCCTTTGTTCTCTCCCTTTCCCTACCTTCTCAAGCGCTTACCTTCAAGCGCGCCGGACCTATGGGTCCGGCTTTTTTCTTTGCATTTGGGACATTTTTACCGCAGATTACGCAGATTTTTATGATTACGCAGATACCAGGCAGCATCTCCGTGGGTATCTATATATAATATTATTTATTTAAAATCTGCGTAATCTGTTAAATCTGCGTAATCTGCGGTAATGTCCAAAAAAAGCCAGGGAGGCATCCCCCTGGCTCGCTCAACCGGTATGCGTGTGTTCGTCCGACCCGCGCAGGTCGTGCCATTCGCCGACGCCGTCGTGGGTGATCAGCATGGGGATCTCGTAGGAACGGCCGCCCCGGATCAGGTAGGCCCGGGTCTCCGTGCGCCCATCGGCCAGGCTGACGATTACCCGCAGCGCGTCCGCCCAGTTGACGGCCATGCGGATGTCGTTCCCGGAGGGTTTGGGCGGCGAGGTCGGGTGCGAGTGGTAGATGGCGATCAGTTCGTCGCCGCGCCCGTCCATCTCAGTGAGCACCTTTAGCTGCTGTGCGGGGTCGACCTCGTAGTAGACGGGGCTGCGGCGAGCGTTGTCCGTCGCGTACCCGTGCAATACCTGGTTGCCCCGCCCGGTGAGGATGCCGCACGCCTCGTGGGGCCGGTCCTCCCAGCAGTGTTCGAGCATTCGTTGCAGCAGATGCTGCCCGATCTCCAGCCGCCGTCCATCCACCGACCGCCACCTCCCGAATCTACGAGCGATGGTCTCCGTACCAGTTACGGTATGTCAGGACGTTCCATGGGTTCCAGGGCGGACCGGACCGCCTGGCGCAGGTCGTGCCACTGGCCGGCGGTGCCCGGCCGGACGATCACTTGATGTTCCGTCACCTGCTGGTCCACGATGCGCCACGCCCGGACCTCAGGCGGATTCTTGGCCAGGGAGACGATCAAATAGAACGCCTCGGGCCAGTACGCCTGCTGAATGTCAATCAGCGACGGCACTGCCGGGGTCTGCACATGGGAGTGGTAGATACCAATAACCTCGTGCTTATAATTCTGGCACAGTCTCATGACCTGCATGACCTGCATGGGATCGACCTGGTACAGAACCGGGCTGCGTTGCTCGTTATCGGTAGCATATGCGGCCTCCACCTGGTCGACCACACCGGTCAGCAGTCCACAAGCCTCCAGCGGGCGCTCCTCCATGCACTGGTTGATCATGCGGCGGTAGAGTGTTTCGGGGATGAAGAGCTTGCGCGCCCCCCGGGGGGGCGCCTTGCGTTTTTTCTGATCGCCAAAGAACGAGAACAACCAGCCGCCCCCCAATTTTGTATACCCCTATCTTTACCAACCATCATAGGCGTTTCAGACGGGGCATGTCAATCGGCGGGGGAGCCGACCTACACCAGCCCCCGGCGCTGCAGGATGTGCTGCAGGTCGTCGGCCTTGCGCTTAAAGTGGGTGCGGCGGTTCTGGGCAATGATCCTCCGGGCGACCTCCACCGGGACCGGCAGATCGGGGGCGCCCAGGATCGTGTCGACCGCCTCGGCCTTCACGGTCATGAACTCGCTCAAGACCGGGGTGTGCAGGTGGAACTCCAGGATCCAGACCACGAAGGTGTCGGCCTGGTCGTAGGAGAAGCCCAGCTCCCCCTCGTCGGTCTGGCCGGGCCAGAGGCCGGCGGTTGGGACCCGCTGGACCAGGTCCTCGGCGAGGCCGCCTGCGGCGGCGAGGGCCCGCACCTCGGCCTTGGTGCAGTCCCGGATCGGCTGGCGGTCGGCGACACCGTCCCCTCGAATCGAGAAATAGCCCAGGAAGTTCTCGATGGCGTTATCCGTGCCCATCATCAGCCCGCCGAAAGCGTCCGCGAAGAAGCCGGCGGTCATCATGCGGACCGTGGGCTTGAGGTTGTTGATCGCCCAGGCCAGCTTCTTCTCATCGAGGGGCACGCCCCGCTTGGCAGCCATCTCCTTAGCCGCCTCGGTATACAGGCTGACCGCCTGCTGCCACAGGCTGCTGAGGTTGATGGTGACCGCGGGAATCCCCAGGTGATCCGCCACGCGCTGCCCGTCGATAATATCCTTCTTGCGCTCGCCCTGGAGCTCGTCCTCCGAACTGCACGGCAGGATCAGGCCGAGCGTCCCGTCGGGCGACGCTGCCTTGCTGATGACGGCCGAGGTCGTTGAATCGACGCCGCCGGAGAGGCTGTTGATCAGGGTCTTGATGCCGTAACTCTCCATGTACTGCCGGAGCTCAAGGGCCCGTTCTTCAACGGAGGCCACCTGGTGCTGCTTCTTCTCGGTCACGCCGAACGACTCTCCCTTACGCAAGGTACTGCTGGACAAGGCTCAGGTAGTAGGCGATGCCGGTCTCCATGCACGACTCGTCGATCATGAGGGTGGCGGTGTGCAGGCCGGCAGGGTTGACGGTGCCGGGCGCCGAGCTGCCGAGGCGGGCGAAGCTGCCGGGCACGTGCTGCAGGAAGAAGGCGAAGTCCTCGCCGCCCATGGTTGCCTGCATGTCGCCGGCATTCTCCGCGCCCAGCACGGCGGCCGCCGCCGCCCGCGCCCGGTCGGTCATGGCGGCGTCGTTCACCAGGACCGGGTAGCCGCCCTCGTACTTCAAGGTGTAGGTCGCACCGGCTGCTTCGCAGACGCCCTTGACCACCTGCTCCAGGCGGGTCGGCATCAGCTTCTGCACATCGGGGGACATGGTCCGGACGGTGCCCCGGAAGGTGACCTCGTCGGGGATCACGTTGCGGGCCTCGCCGCCATGGATGGCGCCCACCGTGACCACCGCGTTCTGGAACGGGCTGACGTTGCGGGCCACCACCTGCTGGAGCAGCGTGATGCACTGGGCCGCCGCAAGCACCGGGTCGACGGTCAGGTGCGGGTAGGCGCCGTGGCCGCCCTTGCCCCGAATGGTCACGTCGAAGTCGTCGGGGGCGGCGAGCATGGGGCCGGCGCCGAAGGTCATCTTGCCGGCGGCCAGCGCCGGGAAGACATGCAGGCCAAAGATCGCATCCACCTTAGGATTCTCCAGGACGCCGTCCTTGATCATCAGGCTGGCGCCGCCGGGGTTCTGCTCCTCGCCGGGCTGGAAGATCAGCACCACGGTGCCGGCAAGCTCGGACTGCATCTCCTTCAGCGCCTTGGCCGTTGCCAGCAAGGTCGCCGTGTGGACATCGTGGCCGCAGGCGTGCATGACGCCGGGTTTGGTCGAGGCAAAGGGAAGGCCTGTCTCCTCGGTGATCGGCAGGGCATCCATGTCGGCCCGCAGGGCAATGGTCGGCCCCGGGCGCCCTCCTTCGATGATCACCTTGATGCCGTAGCCGCCAATACCGGTTTGAAAGCGATGCCCCATCGCCTCGAGCTGGGCGGCCACGTAGGCGCTGGTCTCCTTCTCCTGGTAGCTGAGCTCCGGGTTGGCGTGCAGGTGGCGGCGGGCTTCTACGGCAAAGGGATGCACGCTCCGGGCCAGGCTGAGAATCTGCTCTTTGGTCCTCATGAGATTGGCAAACCTCCATCGGCGCATAGTCACACTACAGGATTATCTAGCAGGCAGACCAAACCCTGCCTCAATGTAAGGGAAACGCGGCAAGGCGCCGCTGTGAAAGCGGCGCCTCCATGGGTTACGCCCTCTGGTTCAACCCATCGATCAGCACCTGTGCCACCTCGGGTCGGGAGAACTCAGGCGGCGGGACCTGGCCGCTATAGAGCATCTCCCGCACCTTGGTGCCGCTGAGCGTCACGTGGTGCTCGTTGCCGTGGGGGCAGGTCTTGGGTGAGGCCATGTTCCCGCAAGCGCGGCAGAAGAAGGTGTGCTCGAAGAAGAGCGGGGTGATGCCCAACGCACCCGGTTCGAACTCATCGAAGATGCGCTGGGCGTCATAGGTGCCGTAGTAGTTGCCTACGCCGGCATGGTCGCGCCCCACGATGAAATGGGTGCACCCGTAGTTCTTCCGGCAGATCGCATGCCAGACCGCCTCCCTAGGTCCCGCATAGCGCATGGCCGCCGGGAACACCGAGAGCATGGTGCGGCCGGGCGGGTAGTACCCGTCCAGGATCGCCCGGTAGGCCCGCATCCGCACGGCTGCGGGGATATCGTCCGCCTTGGTCTCGCCAACCAGCGGGTGGAGCAGCAGCCCGTCGCAGATCTCCAGGGCGCACTTCTGGATATACTCGTGTGCCCGGTGAACCGGGTTGCGGGTCTGAAAGCCGACAACCCGCTTCCAACCCCGCTCCCGGAAGGCGGCGCGGGTCTCAGCGGGATCCATGTGATAGGCCGGGAACTCGGGCGCCGGCCGGTCCAGCACTGCTACCTTCCCGCCCAGGTAGACCTCGCCCTGTGCCATCAGCCGCTTGACGCCAGGGTGGGCCACCTCGGTGGTCCGGAAGCACTCCCGGGCCTCCAGGTCCTTGTCGTACTCAAACTTCTCGACCACATCCATCACGGCCAGGATCTGGCCGTTCTCCCCCTCCAGGGCAACCTGGCTGTCGAGGGGGATCTGGCGGGCCTCCTCCCGGCTCACCGCCAGGGTGACCGGCAGCGCCCAGGGCAGGCCGTTGTCCAGGTGCATCTCCCGGACCACCCGGCGGTAGTCCCGCTGGAGCATGAAGCCCGTCAGCGGGGAGAGGGCGCCGACGCCGATCATCTCCAGATCGGATGCCTCCCGGGGCGAAAGCCGGACTCGATTCAGCTCCTGGGCCCAGCCCCGGGCCTCCCGAAGATCGTCACCGGTCAGCATGCGGTTGATCAGCACGCCGCCGTGGGGGGCGATCGGACTCACCTCTTCGTCCCCCCCTACTTGTGCAGGCCGCACTCGGTCTTGTTAAATCCGCTCCAGCGGCCGGCCCGGGGGTCTTCACCGGGCCTGACGGCCCGGGTGCAGTGAACGCAGCCGATGCTCGGGTAGCCCTGGTCATGGAGCACGTTGTACGGGACCCCGTTCGCTATGATGTAATTCCAGACATCCCGGTCCTTCCAGGCCGCCAGCGGGTTGATCTTGACCAGCCCGAACTTGGCGTCCCACTCGACCACCCTGGCGTTGGCCCGGGTGGGCGCCTGCTCCCGGCGAATCCCGGTGATCCAGGCGGTCAGGCCCGAGAGCACCCGCCCCAGCGGCTCCACCTTCCGGATGCCACAGCAGGCGTCCGGGTTGGAGGCCCACAGCGCCTCGCCGTGCTGCTCCGCCTGCTCACCCAAAGTGAGCAGCGGCAGAACCTGCTCCAGGGTGATGTCGTACTTGGCCCTGATCTGGTCGATCACCTCGTACGTCTCGCCGAAAAGCAGGTTGGTGTCCAGGTAGAAGACCCGGGCGCCGGGCCGGAGCTTGGCGACCATGTCGACCAGGGCCACGTCCTCGGCACCAAAGCTGCACGCCAGGGAGATCTCCTCCTTGGCGAAGTTCTCAAAAGCCCACTTGAGGATCTCCTCGGGCTGCTGGCCCTCCAGGGCCTCGGCCACCGCGTTCAGTTCCGCGTCCGTCCAGGTATGAGTAGCCACCGGTTCCGCCTCCTTGCATCAGTTCCAACCTCACTGTATGCGTGGGGGCGGGAGAATGGGAAAGGGCGCCCTCGCTGGAGGGCGCCCCGTTTGATCTTACACTTGGATGTCGGCGAAGAGGACCGAGGAGAAGTAGCGCTCGCCGGTGTCGGGCACGACCACGACGATCAGCTTGCCCTTGTTCTCCGGCCGCTTGGCCACCTCTACGGCGGCATGGACGGCGGCGCCGGCGGAGATACCGCACAGGATGCCCTCTTGCTCGGCCAGGCGGCGGGCCATGGCCACGGCCTGGTCGCTGCTGACCTGGACGGTCTCGTCCAGCGCGGGGGTGTGCAGGTTTTCCGGGATGAAGCCGGCACCGAGGCCCTGAATCTTGTGCGGGCCAGGCTTGCCGCCGGAGATGACCGGGGACTCCACCGGCTCCACGGCCATCGCCTGAAAGCTGGCCTTGCGGGGCTTGATGACCTCGGCCACGCCGGTGATGGTGCCGCCGGTGCCCACGCCGCCCACGAAGATGTCGACCTCGCCGTCGGTGTCGCGCCAGATCTCCTCGGCGGTGGTGTTGCGGTGGACCTCGGGGTTGGCCGGGTTCTCAAACTGCTGGGGCATCCAGGCGCCGGGGGTGTTGGCGACGATCTCCTTCGCCTTGGCGATGGCGCCCTTCATGCCCTCCGGGCCGGGGGTGAGGACCAGTTCGGCACCGTAGGCCTTCAGCAGCTTGCGGCGCTCCAGCGACATGGTCTCCGGCATGGTGAGAATCACCCTGTAGCCCTTGGCCGCAGCCACGAAGGCCAGTGCGATGCCCGTGTTGCCGCTGGTGGGCTCGACAATGGTGGTCCCGGGGGTGAGAATGCCCTTCTTCTCGGCGTCCTCGATCATGGCGAGGCCAATGCGGTCCTTGACGCTGCCGGCGGGGTTGAAGTACTCCAGCTTGGCCAGAACGGTGGCACCGGCGCCCTCGGTCACCCTGTTCAGGCGGACCAGGGGTGTGTTGCCAATGGTTTGCGTGATGTTCTCATAAATGCGGCCCATGTACGGAATCCTCCTCTGCTGCTGGGGATTACTTAAAACAGACTAATCCGGTCGGAAATAAGGAATTACCTGTTGGCATCATTATACTATCACCTGCGGGAAGTGAAAAGGGCTTCCATAAGAAAAAGGCTACCCGCAACGCGGGCAGCCTACGCCTTTCTCGAAGAACTCCTCCCGGAACTGGGCCGTCCAGCCGTCGTAGCAGAGCACCCGCCCGAAGAGCGGGGTGCCGGCGCCCAGAATGAGCTTGACCGCTTCGGTGGCAGCGACCACCCCCACCACCCCGGCGGCGGCCGCCAGGGCCGGGGCGCCCTCCTCCGGATAGAGCCCCAGGGCCTGCGCCCGGGCGGCGCCCAGGCAGTCGAAGCAGGGCTGGCCCTGGCGGAAGACCGCCGCCGCCCCGCCGGCGCCATGGGCGCCGCAGAGCACCGCCGCCGCTCCACTCTGCAGGGCCGTGCGGGCCAATGCAGCAAAATCGCCGGCGCTGGCCAGCACCAGGTGGTGCTCCCCCACCGCTCCGACCACGTCGCTCTCCCGGTCGAGGCACTCGATAACCGCATCGGGGTTGATCGCACGCATGGCCGTGGCCGCCGATCGCGCCCGCGGCTGGCCGATTCGAGACGTACTGTGGGCGATTCCGCTCTCCAGGTCAGCCGGGGCCAGCAGGCTCGGGTCCCAGAGCGTAATCTGCCCGATGCCGGCCGCCGCCAGGTAGAGCGCCGCCGCCGAGCCCGAAGCGCCAACCCCAGCCACGAGTACCGAGGCCGCCTTCAACTTACGCTGCCCCCGCCCCCCGACCTCTGGCAAAATGATGTGCCGGCTGTACCTGAGAATCTCCTGTTCGGTGAGGCTCATTCCACATTCCCCCCGCAGAAGGCGACATAGTCAATCAGCCCGGTGATGGTCGGGTGCTCCCCGCAGACCGGGCAGGTCGGGCTGCGCCGAATCCGGACCTCGGCGACCTCCATGCTCAGGGAGTTGTAGATCATGAGCCGGCCGCTTAGGTCCCGGCCACGCCCCGTCAAGACTTTCAGCGCCTCCATGGCCATGAGGCTGCCGACGAAGCCCGGTAGCACGCCAATGACCCCTGCCTGCGCGCACGACGGCACCGAGCCGGGGGGCGGCGGTTCGGGGTACAGGCAGCGGTAGCAGGGCCCCTCGCCCGGGCGGAACACGGTGATCTGCCCGTCCCAGCGGAAGATAGAGCCGTGCACCTGAGGCTTTCCTGTAAAGACGCACGCGTCGTTTACCAGGTAACGGGTGGCGAAATTATCGCTCCCGTCGAGGATGATGTCGTACTGGGCGAATAGTTCCAGCGCGTTCTCAGAGGTGAGGGCGACGGGGTGCAGCTCCACCTGCGCAGCAGGGTTGAGCGCCTGCAGCTTGTCCGCCCCGCTTTCGACCTTGGGCCTGCCCACGTCGGGCGTGTAGTGGAGCACCTGGCGCTGCAGGTTGGTCAGGTCGACCACGTCCATGTCGCACAGACCGATTCGCCCTACGCCGGCAGCCGCCAGCTGGTAGGCGATTGGCGAACCGAGACCGCCCGTGCCAATGAGCAGGGCCGAAGAGGCGGCCAGCTTAACTTTCTCCTGTAGGGTGAAGACACTATCCATAATTTACCAGTTCCTCCCAAGGAGGTCAATTCGTTTTCTGCAGCATGCTCTCCCAGTATAGCAAAAAGCCGCCGCGAAAAAAGGACCGCCGTGCACCCGCACGACGATCCTTTCCTATTATACACCCTCACGGAGCACCAACCGGGCGGTCACCCAGGCGGGTTGGCGTACGAAGCCCATCTTCATATTAATCGCCAGCATGCGCTGATTGTTCGACTCATTCCAGGTCCGGATCTTCCTGTAGCCGGCCTGACGGGCCGCCTCCACCCCTTTGACCTTCATCGCCAGGGCGATGCCGGTGCCGCGGTGCGCACGGTCCACAGCGGTCAGGCCGTTGTGCAGCTCGTGCTCCTCGTCGGTCTTCCAGAGGTTGTGCATGCCCACCATCTCCCCGTCCTTGAGGGCGATGAAGTAACCGCCCGGCCAGAACTCCTTCTTGTCGAAGCCCTTCACCCATTCCTCGAAGGGGATGTCGACCACCGGCTCCACCGACGGCACATCCCGGCGGAGGCGGTTGGCCAGGGCGTGGATCTTCTGGCGGTGCTCCGGGTCGGCGGCCAGGTCCGGGTAGGCCTTGATCTCGTAGCCCATGGCTGCCACCTTGCTGACCGTGTCCGTATACGGGGTCACATCGGCCGCAGCTACGTCCAGGTGGGACTCCCAGGCCCGCATCGCCTCGCTGAAGCCACGCTTCTGGGCAAAGGCGATGGAGTCGGTATAGGTCTCCTTATACTGCGTCGCAGCGGAGATCGGATCGAACTGAGCGAGTTCCTCCATCACCCGGCTGTACAGGGCGCCGCCGATACCGCGCCGGCGGAACTCGGGAAGCACGCAGATGTCGACGTGGAACTTCTGGGGATGGTACGCCCAAGGTCCCTGGAAATAGCCACCGAAACCGACGGTCTTGCCGTCCAGTTCGGCGACGAACTTGGCGACCTTGTACTTGTCCTCCCGCTTCTCGTCATCCCGGCGGATGGTCTCCGCCGAGCTGGGCATCTCAAAGCAGACCGATTCGATATGCGCCTGGGCCTCGTAGTCCTCACGGGTAAAGGGCCGAATCACGTATGTCACAGCGAATCTCTCCCTTAAATAGGTCTGAGCGATTACTTGCCCCAGGTTGTACCCATGCGCCACATGGCCTGGAAGCCCTTGGAGCCGTCCACGGTCTCGAAGCGGAAGCGGCGGTAAAACTCGTCGTTGCCGGAATCCGAGAGCAGGACCGTGTTCTGGACCTCGTCGTACCCCTCCAGCAGGCGGGACATCAGCTCACGGCCGTGCCCCTTGCCCTGGTACTGGGGGTAGAGCAGAATCTCGGGGACATACAGGCAAAACTCGCCGTCGGTGATCATGCGGGCCATGCCCACCAGCCGGTCGCCATCCCATGCGGTGACGACCCGGCTGGAGGCAGAAAGGGCCCGGGCTACCCGCTCGGGGTAGCGGTGCTGGAGCCAACCCAGGGCTTCGTAGAGCGACAGCAACTGCTGCAGGGGAAACGCCGTACCGAGCTCAAAGCGAATCAACGTGCTCACTCCCTGGGGTGTAGGGCTGATCCTAGAATCCGATGCGGGCCACGAGACCGGGAGCCCAGCGGTTCAGAACCCGGCGCAGGCGGAACATCCGCATGAAGCGCCGGTGGGCTGCCTTGCTGGCCTGACGGCCCAGTTCAAACTCAGCAATCAGCTCCTGCTGGCGGCTGTGCGCCAGTTTCAGAGCGAGGTCGGGGCTAATGAGACGACTGTTCAGAGACATGTGGTTATTTCCTCCCAAAAGGTGACAGACGGATTGGTTAGTGAAGAATCCGGGCAGCGACGCTGGGAACCCAACGGTGCAGCGCCCTGCGAAGAAGGAACATCTGCCTGAACCGGCGGTGAGCCTTCCTGCTGGCCGCTCGGTCTGCCTCCAACTCGAGGCGCAGTTCGTGCTGGCGTTGCTTGACCAGCGAAAACGCCTCGTCGGCGGTCATCAATCCAAGGTGCAGTAACATGATCGTATTTCCTCCTGAAACGTCAAAGACGAGTGAATTAGAACTGGGTCCTGCCGGGCAGTCGGGTGGCCTGGCGATTCCGGCGCTTGCGCGATCACGCCGCGAAGTACTCCCCGAAGGTGCGAACGACAAGGGGAGTCACGTGGAATGGGTCGTAACGGATACACATGGTGCGAGAATCCTCCTGTGGTCAACGGACTAGCCGTTGCGCTTGAGTTTCCCGGTCCTCAGTGCGTACCGTTCTCCCATCTGAAAGACTGTAAGGCCTAGGGGCACCAACACGGCGCCCGTCAGCATCAGCTTCAGGACTGTCGGCCAGACCTCGCTTAGCGGGGCGCCCTGGATCCAGGTGGCCCGAACGGCATCGAGGGTAAAGGTGGCCGGGTTCAGAGCGGCAACTTTCTGCATCCACCCCGGGAGGACGGAGACCGGGTAGTAGACGCTGGAACACAGGAGCAGTAGCCCCTGGATGATGTGCGTGGCCTGCGGTCCCCGCTCGGGGGACATCAGCGGCAGCACGGCGGCCAGCAGGCCCAGCCCCAGAAATGACACGCTGGCGATCGCCAGGACCACGAAGCCGCCCAACAGGTTGGCCTTCGACATGTCCAGGTCGAACCAGAGCACGGTTATGCCAAGGACCAGCGAGGTGCGGATCAGGGAGTAGGTGATGCCGAACAACCCCTGACCCGACAGGTAGGTGAAGCGGTGGACGGGCGCCATGAAGGTGTACTCGATGGTGCCCTCCCAGCGCTCCCAGGCGACCGTTTCGCCCATGATCTGAAAGAGCACCGACAGGTAGGACCAGAGCAGGGCGCCGATCAGCAGGTAGAGCACCCGCTCCTGGCCCACGATCCCCTGGCTGTCGACCCCGATCAGGCCGATGGTCAGGGTGGAGACGGCGCTGTAGACCAGCCACACAATCTCCCAGCCCAGGTAGCGCCGGGTCAGGTTCCAGTTTCGCTCCACAAAGCCATAGGTGGCTGTTAGCTGTGCGCGCAGGGGGATCACTCTGCTCCCTCCTCCTTCTCGAACGCCTTCCCCGTCACTTTGAAGAAGACGTCCTCCAGATCGATCGCACCGTACCGGGCCTTCAGCTGGACCGGGGTGCCCTCCGCCACGAACTTGCCGTCGTGGATGAAGGCGACCCGCTGGCAGAGCCGCTCGGACTCGGCCATGTCGTGGCTGGTGAGAATGACCGTGCAGCGCTGCGTCTCCTGGATCTCCAGCACGAAGTCCTGCACGTCACGCTTGGACTTGGGGTCCAAGCCGGTGGTGGGCTCGTCGAGCAGGAGGAGCTGGGGGCTGGTCATGAGCGCCCGGGCGATGGCCACCTTCTGCTGCTGGCCACGGGAGAGGTTCTCCAGGGGGGAGTCCCACTTCTTCGACTCCAGGCCCATCCGCGCCATAATCGCTCCAGCCTTCTCTCGGGCGTCATACATGTTCATGCCATAGAGCCGGGCGGCGTAGGCCAGGTTCTCCATGGCGGTCAGCTTCTTGAAGAAGGCGGCGTCCACCGACACCCGGTTGATCAGGCGCCGCACCTCGGTCCGGTGCTCCTCCACATCCTTGCCGAAGACCGTCACCTTGCCGGCGTCGGGAATCAGCAGCGTGGAGATCAGCCGGATCAGGGTGGACTTTCCGGAGCCGTTCGGCCCCAGAACTCCAAAGATCTCGCCCCGGTCGACTGCGAAGGAGACGTGGTCAACGGCCACGACCAACCGCTGGGGCGCCTTTTGCCAGAATTTATACCAGGGGCGCTTCTGCTCGGCATCCTCTTCGTAGAAGGTCTTGTAGGCACGGGTCACCTCGAGTGCTGCGGGCATGGAAGTCGCCCTCCCTTCTGATTAAGAAAAAAGAATAAGACCGTGGGCACGGTCCGCCCACGGTCCTATCGCCCCCATGCCGCGCGCAGGCATGAGGAAAAAGATAAGACCACAGGCGGCTCTTCGCCGACCTGTGGTCTCTAACGCTCAGTAGATGTCCTACCGGAGGGTCAGAAGCAACAGGTCGCGAAAGGGCGCGGCGTTGGCGATGGAGTTGGCGTTGGCAGTGTTACGCAGCCTCATTTCGCAGACCTCCTTTGCACACACAATTCTGTGTGGTGATTGATTCCATGGGTGAGTATAGGCTACCCAGGGAACTGCTGTCAACCACTTTTTTGCGCGATCTTGCAAATTTTAGTACGGTGAAGTGGTAGATCGCTAGGGGTTGGCCGGGATGGTGACGCCCCCAAGCTGCCCGCCATAGAAGTTATTGGGCACGGGTCCGACGATGACGGTCTCGGTGATCGGCAGGTCGGAGGTGACTTCCACCTCCCGGCTCACCATTGGCAGGATCACCCGCACCCGGGCGGTCGCGTGGAGCCAGAGGCGGTGGCGGGTCTGGTTGATCCCCTCTGCCTTGAACTCCTGCTTCAGGTCGATCGTGACCGTGCCGATGGGGACCAGGGAGATCGGGATGCGCGGGCCGAGCGTGCCCAGGATACGGCTGCCGGTAATGGCGCCGAGCGGCACGCCGAAATCGTCGGCGGAGAGCACCCGGAAGTCGTTGCGGACCGCCGTCGCCGCCTCGCCTGCGATCTGGTTGACGAACTGCGTATTCACGTGATAGGCGGCAATTCGCCCCTGTGAGTCCTTCTCATAAGTGACCAGGTCGTTGTGGTTGACCGTTTGGCCCAGGCTGTTCAGCACGATCCGATTGACCGCATCAATCGCCCGCAGCCGGGCCTCGTGCTCGGCCACAATCACGAGGGGCTGCAGGATGATCAGCTCCGTCAGATGCAGTAGCAGAAAGCCCACTGCCATCAGCAGGATCGGCCAGCGGATCCATCCGATCGCTGGCAGGCGAAAGCGGCGGAATCTACGCATGGGACAGCACCCCTCCCTCCTCGGGCAGGCTCTACTGTGGTATGCCGTCCACTGAACAGGCAGAACCGGGACCACGGACGCACCAGAAGGATCGCCCACCCTTGTGGTATGTTGTTGATTCCACCGCCTCGGCGCCTTCTTGACCAGACCATTTGGAGACAAAATGTTTCGAATTAAAACTCAACCAAAAAGAGGAATCAGGTTAATTATAGATAATATTTAGGTACTTCTGTTTTTATGGAGGTATTATAGATGTCGTCTGCATTTGTCAGGGTTCTTGGACTAGCTGTTGCCGCCATGCTCGTTCAGCGTCTGGTAGCGTATATCCCTGCCCTTGGCTGGCTGTTAACCACCTTCCCGGTCACCTGGGCCCTGTGGATTTGGTTCGCCTCCCGACTGATCTCCACAGGCAAGCAGCACCTCGCCGGTACAGAAAACCCGCGGGTCGCCGCCATGGGCTGGTCGATTGCACTCGGCGCCCTCGCCGGATTCTCGAACGCACTCTTTCAGATCATTCTGGGCGCCGTCATCATGAATGCAGCTACTACCTCTGGCGATGCGGTGAGTGGACTCGCTGGCTCCCTCAACGCCGCAGTTGGGGTCATCGCCCTGTTCACCCGACCGATCTGGGGCATGCTGGTGACCGGGGCCGCCGGTCTTTTCCTGGGAGGGAACATAAAGAGCAGCAATTAAGCCCTGCGGTCAGATAACGAACAAACCCCGGATTCCCTCATCGGAATCCGGGGTTTGTTCGTGCCTCAGCGGCGTCATCAACCCGCTGGAGCCGGATTACTGCAGGCCGCCTAGAATACGGTCGATAAGGATGGCCATCTCGGCCTTCGTCAGGATACCGTCGGGCCGGAACGTCTTGTCCTCGTATCCCTTGAAGATCCCCAGCTCATACAGGGCGGCCAGAATACCCCGGACCGATGGGTCCGTGGTAGCGTAGTCCGCGAAGGGGTAGTTGTCGGGCCCCGTGACGTTCTTGGGCGAAACGCCCAGCGCCGTCGCGATCAGGCGAGCGACGTCGGCGCGGCTGAAGTCGTCCTTGCCGTTCGTGTCCGATGCGGCAATGCCGGCCTGCTGCGCCTTTTGCAGGGCTGTGGCATCATCGTCGGTCTTGCTGGCAATGCCGAGCACCTTGGCAAAGACGGACACGCCCTGTTCCGTGCTCATCGTGGCGTCGGGCTTGAGCTGACCGCTCGTATCCGGCAGGATGAGCCCCGCTTCCACCAGGACCGAAAGCGAGCCGGCCGCCCAGTGATCCGCCTTCACATCCTTGACGCCCGCCTTTTGGAGATCCTCCGCGACCTTGGTGACCGGTTTGTTGTACCCAGCGTTGGCACCGCCATAGACGGCGCCCGGCACCGTTTCCGCTGCGACCGCCAGTCCTGCGACACCGAACACCAACGCCGCAATCACTAGTCCTGCAATTGACTGCCGAGTCTTCATACTGCAAATCCTCCCGCTTTGTCGGCTTGTTCCTACCATACTACACCTTTTCATTATGTTCAATTGTGAATCCGGAATCAACTGAGGCAAAAGCCAAGGAGAGGGAAATTCCTGTTGACACGCTATATATCAAGTATATATATTGGACCTAGAATATATTACCGACGAAAGACCGGAGGTGGCATCCCTGAGCATCCCCCACGCCTTGCTGGGGCTGCTGGCCCGCTCGCCCATGCACGGCTACGATCTCAAGACTGCGTTTGAGACCGAGCTTGCCTCGATCTGGACCCTGAACTACGGCCAGCTCTACCCCGCCCTGGAGAAGCTGGAGGCCGAGGGCCTGGTGGAAAAGCAGCGCATCATCCAAGATGACCGTCCCGACAAGAAGGTCTACTCGATCACCCCTTCCGGGAGGGCCGAACTGGGGCGGTGGCTGTCGGGGTCCAGCCCGGCGCCCAAGCTGGGGCGCGAAGAGTTCTACTTCAAGCTGGTAGCTGCGCGGTCGCTCCCCCGGGACGAGCTTTCCCGGCTGGTGCAGCGCCAGCGGCAGGCCTGGCTGCTGGCCATTGGCGAATGGACCCGTGGCAAGGCGGGCCTGGACCCGCAGCGGGAGCCACTCGCCCTGCTGATGGTGGAGGCAGCCATCCTGCGGCTGGAGGCCGACCTGAAGTGGCTGGACCGCGTTGAGGAGATGACGGACCTGCTCTCTGATCCCAGGCAATAACCCACAAGGAGGGCACCCCATGGCTCCTGTTCTTTCATGCGCAGATGTGATCAAGACCTATCAGACCGATGCAGAAACGGTGCGGGCTCTTGCCGGCGTCACGCTCCAGGTCATGCCCGGCGAGTTCGTGGCGATCATGGGGGCAAGCGGCTCGGGCAAGTCGACCCTGCTCCACCTGCTGGGCGGCCTTGACCGGCCCTCCTCGGGGACGGTGCAGGTGGACGGCACGAACCTGGGCGCCCTCAGCGACCGGGAGCTGACCCTGGTGCGCCGCCGCAAGATCGGCTTCGTCTTTCAGGCCTTCAACCTGATCCCCACGCTGACCACCGAAGAGAACATCCTCCTCCCGCTGCTGCTCGACGGCCGCAAGGAGAACCGCCCCCTCCTGGAGCAGCTCCTCCAAGAGCTGGGACTGAAGGACCGGGCCAGGCACAAGCCAGGACAGCTCTCGGGCGGGCAGCAGCAGCGGGTGGCACTGGCGAGGGCCCTGATCACCGAGCCCGCCCTGCTCCTGGCCGACGAGCCCACCGGCAACCTGGACTCCCGCACAGCAACCGAGATCCTCTCCCTCCTCCGGCGGTGCTGCGATCAACTGGGCCGCACCGTGGTCCTCGTCACCCACGATCCGAAGGTGGCGGGCTACGCAGACCGGATCATCACCCTGCGGGACGGGCGGATCATCGACGAAACCGTGATGGGAGGGAGCCAAAATGCGCGCAGCAGCCTTGCTGGCCTGGCGGAATCTCTCTAGCCGGCCCCTGCGCACCCTGCTGGCTGCCGGGGGCGTGGTCCTCGGGGTCGCCCTGCTGCTGGCGGTGCTGATCTCGGTCCGTTCGATGGACAAGGAGCTGCGGGCCGCCGTCGCCGGCGATGCCGGCGAGGCCGAGATCGTCGTCGTGCCGGCCCGGGGCCAGAGCTGGCTCCCCCGGGAGATGGAGAACGCCATCGCCGGGACAGCCGGGGTCGACCGTGTGATCCCCCAGGTGGTCCGGGGCTCCCTGGCCCTGGGGCTGCGGGGCGCCCTCACCGGGGTTCCCTTTTTCGCCGTCGATCCGACCGTGGAGGGCGACCTACATACATACAAGCTGACCCAGGGCCGCTTCCCCGACCAGGAGCCGGGCGTCGTGCTGGAGCAGTCCTGGGCCGAGGAACGGGGCCTTACGGTCGGCGACAACGTCTCGGTGCTCTTCTCGCCCAGCCAGCGGCTGGAGTGGAAGATAACCGGCCTGATGGCGTTCCAGGGCATCGGCCGGGTCAACGGGGGCGGCGTTGCCCTGATGAACCTGGCCCACTACCAGCAGGCCACAGGCCACGCCGGTCAGGTGAGCCGGTTCCTGGTGACGCTCAAGCCCAAAACGCAGGTCGGCGATGTGGTAACCCGGCTCGAACAGGCGCTGGGGGACGGCGCCCAGGCCGTCGATAACCAGGGCAGCACAGGCGCCGGTAGTAACATGCGCATGGGGCTGGGCTTCTTTGCCGGTGTCGCAGCCTTGGTCGGCGCCTTTCAGATCTTCGGCTCCTTCAGCCTCTCCCTGCGCCAGCGGGTAGTGGAGACCGGCCTGGCCCGGGCGGTCGGCGCCACGGGCGGCCAGGTCGCCCTGAGCCTCCTCCTGGAGGCGGCCGGGATTGGCGTGGCCGGCGGCCTGGTCGGCCTGCCCGTGGGCCTTGCCCTCAGCGTCGGCATGATCAAGCTGGTGGCCGCCACGGGCGGCGGCAGGGAGGTCGCCGCCTTCGCCGTAGCCCCCGCCGACGTGGTCATCAGCCTGGCGGCAGGCGTTGGGGTGGCCCTGCTCGCAGCCATCCTCCCCGTGCTGCGCACCAGCCGGCTCTCGCCCACGGAAGCGCTGCGCACCGTCGACCTGACCGGCGCCCGCCGCAGGGGCTGGAGCGCCCTGGTTGGGCTCGTCCTGGCGATCATTGGCCTGATCAGCTGGCAATGGACGATCCGGGACGGGGAGATCCTGCTTGGGCAAGCCTTTACCATGCTCTACTACCTGGGCGCCGCCATGGCGATCCCGCTGCTGGTGCGGTGGGGCGTGCTCTACCTCCTGCATCCCGTCGCCAGGCGGCTGGGAGCGGTGCCCCTCCTGGCCGCCTCCAACCTGGCGAGGAACATCGAACGGGCCAGCCTGACCGCTGGCGCCATGATGGTCGCCATCGCCATGGTGATCAGCTTCAGCGCCGTCTCCACATCCTTCTGGGAGGGCGCCCAGGAGCACGTCACCGCAGCCATGTCCGGCGACCTGATCCTCCAGGGCGATCTCAGCGATGAGGTGGCCAAAGCGGTTCGGGGTCTCCCGGGCGTAGCCGGCCTTTCCCCGGAAGGGGAGGCATTCTTCCAGGGCGAAAGCTGCAACGAGAAGGGATGCAGCACCTGGAGCCTTTACACACCCGCCATCGACCCCGCGGAGGCCCGTAAGGTGCTTCCCTTCCGGCTGACGGAGGGCGACCGGGAGCAGGCGTTCTCTGCGCTTGAGAAGGGCGGGGCGATCATCCTCTCAGCCACCCACGCCAGGAAATACGGCATCAAACTGGGCGACAAGATCACGGCCAGGGCCTACCTCGAAGGCAACGCGGTCGCCAAAGAGCGTTCAGAGTTCACCGTGGTGGGCTTGTTGAATGTGAGTTTCAACAACGGGCGCTATGGCTACATCAGCCGGGCTGACGCCGTCCGGCACCTGGGCGGGGCCTACATGTTGAAGGGATACGTAAAGCTCGCCCCCGGCGCCAGCGGCGAGGCGGTCGCCGCCAGCATTCGGGCGGCGGCGCCCGGCCTTCAGGTCCAGGACTTCACGGCCTACCGGGAGAAGCTGCGACAGCAGATGGGCAGCGAAATGAGCGCCTTCCGGGCGATCCTCTACATCGCCCTGTTCGCCTCGGCCCTGGGAATCGTCAACACCCTGGCCCTGAGCGTGGTGGAGCAGCGCCGTGAGCTGGCCCTGTTGCGGGCAGTAGGCGCCACCGCGGGCCAGACCGGGCTGATGGTCGTCGTGGAATCGCTCTTCCTGGGCCTGGTGGGCGTGGTTCTGGGCCTGGTGGCCGGCTCCCTCTTCGCCAACAGCTTCGTGCAGGGCGCCGCCCTGTACCTCAACTTTGCCGCCCCCTTCACCTACCCCGTATCAGACGCACTGCTGGTCTGCTCTCTGGCGCTCGGCCTGGCGGCGATCGCAGCCGTGGTCCCCTCCTGGCGGGCCGGTCGGGTCCAGGTCATGACCGCCCTGCGGGCCGAATGAGTCCGTACAGGCACAACAGATGAATCCGGGGCGTACCACTGGTGACGAGACCGAGGAAATCGCGAGGTGTCGTCACTTGAACCAGGGGCCCCAGCAGGCAGCCGGTGGCCTGCGAGAATTCGTGGCCCGGGTATTGCCCCCTGTCTCGCTGCTTCATAGCCTCCTGGTGGACCTTCGTTGGACGCCCGGCGTCGGCGAAGACCCCCGCCTTGTCGCCTTCACGGACACCGCCGACCACGAGCTGCACCACCTGATCGGTTTGTGGGGAGCGCTGCTCCGGATGGGCATGGGCGATCCCGCCGCACCGTCGAGCATGGGGCTGAACGCAGCCCGGTTTCTCCTCCGCAGAACCGCCTTGAACCAGCAAGTCCGGGAACTCCCGGTGGGAGCCGGCGTTGACCCACGGTTCGACACCATCGCCGGCCTGGTTGACGCCAGCAACCGAGAGATCAGCCAGTACATGCCGCTTCTGCTCCATGCCGTGGCTGCCACGGGATGGACGCGAGAGCTGCCGCCAGAGCTAACCAAGGGCCCGCCGATGTGATCGGCGGGTTCTCCCTTTGTCCCGACCACCTACTCTGCAGACAGTATTCTGAGAAAGAGCTGGCCTCCCCTCCCAGCGGCCACCGGGCGCCGCCCGATCGCTCAACGCCATCATCGGTTTCTCCGAGATCATGCTGGATCCGGACATGCCCTTCGACCCGGACAGCCAAAAGCAGTTTCTGGAGAACATTCTGGCCTCGGGCCGACACCTGCTCCACCTGCTCAACGACATCCTCGACCTGGCCAAGATCGAGGCCGGCAAACTGGAGCTGGCCCCCGAGGAGTTCCTGGTCGCCGATGCGCTGCGGGGCGTACATACGCTGATCAAACCATACGACAGTAAGCCCGTTGAGCTGGAGCGGCTGCTGGGGAAGATCGACCAGCTCCCCGATAAGTAGAGAAACGGCGCCGACGGGTTCAGTTCATCACCCCGCCGGCGCCGTCTATTTATTTGACCACCACACGCCCGAACTTGCGCTTGCCAACCTTCAGCACCTGGCCGTCGATCAGCGTCAGGGCCGCCTTGGGGTCGGTCACCTTCTCGCCGTCCACCGAGAAGCCCCCCTGCTCCACCAGGCGCCGGGCCTCGCTCATGGAGGCGGCCAGGCCGGTGAGCACCAGGAGCTTCGGCGCCCCGATCGGCATCTCCGCCTCGGGCACCGCCACATCCGGGATATCCTCGGGCACCTCGCCCATGGAGAACTGGGAGACCCACTTCTCCTCGGCCCGCCGAGCGTCCTCCTCCGTGTAGCCATAGGTGGTAACGATCGCCCGGCCGAGCTCCTTCTTGAAGGTCATCGGGTTCTCGCCAGCGGCGATAGCAGCCTTGACCTCCTGGATACGGGCGTCGGAGACGTCGGTGAAGTAGGTCAGGTAGGTGATGATCAGCTTGTCCGGGATCGACATGGTCCGGCCGAACATCTCCTCGGGGCTGTGGTCCAGGCCGATGTAGTTACCCAGGGACTTGGACATCTTCTCCGTGCCGTCCAGCCCTTCGACAATCGGGGTCATCAGGCAGACCTGCGGCTCCTGGCCGTCGTCCCGCTGCAAGTCACGGCCAGTCAGCAGGTTGAACTTCTGGTCGGTGCCGCCCAACTCTACATCGGCGTGGATCGCCACGGAGTCCGTCCCCTGCATGAGCGGGTAGAAGAACTCATGGATGTAAATGGGTCGGCCTTCCTCGTATCTTTTTGCGAAGTCTTCCCGTTCTAACATTCGAGCGACGGTCGCCTTGGCTGCCAGCCGGGTGACGTCGGCGAACGTCATGGGCGCCAGCCACTCGCTGTTGCGGCGGACCTCCAGCCGGGTCACGTCGAGCACGCGGGCCGCCTGCTGCAGGTAGCGCTGGGCGTTGTCGGTGGTCTGATCGTGGGTCAGCTGCGGCCGGGCCTCGTTTCGCCCGGTGGGATCGCCGATCATCGCGGTGTAGTCGCCGATGATCAGGATGCAGTGATGGCCCAGATCCATGAACTGCTTCATCTTCCGGAGTGGAACCGTGTGGCCCAGGGTCAGGTCCTTGCCGGTCGGGTCGATGCCAAGCTTTACCGTCAAGGGTTTGCCCGTGGCGATCGACTTCTCCAGCTTCTTTCGGAGGTCGCCCTCAATTACGCAGTCAACGACACCTCGCATCAGGATCCGCATCTGCTCGTCCACGCTCAAAAAACCCATCGGAACTGCCTCCCTCTAGTCCTGAGCCAGGGAACAAAAAATCCCCTGACCCGGCATGTTCGCCCAGGGACGGCATACACATGCGTGTTAGCCGCGGTACCACCCTGGTTGACCCCCGGGAGGGGAGCCCACTCAAATTCCCATAACGGGGAACTTCCGGCCCAGTCTATCCATCTAACCCATAGGAAGGGAAAGCGGACTCGGTGGGCAGCTCCGGAGTGTATTTCGGCCAGGGCGCCCGGGGTTTCGCACCAACCAACCCCTCGCTGCAGGTGCGCCGTACAAGCCTACTTCTCTCCATCGTCGCTGTTGACGACCAGTATACCAGAACATTTAGGTTACAGCAATTAGGGTGCCCCACACCGCCCAAAAACAGGAGGGAAAAAGGACTCAGGGCTCTCCTGAGCGAATTCCCTGTACTTCGTTGGAGGTGTTTCAGTTGTCCAATACCCGTCGCTCTGGTGGCGACGAACCCAGGCGCTCGAAGAAAAAGAAGCGGAATCTGCGCTGGGTCGCCTACACGTTCTTGGTCATGCTCGGTCTGGGTCTCGGCGCCCTGGGCATGGTCGGCGCTTACGTCTACAAGGCGTACAAATCGCTGCCGGCCTATCAGGAATTCGACCCGAGCCTCACCTCGACCATCTATGACAGCAAGGGTCGAAAGGTTTATGAACTGGCGGCGGCCGAGAACCGGACCCTGGTGAAAATCGACGACGTACCCCTCGACATTCAGCATGCGCTGATCGCCACGGAAGATGCCCGCTTTGAGAAACATTTCGGCGTCGATGTGGTGCGCGTCTTCGGCGCAGCCTGGGCCAACGTCAAGTACGTGCTCGGCATGCACAACCAGCTGGAAGGCGCCTCGACCATCACCATGCAGCTGACCCGCAACAGCTTCCTCACCACGGACCAGAACATGTTCCGCAAGGTCCAGGAAGCGCTGATCGCCGTCGACCTGGAGCGCCGTTTCACCAAGAAGGAGATTCTGGAGAAGTACCTCAACCAGGTGCCCTGGGGCGAGCAGGCCCACGGCATCGAGGCCGCTGCCCAGACCTACTTCGCCAAGCACGCCAAGGACCTCACCCTCTCCGAGGGCGCCCTGCTCATCGGCATGCTGAAGGGCACAAGCTGGTACAACCCCTTTGACAACTATGAGGGCGCCCTCAACCGGCGCAAGGTCGTGCTCGACCAAATGGTCAAGTACGGCTACCTCGACAAGGCCAGGGCCGAGGAGCTCAAGAAGGAAGAGCCCAAGGTTCAGCGGCCGGAGGTCACGCCGACGTCGGTCAACTTCACCGGCGACTGGTACACCGACTACGTGATCTCGATCCTGACCGACAACCCGCCTGGCACCGCCGCCAAGTACGGCACACCGGTCTTCGACGCCACCGACCTCTACGCCAAGGGCCTGAAGATCACCACCGCCCTTGACCTGGACGCCCAGAAGGTCGTCGATGAGAAGATCCAGAAGCTGATTCCCGCAGCCACCAAGGATTACGGCAGCCAGTGGGCGGTGCCCCAGGCCGCGGCGGTGGTCATGAACCACAAAACCGGCTATGTCATGGCGATCACCGGCGGCCTGCAGCACGACCGCATGCTGGGCCTCAACCGGGCGACGCAGTCGGTCCGGCAGCCCGGATCCACCATCAAGCCGCTGGTCGCCTACCTCCCTGCAATCGACCAGCTGGGCTGGGGCCCGGGAACCGTCATTGACGACTCGCCCCCCCGCCTCACCTACCCCGACAACAAGAACGTTTGGCCCGAGAACTACGAGTTCCACTACCTGGGCCTCAAGCCGATGCGCTACGGTCTTGAACAGTCGATCAACGCCATGGCTGTGCGGGCGCTCGAGGCCGTCGGCCCCAAGAAGGCGATCGAATACGCCCGCAAGGCCGGTCTCACCTCGATTCGTGACGCCTCGCAGGGCCCGCAGAACGACGAGAACCTGGCCCTGGCCCTGGGTGGCCTGACAGCCTGCTGCACCCCCCTCGAGCTGACCAGCGCCTACGGCACCCTGGGCAGCATGGGCAAGCGGGTCGACCCGGTCATCATCACGAAGATTGAGAACCGCTTTGGCGAGGTGATCTTCCAGGCGAACCCCCGTGTCCAGCAGGTGCTGAACGCGGACTCCACCTGGCTGATGGTCGACATCATGAAGGGCTCGATCATCCGAGGCACCGCCTCCGGCGAGGCTAAGGGCTTCAAGGGCTGGCCCGCCGCCGGCAAGACCGGCACCACCGAGAACTGGCAGGACGCCTGGTTCGTCGGCTTTACCCCCGACATCGTCACCGGCGTGTGGACCGGCTATGACAACAACGAGAAGCAGCAAACGCTGCCCTCCGGGGCCATCGGCCGCTGGACGGGCGCCGGCCCGCCCACCCGGGTCTGGACTGCGATCATGACCGAGCTGGTCAAGGAGCAGCCGGCCGACTGGCCGAAGCCGAACACGATCGTGGAGGCGCAGATCTGCCGCACCTCCGGCCTCCTCCCCAGCCCGCTCTGCCCCAAGGATGACATTGTCAAGGAGTACTTCCGCAAGGACTTCGTCCCCAAGCAGCTCGACAACGTGTGGACGATGCAGAAGGTAGTCCGCCAGCCCTTCATCGACCCCAAGACCGGCAAGCCGGTCATCGACTCGGTCACCAAGAAGCCGGTGGAGAAGTACTACCTCTGGCGCGAGGGATGCGGCACCGGCGAGACCCTGCTGCTGATCAAGCGGCCGACGGTCTACGTGCGTCACCCCAGCGATCCCTGGAACTTCAACCGGTACTGGCCCGCCGACTGGTGGCGGGAGGCGGCCACAGAGCCATGTACACCGACAACCTCCCCCACACCGACCCCGCCGGCCGGTGACCCGGGAACCACGCAACCCCCGGTCCAGCCGCCGCCCGGCAACGGCAACACCCAGCCGCCCGGAAATGGCACCCAGCCCCCCGGCGGCGGCACCCAGCCCCCCGGCGGCGGCACCGGCGGCGGTGGCGATAACGGCGGCAACGTTGGCGGCCTGCTGCCGCCCATCCTCAAGCCCGTGGAGCCCCCTGGCGGCGGGAATGGGTAACAAAATTCTAAATGAGGGAGCCGGAACTTCTCCGGCTCCCTTTCCCGTTTTTCCAAAATATGCTATGATAGAGGTGTCCAAGCCTCAGACTCGCAGGGAAGGGAGGTGTGGACCATGGCAAAGCTGCGGGATCTGAATCCAGGCTGCAGGGTGCAAACCCGTTCCGGCTTCTTGGGCACGGTGGCTGGCTTCGCCCGGCTCATGGACGTTAACGTCGTACTGGTAAATCTCGACCTCCTGGTCGGGGAAGAGCGGAACCCCGTAGTGGTATTCCCTGAAAACTTGACTCCGCTGGCGCAGTCGGCGCAGCAACCTGTTGCTAAAACAAACGCATCTTAAGTACACAAGTGGAACTTATATACGAACACCTGCAAAGAGCGAGGGTGGCCATCGGCCATCCTCGCTCTTTGCATCTCCAAGTGTCAAGCTACGGGCGCCGCGGCATGAACCGTGCCGGGAACGGAGATTGTAATCCGTGGCATTCAACTTGACCGCTAGGAGTGATCCCATGCAGTTCGGCGCACACGAAACCATGGAAGTCCACGAATGCTTGATGGAGAAGATCAACGCCATCGCGCATTTCAACCTCTATGCCCGGGAGACGAGGAACCCGCAATTGGCAGACATGATTGTCCGCCACCAACAGGAGGCAATTCGCTCCTACAACGAGATCGTTGGGCTCACCCGGGGCGGCGGCGAGTCCTTTCAGCCGGTCATGAACACCCCCACCCCCGAGCTGAGCCATCAGCAGATCCGCTATGGCCTCAACAACCCACCGCAGTTCGCCCCGCAGGCCGACGCCGCGCTGACCGACACCGAAATCGCCGCTGCGATGCTGATCTGCCACAAGAACGGCGCCCGCAACGCCATGTGGGCGAGCTTGGAGTGCGCAGACCCCAACCTGCGCCGCGCCCTGCTTAACAGTGCGGTCGCCTGTAACAACCAGGCCTATGAGGTTTTCCTGGTCATGAACCAGGTCGGCCTCTACCAGGTGCCCACCATGAACAACCGCACGAGCATTCTCCAGAGCTACCAGCCTGCCGGCGTAGCGCCCGTCGCTCAATTCGGTACCGGGGCGCCCACGGTCCCCTTCGGCGTGGAAACCCCAACCTTCGGCGCCAACATGATGGGTCAAATCCCAGTCCGTCCGTAACACAAAGCGGGGATAGGCCGAAGCCTGTCCCCGCTCTTTTGGCTACTGCGCCTCCGAGTGCATGGAGGCCGCCACCTCCAGCGCCAGGAGCGTATGGTCGATCTGGTTGGAGGTATTGACGAACCAGTTGCCGCCCCGCTCCTTGAGGAGCGCCTCCAGCGCCCCGACCACGGCGGGGTCGAACTGGGTGCCGGCGCAGCGCCGGATTTCGCTGAAGGCCACTTCAACCGGCTTGCCCTTCCGGTAGGGGCGGTCCGAGGCGATCGTGTCGAGGGCATCGGCCACGCTGATGATCCGGGCGGCCAGCACAATCTGCTCGCCCCGCAGGTTCATGGGGTACCCCCCGCCGCTCCAGCGCTCGTGGTGCTGCCGCACGATCTCGGCCACCTGGGAGAGGCTGTGCACCTGGCGGATGATTCGATAGCCAATCTCCACGTGGGCCTGCATGATGCGCCACTCAAACTCATCGAGCCGGCCGTTCTTGAAGAGGATCGACTCGGGGATGCCCACCTTGCCGATGTCGTGCAGCAGGGCGGCACGGCGCAGGCTCTCCACCTCCGCCGGGGACATGCCCATCTTCTCGCCGATGGCGACCGAGTAGGTGGCGACCTGGGCCGAGTGGCCAAAGGTGTACCGGTCACGGGCGTCCAGCACCGAGCCCAGCGTGCCGATCAGCTCGTTGTTGGTCACCCGCAGCTCCTCGTTCAGGGCAGCCAGATCAGCGTAGGCCTGCTCGATCTGCCGGATGTGCTCCTGGGTGCGCCCGGCGTAGATCTTGTAGCTGTAGCGCAACAGCATCAAGGGCGAGCCCACCAGCACGGCGCCCATCAGCGTCATGCCGCCGTGCATGAAGCGCCCGAGCAAAAGGCCAGCCATGCCGATCACAGCCTGCTGCAGCACCATCCAGCTGAAGCTGTCCGTCCAGACCTTCCGGAACGGACGCTCCGAGGTCAGGCTGATCGCCAGGGAGACGCAGGCGCTCTGCACGAAGAAGTACAGGGTGGCGGCGGTCACCGAGGCGAGCACCACCTGGATCTCCCAGGAGCCGTCCGCCCCGCCCAACGCCAGGTAGACCCAGCCGGACAGGTAGGTCGCCGCCGTGAAGAGCCCGATGTTAAAGAGCGCCTTGAACCAGACCGAGCGATGGACCAGGGCGGTGGCCACGGCTTGCAGCAGGGCGGTCAGCACAGCCGTCTCCACGCCGTAAAGGGCGGTTACCAGGAACGTGGCTGCCACACCGGCCGTCACGGCGCTGCGCTCAGTACGCCGGTACGTAAACAGGTCAACCTTCAAAAACTCCAGAAGGACGGCCAGGAACATCACGGCGGCCTCCCCCCACCCCCGCCAGGGCTGGAGCGTCCCCAGGCTCCGGACGATCGCCCAGGCGCCGGCCACGGTGACGAGGCCGATGTAGATCCAGACAGCTTGGGGGCGCTTCATCATATCGCCACCCCCGATCCGTAGGTGCAGACCCGGTTTCGTCCGCCGTGCTTGGCCGAGTAGACCGCCTCGTCGGCCGCTTTGATCAGCCCCTGAACGGTATGGGCATCCTGGGGAAAGGTTGCAAGCCCGAGGCTGATGGTGATAGAGAAGACGCCGCCGTCATCGGTCTCCAGGCGGGCCGCCGCCACGTCTCGCCGGACCCGCTCGGCGATCTCCCAGGCCTGGAACTTCTCTGTTCCCGGGAGCAGCAGCACGAACTCCTCACCGCCGAACCTAGCGGCTACGTCGCCGGGGCGGGCATGCTTTCGGAACACCCTGGCGACGGCGTGCAGGGCTCTGTCGCCTGCGAGATGGCCGTAGGTGTTGTTAATGTCCCGCAGGTAATCCATGTCGCCGAAGATCACCGTTAGGGGCCTTCCGTTCTGCGTAGCCTTCCGGACCTCCTCTGTCAGGGCGTTGTCGAGGTAGCGGTAGTTGTGCAGCCCGGTCTTGGGATCGTAGTCGGCCAACTTCGCCTTCTGAATGCGCTGCAACGTCCGCTGCAGGAGCGCCAGCGGCACCACGGTGAGCAGGATCGTCGAGCGGTCGAGCCCGTACAGGCGGCCGATCAGGGCGCCCAGCAGGGTCATCATCATGTCGCCGATGACGCTGTCATGATGGAAGAGCCCCGTACGGTGCCAGGGCACCTGCTTGTCCAGGCAGACCAACGTATTGAGCAGCACATACTGAATGGCCATAAACACGATGGCGACCGGAAGCAGGAGCAAGGTCGTCCACTCCGGCGCCATAACGGCCCGCAAGCCCTCCAGTATATACCCCGCCCCGAAGACGCAAATAATCGATGCAGCGGCGTTGTAGTCCGGTCCAAGGAATGGCTCCGGGTGCTTGTGGGTCCAGCGGTCGAACATACCTGCCGGCACGGTGGGCAGGTGGACCAGACAGGCCAGCGGGACCGGCAGCGCCACGATCACCGCAAACTCAACCGCCATGTACCAGCCGTACTGAATGTCGGTGTTGGTCAGCATCAGCCGTGCCGCCACCATGAGCGCGGCAAACAGCACAGCCGAGATCCACTCGACTGCGCTGTACGCTCCGAACTGCCTGCTCACGCTGACCAGCAGCAGAACCGCCGCGAGGTCGACGCCGTAGATGAAGCAGAGTGCCTGCCAGGGATGGCTAGGGCGCAACGACGAACCCCTCCCGCACCAGCGTTGTCATCCCAATATGTTACAGATATTCTACAGAACAGTACATACATCCTGTTTTACGTTAAATATTTCTTCTCAATCAAGGGAAAAGCCGCAGTATGGCTGTAAGCCTCACTGCGGCATGACTTGTGATTACGCCTGTGCCTTCGCCAGGGCGTCCTCCAGGTACCGGATGGCCTCCTGGAGCCGGGCGATCAGGACGCGAATCGTGTTGGGATCCAAGGCGGGAACAGCTGGCTGCGCGGGCGCCGGCTGCGCGGGGGCGGGCTGCGTCGGGGCTGGCTGTGCGGGCGCCGCCACCGGGCCGCCAGCATGGCGGTTGGCAAAGGAACGGATGCGGTTCATGATGCCGGCAATGCCGTGCCGCCAGTTCTGGTCGGTGGCGTACATGACGTTCATACCGGTCAGGTTGGAGCCGTGGTAAAACTGCCCCTCCGGCAGGAGATAATCCTGGCGGATCCGCTGGGCCACCCACAGGATCCCTTCCTCCCGGGTGGCAAAGGAGCGGGCGTTCCCGAAGGGATTGTCGTCGGAGGCGCCGTAACCAAAGAGGTTATTCTTCTCCTTGGCGATTCTCGACGTGCCCCAGGCCGACTCCCACGCGGCGTGGGCCGCCAGATAGACGGCGTTCACCCCCACCTCCCGCTCGGCGCGCACGAAGGCTTGGCCCAGGCCCGCCATGGCGGTGCCCGTAAGTGCCTTCTCCAACTCAGCGGCGGAGATGCCGCTGGCGGTCTTCAGCTCGAAATGCTCGTAGTCCTGGTCGTTGTCGGAGATGAAGACATAGCGTTCGCCCAGGAATTCGGCGGCGCCCAGTACGGCGCCCTCTGCGATATGCTGCCGAACGACGTCTTTGTTTAGCTGCTCAGCCTCTGCGGCTGTACCGATGAACCCGGCCTCGATCAGAGCGGCGGGCATGACCGTCTCCCGGAGCACGTGGAAGTCGGCCGTGAAGAGCCCCGACCCGTAGGTGCCGATCCAGGGCTTCAGTTGCGGGCCAAGGTTCTCGAAGAGGTCCCTGCCCAGTTGGGCGCCCCGCTGGGAGCCCGGGTAGGTCCAGACCGAGAGCCCCCGCCCCGCCCGGTTCACATCGGCGTTCAGGTGCAGGGCAATGAAGATGCGGTCCTCCCGGTCGGCCGCCTTGGGCACCTGGTTGACCATCGTAGAGCGGGCCGTGAGGTCCGCTGCCTCCGAGAAGGCCCCCCCTGCGGGTGATAGGTCCTTGTCGGCGGTGCGGGTAAAGTAGAACTTCACCCGCCCCTCAAAGCCGGCCTCCAGCTTGGCGATCCGCCGAGAAATGTCGAGCACCAGATCCTTCTCTTGGAGCCCCCCCGGCGAGATCGCTCCAGGGTCGCGTCCGCCATGACCGGGGTCCCAGATGATCTTGCCTGTGGCCAGTATCCCCACCTCCGCAAAATGCGCAAGTTGCTCCATTACAGCGTATGCAGAAGAGGCAGGGGATGCTCTTTCGTCAGGCGAACAGTCAGAGCAGAGGTGGTTCCGATGTTGGTACGTGATCCGGTCCACGGCGACATCTACCTGACGGAGAATGAGACCCGGGTGCTGGACACCCGGGAGATGCAGCGCCTGCGCAATATCAAGCAGCTAGGTACGGCGCACCTGGTCTTCCCGGGCTGCGTCCACACCCGCTTTGACCATAGTCTCGGTGCGGTGGCGGCGGCCGGTCGCATTCTGGAGTCGCTGCGCCGTGCCGGCTTTCAGATCGACGCCGCCGACGCGGAGCTGGTCCGCCTGGCGATCCTGGTGCACGACGTGACCCACATTCCCTACGGGCATACCTTTGAGGATGAGCGCCAGATCTTCCCCCGCCACGATGAGGGACCCCGCATGGACCATTTCTTCAGCAGCAAGACCGAGCTCGGGCGCACCCTGGCCGCCCTTGGGGTGATCGAGCCGATCAGGCGAATTCTAGACGGCGATCCGCCGGCGCCCTGGATGGGTCATGTGGTCTCCAGCACCATCGACGCCGACCTGCTCGACTACCTGCGCCGGGACTCCTTCTTCTCCGGCCTGCGCCAGGACTACGACGACCGCATCTATTCGATGTTCGTGCTGGAGCAGGGGCAACTGCTGGTCAACATGGTTAAGCACGGGATCGACCGGCCGGACGCCCGCACCGAGATCCTGCATCTGCTGCGGATGCGCTACATGCTGACCGAGCGAATCTACCTGCACCACGCCAAGATCGCCTCCGGCGCCATGATCTCCAAGGCGGTGGAGCTGCACGCCCAGCGGGGGCTCCGGGAGGACGCCCTCTACGACCTGGGGGATCAGACCTTCCTCGACCTGATGGCCCGCCTGCCGGGGCCGGCGGTGGTCGAACAGCTGGTGGAAGCGCTGGCGGCCCGCCGACTCTTCAAGCGTGCCTATGTGCTCTCGGAGGTCAGCCTGGGCGCCGAGCTGCCGGCCTTCATCGAGCGATACGCCGGCCAATCCGCCGAGCGGGAGGCGGTCGAGAATGCGATCGCCGCCAGGGCCAAGCTGAAGCCGGGCCAGGTGATCCTCTACTGCCCGAAGGCCTCCTTCTTCAAAGAAATCCGGGTCCCGGTCAAGGCCCGCGCAGGGATCGGGCCGCTCTACCAGCTCGACACGATCGCCGGAGAGGCGGGCGCCCTCGCCCGGCAGTACGAATCGCTCTGGCGGGCCTACGTCTTCTGCCCGCCCGAGAAGGTCGACGCCGTACGGCGGGCCTGCCAGAAGTTCTTCGAGCTCGACAGCGAGTACGCGGACTGAGACAGGGGAGATTTTTACCAGGGGTTACACGGATTTGACGGACTTCACGAGTGAGCACAACCTTACTACGAAGAAAGCGCCCTCCCTATATGGAGGACGCTTTCTGTTCACATTAAGCCGAAGCCAACTGGAAGCCGTTTTCGAACAGAAGGCCAGCGAACACCCCATCGCCTGGTGCCGTCTTGCGGGCCTCGAGGAACTCTGCGAGCTTAGCGGCGTCAAACAGAGTCTCGGGGAATGCATCCAGGGAGCATACCATGTGGAATCTCGCCGGATCGTCCTTGCTCATCGCGAGTCGAGCCAGGATGCATCCCTTGCTGCGTCCCGCTTTCGCTCGAATCGACCAGCACAGGTCGGTACGGTCCAAGCGCGCTTCATATTCCTCGGTCGAGATACCAGGCTCCCACAGGGGAGCCGGGGTTTCGCTGGGGTCATCCACGATGGGCTGCACCATCCACGGGGCCGCCTTGACGACGGGTACGGCCCGGAACGGGGCCAGCCACACGCGCGCCAGCGCGGTGGCCACTTTTCGCAGTGTCCAGCCCTGGGGCATGTCGAATGTCAGAGTCGTTCCCATGTTCATCAGGTTGTGTCCCTCGCTTTCAGGTTGACCGGACGTGGATCGAAACGACGAGTCGCCTGGTGGGAATGACCAGGCGACTCTCGAAGAGCCATGTATTCACGTCTCTTCATAATTGTACGGCAGAACGGGTTGGAATACAAGGAGAATAGGAAAGGGCCGTTTGACATTAAATAAGCCTTGAAAATGTATGGCAGGTGTGGTATGATCATGAAGTCGTGAATCCATGCCAAGTCCGCTCAGTTTCTAACATGAGCAAGCCTTCGTGCACGTTGAAGCGATAAGTATGACTCCAAGGAGCACGAAGAACATGACGAAGACCATTTATTTCGGCAACCTGCCCTGGTCCGCAACCAACGAGAGCCTTTCCCAGGCTGTCGGACAGTACACCGAGGTCATCTCCGCTCGTATCGCCACCGACCGCGAGACCGGTCGTTCACGGGGGTTCGGGTTTGTAGAGGTGCCGGCCGATAACGCCCAGACTGTCATCGACGCCATGAATGGCGTCGAATGGGAAGGTCGTGCGCTGACGGTCAACGAGGCTAAGCCCCGTGAGGAGCGGCCAGCCGGCAACCGCGGCGGTTTTGGCGGGGATCGCGGTCGCCGTTTCTAAGACACTGAAAGCCCGGTGCAACGCACCGGGCTTTTCTTCAACGATGGGACCGCTGAATGGAGGAGTCATTTTGGCGCACGCTGATATGATTGAGGTTGAAGGTGAAGTAGTGGAGCCCCGGTCGAACGGGTTTTTCTTGGTGCGGCTGGTGCAGGGGGCCGAAGTCCTAGCACACATCGGGGGTAAGCTCCGCAAGCACTTCATTCGGGTCATTCCAGGTGACCGAGTGACCCTAGAGCTTAGTCCCTACGATCTCAAACGGGGCCGAATTACATTTCGTCACAAGTCATAACCACCGTTCCCACCAACTTGGTCTAGCAAAGGCCCTGGCGCAACGCGCCGGGGCTTTTCCACCTTCACGCCTACCCGTTGGCTAGTTCGTGATCCCTAACAGAAGTCAGCGGTAACACCGAAGAATTGGCAAAGGGCGCGCAGGTGCTCCTTTCCCGAACGGGACGGCCTCAGTTTTGTCGTGAAGGGACATCCGGCCGTAGCCATCAACACATGTCTCCACAAAGGCAACGAGTTCGTCGGGGAACTAAAATTCGGAAAAGGCGACCAGGAATAACCTCCCTGGCCGCCTTTGACTTTCACGGTGCGCCCTCGAGCTTGCGAGTAGGGTCCATGGGCACCTCGAACCAGATGTTGGTCCAACCGTTCTTGCTCTCCGCCCCAATCCGGCCGCCGTGGGCCTCCACCAGCTCCTTGGCGATCGCCAGGCCCAGTCCGACGCCGGTTGCAACGCCCTGCCTGGCCTTGTCGGTCCGGTAGAAGCGCTGAAAGATGAGGGGCAGGTCCTCGGGCGGAACGCCAGGGCCGGTGTTGAGGCAAACGAAGGCATAGACGCCCTCGCCGGCATGGGTCTGAACGCGAATGGTGCCGCCGTCCTCCGTGTACTGGACCGCGTTGCGCAGCAGGTTTCGCATCACCTGCGCGATCGAGTCTGCGTGGACCGGTACCATGGGGGCATTGCCCGCCAGGTCGAGGTACAGCTTGATCCCCCGGCTGGCGGCGTGGGGTCTGGCCACCAGTGCAAGCTGCTCGGCCAGGCTGTCCAGGTCCGTCGGCGAGAGCTCCAGCGGCCGCTGGCGGAGCGCATCGGCCCGGGCCAGCTGATGCAGGGCGTCAACCAGCCGCACCAGGCGCATGACCTCCTCATGGACGGAGGCGAGCGACTCGGTGTTGGCTTCGATCACCCCGTCGCGCAGCGCCTCCAGGTAGCCCTGGAGGTTGGCCAGCGGGGTGCGGATCTCGTGCGCCAGGTTAGCGACCAGGTCGCGGCGCAGCCGGTCGGTGTGCTCCAGGGATTCGGCCAGGGCGTTAATGTTCCGCCCCAGGTCCTGCGCCAGGTCCGACTCACAGCGCCGGACGCGGGTGCGCACCTGGAAGTTGCCGCGGGCCATCTCCTTGGCCAGGCGGTTTACGCTCTCAAACGCCCTGAGCCCCCGCTGAAAGAAGCAGAAGGTGATCACGCTGGAGCAAATTAGGCCGACGACCGTACCGACGATGATATAGCGGCCCGCGAAGGCGGCGTCAAAGACCTGCTCAGGGGAGATCTGCCCCGTGAACTGCAGGGTAGCGATCTTGGCACGAACGGCTGACCGCAAGAAGAGCGCCGCAACCAGAAAGATGACGGTCGTGGGAAGTACCGTGGTCGCCCAAATTCGGAAGCGGATGTCCCAGAACAGGCCCGTTAGCCGGCCCATTCTTCATTTCCCGCTTCGCGGAACTTGTACCCGACGCCGCGGATCGTCAGGATCCGCTCAGGGCGGGCCGGGTCCGCCTCCAGCTTCTGGCGGAGCTTGCCTATGTGAACGTCGATCGTCCGATCCACCACGTAGAGTTCTTCGTAGGAGTACACCTGGGCCAGCAACTGCTCGCGGGTGAAGACACGTCCGGGAAACTCCATTAGCGCGACCAGGAGCTTGAACTCGAAGGCGGTCAGGTAGACCTCAACGCCGTCTACGGAGGCGCGGTGGCGATCCAGGTCGACCTCCACGCCGTGCAGTGACAGCTTGGGGCGACGCTCCTGGCGGGCGCCCGTGCGACGCAGAATCGCCTTGACGCGGGCCACCAGCTCACGCGGGCTGAACGGCTTTGTCATGTAGTCGTCGGCGCCCATCGCCAGCCCGTTGAGGGTGTCCTCTTCCTCCACCTTGGCGGTCAGCATCAGCACAGGAACGTCGCTTCGCTCACGAATGCGCTTGCAGACCTCGATTCCCGATAGTTCCGGTAGCATGAGGTCGAGTACGATCAGCGCCGGGCTCTGCTTGCTCGTAAACTCAAGAGCATCCAGTCCCGTGGTCGCGCTGGCAGTGCTGAACCCCTCCCGTTCTAGGTACAGGCAAATCAGGGAGACGATTTTGGGATCGTCATCGACTACCAGAATCGGGGCCTCCTGCGCCATGAACCTGCCTCCTTCGAACGAAACCCGCACCTTTGTATCACTTGAACAGTACGCAACCCTAACTTCAAACTCCTAGTTCCTGGAGCACCTTTACACAATCTTTATGAAACGTTACTCTGTCAACTTCGCGACGGTGACACCATCGCCACCTTCGCCCAGTCCACCGAGCCGATAGGAGGAGACCAACCGGTGGTGTTTGAGGTGGTCGGTGACCGCCTTGCGGAGGGCGCCGGTCCCCTTGCCGTGGATGATCCGGACCGAGGGCGCCCCGGCCAGCGAGGCGTCGTCGAGGTACTTGTCGACCTTCTCGAGGGCTTCGTCGACGGTCAGGCCGCGCAGGTCGACCTCGGTGGAGATCTCGCGGGCCTTGGCCATGGTGGCGCCCCGGGCGGTGCTGCGGGCGGGGTTGGCCTTCTTGGCCGGCTCGGCCGGTTCTTCGGACCGGGCCAGTTCCAGCAGGGGCACCGTGATCTTCAGGATGCCAACCTGCACCGTGACGTTCCCGGAGGCGTCGGGCTCGGAGAGGACATAGCCGGTTTGATCCAGCGACAGCACGTGGACCGCATCGCCGAGCTTGAGCCCGCGCGGGGCTTCCGCCGGGCGCCGCACCTTGGGCTCGCGATTGCCCTCCACCGACTGGCGGGCGTTTGAGAGGCGGCCCCGGGCAGACTGGATCGCCTGCATTCGCTCGGCCTCCCGCTCCTTCTTGGCGGCGGCCTTCAGCTCATCGATGACCGCTTCGGCCTCGCGGCGGGCCTGGGTCAGCACCTGGGCTGCCTGGGCGCGGGCCTTCTCCAGGGCCTCCTCGGCCTTCTTCTGGGCGCCGCCGAACTTGGCGTCGTACTCCTGCTTGAGCTGCTGGGCCTCGCTGCGCAGGCGGGCCGCCTCGGCGCGCTCCTTCTCCAGGGCGGCGCGGGTCTCGTGGATGCCCATGATCAGGTCCTCGACCCGCTCCTTCTCCTTGGTCAGGAACTGGCGGGCCCGCTCCACGATCACCGAGCCCAGGCCCAGCCTACGGGAGATTTCAAAGGCGTTGGACGAGCCGGGCACGCCGATCAGCAGCCGGTAGGTCGGGCGTAGCGTCTCCACGTCGAACTCGACGGAGGCGTTCTCGACCCGGGGCCGGGTGTAGGCAAAGGTCTTCAGCTCGCTGTAGTGGGTGGTGGCGACGGTCTTGGCGCCCCGTGCATGGAAGTGCTCCAGGATCGACATGGCCAGCGCCGCACCCTCGGTGGGGTCGGTGCCGGCGCCCAGCTCGTCAACCAGGATCAGCGCCTTGCCGTCGATCTGGTCGATGATGCGGATGATGTTGGTCATGTGGCTGGAGAAGGTCGACAGGCTCTGCTCGATCGACTGCTCATCGCCCACGTCGACGAAGACCTGGTCGAAGATGCCCATGCGCGTGCCGTAGCTCGCCGGCAGGTGCAGACCGCACTGGGTCATGACCACGAACAGGCCCATGGTCTTCAGGGTGACCGTTTTGCCGCCCGTGTTGGGGCCGGTAATTACCAGGGTGTCAAAGCTGACGCCCAGGTGGACGCCCACCGGGACGACGCTGCCCTTGAGCAGCGGGTGACGGCCCTTGCGGATCTCCAGCATGGCTTCCCGTTCGAGCTCGGGCGCCACGCAGTCCAGGTCCATGGAAAGCTTGCCCTTGGCGCAGGCGAAGTCGATCTGGGCGAACGCATCCAGGGAGTGGCTCATGGCGTCGGCATCGGCGGCGAGCAGGCCAGTCAGGCGCGTCAGAATGCGGGCGATCTCCTCCCGCTCCTTCAGCGCCAGCTCCTTGAGCTCGTTGTTCATCTCGACGACGGCCATCGGCTCGATAAAGAGCGTGGAGCCGCTGCTGGACTGATCGTGGACGATGCCGGGCACCTGGCTGCGGTACTCGATCTTCACGGGAACCACGTAGCGGTCATCTCGGATGGTGACGATCGGCTCCTGCAGGTACTTGGCCCCGGGGCCGCGCACGTAGGAGTCCATCTTCTCCTTGATGCGCCCCTGGAAGACCCGCTGAGCCCGGCGGATCTGATGCAACTCGGGTGAGGCGTCGTCGGAGACCTCGCCGTGGTCGGTGATCGCCCGGCGAATCTCGGTCTCCAGGGCCGGGAAGGAACCGATCATGTTCGCCAGGGCGGCCATGAGCGGGGCGTCCTGGGCGTTCTCTTGCAGGAACTTCTTCAGCCGGCGCCCGCTGGAGGCGGTGTCGGCCACATCTAGCAACTCGTGGGGGTCCAGCATGCCGCCCCGCACGGCCCGGCCAATGTGGGGCCGCAGGTCATGGATGCCGCCCAGGGGCACGCTCTTCCCGCCGCCGTACAGCCGGCGGGCCTCCCCCGTCTCCTCCTGGCGGCGTTTGACCTCCAGGTACTGTGCGGAGGGCTCCAGGGCCTCACACAGCTCCTTGCCAAGGCTCGATGCGGCCCGGGAGGCGAGCATCTCCTTGATTTTCGCGAACTCAAGCGTTCGCAGCGCTCTTTCGTCCATGATAGCTCCTCTCGAAATTGGGACATTTTTACCGCAGATTACGCAGATTATGGTGATTACGCAGATTTATAACAAACATTCTATTAATATTCACTTTGAACACTTTGCTCGGTATCTGCGTAATCATACAAATCTGCGTAATCTGCGGTGAAATATATGCCTTTAGACGTAATTTGCTCAGCAATGTTCCAAGTAGCGAACAATCCCCGGGGTGATATCCATCAGTGTTTTGATCTGCGGCCCGAGGAGAGAGGCACCGGGTCCCTTTAGGATGGTCGGGACGTCGTTATAGGTATGGGTGGTGACGGTCAGGTCTTCGATGTTGCCGTGGTCGCTGGTGATGATCAGCAGGAGGTTCGGGTCCATTGCGGCGAGGAGGCCGGAGAGGAAGCGGTCGACCCGCTCCAGCACGGCGATCGACTCGGTCATGTCGCCGGTGTGGCCGGCCTTATCGGTCAGGAAGTGCTCGTAGAGGGTGAAGTCATGGGCGCCCGCCACGGCGGCGGCCCGGCGGCCGGCCTCCTCGGGGGCGACCGGGTCCAGGTCGAAGCCGAAGCTGCGCATGACCGCGTGGTCGATGTCAAAGCCGACCGCCTCGCCCGCCCTGAGCTGATCCAGGCTGCGGAAGACGTGCACCCCGGCTGCCAGCCCTGCCACGGTGGAGGCCGATGGGCGTCGGCGCCGATCCTTGTGAAGGGGCTGCCCCTGGGCGACCCAGTCGAAGAACTCCTGACGGAAGGCGTTCAGGAAGGTGCCGCGCCGGCCGAGCGCCTCGACGCGCTTGAAGATGGAATGCGCTTCAAGGATGCGCCTGAGGTTGGGGGTCGGGTAGGCGTTCAGGTGGCGCCCAATGGCTTGCGCAGCGTTCTGCCCGGTGAAGATGGCGGTCTGGCCGGTGGCGCTTTGCGGGAGACCGGGTACATCCATACGGGGGTCGGTGGCCACCACGCAGAGGTCGGGGCCGCCGTCGTAAGGCACGGCGGACCGAGTCAGGGGGCGCCCGCCCAGAAGCGAGCGCAGCGCCGGCATGTGGGCTGCGACCAGCGGGTTGACCGCCGGGTCGTCAGCCCCCAGCCCGACGCCGTCGATGAAGAATAGGAGGACGGGCACTTCGGATCTCAGCCCCCTGATTTGCCTTGCTGCTTCAGCAGCTCGCGGAGCTCCTGCCGCATCTTGGCCGAGTTGGCCTGCACAATCAGCGCGATCGCCTGCTCAAGCTCTTTGGATGAGGCGGGCTCCTCCTCTGTCTTGAGGATGACGCTCACACCGCCCGCCGGCTCCATCCAGGCCTCCTTCACCTCCGAGAAGTTGTCGACCTCCTTGTGGCGAAGGGCGGTTTCCAGGTCGTTCAGGCTGACGCGCTCCTTGAGGAGATTCTTCTTCAAGACCTTCCCATCCTTTATTAGTAGGGTGGGATGGCCCTCAGTCAGCCGTTCGAACGTCTTGGAGTGCATGTTGATGGTGGTCATCAGCACGTGGAGGGTGCCGATCAGGGCGACCGGCAAGATGCCGTGCATGAGGTGGACATCCAGGTCCGCCACCGGGATCGCCGCAACCTCGCCGATCAGGATGACGAGGGCCAGGTCAAAGGGGGCCAGGTTGGCCACCGAGCGCTTGCCGGTCCAGCGCACGATGATCAGGACGCATACGAAGGTCAGAATGGTCCGGATGATCAGGACGGGAAAGTCCTGAAAGATTTCGCTCGGCCAGTCGTAGGTGAAGACCTGAGCCAGTTCCAGCATCGCTTACCCCTTCTCCTTCGCCAGCCAGGCCAGCAGGTCCGGCAGGTCCATGGCGTTGACCACGTCCTCAGGTTCCAGCCAGGCCCGGCGCGCCTGCCCCACGCCATACTCGAGCAGCCCGAGTTCATGGGTGCTGTGCGCATCGGTATTGATGACAACCTTGACCCCGTACTGCTTGGCCATGCGGGCGTGCAGGTCGCTCAGGTCCAGCCGTGCAGGGCTCGCCGAAATCTCCAGGGCGGTGCCGGTCTCCCGGCAGGCGGCCAGGATCCGCTCAAAGTCGAGCGGGTACGGATCGCGGCGGGTCAGGACCCGCCCCGTCGGGTGGCCGATGATATCGACGTGGGGGTTGTAGATTGCCCGGAGCAGCCGCTCGGTCTGCTCTGCGCTATCTAGCTTCATATGGCTGTGGATCGAGGCGACCACGACATCCAGCTGGCGCAGCAGCTCGTCGGGAAAGTCAAGGGAGCCATCCTTTAGGATGTCCACTTCTGTGCCGCGCAGGAGCTTAATTTCTGGAACGGCGCGTTGAACTTTGGCGATCTCCGCCCATTGCATTTTCACCCGTTCGGGAGTCAGCCCCCCGGCGATGGCTAGGGACTGCGAGTGGTCGCAGATGGCCAGATACTGATGGCCCCGGGCCCGGGCGGCCTCGGCCATCTCCAGCAGGGTGGCGGTGCCGTCGGAGGCCCGGGTGTGGGTGTGCAGGTCGCCGTGCAGGTGGGCGACGGTCAGCAGATGGGGGAGCCGGCCGCTCCGGGCCGCCTCGATCTCCCCGAGCCCTTCCCGCAGCTCGGGCACGATGAACGGCAGCCCCTTGGCGGCGTAGATTGCCGCTTCGGTAGGCGCAGGCTGCAAGTCGCCCAGCGCCTTCAGGTGGGCCTGGGAGCCGGTGAGCCGCAGAAGATTGAGCGCAAAGAGTTCGGGCGGCGTGGTCTGGACCTCCAGGCGGCGGCCCAGGCTGGTCTCCAGGGTGATCATCGCAGCGGTCCGCTCCCGGACGGTCCCGGCAATGGGCAGGCGTGCGGTTGCATCCAGGATGGCCGCGGGGTCGTTGGTGGCAACCAGCACATCGATATCGCCGATGGTCTCCCGGCGGCGCCTGATCGACCCGGCGGTGCTGACCTGGATTGCTGCAGGGTGGCGGCTCAGGGCCTGCACCAGCGCCTCGGCGATCGGGCCGACGGCGCCGAGGGTGGCCCGCTCCATGTGGGTGCGCAGCTTCTGGAGCCCTTCGAGGATCTGCGCTTCCTTGCGTGGGCCGAGCCCCGGGAGATCCCGGAGCTCGCCCTGCCGGGCGGCGAGCTCCAGCCGGTCCAGGCTGTCGACCCCCAGGCGTGTATAGATCAGATGGGCGGTTTTGGCCCCTAGGCCGGGCACCTTCGTAATGGCACGAACGCCGGGCGGAATCGCCCGGCGCAGCTCTTCGAGATACTCGATCTGCCCGGTGGTGAGCAGCTCCTTGATCTTCTCGGACGTCGCCTTGCCGATGCCGGGGATGGCCAGAAGCCGACCCTGGCGGGCGACCTCTTCGATCTCCTCGGGGATCAGCTCCACCGCCTCGGCGGCCTTGCGATAGGCGCGGACCTTAAAGGGGTCCTCCCCCTTCAGCTCCAGCAGGTCGGCGATCTCGTAAAAGGCGTAGGCGACGTCCAGGTTGTTCACAGCACACCCCTCCGGGGCTTTAGCTTAACATTCGGAATCGGGCGGTTCAAGTCCGAGCAGGTCGAACCTGCGCTCCCGGTGGTAGCCCACGTGACCTGCCCGGTTCAGGGCGCGCATCTCGGCGGCGCAGACGCCCATCTCGCAGTCGCCCATGATCGTCTCGGCGATCTTCAGGCTGTGTTGGCGGTCCCGTTGGGCCGAGCCCAGTTGCAGGTGGGGCAGCGCAGCGCCGACCTCGACCCGCAGTTCGGCCCGCACGGCCTCGGCCTGCATCAGGGGCGGCACGCCGACCGAACTCTCAGATACCGTCTCCAGCAGCCGCCGGCTCACCGCCGTGGGCCCGTGGGAGGGAATGGCGGGGCCGAGGTCCTCGCGGCCGAGCAGCCGGTTGAGCCGCAGGCGGGCGCCGTACACCCGGCTTGCCGTGGAGTCCCGCGAGGGGATCGGCGTATCAATATAGCAGTCGCAGAGGACCAGGTCGGCACCTCGCTTCAGCCTGTCGATCAGGGAAAGGAGCGGCCGCTCCAGCTTGCCGGTCAGGTCGCCGTCCACGAAGATCACCCCGCGTGCGCCCGCCTCCAGGGCCACCCGGGCGCCTGCTACGCGGGGGACGTCGTAGCCCAGTGGCTCCCGGAAGGTCAAGGGTTTGATCCTGCGGTCCCGGTTGCGGGCGACCAGCGTCGGGGTCATGTCGGTGCAGCCGTTCAAGACCGGAATCACCAGGCTGACGGGCAGCCGCAGCGCCCGCTGGAGCACCTCACCGATGCGTCCGGCCTCATCCTTGGCCGGGATCACGACGGCCAGCATGGGCAACTCACCTCCGGGGATCTCTAGCCATATCCTATCAGCGCTGAGGCTCAGGCAGACCTGCGGGGGGGAGCGAGGCGCTGGTGCGAGAAGGATGGGACGCGACGGCCGTGATCGCCGCGGTGGATGAGGCGGAGAGCCTGGCTCAGGTGCTGAGCCAGTGCCGCCGGTTGGGCCTGGAGCGGATGCTCGTGGTGGCCAACGGGCCGGGGAGCGAGGTCGCCCGGGTGGCCGAGCGGGCCGGCGCCCGGGTGGTGCGCTACGCAGAACGGGTCGGGCACGATGTGGGCCGGGCGCTGGGGGCGGCGTCCAGTGGCGGCGAGGGGCCGCTGCTGTTTCTCGACGCAGACCTGCCGGTGGCGGCAGAAGACCTCCGGCCCTTCCTCCGGGCGGTGACCTCGGGGGTCGATGTGGCGCTCAACCGGGTGGACCCGTACATTTCGCCCGCCGCCCGCCTGCACCCGGTGCACGCGGCCAAGCGCTTCCTCAACTGCGCGGCAGGGCGCCCGGACCTGGGCTGCGCCAGCCTGACGGCGGTGCCCCACGCCCTGTCACGGCGGGCGCTGGAGGTGCTGGGGTCCACTTGCCTGGCCGTTCCGCCGCTGGCACAGGTGCAGGCGCTGGCAGCGGGGCTCAGCGTGGAGGCGATCCACCCGGTGGAGGTGCTCCGCGCCAACGCACGGCGCCCGGGCCTGAACGAGGGGAAGCAGAACCCGGTGGAGCAGTTGATCCTGGGGGATCACCTGGAGGCGCTGCACTGGCTGCTCGGGCAAGGCGCAGGCCCCCGGGCGGGCTTCCCGGACCTGGGGCGCCGCCGGGATCTCCTGCCCCGATGAGCCTGGAGCAGGCGGCGGCGGCTTACGGCCTCGACCCGCTGGACCTCCTGCCGGTAGCCTCAGCCTACCGCCCCGCGGCCGCCTACCGGGCCGGCGACGTGCTGCTCAAGCCCTACCGGTACGGCGAGCGGCAGCTGTACTACGTCGCCCGGGCGCTGGAGCATCTGGCCCGGCGGGGCTTTTCCCGCGCACCCCGCCTGGTGCTCAGCCAGAGCGGGCAGCCCTATGTCCGGGCGGGCTCCACCTGGTGGTACGCCACCACCTGGATCGAGGGGCGCCGGCCCCGCTTCCCGGGGGACCTGGCGGCGGCGGCGGGCGCCCTGGCCGCCTTCCACGAGGCCGGGGAGGGCTGCCCGATCCCCTGGAGCCGGTCGCGCTCCTGGCCGGTCCGCTGGGCGGCCCTCACCGCCGACCTGCGGCAGTTCGCCCAGCGGGCGGCGCTCGGCCACAGCGACTTCGACCGGGCATTTTCGCAGGCGGCGCCCCAGTTCATAAGCAGGGCAGAGTCGGCCTGCGCCGCCCTGGCTGCGTCTAGCTACCCCGCCCTGGAGGCGGAGGCGATGGACAGCCCGGTGCTCTGCCACCGGGACCTGACCCCCGCCAACATGGTGATGGACCGCGCAGGGCGCGTTTGCCTGGTCGATCCGGACACCTGGGGGCCCGAGCTGCGGCTCCATGACCTGGTCCGCCTGATCACCGCGAGCCCGGGCTGGAGCCCGAAGGGGGCCATCGCAGCCGTGCGGGCGTACGGCCCCCTCCGCCCGGAGGAGAGCCGGTTGCTTCCCCCCGCCCTCCTGTTGCCACGGGAGGTCTGGTGGGCGGGGGTCTGCCGCTACCGGCGCCAGGAGCCCGGCGCCGACCCGGAGCGCCTGCTGGCGGACGCGATCGCAGGCGCCCCTGCGAGGGACGCCTGCGTGAAAACGTTGGCGAAGCTGCTGGCCTAGCTGACAGCCTTCTCCCACTCCACATACAGGCGCTCCAGGTCGCCTTGGATGGAGTTGTACTCAGCCACGACCTGGCGGCCGGTGGAGCTCCTGAGGATCTCGGGGTTGGACATCTGCCCTTCGAGCTCGCCCTTGCGCTCTTCGAGGCGGGCAATCTCCTGCTCGATGCGCTTGAGCGCCTCCTGGGCCTTCTTTTCCTGGCGCTGCTGCTCCTTGCGGGTGGCCTGGGCCTCCTGGCCGCTCTCCTTGCGGGGCGCCGGGGGGGCGCCCTTCTCGGCCCTGGCGGCCTGCCCCTGGGCCTCCGCCTCGGCCTCAAGCTGCGCCTGGTAGAGCGCCAGCCGCTCCTTCTCCGCCTTGTACTCGCTGTAGTTGCCCTCGTACTCGGTCACGCCGCCGCCCTCGAACTCCCAGACCTTCGTGGCGATCTGGTCGACGAAGTAGCGGTCATGGGAGACGAAGACCACGGTGCCGGGGTACTCCTGGAGCGACTCCTCCAGGACCTGCTTGGACTCCAGGTCCAGGTGGTTCGTGGGCTCGTCGAGCAGCAGCACGTTGGCGCCGGCGACCATCAGCTTGGCCAGGATCAGCCGGTTCCGCTCGCCGCCCGAGCACTGGGCGATCGGCTTATGGGCGTCCTCCCCTGAGAAGAGGAAGGCGCCGAGCAGGGAGTAGGCGTCGAACTTGGTGTAGCCCGGGATCTCCAGCATCTCGTCGTAGGCGGTCTTGGTGTAATCCAGGGCGTCGAGGTCCTGGCTGAAGTAGCCCCGCTGCACGCCCACGCCCCACAGGTAGGTCCCGCTGGTCGGCGAGAGCAGCCCCTGGATGATCTTCAGGAAGGTGGTCTTGCCAGCGCCGTTGGGGCCGACCAGCGCGATCCGGTCGCCCTTGAACATCTCCAGGTTGACGCCCGCGAAGATCTTCTTCTCCCCGAACGACTTGCCCAGGTTCTCCACCTTCAGGACGTCGCCGCCGGACTCGTAGTCCATATCAAAGTCAAGCTTCATGGTCTTGGTGCGCATCTTGGGCCGATCAAGCCGCTCGATTTTGTCTAGCTGCTTCTTGCGGCTCTGCGCCTGATCTTTTCGTGAGGGCGTACTGCGCCACTTGAGGTAGAAGTCCTCAAGCTTCTTGATCTCGGCCTGCTGGCGCTCGAACGCAGTCATCGCCGCCTCCAGGCGGCGTTTCTTCTCTTCGAGGAAGTAGCTGTAGTTTCCATGGTACAGGTCGCCGCTCTTGTTCTCCAGCTCCAGGACCCGGGTGATTACCTTGTCGAGGAAGTAGCGGTCATGGGAGACCAGAATCGCCGCCGACTTGATCGACTTGAAGTAGCCCTCCAGCCACTCGGTGGCATGCAGGTCCAGGTGGTTGGTCGGCTCGTCGAGCAGCATCAGGTCCGGTGCCTCCAGGAGGAGCTTGGCCAGGCCCAGCCGCACCTTCTGCCCGCCGGAGAGGTTCTCCACGGGCTTATTCATATCTTCCTCGGTGAAGCCCAGGCCGAAGAGCACCATCTTGGTGCGGGTCGGGCCGTCGTACCCGCCGGCTGCCTCGAACTGGGCGGTCTTTTGCGTGTACTCCTCCATGACGGCGGTCAGCTCTGCCTCCTCGGTGGCGGCGCCCATGCGGGCCTCCAGGTCGCGCAGCTCCTCCTCAAGGCGCTGCACGTAGGCGAAGACCGACTTGGCCTCCTCGAAGAGGGTGCGCCCGGGCGTAAAGTTGGGGTCCTGGCTCAGGTAGCCCACCCGGCAGCCGCCGGCCAGCCGGATGGAGCCTTCGTCGTACTCCATGCGCCCCATGAGGATCTTCAGCAGGGTGGTCTTGCCGGTACCGTTCCGGCCGACCAGGGCGATCTTCTCGCCCTCATTCAGCAGAAAACTGATATCTTTAAACAACAGGTCGGCGCCCCAGTATTTGGCCAACCCCTGTACGGTGAGCACTGCCATGGTAATCCAACCTCCAAATGAAATACAAAAACAAAAACGCCGCAGGTAAGCCTCCTTACCCCGGCGCGCTAGTAGCTGGTGCGCTCAGGTCGAAGGTCGCATAACGCCATTTTCCAATTCACACCAGCCAAAAGGGCATACAACCCCCTTGGAACTCAATTCTTGCTGGTGCGAACCGGAGAAATCAGCGCCATGGCGATCTCCTACCCCTGTCTTCATCATGCTACCTGCTATTTTACGATTCGATACCAGAAAAGTCAACGGAGCATCCAGAAAGCCCGGCCGGGGTGCGGTTTTTTGAATTCCCGGTTCCCCCTAACCTGCACTTTCTGACACAGGCCGGAGGGCGAGGCATCTGTCAAAAGTAAGAGCTTGGGGCCTGTCAGCCTGTTCTGACACGCAAAACCACTTGGTTGAACCTGAAAGAACCACGCATTTGCCTCCCCCTGGCGGAAACACCCGGCCTTTCACCCCAACCTGTGGATTCTGACACAGAACACTCTCCAAACCCGCGAGTTTTGACACAGAGGGCGTCAACTCCGCAGCAGCCTGCCAAAAGAATCAAACACCAAAGTCGGGGGAGGCCTCTCCCCCGAAATACGGACCGCCTCCCCTCTATGGAGAGGGAAGGCGGTCCTTTCACGTGGGTGCCCGACCGTTTAGTCCTCGTCGTGCTCCTCAAGCGCCTTCAGGAGCTTGTCAGCAGCGTCCTTGTCGATGAACTTGCCGCGGTGCTTGCGAACGTGCTCCTCGAAGCTCTTGATGTTGCCGCTCTTCGCCTTCGCCCACAAGGCGCTGAAGTGCCCGTGGTGGATCTTGTTGCGCAGGGTCGTCAGCAGATCGAGCAGATCCCGGCGCGGCGCCTTGTGGTGGTCGTCGTCGTCATCCTCGTCGTCGTCATCAACCTGGCCGACGCTGAAGGAGACGGTCTTTAGGGCGATATTCCCGGCCCGGTCCCTCGCTTCCACCTTGAAGGCGTGGGATCCCTCGGACAGGGCCGCCAGGTTGATCGTGGATCCGGTGAGCGCAGAGCCGTCGAGGTAGAGCTTCACCGCTGAGGGCTCATACCCGCTGCCCGCATCGCTCACGGTCACCTGAACCGCCAGGGTTCCGTTCTTCTCATACCGCTTGCCTGAGATCGGGGCGCCCACGTTGATCGTCGGGGCGACGGTGTCCACCTGCGTGGCGGCCAGGTTCGAGGGCTGGCCGACCGAGGTGCCGTTTGAAGCCACCACATAGTAGCTGTAGAGGCCGTCAGCGGGGACCATATCAGTGTACTGGGTGATTGTGGCCTGCGTGGCGCCCACCAGCACGGCGCTGCCGGTACCGGTGGTCCGGTAGACCATGTACTGGGTGACGGTGCCGGAGGCCGGAGCGGACCAGCTCAGGCTGACGCTGCGGCTCTTGCTGTACTGGGGAGCGGTCAGGCTGCGGGGCGCCGTCGGATCGACGGTGGCTGAGTTCACCAGGAACGAGGCCTGGGCGCTGCCGACGTTGCCCGCCCGATCGGCCACCTCCACCTTCACGGTGTGGCTGCCGATGCTCAGGCCGGTCAGGTTCAGGGTCGGGGAGGCGACCTGGGCGCCATCGAGGAAGTACTTGACCGCCGAAGCCTCATAGCCGGCGGCGCCCTCGGTGATGGTGGCCGCAATCGTGATGGTGCTGCCCTGCAGGTAGGTCTGGCCGGCGACCGGCGCCGTGATTTGGACCACCGGCGCCGCGGCATCCACCACGGTGCTGGCGTTGGCCGAGGCAGCGCTGGCGTTGCCAGTCTTATCCTGGGCGATGATGTAGTAGCGGTAGCTGTTATCGGCGGTAACCGTGTCGGTGTAAGTGTTGGTGCCGGCGGCGACGTAGGCGATCATCTTGGGCGCCTGGGCGCCGTCGGCCCGGTAGACCAGGTAGCGCCACAGGTCCGGCGCCTGGGAGCCCGTCCAGGTCAGCGTCACGGCCCGCTCCTTGCGGTAGGCGGCACCCGCCGCGAAAGCGCTGGCAGCATCAGGTGCGGTGGTGTCGGGGACCACGTTGCCGGACCCGTTCGTGGGCAGGTCCACCGTCAGCCCGACCCATGCGCTGACCTGGCCGGCGTTGCCGGACTGGTCCACCGCCATGACGGCGTAACGGAACTGGCCTTCTCCAGGGGCGTGGTCGATGAAGTAGGTACGGGTATCCTCGGTGCGTCCGAGGTATGTAAGCTCGCTGGCCGCCGGGCTCTGTGCCCCGCTGTACCGGAAGATCTGGTAGTAGGCCACGTCGGTGGCTGCGGCAGCGTCCCAGGTCAGGATGGCGGTGCCGTCGGTGCTGATCCCGCTGGGGCTGACTCGCATGTTGGCAGGGGCCGGCGGGGCCACGGAATCGGCGAGCGCCGGTCGGGCGCCCCACAGCACGGTGCCAGCCAGAAACGCTGCGGTGGTAAGAACGGCCGCGCTGCGCTTGAACAAGGGTTGGTGGTTCGGGTTTTGCCTAAGTTCTTGCATGGGAAAACCTCCTGGAGTCTCGATTATTCTCCGGTGTGTTCGCCCGGATGCTAGAAGGTACGGCAGAGGGCTGTCCGGGTGTGGGGGTCACAGGAAAATAATTCGGCAGTTTCTTCGTTGCGAAGATAACGAAGCCGCCATCCCAGGTGGGAGGCGGCTTCTGCGTTTCAATGAGATGGACGAGGGAATACAGACTTGGGTTTCATCGATTCTACCGAATCTGGCTCTCGAACAGTTGGTTGCGGCTCATGCGGCGGAGCAGCACCCGTAGCATCAGCCAGTCCACCAGCAGCAGGGCGGCGCCGACGCCCACCAGCACGCCGGTGCTCAGCATCAGCATGCCGGAGGCCTGCCCGACCAGGAGCAGCAAGGCCGGCAACACCATCATGCTCCCTGTCTGATAGGCAGCCTGGAAAGTCGCAGCCCGGGCGCTGATAAAGACGTTGATGAAGACCGCCGCCAGGCTGACGGCGGGCACCACCAGCAGGATCAGCGGCGCCCAGTTGAGGCTGGGGAAGAAGATCTCCCCGAACAGCTTCCACCCGGCCAGGTTGATGGTGACCGTGGCGACGAGGAAGGTGCCGAGCGACAGGCCGACTGCCGGGAGGAAGGCCGCCATCACCTTGCCGGTGAAAAAGCTGGTCATATCGATCGGGGCGAAGAGCAGGCTCTCGAGGGTCCCCCGCTCCTTCTCGCCGGCGAAGCTGTCAGCGGCGACGCTACTGGCGGCCATCAGGGGGATCATCAGGAAGAAGGGCGCCATCATGAAGTTGGTCAGCAGGTAGGCGACCCGGTGGTTGATCGTTGGCAGCGCGTTGATGGTGTCGAGAATCGTCCCCGCCGGCATGCGCTCCAGCAGCTTCAGGAAGTCAGCGGCGTCGCCGGTGGCGTCAAGCCCGAAGTGCGCCAGCATCAGCACCAGACCGGTGGGGATGATCAGCCCGAGCAGCAGGGGCACGATCAGCATGGGCAACCAGACCTGGGTGTTGGAGGTGATCGCTTTCATATCTTTGCGGGCAATGGCCCAGATGGTGCGGCTATTCATGGCGGTTCGCCTCTTTAATCTTGAAGTAGATCGACTCCAGGTCGGCGCCCACCGTGGTGGCTCCGAAGAGGTCGGCCTCCCGGAGAATCGCCCGCAGCAGATCGGGAATCTGCTCCCGGGTGGGAAGGGTGAACTCCAGGAGCCCCTCCCCCGCCCTGCGCACCGGCACGCCGGCGAAGCTGTCCCCCGTGGGCGCCAGGGGGCTCTCCACCCGCAGCATCACCTGGCCCAGGTAGCGCTCCTCCAGTTGTGCGAGCGTACCCTGCTCGATCACCTGGGCGCCCTGCTGCCCGCGCTGCACGAAGACATAGCGGTGGCAGACGCTCTCCAGCTGCTGCAGGAGGTGCGAGCAAAGGATCATGGTCGTGCCGTCGCGCTGGTTCAGCTTGCGAATGTACTCCAGGACCATGCGGATCCCCTCGGGGTCCAGGCCGTTGGTCGGCTCGTCCAGGAAGAGGACCTTCGGGCGGTGCAGCAGCGCCTTCGCCAGGCCCAACCGCTTCTTCATGCCCGTGCTGTAGGCCCCGACCCGCTGGGAGGCGGCGTCGCTGAGACCAAACTCGGCCAGCAGCTCCAGCGGGCGCCGGTCGCCGGTCACCCCGTAAAGTTCGCCGAAGAAGCGCAGGTTCTCAAGGCCGGTCATATGCCCGTAGAAGCCGGCGGACTCGGTCAGGATCCCGCTCAGCTGCCGGACGGCCTCGCCCTCCTGCGCCGGGTCACGCCCATCGACGCTGATCCGCCCGGTGCGGGGCACAATCACGCCGTTGATCAGGCGAATGGTGGTGGTTTTGCCGGTGCCGTTGGGTCCCACCAGGCCGAGAATCTCCCCGGGCTTCACCTCAAAGCTGATGTCCCGAAGCACCTCGTGGGAGCCATAGGCCTTGGATACGCTATGTAACTCAATCAGCGGGGCCGTCATAAGGCATCACCTGCGTAGATAGTGGAGCGTCCGTTGTCGTCCTCATTATGGACGTCGTGCACCTGGAAAACAAGGCGCCCGGCCTTGATTTAAGGCAGATGTAAGCGGGCCGTAAGGTGCCGCAGGATACCGCACCGGACCCCGTAGAATCAACTTACGAATGAACTTAACGAGGAGAAGCGGTACCTTGCTCTCACTACGCCCTTATGAAGCAGCAGACCTCGAATCGCTCGTGAACCTGATCAACAAAGCCGACGATGTGGATGACGCCGGCCAGCGCACCACGGCGGAGGCGCTGAGGCACGCCCTTGCAGGCGGGCTCGGCCAGCGGACCTTTCTCGCCCGCCATCACGATCGCCTTGTCGGCTACATACAGCTGGCCCTCGACCAGGCGCCCGGTACCCGCACCTACTACGGATATGGGGCTACTGACCCCGATTGCCGGCGCCGCGGCGTTGGCACCGCCCTGTTCCGGTACGCGCTGGAGTACCTGGACCTGACCGCTCGGTCCACACAGGACCACATTCGCTTCAACCAGTTCGCCCGGCTCTGGATTCCGGGGATTGAGGCCCTGGTACAGCGCAGCGGCCTGGCGCCTGGCAAGACCCTGCTCTCCATGCGCAGACCGCACATGGCTCAGTTGCTTGAGCCGGTCCTGCCCCCGGGCTACCGGCTGAGGCCGGTGGCGGCCCCCGACGCAGCAGCGTGCGCCGAGGTCTACAACAGCGCCTACGCCTGGCGGGGGAACGGCACGGTCCGCACCTCCGAGGAGATGGAAGAAGAGCTCACGGCGCCCGGCTTTCGCCCCGACCTTTTCCCCGTGGCCGTTCGCCCGGACGGCCGGGTGGTCGGCTACGGGCACGCGACGCTGCACCGGGACGCCGGTGGAGGAATCAAGGCCGGGCGCCTCCATACGCTCGTGGTCCTGCAAACGGAGCAGGGGACCGGACTTGGGCGGGCGCTGCTGTGGGCGTCTTTGGCAGCACTCAAGCAGGCCGGTGCGCCGGCAGCCACCCTGTCCGTGGAGGCGGACAACCCCACCCCCGCTGTCACCATGTATGAGCGGGCGGGCTTTGAACGGTGGCGGCAGTCGGTGCTCTATTCGAAGGCCATCCAATAGGTACTGCGGCCCTGGCGATTCGCCGCACTCGGCTTGGAAGTCGTTATGCTGGGACTATGCAAATCAGTGCAAGTGTGCATCGGTTCGGCCGGGTGCAGATGCGTTTGGAACCGTGCGGACAGGTACAGACCAATCGGGATGGGCATGACCGACCGCGGTCCGGTCGCAAAACCTGCGTCCGGAGGCGGCGGTTTTTTGGCCCCTCTTACCGTCTTGGTCTCGTCACGGCTTCGGATGTGATGGTTATTCATGCGTATATGCAGGCGCAGATGAATATTTGACCTTCGGAAGCGCACGGGGCCGATGTGGACCGATGTGGACGGATGTGGACTCGTACGAACACATGCGGACAAATTCTGGCCGCTCACGGCAAATCCATATATTGACAATCCACTGTCGGATCGATAAACTCAAATCGTGTTCCAAATATAGGAATTTAGACAAAGGAGGTTCCTTTCCGTGTCTTCGTCGTATGAGGCTGAACGCTTGGGGCTCGATTTTGAGACGGCGAACCCGGTTCCGTCGATCAGTCAGGATTCACGGCGTGATCCCCCGAATGCCACGGTCAATCCCTCCGGGCGGACCCCGCTGAACATGGGTGCCACAGCGCAACTGGATCAGCTCGCCGAAACCGCCAATCTGAAGCTGGCGGAGTACGCCGTTGTGCTGGGGGCCAACAAGGGCACCGGCCTGGTCTCCGTTCACCCGGTCCGGCCCGGCACCGACAAGTCCATGCCCATCCGCCGCAACGCTGACCAGTCGATCGTCCTCTATTTGCATGGCGTCTTTAAGGACTTCCCGGTCCTCCGGCCCGAGGGCCGACTCTCGTGCCAGACCCAGGCGACGACGGACTCCAAGGGCGTTCCGTGCATGATCATCAACCTGCAAGGTGGGCTGGCCAAGATCAAGGGCCGCCGCACCGCTAAGGCCGAGAAGAAGTAGTCCCGCCTACAACCCCAACACAACAGGGGCGCTCCTGACTCTACTGCGAGTCGGGGCGCCCTTACTCTGTAGCTTCATCGCTTCTGCTACGTAACTTGGAGTAGTGACATGTTTCGAAAGGAGATATGATTATGGACATAAAGCCATAGGGAGCGTGAGCCAAGACCCATGAGTCTGCCCATCTTGGCTACCAAGCTGTATATCCCGCCGCCACGGACCAGATCGGTTCCCCGCGCGCGCCTGGTCGAGCGGCTGAACGCGAGTCTGGACCGCAAACTGACGCTCATCTCTGCCTCCGTGGGCTTTGGCAAGACGACTCTGGTCAGCGAATGGGTCGCCGGCTGCGGTCGATCGGCCGCATGGCTGTCACTCGATGAAGAGGATAACGACTTAACACGCTTCCTGACCTACCTGATCGCTGCTCTGCAGACGGTTGCGCCGGGGGTCGGCGGAGGCGTGGTCAGTGCGCTCACATCCACGCAGCCACCCGCAACCCAATCGCTGCTGACGGGGCTGCTCAACGACCTCTCTGCCCTTCCGCATAAAATCGTCCTCGTCCTGGACGACTATCATGTGATCGATAGCAGGCCGATCGATGATACCCTCACCTTTCTCCTCGAACATCTCCCGCCACAACTACACCTGGTCATCGCCACGCGGGAAAATCCGCAGTTTCCCCTGGGCCGTTTGCGCGCCCGGGGCCTTTTGACCGAGCTGCGTGCCACCGACCTGCGCTTCACCCCGGACGAAGCGGCTGCGTTCCTGAACCAGGTAGTGGGCTTGGGGCTCTCGCAGGGCGACATCGCGGCCCTGGAGTCCCGGACGGAAGGCTGGATCGCGGGGCTTCAGCTGGCCTCCCTCTCCATGCAGGGGCGCAACGACATGTCTGCGTTCATACGGGCCTTCGCCGGCGATAACCGGTACATTGTGGACTACCTGCTTGAAGAGGTCCTGCAGCGTCAGCCCGACCATGTTCGCAGTTTCCTGCTTCAGACCTCCATTCTCGACCGGCTCTATGGCCCGCTGTGTGATGCCGTCACGGAACAGGCGGACGGAAGCAGCCGGCTGGAGGCCCTGGAGCGAGGCAACTTTTTTCTTGTTCCCCTGGATGACAAGCGGCAGTGGTACCGCTATCATCACCTGTTTGCCGAGGTGCTCTCTGTGCACTTGCGGACGGACCACCCCGATCGGGTAGCTGCGCTGCACCGCCGCGCAAGCCGGTGGTACGAGTTGCACGACTCGGCGGCTGAGCCCTGTCGAGAAGCTCGTGGTGTTAGGCGTCATCCGTCGCATAATGCGATCCGCCACGCCGTGGCCGCAGGGGATTTCGCGCGGGCGGCGGACCTGGTCGAACTGGCATGTCCGGCCCTGAGCAGGAGCAGACAAGAGGGTACGTTGTTGGGCTGGATGAAGGCGCTCCCCGACGAGGTGGTCCGCTGCAGGCCGGTGCTCAGCGCCCAGTATGCCGGGGTGATGCTCTCATGCGGCCTTGTAGAGGGCGTCGCGGACCGGCTGCGAGATGCCGAGGCCCCACCGGCTGAGATGGTCGTCGTTGATGAGGAGGCATTTCGCCAGCTCCCGGGCATCATCGCGATGTATCGCGCCGGTCATGGACTGGCCCTGGGTGATTTACAGGCTACCAGCTACTTTGCCCGGCAGGTGCTCGACCTCGCCGCTGAGGATGACCATCTCCGGCGCGGCGCAGCCGTTGCGCTGCTGGGACTCGCCTCATGGACGAACGGGGATCTCGAAGAAGGCCACCGGATGTTTGCCGAGGGCATGGCCAGCCTGCAGAAGGCGGGGAACATCTCCGACGCCGTCGGGGGCCTGAACGCTCTGGCGGATATCAAGATCGCACAAGGTGAGCTCCGTCAGGTGATGCGCACCTATGAGCGGGGGCTGCAACTTGCGGCCGAGCACGGCGAACCCGCGATCCGGGGAACGGCCGATATGTACGTGGGCATGGGTGAGGTCTTCTGTGAGTGGAACAACCTGGATGCCGCCACGCAGCACCTGCTTAAGAGCAAGGAGCAAGGAGAGCATACCGGGTTCCCCCAATACCCGCACCGCTGGCGCGTGGCTATGGCCCGCATCCGTGTGGCACAAGGAGACCTGAACGCTGCGCTCGACCTGCTTGGGGAGGCAGAACGCCTCTATGTCAGTAACATGTTCCCCAATGTCCGTCCCATCGCGGCGCTGAAGGCGCGCGTGTGGGTTGCACAGGGGCGGCTGGATGAGGCCCTCGGTTGGGCACGGGAGCAGGAGCTGACTGCCCATGATCAGCTTAGCTACTTGCGCGAGTTCGAGCACATTACCCTGGCCAGGGTGCTATTGGCACGACAAGAGAGCGACCGGGCGGAGGCGATGGAGCTCCTTGAGCGCCTCCTCAAAGCAGCGGAAGCGGGCGGAAGGGCGGGCAGCGCGATTGAGATCCTGATCCTGCAGGCACTGGCTCACCAGATGCAGGGCGACATCCGGGCTGCACTTGTGTCCCTGGAGCGCGCCCTGTCGACGGCTGAGCCCGAGGGTTACGTCCGCATCTTTGTAGATGAAGGCCAGCCCATGGCGGCCCTGCTGGAAGCGGCCCTGAAACAGGGCATCGCCAGGGAGTACGTCCGTCGCCTCCTCACCGCGTTTGGCACGCCCGCGGAGAGCACGGAGGTCAAACCAACTGCGAACGTGCTACTAAGCGAACCGTTGAGCGAGCGCGAACGCGATGTCCTGCGCCTGCTCGGCACCGACCTGAGCGGCCCGGAAATGGCCAGCCAACTGATTGTCTCCCTGAACACCCTGCGGACCCACACCAAGAACATTTACGACAAGCTAGGGGTGAACAACAGGCGGGCCGCAGTCCGCCGGGCCGAGGAACTCGGTTTGTGATCGCACCGCCCGCCCCTGCCCTGGCAGAAATGCCGGGGCTTTTTTCTTTGCCCCCACAATCACCACATCAATCACCACATGTGGTGAGGCGGCCTCACCACGTGCCCCTGTATCCTTTGGATCAGAAAGGAGGCACAACGTGAGCGAAAAAGCCGGGCTGTACGAGATTCGCATAAAGGGCCACCTGGATCCACGGTGGGCCGACCGGTTTGAGGGCCTGCGCTTCCGCCACGAAGGTGACGGAACGACCATCCTAACCGGCCCGGTGGTCGATCAGGCTGCATTGCACGGCTTGCTGAGGAAGGTTCGTGACCTCGGCCTGCCCCTGGTCTCAGTTGTTCAGGTTGATCACAATCGATCCGAAAGGGAGACGAATACATGATGATTACAGGATCGAGCCTCATCCGTTGGTCCGGGTTGGCAGCCATGGTCGCAGGGAGCCTGTTCATCGCCATCCAGCCGATTCATCCACCCGAGACGCTCGACTCGGTCACCACCAGCACCTACGCAATCGTACATATCATGACCATCGCCATGTCCCTCTTCGGCCTGGCCGGCGTCGCAGGGCTCTACGCCCGACAGGTGAAGGAGGCCAGTTGGCTCGGTCTGGCCGGATTCCTCCTGTTCGGCCTCTGGCTGGTGCTGATCACGGGCTTCACCTTCGCCGAAGCCTTCATCCTGCCGCCGCTCGCGCAGGAAGCACCGAAGTTCGTGGTGGGCTTCATGGGGATCTTCCCCGGGGCTGCTAGCGAGGTGAACCTGGGCGCCCTCGAACCGCTATACGGGCTGACAGGGGCGCTGTATGTGATCGGTGGGCTGCTGTTCGGCATCGCTTCCTTCCGGACCCGGATCCTGTCCCGCTGGGGGGCCGGCATCCTTGCTTTCGGGGCCGTGGCGGCTGTTGCGACAGCGCTTGTCCCGCACGAGTATACTCGGATCGCAGCGGTGCCGACGGGGCTGGGGCTTGCATGGTTGGGATTTTCCCTGTGGTCCAACCGGAGGGGGGTGCAAGCATGAACGAGGTGTCGCTGTTTCGCCTGTATCTGCTCAGAGCCGTGTACCTCTTCATCGCCGTGGGCCTCGCCGTTTTCAAATTGCCGGGTGTCATCGAGCAGGCCGTCTCTCCGGACGGGTCCTGGGAGCTCATGGAGGGCGTAGTCGCTTGCATGCAGGTGACGTTTGGGCTGCTTGCGCTCCTGGGGCTCCGCTATCCGTTGCAGATGCTGCCCGTGCTTCTGTGGGAGATGATCTGGAAGTCCCTCTGGCTGCTCATCGTCGCACTGCCGCTTTGGAGATCTGGCCAGATGGACGAGGCAACCCTAACGACGGCCTATAACTGCATGGTGGGGATCATCGTTCCCATCGCCATGCCTTGGTCCTACGTCTTTGCCCAGTACATCCGCAAACCAGGAGATCGGTGGCGAAATGCGTAAAGCACGCTCGGCCACGTGGCTCGTCGTCGGACTGTTGTTCCTGAGTTTTCTTCCGCTCTTTTTTGGGGTTCTCCGCCTGATCCAGCTGGCCGGCGGCGCGGAGGTTATGCCAGTCGACGCACGGTTCACGGCGTCGCCCCTCCCGGTGGTAGTCCATATCGTGAGCGGCGGTGTGTATGCCGTCCTGGGCGCCTTCCAGTTCCCCACCGGTTTCCGGCTGCGCTGGCCACGCTGGCACCGCGCAGCCGGGTGGGTCCTGACCCTGTGCGGACTGCTGGTTGCGCTGTCCGCCCTGTGGATGACCCTGTTCTATCCCCGCCAGGCTGGCACCGGTGAGCTGCTCTATGGGTTTCGGCTCCTGTTCGGGTCGCTCATGGTCGCATCCTTCCCGCTCGGGATCGCCGCGGTCATCCGAGGGGACGTGAAGGGGCACCGAGCATGGATGATGCGTGGCTACGCCATCGGACTTGGGGCGGGCACGCAGATGCTGACCCTGATGGTCGGGGAGATCATCGCCGGCCCGCCCAGTGAGCTCAGCCATGCGCTGCTGATGGGAGCGGGCTGGGTCATCAACCTCGCCGTGGCCGAATGGATCTTGAGGAGGAGGCAAGCAAGATGAAAGCGATCGTATACAAGCGGTACGGGCCGCCGGATGTGCTGCAGATGCGGGAGGTCCCCACACCTGTGCCTAAGGACGACGAGATCCTGATCAAGGTCCATGCGGCAACCGCCGCGGCGGGTGATTGGCGCCTGCGCAAGGCGGATCCCTTTCTGGCGAGGCTGTTCAACGGTCTGTGGCGGCCCAAGCGAGTGAAGATTCTCGGGTTCGAGCTGGCGGGCGTGGTGGAAGCGACCGGCAGCAGCGTGACCCGGTTCAAGCCGGGGGATCGCGTCTATGCCGCCTGCGGCAACTCCTTCGGTGCGTGTGCCGAATACAAGACCATGCCCGAGAACGGTGCTGTTGCGCTTATGCCGGCCAACATGACCTTCGAGGAGGCGGCGGCGGTTCCCGTTGGTGCGATTACGGCCTTACAGTATCTCCGGATGGGCAACATCCAGCGCGGCAGCCGCGTGCTCATCTATGGCGCTTCCGGCAGTGTCGGGACGTACGCCGTGCAGCTCGCCAAACACTTCGGTGCGGATGTGACCGCGGTCTGCAGCACGCCGAATGTGGAGCTAGCAAGGACGCTGGGCGCCGACCGGGTCATCGATTACACCAAAGAGTCGCTCTCGGCTGACGGTCCGGCCTACGATATCATCTTCGATACGGTCGGGAAGAGCCCGTGGCGGCCTTGTGTGGAGAGACTTGGCGCCAACGGCTTCTATCTGCGGGCGTACCATATGCCGTTGGCGGCCCTTCGGGGATGGTGGACCAACATGACCAGCGGCAAGAAGGTCATCGGCGAAACGATGAAGGAAAACGCGGCAGACTTGCAGTTTCTTGCCGAGCTCATCGAAGCCGGGAAGGTGCGTGCGGTCATCGACCGGAGCTATCCGCTGGCGCAGGCTGCGGAGGCCCACCGGTACGTAGAGCAGGGGCATAAGCGAGGGAACGTTGTACTCACGGTTCGGAGGGAACAGCCTTGATCTTGGTCCTGGTCACAGTCATCGCGCTTGCTGTTTCGTACTGGTACGACCCTGGGCGTACCCGCAAGGCGCTTCAGACCAGCGGTAAGTCGTTCCTGGGCCTTATGCCCAGCCTCCAGGTCATCACCTGGATCATCGGGTTGATGCTCGCCCTGGTGCCCGAGCAGGTGTTGGTGCAGCTGTTCCAACAGCATGGTCTGACGGGGTTCATCCTGGCCGCCCTTGTCGGCTCGGTGGCCACCATTCCGGGGCCGATCGCCTTCCCGCTGGCCGGGTCGCTGCTGAAGCTGGGCGCCGGTGTGGCCACCATGGCGGCGTTTATCACCACCCTGACCATGGTAGGCTTGGTTTCGGCGCCCATGGAGGCGGAGTTCTTCGGGCGGCGCTTCGCACTGCTCCGCAACGGCCTGAGCCTGGTGCTGGCCCTGATCGTGGGCGCTTTGATGGGGGTGATCCTGTGAAGTTCTGGCTGTTGGCGGTGGTGGTGGTTGCCCAGGTGGGATTGGCGTTCTTTGATCCGGGACTGGCCGGGAGGGTAGCGGCCAACACGTGGGATTTTCTGTGGAGCATTCTGAAGGTGCTCCCGATGATTCTGATTCTGATGGGCCTGTTCGACGCTTGGGTGCCCAGGAGCGCGGTGGAGCGGCACATCGGTCCCGGGTCGGGGGCTCGCGGGGTGGCTCTGTCGATCTTGTTGGGTACCGCTGCTGCGGGGCCGCTGTATGCTGCTTTTCCTGTCGCCAAGGCTTTGCAGGAGAAGGGGGCGCGGTGGGCCAACGTGACGATCTTCCTGGGGACCTGGGCGGCGGTGAAGATCCCGATGGTGGCGCTGGAGGCTCACTTTGTGGGGGTCAGCTTTGCCATGGTGAGGCTTGTGCTTACGGTGCCTGGGATTATCGTGCTGGGGTTTCTCCTGGAGCGGTTGCTCGGGGTGGGCGAGGGCCCCTCTTCTGTCACAACCAGCAGGATAAGTAATCTGGGTGATTGAAAGGTCCTGCCTAGTAGGTGCTTCAAGGGTCCCCCCTGGGGGTGCTCCAGCCCGGACTGTGAAAGGAGTGTTATGCGAAATGCAGCTGATTAGAGCGACGATCGCCCAATTCCAACAGGAACCTTTATGGTTTAGACTACTAATCTCTACGATGCTGCTGATGTCGATCATTTTCAGCAGTTCGTCGTTCGGTGGTCACTATCACAGCGCCTCCAAACTGGCGGCGGCCATCTTGTTCGCTACCTATGGGATTAAAATGCGCCGGAGACGGGTGAATGCAATCGGCCTTTTTGCCCTATCAGCCGTATGTTTGTATCTATCTTGGAACAGCTTGAACTAAACGATTGTATAAGGCGAGAGCCCTGCTGGCTGCAGGGCTCTTCGTGTGTCTCTGGCTAGCCGCAACGGCCTGAGCACGGAAAAGACCACCTTCCTCCGCATTTTCAGCAGGAGAAAAGTGGTCTTGTTACGGTCGGCCCTCTCGTGGTTGCCTAGGGCAACCTACTGCCGGACGACCCAGTGCCTCTCGATTGGTCGGCCCTCTCGTGGTTGCCTAGGGCAACCTAC
>JBOZRQ010000014.1:0-158619 GCA_050789255.1 Symbiobacteriaceae bacterium
TGTTGTAGGGCTACGACCGGCGTAAGCCGGATGCGGGAAAACTGCAAGTCCGGTTTGACGAGGGGGCGTCGCTCGAAAGGGCGGCCCCTACTCTCTACCGGCGTGAGGACCGGCGGTCAGGGCGAGGCTGCGCCTCGTTGACCGTGAGGATTCGACCGCCCCACTCGGCGCCGTTGAGCGCCTCAATGGCAGCGGCGGCATTCTCCTCTTTTACTTCCACAAACCCGAAGCCACGGGACTTGCCCGTCTCCCGGTCCGTAACCACACGGGCTGAGGTCACCTCAGCGTACTGGGCGAAGGCACGCTTCAGATCCTCCTCCGTAACGGCCCACGGGAGGTTTCCGACATAGAGGGTCTTGATCATCCCAGCAGCTCACACTCCCTCCGCATTTTCACACACGTGAAATCCACTCCCTCCCATTATAGCTTGTAGGCCCCAATTCGACAATGTTTGGCGAATATTCACAGGTGCGGGGGTGCAAACTAAGAAGCCGATACGCTGCTCAGGAGGATGAAGCGCATGCACCTGACCCTATCTGCCCAAGGGATCACCTCCGGGGTCGACCTGTTTCGGGTCTCCGTGAGCGAAGATGGCCACTGGAGCTTCGAGAGCCGGGCGGTGGAGCGGGCCGACGGCCGACTGGACCCCGAGGACGTCGCACAACTGCTCACCCTGTACACCCACGTCGACTGGGACGACCATGTGCTAAACGCGCCGGTCAGCGCCGACGACCGGACGCTCTTTAAGCTGGATGTCCATGATGGCGGGATGATCCGCACCTATCAGTTCAGCGAGGCGATGAACCACGCTTCGTTCCAGTTCCGGGACTTGGTTCACTTCCTGCGCCATAATGTGGCGCTTTCCGGAGACCCTGCGGGGTGGTCGCCGGAGCCCTGGGACCAGCGACCGCCGGCCGTGACCGAGCAATAACAAAGAGCCAGGGGCAGTTCATGCACCCTGGCTCTGGCTTTTATCGCTTGCTAAACCGGCGCTGCAGGAGCTGTAGGAACGATTCGACCGTTGGGGAGCGCCGCTCGTCGCGCCGCAGGAGCAGCGAGGTCGTGCGGCTGCTGTCTGGCAGGCCGGGTACGTTCAGCGCCACCAGGTCGCCCCCAGCCAGGTCCTTGGAGAGGGCTGAGGCGGGCTCCAGCGCTACGCCGAAACCGAGCCGCACCATGGTCTTGATCGCCTCGTGGTTGTCGAACTCCATGATCACGTTGGGGCTGATTCCGACCTGCTCCAGCAGCTGGTCGGTGGTCAGCCGGAACTTGGCTCCACGCACGTAGGCGATCATGGGCTGGCGGGCCAGGTCGGCGAGCGACAGCACGGGTGGCAGGCCCTGAGCGTACTCCGGACTGGCCACCACCAGCAGCGGGTCCTCGAAGAGCGGGTGGCACTCCAGGCGCTCGTGGACGTACGGGGTAGTGATCAGCCCAATGTCGGCCTCACCGTGCAGGAGCAGGTTGATGGTCTCCTGGTTGTTGCCGGTCTTGACGTTGATCTTCACCAGGGGGTGCTCACGCGCAAACTCGGCCAGCAGGTCCGGGAGGGTGAAGAGCCCGATGGTGTGTACGCAGCCTACCGTAATGTGGCCGCTGCCCGGGGTGCGCAGCTCCTGTACGGCGTGTTCAGCCTGGGCGACCAGCGTGGTGATCTGCCGGGCGTACTGGTAGACCAGCTCGCCGGCCGGCGTGAGGTGCACCTGCTTGCCCGACCGGGTGAACAGGTCGATCTGCAGGTGGTCTTCCAGGGCGCCGACCTGCTTGGTGACGGATGGCTGGGTCAGGTTGAGCGCCTGGGCGGCCCGGGTAAAAGATTTCTCGTCCACGACTCGGCAGAACGTGATCAGGTGCTGCAACAGCAAGCGCATCCCCTCCGAATTCCAAACTGGAATGGAAAACGGTATTCACTTTCCTATTCATTATAGAACCCCACGCCAGAATTGTGAAGTCCGAAAGAGCGGACTGCGCATAGTCTGAGTGCGGAGGTGAACCCCATGTCTGCGACTCCTGCTGGCCTAGCCGGGTGCGCTCCGTTCGGAACCAACTGGGCAGCCGCTTACTCCCCCTTCATCGGGGCCCAGGCCGGCGTGAGCGATCTGTTCATCGCTCCGGGCGCCGCCGCCTACCCGGCTGCCAACGCCACGGTCTACCGGGTCTACGAGTATGCGGTGCCCGTCACCACCGTAGCGACCGTTCCCTCGGCCCTCCCGACGACGGCCGGCTTGCCCGGAATTGCCGCTTACCCGGGCTACGGCTGCGGCGCAGTATAGATACATAGCACAGGGTCCGGGTTATTGCCCCGGACCCTGTTCTACTTCTGAAGGTTTTGGAGCGCCTGGGCCGCCTGTTTGACCGCCTCCGGCTCGGGGGGCCGGGCGCCGTACCGGGCCTGCTGGTAGACCTCGGTCACCTCGGCCGTGGCCAGGGCCGCCTCGGGGCGCCTCTCGGCGAGGGCCTCGCCGTAGCGGGCGGGGCTCTCCGCTGCCCCGCGGGGCCGCCCGACGGCCAGGCCCCAGGCCTGGAGCCGACGGTAGAGCGCTCGGGGGTCACGGGGGTCGTCCGGCAGTGCCGCAGCCTGGTCTTCGTCCTCCCCGGCGGCGCCCGACTTCAGGAGCGAGCCGAGGAGCGCCTGGAGGTCGCCCTTGAGCCCCTGCCAGAGGCCAAGGTCGACCCGCTCCTCCTCGGGGTCCTGATCCAGTGCCCGCTGGCGCCGACGCAGCCGCAGCAGGAAGATGGCCAGGGTGATACCGCCCACCACCATCAGCCCGATCTTCAGGTAAGGCATCCAGTCGAAGGGGTCAGCGACAGGCTGCGGCACGACCTCGACCTCGGTAATCTCCGTTGGCTGCCCTGGTTCGAGGTCAGGCTGGTTAATGACATACCCCTTCGGGAGGAGGTACTTCGCCACGCCGTTGAAGATCATCAGGATGATCATGGCCCACCGGACCACGATCAGCAGGCCCACATCCACCATCCACTCCAGGGGCCGTCCGACGGTGCCCCGCACCAGGCCGAAGAAGGCGCTGAGCCTCTCCGCTGAGAGCAGGTAGGAGGCCAGCAGCGTCAGGAGGAGCAGGGCAATGACGACACCGGTCAAGAGGTTAGACATCCGCTCGCCGCCGGTGCCCGATTCCCCCAGGCGGGCCTGGTCCTGGCGCAGCGAACGCTCCCGGGTGACCACCACCAGGGTCAGGCCGGCGGCGAAGAGCAGGATCAAGCTCCAGTAGAGCAGCACCTGCACCCTGCTGTCCGCAGCGGCCCGGCTGGCGATCAGGAAGACGACGGCACCGACGGTGGCGATGCACTGGATGCCAAAGCGGGTGTAGACACGGCCATACTCTACGCCCTCGGCGGCGCTGGCGGCGCCCTGGTACCACATGTACCCCGCTGCGGGCAGAATGGCCATGGCGAGGTTACTCTGCCACGGTGAGCCCCACACGAACTCGATGGGAGTCGTGTAGAAAGTAATCAGGTAGACGATGGTCAGGCCGACCCCCATCGCAACGATGCGGCCCTTCCCGGAGCCCCGTGCGGCCTGAGGGCTTCCGAACTCCCAGGCGGCGGCCAGGGCGTAACTGAGCAGGAGCACCCAGGCGCCGGGCAAGGCGGCGGGCCAGGCCTGTTTGCCGCTCAGGGCGTACATCGCGACCATCCAGGGAATGGCGACGGCCGTCTCGGCGAGGGCGGCCAGCGTCCAACGGTAGAGCGCCTTAAGCGAGAACCGCGGCATGCAGGGCCTCCTCTCCGGGGACGTGGTAAATGCGGACCCCGGTAAGCCGGGACAGGTGCTCTGGCTGGTCGGGACCGGTGAGGATCAGGGTGACGGGGCGCCCCGAGCGCTGCACGTCGAGCACGGCACCCGCCAGCACCTCCGGGAGGCTCCGGGTGATGACCACCACGCTGGTGCCGTAGCTCAGCCGGGGCAGTTCGTCGAGCATGAGCTCAGCCAGCGGGGTCTGGCTAATGGTTTGCAGCCGGGCCAGCCCTTCCAGGGCGTGGGTGAGCACCTCGGGCCCGCGGGTGGGCTCCAGGCGCAGGTTCATCCCCCACTCATGGACCACGCCATTGGCGAAAAGTCCCACGGGGAGCCCTTCCCCGGCGGCCCAGCCAACGACGCTGGCCGCCAGCACACAGGCAGCCTCGAATGCATCCACGTCGGTGCCCATCCAGGGGAGATCATAGCTCCACGTGTTTACGAAGACGCACAGGCCCAGGTTCGAGCTGGGATCCAGTAAGCGCACCTGCAGGTTGCCCGAGGCGGCGGAGGCCTTCCAATGCACCCGGCTGAGCGGGTCCCCGGGCTGATAATCCCGCACGCCCGCAAAGCGCATCGGGTCTTCAAAGAGCCGGTTCTTGGACTTCAGGTCGCCGAAGGGCCGGCTGGACGGAAGCCCGACCTGCGACAGTGACAGCACCCGGGGGTAGACCACGAGGGTCTGGGGATCCTCCAGGAGCCGGGTCGGCTGGAGATAGCCGAACGGGTCGCCGCCCGACAAGTAGACGCTGGAGAGCCGGTAGAACCCGCGCCGGGCGGGCCTGACCTTGAAGTGGCGAATCACCTTCTGGTACCAGGCCATGCCGAAGAGCAGCCGTAGCGTCCCCTTTCCGACGCGCAGGAACTTGAGCTTGCGGGAGGTGATCTCCAGCTCTTCGGGCACCTCGTTGTCCACGCACAGGTAGGTGACGGGGAGCACCTTGCGGTTGGTCAGCTCAATGCTCAGCTCCACCTCTTCCCCCGGAAAGCACCGGCTCCGGGAGAAGGTGCGCCGGTACTCCAGGCGCTCCAGGGCATACCGCCCCCAGAGCTTGCTGACGCCGTAGGTGAGCCCCAGGAGGGCGGCCATGGTCAGGAGCAGACCGTTGCGGGTAATCAAGCCGGCGATGATCACCAAGCTGAGGGCCAGTTGGAGAGGAACCTCCCGTCGGGAGTCCACTAGGAGGCCCCTCCCACGGCGGTCGATTCAGCCGGGACCGGCAGTTCGGCGAGCACGGCCGCCACGATCTCCCGGGGCCCCTGCCCCCGCAGCCGCGACTGGGAGGAGGCGACCACCCGATGCTCCATCACCGGACCCGCCATGCGCTGGACGTCGTCGGGCCGCACGTAATCGCGGCCCCGGATCAGGGCAAGGGCCTGGCACGCCCGCATGAGCGCCAGGGAGCCGCGGGGGCTGACGCCTAGCTCGACGCCGCTGCGGCCCCGGGTGGCCCGAACCAGGTCGACCATGTACTGCTGGACCGGCCGGCTCACGTGAATCTCTGGCACGGCCCCCTGCATGGCCAGAACTTCTGCGGGCGAGGCCACGGGCTTCAAGTCGGCCAGCGGCTGGCTCTGGCGGAAGCGGTCGAGCATCTCCATCTCCTCGCGGGAGTCGGGGTAGCCCGCGGGCAACTTCAGCAGAAAGCGGTCCATTTGCGCCTCGGGGAGCGGGAAGGTGCCCTCCTGCTCGACCGGGTTTTGGGTGGCGAGCACCAGGAAGGGCGCCGGCATGGGCCGGGTGACGCCCTCCACGGTTACCTGGCGCTCCTCCATGCACTCCAGCAGGGCCGACTGGGTGCGCGGGGTGGCGCGGTTGATCTCGTCGGCCAGCACAATTTGCGAGAAGATCGGGCCGGGGCGGTATTCGAACTCGCCGGCCTTCTGGTTAAAGAAGCTGACGCCCGTCACGTCGCTGGGCAGCAGGTCCGGGGTAAACTGAATGCGCCGGAAGGAGCAATCGAGCGAGCGGGCCAGGGACTTGGCCATGACGGTTTTCCCGGTGCCGGGGACGTCCTCGAGGAGCACGTGGCCGCCCGTGGCCAGGGCCACCATGAGCAACTCGATGACATCGCTCTTGCCGACAATGACCTGCTTGATGTTGCTCTGAACCCGCTCAGCTACGGCTTTCGCTGCGACCTGTTGCTGCACGTGGATCCCCCTTCAATAATTTCGACAGCTTTCTCTTCCCGGTGAACGGCTTGACTTCCTTCTTAGGACGCGGTTTCCGCATGGTTCGTTCGTGCTGGGTACACCCTAATTTGGGGTCAGGATCTTCCGATAACGTGTGACTAGTGCTACCATTGAGGCGGATGATTTACCCACATCCCTATCTCGTTCGGCTGGAACGTCACTGTACAGGAGGTGTGCCAGAATGACTCAGAACTATTCCACCGCTGCGCCGCAGGGTGCTCGTCGGGCCCCTGAGCGTCCTTCGCCCCTGAGCCTTCGGCAGACAGTTCCCACAGGCTGGCACCAGGACCGTACGGCCTTCGCGGGCGATCCCGATTTCGACTGGGAGAGCGCGCCGGAGGCGCCCCGAGAGCCCCGGTGGGGCATTGGGGAAGGCGGATCTCGCAGCAGGGGTCACGCCTGACGCCACCATATGGATGAAGCCCCGAAGCGCTTGCTTCGGGGCTCCCTTTTTTCTTCATAGGAACTGCCCAACAAGAAGCAGAGCCGGTCGTGGCGACAGGTGCGACCCAGTGGCGGGCTGTGCCCGCCACTAGCCGCAGCAGCGTCAGCTGCGAACCGGACGATCGGCGTCGGGCCATGCCCGAGGCGTGGGGGGTGTCGGGGGGACAAGGGGCAACCTCCGAGGACATTGCGGTTTTAGCCCGCAGGAGGTTGCCCCGCCGCCGGTTGGCGCTCCACCTCCCCCCGACTTCAAGAGATATCCTCCTCGGGGTTGCGCCGAACTGACTGCTCGAGGCGTATGATGCGGATGTTGCGCTCCAGTACAGCCTTGGCGTAGCGGGTACTCTGCCGCTGCAGCCGATGGTTTTCCTGCTCCAGCCGCTGAATGCGGGATCGCTTTTCACGCTCCTGTGCCGCGACCAGGTTCATCAGGATACGCCGACTTGCCCGCAGGCCCGCGATTCGCTCCTCCAGGATCTGTACCCGCCGTTTCAGTTCGGCCATCTCATCTGCTTTGTCCAACGACCCACCCTCCCCAGGCCGGGTGACCCTCCGTTTCCCCTAATATACCCAGGGGCTGTAGGATCTATGCCTGCGCTGGCAGGTGGGGGTCGGTCAGGCCTGTGGGCCCACCATGGCCAGGTGCTCGCCGGGGAAGACGTACCGGTCCCCCTTGACCACGGTGGCCACGCCGGTGACCGGGCTGTGGACGGGCTCCGCATCCAGGAGGCCGAGGGGCTGCCCCTCCTCCACCCGGGCGCCGGGCGCCACCTGCGGGCTCCACAGGGCGGCCCGCCGGCCCTGGATCTCCTGCAGCTTCCCGTAGAAGGTCGGGCTGACCCGGGGCGCCTCTCCTGGCACCACGCCGAGGCGCTTCAGCAGGTTTGAGACGGCCGTGAAGGCGGCCTCGCCGGAGCGGCGGTTCAGCATGCCGCCCTCGCTCCCCAGCTGCCCTCCCGCCAGCTCGATGATCACCGCGGGGATGCCCGCATGGCAGGCCTCCACGAAGAGCTGGTTGCGGGTGCCCCCGGACTGAACCACGGCCGGGATGTCCAGCTTCGTGGCCAGGTCCCGGGCGAAGTCAAACTCCTGCCAGAGGGCTAGGGTGTAGTCCGATCCGAAGATGCCGCAACAGTGCAGGTCGACGATGAAATCGGCCTGCTTCGCTTCGTTCCAGATCGTGTTGGCGGTCACCAGGGTGGGCGCACCCTCCGGCTTGCCAGGGAAGATCCGGTTCATGTCGATCTCATCGTACGGCGAGGTCCGGGTCCCCCGTCGGAAGGCGGCCGGGTTTGCCACGGGCAGGACCGTAACCTGGCCCTTGAGATCCCGGGCGCCCAGCCACCCCACCAGCTCCCGGGCGGCCCAGATGCCAGTGGCCTCCCCGCCGTGGATGCCGGCAGTAACCAGGACCCGCGGGCCCTGGCCGGCCTGGCCGAAGGTAATGAACTCAAGCTCATGCGGGTGGAAAGCTTCGATCTCGACTCGTCTGGCCACCCTGCATCACTCCGTATGTTGCGATTGCCAGTAGGCGCTGGCGGCTTTCAGCTTCGCCACGACCTCCAGCCCCACGTTGACGGCGCCCGGCACCACCGTACGGGTGCCCTTGGGCCCGTGGCTGTCGGTGCCGCCGGTGACGATCAGGCCGGCGTCGAAGCCCCAGCGGGCGTAGAACTGGCGCTGGTTCTCCGAATGGTCGGTGTGGTAGGCCTCGATCCCCATCACCCCCTGGGCGATGAAGTGCCGGACCCACTTGTCGTCCCGGATCAGGCCGGGGTGGGCCACCACGGGCACACCACCGGCCTGCTTCACCACGCTGATCGCCTCTTCCGGGGTCAGCTTGGGCCGGGGCACGTAGGCCGGCTTGCCGTAGGTCAGGAAGCGGTCGAAGGCGTCGGCCACCGTGCGAACCACGCCGGCCTCCACCATCACCGCAGCGATATGGGGCCGCCCGACGCTCTCGCCGCCCAGCTCCAGGACCCGCTCGAGGCTGACCTGGCTGTAGCCCAGCTTCTGCAGCTTCTCCACCGACTCCTTTGCCCGGGCCCGGCGCCCGCCCCGCATTCGCTCCAGCAGCGCGGCCATCCCGGGCTCCTTGGGGTCAAAGTAGTAAGCGAGGATGTGTACCTCGGTCTTGTCCACCTCGGTGGAGAGCTCGCAGCCCGGCACGATCTCAATGCCAACCTCCAGGGCGGCGGCCATGGCATCCTCCCAGCCGGCGATCGTGTCATGGTCGGTGATCCCCAGGGCGGCGAGCCCCTGCCCAGCCGCCCACTTCACGTGCTCAGCGGGCGACAGCGTGCCGTCCGAAGCGGTGGTGTGGGTGTGTAGGTCGGCGCGCCCCAGGGGCGAGGGCATCGGGATCTGAACCATCGGCTACTTCGCCTCCGCGAACTTGAATGCTGCGCTCACGAAGGTCCGAACTGCGACGCCCGTCGCACCGATATCCTCATACTTGTCCTCCGTGCCCCGCCAGGCCAGGGCAGCGATATCCATGTGGACGCACGGGACGTCGCCCACGTGGCGCATCAGGAAGAGGCCGCCCACCACGGTGCCCGCCGACCGGCCGGTGCCGGTGTTGGACATGTCGGCGATGGGGCTCTTGAACAGGTCGTAGTACTCCTCGTCGTGGGGGAGCTTCCAGCCGCGCTCGCCGGCCTCTTCGGCCGCCTCGAAGACCTCGTTCTCCCAGGCGTTGTCGTTGGAGACGATGCCGAAGCGAATCGGGCCGAGGGCGATATTGGCAGCGCCCGTCAGGGTCGAGGCGGTGATCAGCTTCTGGCAGCCCTGCTTGACGGCGTAGGCGAGGCCGTCGGAGAGCACGAGGCGGCCCTCGGCGTCGGTGGAGCGGACCTCAACAGTTTTCCCGGAGAGGCCGGAGATGACGTCGCCGGGCTTGTAGGCGCCGCCGTCGGGCATGTTGTCGGTCGCCGAGATGATCGCCAGGATGTCGCAGGCGGGCTTCAGCTCAGCGATCGCCTGCATGGCGCCCAGCACCGCACCGGCGCCGGACATGTCGTACTTCATGTCCCACATGTTGTCGGTCGGCTTGATGGAGATGCCGCCGGTGTCGAAGGTGACGCCCTTGCCGACCAGACCGAGCCACGGCCCCTTGCCGCCGTTGCCCTTGTACCGCATGACGATGAAGCGGGGCTCCTCGACCGAGCCCTGGTTGACGGCCAGCAGCAGGCCGAGGCCCAGCTCCTTGCAGCCGGCCTTGTCGTAGACCTCGATCTCAAAGCCGCTGGCCTTGGCGACCTCCACGGCCTTCTCCGCGAGGGCGGTGGCGGTCAGGCGGTTGCCGGGCTGCCAGTTGACGCCCCGGGCGAGGTTGACCGCGTTGCCAATGGCCCGGCCGGCCTTCACGCCCGCCTCGATCTCGGGGCCGCCCACCAAGGTGATTGTGGTGACGTTCTCACGGCCCTTGGCTTCGGACTTGAAGCTCTCGAAGCGATAGCTGCCATGGAGGGCGCCCTCCGTGACGAACTGGGCGACCTTGGCGGCCTCAAGCCCGCCCACGGCGGGCACCGTGACGGCCACGTGGGCGGCGCCGCTCTGGCGGGCGGCCCGCACGGCCATGCCGGCGGCCTTGCGCAGCTTGCGAATGTCGAGCTTGGTGGCCTTGCCCAGGCCAAAGAGCATCAGCTTGCGGGCGGCGATGGCGCCGCCGCTGTAGAACAGGGCGCTCTGTCCGAACTCGCCCTTGAAGTCGCCGCTGGCGAACGCCTGGCTCACCTGCTCACCCAGGGCGCCATAGCCCTGCGCAGAAACCTCGGCGCCCTCGAACTGGAACTGCACGACTACGTCGGCCTGGACCTGGTTCAGGGGCTGGTTGTTGGTGCGTACGTCCACGAAATGCTACCTCCTGCTAATCGCTGTCACTTTACCCGCGCAGGACCTGCTCAAAGACACGCAGGAAGTTCCCGCCCAGAATCTTTGCCATGTCCGCCTCGGTGTATCCGCGGCGGAGCAATTCAGCCGTAAGGTCGAGCAACTTGACCACATTCTCCAGCCCGGGCGGCGGCGTGCAGCCGTCGAAGTCGGAGCCGTAGGCCACGTGATCCGCATTGCCCAGCACCTGCACGACGTGGTCGATATGGTCGGCCACGGTCGACAGGGTGGCGGTCTCCCGGTTCATGAAGGTGTTGACGAAGGAGATGCCAAAGACACCGCCCTTCTGGGCGAGGGCCTTGATCTGATCGTCGGTCAGGTTGCGGGGGTGATCCCACAGGGCCCGGCAGTTGCCGTGGGTGAAGAGCACGGGCTGCTCGGACAGCTCCAGAACGTCGTAGAAACAGGGCGAGGTGATATGGGCGAGGTCGATCAGCATGCCCAGGCGGTTCATTTCCATGACCACCTGGCGGCCGAACTGCGTGAGCCGCCCGCTGGCCGCCTCGTCGCCGGCGCCGTCGGCCACCTCGTTGCGGTAGTTCCAGACCAGGCCCATCATGCGGACGCCGAGCCGATAGAAGTTGCGCAGGGCGGCCAGATCCCCCTCGATCGCCTCGGCGCCCTCAATGTTCAGCAGTACCGAAACCTGCCCCGCGGCGTGCGCAGCACGGATATCTGCCGCGGTCAGCGCCAGGCGGACGCCCGGCCCCGCCTTCTCGATTTGGGTCAGCAAGCCGTCGATCTGCTGGCCCACCCGCTTGAACTTGTCCGGGTGCATTGGGTCGACGCCGCGCTTGACCTCCGCCGGGATATAATGCCATAGCTCCTTGGCTGGCCATGCCGCCTGTACGGTGCAGGCAAGCCCTGCCTCTTTGGCCCGAATGAAATCAAGGTGGCCCCTGTCGGAACGCTCAGTCAGCGTGCGAACCCCATCAAGCACATCCAGGATGCTGTCTGCATGCCCGTCCACCACCGGGTATTTCCGGTGCAGGGCCTGTGCCCTCTCCAAGTACGCTGCCATTGTCTTGTCTGCTGCCTCCCATTCGTCTGGGATCAGAGATACTTAGCCATCCGAACTATTTTTTCCACGCTCCTGGGAGAAATCCCTCCCATCATGCACCCAAAACAGGGTGCTTTACCTATGTACAATTTGCGCACGTAGCGGTACCCTACCCCTGTTAGGAGGGGGACCTATGGCCAACCGAGTACGCGTGCTGACCGATTCGTGCTGCGACCTGCCATCTGAACTGACCCGTACGCGCGGCATCACGGTGATCCCCATTACCGTCCAGCTGGGCGGCGACCTGCTCAAAGACGGCGCAGAGATCACTCCCGAACAGTTCTATACCCGCGTACAGCAGGAGGGACTGGCCCCAACCACAGCCCAGTTGACGCCCTACGAGTTCGGGCAACAGTACAAGGCCGCCACCGCCGATGGTCATGAGGCCGTCTATGTAGGTTTGAGCTCCGGACTGAGCAACGGCGTGCTCAACGGCATCGCGGCCGCCCAGGAGCCGGAGTTTGCTGGGCGCGTGGAGGTTGTAGACAGCCTGGGCGCCTCCGTCGGAATCGGGCTGATGGCCCTGCGGGCGGCCGACCTGGCCGACCAGGGGCGCTCGGCCAGGGAGATCAAGGCCGACCTCGATGAGTACCGCAAGACCGTGTACCACCTCTTTACCCTCGATACCCTGGACTTTGCCATGCGCAGCGGGCGCATTTCCCGTATGGCGGGGTTGGCTGCCGGCCTGCTGGACATCAAGCCGGTCCTTCAGGTCGACATGGCGGGGCGCCTGGTGCCCTTCGACAAGGTGCGTGGGCGCAAGCGGGCCCTGAACCGACTCTTTGCGGAGATGGAGCGCATCGGCCACAGCGTTGCCGGTCGGCGCGTAGGGGTCAGCCACGCTCACGACCCGGAGACCGCAGCGGAGCTGGCCGAGCGGTTCCGTTCGCAGTACGGGGCTGCCGAGGTGATCGTCGGTCCGATTGGAGCCACCATTGGCACACACGTCGGCCCGGGGTGCGTCTCGATCTTCTTCGAGGGGCCCGCCGGGCGGGGAAGCGAAGCATAAAAGACCGCCCGGCAAAAGGCTGCCGGGCGGTTTCGCATATGTGATTCTTTGATAGCCTACTACCGGGGCTCCACGATCAGCTTGATCGCGGTGCGCTCCTCACCGTCGATACGCAGGTCGGTGAATGCCGGGATGCAGATCAGGTCCATGCCGCTGGGAGCTACGAATCCCCGCGCAATTGCTACCGCCTTCACTGCCTGGTTCAGTGCGCCAGCTCCGATTGCCTGCAATTCGGCCGCCCCTCTCTCGCGCAGGCAGCCAGCCAGGGCTCCTGCCACCGCATTTGGGCTTGACTTGGCAGATACTTTCAGCACTTCCATAACAAATGTCCCCTCCATTGGCATCATTTGCTTGTCATCGAACCCTATGTTATCAGTTTCCAAACTCTCCATCAAGCGGCTCTGTTTCCAGTTCGCGCTCAAGGATTCGCTCGATACCTGTCGCCTTTCCGGTGGTCTCGTCGATTTCCAGGACCACCGCGGAGAGGATCGCAGGCCCGCGAGCCACCTCCAGCCGGACCGGCATTTGCGTGAGAAAGCGCTCCAGCACCAGGTTGCGGTCCATGCCGATCACCGACTGCCAGGGGCCGCACATGCCCACGTCGCTCAGGTACGCCGTGCCACCGGGCAGGATCATCTCATCGGCGGTCTGCACGTGGGTGTGGGTGCCTATGATCGCGCTCACCTTGCCGTCTAGATACCAGCCCATCGCGACCTTCTCTGAGGTCGTTTCGCCGTGGAAGTCCACGACGATGTTCGGGGTGATTTCCCGGAGGCGCTGGACCGCCTCATCCAGCCCCCGGAAGGGGTCCTCCAGCAGCAGCGGGGTGAAGACACGGCCATGGGCCTGTACCACAGCCAGCACGGGCTGACCGCCCCTTCGCACCACGTGGTGCCCGTAGCCCGGCGTGCCGGGTGGGAAGTTGAGCGGCCGGATCAGCCTCGGTTCCTCATCAATATATGTGGCGATCTCCCGTTTATCCCAGGCATGATTGCCGAGTGTCACCACGTCGGCGCCCAGGTCGAACAGTTCCCGGCAGATCTGAGCGGTGATTCCCACGCCACCAGCAGCGTTCTCGCCGTTCACGATGACAAAATCGGCACCGTAATGCTCCCTGAGCGGACCCATGTACCGCGCGACAATGTCCCGCCCAGCCTTGCCTACTACATCCCCAAAAAACAGAACCCGCAAGTGCGTTCCTCCCGTGTCTTGCCCTATTCCTTGCCCCGATTCCGGGCTGCTACCTTCCATTATAGCGGAAATGGCGGCCCGGGGCTGATTTCGACTTCCCTCCTTACAATTGGCCTTTGCGGGGAACTGGTGCGTGGGATTTACACCGGTCTACCTTTCAATACGGATGTCACGCGTAAAATGTTCGAGGTCGAAACATAGATTTTTGGGGATTTTTTTCTTGGGGCTCATACGGAGGCGAGATGCGTTTGTCTGAAAAGAAAAGCGAGACCCCCGAAGGAGGCCTCGCTCAACTTACTTTTGGAAGACCATGACCCGACCATCTTCCCGAATTGCGATCAGGTCCCGCCCGGTGCGACCGCCCTCAAGCTCGGCGATGATCTGCTCGATCATTTCGTCCTGGGCGATCAGCTCGTCCTCGCCGGCGTAATCGACCGGTTCGGCAACCAGGCGTCCCTCGAAGCGGTCCCGGAAGAACTCGATGATGGTCCAGATCTCCGCAGGGGTCAGGGTTACCACGTCGCGGGTGATGGCCAGCGAGGTGAGTTCACCGAAGCTCTCCTGACGGATCTCCAGGACCGCCGGGCGCCGCTGGTCCATCATGTTGTAGACCTCGAGCGTGTCGGTCAGCAGCCGGCGTAGCCGGTCGAATTCGGCCTCCGTCAGCCCCCCTGTAACCAGAAGGGTGAAGTGAACGATCTGCTGGCGCGGGTCGTACTTCACGGTGCCGATTTCGGGGTACCGGACCAGCATGCCGATCAGCGGGCTGAGCTTGCGCGAGAGATTCTCCTCACGTTGGCGACGAATCAACCGATCACCCCCAGTGTTACATATCGGTTCGATTTAGTTAGCTTAAAGTCCTGTTGGTTGGCATGAAAGGGAAACAGCCGGCGAGCAGACGCCCGCCGGCTGCTTTGTTGACGCTACTTACCGGGCGTACTCTACGGCCCGGGTTTCACGGACCACCACGACCTTAATCTGGCCGGGGTATTCGAGCTCTTCCTCGATCTTCTTGGCGATCTCCTTCGTCAGCTTCATGGCGGCGTAGTCGTCGATGCGCTCGGGCTTGACCATGACACGAATCTCACGGCCGGCCTGAATCGCAAAGGACTTATCGACGCCCTCGAAGCCGTCAGCGATCGCCTCCAGCTTTTCGAGGCGCTTGATGTAGGTCTCCAAGGTTTCGCGGCGGGCGCCGGGACGGGCCGCCGAGATGGCGTCGGCCGCGGTGACCAGCACCGCTTCCACGCTGCGGGGCTCCACGTCGCCGTGGTGGCACTCCATACCGTGGATGACCTCGCCGCTCTCCTTGTACTTCTTGAGCAGGCTGACACCAATTGCGACGTGCGGACCCTCGATTTCGTGGTCCACAGCCTTGCCGATGTCATGCAGCAGGCCGGCGCGCTTGGCCACCTCGACGTTGACGCCCAGCTCGGCGGCCATAACGCCTGCCAGGTGAGCGACTTCGACAGAGTGCTTGAGCACGTTCTGGCCGTACGAGGTGCGGAAGCGCAGGCGGCCGAGCAGCTTGATCAGCTCGGGGTGCAGGTTGTGGATGCCCAGCTCGAAGCAGGCGGCTTCGCCCTCTTCGCGCATGCGGGTCTCCACCTCACGCTGGGCCTTCTCCACCATTTCCTCAATGCGGGCAGGGTGGATGCGGCCGTCCTGGATCAGCTTCTGCAGGGCGATCTTGGCCACCTCGCGGCGGACGGGATCGAAGCCCGACAGGACCACGGCCTCCGGGGTGTCATCGATGATCAGATCGATGCCGGTCAGCGTTTCCAGGGTGCGGATGTTGCGGCCCTCACGGCCGATGATGCGACCCTTCATTTCGTCGTTGGGCAGCTGAACCACCGATACGGTCAGCTCGGAGGAGTGGTCGGCGGCCACCCGCTGGATGGCGATGCCAACGACTTCCCGGGCCTTCTTCTCGGCGCTCTCCTTCGCGTCGGACTCGATTTCGCGCATCAGGCGCGCGGCGTCGCCGCGGGCCTCCTGTTCGACCTGGGCGAGGAAGATTTTCCGGGCCTCGTCGGTGGTCAGGCCGGAGATGCGCTCCAGCTCGGCGAGCTGCTTGGCCACGACCTCCTGGGCCAGCTGGTGCTGGCGCTCGAGGTCCCGCTCCTTCTTGGACAGGTTCTCTTCCTTGCGCTCCATCGACTCGACCTTGCGATCCAGGGTCTCTTCCTTCTGCAGGAGCCGCCGTTCCAGGCGCTGAACCTCGGCGCGGCGCTCCTTGCTCTCACGCTCGAAATCGGCGCGGAGCCGGTGCACCTCTTCCTTGGCCTCCAGGACGGCTTCCTTCTTCTTGGCCTCGGCCTCGCGGAGCGCCTCGTCGATAATGCCGCGGGCGCGCGACTCTGCCGAACCAACCTTCTTCTGGGCCTGCTTCTGATACCACTGGTAACCGCCGGCTGCGCCAGCGGCACCTCCAACAATCAATCCAAGGATAACAAGAACCGTTTCTAAGATCGGTTTCACCCCCTGTGCCTCGTGAGCACGAATAGCTGTTAAAAACGAGGACAAAAGAAAAAAACGGACCACGATTCGGTCCGTCCGATTGCCATTGCCAATACCCGTGGGCAGGCTGGTTGTTGACCATGTCGGCTTTGCCTATAGGAAACAGCCCAGGCACACGAGCATTAGGCTGGGCAAGCTTTATAGCAAAAAACGAGGTATAAACTCGTAGTTACCAACTGGCCGGGGGCGAAGCGCCCCATTTATCGAACAACCTTATGGCAAGCAGAAAGAGACGAACCTACTTTCTATCATAGGGCTGTTTGTACTTTCTGTCAAGGTTGCGAGACGCCGTTCCCGCTGTTGTTGCCAAATCCTAGCAGGAGTAGGGTCGGCAGGCCAAGTGCAGCCCCGCCTTTGGCCTTGATTCGGCCATATCCAAGGTGCAGCGGGCCCAAGTCGAAGTGCCAGGTAGTATTGAGGCCCAGTAGCAGCCGAGCGATGGCACGGTACCGCGGCGAGGCGTCCTTTTCAATGCCGTTGATCACCCGGATGGTGACCAGGCTCTCCTCGTAGAACCGCGACAGGCTGCGTGCGAGGGCACGGTGCACGGTTTCCGGCAGCCCCGCTGAGGCGAGCTTCAGGTCGAGCCGCTCGAAGAGCAGGTGCCAGAAACGGTACCGCCCGTCGATCTTGGCCTGCTCTTCCGGCAATCCCGCCGAGCTCTGCTCTTCCATCGCCTCTCGCTGTAGCAGGGCGTCGGCATCCAGGTCGAGGCCGTCCAGCAGCTGGTTGAACGACGGGGCCGAAGACTCCGCCCAGAATCGGGCGCTCTCGGCCCAGCGCAAGAGTGCCTGAGCGTGCCGGCGCATGGCCGTAAGGTCGCCATCGGCGACGAGCAGCAGCCCCTCGACCAGCAAGATCAGATCGGCACAGAGGTTGTACAACTGCGCCAGGTCGTAGGTCGGCGCATGGGCGAGATCCATGTCGAGGCCGGCAGCGCTGAACCGCTGCTGCAAGGTCAAGGCCAGGCTGGCAGGGGATTTGCTGCGCCGGGCGCGGGCCTCGGCCTCTTCCCACCAGTTCATGGGTAAACGATCCTCCTTGTAAGTGCATGAAGGGCGCCGGGCACGCTCACCCTAGGGAATAGTTTGAGCAGCCGGGAGGTAGAGCAACGATGAAACTGAACCCCGGGGAGAGATCGATTCTGGCCAGCTTCGAGGACGGCGGGGAAGCCGAAAAGGCGAAGGCCGCCCTCATGGAGGCAGGCTTTGGCGAGGTGCAGCTGGACCGCGTGGACGGCTTTCCTGGCGGTCGGACCACGGACGACGACATGCGGCCCGGCCTTGGCGAGACCAGCGAAGTCACTGCGCTGATGACCGGCAACGGCCGCATGGCGTACGATGACGCCCGGGTGCTGCTGAACGCCATGCCCGAGGCCAGTGGCATGTCGGGGGCGCCGACGCAGATCGTGCCGCCCTTCCTGGTTACAGTCGTGACGAACGACCAGGAGGTCCAGCGGGCTCTGGAGATCGTAAGGAGTCACGGGGGAAGGGCTTAGCCCTTCCCCCGCCTGTTTTTGTTCCATTTGCGGCCCCACTTGAACCAGAGCACAAGCAGCGCAACCGGGCCGGCAATCCAAAGGAGGATCTCGATGTCACCGATGACCCTGGCGATCGAAAGGCCCCCGTACCCGAGGGACAGGGCGAAGGCGATGTAGCCAAGGTACCCGGCCAGTGTGAAGAGCATGTACTTGCCGAAGGGCATCTTCATAACCCCGGCGGGATATCCGCTCAGGTTCCGGACGAAGGGGATGAACCGACCGAAGAAGACGGCCTTCTCGCCGTGCTTTTGGAACCACTCCTCCACCCTGTTCAGCGTCGCCTCGGAGAGATGAAAGACCTTCCCGATGCGTTTTAGCAGGCTGGGACCCATCCGGCGGCCCAGGTAATAGGAAAGTGAGGAGCCTGCCGCCGCCCCGCCCAGTGCGGCCAGAACAGCGACGGCGGGATGGACGTGGCCGGCTCGCATTGCTACCCCAACCATGACCAGGGTGGCCTCTGTGGGCCACGGGACGCCGGCGCTGTCGGCCGCCAAGATGAGTGCCAGCGCCAGGGCGCCGTACTCCCTAAGGATGTGAGCGATCGTCAAGGCTTGTCTCCCTCCGGAGTAATCCCTTGTGGCGGTATTGCGACAAATTTGGAAACGAACCCAGCACTTCCCGAGGCTAAGAGGCGTCAGACTAGGCACGCTAGTAGCAGAAATCCAACGGAGGTGCTGAACTGAAATGGCAAACAACAACAACCAGATTCTCGTGCCCCAGGCCCGTGCCGGACTTGAGTCCCTCAAGCAGCAGGCCGCTCAGCAGCTGGGCATCGGTAACTTCACCGGTTACGGCGGTGACCGCCCCAGCCGTGTCAACGGCTCCGTCGGCGGGCAGATGGTCAAGACCATGATCGCCCAGGCCGAGCAGCAGCTGTCCGGCGGCGCCGGCTTCACCACGACCCGCTAACCTCGCACGCCACTACCCTGAGCAGCCGTCCCCGTGAGGGGGCGGCTCTAGACTTGCTTGAGGCGCTCCTTGACCTCCGTGATGAGGAAGTCGACGGCCTCCTGCAGTGCAGGATCCTCCTCGCTGCGCGTGTAGAGCTCGATGGCGGTGCCGCGAGCCAGGTAGGCTACTAGCATTCCACCGGTCGGGTAAGCAAAGCACCACATGGCGTGCTCCTGCTCACCGTGGTGGCAGCTGGGGACGCCAAGCATGGCCCGCACGATCAGCCGAACGGTGCGTTCCTTGCCCTTGCTGATCTCCTGCCAGTCCGCCTTGCGGTAGGTGATGGGCCGGACCGAGGAGAGATAGTCGCCGAAGATTTTCGCGTGAAGAAACGTTTGGGTCGTGAGCACCGGCCCTCGACCTCCTATAAATAGCATTCAAAGCCTTCCAAATCATATCGTGCGCGTGAACCCCGAGTCAACCGTCGAACCCCGAGTCAACCGTCGAACCCCGAGTCAATCCCGCGCCAGCCTGAGAGAGGGCGCATAGAGATCCCGCAGGTAGGCGTGCTCAAACCCCATTCGCAAATAGAGACGTTCCGCGTCGCTCCCGGGTTTTGTGTCCAGAAAGAGCAGGCCGCTCCCCCGCTCCTCCCAGTCCCTCACCAGCCGGTCCATGACGGCCCGGGCGACCCCGCGCCCCCGATAGGCAGGCAGGGTGCCCACGGCGAGGACCTGGGCGGCCTCGTGACCCTGGAAGAGGCAGGCCGTGCCGACTGGGCGCCCGCCGACGTAGGCCAGGTACCACCGGCCCAGGTCGCCCATGCTGGCAAAAGCGCGTTGTTTCTCCACCAGGGACGCCTCCTGGGTGCCGCGGGGTCCGAACGCCCACCAGCAGACCTCGTTCCAGGCGGGCAGATCCGCCTCGGTGATCTCCCTCACCGTGACCGGGAGCGGCTCCTTGAGGCGCAGGAGGCTCAGAAGACCGCGCCGGGGCGTGGGCACGGACGGGACCGGGCCGGTGAATATGTACGTGCCATGGCGCTGCACCAGCCGGTAGCCCTCTCGGCCCAGGCGGGCCGCCAGGTCCGTGGGGCGTGAATGGTCGGTGACCACCACGTAGGCGCCCCGGTCGGCCGCCTCTTCGATCAGCCTGTCAGCCTGGGGGCCCTCGTGGTCGACCAGCATGAGCAGCTCGCCCCCCGGCTCCATGACCGAAAGTGCGCCCCGCCGCTCTACCTCGTAGGCGCCGAACCAGTGCCGCCGTACCTCCAACATGGTGCGCTCCATCAGATGAGCCTGCTCCGCGGGGCCCAGTTCCGGTGATCGCCGTGGCTGCAAACCGTCCACCCCCCCGGCCACGATGTAAGCAAAAGGGGCCGCCTGCGTCGTGAATCGAACGTCAGGCGGCCCCGGCAGGTCTCTGAAGCGTTTAGCGGATCGCCTGCTCAGTCTCGGCGTCGAACAGGTGAATCTTCTCCAGGTTCAGCGCCAGGGTGAGCTTGTCCTCGGGCTTAAACCGGAGGTGCGGCTCGACGCGAGCGGTGATCTGGTTCTCGCCGGTGGACAGGTACAGGAAGATCTCTGCGCCGAGGGGCTCCACGACCTCGATTTTGGCGGGGACGCGGGCGCCGGTGTGGGACTCGACGTAGCTGGGATCGGCCTCGACGTCCTCGGGGCGGATGCCCAGAACGACGCTCTTGCCGGCGTAAGCCTTGGCGGCGGCTGCCAGCTCGGCGGACAGGTCTACCTTGAAGGTGGCCGCCTCGAAGGTGCGGCCGTCGGTGGAGAGCTTGCCCTTGAGGAAGTTCATGGCCGGAGAGCCGATGAAGCCTGCGACGAAGAGGTTGGCGGGGCGGTCGTACAGCTCCTGGGGCGGGGCCACCTGCTGGACGATGCCGTCCTTCATGACGACGATGCGGTCGCCCATGGTCATGGCCTCGACCTGGTCATGGGTGACGTAGATGGTGGTAACCTTCAGGCGCTGGTGCAGCTTGGAGAGCTCGGTGCGCATCGCGACACGGAGCTTGGCGTCGAGGTTGGAGAGCGGTTCGTCCATGAGGAACACGGCGGGATCGCGCACGATGGCACGGCCGAGGGCGACGCGCTGGCGCTGGCCGCCGGAGAGCTCCTTGGGCTTGCGGCCCAGCAGGTTGGAGAGGCCGAGAATCTCGGCGGCTTCCTTGACCCGCTTGTCGATCTCCTGCTTGGAGAACTTGCGCAGCTTCAGGCCAAAGGCCATGTTCTCATACACGTTCATGTGAGGATATAGGGCGTAGTTCTGGAACACCATCGCGATGTCGCGGTCCTTGGGGGCAACGTGGTTCACCAGGCGGTCGCCGATGAGAACCTCGCCTTCGGAGATCTCCTCAAGGCCGGCGATCATGCGGAGCGTGGTCGACTTGCCGCAGCCCGAGGGGCCGACGAAGACGATAAACTCACGGTCCGCAATTTCCAGATTGAAATCCTTAACCACCTTGACTTCGCCGAAGTTCTTATACACGTGCCGGAGACTGACCTTTGCCATCTGCGAAATCCTCCTTTGGCCCATTTAGCCCTGGTGTATTCAGGACGGGGCGGTCCCGTCCGGGAAAAGCAGATGCAGCCCATCTGCCATAGGCAATCAGCTTACGTGCTGACCTCCCAGAAATTCGGGCTGCATCGACAAAAGTCCTTTTTATTTCGTGGGCCGTTTTTTGGGGCCACCGAGAGTTGCACCCAGTCTTGGTGCGGGCCGCGACGCCGTGCGCTGGGTCGGCATGCCCAGTCCGGTGCCGGCGGGGCGCACTCCGCTCTTGGGGCGCAGACCGCCCCGGACGGGCGGAGCAGCCGCAGGCTCCTCCACCGCCGCCGCCACCGGGCCCCTGGGGGCAAAGCGGGCGCCGCCGCGGCGGCTCACCGGGCGGGGCGGCGTCTGGGCGGGGCCGGCTTCGCCGGGCAGCCCACGGGTTTTGAGGCCCGCAGCCGTCCGCAGGTCTTTGACCTCCTGCGGCGTGAGTTCACGCCACTGGCCGACCTCCAACGCTTTGAGGTGCAGCGGTCCCAGGGTTGTCCGCTTCAGGTGGATCACCTCGTGACCGATCGCCTCGAACATGCGGCGGACCTGGCGGTTGCGGCCCTCGTGGATGCGGACGGAGACGGTGGCCGAGTTGGGGGGCCGCACCTCCAGCATCTTCACCTCAGCGGGGGCGGTCACCCCGTCCTCCAGCTCGATGCCGCTCTCGAGCGCCTTGATTTTTGCTGGTCCGGGGACACCGCGCACCTTGGCTATGTAGGTCTTGCGGACCATTTTGGCCGGGTGCATCAGGGCGTTGGCCAGCTCACCGTCGTTGGTGAGCAGCAGGAGCCCTTCGGTTTCGTAGTCGAGGCGACCCACGGGGTAGACCCGCTGGGAGATCTCCTCGCCGAGCAGGTCCACCACCTTCCTGCGCCCCTCGGGGTCGTACAGGGTAGTAACGTAGCCCTTCGGCTTGTTCATGACGATGTAGATCTGACTCTCGGGCTTGCCGAGGGCGCGGCCGTCGACCTCAATCAGGTCCTTGCCGGGGATTACCTTGGTGCCCAGTTCGGTAACGACCTTGCCGTTCACCGTGACACGGCCCGCCTGAATCAGCTCTTCGCTGTGGCGGCGCGAGGCGACGCCGGCCTGGGCCATGACCTTGTGGAGGCGTTCAGCAGCGGCTTCCTGCTCAACGGCCCCCTGCTTGCGGCCCCTGCCGCGGGGCGCCTCCAGGGGCCGTGCTGGCGCCTTGGCACGCAGGGCCGGCTTGGGGCCGGGCGCCCTCGCCGGGGCCGGGGCCGCCGACTTGACGCGGGCTGTGTCGCCCCCCGAGCGGAGTTTGCGCCCCTCCTCGGTGAGCAGGCCTTCTCGCTCCAGGACTTCATAAGCGCGGGAATCGATTCCACCGACGGTGCGCGGACGGGCCGGACCCTTCGCAGGTTTGCCGGCGGGGCGGGTGTTTGGGCCACGAGGCCCACGGGGCTTGTCTACCAACGGGACCACCTCACCATCGGACTTTGTTGAACATATGCTGTGGGTACTTCGCCATGCCGGTATGGAGGTGAACCCAGCTTGAAACTGGGCCTGGAACTCATCGCTAGTCGCGCTGCCACGCTCCGGCTTGGCACCTTCTTCGAGACCTGGATCGCCACGGCGCCCGGCACCGTCCGCCGCTCCCTCGGGCGCGATGAGTACCACCTGAGCCTGACCATCGGCGCCGGCAAGCGGCTCGCCGCCACCGGCCGGACCCATATTTGCCAGCTTGACCTGGAGGCCGCCGAAATTGGCGAGAACCAGGCGCGCCCCACCCTGAACATCGAGACGGAGCTGCCGAAGGGCGCCCCCGTAATCTGGGGGATTCGCACCAACCTGTTCCTCAGCCTGGCCTCCCTGCGGGAGTCCGCCACCGGCCGCCTCTTCCGGGAAGGGCGGGAACCGGAGAGCTTTGGCCTGGGAGACGAGCGCATCTCAGCGATCGAGGTGGCGCCAGGGCGCTATATCATCGATATCTCCGGCCTGCTCGAATGAACTAGGCTTTGAGGCGGGCGACCACTTCGACCTCGCAGGCGGTATCCAGCGGGAGCTCGGGGGAGCCCACGGCGGAGCGGGCGTGGCGTCCGGCATCCCCGAAGACGTCGAGGTAAAGCTGCGACGCCCCGTTGGCCACGGCGGGCTGGGCGGTGAAGCCGTCGGCGCTGTTGACGAATACGCCCACCCGGACGATCTGAGCGATGTTGTCCAGGGAGCCGGCAGCCGCTTTCAGGACCGCCAGGGTGTTGATCGCACACAGCCGGGCGGCCTGCGCACCCTCTTCGGGGGATAGGTCGCGGCCGATTTTGCCCTTGTACTTCAGGGTGCCGTTTTCAAAGCAGATCTGGCCGCTGGTGAAGATCAGATCGCCGGTCTGGACGTAGGGAACATAAGCAGCGACGGGCTTGGGAACGTCGGGCAGGGTAATGCCCATTTCCTTTAGCTTTGCTTCGGCGCTCATCAACATGCACGCCCCTTTGGAGATATTCTCTCCTATTCTTACCACAGCCTCAGCGGAAAAACCAGTTGCAAGCGTAGAGCGCGGCCAAGAAACCAGCGCAGTCGGCCAGCAGTCCGACCCCCGCCGCGTAGCGGCTGCGGCGAATCCCGACCGATCCGAAGTAGACGGTCAGTACATAGAAGGTCGTGTCGGTGGAGCCTTGCAGAATCGAGGCCAGCCGGCCGATGTACGAGTCGGGGTGATGGACCTTGAGCAGGTCCGCCGTGACCGCCAGGGCGCCGGCCCCCGAGAGCGGGCGGACGATCATCAGCGGCAGGATCTCCGAGGGGAAGCCAAGCCTGGAGGTGACCGGGCTGATCAGCCTGGCGGCGAGGTCCATCGCCCCGGAGGCCCGGAAGATCGAGAGCGCCACCATCATGCCGACCAGGAACGGAATGATTCGCACCGCCACCTGCAGCCCCTCTTCGGCGCCCTCGATGAAGGTGTCGTAGACCTTCACCTTCCGGATGGCGCCCCAGAGTGGGATCAGGGCCAGCATGGCCGGCACGGCCCACATGGAGATCGTGTCGAGCAGGTTCATCGCCCTCTGCCTCCTCGCATCCGATTCCAGCGGCGCACCAGCCAGTCCGCGGCTACGCCAAAGACCCCGGCAAAGACCGTGGCAACCAGCGTCGCGCCGACGATCTCTGCCGGGTTGACCGACCCCGCCGCGGCCCGCAGGGCGATGATTGTCCCCGGAATGAGCGTGATGGACGAGGTGTTCAGCGTCAGGAAGGTGCACATGGCCTCGCTGGCCTCTTCCTTGTCGTCGTTCAGCTCCTGAAGGTGCTGCATTGCCTTCAGTCCCAGGGGCGTCGCAGCGGACCCGAGGCCGAGCATATTGGCCGCGATGTTCATGACCATGGCGCCCACCGCCGGATGATCCCCCGGGACCGATGGGAAGAGCGCCCGCACGATCGGCCTGAGCAGGGCCGCCAGCCCCTCCATCAGGCCGCTCTTCTCCGCGATCTTCATCAGGCCCATCCACAGCGCCATCAGACCCGCCAGGCCGATGATCGTCTCAATGGCGAGCTTTCCGGCAGCGAAGGCGGCGTCGGTGACCGCTGCTGCCTTGCCTGTCATGGCAGCCACGGCCACGCCGATCACCATGAGCGCCAGCCAGATTGCATTCAACATCCCCTATCACCCCCGCTGGCAGCATTTTTATGCCGCCGCGGCCGAGGGAAGGACAGCAAATGGGCGGAGGTTTGCACCTCCGCCCATCTCGTTTGCGTGTTATACCTTAACCATTTTCTCGACGCCCAGCACGAAGACCGTCGCCCCACCGACCTCCACGGCTTGGGAGAGAGACTGTCCGACGCCGGCGGCTGCGCTTTTGAGGGAGCCCTCGGCGAAGGTGAGATCCCCGCCGATGGACTTGCGGGACGGGCAGGTGGCACGAATGATGCCCAGCACGTCATCGAGCTGGCCGGCGGGCACGCCGATGATGAAGGTGGTGTTGCCGGCCTTCAGAAACCCGCCGGTACTTGCCAGCTTGGTGGCGCCAAAGCCCTTTTTGGTTAGCTGCTCGGTGAGCGGAGCAGCGTATTCGTCGCGCACGACGGCAACAATCATTTTCATGGGGCGGATTCCTCCTAGGGGCCCGTCTTATGTCAGGCGGGTTTGCTAGCAAGTTTGTTCTCCGGCTGAGAATCATTTCCCTGCCCGTCATCCTTCATCAGAAGCAGGAATGTAGAGCCGGTGATGAACCGGAAAACCGTGCACAGGACCAGGGCCGTACGGATGGGCAACGAGGTGATCAGGAAGGCGCCGACCATGGGGGCGATCGTGGCGCTGACGCTGATCAGGGCAGAGTGGACCGCCAGATAGACTGGGCGCCCCTCTGCGGGGGAGACATCCAACAGGTTATTCAAAACCAGCACGGTTATCCCTGCGACGGCGATGCCCGTGAAGCAGTTAAGAAGCACCAGCAGCGGCAGGTTGGGCGTCATCGCCGTCAGGATCGGCGCCAGCGCCATCCAGATCGTCGCCACCGGCATCACCTTGCGGTTGCCGAAGCGCTCGCCCATGCGGTTCCAGATCGGATACGTCAGGACGGCCACGGCCGAGTTGGCCACCGTGAGGAGGCTTGCCCACGTGTTGTCGGCGCCCAGGTTGGTCACCTGATAGCGGGTGAAGATCGGCCAGGCCATTTGCCAGGTAAAATGGAACAGCAGCGAACAGGTCATGAAGCGGGCGAAGGGCCGGTGGGAGAAGACGCCCATATACGTTTTCCAGCCGACTCGGGCGCTTCTTTGCTGCGGCTGTTGGGTCGGCGCAGCAGCGGCGGGGCTCTCCTTCAGCTGGAGAAAGAAATAGATCTCCAGCAGAGCGAACGCAAACGAGAGCGAGAACATGATGGTGTAGCCGCCGGGGTAGCTGAAGACGTGGTCCAGCAGCCATCCGGTGCCGAAAACGACGATCATGCCGGCCCCGGTGGACCAGGAGTTCCGGGCGGCCAGCGCCTTGCCGCGCTCGGTGCCGGGGAACACGTCGGCCAGGAAGGACTGCATGGCGGTGCCGGCGGCCGAGTTGGGGAAGTAGGCGAGCACCCAGAACCCGATCAGGACCAGCACCCTGTATCGCTCCGGGAAGTAGGGTACGGCGGCTACGCCCAGGGCGGCAGCGCGCCCGAGCAGAAAGATCGCGGCGATCAGCCGCTGCTTGGACTTTGACCGTGCGACGGCCGCGGCGGCGCCCAGTACAGCGATCACGCTGATGGCGTTGGGCCAGGAGGACAGGTAGCCCAGCTGGATGTCGTCGGCGCCCAGCTTGACCGCCAGCATGCCGATGAATGGGTGGATCATGTTGATGGAGATGGCCATGGCTACGGCATTGAGGACGTTGTACCGGGAGTTGCGCATGGTCTGGCGCCCAACCTCCACCGTGGTGGTATTTCGTGTAGCGAATGTCCAAAGATCATCCTGATTATAGCATGGGAGTCATAAGGGGACATCCTCTCCCATAACTTTTGGGCAGATGCTAACTTCTGGCGCAGTCGGGGTGGTCGCAGTGGATCGGTGGGCACGCGCCCGGTTTACGGTCATACGCATCAATCGGTGGTCGCTGGCCTTCTTGCTGTTGGGGTTGCTGGCGCTCTTGCTCTATCCCACCCGGGGGTTCTTGCCGGTGTTGGGCCAGCCAGCCATGGTGAAGGTCAAACAGGGGGTCACCCTGTATAACCGGGATTTCTCGGGGGTGACTGAGGCCGAGGCGCGGGACATGCTCGCGCAGATGGCCGGGGTGCTCCAGTCCAGCCCGGTGCCGGCCAGGGAGACCGTTCAGAACGGCATCAGCTATGTGGAGCCGGAGCTGAACGGCGCTACCCTGGACGTGGACATGACCTGGTTCCGGCTCTCCGTCGCAGGCGAGGGCAGCCGGGTGGAGCCGGCCACCAAGATCCAGTCGCCTGCCAAGCGCCTGGCTGACTTCCCGCTCTCGGCGATCAGGCAGGGCAACTCGAAGAAGCCCGCTGTGGCCCTCCTGGTCAACGTGGACTGGGGCACCAACGAGCTCTCGGAGATGCTGAGTACACTGAAGCGGCGGGGCGTGCACCTGACCTTCTTCGTGTCGGGGCGCTGGGCGGCAGAGAACAAGGAACTGCTCAAGCAGATGGCCGACGACGGCCACGAGATCGGCACCCACGGCTACGACCTGACCTACGGCCCCCTGGATCTTGTCCAGGCGGGCAAGCTGAAGGCAGATATCGCCAGGTCGGTGGAGACGATCACCGGGATCACCGGGCGCGTGGTTCGTTACTACGCCCCGCACAGGTCCGAGCTGAGCAAGGAGATTCTGCAGACCGCAGCCGACCTGAAGCTGCGCACCGTGCTCTACAGCCTCGACACCATCGACTGGCGGGCGGACATCACCCCCGAGAAGATCCTGGCCACCCTGGGCCGGGCCAAAGCCGGGGACCTGATCCTAATGCACCCCAAGCCCAACACCGCCAGGGTGCTGGAGCAGGGAATCATCCAGCTTCAGTCACGGGGGCTTGAACCCACTACCCTGACCGCCGTCATCAACCCTGACCCGGGTACCCCGTCGGAGGTCTGGCAGGGGCCACACGAGTAACCATAAGGGAAAAACGCCGCCTGCCTGAGATCAGGGCAAGCGGCGTTTGTTTCTTAACGAAGCCCATCCTCAATGGCGGACCAGATGGCCGGGTCCTCCAGACCCATGCGCCAGATGGCGATGCCGGCAAGGCCGCGGTTCTTTACAATAGCCAGTTTCGCTGCCGTCGAGCGGGCATTCTCGAAGTAGACGATCCGCTCCCCACCGTTATCTACGTAGGTGAAGTAGGGCACCTGGGCGGTGTCATCCCACTGAGTCAGGGCGCCGTACCTGATCGCTAGGTCCATCGCCTGGGGGACCGAGAGGCCACGTCCCTCGGTGGTGCCCTTCTTCCAGTCGTAAGCGTAGGCGGCGACACCCAGCAGCACCTTTTCCTTGGGAATCTGGCTGGCGGCAAAGGCCGCTACCCTGTCAACCCAGTTGTAGGACGCCACCGGGCCGGCCTGGAAGCCGGGCAGGGTCTCGTCGTAGGCCATGGGGACGATGAAGTCTGCGTACTGGCCGAGCGCTCTGTAGTCAAAGGCGCCGGACCAGGCGGACCGGGTGTCGTCATAGGTCTTGGCCGGGACCGACAGGGTGAGGACCTGGCCCTCGGGCTTCAGTTTGGCCGAAAGCTCCCGGACGAAGGCGGTGTAGTTGGGCCGCTGGTCCGGCGGGACGTTCTCAATGTCCACGTTGATGCCCGAGAGTCCCTGCTCCCTGGCGACGGCGTACAGGCTGTCGACCGCCTTTGCCCGGATGTCGGGGCTGGAGAGCACGGCCCGGGCGACGCCTGCGTCGAAGCCGCCGGGGCCAAAGTTGTGGACAAGACCCTGCACGGGGATCCCTTGCCGCGCCGCCTCGGCCATCAAATCGGGGTAGGTGCGGGTGCTCACCGTGCCGTCCGGGCCCAGCAGGAGCTGGAAGTTGACCACCAGGCTGGTCTTGCCCACCGAACTGCGGAGGCTGTACAGCGAGCGCCAATCGCCCTGCCAGTCTTCGGCGTAATACCCGAGCACTACGTAGCGCCGGTCGGCCGGCACCTCCACGCCCGACGGCACCGGAGGCGGCGGCGTGGTGGTGGGCATCGGGGTCGGTGGCGAGGTCGGTCGGTTGGCGACATCGCCGGGGATGCGCAGGACCTGCCCGGGGTAAAGCATGGTGTCCTGCAGGCGGTTGAGCCAGATCAGCTGGTCCACCTGGGTGCCGAGCTTCTGCCCGATCTGCCAGAGGCTGTCTCCCGGCTGGATCGTATAGAAAAAGCCCTGCTTCCAGGTGTAGGCCCGGTCGACCGCAGCGATGGTCCACTTTCCGGCCTGACCGTCGGGCACCAGGCCATATTCCTTCTGGAACTGGATCAGCGCCTGGCGGGTCTTGGTTCCGAAGATGCCGTCCGCGATACCGGGGGCGTAACCGAGATCGGCGAGTCGTCGCTGCAGCTCTACCACGTCGCCCCCGAAGGTGCCGGGGGACATGGTGCGGCTCCCGTAGGGCGCCGCCAGCACGGAGGTGGAGATCAGCAGCAGCAGGGCCATGGCCACGGTGGCGATGAGTCGGGTTCGCCTTTTGCTCAAGGGGTGCACCTCCGGAATCGTCAGCGGCATCCGATACACGGAGATTATACGTTCCGTCAACTTGCAGTGTCAGCGGGCCACATCATGGAAGTGATCGTGCCAGGGCGCGCGAAAAGACCGCCCACGAACCGTGTGGGCGGTCTTTTCAGACCATGCTGTGTAGCTCTGTAGTGGCTCGACGTAAATCCTGGCTCATCTGCAGGACGGGCGCAAACAGGTCGCCAAAGCGCTGCAGCCGGTCCCAGATGGTAAACATATCAAACCTTGGCGGCTCACCTTCGATCTCCTGCCAGGTGACTGGTGCGGAGACGGGCGCCCCCGGCTGCGGGCGCAGGCCGTAGACCGAGGTGATGGTCTGGCCCCGCCGGTTCTGCAGGTAGTCCACGTACACCTTGCCGGTCCGCTTGGCCACCACCCGCTCCAGCGTCACCCGCTCCGGGTACACCTTCAGCAGCACCCGTCCGATGGCTTCGCAGAAGCGAGCGGTCTCGGCGTAGGTGTAGCCGGGCCCGCACGGGCAGTAGATGTGAATCCCGGTGGCGCCGGAGAGCTTGGGAAAGCCCTCGATCCGGACCGCCGCCAGCAGTTGCCGCACAAGCCGGGCGCAGGTGAGCACGTGAGCGAACTCCACCCCCTCCGCCGGGTCGAGGTCGATCACCGCCCAGTCGGGGTTCTCCGGCGTCTGATGCCGCGAGAGCCACGGGTGCAGCTCAATGGCGCCCAGGTTCGCCACCATGGTGAGCGTGGCCGGCTCTTGCGCCAGCAGGTAGTGCAGCACCCGGCCATCCTCCGCGGTATCTGCCCAGGTCGGCACCCAGTCGGGGGTGCCCATGGGGGCGTCCTTGTGGTAGAACCATTTCCCGTGGATGCCGTCGGGGTAGCGGGTGAGCACCAGCGGCCGGTCCTTGAGGTAGGGCAGCATGTACGGGGCCATGCGGGTGTAGTAGTCGATCAAGGCGGCCTTGGGAATCTGCCGCTCCGGCCAGAGCAACTTGCCCAGATTGGTGAGGGTCAGCTCCCGGCCTCCCACGGCCACCTTCGATTTGGCTGCGGGCGCCACCGCTACTGCTCCCGAATCTCCAGCGGCCGCCAGAACTCGATCAGCCGGCGGACCTCCTGCGCCCGCTCTGAATCGGTGCGGACCAGCAGCAGCACCCCGCCCTTGCGGACCAGCCCCGGGTAGAGCGAGGCGTCATCCTGCTCATCGGCTGCCACGTATTCGGCGAGGCCGCCCAGGAAGGAGCCGATGCCCGCCCCGGCCAGGGTGCTGATCAGCGAGCCGGTGGCCACCAGGGTCCCGAGGCCGGGAATGACGTAGGTGGCCGCCAGGAGTCCGGCTGTTGCCCCGATGGTGGCGCCGACGGCCACGCCGCTCCCCAGACGGTTGTGGGCTGACTCCTGGTCGTGGCCTTCGCTGGATAGCCCATAACCCGGCCCCGTCACCACGTTGCCGGGCCGGAGGCCCTGCTCGGGGCCGTCTCCCCGCCGCGCCACCATGCCGACTTCCACGCCCAGGTTCCGCCGCTCCAGGTCCTCCGCACAGGAGGTCGCCGCGGTAATGTCTTCAAAGACAGCCACGTAGGTGATCTGCCCCTCATCCCCGCGGTCCGGGTACATGCCAAAACCTGCGGGGGTCGGGTCATCCTGCGTTACGGGGCCGAGCTGCTCCTCCATGGACTGTTCCTCCTATCGGTGTCGAGATCAGGGAACCCGGGCCGCCTCGGGGGGCTCTGTGGAGAAGCCGACCACCACGGGATCCCTCAGCTTCTGCTCCTCGGTCCACTCGGTGAACTCAACCTCCACGGTCAGGCGGGGCTCCGTCCAGGTTACCGTGCCCGGCGGGCCGCTGAACCGGTCCCGCAGGACCGGCTCAACGTCGAAGGGCCGGTGCGAGGGCGGCAGGTGTTGGCGCAGGAGCGACATTTGCTCCGAGGTGATGCCCGACCCCGCCCGGCCGATGTACCGGAGCCGCCCTTCGACGTAGGCGCCCAGCAACAGCCCGCCGGGGCGCCCGGCGGCCGAGGTGAAGCCGCATACGGTCGCCAGCATGCGCTGCTTGCGCTTCATCTTCAGCCAGTCCTTCGTGCGGACATCCGGCTGATAGGGGCTGCCGATGCGCTTGGCCACCACGCCCTCCAGCCCGCTGGAGACCACGGCCCGGAAGAGGTCGGGGCCGGTCTTGCCGGGGAAGTCCTGCACCACCTGCCACGACTCAGCCGGGGGCACCAGCCGCTTGAGCAGGTCGAGCCGCTCCTGCAGGGGCCGGCCGTAGAGTTCTCGGTCGCCCCACTCCAGCAGGTCGAAGATCATGAAGGTCGCCGGGGTCGACCGGACCTTGCGGATGTCCGGCACGCCGCCGGCCAGGTCCCGCTCGAGGATCCCTGAAAAGCTGGGTTTGCCGCCCCGCAGGACGATGATCTCTCCGTCCAGCACCGCCCGGCGCCCGCCAAAGACGGTCGCCAGCCCGGCGAACTCCGGAAAGTGGATCGTCCGGTCCCGAAGGCGCCGGCTCCAGTGCCGCACCTGGCCGCCCTCGACCAGGGCCAGGTTCCGCACCCCGTCCCACTTGACCTGATAAAGCCAGCCGCTGTCAGGGAAGGGTTGCGGCGCCCGCTCCAGGAGCATGGGCGTGAAGGGCAGCTGCATCGCTAGGCGCCCCCGGGGCCTGGCCCGGGCACCCCAGGAGGGCGGAAGCCGGGCGCCGGCGGAGTAAACGCTGGCCCCGGTATGCCCACAGCCGGCCCGCCGGGAGCTGGCACGCCGGGAGGGGGCACAGCGGGGGTCGGAATCGCCGGGGCAGCTGCAGGCGCAGGCACCCCCGGCCCTGGGGGCACGTCGCGGTCCCGGTTCTCCTCGGCCAGCCGAATCGATGCCCGCAGCGCCTCCATCAGGTCGACCACACGGCCGCGCTCCGGCTGGGCCGCGAGGTGCACGACCTCCTCGCCCGCAACCTTCGCCTGGATCAAATCCAGGAGCGACTGGCGATACTCGTTCTGGAACTTCTCGGGCTCAAAGTCCCCCGACAGGCTGGCCACCAGGTTGGTGGCCATGTCGATCTCCTGCTGGCGCAGCTCGGGCTCCGCAATCCCGGTCAGTCCTGCCGGGGAGCGCACCTCATCCGGGAAGTGCATGGTCTCCAGGGCCAGAACCCCGTTCTGGAAGACTCGAATCGCCGCCAGCGACTCCTTCGAGCGAATCACCACCCGGGCGATAGCGATCCGTCCGGTCAGCTCCATCGCTCGCCGCAGCAGGGCATAGGCCTTGGCCCCGCCCTCGCCCGGCTCCAGGTAGTACGTCTTCTCATAGTAGACCGGGTCGATCTGCTCCAGCTTCACAAAGTCCACGATATCCAGGGTGCGGGCCGCCCCCACTGGCAGAGACTCCATGTCCTCCTCGGTGACGAAGACATACCGGCCCCGCTCGTACTCGTATCCCTTGACGATCTCTTCGCTGGCGATCTCCCGGTCGCAGTTGGGGCACCACTTCCGATACTGAATCGGGGAGCGGCACTCCTGGTGCAACAGGTTGAAGCGAACATCCTTGGTCTCGGTCGCCGCGTACAGCTTCACCGGAATGCTCACCAGGCCGAAGCTGATCGAGCCCTTCCACATGCTGCGCACCGTACAGCCCCCCGTCTCCCTCAGCGGTCTTGTACCGTACAGTCTCCCCTGGGGTGCGCCGGCCTTATGGGCGGCAAGTGATGGAAAAAGAGAAGCAGGGAGGGGCGTACGCCCTCACCCTGCCTTTGTTAGCACGGCTGGTTCGTGCCCTGTCCCGGGGTCTGCCCCGGGGTCTGGGCTGTGTTCTGCTTCGGTCCCTTTAGCTTTTCGATCAACTGCGGCGCCATGTCGATCAGCCGCTCCACCGGCTGGCCGCCGTCAACGGGCAGCATGCGGATGTTGTTGCCTCCGCCGCTGACAACCAGGAAGCCCATCGGCTGGACGGAAACGCCTGCACCACTGCCACCACCGAAGGGGTAGCCCACGGCCGCCGTGTTGTCGCCCATCTCAGCGTTGTACTCCCCGCCGCCGGCTGCAAAGCCGAAGGCCACCCGGGAAACCGGGATAACCAGACTGCCGTCCTGCGTCTCCACAGGATCGCCAACCACCGTATTGACGTCGACCATGGTCTTAATCGACTCCATGGCGGTCTTCATCAGACCCTGAATCGGGTGATCGTTGTTCATTGCCTTCCTCCCCTTTCCTCCGCCAGCTGTCACGCGCCCAGGCAACAATCTCCCGCTCCTTCAGCATGCGCCGAAGCAGCCAGACTCCTGTTACAATAGCGTGGCCTAAGCGCACTTTCAGTATGCAGTCGGCCTGAAGCCGAAATTGCGTGCCGCTGAAAATTGGCGTGATTACCACACGGGGAACCTTGGGATCAACGTGCACGAACCGGCTAAACTGCCCGATGCCGGTCCCGACCAGCGCCCAGGTGAAGCCGGTCAGCAGGGCCGATTCCATGGCGTCGCCAGTTCCGACTTCGGCCCGGATCTCCAGGTGCTCGCAGTGGACCCGCGGCTGGGCATAGCGCAGCGGCCGGCGCAACGCCCGCCTGATCTTTCGGGTTGGAACGCGTCGAATCGTCTTCTGCAGGGGGATTTTGACCGGTTCGCCCGTGGCCCGCCAGCGCTTCCACATATGTTCGATCGCCATGCGCACCCGGTCGGAGATGTTGACGTTGCCCTTCCACTTGATGAGCGGCGCCGCGACCTGGACCTCCAGCCGGACCAGCCACCGCTCCTGGCGGACATGGGCCCGTACGCTCACGGGCAGGAACCAGACCGTGAGCCCCAGCACCACTGCCAGCGCGAGCACGACCAGCAGCACCAACGTCCCACCTCCGCGCTGCCAGAGAATCCATTCCCGGTCAGTCTTTCCAGGAGAGTCTGACCGCATGCAAAAAGGCACCCAAGTTGGGTGCCAGTCTACGTAAATATTGTGGGCTAAACCGCCAGACGAAAACGTACCGCCAAGGCGCGCGGCAGCTCCGAGATGGACTCGAGACGATGATAATTGGTATCCGATGTATCCAGCTTGCTCTTGTCGTAGCCCCAGGTCTCCACCGCCAGGTGGTAGGCGGGCAGGCCCAGCGTCAGCGCCGGGCGGATATCCGAGTGGGCCGAGTTGCCAACCACAAAGCAGGATGCGGGGCTGCGCTCGCCCAGGGCGTCAAGGAGCCGCTCGGGCGTCTTGTCGGGCACGATCGCCCGCCGGTGCACCAGGTGGGACAGCCCGGACTCCTCAATTTTGCGGGACTGCACCGCCTGGTCGCCGGCGGTCCAGATGGTGATCTCAAAGCCGGCCTTGTGCAGCCACTCGAGCATTTCCGGGGCGCCGGGCAGCAGCTCCTGCCGGACCTCGTAGGGCATGCGGCAGGCACGCTCCAGGGCGGACACGGTGTCGGGGTCGGGCGTTTGCCCGGCCTTGGCTGCGAACTCCCCGTAGCACTCCCGCCACGCCAGGAAGAGCGACTCCTTGACCAGGCCGATTCGCCGGGCGGTGGCGAGGTCGAGCTCCTGCCCGCGGGCGTGGACCACCTTGGGGTCGAACCCGGTCATGCGGGCGATCAGGTGGGAGTTGGCCTCCTCCACCTCGTTGAAGTAGCGGATGTTCTCGGCGATCGTATCGTCCCAGTCCACAAAGGCATGGCCGGCAAATCGCAAGGGTAGCGCCTCCCAGGAATAAGTAGCGACTTACGAAGCCTGTTCATCCGCCTCGGTGGAGGCGACCTCAGCCTGGTTCTTTAGAATCAGTCCGGCGTCCGAGGTGTCCACCGAGAGCGGCGGCAGGTCGCTCAGATCGCCGAGGCCGAAGTACTGCAGGAACTCCTTGGTGGTGCCGTAGAGCATGGGGCGCCCGGGGCCGTCCTTGCGGCCGACCTCCTTGATCAAGCGCCGCTCGAGCAGCGTCTCGATCGAGCGATCCACCTTCACCCCGCGCACGCCCTCAATTTCGGCCTTGGTGATGGGCTGGCGGTAGGCGATGATCGCCAGGGTTTCCAGGCCGGCGTGGCTGAGCCCCTTGCCGCGGGGCTGCAGCAGCTTCTCTACGTACTCGGCGTACTCGGGGCGTGTCGTCAGCACATACCCGCCGGCCATCTCCTGCACGTAGAGGCCCCGACCGGGCTGCTGATACTCCTTGCGCAGATCGTCCATAAGAATGCCGGCATCCTTTTCATCCAGGCCGATTACATCGGCGATGCGCTTGATCGAGAGCGGTTCCGGGGAGGCCAACAAAATCGCCTCCAGAATCGCTTTGCCGTGATTCCATATCATCGATTCGTAGGGCCTCCTCTACCGTAATCGATCGACTACGCGTCTTCATCATCCTCCGGTTCCCCTGTCGATGCCTCAGCAACGACCACCCGGCGGATCATGATCTCCCCGAAGAGCGCCTCCTGTGCGGCCACGGCCTTGCGCTGACGAATCAGCTCCAGCAGGGCCAGGAAGGTGACCACGATCTCCAGGCGGGATCCGCCCCGGGTGAACAGGTCCCGGAAGCGGACGCCGTGCGGGCTTCGGGAGAGCCGGAAGTTGATCTCGCGGATCTTCTCCCGCAGGGGGATCTCCTCGCGTGGGACCTCACGCCAGTTCCACTCCTCGCGCAGGACCTCCTCAAAGGCCTTAACAAGGTCCCGCAGGGAGAGCCCGACCAGGGGACCCGGCCCCTCGGGCTCTTCCACGAAGAGCGACCGGGTGTACACCCGGAACATGGCTGTTTCCCGCTCCTTCAGCTCGCCGGCCGCCTGCTTGTACTGGCTGTACTCCACCAGCTGACGGACCAGCTCGGCGCGGGGGTCGTCGCCCTCCAGTTCGGGGGCCAGTTCTTCTACGATTACCTTGGGCGGCTTGGGCAGCAGCATGCGTGACTTGATGCCCAAAAGCGTCGCCGCCATGACCAGAAACTCGCTGGCCCGGTCAATATCGATCGCCGAAAGGTCCCGGATGATCTCCAGGTACTGCTCAGTGATGCGGGCGATCGGGATGTCGTAGATGTTCATCTCTTCGCGGCGGATCAGGTGCAGCAGCAGGTCCAGGGGGCCTTCAAAGTTCTCCAAGTGGATCTTATATGGCTCTAGCCTCGCCGCCACAGCCTCCTGGGACATGCCTGCTCACCTCCACCGCTCTAGTTTACCAGCCGTTACGTAGGGAAGCAACGCTAGGAAAGCAGTGCGTGGACGATCGGCCTCATGACCGGCAGCACGATCGAGGCGATCACGTTTTGCACCAGATTCCGGCCGACGATCACCCAGGAGGAAGCGACCGGAGTCATCAGGAGCACCATCAGAATGAACGGCCCGATCCGGTAGAGCGTCGCGACGATGTGATCCATGGAGCGGGGAAGCAGGTACCGCGCGACATGGAACCCATCCAGCGGGGGCAGCGGGATCAGGTTGAAGACGATCAGGCCGGCGTTGATCACCACGATCATCCAGATGGTCTCCACGAGAACCGGGTTGTGGTAGCCGACAAAGAAACCTTCGTCCGCCACGATGAAGACCACCGCGAAGAGGAGCGCCAACAGGAAGTTCATCGCTACCCCGGCGAGGGAGACGAGAATATCGCCGAGAACCCGATGCTTGAACCGGCTGGTGTTGACATAGACCGGCTTTGCCCACCCGAACCCCAGAAGAAAAATCAGCAGGACGCCCAGCACATCCAGATGGGCGCGGGGGTCCAGTGTCACACGCCCCTGCCGCCTGGGCGTGTCGTCGCCCAGAAGCGTTGCCACCCAGGCGTGCCCGAACTCGTGAAAGGTAAAGCCCATCAGGATTCCAGGAATGCTCATGATCGCCGCTTGTAGGTCAAAGCCCGGCACTGTTTTTGTCCTCCTTATTTGCATACGACAGGGCCAGAGCCAACTGGGTCTGCCGGTTCGGGGCGAGGCCGTCCAACCGGTCGGAGAGCACCCGGGCCAGAATGCGGCCCACCTCCGGACCGGGCTGAATGCCTGCCCGGGTCAGGTCTGCGCCGGTGATCTCGAGGCGCACGAGGCGCCACTCTCGCCAGTAGCGTTCCACGGGCTCTTGGGCGCCCAGCAGCCAGAGCAGGAGCAGCCCCTCGGGGGCGAAGGGCCGCAGCCGCTCCACCGCATCGGCGGGCCGCCACCCGGGCAGCTGGAAGGCAGCCAGGGCCTCCCGCCAGGCGTCCAACGCCTGAAGCGCTGCCTGGGCAGCCTCGCGCCGGAGCCGCAGCCGCTGGATCAGCGCTACGCCTTCCTCCTTCGGAAGCGGGTGCAGCAGGCAGAGCAGCCTGACAAGCCAGAGCGACGCCTCCCCGGCCAGCTCCGGGACCTCCCGACCGAGGCGCCGGGTGCGTTCCAGCAGGTCGGGATGGAGCGTCACCCCGGGCAAGAGTTTGGCCAGGGCGCCGATCTCCTGCAGCGTGGCCAGGGCGCCGGCGCAGCCGGGCTCCTGGAGCACCTGCACCAGCTCGTTGCGCAGCCGCTCGCTACTTACCCGGTCGAAGTAGCCTTCGGTGACGGCCCGGGAGGCCAGGCGCTCGGTCTGCGGATCCAGGGTGAACTGATAGCGGTGGGCGAACCGCACCCCCCGGATGATGCGGGTTGGATCTTCCACGAAGCTCAGGCTATGGAGCACCCGGACCACGCCCGCCTGCAGGTCGGCCAGGCCGCCGTAGAAGTCTACAAGGCCCAGGGGTCCCGCCGGCCCCAGCCGCAGCGCCATTGCGTTGATGCTGAAGTCGCGCCGGTAGAGGTCCTCCTTGAGGTCGGCATGCTCCACCAGGGGCAGGGCCGCTGCATGTTCATAAAACTCCCGGCGGGCGGTGGAGACGTCGATGCGCTCCGGCATGGCCGGGTCGCTCCCCGCCAGCAGGATGTGAGCCGCGTGAAAGCGCGGCACCTCCTGGACGCGGGCGCCCAGGACCCGGGCCAGCGCTGCAGCGAAGGCGGGGGCATCGCCCTCCACCACCAGGTCGACATCCAGGTTCGGCCGGCCCAGCAGCAGGTCCCGCACAAAGCCGCCCACGGCGTACACCGGCAGGCCCATCTCATCGGCCACCGTGCCCGCCTGCTTCAGGAGGCTGCGAACGCCCGGATGAAGCGTATCCACCGCGGTGGTTACTAATTGCTCTACCTGGTCCTCGGTTGTGGTCGGTTGGGCGCCCCCCGGGGCCGAGAAGAGCGTGTTGTGCCAGCGGGGCGGCGGGCCGCCGTAGAGCAGCCCGAGCAGATCGCTCCGGGAGATGATCCCCACCAGGCTGCCGTTCTCCACCACCGGCACCCGGCCGATCCCCTTTTCGATCATCAGCTCCTGGATTTGATCCACGGGCATGTCAAGACCCACGGTGACCACCTGGCGGATCATCATCCCCTTGACGGGGGCGTGATCCAGCTGATGGTGCCGGGCCTTCGCCACGTCCCGCAGGGAGATCACCCCCTGCAGGCGCCCCTGCGCGTCGACAACGGGCAGGCCGGAGTGCCCGTGCCGGAGCATCAAGCGCTCGGCCTCCCGGACCGGCTTGTCAGGCAGGATCGACTTGACCGGCGAGGTCATGACGTCACGGGCCATGAGCGGGCGCTGCAGGACCGCGGGCAGGATCGCTTCCAGCCTGGCGACAACGTCGGCCACCTGGACTCCCTTGACCACCGCCGAGGCCGCACTGCGGTGCCCGCCGCCGCCGAAGGGCTCCATGACCCGGGAGACGTCGATCCAGGGTACGTCGCTGCGCCCCACCAGATGAACCCGGTCGGCCATCTTGACCGCAGCGAGCAGCCCCGGCGAGGGCAGGACCTCCTGGAGTCTATGTACCACCAGGGCCAAACCGCCGACATATTCCCCGGTCTCGCCCTCCACGAGCCGGATGCGGGTGCCGCCCACATGCAGCCAGCGGCTGCGGCCTTGCAGCTGATGCAGCAGCGCCTCCTGTGAGGGGGAGAGCGCCGCCTGAATGAACCGGGCCATGGCCCGCAGGCTGGCGCCCTGGCCCAGCAGGTACGCGGCTGCCCGGGCGTCGCGGTCGGTGGTCCCGGTGAGGGTGAGCGACCCCGTGTCGGCGTGGATGCCCAGGAGCAAGGCCGTGGCCTGCAGGGGCGTGAGGCGGGCGCCGGCCTCCTCCAAAAGCTCCGCCAGCAGGGTGCAGGTGGAGCCGACCAGGTCCCGGACCTCCAGGGTGGCCGCCAGGTCGTTGGGCTCCGGCGGATGGTGGTCATACAGGTGGACCTCGGCCCGCGCGGCCGCCTCGCCGAGAGGGCCCAGGCGCGAGGGATCAGCGGTGTCCACCACGATCGTGCGTGTCACCGCTGCCAGGTCGATCTCACGGGCCGTAGCGACACGGAGGTTATACTGGTGCAGCGAGAGGAACTCCCGGACCAGGGGACCGGGGCTTCCGGGCAGGACGATTTGGGCCTGCGGGTAGAGCACCTGGGCTCCCACAGCGGCCCCGAGGGCATCCAAATCCGTGTTGGTGTGGGGGATAATGATCTCCATAGGCACTTAGTTTGCCAAAGGATCTCCACAACCCTCTTTTGCGCCTGTTGTCCATTATCCATTTTTTGGATATAATGGGTTCAAGCCTTATCATACAGGCTTGGGAGGGGTTATCATGAACCATCATCCAGGGGCGCAGGAGCTCTTCGGGCTTGACGAATACCAGCGCCTCCTTTCCCTGCTCGACGAGCGTCGTTTCGACGAGGCACAGGCGCGGGGGCGGGTCCTGCTGGAGCGCGCAGACATCGGTCACCTCGCCCGAGCCAAAGCTCACAACCTGATGTGCTGGAGTTTTGTAGAAGGGCTCAAGCGTGCCACGCCGGAGGCGGTCCTCCACGGCGAAGAGGCGGTCGCCCTGGCCGAAGAGCTGGGCGAGCGCAGTCTGCAGGCCCAGGCCTTGTTCAACCTGGCCATGGCCTGCTACCAGGTGGGCGACTACGGGGCGGCCCGCCGGGCCTATGAAACGGTCTACGCCCTGCTGGCGGCCAGCCCCGAGCTGATTCCGTACGGACAGGTCCTGGTGCTGCAGGGCCTCGCCCAGTGCAACCTTGTGGTGGCCACCTACCATGACGCCATGGGCAACCTGGAGGAGGCCCTATCGCTCTGCACAGGGCCGGACACCGCATTCCTGCAGGCGGACCTGCACCGGCGTCGGGCCCTGGTCTACCTGAAGCTGGGGCAGCCCGAGCTCGCCGCCCAGGCGTTGGATTTGACCAACGAGGAGGCGTATGCAACCGGTCCCCGCAGCCTCTGGTGGAAAACCCACTACCGCTTCACCCGGGCCCGGGTCGAAATGGCCCGCGGCCACTGGGTCACAGCCCGCCCCCTCATTGTTAACACCCTCGCCCTGGCCCGGGAGCTGGGCGACCTGCCAGTGCTGGCGGAGTGCACCTGCCAGCTGGCGCTGCTGGAGCACTACGAGGGCCGCCGGGAGGCGCCACGCCGGGCCCGGGCCGCCCTCACCTGCGCCATTCACTCCGGCCGCCGCGACGTGGTCGATGACGTGCGGGAGCGGCTGCGGGAGCTGCTGGCCGCAGGCGTCTAGTCACTGCCTGTCCGCCGTGATAAACTCTTCCCATGGCGCCCCTGTGGGAAAGGAAGAGCGAAGTTGTTCATTGGCGGACACCTTATCAAGCGATTTGACGGCTTCCGTCGCCTCTGCCGTCATGCGGCCGGCGAGTTCAACCATCCCTTGAGCATGCCCGACGACGACCTGCTCCTGGCCAACCGGGTACTGGCTGCCCTCGGCGGCCCGCCGGCCAAGCCCGAGGTCCGTGGCAGGTTCGAGGGTGACGGTCTGGCGCTGATGCTGCTGTTCCTGCTGACCCAGGAGATTCCGTGCCGCGTCGGCATGCTCGGCGGGGCAGAGGAGACCCTGGGACGGCTCAAGGGCCTGATTCACCTCTTCGGGCACGCCGCCTACCCCCTGCTCTCCGGGCAGTCTGCGTTGCCGTTCCAGGACGTGGTGAAGGAGCTGGGGCCGGGCGGTGCGGTGCTGAGGCCGCTGGTCCGCTACGACCAGGACGGCGAGCCCATGGAGATCGAGCTCAGCGGCAGCGCCGGCGCCCTGCGTACCGGCAGCGACGGCGGCCCCTACACCCTGGCCGTGCTGAACGGCAACAGCCCTGGTCCGGCGCCGCTGGGCTCCGCGGCTGAGGGCGGAATGCACCCCACCGTGTTGATTCTGGGACAGTAATCGAAAAGAGGCGGCCCTCCTTGCGAGGTCCGCCTCTTTAGATTTCCTGGACGAGTGCCTTCAGTTGTCGGTACAAATCGAGCTTTACCTGGAGCGGCTCCCGGCTGCGCCCGCTTGGGCTGGCGGCTACGAAGTCGATGACCCCAGGCACCACCGAGTCGGGCTGGCGCCCATAGACGACCTGCTTACGCCCGCTGACGGCGCCGTAGACCCCCTTGCCGTTGTAGCAGGCCACGCGGGGCCGGTAGGCGGTGAGCTTGGCCAGCAGCGCCTCCCGCCCCTCCCGCAGCTCCCAGCCGGAGAGATCTCCACTGGACTTACTGGGCCGCTCCACCACGTCCGTCATGCCGTAGCCGAGGCCGAGCATGCTCGCATCCTCCTCCGGGGCGAGCCGGCGCTCGGTGAGGCCGCTCTGCCAGAGCAGCCACCAGAACCGGTTGCCCGGGTAAGCATAGTAGTGGCCCAGTTGGGCGGAGCGCTCGCCCGGGTTGAACCCGATGAAGACCACCTTGAGCCCGGGCGCCAACATTTCGGGCAGGGGCGGCAGGTTCAACTCCCCCCGTAGGTCCCGCTCCATCAGGACTCCTCCTCGCCCGTCACCAGCGGGTACTGATCCAGCGTTCGAACCTGCTCGGAGACCCACCTCACGTGGTCCAGCATCTCCGGGTCTTCCATCAGAATCAGCCAGGCTTCCCGGGCCGCCGTGACAAACTCGGGCAGGAGCTCGGTCAGCTGATACCGCTCGGTCAGCGGGCATACGCCCATGGCCCATGGGCTATATCGCATGACCAGGTCCCCGTCCTCTTGCAGGAAGGGCACCAGCGGGTAGGTCCGGCACTCGAAGGGCCGCTTCTCACGCTGACAGAGCTTGGTGCACTGCATAAACGGGATCTGCCGGTGCTTCCCCCAACTGGGGGCGAAGTCATACTCATCGGTCCGATGGAACTGCCAGTTGATCCAATCCTCCGTGCCGTCAAACAGGGGCAGTTCGCCGGGGATCAGGTAGACCCCTACCCCCGGCTCGAAGTCCGTGCAGCACTTATGCCCGCAGAGCGTACCGCAGTCGAACGCCAGCGGCGTCACCTTCGCCAGCACCGCCCGGGCCTTCTCGATCAACTCCGTGTTCGCCATTGGGTCACGCCCTTTTGAGACAGTTTGTCGCCGCGGATTTGCGGATTACGCCGATTTTCGGAAATAATACACGCGGATGACCCAGCTATTTCACCGGGTCATATATTTAAATATTGCCCTGGCCAGACGATCAGGCTTAGTAATCCGCGATTGTGGTCAGAAATCTGCGTACTCCGTACATCCGCGGCGAAATAATGCCCGAAAGGCCGGACGTGCTTAAGTGGGCACGACCGGCCTGGTTCGATTTGCGAAGAGTTAGCGGCTAACCTTGGCCAGGAGCCGGTCGGGGACGAGGTCGTAGGCGGCCATCTCCTCGAAGGTCTCGCGGCGCACCACCAGGTCGGCCTGGCCGTTCGCCACGAAGACCACGGCGGGCTTGCTGAAGCGGTTGTAGTGCGAGGCCATGGAGTAGTTGTAGGCGCCGGTGGTGAAGACCGCCAGCAGGTCGCCGGTGGCGACGTCGTTGGCCACGTTGGCGTCGATGATCAGCTTGTCGCCGGACTCGCAGTAGCGACCGGCAACGGTGACCACCTTATCATGCGGGCTGTTCAGCTTATTGGCAACGGCGCACTCGTAGACAGCCTGGTAGAGGGCCGGGCGGATGTTGTCACCCATGCCGCCGTCCACCGAGATGTAGGTGCGGACCCCGGGAATCTCCTTGATGGTGCCGATGGTATACAGGGTGGTGCCGGCCTCGCCGACGATGGAGCGGCCCGGCTCGACAATCAGCCTCGGCAGCTCAAGGCCGAACTCCTCACACTTGGCGCGGACCACGTCGGTCATGGTCTTGATCAACACGTCAGGGGTGGTCGGGGTGTCCTCGTCGGTATAGCGGACGCCCAGCCCGCCGCCCAGGTTCAGCTCCCGGGTGACGAAGCCGGTCTCAGCCTTCACCTGCGCCACGAACTTCAGCATGACGCCGGCCGCAACCCGGTAACCCTCCAGGTCGAAGATCTGGGAGCCAATGTGGCAGTGCAGGCCCGCCAGCTCCACGTGCGGCAGCGCCAGAGCCCGCTTCACAGCCTCCATGGCAGCGCCGGTCTCAATGGGGATGCCGAACTTGGAGTCCAGCTGGCCCGTGCTGATGTAGTGGTGCGTGTGGGCAGAGACGCCGGGGGTCAGGCGGAAGAAGATCTTCGGGGTGATGCCGACCTTCCAGGCCACCTGGTTGAGCAGCTCGAGCTCGTGCAGGGAGTCGACAATAATGCGGCCCACGCCCGACTTCAGGGCGAGCTCCATCTCCTCCACGGTCTTGTTGTTGCCGTGGAAGTAGGTGCGGCTCATGGGGTAGCCGGCCTTCAGGGCCGTGGCGATCTCGCCGCCGGAGACCACATCGAGAGACATGGATTCCTGCTCGATGAGGGCGACCATGGCGGTGCAGAGGAACGCCTTGGAGGCGTAGGCCACCTCCGCGTTGGGATAGTATTCCTTAAAGGCATTAATATAGCTGCGGCAGTTCTGGCGAATCAGGGCCTCGTCCATGATGTAGAGCGGGGTGCCAAACTCGCGGGCGAGGCTGGTGACCTCAACGCCGCCGATCGTCAGCTGACCATGCTCGCTCTTTGACGCCGTGCCGTAATAGTGCTTCATCTTTGGCGGCTGCCTCCCGATCACAGTACATTATGTGGCTACACAGGACTACACTATCACCCCTGTCTTAACGTTGTCAACGCGCCAACAACCCGGCCAATCTAGAATTTGGCCGGGGCCAAGCAGACCAATTCTATGGATGTATCGTTGGCTCACTTACCCCATCGGGCAACTGCGGCGGGCATCCTATAGTCCGGCACACCACCTCCATAATGGCCTTCACCGTTACCGCACAACCCTCTTTCAGGCAATCGGCTCCATCCATTTTCCCGGGGTCACCAATGCCGACAACCACCGGGAGGTCAATGTTGGTCAGCACGTCGACGGTGTCGCCCTGGAGGGTCCGCCGGTGGGCGTCGGGGAATCCGTTCTTGTCGACGGGACCGTCAATGACGCGACCGTCGCGCGTAACCGACACATCGACGCGCGTGCCGTGGGCCCTGCGGGTGTTCGAGGCCACGGCGATCGCACCGAGCACTTTGATATCCTCATGTGCGCAAATATAGGCCAGGGCACTCTCGCCGGGGCCCCGCCCGGGGTTGCCCTTGTCATCGACCATGACGAGCACGGGGTCGTAGGCAGCAAGCTTGATCAGCTCCACCAGGTCGGGCCCCGACAGCGGGGTGGGGTTTCCCGCCGATGCCGAGATGCACCGCATGCCCAGCCGGGTGGCAGCCATTTCGACCGCCCGTCGGGCGACCTTGTCCCCGTCGGTGATGAGGATGACGCGCACCGGTGGCTTCACGGACTGCACCTCCCCGGGGTTTGCGTTTGATTGCCAGGGCCGCCGGGCCAATCAGTCCTGAACACGGTCAGGCCCCTGGTCCGGCGATGGGAGCGAGTCTTGCAGCTGCATGGAGATGCCGGCAGGCATCTCCGGCGCCGGGGTGATGGGACGGCCCTCCCACAAGGGGCGTGAGGGCGGGGTCAGCTTAGCGGTTGATGGGCGCCCGAGTGCATAGATCTGAAACGTTCGCACGGCGAACTCCCCCCTGCGGATGGAAAACCGGAGGCCACCCGGGGAGCACAAGCGTCCCGCCTACCGAGCCGCGGAGACGGGGTCTTGTGCCCGGAGGGCCTCCGGCAGACCTTTGCAGGTCTTAAGGCTAGCATTCGCTGCAGTTTGAGGAGTTATGCGCACGCTCAACTGGCGGTCATGTTGGCGCGAATCTGTTCCAGCGCCCGGCGCTCGAGCCGGGAGACCTGCACCTGGCTGCAGCCTAGAATGGCAGCGACCTCGGTTTGGGTTTTGTCGCGGAAGAAGCGCAGCATAATGACCCGCTGCTCGCGTTCCCCCAGGCGGGAGAGCCCTTCACGCAAGGCGACGCGATCAATCCAGCTTCCCTCGCGGCTGGAGTCGTGGCTGGCCAACTGGTCGAGCAGGTAGATGGGGTCGCCGTCGCTCTCGTGGACGGTTTGGTGGATCGAGGAGGGCGCCCGTGCCCCGTCCAGCGCTTCGACGACATCTTCCGGAGTGACGCCCAGTTCGGTGGCGATTTCGGCGATGGTGGGGTCGTGGCCGCGTTCCGCGGCGAGCCTTTCTCGGGCTCGGCGGGCCTGGGCAGCGAGTTGCTTTAAGCTGCGGCTTACCCGGAGCGGGCCGTCATCGCGCAGGTGCCGGCGGATTTCACCCAAAATGAGCGGCACGGCGTAGGTGCTAAAGCGCACGTCATAGGAGAGGTCGAACCTGTCGACCGCTTTAAGCAGGCCAATGCACCCTAGTTGAAAGAGATCCTCGGGGTCGGCGGTGGCGGAGACGAACCGAGATGCCAGGCTTCGCACCAGCCGGAGGTTCGCCTCCACCAGCCTGTCGCGGGCCGTTTTGTCCCCCGTTTGCGCCCTGGCCACCAGGTCGCGGACTACCTGGTCGGGCCAGCCACGCTCCTCCAGAAGGCTTTCGTCGGGCATGACAGCGCTAGTTCGCGGTGGCCCGGGCCATGTTTCGAGAACCGGCCCGCTTGGTCATGATGACGCGGGTGCCGCGGCCCGGCGCCGACTCCACGTGCAGGGAGTCCATGTGGGATTCCATGAAGCAGAAGCCCAGGCCCATGCGGTCCGGATCGGACGAGACCGCCGGCTGCATGGCCAGCTCCACGTTCTCAATGCCCTTCCCCTGGTCGGCCACGATGATTTCCAGGACGCCGCCCCGGACTTCCGCCTCCAGCCGCACCGTACGGGACGGGTCGCTGCCGTACCCGTGGATAATGGCGTTGGTGACAGCCTCGGAGACGGCCAGCTTCACCTCGTCGACCTCGGCGACGGTGAAATCGGCCTGGGCTGCGAGCATGGCGCTGATGAGGCGAGCCACCCCCACGTTTTCGGGAATGGAGGCCAGTTCGAGCGCCACCCGGTTCCGTTCAACCATGATGCTCCCTCCCTCTACCCTGCGGATAACGCTTCCCGTTCGGAACCAAACTCTTCCATGGTGCGGAAGATGCCGGACAGCTCGAGGGTGGGCCGGATGGCACCGGCCGGGCGGATGACGCCCATGCGCCCGCCTGACTGCTGAATGCGCCGGAAACGCCCCAGCAGGGCGCCCAGAAACGAGCTGTCCAGAAAGGTGACTCGCTCAAGGTTGACGTACAGGTTCCTGGCCTTGCGGCGGTCGAGCAGGTCGTCCACCAGGGCCTTGAACTCGGCGGCGGCGACCAGGTCCAGCTCCCCTTCAAGGCGCACCACCAGGTTCTGGCCGATGTGCTGCGCTTCCATTGCCACTAGGGTCCCCTCCCCCGCGGGAACCGCTTTTCCCGCGTTTTCTAGGCTCGTGGAGCCTCCTCGCCGGGATGATTTTCGGTCAGGTCGCAGGTAAAACCTCCCATAATTTCCGCAAACAGTTCTCCAATCTTCGACAGACAACGGCGGGCGGCCCCATCTCGCGCAAACCGGCCCCCGGGTTTCCCCGAGGGCCGGCTGACTCCGATTATTTGATGGTGAAGACCCGCTTCATGTGGTAGATGACGGACTGCCAGAGGTTCGCCTTGCCCACGGGCTTGGCCGCCACCAGGTCGACCCGGCCGATCTCCTTGCCGTTCAAGGTGGCCACCATGTGCCCGATCACCTGCCCGGCATCCACCGGCGCCTCTACCCGCCCCTTCAGGTGCAGCTCGGTCTTGACCTTGTTCTGCTCTCCCTTGGCAACGCTTACGCCGAAGAGATCCCGGGGCACCACGTCGACGGTGGTCTCCTGTCCACGGGCGACACGGACGGTCCCGAGCGGCTTGCCCCTGGGCGCCAGCTCCACCGAGGTGTAGTTGGAGAATCCGTAGTCCAGGAGCTTGGCGGCCTCGGCGTTGCGGGTCTTCCAGGTTTCGGCGCCCATGATCACCGAGATCATGCGCACGTTGCTGCGCACGGCCGTGGCAGCCAGGCAGTATCCTGCGGCCTCGGTCCAGCCGGTCTTCAGGCCGTCGGCGCCGTTGTACCAGGTCAGCAGCTTGTTGTTGTTCCAAAGGCGGAAGGTCGGGCCATTCTTGCGCCATGGCACCTTCAGGTCGGAGCCATAGATCGAGGTCAGCTTCATCAGCTCGGGGTAGTTGTTGGCAGCATAGCGGCTCATCATGGCGATGTCGTGGGCGCTGGTGAAATGGCCCTCCGCAGAGAGCCCGGTCGGGTTCTTGAACTGGGTGTCGTGCATGCCCAGCTCCTTGGCCTTGGCGTTCATCGCCTGAACGAAGGCCTCCACCGACCCGGAGACGTGCTCGGCGACCGCCACCGCGGCGTCGTTGGCCGAACCGACCGCAACGGACTCCAGCAGCTCGCCCAGGGTGAAGGTCTCGCCGGCGTCGGCAAAGATGATGGTGCCGACCTGGTCGGCCGCCTCCTGCGAGATCAGCACCTTGTCTTGCGGGTGGACCTTCTGGTCGCGGATGGCGTCAAAGGCGACGATCAGGGTCATCACCTTCGTGACGGAGGCCGGGTTGCGCCGTTCGTGGGCGTTCTTCTCGTAGAGGATCCGCCCGCTCCTGGCCTCCATGAGGACGGCCGAGGGTGACTGGATGGTGATCGGGGCCTCCTTGGTCGTCCCCGTATTCCCCTTCGCCGGTGCGCTGGTCACCGGAGGGGCGGCCGGCGCCGTAGCCGGTACGGTTGGCTGTTCGCCAGTGTACGCACCGTCCTCCATGTGCATCGACGGCGTGAAGCGGGCGTTGTCGGCGAAGGTCTGAGCAGGTGCGGCCAACAGCAGCGCCGCCGCCCCCAGCGCCGCCAGGCGGCGCATGCTGATCCGTTGCATGGCTAGCGTTCCTCCCGTGTCTTTCAACATCTGGTTAGCGCTAGCATTCCCCGGATCGACATCTGCCCTATCCGGCTCCAGGAAAAAATCTTCGCTGGCGGGGTTCCGGTGCGCAGGGCTATGCGTCATAATCGTGAAAGTGGATCAACCGGAACTAGGAGTGGATTTGGGTGACGCAAACCCCGGCGATTCTGCTGGACGATCTACGTAAAGACTACGGCCAGTTCAAGGCGGTACAGGGCCTCAATATCTCCGTAAAGCCCGGCGAAATCTTCGCCTTCCTCGGTGCCAACGGCGCCGGTAAGACCACCACCATGAAGATGATGGTCGGCCTGCTGCCGCCCACCGGCGGCCGGGTCGCCATCGCCGGCCACGACGTGTGGAAGACCCCCCGTGCGGCCAAGCGCTCCATCGGGTACGTGCCCGACACCCCGATTCTGCACGAGCTGCTCACAGCCCAGGAGTTCCTGTGGTTTATGGCCGACCTGTACGGCATGGGGCGCGAGCAGGGCAAGGCCCGGGCCAAGGAGCTGCTGGACTTTCTGGGGCTGGGCGCCTCCGCCGACAAGCTGATCCGGGACTTCTCCCTCGGCATGAAGCGCAAAATGGCGATCGCAACCGCCTTGCTACACCGGCCGCCGGTGCTGCTGCTCGACGAGGTGACCAACGGGCTGGACGCCCGGGCCGCCCGTGAGATCAAGGACTTGATCGCCCTCTGGGCCAAGGAGGGCGCCGCCGTCTTCCTGACGACGCACATCCTCTCGATCGCGGAGGAGCTCTCCCACCGAATCGGCCTGATTCACAAGGGCCGTTTGATCTGCGTCGGCACCAAGCAGGAGCTCGCCGAACTGGCGGGCAAGCCGGAGGCCAACCTGGAGGAGATCTTCCTGACCCTGACCGGCGATGAGTTCCCCCGTGACGAGGAGGAGAGCGCCCGTGGGTGAAATCTGGCGGCTCTCCTGGTCGATCGCCGTCTCGGGCTGGCGCTCCACCTACAACCGCTCCTTCCGCTTCTCCCGGATGAAGACCGCTGTGGTTGCCCTGGTGCTCCAGGCGCTCTTCTTCCTCTTCCTGGCCCGGCGGACGCCCATGCTCCCCGCCGGCGCCGAGGGCGGCGGCATGGCGGGACTGCTGGCCCTTATGGCGGTGCAGATGGGCTGGTTCGGCCTGATGTACGGCTTCTCACGGGGCCAGGCCCAGCTCTACCAGGGCATCCTGGTCCCGCTCTTCCAAATGACCCCGGCACGCCCCATCGCCTTCCTGCTGGGCCGGGTGATCGAGGCGGTGCCGCAGCGGGCCTGGTCGACGGCTCTTTGGGCCTGGGTCTACTCGGGAGCCGCCCCGGGCGCCAGCCGCATCAGCACAGCCTTGATGCTGGCGGCGTACGGCCTGGCCATCGGCATGATCGCGCACCTCTCCGGCCTACTGCTGTTGGCGTTCTGGAGCCGGGTCTCGCCCAAGACCATGCGCAATGGCAACGTGCTCTTTGGGGTGCTGACCCTGGCCCTGGGCACCTGGGCGGTGATCTTCCTCTCGGAGGGCGGCACCGTCACCGAACTGGCCGTACTGATGCGGCAGTACCGTCCGATCGTCTCCGGGGCCGTGGTGCTCCTGGGCGGCATTCCCGGACTGCTGCTGATGATCGCCCTGCTAGTGCGCCCCGTGGCGGTGGAGGATCTCTACCGGCAGGGCGTCTACAGCGTGATCGAACTGGGCGAGCAGGACGTCAGCCGGAACCTGCGCTCGGTCTGGCTTCCCATCCCGGATGGTGTGCTGCGGGCCGTGCTCTCCCGTGAGTGGCTGCAACTGGCCCGCGCGAAGATGACCCGCATCCAGCTGATGATCTGGCTGGCGGGCACGGTGGGCGTCTACTTCGCCGGCCGGGCGATCGGGACCGGGTCAATCGAGCGAACGGTCCAGTTCGTCGGCGCCCTCTCCCTTTTTGCCTGGTTCATGGCCTACGGCCACTGGGTGGTCCGGGTCTTCGAGCAAGAGAAGGTGACCATCGCTCTCTACCGGCTCACGGCTGTCCCCACCGCCCGACTGATGCTGGCCAAGTTCATCTCCCTCTTCGTGCCCTCGGTCGCCCTGGTGGTGCTCAGCACGGCCGTAGGCTGCTTCGGCGCCGGCTGCACCGTTGGGCAGTGGCTATATGTAGCCGGCTGGACCGCTCTGGCCCTCGCTGCCGGGATCATCGGCGGCTTCGGCATGGCGGCGGCCACGGCCGACGAGGAGCCCGAGGACCCCGAGGTGACCGCCGGCCCCCGCCGGGAGATGGCGCCCTCCGCCACCGGCCAGAGCAACGCCTGGTGGTCCATCGCTCGCACCCTGGCCCTGGTGCTCACCACGGCGATCCCCATCTGGGCCGCCGCCGGCCAGCCGGGCCTAGAAGCCTTCAAGCTCCCCTTCGCCTTACTCTTCTCAGTCAGCCTCCTGCTGCCGATGGGTATGCTGGCAATCGGGTCCTGGATCATGATCCGCATGTGGGAGTCCCACGGATAAAACGAAACCGGAGCCTCATCCCGTTGGGGGTGGGGCTCCGGGCATTTTTATGGCCGCGGATGCGCGGAGTGGGCAGATTTTTGATCACAATCGCGGATAACCAGGGAAGATGGTCCAGGAAAATATGTGAATATATTTTAATACCTGGTAGGCCAGCCTGGTCATCAGCGATTGATCCCAAATCTGCGTCCTCCGCGCATCCGCGGCCATTTCATGTCCCTCTTTAGGCCCGAATCTCAGTGGCAAAACTGGTCCCGGCGCCGGAATAGCGAGTGCCCAGCAGGTCGGCGACGGTCGCGCCGAGGTCGGCGAGGGTCGAGCGGGTCCCCACATCAACACCGGCCTTGATGGGCTGGCCGTAGAGGAGCACGGGTACGTACTCCCGGGTGTGGTCGGTGCCGTGGTGGGTCGGGTCGTTGCCGTGGTCGGCGGTCACGATCAGCACGTCGCGGGGGGTGAGCTTCTCGATCAGCCCGGGCAGGGCCTCGTCGAACTCCCGCAGGGCCTTGGCGTAGCCCTCCACGTCGCGGCGGTGGCCGTAGAGCATGTCGAAGTCGACCAGGTTGGCGAAGATCAGGCCCTTATCCTTCCGGTCCATGCACTCGTGGATCATGCGGATGCCGTCGGCGTTGTCCTTGGTATGTTCGCCCCAGGTGATCCCCTGGCCGCTGAAGATGTCGCCGATCTTGCCGACGGCCAGCACCGAGAGCCCGGCGTCCTGGATGTCGTTGAGCAGCATGTGCGGGGGCGTGATGGCGTAGTCGTGCCGATTCGCCGTGCGCTTGAAGTTTGAGGCGTTGGTGCCCACGAAGGGGCGGGCGATGACGCGCCCCACCCGGTGCGGGGGCTGCAGGAGCTCCCGGGCGACCTCGCATACCTGGTAGAGGCGCTCCAGGCCGAAGCGCTCCTCGTGCGCCGCCACCTGGAAGACCGAGTCAGCGCTGGTGTAGACGATGGGCAGGCCCGTCCGCAGGTGTTCCTCGCCCAGTTCGACGATGATCTCCGTGCCGGAGGCGACGGTGTTGCCCAGCACGCCCTCCACCCCCGCCCGGCGGCAGAACTCGTCCAGCAGGTCCTGCGGGAAGCCCTCCGGGTAGGTCCGGAAGGGGGCGTCCGGCCGGATGCCGACGATCTCCCAGTGCCCGGTCATGGTGTCCTTGCCGTGCGAGGCGATGGCCATGCGCCCGTACGCCGCCTCGGGTTGCGGGGCAGGCGGGGTGCCGACTACCTCCAGGAGGTTGCCCAGGCCCAGCCGGCCCAGGTGGGGCAGGCTGAGGCCGCCTAGCCTCCGGGCCATGTTTCCCACGGTGTTGGACCCGGCGTCTCCCCACGCAGCAGCGTCGGGCAGGGCGCCGATGCCCACGCTGTCGATGACGATTAGCACGACACGCTCGATGTCGCTCATGTGCAAAACCCCTTTCTACGGCACCTACTATACCACAATACGGCGCGAAAAAGGCGACCACTGCCATGGTCGCCCAGTCGTTCCTTACGCACGGGGATGGGCCCGGGCATATACCTCTTTGAGCCGGCCCTTGGTGACGTGGGTGTAGATCTGGGTGGTGGAGATGTCGGCATGGCCGAGCATCTCCTGTACGGAGCGGAGGTCGGCCCCGTTCTCCAGCAGGTGGGTGGCGAAGGAGTGGCGCAGGGTGTGCGGGGTGATCTCCTTGTCAATTTTCGCGTCGTCGGCGTACTTCTTTACGATCTTCCAGAAGCCCTGGCGCGTCAATCGGTGCCCGTGATGGTTAACGAACAGCGCCTGCTCGCCACGGTCCTTCACCAGGCGGCCCCGCCCGCTGAGCAGATAGTCGCGGCACGAGGTGATGGCCAGCGATCCCAGCGGCACGATTCGCTCCTTGGAACCCTTGCCCGCGCACCGTATGTACCCGGCCTCCAGATTGACGTCGCCGACGTCCAGGGAGACCAGTTCTGAGACCCGCAGCCCCGTGGCGTAGAGCAGCTCGAGCATGGCCCGGTCCCGAGTGCCGGCGGGCTCGGTTGGACTGGGCTGGGCCAGCAGCCGCTCGACCTCCACAACCGTGAGCACCCGTGGGAGACGCTTCTCCAGCTTGGGGGACTCCAGGTTGGCGGTGGGGTCGTTCTTGATCATTTTCTCGCGGACGAGAAACTGGTAGAAAGCCTTCAGTGCCGCCAGCCGGCGGGCGATGGTGGCAGTTGCCTTCCCCTGGGTTTGTAAGTGCATAAGGTAGTTAATGATCGTAGAGCGGGAGACGGAATCCAGGTCGGACTCGTCATCTCTCTCCAGATACTGCGAGTACTGCCGCAGGTCCCGGCCATAGGACTCCAGCGTATTCATGGCTAAGCCTCGTTCAACGCTGAGGTAGTTGATGAACTCGTGTATCAGCTTCTTCATCCCGCATCCCCTTCGCGCCTTTTGTGGTAATAATTCTCTCGCATAAGCGAGCGAATTATGCACCGGGCTTGGCCATTCTTGTCAATTCTACATAACGCGGAGGTTTCCTCCCCCGGTCCCGCCTGCCGAGGCCTAGCCCTTGGGCCTCACCCAACCTTATGACGACCTGGTGCCGGTTATGCCGGGAATAGGAAACCGGGCCCCCCAAGCGGGGAGCCCGGTCCGTATCTTACATTAGCCCTTCAGGACGGAGTCAACCGGCACGTAGGGCAGCCCGTGGGCGTCAGCGACGGCAGCGTAGGTCACATGGCCGCCGATGACGTTGGCGCCCTTGGCGAGGGCGGCGTTCTCGGTGAGCGCCTGGCGCCAGCCCTTGTTGGCCAGCTGCAGGGCGTACGGCAGGGTGACGTTGGTCAGGCCGTAGGTCGAGGTGCGGGGCACGGCGCCGGGCATGTTGGCCACGGAGTAGTGCACCACGCCGAACTTTTCATAGACGGGATCCTTATGGGTGGTGACCCGGTCGATGGTCTCAATCGAGCCGCCCTGGTCGATCGCCACGTCGACGATGACCGAGCCGGGCTTCATGTTCTTGACCATCTCGGTGGTGACCAGCTTGGGCGCCCGGGCGCCCGGAATCAGCACGGCGCCGATGACCAGGTCGGCCTTGGCAACGGCCGCAGCGATGACATAGTCGTTGGAGACGCGGGTCTGCAGGCGCCCCTGGAAGATGTCGTCCAGGTAGCGCAGGCGCTCCGCCGAGATGTCCAGGATGGTAACGTGGGCGCCGAGGCCTACCGCCATCTTGGCCGCGTTGGTGCCCACGACGCCGCCGCCGAGGATCACCACGTCGCCGGGGGCCACGCCGGGCACGCCGCCCAGCAGGACGCCACGGCCGCCCTGGGCCTTCTCCAGGAAGTGGGCGCCGATCTGGACCGACATGCGGCCGGCCACCTCGGACATGGGGGTCAGCAGGGGCAGCGAGCGGTCGGCCAGCTGCACGGTCTCGTAGGCGATCGCGACGACCTTCTTCTCCACCAGCTTGCGGGTGAGCGCAGGCTCGGGAGCCAGGTGCAGGTAGGTGAACAGGATCTGGCCCTCGCGGAAAAGCTCATACTCCGGCTCGAGGGGCTCCTTGACCTTCATGATCATGTCGCACTTGGCCCAGATCTCCTTGTTGTCAGCAAGGATCGTGGCGCCGGCGCCAACGTAGTCCGCATCTTCGAAACCGCTGCCGCGACCGGCATCCTTCTCGATGAACACCTGATGACCGGCCTTGACCATGGCAGCCACGCCTGCAGGGGTCATAGCAACGCGATTCTCATAGGCCTTGATCTCTTTCAGAACGCCGACAAGCACTCGTGCTCTCTCCTTCCCGATCGCTCCCTGCTGCCCAAGCAACCGCTTGGCAGGGACGGCTCGGACAATGGTATAGACAAGCTCGGCAACTGGTACACCAAGAGGGATTATGGCAGATTCGGGCAGCCCTGGCAAGACCCCTTAATACGTGGTTAGAACTAATGCAAGCAGCGGAGCCTGCATCTCGGCAGGCTCCGCCCTTTGTACTGGGGAGTGAACCCTAGTTTCGCTGGAGCAGCCCGAGCGCCACCTTCACAAGGCCGGGGGTCAGGTAGGCCTCCACCCCGCTCGCCACGGCCAGCATCGCTCCGGCGCCCAGCAGGATCGCCGTGTAGGCGGCCAGAGCCGGGTAGAAGTTCTGCAGCCGGCGCCGCTCCCGCCATGCCCGAAAGACCTGCCGGGCGAATCCGGTCGCAGCCATGCCGGCCAGCAGGAGCGCCGGCACCTCCAGCAGGCTCTGCGGAAAGTGGCTCGCCGCAGCGATGACCACGCCGCGGGCGCCCATCTGGGCGGCCAGAAACGACACCACAAAGCCGGTGACAAACCCGCGCAGAAAGAGGATCAGCCCGACCCCCAGAACCCCCACCACCGAGATCCCCAGCACCCAGATCAGCGCCAGGCTCTTGGCGTGGCCCAGGAGCGCCCGCCGGAGCATCAGCCCCTCGGTGCCCTTAGGTGGGCTGGTAAGCATGGGCGCATGGATATCCAAGTAGTGGACCATCTCGGCCATGTCGCTGGTCGCCAGGCTGCGCACGGCCAGGGCGCCGAAGATCACCCCGACCAAAAAGACCGCCCCCAACAGCACCGCAGGCCCGCGATGCCTGTCCAGGAACTCTTCTAGATTGCGTCTCCAGCGGATGTACAACGACATAGGCCCCGGCCGCCTCCCCTGTGTGCTCTCAAAGCTGTACAGAAGAGGTATGCGGTCCGGGGCCTCGTTATGTCATTCGGCCAGGATTCTACCGTAGATGCCGCCGCCGCCGGACTCGAAGGCCAGCGTCCCCTCCCTTGCGCCGACGATCAGCTGAGCGAGTTTCGCCCCGACCACCTCGGCCAACTCTTGCGGGGTGCTTTCGTGGAGCACGGCCATCTCGGTGCCGAAGGCGGCGAGCAGCCGGTCCATAGCTCGCTTGCCCAGGCCGGGCACGAACTGCAGGGGCACCTGGTGGACGTACGGCGGGCGTTCCCTGGGCGCCCTCGGCAGCCCAGCCTGGAGCTGCTGGTAGTACCGGATCCGGTCGAGCACGCCCAGCACCAGCCGGTGGTCCGGGTTGACCGGGCAGCCGAGCTCAGGCGGGTCCCCGTCCACCCGGGCGTCACAGTCGAGGCAGTAGGTCCGGTGGTACTTCCCGAGGCGCGGCTCCAGACCATAGTTAGCCGTCATACGGCGCCCGTCCTGCTCCTTCAGGGCCATCACCAGCTCCTCGAAGGAGGGCTCGGCCAGACGCAGCCGGTTGTACTCCCGCCCGATCTTCCCCAGCGAGTGGGCGTCCGAGTTGGTGACATAGGTAAAGTGCGAGAGCTCCGGGAGCTCGTCGGCCAACTCGGTGTCCGACGAGAGCCCCAGCTCCACCGCAGGGACGTGCTCCCACAGCTCCACCGGGATCAGCTCGGCGATGCTCGGGGCTGCCCCGAGCGCCCCCTTGAACGGCGTGAAGATGTGCGCCGGGATGACGATGCCCCCCAGCCCGCCCACGAACCGAACGACATCGGCCGCCGTGGTCCCGTGATGGCGCTGGGACGACAGGCGCGGGTTCTTCACCCGGCTCTTCTGCCAGGCGGAGAACTCCCTGAGCTCGCGGTAGCCGCGTAAGAAACAGGTCAGGTGTACAGCCTTCCCGTTCGCCTCGTGGGCCACCTCGACCTCGGCGCCGGGAATCAGCGTGACAGTCTCCTCGTAGCGCAGGCCGCCGCCCGGCAGTTCGGACACCACCCCTTGCTCCAGCAGGGCCTCCAGGTCGCTGAGCGCGCCAGTGGTGGCGGCGTCGATCACCCCGACCATCCCGATCCCCTTGCGCTCCCGGCACTCCCGCAGGATGCCCGCCAGGGTCAGGTCCCGGGCCGCCGAGATCTTCACCCCGCCACCCGGCTCCCCTGCCCACCCCAGGTGGATGTGCAGGTCCAGGTAGACCTCAGCGAACTCCGGCATGGTTGGCGTAAAGGAGCAGGCCGGCCAGGGTCTTGGCGTCCTGAATCTGGCCTTCCCGGGCCATCCGCAGGGCATCGGCCAGGGAGTAGCGCTCCAGCTCGATCTCTTCGTCCTCGTCGCCGGGCAGGCGGGAGGGCGTCAGCCCTTCGGCCAGGTAGCAGTGCAGCAGCTCCGAGCAGAAGCCCGGCGCACTGAAGAACTGCCCCAGCTTGGTGATGCGGGCGGCCTTGAAGCCTGCCTCCTCCTGCAGCTCCCGGCCGGCGGTCTCGGCCGGGTCCTCGCCGGGCTCCAGCGTCCCGGCCACCAGTTCCAGCAGCGATTGTCCTGCAGCGTAGCGATACTGCCGCACGAACAGCAGGTCGCCGTTCTCCACGGCCACCACGACCACGGCGCCGCCATGGACCACCACGTCGCGCTGAATCTCCTTGCCGCCCTCCAGGCGCAACGTGTCCTTGCGCAGGGTGAAGACGTGGCCGCGGTACACCTCTTCTGATCGAACGCGCTCCATGAGAAGGGACCTCCCTGGTGCTTAATACTCCTTTGCCTGCTCCTCGCCCCGGAGCACCCGCAGCGCCCCTTCGGCCAGGGCCTGCATCTCGTCCTCGCCCGGGTAGACCGCCACGGGGGCGATCCAGTCGGTGCGCTCGGCGATCCAGCCGGTCAGCAGCTTCGAGTGCGCCAGGCCGCCGGTCAGCACGACCCGGTCGACCTCGCCCCGCAGGGCGACCGCCGCCCGGCCAACCTCCTTGGCGACCTGGTAGGCCATCGCCCGGTAGATCATCTCGGCGTGGGCGTTGCCCTGGTCGATCATCCGCTCGACCTCGCGGGCGTCGTTGGTAGCCAGGTGGGCGACCAGGCCCCCCTGCCCGACCACCTTTTTGGCCACCTCGGGCATGGTGTAGCGCCAGGAGAAGGCCATGTGCACCAGCCCGATGGTCGGCAGCGTGCCGGCCCGCTCCGGGGACATGGGTCCCTCACCGTCGAGGCCATTGTTTACGTCGATGACGCGGCCCTTGCGGTGGGCCCCCACCGTGACGCCGCCGCCCAGGTGGACCACCACGAGGTTGACGTCGGTGTAGGGGCGCCCCAGGTCCCGGGAGGCCCGGCGGGCCACGGCCTTCTGGTTCAAGGCGTGGAAGATCGACCGGCGGGGCATGCCGGGCATCCCCGAGATCTTGGCGACCGGCTCCATCTCATCGACCACGACCGGGTCGACGATAAAGGCGGGGACGCCACCGGCCCCGGCGGCGATCTCATGGGCCAGGGCGGCCCCGAGGTTCGAGGCATGCTCGCCGTTCTGGCCGGCCCGTACATCCTCCAGCATGCGCTGGTTGACCCGGTAGGTGCCGCCGGGGATCGGCCGCAACAGGCCGCCCCGCCCGACCACCCCCGACAGCGATGCGGGCTTTACCCCCACTGACTCCATCCACTTCAGTATGATCTCCATGCGGAAGTGGTATTGGTCATAGAGGCGGGCAAACCGGCCGATCTCCTCCGAGCTGTGGCGCAGGGTCTCCACATGAAGGGCGTTCTCGCCCTCAAAGATGGCAATCTTGGTCGATGTCGAGCCGGGGTTGATAATCAGTAGCCTGTGCGTGTCGGCCACGGCTCATTACTCCTTTTGTTGACGGGGTCGTTCTAGGCCAGACATAGCTTACCACAGAATCCCAACAGTGAACCATACAGCCCGAACCATCCGTAGATATTAAAGGAAGAAACTCGAATAGGGCCACCCCAGATGGTTCGGGGTGGCCCCGTTTCACCGCCGTTTTTATTCGGCCACGTACATCCGCTTGAGCTGATGGATCTTGTTGATTCGCTCCTCGCTCATAATGTCCGCTGCCCTCGCCGTGGAGATGTTCTGCTCCTCGGCGATCTTGAAGACCCGCATGAGCTTATCGAAGATGGTGGAGACCCGGGCGTAGGCGCGATCCCGGTTGTAGCCGCTGGGGTTGAACTCCTCGGCCACGTTCATGACGCCGCCGCCGTTGATGACGAAGTCGGGGGTGTACAGGATCCCCTTCTCCTTGAGCACGTCGCCGTGGCGCGGCTCCTTGAGCTGGTTGTTGGCGGCGCCGGCGATCACCTTGCACCGGAACTGCGGGATCGTTTCGTCGTTGACGGTGGCGCCGAGGGCGCACGGGGCGTAAATATCGCACTGAACCCCGTAGATCTCGTTCGGGCCCACAGCGGTGGCGCCGAACTCCTTGACCACACGGGCGACGTTCTCTTCGTTTATGTCGGTCACAATCAGCTTGGCGCCCTCGTCGTGCAGGTGCTCGCACAGGTGGTAGCCCACCTTGCCGAGGCCCTGGACCGCCACGACCTTGCCCTTGAGGCTCTCGGTGCCAAAGGCGACCTTGGCAGCGGCCTTCATGCCCCGGTAGACGCCGAAGGCGGTGACGGGCGAGGGATCGCCGGAGACGTCCGCACGGCCGACGCAGTGCTCGGTCTCCATCAGTACGTAGTTCATATCTTCAACGCTGGTGTTTACGTCTTCCGCGGTGATGTAGCGGCCGCCCAGGGATTGTACAAACTTGCCAAAGGCCCGGAAGTACTCCTCGCTCTTGTCCGTCTTGGCGTTGCCCCAGAGCACGGCCTTGCCGCCGCCAATGTTCAGGCCCATGGCGGAGTTCTTGTAGGACATGCCGCGGGAGAGCCGCAGTACGTCGGTGATGGCGTCTTCTTCGCTCGCGTAGTTCCACATGCGGCTGCCGCCCAGGGCGGGGCCGAGGGTGGTATTGTGAATGCCAATAATCGCCTTCAGACCGGAGGCCTTGTCATAGCAGAAGACCAGCTGTTCATGCCCATACTTTTCCATTTGCTCAAAAATACCCATGTGAGACGCCCTCCTGATTGGAATCTACGTTCTGCTGCGTGTGGATGGCGGGAACATCCACGGACTTCCTATGTGTCCCGTCCCCGGGGCAGGGTGCGCTGCCTGCCCCAGGGGCGGTGCCAGAGAGCAACGTTATTCGGCGGAGAGTACCGCCAGCGCGATCGACATCAGCTTGGCGTCCGGGGAGTCGGCCCGGGAGAGCAGCACCACGGGGCACTTGGCGCCCATGATGATGCCGGCCGGACGCGCCTTGGCAAAGTAGACCAGACCCTTATACAGCATATTGCCCGCCTCGATATCGGGCACCAGCAGGATGTCCGCATCGCCGATGACGGGGCCGGTGACGCCCTTGGTGTGGCCCGACTCGGGCGAGACGGCCAGGTCGAGGGCCAGCGGGCCCTGCACGTAGCAGTTGCCCAGCTCGCCGCGCTCGGCCATCTCCTGGAGCTGGCGGGCGTCCAGGGTGGCGGGCATGTCGGGGTTGAGGGTCTCCACGGCGGCCAGGGCGGCGACCTTGGGCTTCTCGACGCCCAGGGCCTGGGCCATGATCACCTGGTTGCGGATGATGTCCGCCTTGCGGGCGGCATCCGGGGCGACGTTCAGGGCGACGTCGGTGATGAAGACCAGCTTGTGCCAGCCCGGCACCTCAAAGACGCAGGCGTGGGAGAGCGCCCGCCCGGTGCGGAGCCCTTCCTCTTTATTGAGGACAGCCTTCATGATGGTAGCGGTCTGAAGCAGCCCCTTCATCAGCAGCTGGGCCTCGCCGCGGCGCACCGCCGCAACGGCCTCGCGGGCAGCTTCGACCGGATCATCCTTCTGAATGCGCAGCCCCTTTATGAGGCCAAGCTGTTCGGCCTCATGCACGGCCTCCTCAATATGAGGATCCCCGGCCTGAGCGATCGCCAGGACCGGCATACGCTTGGCCGATTTGGCCTGGGCTGCTTTAAGCAGTTCGTCGAACGATTTCATGTGTACTGAAGAGCCTCCTCTTCGCCTCTGAGCACGCGGAGCGCACCAGCCGCCAGGGCGATCATTTCGTCGCCGCCGGGGTAGACCAGGATCGGGCCAACCCAGGAGGTTCGCTCCCGGACCCAGCTCACCAGGAGGGTGGAATGAGCCAGCGGGCCCGTCAGGACCACGGCGTCGACTTCACCCTTTAGTATAGCGGCCATGGCACCGATTTCCTTGCCCACTTGGTACGCCATTGCTTCGTAGACCAAGTGTGCCACAGGATCGCCCTGCTCGATTCGGCGCTCTACCTCGCGGCTATCCTTTGTCCCTAGGTGGGCCATTAACCCACCCTGGCTGGTCAGGCGCCGGATTAGCTCACGCTCAGTGAACTTTCCGGAGAAGCAAAGCCTGACCAGGTCGCCCACGGGGAGCATGCCGGCCCGCTCGGGGGAGAACGGCCCGCCCTCGTTGGCGTTGTTGGTATCCACAATGCGCCCGCCCCGGTGGGCTGCCACCGAGATTCCCATGCCCAGGTGGGCCACCACCAGCCGGCTCTCCTCATAGCGCTTGCCGAGCTCTGCGGCTGCTCGCCGGCCCATCCAGCGCATGTTCAGGGCGTGGCTGAGCGGGCGCCGCTCCAGCTCGGGGAGCCCGGAGATTCGGGCGATGGCGTCTAGTTCGTCGGTGCTAACCGAGTCGACGATATAGGCGGGTATGGAGGAGGCCCGGGCCATGCCGTAGGCCAGGATTCCGCCGAGGTTGGAGGCATGCTCGCCCTGGACACCGCGCCGGAGATCCTCCAGCATCGAGGCGTTCACCAGGTAGGTCCCGCCTGGGATTGGCCTCAGCAGTCCGCCCCGGCCGACCACGGCGGAGAGCGAGGACTGCGGGACCCCGTGCCGGCTGAGGAACTCGGCCACACGGTCCTTGCGCAGCAGGTACTGGTCCCAGATTCGATCGAAGGCCTGGAGCTCCTCCGGGGAATGGGCGAGGCTCTCCTCCACCATCAGGCTCTCCCCATCGAAGAGAGCCACATGGGTGGCCGTGGCTGCAGGGTTGATGACCAGAATCCGTTCTGCCAAAGAGTCCACCTGCCTTACACCGAAACGACACGGATCTGTACGGTCCGGGCATATCATTCCGGGATGTAGATACGTCCTAATTGCGCGATCTTTTCAATGCGACGTTCCGCCAGCCGGTCCGCCGCCAGGTAGGTCGGAATCTGCTCCTCCTTGCTGATGGCGAAGATCTGCAGCAGCATGTCGTAGATCTGAGCGGTCTTGCGGAAGGCCCGGTCCCGGTTGTAGCCCTTGAGCTCATCGGCCACCTGGATAAGGCCGCCGGCGTTGATGACGTAGTCCGGGGCGTACAGGATACCTCGGCGGAAGAGCTCGTCGCCGTGCCTGGGCTCCTTCAGCTGGTTGTTGGCGGCGCCCGCGATCACCTTGCAGGTGAGCCGGGGGAGCGTCTCATCGCTGATGATGCCGCCGAGGGCGTTCGGGGAGAAGATGTCGGACGGCACGTCGTAGATTCGGTCGGGGGCGACGGTCTCGACCTTGAAGGCCTTGGCCGCCCGCTCGACGTTCTCCGGGACAACGTCGGTCACCGTAAGGACGGCGCCCTCATCGGCCAGGTGTTCGACCAGGTGATAGCCCACCTTGCCCAGACCCTGCACGGCGATGCGCTTGCCCTTGAGGCTGCTGTCGCCCCAGGTGTGCTGTGCGGCGGCCTTGATGCCACGCCAGACGCCGAAGGCGGTAATGATCGACGAATCGCCGCTGCCGCCGTGCTCCTCGGGCAGCGCCACCAGGTAGGGGCTCTCCATTTTGGAGTAGACGAAGTCGGACTTGTCGGTGCCGACATCGGTGCCGGTGATAAAACGGCCGCCCAGGGTTTGCACAAAGCGGCCGAACGCCCGGAAGAACTCCTCGGACTTATCTTGCTTCGGGTTGCCCCAAATTACCGACTTTCCGCCGCCGTGGTTCTGCCCACTGGCTGCAGACTTGTAGGTCATGCCCTTGGACAGGCGCAAGGCATCGTCGAGCGCCTCTTCCTCGGTGGCATATGGCCACATGCGGCAGCCGCCGAGTGCGGGACCCAGGGTCGTATCGTGGATGGCAATAATCGCTTTCAACCCGGTCGCCTTGTCATAGCAGAAGACGACCTGCTCGTGCCCGTCCTTTTGCATCCGCTCAAACACGCCCATGTGTCTGTCCGGTCAGACCGGACTTCCCCCCTTCTCCACCCTAGCCGGTTCACCAGGAAACGAATCTGCCAATCCTAGTTGCAACTTCCATGCCAGCGCCATCTGGCGGTTCCCCGCCACTTCCTCGGCAACCGATTGCAATGGCGAGCAGGTTTTTGCCTGCAAATCATTGCAATCGCGCTCGGCAGCCCTGTAAGGAGGTTCTCAGATGCGCCCCTCTGCCAGCCCGTTCCGTCGGTTCTCCCTGCTGCTCGCCGTCTTCCTGTTGACGGGTTCCGTCCTCATTGGCATCACCGCAGCCTGGCGCGTCGAGGTGCTACTGCTGCGGGAGACGGTCGAGGACACTTACGATGCGGTGAACCGGCATTTGAAGATGTTCGAGGCCAGCGAGTTCCTCGAGGCCGCGGAGGCGACCGGCACGCATGCCGGTCACGGGCAGGGCGAAGGCGAATATGAGATGAAGGTTGATATGGTCCGGGCGCACTTCGATTTGTACGAAATTCGCTACGCCGCATTTTACGACGCCCATGGCACGGCCCATTTCAGCTACGTGCCGGGCGAGGTGGGTCAGGTGCTGCCGGGTTCGGACAAGCAGGCCTTTGACCAGGCGATGAAGGGCGAGAACTGGGTGGACACCGACTCCACCTTCGAGGGGCACCGCAGTTTCCGGGTTGCCCTTCCGGTGGCCGAGTCCCCCGGTGCAGCCCCGGTGGGTGTGGTGATTCTGGTGCGCGACATCAACCGTCTGGCCATGGCCATCCGGGGGATTCAGCTGACCGTGGGTGTGGTGGTCCTGGGCGTCGTGCTGGCCCTCTACCTCTCGCTGCGGCGGGTCTTCCTGTCGGCCACCGTGCAGATTCGGACCAAGGGCGTGGAACTGGAGCGGGCGCTCAGGCTGGTAGAGTCTACCTACGACGCCACCCTCAAGGCGCTGACAGCCGCCCTGGACACCCGGGACTCCGAGACCGAGGGCCACTCCCAGCGGGTGACGGCCTATACCATCCGCCTGGCCCAGGAGATGGGGCTGACCGGGCAGAACCTGGTCAACATCACCCGCGGGGCGCTGTTGCACGACGTCGGCAAGATTGGCATCCCCGACTCGGTGCTGCGCAAGCCCGGGCCGCTCACCCCCGAGGAATGGGCGCTGATGCGGCGCCACCCGACCCTGGGCTACGAGATGCTCCGGGAGATCGACTTCCTGCGGCCCGCCCTGCCCGTGGTGCTGCATCACCAGGAAAAGTACGACGGGACCGGGTACCCCTCCGGCCTGAAGGGGGACTCGATCCCGCTCGGTGCGAGAATCTTTGCCGTTTGCGACACCCTCGATGCGATCTGCTCCGACCGGCCCTATCGGCCCGCCCGCTCCTTTGCCGAGGCCCGGGACGAAATCGTTCGGGGCAGCGGCGTGCAGTTCGACCCGGCCGTGGTGGAAGCCTTCCTGCGCGTGCCTGTGGGCGACTGGCAGGCCATCCGGGCCTCTACCTGCGGGGAGGCCGCCCAGCAGACTGTGGCTGCGGCGCTGTAAGTCGGGCTAGTTGATCAGCCCGTACCGTTCCAACTTGTAGTATAGCGTACGCGGTGCGATGCCGAGGCGACGACTCGCCTCGGTTTTGTTTCCCCCCGTCTCCTGCAGGGTGCGCACCAGCGCCTCCCGCTCAACCTCGCCCACGATCTCGTCGAGGGTCTTGCCGGCGATGGCGCCGCGCTCCATGCCTGGTGCCTGGGTCACTGGGCGCCCGCCCCCCGCAAGCGGCGGCAAAAAGCGCGCCTCGATGACCGTGTCGTTCATGGCCATGGCGATCATGGCGCGCCCAACAATGTTCTCCAGCTCGCGCACGTTGCCCGGCCAGTGGTACTCCATGAGCACCTGGAGCGCCGCCGGGGCGATGCGCTGCACGTTGCGGCCGTACTCCTCGTTGAACTTCTCGATCAGATGCTCGGTCAGGTGCGGGATATCCTCGCGGCGGTGGCGCAGGGGCGGGATGACTATCGGCACCACGTTGAGCCGGTAGTAGAGATCCTCCCGGAAGGCGCCCCGGGCGATCAGGTCCTCCAGCTTGGCGTTGGTCGCAGCGATGACCCGGGCGTTGACCGGGATCGGCTTGGCCTCGCCCACCCGGACGATCTCCTTCTCCTGGAGCACCCGGAGCAGCTTGGCCTGCAGGCCCAGGGAGACCTCGCCGATCTCGTCGAGGAAGATCGTCCCGCCGTTGGCCTCCTCGAAGAGGCCCCGCTTGCCGCCCTTGCGGGCGCCGGTGAAGGCGCCCTCGGCATAGCCGAAGAGCTCCGACTCGAGCAAGCTGTCTGCAATCGCGGCGCAGTTCACGCGAATGAACTGCCCGCCCCGGCGGTTCGAGGCGTTGTGGATAGCGTGCGCAAAGAGCTCCTTCCCCGTGCCGCTCTCGCCGCGCAGGAGCACGGTGGCGGGCGTTTCGGCTGCCCGCATCGCCTGGTCAAGCGCCTGCTGCATCACCGGGCTTTCGGTCACGATCTCGGCGAAGGTGTACTTGGAGGTGAGGCGGCGCACCAGCTTCTTTTGCTGCTCCAGCTCCTCGGAGAGCCGGCTGATCTCCGAGACATCGTGCACCACGCCGACCGAGCCCTTCAGCTCGCCGTCGACCATGATCGGGGCGACGTTGACCACCACGTCCCGCTTCTTCGGGCCGACCTTCATCGGCACGCCCCGAACCGGGCGCCGCGTGCGCAGCACCTGCATATGCACCGACTCCTGGGTCGGGTCGATGTCCGCGGTGGCGGGCTTGCCGATCACCTGCTGGGGGAGCATGCCGGTCAGGGCGGTGTAGGCCGGGTTGACCATCAATCCCATGCCGGCGGCGTCCACCACCGAAATGGCGTCCTGGGTGGCGTTGATCACCGCCTCCAGCAGCACCTTCATCTCCCGGAGGCCGCCGATCTCGTCGGCCAGCGCCTTCACCTCGGTGATGTCCCGGAACACGGCCACCGCACCGGCCAGGTTGCCGTCGCGATCGCGCACGGGCACCCGGTTGGTCACGATGGTAATCGATCCGACTTTCTGCTGCTGATTCAGTTCGGCGCGCCCGGTCCGCAGCACCTCGTGCAGGCGGGTGTTCGGAATCACCTCGGCGGCGGGATGCCACAGCACCTCGTCACGGCTGATCTGCATGAGCCGTTCGGCGGAGCGGTTGCAGAGCGTCACCACACCGCTGGCGTTGACCGCCAGCATGCCGTCGTGGGTCGAGTCCAGCATGACGTCACGCTCGCGCTCCTTGGCCTCCAGCCGCTGCAGCAGCGCCTCGCCCTGCTCCACGAAGGAGAGCATCAGGTTCATCGCGAGGCCCTCCATCATCACAGCCCTGGGCCACTTGAGGCGCTTGATCTCGGCGTCCAGGCTCGGGTCTCCGGTCGCCTGGACGATCATATCGACCTCGGGCAGGCAGACCAGCCCCGTGAAATCGGTTGTGACCGGAATCCCCATCTGCCGGGCCAGCGCGATGCCAGGTGCACCCGGATTCTTGTCCGCCACACCGACGATGCTGATTCGGGAGCCCATGCCCTCAAAGGCGCGCAGGAGCGAGCTGCCGCCCCGCCCGGCGCCCAGAATGACCACCCGCAACATAAAAAGGACGAACCCCCTCGGTCTGCAATCAGTTGCAGAGGAGATTCGCCCCGCTGTTTGCAAGTTCCTGCACACGCTCTACGGCTCCGCAGACTCCTCCGGGACGAGTCGGAAGGTATAGCGCGTCATTTCCTCCCCGTCGAGGTCCACCGCCACCCAATAGAGCCCCGGCGGCGCCCCGGTCAGGGCGACCACCTCGACCACGGTCACAGTCAGGTGCTGAGGCTTGACCTCAAAGGCGGTCTCGTCCGTAAAGAGCACGCGGGCGCCGTCCTCCGTCAGCACACGCACCCGCTCCGTATGGGCGCCCGGGGGCAGGCCATGCCACTTGTTCAGGACCTCAAACTGAGCATCTCCCGCGGGGAAGGTGGCGGTTTGCGGTTCAATGGCAACAGCCACGCCGTAGTCGGTGTTCAGTTCGACAATCGTCAGGGAGGCCAGGTGTACGCCCTGGGGGCGCGCAGCCGCAGTGGGCGACCCCTTGTCCGTCTGGATCGCCTGACTCGGCGTCCGAGGCAGGGAGCAGCCGCCGAGAGCGATCGCCAGGACCAGGCCGGCGATCGCAGTGGGGGCCGGGCAAGGACGTCTCATCGCCTCTCCTCCTCCCCACCGCCCTGGGCGTAGTGGATCCCTGCTCCATGGTACGCGTCCCGCCGCCAATGTGTGACAAAGAAAAACCCACGGCGCTTCTGCCGTGGGCTGTTTTCCTTAGCTTAACTTGCCTTGGTCTCCATGCGCAGCTTGTCGGCCACCATCGCGATGAACTCGGAGTTTGTCGGCTTGCCGCGCTCCCGGTTGACCGTGTGGCCAAAGAGGCCGTTGATGACCTCCACATTCCCCCGGCTCCAGGCGACTTCGATCGCGTGGCGGATGGCTCGCTCCACGCGGCTGGAGGTGGTCTGGTGGTTCCGGGCGATGGTCGGGTAAAGCTCCTTGGTGACGCTGCCCAGCAGTTCCACGCGGCCGACCACCATGAGAATCGCCTCGCGCAGGTAGCGATACCCCTTGATGTGGGCGGGAATGCCGATTTCATGGATGATGTTCGTCACGTCGTTGTCGAGCGATCGCGTGCGCTGCACAGCGGGCGGGGCAGCCTGCGGCTGCGGCGCGGCAGGCAGGGGCGCCGAGCCGGAGGAAACCGCCACGCTGCCGGCGAGCTGGCGGATGCGGGTACCGAGCACATCGAGGCTGAAGGGTTTGAGCACGTAATAGTCCGCACCCATTTCCAGCACCTTCTGCGTGATGTTCTCCTGCCCGAACGCGGTAAGGACGATGATCTTCGGCCGTTTCGGCGCGCCGATTGTGTTGAGCTTTTCCAGCACGCCCAAACCGTCGAGGTGTGGCATGATAATATCGAGGATGACAACGTCCGGGGCGTGCCGAACCACCGCCTCCAGGACTTCGGACCCGTTGTAGGCCAGGCCGGCGAGTTCCAGGTCCGGCTGGCCCTCGACATATGCGCGCAGCAACTCGCAGAACTCGCGGTTGTCGTCGCCGATCAGTACTTTGATTCTGGCCACCGCCGTGATCGCTCCCCTCATGGGCTGTTGCGTGAGTCTACACGGGGCGCAGAGCTCACCGAAAGAGCGTGGGGTAGGAAAAAATGCCCTCACAACCGACTGAAGCAGTTCTTCCCAGCCTTGCCAATTTCCTTTCGGTCCGTTCATTGTAGCCCCGCCCCGGAAGAGTTGTCAATAATTCCCAGGCAATTGTTCCGGGTGGTAGCATAACGGTAACACATGCTGTGTTACCACTGCGTTACACAAGTTCGGTGCGCGGATACGCGTGGAAAAGCCCCGGAGGGTTTTGCCGTCCGGAGCTTGCTCCTTGTGTTGGATCCAGAACGCCTGCCTCCTGAAGCATCCATTCGATCAGCACCCCGTACCCGCGGGTGGGATCGTTCACGAACACATGGGTCACAGCGCCGACCATTTTGCCATCCTGCAGGATCGGACTGCCCGACATGCCCTGCACAATGCCGCCGGTCTTGGCCAGGAGGCGAGGGTCGGTCACCTTTACGATCATGTTCTTGCCTTCCGCCGTGGGCTGGCGCATCACCCGCTGAATCTCCACCGTGTAGCGCTCCAGCTTCTGCCCGGATACCACGGTGAGGATCTCAGCCGGCCCTTCTTTGACCTGGGCGCCCATGGCCACGGGGACAGGTTCCTGAAAGAACGGGTTCTTCACCGGGGTCGTCATGGTCCCGAAAATGCCAAACCGCGAGTTCTTGTCAATGCTGCCCAGCCAGTTGTCCTGGTCGACCATGGTGCCGATCTTCTCACCTGGATTGCGAACTCGCCCGGGCTGGATCGCTGAGACCTCCGCAGCTACGATGTGGCCCTTGTCCACATCGATCGGCTGCGCCGTTTCCGCGTCGGCAATGACGTGCCCGAGGGCGCCGTACTTGCCACTGACGGGATCGTAGAAGGTCAGCGTCCCGATGCCCGCCGCTCCGTCGCGAATGTACAGGCCCACCCGGAACCGACCGGTGGCTGCTTCCCGGACCGGGCTCACGCTCTTCTCCATGGTGCGGCCCTTGCGGCGGATGGAGAGGGTCACAGCGCTGCCCGACTGGCCCGCCTCATCGAACAGGCGCGCCGCCTGCTCATCGCAGGTGACCTGCTTGCCGCCGATCGCCAGGATCGCATCCCCAAGTTCGAGCCCGCTGTCTTTGCCCGGGTGGTGCAGATTCCCTTGCGCATCCTTGACCGCTGCGTAGCCGACCACGATCACGCCCCGGCTCTTGAGCAGTACGCCGATGGAGTGGCCGCCGGGAATGACCCGCAGGGGCGGCACTACGTCGACCTTGAGCTTGCGCAGGGGGATCAGCCCGAAGAGCTTGAAATCCACGGAATACTGCCCTGTATTGAGCGCCGCAATGCTCATGGGGGCGCCCAGGGCGATCCGACGCCCCTCCGTACCGAGCTGTTCGCCGTTCAGGGACAGTGCACCGCCTCGGTCGGGACGAACCGTGGCCCCAAACGGAACATTCATGGCCAAGTTCTGGACGCCGTCCAGCGGAAGCCGCACGTGATCCGGAAACGAAATGAACGCTCGGAACTGCTCGGTCGCGCACAGGAGCAAGATCAGGGTGACCATAAGGAGTCCGGCCGCCCTTCTCAGCTTCTCTCGGGTTGACATCGGGCGGTCCCTCCCTTTGTCTGTGGGCTGCGCCGCCCTCGTGTTTTAAGGTCTCCGTCGAGTCTGACGATTATACGGAACATAACGCCGATCGGGGCCATCCCCAAAAACTAACTGATCGCATTACGGAGAAGGGAAACTCCGCAGGGCGTGGAATTGTGTCTAGCTGTAATGGCCTAAAGAGAGGATCAATGCTGTTGCATCATTTACGAATCCTTTTAGACCTGGATGGCACCGTTGCGCAGAACGCTGGTCGGAGGCTTGCAGCCGAACAGTTCGGCGTCAATTTGGACGAGGAGTCCAACGCACCTCTGCCCGAAAGGCTCGGCCTCACACCTGAGCAGTTCTGGGCCTGGTGGCATGCCAACCAGGAAGAGATCTACGATCGGGCGGTTCCGCTGCCCGGCGCCGCTGCGGTCTTAAGTTCGCTCAAGCAAGCGGGTGCCACGATTGTGGTCGTAACGGCGCGCCGACACGAGGCCCGGGCGGTGAGCACGGCCTGGCTGGAGCGCTATGGATTTCCCTACGACGAAATGATTCTGAGCGCCGACGACAAGGTGGCCATTGCCCGGGAGCACGGGCTCAACCTCGGTTTTGAAGATGACCCGGACAACGCCCTCGCATTGGCGGAGCTCATGCCCATGATCCTGGTGGAGAACCACAAGAACCGAAGCATGGACGTCCCCCACCCGCAACTCTTCCGGGTGGCCGCCTGGGACGAGGTGCCGTCGCTTCTGCGAACGCTCACGGTTCGCAGCGCCTGACCGAGAACTTTTTCAGGGAGGCAACGACCCGCATGAAAATTTTGGCCTCGGTTGGCAAGTGGTTCGACTTGCCCGTCGGAAGCAGCAGGTACACCTGGCGGCGCTTCTGGGGGGACAGTCTCCTGGCCTATCTCTTCCTTCTGCCCTCGCTCCTTGTGCTGGGCACCTTCACGTTCTACCCGGTCATCCGGGCGGGCATTCTCAGCCTTTACGACGCCAACATGGCCGGCACCGTGAAGGAATGGATCGGCCTTGGAAACTACAAGGAGGTCCTGACCGACGAGGCCTTCTGGGTGGCCATCAAGAACACGTTTATCTTCGTGATCGGCACGGTGCCGATCGAGATCATGCTCGCCCTTGGCGTTGCGGTCCTGCTGAACAAGGGCCTCAAGGCGCGTGCGCTCTACCGCCTGGCCTTCTTCCTGCCGCATATCACCACCACCGTGGCCATCTCCATGGTCTGGCTGTGGATCTACCACGAGCAGTACGGCCTGCTCAACCACATCCTCGGCTGGTTCGGCGTCTCGCCGGCCAAATGGCTGCTCGATCCCAAGTACACCATGGTCACGATCATCATCCTGTCGATCTGGAAGACCCTCGGCTTCACCTCGGTCATTTTCCTGTCCGGCCTGCAGAACGTGGACAAAGAGCTCTACAACGCGGCCAAGGTGGACGGCGCCAATGACCGGCAGGTCTTCTGGAACGTCACCTGGCCCATGCTCAGCCCAACCACCTTCTTCGTCTCGATCACCTCGGTCATCGGCGCCTTCAAGATCTTCACCGAAATCTTCGTGCTGTACGGCGGCAAGCCGGGTCCACTTCGCGTTGCGAACACAATTGTCTTCTATATTTACGAAGCAGCCTGGGGCGACTTCCGGGCCGGGTTCGCCTCGGCGGCCTCCTATGTGCTCTTCTTCCTGGTGCTCGCCGTCTCCATGTTCCAGCTCTGGTATGCCAAGCGGCACGTCCACTACAGCTAAGGAGGGAACCCCTTGAAAGAGACCTACATGCTGCGCAAGTGGGGTAAGGTGTTCCTCTCCCACGGCGTGCTGATCTTTGGCAGCGCGATCATGTTCCTACCCTTCTTCTGGATGATCTCCACCTCGCTGAAGACCTTTCCGGAGACCATCAAGGTGCCGATTCAGTGGCTGCCCACGGCGCTTCAGTGGGGCAACTACCCGCACATCTGGCAGAATCAGCCCCTCTGGAAGAACTACTTTTTCAATAGCTTCTATACCACCATCGTCACCGTGGTCCTCGAAGTGATTCTGAGCATCTTCGCGGCATACGCATTCAGCCGGATGAAGTTTGTCGGCAAATCGATTCTATTCGCCCTGCTGCTCAGCACCATGATGATCCCCGGCGAGGTCCTGCTGGTGCCCAACTATATGACCCTGGCCAAGCTCAAGTGGATCAACACTTACAACGCCCTGATCATCCCGTTTATCGTCTCGGTCTTCGCGATCTTCCTGCTGCGCCAGCACTTCCTGCAGATCCCCGACGAGCTGCAGGAGGCCGCCTATCTCGACGGCGCCGGGCACGGGCGCTTCCTGTTCCAGATCATGGTCCCGCTCTCCCGCCCGCCCATTGCGACCATCGCCCTGCTGAAGTTTGTCGGCTCGTGGAACGCCTTCTTCTGGCCACTGTTGATGACCAACTCTCCGAAGATGCGCACCGTGCCGGTCGGCCTGATGTCACTGATGCAGGACGAAGGCCCCCAGTACCAGATCTGGATGGCAGCCGCAACCCTGGCCCTGATTCCGGTAGTCATCGTCTTCCTGGCGGCCCAAAAGCAGTTCATGGAAAGCGTTGCAAAGAGCGGCTTGAAGGGTTAAGGTTCGGTTATCGTTCCGTTATGGGTCGAAAATTGCGGTGAACGGGGCTTGCGTGTCGGATAACAACGTGGCACTATGATAACGGGATTTTATGTTTCCAGGGGTACAATTCCACAGATTTTGGGAGGAGAGAAGATTCATGCAGCTGCGCAAGACTCTTGCGCTCGTGCTCGTCGGCGTCATGGCCGTCGTCGCGGGCTGCAGCGGGGCCAAGGACACCCAGAAACCTGCCGGCAATGATACGACTGCCCCGGCTAAGAAGGACCCGGTCACGATCGAGTTCTGGCACGGTATGTCCTACGACTCCGCTCACGGCAAGACCCTTCAGGAGCTCGTCAAGCAGTTTAACGAGTCCCAGAAGGATGTCATCGTGAAGGAGACCTACCAGGGCAGCTACGCCGACCTGGAGAAGAAGCTCGTCACCGCATTCAACGCCGGACAGGCCCCTGCCGTCGTGCAGAACACCGACTCCATGCTGACCAGTCTGGTCGACCAGAAGATGGTCCAGCCCCTGGAGGGCCTGGTGCCCGCCGCCGAGTTGAGTGACTATCCGGACGGCTTCAAGAAGGCCCAGACCATCGGCGGCAAGCTGTATGCGCTCCCCTTCAACAAGTCTATGATCGTCCTCTTCTATAACAAGAAGCTGGTTCCCACCCCGCCCAAGAACTTCACCGAGTTCCGCGACATGGCCAAGAAGGTCACCGGAAACGGCGTCTACGGCACCGCTTTCCCGGCCGACGTCTACTACTTCGGCAACCACCTGGTCACCTGGGGCGGCTCCTGGCTGAACACCGACAACACCAAGGCGACCTTTAACTCCGACGAGGGCGTCCAGGCCCTGCAGTACGTCGCTGACATGGCCAAGGAAGGCTCCGCCATCCAGATGAAGGCCAAGGAGTACCAGTCCGACTACTTCAACCGTGGCCAGGCCGCCATGGTCGCCACCACCACCGCCTCCCTGGCCTTCATCAAGCCCACCAATGGCGACCCCTGGGGCGTCGTGCCCCTGTACGCCGGCCCCAAGAATGATCTGACCGGTCTGTCCGGCGCCAACGTCGCCATCATGGATAAGATCAGCGAGGACCAGAAGCAGGCTGGCCTGAAGTTCATGCTCTGGCTGACCGGCAAGGAAGGCACCCTGAAGTGGGCCATGGCCAAGACCGGCTACATGCCCGTCCGCAAGTCCGCCGTGGCCACCAAGGAGTGGCAGGACTTCGTCGCCGCCAACCCCGAGTACAAGGTCATGAGCGAGGCCATCGACAAGGGCACCACCCAGCCGAATATCAAGCAGTGGGCCAACATCCAGAAGGAGATCACCACTGCGGTTGAAAAGGTCCTCCTTGGGCAGGCTACTCCGAAGGCAGCGCTCGACGAGGCCGCCAAGAAGGCCGACGAGCTGCTCGCCAAGAAGTAGATCGACTTCCGATTCGGCATGTGACGAGGGCCGCACACCCCCCGGGCGTGCGGCCTTCTCTCAATGATCTGCTACATGATGGGGGAACTTCGTTTGTCCAATCGACCACGCATCGAATTCTACGGCGGTATTGGCACCATTGGCGGCACCAAGGTGGTCGTACGGGAAGGTGAGCACCGGGTCATTTTCGACTTTGGCCTGTCCTACGCGCCGGGCGGCGACTTCTGGGGTGGCAGGATCCATCCGCGGTCGGGTACAGCCGGCGTGTGCGACCAGGTCGCGCTCGGCTACATCCCGGTGCTGGATGGCATCTACCACGCCGATGATGCGGCGGCCCTCGGGGTCCAGCCGGGCCGCGGCGAGAAGACCCAGGTCTTCATCAGCCACCTCCACCTGGACCACATGGCCGTAGCCCACCTGTTGGCCGACGAGGTGCCGGTCTGGATGCACGCCGACTCGCTGCGCCTCTACCGGGCCGTGGCGACCACCGGCGAGCGCCCGCCTGTTCCGGGCGGCGCCCGGGGCTTCGAGTGGGGACAGACCATCGAGGTGGGGCCGATCAAGGTCACGCCAGTCCCGGTTGACCACGACATTCCGGGCGCCGGCGCCCTGCTGATTGAAACCTCCGTTGGCACCGTGGTCTACACCGGCGACCTGCGCCTGCACGGTGAACACCCTGAGCGGGTCCATCGCTTCATGGAGCGAGCCGCGGCCATGGAGCCCAAGATGCTCTTGATCGAGGGCACCCGCCTTGGTGAGGCGGAGCGCTCCCCCGACCGTCCGCCTTCGCTGGGCGAGGCCGGCGTGGCGCCCAAGGTGGCGGATATGGCCAAGCAGGCCACCGGTCTGGCCCTGATCACGCTCTACCCCCGCAACACCGAGCGTATTACCAACATCGTGGCAGCCCTGCGCGGCACCGGCCGGACCCTGGCCCTGTCTGCCGAGACGGCGTACATTTGGGCGAGCATGGGCGGCGACCTGAGCCAGGTGTCCATCTATAAGCGCCACAAGGACGCTCTTGCTTTGGCGAACGGCGAAGCACCGGAGTGGCTGTCGAACCTCTTCGCCAAGGCGGCCTCCGTGATCGACGCCGCCACCGTCAGTGAGAACCAGCAGGCCTACGTGCTGCAGCTGTTCTACTGGGACATCAACGAACTGGTCGACATTCAGCCGAATGCGGGCTCGATCTTCATTCACAGCAACGGCGAGCCCCTGGGGCGCTTCGACCCGGCCTTTGACCTCTTCGTCCGCTGGCTAAACCACTTCGGCATCGAACTGCTCTTCGCCGCCTCCACCGGCCACGCCACGGCCGAAGACCTCCAGAAGGTGGTCGAAGGCATCCGGCCCGAGGTCCTGATGCCCATTCACAGCCACCGCCCCGAACTCCTCGAAGTCGCCGGCATCCGCCGGGTGCTCCCCGAACTGGGCGGCATCTACGACATCGCCACCGGTGAGAAAATCGGCTAACTTCCTAAATGAAACCGGCACCTGGCAATCGAAGGCCAGGTGCCGGTTATCTATCTCTTTGGTCAGTGTGCAATCAAGGCGGTCAGGATCTCACGCCAGTGAGTCAGTCCGACCAGGTGCCCTTCGCCCGGGCAAAAGGTGAACTGGCTGTTCGGGATCGACTTGGCCAGGTACTGGCCCATGGCCGCAGAGACGCTGGTGTCCCGCTCGCCCTGCCACAGATAGACGGGGACGCGAATCTCTTGGAGCGGGAACCCCCAGGGGCGGGTGAGCAGTTGAAGCTCGTGGGCACACCCGCGGGCCCCGGACCGCATCGCTTCCTGGTTGTCCTCGAGGAACATCTCCGCAAAGCCTGGCTGCCGAACTGTGGCCAGGTCTGCCTCCGGCAAGTCGTGGGCCAGCTTTTCAAGGACCTTCTCCGGCGTGGAGGGCGCCGATTTGGCGTACCACCAGAACAGAAGCCGGACCAGCCAGGGCGCCTTGCCGGCAACCGCCATCTGCGTCCGCTGCTCCTTCGGCAGGCTCTCAAGCATCCCTGGCACATCAAAGGAAACGGGGCAACTGACGAGCGCCGCTGCCGTCACTCGCTCAGGCAAGCGCCAGGCGCAGGCAGCCGCATGGGGTCCGCCGCCTGAAGGGCCCAGTACGGCAAACCGGTCGATCCCCAGAGCATCAGCCAGCTGGGCGACATCGTCGGGCCAGTCGACGAGGGTGCGATTCGGTTTCCAATCCGAGCGTCCATATCCAGGTCGGTCTGGCGCGATGAGCCGGACTCCCAGGTCGTAGAGAATCGATTCATCAGGGTGACGCTGCAGCCGGGAGCCAGGGGCGCCGTGGAACAGAAAGACTGGTTTGCCGGCCGGATCTCCATATTCGGCCCAGGCAAGCCTTCGGCCATCAGGTAACGTGATCACAGTATCCTCTATACCCCCTGAAATGACGAACCCTAAGTTATTCGCTAGTCACAACGCACGATTCCTTCCCGTGACACAAGAAAAACCCCGGCCAGTGGGGCGGTCCCCCTAACTGGCCGGGGCTGTGTGATAAGTCTCAGGCCGAGCGAAGATCGTGTTTCAAGGAGTCTGCCCGGCGCAGCATATCCCGGGCGGCCTCCAAGGTGAAGGCCGAGACCTGGGCGCCGCCGATCATGCGGGAGAGTTCGTCCACGCGCCCGGTCTCGTCCAGCTCGGCCACCCGGGTGACGGTGCGGCCGCTCTCCGCCTGCTTGGCGATCAGGAAGTGACCGTCGGCCAGGGCTGCCACCTGGGGCAGGTGGGTGACGCAGAGCACCTGACGGTCCCCCGCGATGCGGGCCAGCTTTTCGCCCACCGCCTGTGCGGCCCGCCCGGAAATTCCGGTGTCGACCTCGTCGAAGACCAGGGTCGGAACCCCGTCCACCCGGGCCAAAATCACCTTCAGGGCCAGCATGATGCGGCTCATTTCGCCGCCGGAGACGATCTTGGCCAGGGGCTTGAGCGGTTCGCCCAGGTTGGGGGAGAACTGGAACTCCACGCGGTCCCAGCCCCGGGGCGTCACGTTCTGGTAGGTGGCGCCTGCCGGCACCTCCACCATCACCTCGAAGCGGGCGTTGGCCATACCGAGGTCGGCCAGCTCCCGGACCACCTTGGCGCTCAGCTCCTTGGCGGCCTCCCGGCGGGCCCGGGTCAACTGGTCGGCGAGCTCTTCAGCCTGCTCGCCCAGCGCCTTCTCATCCTGGCGGAGCTTGTCGATCAGCTCCTGGCTGTTCTCCAGCCGGTCGAGCTCCTGGCGCACCCGCTCGAAGTAGGCGAGCATCTCGTCCACGGAGTCGCCGTACTTGCGCTTCAGGTTCTGAATCTGGTCGAGCCGGGCCTCCACCTTGGCCAGTCGGTTGGGATCATCGTCGATCCGGTCACGGTAGGCCGCCAGGAGATGGCTCGCCTCCTGGACCTGCACCACCGCTGAGGCCACCAGCTCCACCGCCTCGCCCAGCGAGGCGTCGTGCCGGAGTACATCCTCCAGTTCGCTCTTGACCCGGCCCAGCAAATCGAGGGCCGAAAGCTGCCGGGGGCCACCCTCATACAGGGCGCCGTGGGCGTTCGCCGCCGTGGCCTTCAACTTGGTGGCGTGGGCCAGCACGTGGCGCTCGGCCTCGAGCTCCTCCTCCTCGCCGGGGCGGAGCTTGGCGGCGCTGAGCTCCTCCACCTGGAACCGCAGCAGGTCCTCCCGGCGGGCACGGTCACGCTCGTCGCCAAGCAGGCTCTTCAGTTCGTGGTGGACGCCCGCCAGGTCCCGGACCACCTCACTCAGGCGCTCCCGAAGGCCGAGCAAGGGCCCGCCGCCGTAGCGGTCCAGCAGGTCAAGGCTCTTGCCTTCCTTTTGAAGCAGCGAGCCGCCGTACTGGTCCAGCAGCTCCAGGTGCTTCTCCACCTGGAGCAGGCTCTGGTGTTCATGCTGGCCGTGCAGGTCGACGAGGCCGTCGGTGGCCTCCTTGAGCATACCGGCCGTCACCGTGCGCCCGTTGACCCGAATCGATCCACGGCTGCCCCGGCTTACCTCGCGGCGAACGAGCAGCAGCTGGTCCTCTTCGACCGTCACGCCCATGTCACTGAGCGTGTGGATCAGCTCGTCGCGGCCGCTCAGGTCAAACAGGGCCTCCACGACCGCCTTGTCCTCGCCGGCGCGCACCACGTCGGCCGAGGTGCGCCCGCCCAGCACGGCCTGCACGGCGTCCAGGATGATCGATTTGCCTGCGCCGGTCTCGCCCGTCAGCACATTGAGGCCCCCGGAGAATTGCAGCCGTACATAGTCGATCAAAGCAAAATGCTCAATAGTAATCTCGAGGAGCACTGGACACCCTCCCGGTTCGATTCTGACTGCTACCGCATCAGATGACGGATGCGCTCCACAACACCCTCGGTCGCTTCCTTCGGCTTGACGATCACCATGACGGTGTCATCACCTGCGACGGAGCCGATCAGCTCGGTCCAGCCCAGATGGTCAATGGCGGAGCCCACACCCGGTGCGGTGCCGGGCAGCGATTTGACGATGATGATGTTCTCACTGTAATCGACGTCCAGCACCGAATCCCGGAAGATGCGGCGCCGCTTGTCCCACGAGGCGGTCGGGACCTCATCGGGCATGGCGTACTTGTACCGCCCGTCACCCGTGGGAACTTTGTTGAGCTGCAGCTCCTTGATGTCGCGGGAAACGGTCGCCTGGGTGACCGGAATGCCGTGACGCCCCAGCGCCTCCGCCAGTTCCTCCTGGGTTTCGATTACGTGCGATTTGATCACTTCGAGAATCTTAGCCTGGCGGCGAGCCTTCACGAGCGGTCACCCCTGCGTTAAGTATGGCGAAACGTATGCCTTTGACAGATTCGCTTCCCATGGAGCGAACTCCTGCATAAATACCCGTATGACTGTATATACAGTCCTGAATGACGAAAACGGAGGGGACCCGCCCCTCCGTTCTGATTCCCCGAAACCTATGGTTGGACCGGATCCGAAAGCTTCTTGCGCAGGACGTCGTAGAAGCGATATGTAGGGCGGCGCACCAGCTTGGCGGTGAAGGGCGAGCGCGAAACCTTCACCACATCATCCTTCAGCAGTGTAAAGGGATCGCTGCCGTCTGCCGAAAGGCCGACCTCGCCCGGGCTCTCGACCACGGTGATGGCGATCTGCTCCGTGCCCGCGACCACCATGGCCCGGGAGTTCATGGTGTGCGGGCAGATGGGGGTCAGCAGCAGCACGTCCACCGTGGGGCCTACGATGGGGCCGCCGGCTGAGAGCGAGTAGGCCGTGGATCCCGTAGGTGTGGCGATGATGATGCCGTCGGCGCGATAGCGGGCAGCCGAGGTGCCGCCCACCGCAACGTCCAGGTGGACGAGGCGGGCCCTGGGGCCCTTGGAGACCACAGCGTCGTTGAGTGCGGTGACCTCCAGTACCTGCTGGCCCGCTCGGAAGACCCTGGCGGTCAGCATGAGCCGCTCCTCGAGCGCCACGTCGCCGGAGAGCAGCTGGTCGAGGTGGTCAAAGAGTTCGGCGTTTTCGACTTCGGTCAGGAAGCCAAGGTGGCCCGTGTTCACGCCGAGGATGGGAATCCCCAGCGGAGCGACCTGGGTCGCAGCCCGGATCAGCGTGCCATCGCCGCCCAGGACGATCAGGAACTCGCACTCCCCCCAGTCGGCGCCGCCGGGGGAGCCAAGGTCGGGGCGCCCCACCAGGGCAGCCGTTGCCTGCACCAAGGACGGTTGAATCTGCCGCGCCTCCAACCAGGTAATGATGTCGCGGCCTGTGGCAATCGCCAGGGCTTTGTCGGTATTGATGACGAGAGCGACCTTGCGCATGCCCTTGTTCCTCCTGCCTATCTCGCGCGTAATTCCATAGTTTCGCCCCCGGTTTGGGTTTCCCTGCGGCCCTTTGCCAACTTCCGGGGTTTGGCGAACACGACCCCGCCCCCTTGAATACAATGGCGCGGACAGCAGACCGCCATGGCATCCCACAGGAGGTCGATCGTATGCAAGGAAATCCGTTTGCAGCGGTGCCGATGAGTGCAGGCGGGGCGCCGGTAGCGGGCGTAGCGCCTCCTTCACGGCCCCCCGGAGTCGCCCCGTCGCTGACCCAGACGCCTGCGCCACCGCCCGGTACATATCCACCCAGCCCTAACCCGTTCGCACCGAACGTCTATCAGACCCCCGGGCCGGCCACCCTGGGCTCGGCGCCTCCGATGGGGGGCGCCCCGGGCGGCGTGGCGGGCGTCTCCATGGCCCAGGTGCCAGGGGTGACGCCGCCTGCGGGTAACGGTGGCCCGCACGCCCTGCCGAACCTGCCACAAATGCCGCTGCCCCAGGGCTTCCCCAACCCGTTCCAGGTCCAGGCGCTCCAACCCGGCCCCGCGTCGGCGCCGGGGGCGGTGCCGCCTCTCCAACCGGGGACTGTCACCACCACCGGACCCCAGGGGTACATGCCCGGGATTGGCTACGTCGGCTCGCCCGGCGGGCAGCCGGGACCGGCGCCCCAGGCGCCCCAGGCATATCAGGCGCCTCCTCCCCAGCCCGCGCTGCAGGCGCCCCCGCAGGCTGCCCCCCCTGCCCAGCGCCCTGCTGAGCCCCATCCATTCTGGCAGCAGCTGGCGTGGCAGTTGGCCCACTCGCCCCTGGTCAAGCAGGCGTTGGGGGACCCGATCACGGCGTTGCTGGACGGACCTGAGCGCCTGCGTGTGCTGGCCATGGCCGCCACCTGCCTGACCGCCGAGGAGATGCAGGCAGCCTTCCGGGCGCTCAGCAACGGAGCACTGGACCAAAACCGATTCATTGAGAGCTTTGCCAACAACTTCAAGCGTGCCCTGCAAAGCGTGGGACTATTGCCCGTCACCTAGAAAAACAGGACGCCCTCGCTCCACAAAGTGGGAGCGGGGGCGTTTTCCATGGGTCGTCTTCAGTCGGCCCGCAGCGCCATGAGGAAGCAGGTGTTCGGGGTGGGCATCAACCTCGGCGTGGTGCGCACCGGCCCTTCCAGCGTCACCGCCGCCCTGTCGTAGCGGGAGGGCGCCAGGAAGTCGACGACCCCCAGGGAGAGCACATCCCGGGTGATCGCCGCCAGGCGCTGGGCGAACTGACTGCGCAGGTCCAGCTCCGGGTGGACCGTAGCGGGGCGCATGAAAAGGTCCGCCAGAATCCGGGCGACGGTTCCGCTCGGCAGTGCGGCGTTCATGTCGGCCATCACGCTGGGCCCGAGCACCACCAGGGGGTGGTACGCCTGGTTGGTTCGGTTATCGAGCACGCCCGTCAGGCGCAACGCAGAGTCTGGCTGCAGGGCGAACGTGCCGGGCGAAACCGAGACCGATATCGTGTTGGAGGTAGGCCCGTATGTAGCGGGGTTGCCATCCATGGTGTAGACGGTTCCGGGCTGGTTGCCGGTGCCGGTCGAGCCCTTGGGCAGGGCGGCGAGATCCTGAGGCGACAGGTCCGTAGGCACCGTGAGATCAGCCACCAGCCACAGGGTCGGCTGGACCGCCTGATCTCTGAGCGGATTTACCCCGGCGATCTCCGCAGTCACAGCGTTGCCTGTCAGTCCGACTCTGCCAGAAGCCTGCGGACCGATCTGGGCCGCTGCTTTCTGCCCCGTAGGACCCAGTGTGAACTGCTTGGAGATCACCGGGGCTTCGACCGCTGCGACGCTGGCGACCGGATTCCGAGTGGGCGCCGGGGAGCCTTGCGGCGCCGCCGCTGGCGCCGGCGGGGTGGGCACCACCCGCTGCACGGTCGGCCCCTGTCCGGCCGGCAGGACGGTGACCTGGCTCTGCCGGCTCGAATAGACCCGGCCGCCGGCGGCATCCCGCTGCAGCGTGGAGTAAGTCTGGGACATCCAGATCCCCCTTTCAAAGAACCTATGCTAGCCCGGCGCTCAGGCACGCCGGTGTCGGTTCAGTGTACGAGGCAACGGGCGAAAATGTGCCTGCGGTCAGGTGGCTCGTTCCATTATGTCACCAGGGCGCCCGGGACCCGCATAGGCTGAAGTGGAGGACGTGCAGGCATTACCTCCTGAACCGCAAAGCAAAGGAGATGTGGTCCATGAACTCCGGCTTCGGGAAGTTCCCCGCCACCTATTCCTCCGGCTACAACAAGACGGTCCCGGGTTCCGCCGGCTTTAGCAAGGGCTATCCCTTCGCCAAGGGCGGCTTTTCGAAGGGGTTCGGCAAGCCGTTTGCGAAGCCGTACGGAAAGGGGTTCTCCAAGGGCTACCCCGCCTCGGTCAGCTCCGGCTTCAACTCAGTCGTACCCAGCACCACGGTCGTCACTGGACCCAGCGCAGGCGGCTTTGGCAAGATCTAACTGAGGTACCGCACGGCAGAGGCGCCATTGTTCAGACAGCGGCGCCTCTGTTGCCGCGTTCGCATACGCAAGCAGGAGATCGAATAGGAGAGGTATAACTCCAAGCAATAGCAGCGGCATCAAATGGCACATAGGAGTGTGACAGCGTGCAGGTCTCACAGCCCTCAACGGCGGCGCCGAAGGTCGCCTGGTGGCGCATCCTTTCCTGGCAGATGTACGATTTCGCCGACACGATCTATTCCATGAATGTGTATACGTTCTACATTGGGCTGTTCCTGACGTTCGCATTCAAGAAGGATGCGCGCGACCTCGGCGTCGCGCTTACCGTGGCTAACCTGGTGGTCGCCGTGACCTCGCCACTGCTGGGCGCCTTGTCCGATCTCAGCCAACGGCGCCTGCCTTTCCTGCGCTTCTTCGCTGTTGGAACGCTGGTCACCACCGCAGCCATCGGCTTCGTCCCCTCCTACGTTGGCGTGGTCGCCCTATTCGTCCTCTCCTATGTCTTCTACAGCTCTGCGGGCAACTTCTATCAAGCGCTGTTACCCGGGTTGTGCGACGAGACTAACGTCAGCCGGGTCTCAGGCAACGGCGTCGCCCTCGGCTATGTAGGCTCGATCTTCGGCGTAGTCAGCATGATGCTGCTGATCGGCGGCCCTGAGCAGTACTACCTGGTCTTCCCCTACTCCGCCGTGCTGTTCTTCATCTTCGCCCTGCCATGCCTGCTCTGGGTGCCCGACTTCGCTCCGGCTTCGAAGCCGGTCAAGCTTGATATCGCAGCCGCCTACCGGCGGGTGTCGGAGACCCTCGCTCACGCCCGACAGTATCCTGGCCTGTTCCGCTTTCTGATCGCCGACTTTATCTACGAGAACGCCGTCTCTGCTGTGATCGGGTTCATGGCGGTCTACGCCAACAAGGTCGTGGGTTTCAGCGACGCAGACCTGCAGCAGTTCTTCATCTTCTCAACGGCCTTTGCTGTGGCTTTCGGGTTCTGGTTCGGCCCCCGGGTCGACAAATGGGGACCCAAGCGCTCGGTGCTGATCATGCTGGCGATGTGGATTGTCGTCTTCCCCGTGGTCACCTTCGCCTCGACCCCGCTGCACCTCCGCCTCGTCGGCCCCTTCGCCGGCATGGGCATGGCGGCGGTCTGGATCGCCAGCCGCACCTACCTGGTCGCCCTCTCCCCGGTGGCCAAGAGCGGCGAGTTCTTCGGGCTCTACTCCCTGTCGGGCAAGTCCGCCGGCGTGCTGGGCCAGTTCGTCTGGACCGCAGTGCTCTTCCTTCTGACCGACCGCATTGGCGAGGTGGGCGCCCTGAAGGCCGCCGTTTGGGTCATGTGGGTGTTCATTATCATCGGAATCTTCATGGTCTGGAAACTGCCCGACGTTCGGCCGACCAAGGAGAACATTCTGGCGCGGGAATAGGGCATTTTATGGCCGCGGATGCGCGGATGACGCTGGCAATTTCGAAATCTGCGCATTGCGCGCATCCGCGGCCATAAAATGCCCCAAAATGCAACACCCCCGGCAGTTCAGTAAGGCTTGCCGGGGGTGTTCTATTACTGCTCGGGCTTCGTCTCGGGCCAGGGCGCCGGCGCTACGGCCTGCGGGCTGAACATCATCATGAACCCGCACTTTGTGCAACCCATCATCACCAGCGGGATAGCGGGACCGGCAATCGGCCCTTCCTCGCCCATGGCGATCGGGGTCCACGTGCCAGGAATCTGGGCGAGCTGCTTGTTGCCGCAGTGGGCGCATTCGATCTCCACGTGTGGCACCTCCTTGTCTAGGTAGTCTGTCCTGGTTGCGCAGACGCGAACAGCCGCCCCTCGCTAGAAGGGCGGCTTCTGCGAACTACTCGGTGCTGATAGAAGCATCCATTTGCTGATTGACGGGGATGATGGCGACAAACTGCCGGTCGAGATCGAACAGCAGGTCGAGCACCTCCGCCGCGGCCTCGCTCTGGCCGCTTTCCAGCAGCACGGAATGATACTTCGAGAGCAGTTCGTTCAAGTCCTTCTTCCCGCGATTGCCAATCCTGGTGGTGTAGACCTTGGCGCCCTTGGCCAGGCGGCGCTTGATCGCCGCCTCGTCAAGCCCGAGGGTCGGCTGCAGCCGCACGTAGACCACGCCGCCGGTCATGCCCGAGCAGATCCAGGGGCCGGGATCGCCCAGCACCACCGCCCTGCCCTGGGTCATGTACTCAAAGGCGAAGCCCTTGAGGTTGGCCCTGGTGCCGTAGGAGCCGAGCGAATCGTCGACTGGACCCTTGAGCGAGCCACCCACGATCACATCTGCGCCGGAGAGGCGGATGCAGAAGCGGACGTCAGCGTCGCCCTGGACGATGAAGAGCCCCTTCTGGGCGCCGTACCCGAACGACTTGCCCACCCCGCCGCCGACCCAACCGCCGAGGCGGTTCTGGCTCTTGAGCACATAGACGCTGCCGCCAAGCATGCACTTGCCGATGCCGTCCTGGGCGCCGCCGTGGACCCGAATCTTCACGCCGGCGGTGTTGAAGGCGGCCAGGCCGTTGCCGGCCACGGAGCCGTCGGTCAGGGTGATATTGGCCTCGAAGTCGGCCGGGAGCTGAATGCCTGCGCCGAGCCCCCGGAAGACCGGGCCCTCCTCGGTCCAGGCCGAGCCCACACGGGTGCGGGCGACATCGCCGGCCAGGTAGGTGCCCAGGATGCGATCCTTTGCGGTGACACGGCCCTGGGTGAAGGAGACGTTGGCCTCCCCCGCAAGGGTGCGGCTGGTCGCCACGGCGGCGATCTCCCGGGTGAGGTGGTTGGGGGCGCACTGGCGGATCGGCGGGCGGTCGGCGGCGACCTCCAGCGGGGCCTCCCAGGCCACCGGCAGGGTCAGCTCAGCCAGGTCGACCCGGCCGATGCCCCGGACCTGCTGCAACAGCTCAGAGCGGCCCACCAGGTCCTGCGTCCGGCGGAAGCCGAGCAGGGCGGTCAGGCGGCGAACCTCCTCGCCCACACAGGTAAAGACGTTCACCAGGCGCTCCACGGCGGCGTCGTACTCCCGGGGCACGAAGGACTTCAGCCCCTTGGCGCGGGCCTCCTCCAGCGTCTCCAGGTGCGTGGCGATGCCCACGTGGCAGGTATCAAGCTGGCAGCCCCGGCAGATGGTGCAACCGATGGCGACCATCGCCATGGTGGCAAAGCCCACCCGGTTGGCGCCCAGGAGCATCAGCTTCACCACGTCGGTGCCGGACTTCACGCCCGAGTCGGCCCAGACCTCCACCCGGTCCCGGATGCCGGAGGCAACGAGGGCGAGGTGGGACTCCCGGACGCCGATCTCGATCGGCAGGCCGGCATGGCGCAGGGCGTGCTTGCGGGCCGCACCGGTGCCGCCGTCGTAGCCGCACAGGGCGATGATATCGGCGCCCGACTTGGCTACGCCCACGGCGATCGTCCCGATGCCGGGCACCACGGGGACCTTCACGACGATCCGGGCGTGCGGGTTGATGGTGCGGAGCTCCTCCACCAACTGCGCCAGGTCCTCGATCGAGTAGACGTCGTGGTTATTCGACGGGGAGATCAGGTCGACGCCGGCGGTGGCGTTGCGGGCCCGGGCGACCTTGTGGGTCACCTTCGAGCCGGGCAGATGGCCGCCCTCGCCGGGCTTGGCGCCCTGGCCCACCTTGATCTCGATGAAGCGGGAGCCGTTGAGCATCTCGGCGTGGACGCCGAAGCGGCCCGAGGCGACCTGCTGGCCGCGCCACTTCCAGTAGCGCCCGACCATGTCGGGAATCTCGCCGCCCTCGCCGTTCATGCAGATGATATCCAGCTGCTTGGCGGCCTCGGCGTAGGCCCGGAAGGCGGTCTCGCCCTGGGAGCCGAAGGACATGCCCGAGATGGTGATCGGGTAGCGGTAATCCTCGATGGTGGTGTCAACCTCGACGGCCGGGAGCACCTCGCCGGCGCCCAGCTTGAAGTCCAGCAGGTGCCGAAGCGAGACCGGCATCTCCTTCTCCTGGGCGAACAGCTTCTTTTGGTACTCCTCATACTTCTCCGTGCTGATGCCGGCGTCGCCGACCGCCTTCCAGAGCTTCGGCCAGAAGTGCTGCACCCGGGCCAGGTCGGCCTTGTTCTCGCCCCGGGCCACCCGGTAGCGCTCACCGGCGTCCGCCTTCAGGCGGGCCAGGGAGAGGCCGCCCTGGGCGGTGCCCATGAAGCCCTCGGTGCCGAAATACTGGGCGACCTCGGGCTTCAGGCCGATGTGGCTGAAGCAGCGGGCGTAGCCGCGGAACTCGTGGATGCCCAGGGTGGAGATCACCTTCTCCAGCCCCTTGTGCAGGCCGGCCACCACGTTCTCGAGGCCCTTCTTGGGGTCCTCCTCGCCGGCGGCGACCTCCAGGAGCAGGTAGGGGTTGACGGCGTCCGCGCCGAGGCCCAGAGCGATCACCAAGTCATGCAGGGAGCGGATGGCGCCCGAGCGCAGCACCAGCGAGCAGCGGCGCCGCAGGTTGGGCCCGCCGTCGCCGGGGAGGGCGCTCTTCAGGGCCCGGTCCACCGCCGAGAGCGCCAGATGCGGGTCGATCCACAGGTTCCCTTCGCCCACGGATGTCGCATCGTCGATGATCAGCAGCTGGGCGCCGTCACCCACGCTCTGCACCGCCTGGTGGGCAATGCGGGCCAGGGCCTGCGCCAGGGACTCGGTGGGCGAGAAGGTCGTGAAGACCCGTCGCACGATGCCTGGGTCGGCGCCGAGCCCGTGAATCGGGTCGAACTCGGCGATCAGGTCCTCGAGCAGGTAGGTGCCGAGGCCCCGGGCCACGTCCCGGTACTCATTATGGCTGATGGGAGAGTCGGCCCGATGGCCGCCCATCACCAGCGGCAGACGCAGCTCGACTCGGGTGGCGAAGGCCAGGCTCCGGTCCTGCTTGACGCGCACCGCCACGGGCGGCCGGGCGCCGAGCACGGTCCTTACTGAGAAATGCTCGATCTCACGCTCCCGGTCCACCGCCGGGTTGGTCACGACGGCGACCGACTCCTTGAAGTAGTCGGCCAGGTTCTGGCGCTGCTCGGAGAGGCAGGCCAGGGGACCGTCATAGCCCAGGGAGCCGATCGGCTCGGCGCCCACCTGGGCGATGTTGCGCACCAGCTGCAGGTCCTCGCCGCTCCAGCCCATGGCGGCAAGCAACCGTTCCTGGGGGATCTCCGCAGCGCTGCTCTGGACCCCGGCCACCGTGTAGGGCGCCAGGGGCCGGCCCTGCCGCTGCACCTGAAGGGTGTGGCCCTCGGGGCCGCCCACCTCGATGAACTTGCGGTGCAGCTCGGGCTCGGGGAAGCGGGTGCGGGAGAGCTTCAGCACCCGGTTCTGCATCTCCGTGTAGGAGAGGATCTCAGCCCGGGCGCCCGCCTTCAGGTAGATGCCTACCTTCTCGCCGGGGGCCAGCGGGTGCGGATCCCGGATCATCTCGATGGTGGGCACGATCCCCTGCTCCGAGGAGAAGAAGGTGATCTCGTCGGTCTCCACCATCCAGAAGGGGCGCAGGCCCATGGCATCCACCGAAGCGATCATATAGTCGCCAGAGCGGGCAGCGATGGCCGCCGGACCCTGGGCGTAGGGCCCCCAGGCCTGGCGGTAGTACATATAGAGGTCCTGCAGCGCAGGGGGCATGTGCTTGATCTCGCCGATGATGGGCGGGAAGATCATCTCGATCGCCTCAAAGAGCGTGACCCCGTACTCGTGGATCATGCCCTCCAGCACCCGGTTCAGGTCCTGGGAATCGGAGCCGCCCTTGGTGAGCGGAATCCCCAGCTGAATGCCCTGCTCCCGCAGCTGGCGGATCGTGTTAATCTCGCCGTTGTGGCCCAGCGCCGTGAACGGCTGGACGCGCTCGAATATGGTCGAGGTGTTCGTGCTGTAACGATTATGGCCGATGGCCGTGCGGCTCTCGCACCGGGCGTCCCGCAGGTCGGGATAATAGGCGAGCAGCACATTGGCGTCGCCACGGACCTTGTAGACCGCTGTGTCGGCCGAGAAGGAGACCACGTGCAGGTCGTTCTCATCCTCGAGGGCGCAGCCCATGCGGAAGCAGGCCTGGTTGATCTCGGCCGGCTTGTGGCCGGGGGCCAGGAGCGCCACCTGCCAGAACTCGGGCTCGTCGCTCAGGCCCCGGGGGCCCAGCACCTCGGAGCTGACCGCCCGGCTCCGCTGCATCAGCACCCGGAAGCCGTCCGCCTCCATGCGCCGGCAGATTTGCTCCTTCAGGGTCTTCGCCCAGTACGCCTCCGACTTGGGGATGAAGATGTGGGCGATGGCAAAGTTGGGCGCCTCGGCGTGGGCGCCGTCCTGCCCGGCCTCGCTGAGCAGGTCGGCCCAGAGCCTGCGCGGAATGTCGATCTGAATGCCACAGCCGTCACCCTCGCCGTCGACGTCGCCGGATCGGTGGACCATCTTAACCAGGGCCTCCACCGAGGCCTGGATGATGTCGTGGCCGGGCTTGCCATCCTTGCGTACGGCGGCCATCAGGGCGCAGGCATCGTGCTCGAAGCGGCTCAGGTACTCCCGGATCTCCCGTTCATGAATCACTCTGTTTGCCATAGCGCCCATCCTCCCGTCTCGTTTAGGGACCTGCAGTCCGTGGTCCAAAAACGTTTTCGGAAACATTGGCTCTGCGTCACGGACGGCCCCCCCTCTCTTAAACGGGCTGGATCAGAATTCTATGCACGAACGTGCATAACGTTGACTCCAGGGAGGTCGCTCCCTGCTGCTCCCGGGCCAAAAAGGTACGAAAAAAAGCCCGGTAATATACCGCGCTGTAAGAACACCCCCGCCCGGCATTTTCCGCCCACGGTGTACTCGCATATGCATCCCTATACTATGCATATGCAGAGCTGCGCCGCTCGGTCACAGGCCCCGTTTCACGGGCGGAACCCTTAGGCGCACTTCTTCAGGAGTTAATACGGAGTGTATCAGCCGAGGCAATTCTATGTCAATTATCATGTCAGGTTTTTTATCACTTTGCCTAATTAAAGTTTAGAAGCCGATCGATTCCAAACCGGAATCAATCAGCTTCTGGTTGATAGGAACCATCAGGGACGACGGAAGGTGGTCAGGAACTCCTTGTTCCCCTCCGTGCCCAACACCGGGGACTCGATCACCTCGCCTGCCAGCAGTCCCAAGCCCGTGGCGGCGCCCAGGACCCGGTCGATCGCCCGCCGGTGCTGCCTGGGGTCCCGCACGATCCCACCCTTGCCCACGCCCTCAGGCCCCACCTCGAACTGGGGCTTGATCAGGGCAGCTACGCGCCCGCCAGGCGCCAGGAGCCGGAGTACGGCAGGCAGCACCAGCGTCAGCGAGATGAAGGAGACATCGATGGCCACCAGGTGCGGCAGCTCAGGCAAGCTCTGCACCGTCCGGATGTCGGTCCCCTCCATCACCACCACCCGGGGGTCAGCCCGCAGGGACGGGTGCAGTTGATCGCGGCCAACATCGACGGCGTAGACCAGCCGGGCGCCGCGCTGAAGCAGGCAGTCCGTGAAGCCCCCGGTGGAGGCGCCCACATCCATGCAGACCAGCCTCGCCGGGTCGATGCCAAATCGGCCCAGGGCGCCCTCCAACTTGAGCCCACCCCGCCCCACATAACCGATGGGGTCACCGGTGACCTCCAGCTTGTCCGACTCGTTAATTTTCAGCGCGGCCTTGCTGGCCGGGCGCCCGTTCACCAGCACCATACCCGCCGCGATCGCCTCTTGAGCCCGCTCCCGCGACGGGGCGAGTCCTCTTTGCACCAGTGCAACATCCAGCCGCATGTTACAGCCCCTTCAAGAATGGAGACAGTTTTTTACGCAGATTACGCAGATTACGCAGATTTCCGATCACCCTGGTAGGATTGCCAAGTGAAATATATATTTTATTTCATCTGCTTCTCCGTCTTAATCTGCGTAATCCCGTAAATCTGCGTAATCAGCGTAAAATGTCCGAAAAGCCCTCCCACCAACCGGTAGGAGGGCTCAAAGCGCTTAGTCCGTCAAGCCAGAGGCAGCGTCCCCTTCGAGCTTGGCCGTGCGCCGGGACTTGGGCCGCTGACGGCGGGCGCCCAACTCGGAGCGCACCAGCATGACCAGCTCCCGGGCCCGGGCGGCGACGCCGTTGGGCGTGAGGCCGTAACGCTCCAGGTAGATCTTGGGGGCGCCGTGGGGCACGAACTCATCGGGGATGCCCACCCGCTGGACACGAGCGGTGACGCCGTGTTCACTGTAAAGCTCGAGGACCGCTGAGCCGAAGCCCCCGGAGAGGTATCCCTCTTCCACCGTCAGCACGGCGCCGGTCTTCTGGCCGGCCCGCACCAGGAGGTTGGCGTCCAGCGGCTTGATGAAGCGGGGGTTGACCACCGCCGCCGAGATGCCTTCCTGCGCCAGGATCTCCGCGGCGCCGAGGCAGGCCTGCGTCATGGTTCCCACGCCCACCAGGGTGACGTCGCTGCCGTCCCGGAGGAGTTCGCCGCGACCGATCTCAAGGGCCTGGAACTGATCGTCCATGGGCACCCCGACGGACTTGCCGCGGGGATAGCGCAGGGAGATCGGGCCGTTGTGACCCACGGCGGTATACAGCATATGCTGTAGCTCGTTCTCATCCTGCGGGGCCATGACCACCATGCCCGGAATCGCCCGCAGGTAGGCCATGTCAAAGACGCCCTGGTGCGTGGCTCCATCCTCCACGAGGCCGCCGCGGTCGAGGCTGAGCACCACCGGGAGGTTCTGGATCGCCACGTCGTGGATCACCTGATCATAGGCCCGCTGCAAGAAGGTCGAGTAGACCGCAAAGACCGGGCGCATGCCCTGCTTGGCGAGGCCTGCGGCAAAGGTGACGCCGTGCTGCTCGGCGATGCCCACATCGTAGTAGCGGTTCGGGAACTCCTTGGCGAACCTGGTGATGCCCACCCCGGACGGCATTGCCGCGGTGATCGCCACCACCCGGGGATCGAGCTGCGCCAGCTTCACCATGGTGTTGCCGAAGACTTCGCTGAAGGTGACGGCGCCCGGCGCCGACTTGCCGGTCTTGACATCGAACGGGCCACCGCCGTGGAACTTGTCGGGCAGCTCCTCGGCGTAGGGCACGCCCTTGCCCTTGGTGGTGACCACATGGACCACCGTGGGCCCGGGGTAGGAGCGCGCCTGGCGCAGCGCCGCCTGGAGGCCGGGCAGGTTATGCCCGTCGACCGGGCCGATATAGGTGAAGCCCAGATCCTCAAAGAACATGTTGTGAACCAGGAGGTGCTTGACTCCCTCCTTGAGCCGGTCCACAAACTCAAAGGCCTGCGCGCCAACGAAGGGAATCTGCTTGAGCGCTTCGGCCACGTCGTGCTTCACGCGCTGGTAGCTGGGTCCCGTGCGGATGCGCGCCAAGTAGTTCGAGATGCCGCCGACGTTCGGAGCGATCGACATCGAGTTGTCGTTGAGGATCACGATCATTTTGGTCTTGTCATGGCCGGCGTGGTCGAGCGCCTCGTAGGCCATGCCGCCGGTCAGGGCGCCGTCACCGATGACGGCGATCACCTCGTAGTGATCGCCCTTAATATCGCGCGCCTTGGCCATGCCCACCGCTGCGGAAATCGAGGTGGAGGCATGGCCCCAGTGAAAGTGATCGTGAATCGATTCCTCCGGGTTGGTGAACCCGGCGATTCCCTGGTACTGACGCAGGGTGTGGAAGCGTTCGAAGCGCCCAGTGAGCAACTTATGGACATAGCTTTGATGCGACACGTCCCACAGAATCTTGTCATGGGGGCTGTCGAAAACGGTATGGAGCGCCAGGGTCAGCTCCACCACGCCAAGGTTCGGGGCAAGGTGGCCGCCCGTGGAAGCGACGGTCTGCAAAATGACCTGCCGAATCTCCTCGCCGAGGTCCAATAACTGCTGCGTCGACAGCTTCTTCAGCTGCTCCGGACCGGTGATATCCGAGAGGTGCATCGCTAGGTGGTCCTCCTTCGAGACGAGCTTCCGCCCCTGCTGCCGGTTAGGGACCGGCCCAGCAGTCGTTCGAGGCCATACAGGACCCGTCCGGCCAGGAAAACAACATCGGTGCTGCGGCTGATTGCAAAGCTTTTGCCGGCAGCCTTGGCTCCTACGTTTAGACCGGCAATCAGCCCGATCACCACGAGGCCGATGATATCCTCAACCAGATTCAGATCGCCACCCTTGAAGCTTTGGGCCAAGGTGAAGGCGACCGTGCTGCCGGCAGCACCGGAGACGGCGCCAGTCACATCGCCCACCACATCGTTGCAAAAGTTGGCGACGGTATCAGCGTTGCGGACCAGCCAGAGGGCCTGTTTGGCACCCCCGAGCCGCTTGGAGGCCATAGCATTTAACGGCGTAGGCTCCGCAGCGGTTACGCTGGTGCCGAGGATGTCGAACATAACGCCGAAGCTAATGAGAAGGACGACGACCAGCAGGGCGAAGACCGCCGGGGCGCCTTCCAGCGCCATGTCGGCGACCCAGTTGACACAGACGGCGAGGGTGAACGAGAGAAGCCCTACTCGAAGTGCCCTGCGCCACCAAGGCGCAGGTGAGGGCCCTTGCGACATAATCGACGCTCCTCATGGGCAAAACTATGTAGGACACTAGTGCTTAAGAAAAGGGGCGCCCTTGCGCCCCTCCGCTATCGGATCGATAAAATGGTAGCGGGTGGCAACTTGGCGAGTAAATGTTGTGGCTTAGGTCCAGCAGGTTTTCCCCACGGCCTCCGGCGCGTCGCCGCTCCGGCGGTTTCCCTTTATGGCCATGCTGCCGTGTTACCACCAGCAGGGCTAGATTACCACTTAGTCCACACTTTAATTCCCGCCAAGTCTCTCGCGAACAGCCTAGGAATTTTCTTCAACAACACACCTGCCCCTAGCCCCTTTTGCAGACGGGGTTTCAGAAGCCATCCCCCTCGCTGTCCGCTGGCCAGCATCTTGCGAGGAGTTTTGGACCGGTTGGGCCCACTGCTTCATCCACCCAATCCACTCAAGGCAGGCTACACTGCACCCAACGCCTCACCATGTTTCAGCATCGCATGCAGGTGTTCACTGCGCCGTAGCACTGTTGCTCATAATTGGTGCAACCGCCACGTACGCAGGCCTCCTCGGAATGAGGGTCGTCGCCCGCATGCCATTGCGGATCGCCCTTCATTCCGGCGGCCTCAGCGGCCGTATCCCCAGCATCAGCCCCCGATTGGGCATCGGCGGCCAACACCAGAGACGTCATCGATGTGCCCTTGACGGATCTTTAGGCCCGCCTTCAAAGCAGGTAGTACTGACTAGGATACTGCGCCACCCGTACACTTAAAAGGTTTTCAAAGCTTGTGCCCCGAGCGCACGGACCTATTGTATCATGGGGATGCTCTCCCCAACAACGGCCCGAAATGGGTCTGACCAGCCGCTGCACGACGTTGTCCGAGTTCGGACAGCGTTTTTTCGCGGTTTTCGTAGGATCAGACCTTCGTGGGTTTCGCTCGGAGTGCAGTTTCACATACTATCACGGCTTAAGCTTCACGGTCAATAACAAATTCCGCCAGGGCTCCGAGTACGGCGGCCCGGTCGCCAAAGCGTGCAAGCGCATCCTGGGCGAGCCGCACCTCGTGGCGTGCCCGCTCCCGGGCGCCCTCCAGGCCGTAGTGGACCACATAGGTGCTCTTCTTGTGCTTCTCGTCGCGGCCGACGCCCTTGCCGGTCTTGACGGCGTCCCCGACGACGTCGAGGACGTCATCCTGGATTTGAAAGGCCAGGCCGAAGTGCTCGGCATAGCTGTCCAGCGCTGCCAGGTCCTCCTCCCCGGCGCCGCCGAGGATGGCCCCGGCCCGCAGGGAGGCCCGGAAGAGGGCGCCCGTCTTCATGCGGTGGATCTGGGCGAGCTGGGAGGCGGTGGCGTCTCTGCCTTCCCAGGCCAGGTCCTCCACCTGGCCGCCGACCATGCCTGCAGCCCCTGCCCCGACGGCAACCTCCTGGACCACCCGCAGCGCCTGCGCTGCCGTAATGCCCGGAATGTGGGCCTGGCGGCCAAGCAGTTCAAAGGAGAGGGTCAGCAGGGCGTCCCCGGCGAGGGTGGCGACCGCATCGCCGAAGACCTTGTGGTTGGTGGGGCGCCCGCGTCGCAGGTCGTCATCGTCCATGCAGGGCAGGTCGTCGTGGATCAACGAGTAAGTGTGGATCATCTCCAGGGCGCAGGCCGTGGGCATGACGCTGTCGGCAGGCATCCCGAAGAGATCCGCGGCGGCAATGACCAGCACCGGGCGGAGTCGCTTGCCGCCGCCCATGAGGCTGTAGCGCATGGCATCCAACAGGGTGGCGGGGACCCCCCGCACCTCGGGCTGGGCGCCGTCCCGGGCGGCGCCGGGCGTGGTGTAAGCGTCCAGAGCCGCGTTTACCAGTCGCGACTGAGTCTCCAAGTACTGAGCTACGTTCAATGCTGCGTCCTCCTGGATGCCTACTCGGGATCGACCGGCACGGTGACGGGCCGGCCATTCTGTTCGAGCAGCTTCTCGATTTTGGCTTCCGCCTCGTCAAGCTGCCCGCTGCACTGACGGGCCAGGGTGACCCCTTCCTGGAACAAGGCCAGCGCCGTCTCCAGCGCCAGGTCGCCGTTCTCCAGCTCCCGGACGACCTGCTCAAGCCGTGCCACGGCCTGCTCGAAGCTGAGCTTCTCGGTCATGTGCGCTCACCCTCCACTATCTCTTCGACACGACAGCGCAGCTGTCCCTTGTGCAGCATGATTTCCAGTTGTTCCCCGGGCTGGGTCGCGGCCGCATCTTTGATGACGTGGCCCGCTTCGTCCCGGGCGATGGCATAACCGCGGCTCAGCACGGCCAACGGGGACAGGGCGTCCAGGCGACCCACCAGCGATGTAAACGTCTGGCGCTTGCGCTGGGCGTACCGGCCTGCGGCGAATCCCAGCCGCCGGGTCAGGTCATCGAGCCGCTGCCGGTCCTGCAAAAGGCGCCCCTGGGGCCGCCGGAGGACCGGGCGGTCGGCGAGGCCCTTGACCCGCAGCCGCTTGCGCTCGATCAGGCGCCGGGTCAGGGTGAGCATGCGGTGCTTCAGGGCATCGACCATGGCCTGCAGTTCGGCCCGCGAGGGCACCACAATTTCGGCCGCGGCCGATGGGGTCGGCGCCCGCAGGTCAGCGGCGAAGTCGGCAATGGTGTAATCGGTCTCGTGCCCCACGGCGCTCACCACGGGGACCGGGCAGGCCCGGATCGCCCGGGCCACCCCCTCATCGTTGAAGGCCCACAGGTCCTCCAGGGAGCCGCCGCCCCGCCCCATGATCACCACATCGATGCCGGGCGTGCGTCCGATCAGGTCGAGGGCTTTGATCAGGCTGGCCGGCGCCTCGGCGCCCTGAACCACGGCCGGCACCAACACCAGGTTGATCGCGGGGAAGCGCCTGCGGCTTACGGTGATCATATCGCGCAGGGCCGCCCCGGTCGGTGCGGTGACGATCGCCACCCGCCGGGGCAGCGTCGGCAGCGGCCGCTTCAGGGCGGGGTCGAAGAGCCCCTCCTCCTGCAGCCGGGCTTTCAGCTGCTCGTACTGCAGGTGCAGCGCCCCCACCCCGGCGGGCTCCATCTCCTCGCAGTACAACTGATACGCCCCGTCGCGCTCAAAGAGCGACACGTTTCCGCCCACCAGCACCTGCATGCCGCTGTCAGGCCTGAACCGAAGCCGCTGCGCCGCGCTGCGGAACATGACGCACTTGACCTGCGTGGTCTCGTCCTTGAGCGTAAAGTAGATGTGGCCCGAGGTGTGCCACTTGAAGTTGGAGATCTCCCCGCGCACCCAGACCGCGGAAAGCAGCTGATCGCGCTCGATCAGCCGCTTGATGTAGAGCGTAAGGTCACGGACTGTCAGTATGGGTCTGCTTATTGCATTTCCCTCCATACATGGGGACATATTTACCGCAGATTACGCAGATTAGACAGATTACGCAGATTGAAACATTATAATGCATTAAAATCTGTGTAATCCTTAAAATCTGCGTAATCTGCGGTAAACTGCCTTTAACGACCCCAGATCGCCTTAGCCGCCTTCAGGGTGTTGGACATCAGCATTGCTATGGTCATAGGCCCGACTCCGCCGGGGACCGGGGTGATCATGGATGCGACCTGGGCGGCCGAGTCGAAGTCGACGTCCCCACGCACCTTCGACTTGAAGCCCGGGACGGGGTTGATGCCCACGTCGATGACCACGGCGCCGGGCTTGACGTACTCGCCGTTTAGCATCTGGAGCTTGCCGATGGCCGCAACCAGGATGTCGGCGCGGCGGCAGGTCTCCAACAGGTCGGGGGTCTTGGAGTGGCAGATGGTGACCGTGGCGTGGCGCTTGAGCAGGAGTGCGGCCATGGGCTTGCCGACGATGTTGGAGCGGCCGACGACCACGGCGTGCTTGCCCGCGGGGTCGATGCCCATGCGGTCCAGTATCTCCATGACGCCGGCGGGGGTGCATGCGACCAGGGCCTCTTGCCCGGCCCAGAGGCGGCCAACGTTCTCGGGGTGGAAGCCGTCCACGTCCTTGGCGGGCAGGATTCGCCGGAAGATGGCCTCGCTGTCCAGGCCCTTGGGAAGCGGGGCCTGCACCAGGATGCCGTGGATGGCCGGGTCGGCGTTCAGCTGGTCTACGAGCGCTTCAAGTTCAGCCTGGCTGGTGGTAGCGGGGAGCCGGTGCTGCACCGAGTGCATGCCGAGCTCGTGGGCGGTCTTCTCCTTGCTGCTCACATAGAGCTGGCTGGCCGGGTCCTCACCCACCAGCACCACAGCGAGGCCCGGGACGAGCCCCTTCTCCTTCAGCCGTACCGTCTCCGCTGCCACCGAGTCCTTGACCTGCTGGGCGATGAGCTTGCCGTCGATGATTTGTGCTGTCATCTTCATGCCCTTCCCTTCGCTGGATACTCGGGCCACCCACAACAAGGGCGGCTCCGCCTAGCGGACCGCCCTAAAGCCAGCTTCAGGCTGCCTTAGCTTCCCGAGGTGGTGGACTCAAGCGGGGCCTCCCCCTGCTTCAGGCCACGAATCACACTGCCCAGGATGCCGTTGATGAACTTGCCGGATTCGGCTGTGGAGAAGGATTTGGCCAACTCCACCGCCTCGTCGACCGTAACCGACTCCGGAATATCGCCCTGGTGCCGAATCTCGTAGATCGCCAGGCGCAAGATGTTGCGGTCGACCGCAGCCATGCGGTCCACCGACCAGTCCTTGGCGTAGGTCGCGATCAGCTCATCAATCGCGTCCTTCCGCTCCCAGGTGCCCTGGACCAGGTCCCGGGTGAACTGTGCATCCTTCTCGCCCAGCGCCTCAGGCTGAACCTCGCCCTCCAGCTCCCGGGAGAAGGCCTGAAAGAGGGCGGTATCGGGGTCGGCATGGGCGACGTCTACCTGGAAGAGCACCTGCAGGGCGACTTCCCGGGCATGTCTTCTACTCACGTAAGAGAGCCTCCTAATGGTTACCGCCCGCCGGGCGGTATCATGCGCTCCAGGATTCGGACCAGGCTGTCGGGCTCCTCATCGAGCCGTTTCCCTACCCAGTAACCTATCCCAGTACAAAGCAGGATAAACATTGTCCACGCAAATCCGAAACGAATGACCAGAAGGGCGATCACCAGGCCGCCCAGGGCGCCAAGCACCTTGTAGCGGTGCCCTTCCGCCAGCTCACGGAGCCACTCCAGATCCATGGAACGGCCTCCCCGTTAATCCAGCCGGCGGCGATGCCCCTCGGCGGCGATATTCTCGACCTCAATGCGAATCTCGGCCATTTCGACGCCTACGACCCGCTTGACGTACTGGCGAACGGAGCTTTGGATCTCCTCGGAGACCTCGGGGATCGACACCTCGGGTGAGATGGTGCCCCGCAGGTGAGCGGCCAGGCCATCCTTGGTGTGGGTGACGACCGCCTTGATCTCCCGGACGCCCTTGACCGAGCGCGCCACCTTCTTGACCAGGCTCTCCACCGCATCGAGGCTGATGGAGACCTCGCCCATGGAGCTCTCATGCACCACAGGCTGTCCACCGCCACGCCGTGCGAAGGCAGCAACAATCAGCTGGACAGACGCGGCAAAAAAGACCGCACCGATCAGCCCGACCGTCCAGCGCCCGCGGGCGCTCTCCAGGGCCTCTGCCAGCCAGCGGTGCGGCTGGACGAGCTCCTGGCTGATCGAGGTCAGGACCATCAGGGCAGACAGGGTGGCCAGGGCCAACGTGTAAATGGTAAGGACGATCTGATTTAGCATCCCCAACTTGAGCAGCACCCCTTAGCGCACGCGTACCTCGTCTTCTCGGCTGTCCGTGTGGAAGGAGACGCCCTGCACGTGGATGTTGATCTCCACGGCGTCAAGGCCGGTCATGGACTCCACCGCACGCTTTACGTTCTCCTGGACCTTCTGGGCGACCTCGGGGATGCGCACCCCGAACTCCACCACAATGTAGAGGTCGACGGCGACCTCCTTCTCCCCGACCTGAACGCGGACGCCCTTGGCCAGGTTCTTTTTGCCGGTGAACCGCTCGCCCACTTCCGCGGCGAAACCGCCGGACATGCCTGCGACCCCGTCGACCTCCATGGCGGCAATGCCGGCAATGACACCGACCACGTCATCGGCGATGCGGACGGTGTTCTCCGGCTCGTCCTGCAGGCCGCGCAGCAGGTCACTCTCTTTCGTCATGCAGTCCTCAGGCCTCCCGCTCCGGAACGCCCCGGAAATTCGTAGCCGGGATATCTATATTATACCGTTCGCCTACCGCATTACAATCTCTCTATAGCCAAAGATTACCTCGACAGGAAGGCGCCCAGGTTCACGTTCACCGGGACCATAACGCCGGGGCGGACCAGACCGGGCAGGATCACGGAGATGGGCTGCCGATCCGGCGGGATCGAGGCGGTTAGTTCGATGAGGGACGAGCCGCCACCGTTCAGCATCCCGTTGATCAATCGATACGAGGCGGGATAGCTGGTAGCGTTGTTGTCCCAGAAGTATGGCTGGCCCTGCGGCGCCGTAAAGCTATCGAAGGTGATCGTCGCCTGCGTCGTGGCGCCTTGCCGCTGGACTTGCGTGCCCGGCTCGGGCGAGAGCAGCGGGTACTCCTTCGTGCCGATCACCACCGGAGGCTCCAGGAACTGGAGGGTAAACCCTGTGGTTCCGGGGCGCAGGGGGCCTAAGGAGAGGCTCTGCTTGCCGTCGGAGTACCCGGTGCCCTTGAAGATTCGGTAGCTGCGGCCCTCGGCCTCGAGGCCAATCAACTGGGGAAGCTGCCCTGGTGCGGCGCTCCCGCTGTAGCGGATCCAGGTCCCCTCCGGGCTGACCTCCAGCGACTCGATCTGCACGAGGGTCTCCCCCACTTTGGCCTGTTGGTTCAGGGGGATCGTGACCGACCTCTCACGCAGCTCCAGCGGAGCGCTCACCTGCCAGTCTGCGGCAATCTTCTCCTCGTGTGCGATGCGCAGATCGACTCGGCTGGCCACGGTGACCAGCATTTGATAGGTACTCTTGCCCAGCAGCCGGTCCCGTCTGGCAGCCGTGACCTCGGTGGCGGTCGGGGAGGTGAAGAACTGAGCGCCCTCGGGCTTCACCTCCGGAATAACGTTGCCCGCCAGCTCCCCAGTGCCGGGTCCCCGGAGTTCCCACCAGACCGTGATCTCGGTTGCCGTCGCTTCCGCCTTGTAAATGCTGAGCTTACGGCCCTCTTGCGCATCTGATGTTTGCAGGGCATTGCCCCGGAAGGTCGGGTCGGTAGCCAAGCCCCTGGGGACGGCCGTTTTCGCACCGAACCCGACCGCAGCGACAAGGGCCAGGCAGGTCGCCGACACGGCGAGTGCCCGGCGGGTGCGCCGCCGCTTGCGGCCCCGGGAGGCCAGGTACAGGGCGTGCTCGCGCTGGCCCTCCGAAAGGGCTGGCAAAAGTGCGGGCATGTCGATCGGTTCCAGCCCATTACGGCGGCGCCAGGCGTTGGCGCGCCGGAGCAGGTCGGCGTCGCTGTTGGCATCCATGAAGAGATCCCCGGCTACGTCTTCGTCCGGCACTGCGGTCAGGGCCAGTGCATAGCGCTGAACTACCTCGAACTCGTCCACCGGTCGGTTGCCTCCCTGGCAGTCCGTTTGTCCTACTAGACGAAACAGGGCAGCGTGTGGTTGCGCCTGATCAATCGGCCTTTCGGCGCATCTTTACCTTGAACCTTGCCGGCCCACCGTGCGCCGGAGCGGGATCCGGCTCCGCAGGAATGACCGCTTCCGGCGCCGGCTGCGCCGGGCGGACGCTGTCGAGCATCCGGAAGGCGTGGTTGCGCAGCTCCCAGGGGTAGGGCGCCCCCAGCCGCTCGGCCAGGGGGAGCGTCAGGCCCTCGTAGGCGGCGGCCAGCTTGTGGGCGCAGCGCCACTGCAGGCGCACATCCAGCGGGCAGACCAGCCACTCGGTCAGCGACTGCAGGGGCCGCTCCGCCCCTGTGATGCCCTCGAGCCCCCACCAGCCCCCGCCCGGTTGCCCCGGGGCCAGAGCCAGCCGGTAGAGCGCCAGCAGCTCCGTGCGGCAAAGCTCCAGGTGCCCGTGGGCGGTGAAGGGCTCCTCCCGCCCGACGGCGCCCAGGGCCCGACACAGGGCGCCCCAGAACCTTGTGCCCTCCGGTGACACGCCCGTCGGGGCCTTAGTGTCTGGCGTAACCACCAGCGTGGTTACCACCATGGCGCCATCGGGGGCGACCAGGAGAAACCCGTCGGGGGTGGGCGCAGCGGCCGCCAGGGCGCCCGGGGAGCGCAGGAACTCGCTCAGGTCGGGCACGACCTCAGGCGGACAGGCGATGCGCAGCACGGCCTCTTGCACGGGGCCGTCCGGGCGCCGTGCCTCCAGCACCTCTACAGCGGGGAGCGTACCGATAATTCGCAGCAGCGTATCGAAAAGCGGGGTTTGCATGGCACCCTCCATAGAAAAATGGGCCTGCGGCCAAGTGTTGGCCGTAAGCCCATTCTACCACAGACTATCGCTCTTTCCAGTTCACCTGGATCGAGGCGGGCTTGACCCCCGTGGCCCGGCTGACTGCGTCCATGATCTGCCGGAACTGCTGTTCACTGACGCTCGCCGCCTTGACGATCACCTGAGCGCTGCCCTCGGTCAGGTGGACCACCGCATCGTCGAAGCCCTTGGCTTTCACCATGCGCTCCGCCTTGGTCTCCAGGCTGGCCTCCTTGGAGAGCTGCACATACTCCTGGGTCGCCTGCTTGCGGACATCGGCATCGGCGGTGGGGCTGTCCATAACCTCCTTGAGGGTCTCCTGGAAGGCGCCGCGCTCCCGGTCCCGGTCCAGCCGGAAGGTGGCGAAGAAGTCCCGCCCGTCGGAGGCCGGCGTGGCCTCTGCCGCCGTGAGCTCCATGTTCACCGGCGTGGTGGGGCTGGGCGTCTCGGAGGTGCGCCAGAGGTCGGCCTTGCCCGAGATGTAGTAGGCCATCAGGGCGACCAGCGCTACGAAGAAGCCAAACCGGACAATCTCGGACTTGCGCTTGACGATGATCATCTACTTCTCCCCCTCTCTGGGAACGACCATGACACGGTTGGCGGAGATCTTCAGCTGCGTCACCGCAGCGTTGTGCAGCAGTTCCGCAACCCTGGCGTCGCGGGCGCCCTCGGCGACCACCACCACGCCTGCAATCACTGCACGGTCCTTGCGGGCCACAGCGATGGTGTCGCCGTTGCCGTTCTTGCTCACCAGGCTGTTGACCTGTCTCTGTTCGGTCTTGATGTCCCGGGTGGAGCCGTCTCCCGCCTTCTCCACCGTCTGGGTCGTGTCAACCCGGGTGTCCGTGATTGCCGTGACGGAGGGGCCAGCCTCCAGCGTGACCGAGACCTCCACCTTTCCGGCGCCCTTCACCTTAGCCAGGGTGCGGGCGAGCTGTGCGGCAATGTCGGCCTCCATGCGGGCCAACTCGTCCTGTGGAGCGCCCGGCGGCGCCATCACCTCGGTCGCCCCTGCCGGGCGGCCGCTTCCCAGCTGGCTGCCGAAGCTGTCGAGTACCGTCATCGCAAGAATGCCAACGGCCACGGCGATCACCAGCAGCCGGACCATGCCGGCCTGCTGCGGCTTGAAGCCCAGGGCCGCCGCCAGCCGCTGCCACCAGTCGGGACCCCCGTTCCCCTTCTCACCCATGCAACCTTTACCTCCTTTGAAGCTGTACCCGAACCGCCTGGAACTCCACCCCCAGCTTGCCGGCCACCGCCCGGCGGACGGCGTCGGCCATGGGGGCCTCGGCATCAAGGGGTTCCCGGGGCTCCGTGCCACCCTGCTGCGATGGCGTTGCGCCTGACTTCACCGGTTCCACGGGCTTGACCGCCCCCGGTTTGCTGCCTGGCGTTACGGTCACCACGACCGCCGTGATGGCATACTCCTCGCCCCGCTTTTGCAGGGTGATCTCGGCTCGGGCCTCGGCCACCCCCGAGACGCCTTCGGCAGCGGCCCGTGCCTCGGCCCCCAGGGAGCGCCTGGCCTCTTCCAGGGCCTGCGACTGGTTGCGCTCCTGGAACTGACGGGCTTGTACCATGATCTCGTTGACCGAAGGGAGCCGGCCGTCGTTCGGCTCCCCGAGCGACAGGGTCTCGACCACCACGGGCCGGCCCAGGAAGGCGGCGATCGGGGAGACCACGGCCAGCACCACGACCAGCCCCATCGTCATGCGGATGTACTTCTTCATGGAGCCCATGGGAATCAAGAGCTCCAGGCAAGTGCCCAGGATCACCAGCACGGTCAGCTCCCGGACCCACTCTTTGAGCGCCGTCATCGTCCTTTCACCCCGCAGTCATCGCATCATCACCGACACGTTCCCGGCGCCCACGATGACGGTGATCGCCACGAAGAACATCAGGGCCACCACGGCGACGCTGGCGAAGACCATCTGCAGCGACTTGGCCATGGTGGTGAGCATCGAGGCGACCTGGCCGGCGCCGGCCGGCTGCACCAGCGCCCCGGCCAGCTGGTAGATCAGCACCAGGCTGAAGATCTTCAGCAGCGGGAAGGCGGCGATCATGAAGATGGCGGCGACGCCCATCATCCCCAGGGCGTTCTTTAGCAGGATCGTCGAGCCGAAGATCAGGTCGGTGGCGTCGGCGAACATCTTGCCCACCACGGGGATGAAGGTGCCCAGTGCGAACTTGGCCGTCTTCATGGACAGGCCGTCGGCCACGGAGCCCGCCGCCCCCTTGACCGCCACCACGCCCAGAAACACCGTGAAGGTCAGGCTCATCACCACGGTGGCGCCCTGCCTGAGGAGTGCGGCCAGGTTGGTGAGCTTGAAGTTCTCGTTGAGCCCGGAGACGATGTCGAGCATGCTGCTGAGGAAGACGAGCGGAAAGACGATCGCCACCATGGTCGAGGCGGCGCCGCTGATGAAGGTGATCATGATCGGATGAAAGATCGCCACCGAGGTGACCCCGCCCATGCCCGCGAGCACGGTGAGCAGCACCGGCAAGATCGCTACCATAAACCCCGACAGCGTGTCCATCACCTGCTTGGCCGTGGCCACCGCCAGGCCGAAGCCGGTCACTGCCAGCCCGATGAGCACCAGGTAGACCACCGTGTAGGCCAGTTTGCCGGTCCCCTCGGCGGTGAAAGCGGACTGCAGGTTCTGCAGCACCGCCGCCACGATCGCCAGGACCACCAGCTTGGCCAACAGTCCGGCGTTGGCGACCACCTCACGGGCCAGGTAGCGGAGCATTCCGCCGATCATCTGCCGGGGCGTGAACTTGGAATTCTGGCCCTTGTAGACCTCCAGGAAGTCCTTGAGCGTGATCTGCGGGCCGTAGCCCTCCCAGACCTTGCCGGCCTCCTGCAGGAACGACTCGATCTGGCGGGTGTCCACCTGCTGGGCCTGGGCCTTGGCCTGCTGCTCCAGCACAGCCCCGGCTGCAGGTTCGCCGCCCGCCGCGGCCGCCGCCGCAACGCCGGCGCTCAGAGCCAGCAGGAGCAGGGCTACAAGCCATGTCGATAGCTGTTTCACGGCCCCACCCCTACTCCATAAGCTTGAGCACGGTGTCCATGATCGAGAGGATGATGGGCACCGCCAGCAGCATGATGATCACCTTGCCGGCCATCTCCACCTTGGAGGCGACCGACTTTTCGCCGGCGTCCTGGAGCACCTGGGAGCCAAAGTCGCTCACGTAGGCGACTCCGATGATCTTCAGCACCGCCGCCATGTGGGTCTGGTCGATCTTGGCCTTCGCACTGAGGGTCTGAAAGACGTCGACTACCTGCATCACCCGGGCCAGCATCAACAGGGCGATCATGGCGCCCGTCGCGATCGAGAGCTGCATGGCCAGCTCGGGCTTCTGCTGGCGGAGCAGGGTGATCAGCATGCCCGCCAGCATGCCCACGCCGACGATCTTCACGATGTCCATGGCGGGGCCTCCCTATCTCGTGCCGAACGTATACTCAACCATGCTGAAGAACTTGCCCACGAGCCCGGCGACCATGGTGAGCACGATCAGCACGCCCGTCACGGTCACCAGCTGTCCATAATCATCCCGGCCCATCTGTTTGAGCACGCTGCCCGCCAGCGACACCACGATGCCGAAGGCCGCAATCTTGAGCAGAAGGCTTAGATCCACCGCTCTCCCCCCGAATTAGAAGAGAATCAGAACAAGGCCGGCTCCGGAGAGGATCCCGGCGTACCTGGCCACCTTTTCATAGCGCACCCGCTCCTCCTGGGCCCGGGCCTCCTCGCCGGCCAGCCGCTCCTGGCAGAGCGCCAGGTGGCGCACCTGGTCCTGACGTCCCGAAGCGCCCAGCACGGCCGCCAGCGCCTCCAAAATGGCCAGGTCGGCGGGCCGCAGCGAGGTGTCGGGGGATATCTCAGCGAGGGCGCCGCGCAGGGCATCCCCGGGCGTGATTCCCTGGCCCTCAGCGAGGCGCCGGGCTGTGCTGGCGAAGAATGGCCCCACCTCCGGCCCGGCCGCCTGGGCCGCCGCCCGAAGCGCTTCCGGCAGCGGCGTGGCGCCGTACTCCACCTCGGTTTGCAGCACCGCCAGCCCCGTGGCAAGGTCCCGCAGTTGGCGCGGCCGGCTGACGTACCGGGCGGCCACCTGCCAGCCCCCGTAGGACGTCGCCCCCATCACCAGGGCGCCGCCGATCAGCTTACCCAGCACGGCTGACACCCCCCGCTGCAGAAAGGTCGGTCACAGACTCCATCGTACCGGGTCCCCGGCTGCGGCCCAGGAGCACTGCCCGGGCGAAGGCCCCGGCCTCGATCAGCCCGGCCAGCGCCGGGCGCCGTGCCACGTCGGCCAGGCTTGACCCGTGGGCGGTGGCGATGACGGAGACCCCGGCGTGCAGGGCCTCCATCACCGCCTCGGCGTCGGCGGGGCGCCCAATCTCGTCCACCGCCAGCACCTGGGGCGAGAGGGCCCGGATCAACAGCATCATCCCCTCGGCCTTGGGGCAGGCGTCCAGCACGTCGGTGCGGGGGCCCACATCCCGCTGGGGGACGCCATCGATACAGCCCGCCACCTCGGAACGCTCGTCCACCAGCCCGACCTTCCGGCCCGGCAAACCGGAGAACCCGGTGGAGACCTGGCGGACCAGGTCGCGAAGCATCGTGGTCTTGCCCGCCTGGGGCGGGGAGATCAGCAGGGTGCTCAGGACCTGCCCGTTGCTCACCAGCCTGGGCAGCAGCCCGCTGGCGGCGCCCCGCACCTCCCGGGCGATGCGGATGTTCAGGCTGGCCACGGACTTGAGCGTGGCGATGCGCCCGCCCTCGGTGACAGCCCGGCCGCAGAGCCCGACGCGGTGCCCGCCCTGCAGGGTCAGGTAGCCGCCCCGGACCTCATCTTCCCAGGCGTAGACCGAGCCCCGGGCCATGAGCTGAAAGGTGCGGCTCAGGTCGTCACCGTCCGGGGTCATCCCCTCGGCGGGATCCGCTGTTAGGCCGCCGGCCGGGGTTACAAAGCGGTCGCCGCCCGCATGGACCAGCTGGAGCGGGCGCCCCTGCCGGATGCGCACCTCTTCCAGCGGTCCCGGGAGCTGCGGCGCTGCCCGCGCAAGCAGGGCGCCGAGGCGGGGGGCGATCAGCGGCAGGATCTGCGAAGCGAACTCGGCTGGGACCATGGGCATCTGGCACCCCCTTGCCCTTCACCTCTTACCTCAGGACTATATGGGTCGTCCGCGCTCGTTATGCAAAATAGAACAAGCCCCGCATCTCAGGGATGCAGGGCTTCTCTGACGATCAGATCTCCGTTTGCAGCTGCACGAGGAAGCTCCTCAGAAACTCCGTGCGGGCACGGGCCATCTGACGGGCCGTGGCGGTGTGCAGGGTGCCTTCAATCAAGAGCAGCTTGCGGTAGAAGTGGTCCAGGGTCCACGCTTTGTCGTCGGGCTGGCGGTCACGGCAGAACGGGTCCTCCGCCTGGTAGAACGGACGGCCCATCTGCGAGCCGGTGGAGAAGCAGCGGGCGATTCCCACCGCACCGATGGAGTCGAGCCGGTCGGCATCTTGAAGGACCTTGCCCTCCAGGGTCTCGGGCACGATACCCCGGGAGAAGCTGTGGTAGCGGATGCAGTAGGCCACCGCCTGCGTGAACTGTGCCGGAAAGCCCAGCGACTCCATCAGCTCGGTCGCCCGGTCCGCACAGACCTCGCCGGAGAGGTGCGACTCGGGATGATCCTTGGGGTAGTTAAACAGCTCATGGAGCAGCGCCGCTGCGACGACGATCTCAACGTTGGCGCCTTCGGCCTCGGCGATGCGTCTGGCGTTCGCGGCCACACGCCTGACGTGCAGGAGGTCGTGGCCGGGGTCGATCGCCTCGGTCCGCTCCGCTGCAACAACTTCAAGTACGTTCAGGCGGTCCTGCATATAGATTCCTCCCAAAGTTGCCTCATCTGTGCCTGTGTCATCATACCATTGAATCCCGCCGAGAAGAAGGAGCTTGACCCGGCGGAAGCGAATCGGCGCACATGGGTGTAACGTTGGAGGTTTAACAGGTGAAACGCATGGTCGTCACCGTGGAGTCCCGCCTCGAGCACCATCAGCGGAGCGGCAACACCTACCCCATCGACCGGCGCCTGGAGCGGCGCGGGGAGGCGATCTTCCTGGATCGCTCCTTCCGGGGGCATCCCGAGATCGCCGGGGTCCGCTCGATCCTGCTGCCCAAGCTGCATCTATGGGCGATGTTCTACGAGGCGCACCGCCCGCCGCATCCCATGTGCTGCTACATCCATATGGCCCGCATCTTCGATGAGGGCGAAACCATTCTGATTGAAGACCTCTACCTGGACGTGATCCTCTACCAGGATGGGCGCTGGAAGCTGGATGACGTATGTGAGTTCCGGGCGGCCGTTGCGGCTGGGGAGCTGAGCTCCGAGCAGATTGATGCGGCGCTGCTGGGACTTGAGCACGCCTGTCGCCTGGTGGAAACATGCGGCCTCGACGTTGAGGGGTATCTGCTGAAGGCATACGGTTAACTCGCAGAAGAAAGACGGCGGGCCTACGAAAGGCCCGCCGTTCAACGTTCAGTCTCGCTCCATCACAAACTCATCATCGAGGTTGTTGGCCGACTCGACGATCGTCCCACATGCAGGACACACGCACTCAAAGTGGGACTCCACGTCGCCGAAGCCGGCGCCCAGGGCTTCACCGCACTGGGGGCAGGTCAGGATCTCCATCCCTTCCTCCCGCTCGGTCACCCACTCTTCGGGGACGAAGGAGACTTCGTCGTCGTCGTCCTCGTCGGAGAAGATCGACTCCTCCAGGGCGCCGAGGTCGTAGTCGACATCCTCGACATACTCAGCGAGCTCATCCTGGGCCTCAGCGATGTCCGAGACCTGGTCGGCCATCTCGCCGAGCACGTCGATCATGGAAGCCAGGATGCGGCCTTCGGCGCTGGTCATCTCCACGTCAAGTCCCTCGGCCAGACCCTGTAAGTACGCCACCTTGGACCGCAGATCGGACATAAAAACATCCCCCCGGTGTTATGGCGATCAACCATAGTCTGCCGGGGGGAATCGTTTTTCATGCGTTATGTGACCGGATTAGGCCCGGCCGAGATAGTCGCCGGTGCGGGTGTCGATCTTCAGCTTGTCGCCGGTGTTGATGAACAGGGGCACCTTGACGGTATAGCCAGTCTCGAGGCGGGCAGGCTTGGTGGTGCCGGTGGCGGTGTCGCCCTTGAAGCCCGGCTCGGTCTCCACGACCTCGAGCTCAACGGTGTTGGGCAGGTCGACGCCGATGATCTTGCCGTTCCAGTCGGCGATCTGGGCCATCATGTTCTCGAGCAGGTAGTTCTTGGCGTCGCCGATCTGGTCGGCGTTCAGCTCGATCTGGTCGTAGGTCTCGGTGTTCATGAAGGTCCAGGTGCCCTGGCCGCTGTAGAGGAACTGGTACTCGCGGCGGTCGACGTTGGCCTTGGGCAGCTTGTCGTTGGGGTTGAAGGTGGTGTCGACCACGCCGCCGCCCTGGATGTCCTTCATCTTCACGCGGACGAAGGCGGCGCCCTTGCCGGGCTTGACGTGCAGGAACTCGATGACCTGGTACAGCTTGTGGTTCTGCTCAATGGTCATGCCGTTACGAATATCGCCTGCGGAAATCATCTGTTCGTGTCCCCTCCACAAAAATCATCATGGCTAGTATAAACCAACTTGGTCTGCCCTGAGTCTGACGACCAAATCGGGTACCTACAGAATTATCAGATCCTTGGGCGACTGGCTAAAGCGCTCGCACCCATTCTCGGTGACCAGGACCAGGTCCTCGATGCGCACCCCGCCCCAGCCGGGCAGGTAGATGCCGGGCTCGATGGTGACCATCATGCCCGGGACGAGAATATCCTCAGCGGCGGTCCACCGCAGGCGGGGACCTTCATGGATGAAACGGCCCACACCATGGCCGGTGCCGTGGCCGAAATTGCTGCCGTAGCCCTTCGCCGTGATGTAGTCGCGGCAGGCTGCGTCCACCTGCTGGCCGGTCGCGCCGGCCTTACAGGCCGCCAGGCCGCGGAGCTGGGCCTCCAGGACGATCTCGTAGATCTCGCGCTGCTTCGCGCTCGGCTCCCCGACGACCACCGTACGGGTGAAGTCGGCGCAGTAGCCCTGGTAGAGGGCGCCGAAGTCGAAGGTGACGAAATCGCCGTGCTCGACCACCTTCTCCGAGGCACGCCCATGCGGAAGCGAAGAGCGGATGCCCGAGGCGACGATGGTGTCGAAGGCCGGGCCCTCGGCGCCAAGCTTGCGCATTTTGTATTCCAGCTCGACCGCCAGATCGCGCTCCTGCACCCCGGGCTTGATGTAGCCCAGGATGTGGGCCCAGGCCTGGTCGGTGACCTCCGCCGCCTTGCGCATGATGGCCTGCTCATCGCTGTCTTTGATCAGCCGCAGGTTTTCCACCAGGCCGGAGACGGTGACGAGTTCCCGCCCCTCCAGCGCCTTGCGGTACAGGCCGTACTCGTCGAAGGTGAGGAAGTCGCCCTCGAAGCCGATGCGCTGCCCGCCGTGCTGGTGAATCAGATCCGCGACCAGGGCGTGGTTGGTAGTGCCCGCTATGGACCGGACGGCGAAGTGGGGCGCCTGGCTCGCAGCCTGCTCGGTGTACCGAAAGTCGGTGAGAAGGTCGGCGCCGGTACGGGTGACAAGCAGCACCGCGGCGCTCCCGGTAAAGCCGCTCAGGTAGGCGCGGTTCTCGGGCTTGGCTACGACCAGGGCGTCGAGCCCCTGCTCGGCCATGCGGCTGCGGAGCCGCTCGAGGCGGGCGACGGTCATGGGGATATCGTCTCCTTTGATCAGGCGTTCTGCGAGAGAGCGATGTGGGCGGCTGCACGCAGCCCCAGCTTATAGCTTTCCACGCCAAACCCTATGATGGTCCCAACGACGACCGGAGCGATGACCGATTGGTGCCGGAACGGCTCCCGCTTGTGCACGTTCGAGAGGTGGCACTCCACCACGGGCACGGAGACGGAAGAGATCGCATCGCGGATGGCGATGCTGTAGTGGGTGTAGGCCCCCGGGTTGATCAGGATCGCCTGACAGCGGCCGCGGGCGCCGTGAACGGCGTCGATGATCGCGCCCTCGTGGTTGGATTGGTAGGCTTCTACCTCAACTCCCAGCTCGGCGCCGAGCGCCTCAAGCATGGCGTTGATCTCTGCCAGCGTGGTGGCGCCATAGACCTCAGGCTCACGGGTTCCTAGCAGGTTCAGGTTGGGACCATGGATCACCAGCACCCTGGCCACGGCAAGTCCACCTCCGAAGTGCCAAACCCGCATTATCGTACCAAAAAATGCCGATCTCGACAACCCTTTGCACCGGCGGATGCCTGCCCAAATTGGTGCCGCCTATTCGGACCCCTTCGTGGAGGCACGGTACGTTCGGTAGAGCTGCCCGAGACGGGGAACCTGTGCGGTGACGTGGACCTCCACCGGCAGCTCTGCCAGCAGCTCCGCCCAACTGCGGGACCGCTGGGAATACAGCTGTGGGCTGTGACGGAAGAGCGCCTGCCCGAATCCGAAGAAGTCTGATTTTGAGCTTCGCATTTGTGTGAGCGCCGAGCGGATCTGGGAGCTAACCTCAGCCTCCAGGAGCCGCTGCAGGGTCTGGGACTCCGCATCGCCGAGCGCTTCCCCGGTACATCCGATCTCGTTGACGTCCGCTAACACCTTGACGTTGATCTGGCCCCGCGGCTTTCCCCCTGACATATAGGTGCTCACCCTTCCATGGGCATCACGCAGCCGAAAGACGACACGCTGTTTCGGGTCCCGGCATGGGGCAGACACGGCCCCGTGTACAGCCCTGTTCTTGGACCACAGCAGGCCCCTGGCCTCGGCCGGGCTCAGCCAGTTGACCAGCTTATCGCCGACGAAGACCCCGGCGCCGCCATAGGTGATCTCCTTGGGGCTCTCCGGGTGCGGATTCAGGGCCCCTTCCGGCCGGGGAGACTCCGTCTCCGCCAACCGAAAGATGGGCAGGGAGAGGTCAACCCCCTCCTCCTGAAGCATATTGGCCACCTCGGTGAGGCGGCGGGCGGGCGTGACCGAACTGCGCCTGGTGGCAGTCTCGTGGTAGCCCAGGGGGCTGTCGCTGGGGGCGAGCTCCTGCCGGGGCCGGGCCATGAGCAAGTCCGAAGCTCTGCCGGGGGTTACAGCGATCCAGGCGGTGGGCCGGATCTCCACGCTCCGCAGCATGACGTCCATGGCGGGACCAATGCCGTGCCGCGCCATATTCTCACCGAAGATGATGGCTCGAACGTGTGCGAGTGTGAGCGAGCGGGAGAGGATCTGGTCAAGCCTTGCGAAGGCCTGGTCGAGCGCCTCCCCCCGCTCCGAAATCGTCCACACCGCTTGCTGACGGCCCCCTCCACCGCCATCTGTCCCGCCGCCCGGCCGCGGCGATAGCACAGTGACCGTGACCAGGTACCGCCCATCCTCCCAGTCTACCCCAAGCAGGCCCGTGAACGACACCTCCGTGAGCTCACGGCGGCTCCAGCACCCGGTCAGTGCGAGAGCAAGCAGAATCAGTGCCATCAAGCGGCGCAGGCTCATACGGACACCCCTATCGTTGTTGATAGTCTTCGCTCGTGCGGGTGAGGGACGGCGCCGGATGACTGCCCGTATTGAGCGGGGGACGGGCCCGGGTCCCCAATGCAGTGACCACGTGTTTCCACTGAAACGGAAAGAGCGGACTTGTGTAGGGCACACCGAGGGAGGTCATTGCGGCAACGTTCGCCAAGGCCACCAAGTACCCGACCAGCAAGCCGAAGAAGCCCAGGGTGCTGGCCAGTGCCAGCACAAAGAAACGGTAGTACGTCGCAGCATTGGCCAGCGTGGTGCTGGGCAGGGAGAAGGTGGCCACCGCCGTCGCCGACACCACCAGCACCATGGTGGGAGAGGTCAGGCCTGAACGGATGGCGGCCTCGCCAATCACCAGTCCGCCCACGATGCTCACGGAGGGACCGATCGAACGTGGCAGGCGAATGCCGGCCTCCCGCAGGATCTCGAACATCAGAGTCATGATCACTGCCTCGATCGGTGCCGGCAGCGGCGCCCCTTCCCGCTGCGCCAGCAGGCTGAGCGTCAGCTGGGTCGGCAATGCCTGATAGTGATAGGTAGTAACAGCGACATAAATAGCCGGGAGCGGCACGGCGATATTGAACGCGATGAACCTGAGCGCCCGCAGAAAGATGACGAACGGCCGCCACTCGTAGAAATCGTCGGCGCTGATGAACAGATCCATAAAGAGGCAGGGAACGATCAAGCAGCGCGGGGAGTTGTCGAGCAGGATGGCGATCCGTCCCGCCCGCAGAAACTGCGACACCACGTCGGGCCGCTCGGTGATGTAGATCTGTGGAAAGATGCTGATCCGGCTGTCCGCCAACGCCTCTGTGACCTCGGTCACATCCTGCAGGCCGTCCTGTTTGACCGCACTCAGGCGATCCTTCACGGTCTGGATCATCCGCTCGGTCGGGCAGTCCGCCAAATAGGCGACCACCGCCTCCAGCTTGGCGCGCCCCCCGATCCACTGCGAATCAAGCCGGAGATCCGGACCTGGCATGCGGCGCCGGAGCTGAGAAAGGTTGAGGATCAGGTTCTCCGTAAAGGCCTCTCGCGGCCCGGACACACCGGACTCGGTCTCCGGCGTGTCAATGGCCCGCGTGGGGAGGCTGCTGAGGTCGAAGGCGACCATGCCAGGCGCCCACTCCACCTGCATCAGGACCATGCCGCGGAAGAGAAGCTTGTTGGCGTCCTCCAGCGTCCCGACGGACATGGAGACGGGTGAGAGCAGCTTGGTCCAGTCCTTTTCCCCGGGGCCGACGCCCTCCAGCATTGGCCGGAAGACATGCTCTTCCAAGCGCTCCCGGTCGACCTGAGCCTCCAGGAAGAGCACGAAAGCCTTATAGGTTTTGCCGTCGCCCCCAGGCAGGATCAGGTCGCGGAAGATCGACCCGCGCAGGGACGCAAACATCTGGCGAAACAGCTTGCGATTCTCCGCCAGAGGTCTGTCCAGTTGTAGCTTAAGCTCCATGCTGCTTCCGGCTGTCCGTCCGCAACAGGCGCCGGATGGAGTCCACCGCCCAGATTAGCACGGGCAGCAGGATGCCGACGACCGCCCCCGCGGGCATATAGACGTTCCGAATGAACGCATCGAAGTCCATCTTGGTTGGCCAGGCGAGCTGAGCGATCAGCGTGGTCGCGAAGGCAACGGCGGGAACACCCCACCTTAGCGGGACTCGTAGTCGGGTGGCCTGGCCGAGGGCCTGCGTTCCCAACAGGAGGAACAAGGCGCTGCGCACATAGCCGCCGGCCAGCCACTGGTGGACTGCCAGGAGGTCGGTGCGCTCAAAGAATCGGGGGAAGCTGACCATCAGCCAGTGCTGGAAGGTTGGGTACGGCATATTCTGCGCCACCCGGTAGCCCAGCGTTGCCATAGACCCGGCCACCGGCCCTGTAAACGTGTTCGCCAAGAAAAGCAGGGCATACATGTAGTTGCGTCCCAGCCGCTTTCGGTCGCCCTTACGGACATAGCCGGAGAACATCGCCAGAACGCTGGCTTCGCCGTAGTACCCCATCGCCAGGAGGCTGGCCGCCCCCAAGGGACCCCATCCGTGTTCGAGAATGGGCAGAAGGAGGCCGTAGTCCTTGGCATGAGCTGAGGACACGGACACGAAGATACCCAGGAAGGTCAGCAGGGGCAAGGTGAACTGGTTAATGCGCGCCAGTACATCGAGCCCCCCCAGTGCAGCGTACGCTACCGTAGCCATGAAGAATCCGCCCAGCACCCAGGCGGGGGTCTCTGGCAGAAGCGAGTCGATGATCCAGTCCGTGGTCCTCCGAAGGGTAAAGGTCAGTGCGGTCAGAAAGTAGATGGCGAACAGGACGGCGACGAGGTGGCCAAAGTACCCCAGGACCTTCGGCAGGTACTCGGCGATCGTCTGGCCCGGGTACCGCCTGCTCAGGCTGACCTGGGCCGCCACGGCAAGTATCGCGGCAGGCAGCGCCACGATGCCGGTCAACCACGCATCCCGACCAGCAATCTGGATCCAGAAGGTAACCGCCAGAGCATGCCCGGCCATGGAGACGGCCCCGGCCACCAACCAGGCGGCTTGCAGCCCTGAGATCTCCCAACTGGTAAGTGAGACGTCGGCTTTCCTTGGCATTCCTGGACCTCCACTCGATCACTGCAACGGTTGTAGTAGTCTTCACCTCGCCATCGCGGCTGATTCACATCGCACAGCGTTTTCAACGCTGTTGGACGCCAAGGGCGATTAGGACGGGCGCCACCAGGACGGCCAGGGCGAGCAGCGCAGTCCCAACCCCGCCCCGGTAGTTGCGGCGGCGCCAGAGCGCCCACGCAAGGCTGCTGGTGTAGATGCATGCCCAGATCGATATCAGGGCTGTCGGCAGGATTCTCATTACAGACTCACTCCCTTGGTCGAATCACATCGGTCAGCAGGCCAAAGCGCCGGACCGTTACACTTACCGAGACGGAGAAGGTAGTCTTGGCCACCCGATTGCCCCAGTCGAAAGCCTCCCACTCCTGAACGGTGGGAAAGCTGGTGCGCAGCTTGCCGGCAATCCGGAAGGGATCGATCCCCCACTCGCCCAGGGTCTTGCGGATCACGTCTGACATCCGCCGGCGAAGCTCTGCGCTGACCGAGGCTTCCAGCTTGTCCAGCTGGGCAGGCTCGGTGTAGTTGGTCGTGGACTGAACACTGACCAGCTCGCCCTCCAGATCCACATTGAACTGCACGTGCACCTGGCCGCTCCGGAGCTGAGTGCGCATGACCGGCCGCAGCCGTTGCTGCAGCCGTAGCACCAGGCGCCGATCCGTGCGGTTCGGGTCGACAAAGGCCATCGAGGCGTGTCGGAACTCCCCGCGCAGCATACTCACAAAGCGTGCCTCGTCACCCGACAGAAACCCCGCCAGGCGGCTTCCCTTGAAGAGCGCGGCCCCCATGAACTCCACCGGGATCTGCCGGGCTCGGTCTACCTCACCCGCCCGGGCCCGCCCGATGGGAGGCGGAGGTCCCCCATCCTCCCGGCCCGCTATCTCCTTCTCCAAAGGGTCTACCCCCGCTGCGATATCCGGCCGGACGGCCACCAGCGTCGCCCTGGCCCCGGTACCGGGGGCTTCGCTCTCCATGACAAACTCGTTAATGCGGGTCTCGGGGATGATCCCCGCCTGCGCCTGCGTGACCATGAGCAGTTCATACCAACGGGCTGGGTTCGGCTCCAAACGGGGCTGGGCTTGCTTGAGAAAGGCGTAGGCGTTTCCCCGCGCCACCATGACGCTCATGTTCCGCCGAAACTCGTAGTAACGGGTCGCGGCAGCGATCACTGGCGTCACATCGTCGCGGGCCACCTCCTCGCCGATGATGACCGCCTTCGCCTGTGTCAGGCTGAGCCGGCGGGCGACGAAGGACTGGCTGCCATCCACTGCGGTAACGATATCGGGCGCTTCGATCGCAAAGACGTCACTGGTGGCAGTGTGCTGGACCGAGCCTCGCCCCGGGGCACCGCCCATGCCGCCACCACCACCGCCGGTGGTGCCACCGCCGCCCCGGCCGCTGGGCGCCGCCACCTGGAAGGAGAAGATGTAGTCCCCGCGGGGTCCCTTATCGATCCCGATGGCGGTGACCCAGGCCATCTTCTCCGGATCGCGGCGGTCCCAGCAGCCGGTAAGCATCAACCCCACTGCCAGCAGCCACACCAGGCACCTATAACGCAGCAAGTCTGTTCCCCCGCTTTCGCACAGAAGCGACCACCCAGACCAAGCAGGGCAGCATTGCCGTGGCGAACACGCCGTACTGGCGCATGGTCTGGTCCCACTCAATCGCCACAGCCATATTGCGGGGCAAGACGGCGAACGAGAACATGAGGCTCCCCAGAGGGAAGAACAGGTGGCGATAAGAGGGCAGCCGCAGGGTCTGCGCCAGGGTTGAGGCGGCTCCGTAAACCGCTGCGGCCACCTTCATGACGCTGCCGACCAGCCAGATCACGAAGAAGAGCGACTCCACCCGCTGCAAGCCCGGTCCCAGGGAGATTGCCCGCGTCACCTGCATCAAGGGCAAGGTAACGTTTCTGGCCGACGGCCACGGGAAGACGTATAGGTAGATGATCTCCGTGCTGACCAAGATCAGGCCACTGAGCAGGATGCTCCACAGAAAGGCTCGGTCCAGCTGCTTGATCGCCCGGAAGCTCGGGACGATCACCCCCAACAGCAGCAAGTCGCTCAGCAAATTCTGACTCAGGCCCCCGAGCGCCACCTGTGCCGGCCCGGTACCCCAGTATGGGGCCAGCGCGTTGGGCTCGGCATGCGTCCTTAGACTGGCGAACGCCAGAGCTGCGTAGCCGGCCAGCATGAACGGACCGCCCAGCCAGGCCGTCCTGCCTGCGGCTTCGATCCCAAGGTGGGCGATGTAGACCGATGTGCCCAGGAGGATGAGGATGAGCACCGGAACCGGTGTGGTCGGCAGAAAGAGGATCGCCATTCCCTCGGAAAACTCGCGGATGACGGTCACCGAGAGAAAGGCAAAGAAGGAGAAATAGATCAGGTTGATGAGCAGACCGAAAAACGGGCCCATGACCGCCTCGGTCGCGGTCACCAGGGACTTGCCCGGGTAACGCCGCACGATTCCCCGGACCGCTGCCCACATGAGCGGCCCGTAGAGCGCGCTGATCAGGGCGACCAGCCAGGCGGCCGTCGCCCCCTGCTCGGTCAAGGCGCGGGGCACCCCGAGGAAGACCTTGGCGCAGGTCATGGTCACAACGAGGCTGACCGCTTCACGGACACTCAGATTATGCTCGGTCATCCGGCTGCTCCTTTCCTCGCGATTTGGGTCGGCGGGCCGACCACGGGCGGGTGGTCGCTTCTTGCTGCTGAGGCCGCTGGGACCGAACGAAGTCGGGCCGGTGCTCCAGCTCGAATACCGGCGACCGGTACAGGTCATCGCCCTTCCTGCCTGCCGGTGTGACGGGCGCCAGATAGGGAGCGCCGTACGTCCGGATCGAGGTCAGATAGGCGGTGTAGGCGGTATGCAGGAAAACGACGCCGGCCAGCCCCAAAAAAGCCGCGGCCAGGATGAAGAGAAACCGCCAGATGCGGGTGGCCATCTGCAGTTCATAGACAGGGATCGCAAAGGAGGCGAGTGCGGTCGTCGAGGTGATGATCACCAGGATCGGGCTGATGATGCCTGCGGCCACGGCCGCCTGGCCCAGGATCAGGGAGCCCACAATGCCGATGGTGGGGCCGATCACGGTAGGCACCCGCAGGGCCGCCTCGTGGATCAGCTCGAAGGAGGCCTCCATCAGCACAACCTCCGTGACCACGCTGAAGGGCACCGTCTCCCGGGACTGTGCGATGCTGAGCAACAGCGGGGTCGGGATCATCTCCTGCCGGAAGTTGGCCAGGGCCACATAGAGCGCCGGCAGCAGCATTGAGACGTAATAGGCGCTAATGCGGGTGATCCGCATGAAGGTGCCGAGGGGCCATCGCATATAGATGTCCTCGGCGCTGTGCAGCAGCGTGGGCATCGTCGCTGGCATGATCAAAGCGTGGGGGTCGTTGTCCATCATGACCGCGACGTAACCCTCGTTCAGCAGACCGGCCACCCGGTCGGGCCGCTCTGTGCTGAGCGTGGTTGGGAAGACCGAGAACGGGCGGTCCTCGACGAACTGCATCAGGCTGCCGGTGTCGTTGATGAAGTCCACCTGTACCGCAGCCACCCGCCGCTTGATCTCCTCCACCAGGCGGGGGTTTGCCACGCTCTTGAGATAGAGCACGGCGGCATCCGTGCGGGAGAGGCGCCCCAGCCGCCCCAGTTCCACCACCAAGTCGGGCGTGCGTAGCCGCCGGCGAACTTGGGAGAGATTGGTTCGCAGGTCCTCCGTGAATGCCTCTTGAGGCCCGCGCACGGTCACTTCGGCGGCGGGGCGGTCGATCGGCCGCTTGGCCCACCCCTCCAGTCGGACCGCGACCGCCCGGTCCTCCCCGTCCAGGATGACGGCGGCCGAACCTACAAAGAGGTCGCTCACCAGGTTTGCAAGCCGCTCCTGGACGGCGCCCTGTCCGGTCTGGAGGACCCGGTGCAGCAGGTAGTCGGCATCGGGCGGATCCCCTTGCCAGTCGCGACTCACCAGCGGCTCCAGGACGGCCTTGGCAAGCAGGGTCGTGTCAGCAATGCCTGCGATGTGCAGTACGGCCGCCATCCTGGGCGGTGTGGTGGGCAGCTCAATCTCGTGGACGATGAGCCCCTGGCTCGTTGGCAGGCTGAAGGTTTCCCGGATGCGGGAGAGGTTGTCTGACAGGGAACGCTTCAGCCGCTCTCCTTTGACCTCCCCGGGGGGAGGCTTGGGCAGCCCTTGGGCGGCGGGGCGATCACTGTGTGTCCCTTGCTCCTTTTCCCACCTGCCCAGGCTGAAGGGGTCGGCGGTGGTGTTGAGGTCCGCAATGAACAGTCGCACGATGGCCTTGCGGATATGCAACGCATTGCCCCCCTCGATCCCGTTCTCCTGGAATCAGGGTTACCTTGATCTGCCGAGAATAACCTCAAGCCCCGCCCGTGCGCTCGAGTTGGTGCCGCTTTTGAAGTGTTTCAAGCCGCAGATGACGCAGATACCGCAGATGAGGAAGAAGACGTGCGTGAGCAGAAACGGGCCGAAGTCGAACGCGATAACGCCGAGGATGTCATCCTCGGCGCTGATTTTTGTGTGCAACCAGCTGCCAATGGCAGTGGTGCGTGGTCTTCACGACATGGTGCAAAGGTGTGCACGTGGTCGTTACACGCACGAACAAGGTCTTCACACGCAGGGAACGGTGTCTTGACACACCCGGAACGGTGTCTTAACACACCCGGAACGGTGTCTTAACACACCGGGAACAGGGTCTTAACACACCGGGAACGGGGTCTTGTCACACGGGAACAAGGTCTTGACACATAGGAACAAGGGCCTCACAAGCAGGATCGTCACCGTTGCTCTCCGACACCTTCAGCCTGCACCAGCCGGGCCCGTACGATGAGGCGCTCGGCCGCGCTGTACGGCGGGTGGCAGGTGATCAGGGTGAGCATCGACTCCGAACCCTGCTCCAGGACCCACACCTCGTCCGGGTTGACGGTGAACACGCGCTCCACCCGGTAGTTCCAGGTGCGTTCCCCGACCCGGATCTCAACGGCGTCGCCAGGTTTGAGGCGGTCCAGTGGGCGGAAGGGCGCCCCGAAGGTAGTCCTGTGGCCGGCGATGCTCAGGTTGCCAGGGACGCCGGGCAGGGCTGTGCCCGGGACGTGGCCGGGTCCCAAGGCCAGTTGTGCCCGCTCCACCCCCTCGACGACGGTGGCATCGACCCCAATCGACGGGATGCGGATGTGGGCGACCGGGGCCCCGGGCTCTGGCGGCGGACCCGGGCTTGAGGGCTGAGTCACTGACGGCGGGACGGCGGCCGCCAGCAAGGCGGCTTCGGCCGAGGCGAGCCGGTCCTGTGCGACCCGGTAGAGCAGTGGCGACCAGACCGGGTAGGCCGCCAGGGTCAGGCCCGCCAGGATGAGCGCCCAGGCGAAGTACCGGGCGGCCCGCTTCATCGGTTCAGGCGGCGCAGCAGCAGGGCGCCCAACAGCGCAACCCCGATGCCCCCGCCGATCACGGTCCAGTCGATCCCCGTGAAGGGCAGCGTGGCGGGCTTATCAGGGGCCGGGGCAGGGTTCGGCTGCGGTGCAGGAGCCGGGTTTGGGCTTGGGGCCGGGTTGGGGCTTGGATTCGGGGTTGGATTCGGGTTCGGGTTCGGCTTCGGGTTAGGCGGGGACTGCGGACACTTGAGGAGGTCCGGGTCGATGGCGGCGGCCCCCCAGGCCCCCGTCCCGAGCACCGTGCCGTCGCTGCCCTTCACCGTGACCTGGAGCAGGTCGCCGGACGGCGGCGTCACACAGGAGACCGGGAGCTTCACCCACAGGTTGAGCACCGGCTTGCCGCCCTTACCGACATTCTTCAGCGCCCACCGGACCGTGTTTCCTTGGGTGAGGGCGCCCTGATGCGAGGACTTATCGTAGACCATCGCCCCCAGGGACGCATCGACGGTCAGATCCTTCAGGATCTCTCCGCTGAGGTTCTCCACCTGGATCGCCAGGTGCAGGTACAGCTCCGGGGTCTCCGTGCCCCCACCCTTGACCGGTGTGGACCGCAGACGGGCGGTCACGCCCACCTGGTCCGCCGCGTAGGCCGGGACCGATGCAGGGATCAGGAGCAGCAGAGCGACCAGAATCAGGCCCAGACAGGTTGGCCCTTTGCGGTGCATCCTTCCTCACCAGCCCTTTCTTCGGTAGCGTCCCTTTCAGGCTATGAACGCCGGGCGGCAGGGGTGCAGCGCAAAGAAAAAGCCCCCCTTGCGGGAGGTCAGGCTTGAAGAAGCTGCGCCAGGGAGAAGGAAAGACCGGGGAAGAGCGGGGACAGCACCTCTTCGCTGGACGAGAAGGTTCGCCAGGTCTGAAGGCCTCCGTCGGCATGGACTGAGACTTCCACCGTTCCCTCCTGCGGGTCTACGATCCAGTATTCCTGCACCCCGTAGCGGCTGTACATCCGCCGCTTGATGCCACGGTCACGCTTGGCGGTTCCCGGCGACACAACCTCTACGACTAGGTCGGGGGCGCCGCGCACGCCTTCGGGTTTCACAATGGATAGGCGGTCGTTCATTACGACGAGTAAGTCCGGCTGCACAACACTGTCCACATCAAGGACCACATCCATCGGGGCGAAATAGACCCGGCCTAGTTGCCGTTCCCGGATGAACTGGCGAACTACCTGGTTGAGTTCGGACAACACCCTCTGGTGGACCTCACCCGGCGCAGGAACCATGCGCAAGTCCCCCTCCAGCACCTCATACCGACTCTCTTCCGGCAGCTGTAGGTAGTCCTCATAGGTAATGCGCTCTCTCGGCGCCGGCATGGCTCCCACCTCCTGAGCCTATTTTACACCAGGTGCGGCAGCGGCACCAAACCCGACAGAATCACCAGCAGCGCCACCACGCCGAGCCCCATCGCCAGGACCCGCCACGGACTGCGCTGCCCGGGAATCCCGGCCAGGAAGGCCGCCAGAAAGCCCCCGATGAACCCGCCCACATGGGCATAGTGATCGATCGCCCCGAGGAAGAGCCCGTAGAGAAAGGTCGAGATGAAAGGCGCCAGCACCTCCCGCCAATCGACCGTCCGGCCCATGCCCACGGTGAAGTAGAGCAGGGCGCCCATCAGCCCGAAGATCGCCCCGGAGGCGCCGACAGACGGCACGAAGCCTGGCCGCAGCATGGCCGAGGCCATGCCGCCCACCACCCCTGCGGCCACGTAGATGAACAGCGTCCTGGTGCTCCCGTAGATCATCTCCACGTGGCGGCCGAGGCTCCAGAGCGCCCACATGTTAAAGCCGAGGTGCATCAGCGAGCCGTGCAGGAGCATGTAGGTGAACAGCCGCCAGTGCTGGCCCTGCTCCAGAACCAAACCGCCATGGTTCGCCCCCCAGGCAATCAGCACGTTTAGAGGCGGCCCGCCGATCAGCCGGGACAGCATGTCCCCCACGCCGCCCATCATCAACACCCAGAGATAGAACGAGATGGTGGCGGCCAGGGCAACGCGGGTGGTCGGTACATACCCCATGCCCAACTCCATCCTCGGCATCGCAACGCGCGGCAGCGCTGATGCGGCGGCCCCGGGCACTTCGGTCAGGGCCCGTATCACGGCAAGGTCCACCTTGGGGGGACCCGCGTGCTGGTCAAGCAGTTCCGCCTGCCCGTCAAAGACCCAAGGGATCACCCGGGCGGTCCGCAGAGCCAGGATCTGCTTTGACAGCTCCTCCGGCACGCGGCGCTCGAACGGGAAGACCAGGATCACCGTGCCCTGTTCGGCCATGGCCCCCACCGCCGACACCAATTCCGCCCGGTTTTCTGCCCCAAATGGAGCCAGGGCCAGCGTAAGCTGGCCCCACTCCTCGTCCCGGCGGCCGACGTAGGCCAGCCGGGGATTCTCCAGTTGTGTGAACCCAAGCCCGCTCAGGCGCTCGCGCAGCTGCGCTAGGTAGGCGTCTGTCCGCATGGCTAGATGAGCCCGAGCTCCTTGCCCACCTTCTCAAAGGCGTGCAGGGCTTCGTCCAGGTCAGCCTTGCTGTGGGCAGCGCTCACGATGGTCCGGACCCGGGCCTTGCCGCGCTGCACGGTCGGGAAGGCGATGCCCTGGGCGAAGACGCCCTCTTCCAGCAGTCGGTCGGAGAGCTTCAGCGCCTTGACCTCGTCGCCGGCGATCACCGGGGTGATCGGGGTCTCGCTCCGGCCGGTGTTGAAGCCCAGCGCCTCCAGCTTGGCCTTGAAGTAGCGGGTGTTCTCCCACAGCCGGTCGATCAGCTGCGGCTCCTGCTCCATGATCTCGATCGCCTTGAGGCAGGCGGCGGCCACCCCGGGTGGATGGCTGGTGGAGAAGAGGAACGGGCGGCCCTTGTGCCAGAGCAACTCAATGAGCGCCTTGGGGCCGGCGACATAGCCGCCCAGCACGCCTACCGCCTTGGACAGGGTGCCGACCTGCACGGTGACCCGGCCGTCGAGGCCGAAGTGGTTGACCGAGCCCCGGCCGTTCTTGCCGAGCACGCCCGAGGAGTGGGCGTCATCGACGTAGGTCATGCAGCCGTGCTTCTCAGCCAGCTCCACGATCGCCGGCAGCGGGCCGATGTCGCCGTCCATGGAGAAGACGCCGTCGGTGATGATCAGGCGGCGGCGGTACTGCCCGTCGGTTTCAACCAGGATGCGCTCCAAATCCGCCATGTCGGAGTGCTTGTAGCGCAGGGTGATCGCCTTGGAGAGCCGGCAGCCGTCGATGATCGAGGCGTGGTTCAGCTCATCGGAGATGATCGCATCGCCCTCGCCCACCAGGATCGGGATGACGCCTGAGTTGCAGGTGAAGCCGGACTGGAAGACCACGCAGCCCTCGGTGTGCTTGAAAGCTGCCAGCTTCTCCTCCAGCTCGTTGTGGATCGACATCGTGCCGATGATGGTGCGCACGGCGCCGGAGCCGGCGCCCCACTGCTCGGTCGCCTTGATCATGGCCTCCTTGAGGCGGGGATCGTCAGCGAGGCCGAGGTAGTTATTGCTGGACAGGTTGATCACGGGACGCCCATTGATGACCGAGCGGGGCTGCTGGGGCGACTGCAGCTCCTTGAGCGGCCGGTACAGCCCGGCTGCCTTCAGGGCGTTCAGCTCTTCGGTCAGGAAGTCGACGACTGCCATGGGTTCTACCTCCTAGGCTTTGAGGTCGGGCATCAGAACCGCCTTGCCGCAGGTGCCGGTGCGCATCAGCTCCATGGCGGTGCCCACCTGCTCCAGCGGGAGCGTGTGGGTGACCAGCGGGCGGAGCCGCTCCGCCAGGCCGGCCCGGTAGAGCGAGCGGATCTGATACCAGGTCTTCCACATTTTGCGGCCCGTGATGCCCTGCAGCTGAATGCCCCGCATGATCACGTCGGCGGCCAGGTCGATCTCCATGGGGCGAGGGGGCAGGCCCAGCAGGGAGATGCGGGCGCCGTTGCGGGCGGCCTTCAGGCTCTGGCGGATCGCCGTGGCGTTGCCGGACATCTCTAGCACCACGTCGGCGCCGTAGCCGCGGGTGTACCGGCGCACGACCTCGATCGGATCCTCCTTGGCGGGGTTGATCAGGACGTCGGCGCCCAGCTTCTTGGCCAGGTCGAGCCGGAACTCGTTGACGTCCATGGCCATGACCACCTCGGCGCCGGCCATCTTCGCCACGGGCACGCTCATGATGCCGATGGGGCCGCAGCCGGTGACCAGCACGCTCTTGGCGGTCAGCTCGCCCTCCATGGCGGTGTGTACGGCGTTGCCCAGCGGCTCCTGGATCGACTGGAGCTCCCAGGGGATATCTTTGTCGTTGATCCAGATGTTCTGCTCGGGCACGGCAACATACTCGGCGAAGCAGCCGTTGGTGTCTACGCCGAGGATTTTTGTGTTCTCGCACAGGTGGTACTCGCCCACATGGCAGCGCGGGCAGTTGTTGCAGACGATATGGGTTTCGGCGGAGACGTAGTCTCCGACCTTGCAGGCGGTGACCTCGCTGCCGATGGCCACGACCTCGCCGGCCATTTCGTGGCCGACGGTCAGCGGGGGCTTGACCCTGCCAGCCGCCCAGGGATCCCAGGAGTAAATATGATAGTCCGTACCGCAAACGCTGCTGGCCTTTACCTGAATCAGGACATCGCGGGTCCCGATCACCGGGATCGGGATGTGCTGCAGCTCAGCACCGGGACCGGCTTCCAACTTCCTGATCGCTCGCATGAGCTCGGGCAACTTGTCCACCTTCTTATCTCTATGGATAGCAAACGCTTGGTAAAAGAGATCGGCGCCCCTACTACTTTATCCCATGGTTGAGGCAGGTGCAACAGGGGGGTCAGAGCGCGGAGCGGAGATTTTTCGCTCTTTGCAGGTGATAGAAAGAGGGCGGGTAAACCCGCCCCCCAGGCGCCCTTGCAGGCGGCACCCTTCATTCTACGCGACGCGAAGCCGAGCTACTAGCAGCCGCAGCCCGTTGAAGGCAACGAGAATGGTCGAGCCCTCGTGCCCAACCACCGCCAAGGGAAGGTTCAGCTTGCCGAGGAGCACCGAGATCACCAGCACGGAAATGACGCCCACGGCGAAGGTCAGGTTCTGCAGGACGGTGCTGCGGGCCTGGCGGGCCAGGTGGATTGCCTCGGAGACCTTCTCCAGCTCGTCGGCCATCAAGACCAGGTCGGCGGTCTCCATGGCCACGTCGGACCCGACGCCGCCCATGGCCACGCCCACGGTGGCAGCGGCGAGCGCCGGAGCGTCGTTGACGCCGTCGCCTACCATGGCCACCGGGCCGTACTTGGCCTCCAGCTCCTTGATCACCCTTAGCTTATCCTCCGGGAGCAGTTCGGCCTGCACCTCGTCTACCCCGACCGCCTCGGCCACGGCCTGGGCCGCCCGCCGGTTGTCGCCGGTCAGCATGACGACCCGCTTGACCCCCAGGCGCCGCAGGTGGTTCAGCGCCTCCCGGGCCTCGGGCCTGGGCGTATCCGCCAGGCCAAGGATTCCCCGGAACTGCCCCTCCTCAATGACCACCATCGTGGTCAGGCCCGACTCGTAGAGCCCCTGGAGGCGGGCGCTGGTCCGCTCCGACATCCCAAGCCCGCCGTGCTCCAGCAGGCGGGGCGAACCGATCAGGATCTCCCGGCCCTCCACCACCGCCCGCCCGCCCAGGCCAGCCATCGCCTGGAACTCCTGGGCCATCGGGTAAGGCAGGCCCCGCTCCTTGGCCGAGCGCAGCACGGCGTCCGCCAGGGGGTGCTCCGACCTGGACTCGCCGGCGGCGGCCAGGGCGAGCAGGGCATCCTCGGTGAGGTCGCCCTCGGGCATGATCTCCACCACGCCAGGGCGCCCCGACGTCAGCGTACCGGTCTTGTCGAAGGCGACCACCTGGATCCGGGCGGCCTGCTCCAGGTGGAGCCCGCCCTTGAAGAGAATGCCGGCCCGGGCCGCCCGGGCAATCGCCGACAGGATCGCCGCCGGGGTCGAGATCACCAGGGCGCAGGGGCTGGCGACTACCAGGAGCATCATCGCCCGGTAGAAGCTGCCTGCCCAGTCGTCCCACCCTGCCAGGGGCGGAAGCACCCAGGCCAGCAGGGCCACGCCGATCACGATCAGCGTGTAGTACTGGTCGATCCAGTCGGTCAGCCGCTGGGTGGCGGCCTTCTGGGACTGGGCTTCCTCGACGACCCGGATGATCCGGGCCAGGGTCGACTCGCCCGCCCGCTTGTTCACCCCGAACTCCAGCACGCCCTGGCCGTTGACCGTGCCCGCGTAGACGCGATCCCCCCGGCCCTTGTCCACCGGGATCGACTCGCCGGTAATGGCAGCCTCGTTGATTGCGGAGGTGCCCTTCAGGATCACCCCGTCTGCGGGGATGCGCTCGCCGGGCCCCACGATCACCAGGTCGCCGACGGTGATCTGGTCCACCGGGACCCGCACCTCAGCGGGGCCGCGCCGGACCAGGGCGTCCTCGGGGGCGAGCGCCATCAGGCGCCGAATCGCCTGGCGGGTACGGCCGACGGCAAATGCCTCCAGCGTGGCGGAGAGCGTAAAGAGGAACATCAGGACGGCGCCTTCCTCCCAGCGGCCCAGGACCGCCGCGCCCGCGGCGCCCAGGAGCATCAGGAAGTTGATGTCGAGGTTCTTCTCCTTGACCAGGGCCTCGAAGCCCTCCAGCAGCCGGAAGTAGCCGCCCGCGGCGTAGGAGAGCACATAGGCCGGTATGAAGAGCCAGGGGTTTCCCACCCAGTGCTCCACGCCATAGCCTACGGCCAGGAAGAGCCCGCACAGGACGGTGGAGATCAGGAGGGGCCGGACCTCTTCCTCTTCATGCTCGTGGTGGGCGGCCCGAGGGGCTTCCGCTGCTGGTTGGGCGACCTTGCGGGTGACCTCTTTCGCTACGGCCACCTCGGGTCCGAGCCGCAGGTAGATCCGGTCGGGGTCCGCCTCCACCTGGGCGCCGCTGGCCAGCATCTCCTGCAGGCCGATCAGGCAGGTGGCGCAGCGGGCGCCCCCCTCGCCGGGGCAGCGCTGCCGGTGCTCAGAGAGCTGCTCAGAGACGCGATCGAGCGCACTGGCGGCCTCCTCGTCGGCGACCAGGCCGGGGTCGAAGCGCAGGAGCAGCGTGCTGGCGGCGGAGTTCAGTTCAGCGGAGACGACGCCCCGCTGCTGCCTGAGCTCCCTCAGGATCACCGTGGCGCAAGAGCCTTCATCGATCAGCGGCTGCACCGGGTTGGTTGACTTGCTCATGGGCTCCCCCCATAGGGACATTTCTCTGCGGTACCCCCATTTTACGCTGAAGACGAAACCAACGGGAGTTCCGAGCGGCCGGCTTCTCCAAAATAATCCTTTAGAACTATATTGAACAAAGCGCTGTGGTTAGATATTCTTTTGATACGTGATAATTTGGTTAGAAAACTGGAGGCGTTTCCCTGTGCAGATCGGTCGGCGTGTTGCCAAACTGCGAGAAGCGCATGGTGAGTCCCTTCGGGATGCCGCATATCGGACCGGCGTCAGCCACACGACCATCGCTCGGATCGAAAAGGACGACGTGATCGGAAGCTTCCAGAGCACCCTTCGCAAAATCGCCGACGGGTATGGCGTGCGGGTCGAGTACCTGCTGGGCAGCCGCGACCCGCGCCAGGAGTTTCTGGGGGCGATTGGCCGGCTCAACCAGTACGAACGGGCGCGCCTGTGCTTCCTCTCCATGCGGAGCCGGCTCCGCATGACCGTGGACTTCCTGACCAGCGAGTTCCCCGATGAGTTCTCGGTCGAGCAGTTGACGCAGGTGCTCGGGACTTCTCCCACCGCCCTGGAGGCGATGCTTGAGAAGGAGACCGAGGAGCCCGCCCCGCAGGATTCCCGCATGGCGGAGACGCTCAGCCGGCTGACCGGAATCCCCTTCCCCTGGTTCACCTCGGGCGCCATCTCCTCAGAGCCCGGCGAGGCCATTGCCTCCGAGCAGGCCAGCCAACTGGCGCGCCTGATGAAGAAGGCGGCCCTGGCCGGGCTGGCCCCCACAGAACTGGAGATGGCGATCGACCTGTTGATCACCAGAGCGCTTTGATCGCAACAAAAAAGCGCCAGAGGCCGGTGACGGCTCTGGCGCTTACTCTTGCCCCGAGTCAGTTCCGGGAGACCTCAAACTTGTACCCGATGCCCCACACCGTGTGGATGAACCGGTGATCCTTCCCCTCCAGCTTGGCCCGCAGCCGGTTGATGTGGGTATGGATGGTGCGGTCATCCTCGCCCAGGGCATAGCCCCAGACCGCCTGGAGCAGCTCCTCCCGGCGCACCACGGTCCCCGCCCGGCTGGCGAGGTAGAAGAGCAGCTCAAACTCCTTGGGGGTCAGGTTGACCGGTTGCCCGCCCCGCTCCACGCGGTAGCGGCGGTTGTCGATCAAGAGGTCGCCAACGGTAAGCACGGGCGGCGCGCCCGAGGGGACCGGCGCACTCCCGGTGGTCCGCTTGAGCACCGCCTTCACCCGGGCCAGGAACTCCTGCATCATAAACGGCTTGGTCAGGTAGTCGTCTGCGCCCAGGTTGAACCCTTCAACCTTGTCCTGCACCTCGCCGCGAGCGGTCAGCAGAATCACCGGCACCTGCGATACCTCGCGCAGCCGGCGGCAGACCTCCCAGCCATCCAGCCGGGGGAGCATCACGTCCAGGACGACCAGTGCCGGGTTGAGGGCCAACGCCTGCGTCAGGCCGTCGAGCCCGTCGGATGCTACCTTCACCCGGTAGCCTTCCGTTTCCAGGTACATGCGTAATACGTCACAGAGCATCGCGTCGTCTTCGACGATTAGAACCAGCGGCGTCAAAACGTTCCCCCACTTCCCAGCTGCCATCCTCCGAAAGAGAGATTCTTTTTGAAACAGAACAGTCCTGCTCAGAGCCTCGATTTTTAAAGGGTTTGTGTATATGAATCTCTAGTCCTCGAAATTTTCAGTGCTAACATAGGGATTTCGAATGATCACGTATAACTTTCATTTCGACAATCAGGTTTGGGAGGAGCAGTGGCATGCAGGCCAGGGATTTGCTGCAGCACCATGACAAAAGAACCAACCGGACATTCATGTGGGTCGTGTGGGGCGCACTGATCTGCATAACAGTCGTGCTCTCTGTTTTGGCCCGCGGCCTTGGCTTGGACCTCCCGGTCTTTATTATGTGGGCGTGCTCTGCCGGACTGATCATGCTCGTCATCGAGTTGATGCTGTGGCGCAAATGGTTGCCTGGTCTAGTGAAATACGTCGTCCTGTTGGCGGTGGTGGGCAGTATTACCGCACTGACCTTCTTGCTCAAGGGGAGCAACCACCACCTGGGCATCTGGTTTCTGCCCATTGCCCTCGCCGGGATCTACCTGAGCACCGGGCTGACGATCTATGCAGGTACGCTTAGTCTGGCGGGCTTTGTGGCAATGATCCTCCTGAACGCCCCCGAGGTGGCCGGCGATATGAAGATCGCACGGCTGGCCGTGGTTAACGGATTTTTGATGCTCATTGTGACCTGGGCTGTGGCTGCCCTGGGAGCCCAGTTCCGAGCGGTGTACGCCTCCCTTGCCGGCGCCGTCGCCCAGGAGGAGGTCCTCCGCCGGCTCGATGGCATGGTGGCGCAGGCACGCACCTCCGCCCAGACCCTGGCCGCCACCTCCTTCACCCTGAACCAGAGCGGCAAGGCCGCCGCAGGGCACATTCGGGGCTCCTTCGCCCCGCTCGTCGACGGGCTCGCCCATGACAGCCGCCGATCCGAGGAGCTGGCCATGGAGGCGATCCGTGCGATCGAGGAGTTGACCCAGACCGTCGCCTCCATGGCCCGGGCGGCGCAGGAGCAGTCGGCCCACGTGGGCGCCTCGGCCACCGCCGTCGAGCAGATGGCCGCCTCCATCCAGGAGGTACACGCCCTGGCCGACCAGGTGGAGCAGGATGCCAACCGGGCCACCGAGTCGGCCCGGGAAGGCTCGGAAACCGTGCACAGCAGCGCCAGCGGCATGCAGTCCCTCTCCGCCGCAGTACAGTCCGCCGCCTCTCACCTGAGCAGCCTCGGCACCCTTTCCGAGCAGATCGGCGACGTGGTGACTACCATCAGCGAATTCGCGGATCAGACCAACCTGCTGGCGCTCAACGCTGCCATCGAAGCGGCAAGGGCCGGCGACGCCGGACGGGGCTTCGCCGTGGTCGCCCAGGAGGTGCGCAACCTCTCCGAGCGCTCCTCCAAGGCGACCTCCGAGATCGCCAAGCTGATCCAGCAGGTCCAGTCCGGCATCAGCCACAGCCTGCAGGCAATGCAGGCGGCCACCGGCCAGGTCGGCGCCTCCCTCGAGCTCTCCCGCTCGGCCGGCGCCCGGCTGGGTCAGATCCAGGAGGCGGTGGCAGCCACCATGGCCCGGGCCAGGGAGATCGCCAGCCGTGCGGATGGCGCCTCGGAGGCCAGCCGCCGTCTGGTGGACGCCATGGCACAGCTGGCAGCGATCAGCGAAGAGAACTCCGCCTCCGCCGAGGAGATGGCGGCCGCCGGGGAGCAGGTGCTGGCCAGCACCCGGGAGATTGGCGCCGGCGCCCGGGCCAGGGCAGAGCGGGTCGCCCAGGTCTCCGAAGCCACCCGATCGATCTCTTCGATCGTCTCGGAGCTGGCTGCCTCAGCGGAGACCCTGGACCGGTTGGCCGCAGAGCTTCAAAAATCCACTTCCTAAACATTGGGCCGCTGGAGTTTTCCGGCGGCCTGCTCGTTATGGTAGACTCTTGTGGTAATGCTAGTTCGGGAGGGGAACAAATCATGAGCGAAGCGATTCTACCTGCCAAGCCGCCGCGGCTCTCTGCCGTGGAGATGACCGAAGTGGTTCTGCCCAACGACGCCAATCCCCTGGGCAACATGCTGGGCGGCCGGGTGCTGCACTTCATCACCCCGATCCGTGTCGGCGAAGCTTGCGTGCTGAAGGCCAAGACGACCTGGGCCGGTCGGACAAGCGTGGAAGTCTACGTGGAGGTCTTTGCCGAGAACCTGCTCTCGGGCGAGCGGCGTCACACCACCACCGCGTTCACCACCTTCGTGGCTATCGATCCGACCACCGGACACCCGGCGCTCGTGCCGCCAATCGAGCCCGAGACCGAGGAGGAGCGGCGCATGTTTGCAGGCGCCATCGTCCGTCGGAACGAACGCCTGGCGCGACGCGCAGCCCACTCGCAAGCTGCAGCCCTGCCCTGAGCATACTATTTCAGCCGGATCGCGGCGCTGTCTGCCGTCAGCCCCGGCTACCCCTTGTGCGCAACAAGCATTCCGAGAGGGGCGTGGAACGTCGTGTCCTCCTTTAACAAGGGCCTGCGCATGGGCGCCGGCGTGTTTACCTTCGGTTACGGCGTCTACCGGCTGGCACAGGGCAAGCGTGACTGGACCACCACTGCATCCATTACCACGGGGGCGTCGCTGATGCTCTCCGACGTGGGTGCGGTGCAAAACACCATGGGCAACGCCATGGGTTCGGTTGCCGGCATGGCCCGCATGGCCATGCGGGTCCTCACCTAGGATTCGCGGCGACAGCGCCCCTTCCGGCCCTTCATGTGCGACAAAACCGCGAGGAGGGCGCCTGTGACCAAGCCCGTGCTGCTCTTCGACCTCGACGGCATTTGCTGCGACCTGATGACCAAATGGCTCGAGCACTACAACCGCGATTGGGACGATCACCTCAGGCCGGAGCAGATTACCAGCTGGAGCTGGGACGAGTTCGTCAAGCCCGAGTGCGGCAAGCGCATCTACCACTACCTGAACCGCCCCGGCTTCTTCGCGGACTTGAGACCGATCCCCGGGTGCATCGATTCGCTCCGGCGATTGGAGAAGGTTTGTGAACTGGTAGTTGTGACCGCCAGCCCCAAGGAGGCCGCGGGCGACAAGATGCGCTGGGTTCAGAAGCACCTGCCCATGGTGCCCAAGGGAAACGTGGTAGTGACCTACCGCAAGGACCTTGTCCGGGGCGACTTCATGTTCGACGACGCCCCCAAGAACCTCCGCAATCACCCGGCGACCCGAATCATGCTGGATTACCCGTACAACCGGGACTTTCACGACTGCCATCGGGTGCACTCCTGGCTGGAGGCCGAGGAGCTGATCTACCGGCTCTCCCTGCAGAAGGTCCGGACCGAGACCCCCTCTGCCCAGCGGGCGATGCAGCCCGAGCACGAACCCGTTTCGGCCGGTCTTTCCTCGGGCGACCGCGCATAACATGGAGCAACGCTGCCCCCTGGGGGAAGACAGATGCTCCGATACCTTCGGGAGCCGGTCAACGGGCTTACGCACCTGGCCGGCGCCCTGCTTTCGCTTGCCGGCCTTCCGTTCCTTCTGGACGCTGCCACCAGCAGGGGCACCGTCTGGCACCAGATCTCATTCGCGGTCTTTGGCGTCAGCATGACGCTGCTCTACACCGCCTCCACCCTCTACCACTCGCTGCCCCTCTCGCCACGGGGGATCCGCCGGCTGCGGCGTCTCGATCATATGATGATCTTCGTGTTGATCGCCGGCACCTACACGCCGCTCTGCATGGTGCCTCTGCGGGATGGGATCGGACCGCGGCTGCTAACGTTCATCTGGACGGTCGCCGCGCTGGGGATGGTGATGAAGGTCTTTTGGCTCCACGCCCCCCGCTGGCTCTATCTCGGGGTCTACCTGGCGATGAGCTGGCTGGCCGTGGTCACCTTCCACCCGCTCTACCTGGCTCTGCCCAAGGACGCCCTGGTCTGGCTCGGGGCCGGCGGACTCTTCTACACGGTCGGCGCCCTGGTCTACGGGCTGAAGTGGCCCAACCTGAGCAAGAGTTGGGGATTCCACGAGGTGTGGCATCTCTTTGTGCTGGCGGGGAGTTTTGCGCATTTCTACGCGGTGTTGCGGTATGTATAAGGGACCGGGCTTTACGTCCGGTCCCTTGAAGCATTCGCGTTGGCTAGCTCTTAGGCGGACTAGTGCCGGCGTAGTAATACGGCGGCACTAGGAGCCATCCACGCCTTTGCATGAGCTTTTTAAGGGTATATGCCTGGGCCATAACATGCGACTGGAAGTTGAAAAACATCGCATTGATGTCGTCTCGGATGCCGCTGAACAACCCAAAGAAGCAGAACATTAGGAGCCCGTTGATCTTGACGATCAGCATGTTGGCGATCTCGTTGTCGGTCATCTTCGCCCCCGCGGGGATCTGGCGCTCGTCCGCCTTGGCCTTATCTCCCGTTCCTGCGGGCATGTCAATGCCCTCGCTACGGAGGAAGTCCGTCACCTGCTTGGCCTGAGGCTCCAGGACTTCACTGATAAAGTGCTCCATAGCCTCTTTCAGATCGGGATCGTTAGTATGGTTCAGCATCATTAGACAGATGACCCTAGCCTCTTTGGTAGCCACATAGTAACTCCAAACGTTGAAGGCCTCACCAATGTGGGGCGGGACAGGGGGTTGTTGTACGGTCTGAAACAGGCTCTGAAGGATGTTCAACGGCTTGGTCCTCCGATCCGTGTTGATAACGGCGGCCACCAACAGCCCGCCGGTCTTAGCTACTTCAGGTAGGATTGCCTGTGTAGCGGATCGGACATACAAGGTGACTGCATGATTCTTGGACCGATGGGCGGGAGGCGCACCGGGCCTGACCCTGATCTGCGTAATGGACCTATCGAGCCGAGAAGAACCCCTGCATCGCACGGAACAGCGCCTCAGCCGTCTTTGTCCGGAAAGCGTCCTGACGCAGCAGCCCCTCCTCGGTGGGGTTGCTGACGAAGGCCACCTCGGCCAGGGCGGCCGGGGCGTCGGTGTACTTGATCACGTAGTACATGTCTTCCTTCATCCTGCGGTCCTGCAGGCCCAGGGTGCCGACCAGCTCGCGCTGCACAAGCCACGCAAGGTCGCTGCTGCGGGTGGCGTTCAGGTTCTCCCTGGTCCAGTAGGTCTCGGTGCCCCTCTCTGCAGAGCTGGAGCTGGCGTTGTTGTGCACCGAGAGGGAGGCGTCGACCTGAGCCGTGTTGGCGGTGACCGCCCGGCAGTTCAGGTCGAAGCGCAGCTGAAACTCCGGCGGGAGCGAAGCGAGCTCCTCGGGGCTGGCGCACCGGGTGTCGCCGCCGCGGGTGAGCACCACCTTGGCGCCGGCGCTCTCCAGCAGGTTTGCCAGCTTTAGGGTGATGGCCAGGTTGGGCTCCTTCTCCAGTAGGCCAGCCGGGCCGACGGCGCCGGTCTCGCTGCCGCCGTGGCCCGCGTCCAGGGCGATCACCTTGCCGCTCAGGCCCGGGGCGTAGATCACCAGGTCCACGTAGCCGGGGCCGCGCTTGACCGCGTAGGGCCGGTTGGTGGCGACCCGGGCCGTGACGCCCGCCGCAGAGCCAGCCACCCGAAGCCCGGCCGGGGCCTCGCCGGCCTTCGGGCTGAAGAGGGCGCCCGGCAGGGTCAGGACCACGTCACCCCCGTTCAGGGTGGCGCTGGCGCTTGCGTTGCCCAGGGTGGTGAACCGGTAGGTCGTCCGGTCGGCGCCCTGGATGGCGGTGATCTTCTCCACGTTGGGCCGCAGCTCGATCACGGTGGTGGTGGCGCTCTGCTCAATCACCTGGAAGTTAAACGGCTGGTCGAAGCGGGCGGTCAGCCCCGCCGAGCCGAACTCCAGCCCCGCCACATCGTACTGCCCCACCGGCAGGGACGCCTTGCGGAGGCTGTTGGCGGGCATGCTCACCTCCAGCCGGTCATCGGCCCACCGGACCGTGGCGGCGGCGCTTTGGCCCGTCACCTCCAGCCGGAGCACGTTCTCCGAGACCCGGTAAAGCCGCACCGCCTCGGTGGGGAGCCCGGGGACAGGCTTGATAAAGTTCCGGGAGAGCCAGCCGGTGTCGCCGTCGGGCAGGGTAACCTGGACGTACTCGCTGTCCGGCACCTGCAGCAGCTTCATGCGGTCGCCGGCGACCAGGGTCCGCTTGACCGGGCTGGTGGCCGACTGCCCGGTGCGCAGGCCGAGCCCGGTGACGCCCTGCACCACCTCGCGCACCTTCTGGTAGCGCATCCGCCAGTCGTTCTCCATCAGGCCGTAGGAGACCTGTTGGCTGAAATCCAGGTTGCCGTCCCACAGGTAGACCTGGGTCCCAAGGGTCCACCCCTGCTTGCCGGCCCGGTTCTTCACCTTCACCCAGCCCTCTTCGGCCGACAGGTAGGTCAGCATCTCGCCGGGCTGCACCGAGGCCACCTGGTCGAAGCGAACATCGCGGCCAGAATACATGGGGGTCGCGTTTGCGGCCATCACGGTCTTGGTCAGGCCGACCTCCGGCATGGTGGGCGGCTTCTCGGGCGGCGGTTGGGGCGAGGGCTGGCTGGCGGGGGGCTGCGGCGCCCGGTACAGGAACTCACCCGAGGCCCAGCCGGTGCCCAGTGCGCCGGCGTCCAGCTTGTACCAGCCGCCCAGCGACTCAACCGCCCGCAGGCGCTGCCCCTGGCGGAGCTGTCCGAGCACGGCGTAATCAACCCCGGGCCCCGAACGCAGGTTGAGCACAGCTGCGTCCACCTGCATGAAGACCGTCTCGTCGTCAAAGACCTCCCGGGTGAACCAGTCGGCCATGAAGCCGGTCGCACCGGAGGGGGTCCGCACCTTGAGCCACTGGCCCTCGTGACTGAGCACCGACGCCCGCTCCCCCTCCCGGAGCACGGCGACCACGCCGTACTGCGTTCCGGGGCCGCTGCGCACGTTCACAGCACCGATGGGGTATGCGCCGCTGGCGGCGGCGGTGGCCGCCGGTCCCACCACGGCCGCGAGGACCAAAAGGGCGGTAAGCTTCTTCCTTAACACTTCGTATAGCACACTCCTTGGCAATAAACCGTCCTTTTGCATACGCTTCGACCAGTTACGCTATTAAATGGGGGTACATAAAGTATTTACCTATACGTCCCAGGAACGACCGGTGGCGAGGCCCTGTGCCTCGCCACCCTGATCTGACCATCTATTGGGGAATCCGTGCCCGGAGCGCCAGGCGCTTCGGGTCGGGGCCCGGCGGCGACCACTCGGACCGCCAGGCGCCGGGGGGACCGCTGGTCCCGCCGCCGACCTGGTAGTTCACACCCCGTGTGTACCGGTTGTGCGGGTCCCAGAGCACCCACTGGTAGATGCCTGCCCGGGCGAGCCCCCGAATTTGATCCTCAATGTCCGAAACCGTGTAGTGCTTGCCGTAGTCAAAATCCTGGATCCATGGCCGGTGCTTCTTCACATCCACGCCCCAGGTTCGCTTCTGCGCGGCCACCAGCGATTCGTAGACGATGCGCCCGGGCTCTTCGTTGGGGTCGTCCACCCCGTAGGTGCCGCGCGCATAGTGGCTGGGGTAGACCATGGGCAGCATGTAATCGACAATGGAGGCGATGCCGGCGTAATCCTGCCCGATCTCCATGTCATCGCCCTCGGCGACCGAGGTGGTCAGGCCGAAGACGTCGGCGGCGATGAAGACCCCCAGGGGCTCCAACTCCTGCTTTGCGTACCGGAGGAAGCCCTCAATCGCCTCGGTGCGCTGGCTGACCGGCACGTGGTAGTTGTACCCCTCGATCCGGTGCTCCGGGAAGCGAATGTAATCGAACTGGATCTCGTCGAAGCCCCGCCTGGCGGCGTCCTTGGCGATCGCCACCTTATACTCCCAGACCGCCCTGTTGTACGGGTCGGGCCAGCGGATGCCCCGGGTATCCACAAACTGACCGTGCTGAATCGACATGTCGGGCCGCTTCCGACCGAGCAGCGGGTCGGCGTACACGACGATCCGGGCGATCGTGTAGATGCCCTTTTCCTTCAAATACCGGATACGCTCGTCGATATCGGGAATCTTGGACTCGTGGGCCTGCAGTTCAACGGCCAGGGGGATATCCGTCTCCCAGGAGATCTGGCCGTCGTCGTCCTGGGCGTCGATCACCACGGCGTTCAGGCCCGTGGCCTTCATAAAGTCGACCAGCTCGTAGAACCGGTCGCTCCCGGCGGTCCAGCCGGTCATGTAGATCCCGTGGATGTCGACATGGGCCTTGCGGGGTTTCACCTCGGGCGCCTGGGGCGGTGCAGCGGGCGAGATCTGCTCCGGCGGCCCCCCCACCACGGGGGTGACGGTGCCGTCCGGAGCGGGCATGACTGGTGCTTTGACGGGCGCCCCCGCACATCCGGCGAGGATCAGGCCTGCGGCGGCTGCCGCAGCCCAGCGCTTCGTCAACGTCGATACCCTCCCTGTTTCCTGGTTTCGGTAACTTCGCCTAACGCCTGACAAACGCTCTATTCGACAATCCTGTTGCAATCCCCTGTTTGAAAGATATGCCGGTGAAGTTCGAGGCTTGTCAGCGGTCGAGATTTTCGCCTGCCACTATCTGCCGCCACTAGCCTCAGGTCGATGCATTCCGTTACACTAGATACTGTAATGTCTAAGCATGTATATACTTCGGGAGGAAGCCATGCGTAAACCCGTCCTTACCGCAGCACTTGTTGTCTCTGCCGTGCTCGTAAGCGCTTGTTCCGTCGCCAAGCCATCGGCCCCTGTCCCCAACCCGTCCGGCGGCGCCACCGTGACGCCGGCCCCGGTCACCGATCCGCCCAAGGTCGAGACCCCGCCCGTGCAGGTGCCCAAGGTCGAAGAGCCGCCCAAGCCGGTGAAGCGTGAGATGCCCAAGCCCGTCCGCGGCATCCATGTCTCCGGGTGGATCGGCGGATCCCCGGACCGGATCGGACCGCTGCTGGAGTGGGCCAAGTCTGTCGGCATCAATACCGTGGTGCTCGAGGTCAAGGCCGAAGACGGCAAGGTCTCCTGGAAGTCCGACGTGCCGCTGGCGATCGAGATCGGCGCCAACGAGAGCAAGATCGGCGATATTGAAAAGCTGGTCAAGGAGATGCACAATCAGGGCTTCTGGGTCGCCGGCCGAGTCGTGGTGATGAACGACCAGTTCCTCTACAAGGGGCGCCCTGCCTGGGGCATCCCCGGGTTCCCCGGCGGTGCGTACTCCTTTATGGACCCCAAGAACGAGAACGTATGGCAGTACAACATTGACCTGGCCAAGGCAGCGGTCAAGGTCGGCATGGATGAGATTCAGTTCGACTACATCCGCTACCCCGAAAAGCTGGTGAACGGCTACAACCGGGACACCGACGCGGCGTACCGGACCGGCAACATCAACGGCTTCCTCAAGAAGGCGATGGCCGAACTGAAGCCCCTGGGCGTCGTCGTTGGCGCCGACCTGTTCGGTCTGACCACCTCGGTGGCTGAGGGCGACGACATGCAGATCGGCCAGGACTACCGCCAGGTAGCCGAAATCGTCGACTACGTCGCGGCGATGGCCTACCCCTCCCACTACGCCAATGGCACCTATGGCATCCCTAACCCCGACGCCGCCCCCGGTGAGACCGTGAAGGCCTCCATGGAGAAGGCGCTCCAGCGCACCCAGGGCATCCCCATCGAGAAGCACCGCCCCTGGATCCAGGACTTCACCTATCCTGCGAAGGGCTACATCCCCTACGGCATCAACGAGGTCTCGGCGCAGGTGAAGGCCCTGAAGTCCCTTGGCATCGACTCCTTCATTCTCTGGGATCCGAGCAACAAGTACACCCGTGGCCTGGACTACACCAAGCTGTAGGAACGTAAGGGGGCCCTGTCTGACGATCAACGTCAGGCAGGGCCCCTTTTTCAACCCTTGGATCAGGAGATGTTGGCGATTACTGCGAAGTAGACGGTGCCGTACGCCCAGTTATTGCTGTGGTCGTGGACTGCGCAGGTGCAGGATACGGTCACGTTGTTGCCGGAGACGTTCGTAGTGTTGACCTGCACCTGGATCTCCTGAATGTGGTGGTCCGTGTCGGACCAGCCGACATCGAAGCCGGTCACGACGGCGGTCGCCGAGAGCACCTGGGACGGAAAGGTGACAGTCGTGGTATCGCCGTTCTTGACAGAACCGGCCAAAACGCTGAGAGCCATAGGTGATATCCTCCTAGTGGATACGGTCTGGTTGCGTTACCGAATGGCTCGCCTGCTTGCAGGCGATGGAAGCAGGGCGCCCGGGGGCTGCGGCGGGCGGGCGTCGGACCTTGATCAGGAAATGTTGGCGATCACCGCGAAGTAGACGGTGCCGTAAGCCCAGTTGTTGCTGTGGTCATGCACGGCGCAGGTGCACGAGACGGTCACGTTGTTGCCGGAGACGTTGGTGGTGTTCACCTGCACCTGGATCTCCTGAATGTGATGGTCGGTGCTCGAGTAACCGACGTCATAGCCGGTCAGGACAGCGGTCGCCGAGAGCACCTGGGACGGGAAGGTCACGGTCGTGGTATCCCCATTCTTGACGGAACCGGCCAAAACGCTAAGAGCCATGGGTGTTTCCTCCTAGTGGTTGTACCTGAAGTAGTCGGGCAGGTCTGCAGCCCCGCAGGCGCCCTGGGTGTTACTCAATAGCCGAACACGCGACCCCAGGCGGTCTTCCACCTGCTGGGGAAGTAGATATGGAAGCGGTCAGGGAAGCTCTCGGGATAGACGCCCACGCCGACCTCCGATATGGTGGTTCCCTCCGCGGCCAGAACGGGTTTGCCCGTCCGCCTGGCAATGTCGGGCGCCATGGACTGTCCGATCTCGCAGACCCGCCGCATATCGAAGCCGGTGCCGCCAAAGTCCCGGGCCATGTTGGAGAAGCGGGTCGCATCGATGTTGACGCCGTTGACGCCCATGTCGACCGCGGAGCCGTCCGACGAGATCGAGATCGGCTCGTTGTTGGGCACGCGGCGCATGAACCTCTGGGCCCTCACTTCGTCAGCGGCGTCGCTGGCCGCTGTGAACCTCAGCTCCCGGCCGTTACGCAGGGAGGACATGGTGCCGCGCTGGATATTGTAGCCGCCTGCGTCTTCACCCATGGAGAGCAGATCGCGCCCCCCCGCCAGCTGTCTGCCGACCGGGGCGTACTTGGCGCCCGTGAGGCCGCCCATGACGCCGCCGGTGACCAGGCCGATCGCCCCGCCGATCAGGGCTGCCTGCCCGACGCCCTGCTTCCAGTCGTTCCCCTCGACCAGGTTGGCCCCGATCTGGAAGCCCGCGCCCGAGATCACGCCGTCGGCGGCGCCGGACGTGGCGCCCACCACGATGCCCGTGGCGACGGTGGAATAGGTGGCGATCCCTGCGGCGGCCATTCCTCCGGCGACGGCGGCGCCCACGCCGTACCCGACAGCGCCGCCGGCGAGGCCCGCCACGAAGCCGACGCCCATGTAGGCGAAGAACTTTCCGACGCTGAAGGGCTGGTCCTCGCGCTTGGCCTGCACAGCGTAAGTGATTCCGCCGGCCGCGGCACCAATCAGTGCGCTGATGCCCATGGCGATGAAGAGCGCCAGGAAGGCGAACTCGCCGCTCGGGTCTACATACATGACCGGGTTGTTGCCGCTGTAGACGTACGGGCTGGCGTACTGGCCCTGCGGATCGGTCCCGTAGAATCGCAGCAGGCGGCTGTCGTAGAGGCGGGGTCCGAAACCGTAGAGGTAGTTGCCCGCAGCCAGCAGTTCGATCTCCTGCGCCGTGTACAGATAGGGCACGGGGAGCTGCCAGCCGCCGTACGGATCGCCCATGAGGTCGCCGAAGGGCTTGTAATGGAAGGCCTGCACGACGTTGCCGGTCGCGGCATCCACCAGCATGCGGGTCGAGTTCAAATAGTCCCGCAGGACGACGTACTGGGCGGCGCCCGGCAGGGCGCTCACCAGGCCGAGCGGACCGGAGAGATACTGGGTTTGACCGGTCGTGGCGGCGCCGTCCGAGACCAGTTCGACCAAGGGCGTGCCGGCAGGGTTGCGCAGGTAGAGCTTCCGGTCGGTACCCGCCAGGCGGAAGACCCGCTGGTCGCTGCTGTCGAACTGGTACTGGCGCAGTCCGCCGTCATCCATCTGCACCGAGGCCGTGTTCCGGGTCAGCGGGTTGTAGGTGATCGTTGCGATCTGCCGGGGAGCGGCGCTATTGATGCTGCCGTCCGGCTCGTAACCGTACTCCGGCTCGTTCGAACCGTCCGTGTTCAGCACCTTGTCCGTGTTCGCCTGGTACTGGTAGGTCAGGCTCTGACCGCCGACGCCCACCTGCAGGGTGTTGCCGTTGCCGTCATACTCGGGGATGCTCAGGCTGTCGCCCGTGCCGGTGCTGCTCTGGCCCTGTACCATCCGCCCGAGGTTGTCATAGGCGTACGCATAGCTATAGCTGAGCGGGAAGGTTCCGGGGTTGGGCACCTGCACGGCGGTGTCCACCCGTGCGATCTTGCCGTCGTAGTACCCGGCCCCGCCGGCGCCGCCCGAGGTGTAGCTGAGCTGCTCCGAGAAGAGGTTCCCGTACTGGTGCTGGGCCAGCCAGCCCGGCGAGGTGTAAGTGAACTGGTGGTCCAGGCTGACACTGCCCGCCGTCAGCACCTCATGCAGGGGGGCGCCGTTGGGATCGTAGGTGTAGGTCGCCAGCGGCTGAGAAGCGCCGTCCATCGTGACGGTCGCCGTGCGGCCCAGCCGGTCGTAGACGAAAGTGACCTTGGGCACCGAGGAGGTCGGCAGATTCTGCGCTGTGGTGACGACGTCGCCGTTGTTGTTGTAGGTGTACTGGGTGCTGTAGGTCTGGCTGTCGTACGAGGGCACTCGCAGGCTGCGGGTCTGAATGCGGCCGAAGGCGTCGTAGCTGAACTCCTCCGCCGCAGCCGTGGTGCCGTCGGGGTTCAGCACCGTGGACGCAGCGAGGCGGCCATACAGGTGGGGATCGGTGCCGTCGCCGTCGTAGGTCATCTGCTTGATGGGGATGGCGCCGTCCGCGGCGGTCGGGTAGTTCGGGCTGTCATAGGCAAGCGGCTGGAGCACGGCCGCATTCCAGGTAGCGTTCAGCTGGCCGCCCTCCACCGGCCGGCCCAGGCTGTCGTACTTGGCGTAGAGAATGTACCCTCCCGCCGCTCCGGCTGCGTCCTGGTTGAAGCGGAGCCGGCCCATCCGGTCGTAAATCGATTGCACCGTCCCTGTGTCGGGGTGGGTGCGCGTGACGGTCCGGCCCAGCAGATCCTGCTGCGTTACGGCCTGCCACGCCGTCAGCAGCCCGCCTGAGGCCGGGAAGGCGTTGGGCGGCAGGCTTTGCAGGCTGATGCCCCCACTTGTGGGCGTCGAGCGAAGCGCCGTGGTATTGGTCGTTCCGTCGGCCATCATCACCCACTGGGCGACCGGCTCCTCCGCCTGGGTCGTCAGGGATGCCGAGACCACCTGGTTCGGGTCGGTGACCGTCTTCACCCGGTACTGCCCGGCGGGAAGCCTCAGGGCAGGGAGATCGCCCGCAGCGTTGGCGCCGTAGGTGATGCGCGTGGTGTGCGGGGGCTGGACGGCAGGTGCGATGGCGAAGAGTTTACCGGGCTTGCCGGACTCCACCGGGCGCCCCATCGGCGACGCTTCAAAGCGGGTGCGGGAGTACGGGTACCCCTGATCGTCGGAACGGCCGTCCTGGCCGCTGTAGTAATCCGCAATGTCGCCCTGCATCACCCCGGTATCCCAGTCGAAGCTCGTGATGAAGCTGGACCGATAGGACAGGAAGGTCGGGTCCGAGGCGAGTGCGAAGGCGGCGCCCTTGGTTTGGACAGCGGCCCGACCCAAGTCATCGTACAGGGTCGCGGTGATGATCGACTCGCCCTGGCCCAGGGAGTGAAGCTGCCGCTGGCGGCCGACGCCGTCTGCGAAGGAGATGCTGACCTGGGGCTGGGCGAGTACACCCAGGTTCTTGAAGCCGCCCGCATTGCCCATGAAGAGGGTCACGGCCCCGGTCACAGACCCGTTGGCCAGGTAACGAAGGATCAGTTGGCCGCCGGCGTAGAAGAGCAGGGCGCCGTCGCAGGAGATGAGCAGCCACTGCGCCTGCGGGGCGGGCCGCGCCGACTGGGGTTCGGTGGTCAGGGCCTGACCGTTGTAGGAGGCGGTCCAGACCTGGCTCGTGGGCGACCAGGCCACCTGGAAGGTACCCCCGATGCGGACGCCCAGCGGCTGGGTCAGGGTGAGGCCGGGTGTTGGCACGTAGGTCAGATAGAGAGCGAGATCATCGCCGCTGAAATTCTGGAGGACCAGGCTTCCCGGCGGGGTCGCCCCGCTGTAGGCGAGGACCCCCTCCTGCACCTGCCAGGCGCCGGCGGGCGCAGCCGTCCAGTTGCGCTGCCACTGGTCCGGGTCGTTCAGTTGCTCCACGAACCCGCCGCCGGCGGCGGTCAGGGCGAGCGACTGGTTGGGTTGCGCCGGGTTGAAGGCCCCGCCGGTCTGTCGCGAGAGGAAGCCCTGGACCAGCGACTGCGGCGCCGCCTGCGGACCGAAGCCGCCAACCTTCTGCAGGTTCGGGCTGTATATGGCCAGCTTGGTATCGTCGGAGTTGCCCAGGGTCGCCAGCGGCAGCTGCATGACGGGGTCGTAGGCATTGGCCAGGAACGTGGCGACGAACGGGGAGAAGCGCAGGTCGTCCAGCCATACGGCGCCCGTGCCGCTGTTGGACGCGGAGATGGTGATAGTGACGCCAGATGCGCCGGCAGCGACGGGGATGCGCTGCATGAGGAAGCGCCATGTGCCGTCGGCCTCGCCGTAGGGCAGGGTTCCCTGCCAAGTCTGAATGCCGCCTGTCTTCACCGTGATCGTCCAGCCGCCCGACTGCGTGGAGCCGGCGGCCACCTTGGCCCAACAGGTAAAGAGGAAGTCGCCGGCGACCACCTGCGGCTGGAAGGTTCGGTTTGGCCCGGAGGCGCCCGTATTCACCTGCACGCTGCTGTTCCCCGTGTAGGCGGTGCCTGTCACCACGGCGCTGCCTGCGGGCAGGCTCCAACCCGAGGGCGCCTCGTAGGGCTCAAACCCCGTGTAGGCCGCTGCGCCCGCTGCCAGGCTGGCGTTCGTGAATCCGGCCACCACCAGTTCGCCCCGGGCATCGTAGAGCGTGCTGCTCACCATGCCATCCGCGTCGGTCACCTCGGTCACGAGGCCGGCCGTGCCGCGGGCGGTAATGGCGGAGGTGAGCAGCCAGGTGCCGTCCGGGGCGCCCTGGAAGGGGAAGTCGGCGCCCCCGTTCGGCTGGGCGAGCGAGTAGGACTGGTAGGGCGCCGCGATCTGAAGGGGTGTGCCCGGCTGCTGGTCCAGCGTCAGGGGCCAGTTGCACAGGGTGTTCGCCTGGACCGAGACCACCACCGGCGCCGAACCGCCCTCCACCTGGATCTCCTGCTTGGTCTGCACCGCCAGGTTCTGTACCTGCCAGGCCGGGAGGTTTGGGTAGGCCGTGGAGCCGTAGGTGGTCGTGCTGGTCCGGGTCTCTTTCTGTCCGTAGCTGTTATAGTTGTCGGTCGCAGTGACAACCGGGTTGCCCGTGGCCAGGTCGTAGGTGCGTGAGAGGGTGCTGGTGACGCCGTCGCTGGAGCTGGTCTGGCCGGTAGGCAGGACGAGACCCCCATAGAGCGGCACCGGCTGCGTACCGTTGGGCGGCATGGGCATCACTGAGGTATAGGTCGAATAGCTGGTGGTGCTGGAGGCAACCAGGTTGTTGTCGGCGTCGTACAGGTCCTGCCCGATCAACAGGCCGTCCAGCAGGCTTGCGTTGGCAGGAAAGGGCTCGCTCCCCGCCTGCACCCCGTTGAAGTAGCGGTTGACCGTGCGGCCGTTCGGACCGACCTGCGCACCGCCCACCTCGGTGGTCTGCAGGGCGCCGGAGAAGGTGTAGGCCTGGTAGAACTTGGCCACCTTGCCGGAGGGATCGCTGGCAGCGGTCGAGGTGTCGTACCCGTAGGACGTACCGGCGGTCTGATAGCCGTCCCACATGCTCACCGCGCTGACGACGTAGGTATGCAGGCTGTCGTCGATGGCGCCCGCTGCGTAGCGATACAGATTGATCGAGGGCGCCTGGTTGAGCAGCGTCCCCAGCGGGAAGGTGAAGAAGGCGCTGGGTCCGGCGGGCGACTTGCCGTTGCTGGCGACCGGCTTGCCGTTCTGCGTGGTGAGGAAGTACTGCTCGGAGACGGTCTCGGTGGAGCGCACCTGGCCGTTCCAGAACGTCAGGAAGACCATCCCCACGGGGTTGTAGTCGCTGTTGAGCTTCAGGTAGGTCATGAACTCCGGACCCTGGTTGACGATCGTGGTCGTGTCGGTATCCGAGCTCAGGGTGTAGATCGGGTCGTTCGGCATCTGGTTCCACGGGATCAGCGGATCCTTCCGGTACACGTTCAGGTCCGAGGTGAAGTAGCCCCCCTGGGCGGCGGTGACGAAGAAGCGCCTGCCGGGGCTGATCACCGAGCCGCTGGTGAAGGAGACCTTCCCCGGCACCCACGTGGTAGAGATCACGGTCGGATCGTAGGCAGCAGCCTGATCGCTGCCGTTGCCGGCGACTGTCGCCTGGCCGCCGAGGGCCAAGTCCTCGCCGTACGCGAAGTAGAAGTAGCTGCCGGAGCCCGCTGAACTGCTCGGGGCCAGGGACTGGTTGGGGTGCCAATCCAGGCCGTCGTAGCGCAGCAGGTTCGATCCCGTAGCGACCAGCTCGTCTCCCGTAATGACGGGTGCGAAGCCGATCAGCATCTGGCCGCCAGGCATGGTCTGGCTGAAGGAGAACGGCTTGACGCTCACGGTCATGTAGTCTTCCGACCACTGCAGGATCTGGACCGTGTAGGTATAGCTGGTGCTGAGGAGGCTGGTCACGCTGGCGAAGGCCGTCATCGAACGGCCGGGGGACCAGGCCGCGAGGTACTGCTGGCTGGTGAAGGTGATGTGCGCGGTCGTCGTCACCGAGCCGCCGTGGTGCCAGTCCATCAGCGGGTCCTGGTAGTAGAGCGAGAAGGTGTTCTTGTCGGTGGCCGTCTCGTAGATCATCACCTGGTAGTAGTTGCTCGCCGCCACGATGAACTGCTGCCGGCCGCCGCCCCCTCCCCACCCTGCGCCGACCTGCTCGGCCAGCCATGTCTGGGTAGGCCACTGCCAGGAGAAGCGGTGCAGTTCGCCGGTATCGGGGTTAGACGCCAGGAAGAAGCCAGAGCCGCCGACGGTCTGTGTGCGCCGGGATCCAAAGACCGGCGGCACGTATTCGCTCCACGACCCGAGCATGGTTGTGTCCTTGTGGTAGGCGAAGGCGTAGGTGGCTTCCGACCCGTCGTTTGCGGGAAAGGATAGGATGAAGCAATCGGCCTCGGCCAGGACCTGCAGATCGTCCGGGTCCGCCTTGACCGTCTTGGGGCCGCCCGAAGGGCTCCACTCCTGCCAGTTGCCCAGCCAGGTGAAGACCTGCAGCTGCAGCTGGTTCGTGTTCGTGTTGAGCCAGGCGACGACGGCGTAGTCGGGGCCGAACCAGGCGCGGGGCGTCGCGTTGCCGCTCCAGCCGGCGGGACAAGGTACGGTCTGCTTGCGCGGGCAGATGCTCAGATCCAGCTTGGTGTAGCTGTAGGTGGCCACAGCGCCGCCGGGGAAGGTGATCGACTCCAGGGCGCCGAGCGGCAGGGCGCCTGAGTTGTCCTGCTGCAGGTAGTAGGTGAAGGCCAGCCCCGGCTGGGGCGAGCCACCTGCGGGCGTCTGCACGACGCCCGTTAGGTAGCGCTTGTACGTGTCCCCGTAGAGCGTGCCTGTCGAAGTCGTGACGTTGGCCAGGGTGTACTGGAACTGCACGGAGAAGAGCGGCGCCCCGTCGGGGCTGGACACCTGGATCTGATCAAGGTAGCGGGTCTCATACTTCGACTGATACGGCGACGGGCCGTCGGTCGGCGCGGGGAGCTGGGGGTCCAGGTACTCTCTGGGCAGCTCCGGCTGGGTGGCACGGTCGTTGTACGCCTTCTCCGCGTACACCAGTTGGGCCGTCCGCCCAAACACGTCCGTAATCTCCTGCAGGTAGCAGGCCTTTGTAAAGGAGAGTCCACCATCGCCCACCGGCTGCGTGACCACATCGTAGTCGAAGGAGATCTGGTCCATCCACTTGCTGCGCACGGCGCCGAGGTTCCATCCATCCACAAAGGACTGCTGGATCGACTGCCCGGAGCTGTTCTGGGTGACCATGCTGCTGCCGACCCAACTGCCCCAGCGCACACCGTAGGTAAGCAGGTTGCGGTCGGCCGCCTGACCGCTGCCGCCATACAGGTAGGTCAGGCCGTCGGGCTTCATGATCTCCCAGGTCTCAATCTCGGGATAGTAGAGAATCCGCCAGAATTGGAAGTTGGGGGTTTGAAAGGAGAGGCCGCCGGCGTAGACCTGCAAGCCGCTGGTGATCCGGAAGCAGCGGCCGTAGGCTGCGTCGTTGATCTGCCAGGCCGTGCCGCCCGGTTCGGCCACGATGGGCGCCCCCAGGGTCAGGGCGAGGCCCTGTGCGGCAAAGGCCGTTACGAGCGGCGCCGTGACCGTAGCTTGCTGGAGGTAGGTCTGAAGGTTCGAGGCGAGCGTGAAGAGCAGCCAGGTGCGGTTATCCTGCACAAGCTGCATGGGCGTGGTGCCCGCCATGAGGAAGTAGGCCGGGTTGGCCACCGTGCCCGCGTTGGCGACGTCGGCGACGATGCGGTCAAGCGCCAGGTTCCAGCCTAGACCGAGGACCCCGGTGGCACCGTCAAAGTTCCACCGCTGGGCTTGCAGGGCCACGTTGCTCTCATAGAGGATCGTCACCTTGGCGTCCAGTCCGTTTCTGCCGGGCAGCGTGATCAGATCCATGGGGAAGTTGAGGTCGCCTCGGAACAGGTTGACACTGTTTGCTACCCCGCCGACCCCCTGTTGGTCGTACTGGAAGGTCTGGATCTCCGGTACCTGTGTAACCCCACCCATTTACTTGTACCTCCCTCGCAGCTGATGCCGTGTCGAAAATTGACGAATTAAAATATAACTCGTGATAATCAGACTGTTGCCATTATAGCGTGCGGAAAATGCGCCGCCCAGAATATCAACATGAAGCTTACGTAATTACGTTCGACATTCTGCCCAGAAAAAGGAAACCCAGCCCGTGATGGGCTGGGTTGAAGGTGTGGTCCGCTTGCCTACCGGATGCCGTCCCGGTCATCCTGGCGGCGCCTTACGCCAAACCGGGCGGCCAGGAAGAAGTGGAGCGGGATCTCAATCGCCCCGACCACAGCGCCGGCGAAGAGCGCCGTGAAGAAGCTGATGCCCATACCGGGCCAGATGAACTGGGCAAGATAGATCGCAAGGCCGGCGAGGCCCGCGTCGATCGCCCAGCGGGTGATGCCCTGCACCTCGAACCGAATCATGCGGTCCGCAGCCCACGATGCGATGGCCACGACCAGGGCCATGACCGCCGCCTTCCCTGGCGACGGGCCAAAGGAGAGGCCGAAGAATACCAGCACCAGCCAGATGCTGAGCCATTTGAGCCCGAGGGCGGTCAACGTCAGGTTCACGGGCGCCCACCTCGCCTTCCACGCTGCTTCCCAAAGTTACTGCTAGCGTGGCTCGCAAGTGGGCGCCCTACCCTGAGAATTTACGACAGAGATGGCTTAGCGAAACTGATACTGGGGCCGGGGCATCAAAGCAGCCAGGATGATGTAGGCCAGCAATCCGGTTCCGCCCAGGAGGAAGGCGCCCAGGAACAGGGCGCGCACCAGCACGGGATCAATGTCAAAGTACTCGGCTACGCCGCCGGCGACGCCGGCCAGCCAACGGTCATGCGACTTGGTCATGCGGCGGTAGCTCCTGGGCTCGTAGGTGTGGGCCGGCTCCGCCTGCGGCGGGACGTACCCTGCGGCCGATGCGTGGTCCGAGGGCACCACGAACGCCAGGACCAGGTATGCCAGCAGCATCGGCGGCATGACGCAGGTGCCAACAACCCACAGCGCCCGCATCAGGGTCTTGTCCATATCAAGATAGTCGGCAAGACCGCCGGCCACGCCAGCAATCACACGGTCGTAGGATTTGGTCAGGGTGCGCATCAGGGACTCCTCCTTCTTCCGTATCAACTCCGTTCTGTATCGTCTGACGACAGGTGGGAGGTGCGCCCCTTCATTTCGGGAAGAAAAACAAAGCAGCCGGCCCGATCGCCGGCTGCTTCGCTTTAGTTCAGGTCCTGGCCGAGGATGATCTCCACGGCTTCGGCGGCGGTCTTGTCGGGCACTGAGACCAGCGAGACCTTGCCCAGCACCGAGGTGAGCCGATCCAGCGTCCCTGCCTGGCCCGCATGGTCGAGGGCCACGGTTTGGGGCACCTGGCGGGCCGAGGTGGCCACCCGGGCTACACGGAATCCGGCCGCCTTGAGCTTGGTGACGTAGGCGCTGGCCAGGTTCTTGCCCGAGGCGTCGATCACCGCCACGGTGATCGGCCGGGGCTTGGTCTGCGGCTTGGGCTGCTGGGTCTGCGGCTTGGTGGTTTGCGTCGGCGGCGGAGCCTCGGGGCTGGCGGGGTCGCTCTTGGGCGTCTCGCCCGCTTCGCCGTTGGAGGCGGCCACCGGGGGCGGCTCATCGGCGGTCGCCTCGGCCACCGCCTTCTCATTGGCTTGCTGCTCCTGGCGCGCCCGGCTGAGGAAGTCCTCCGGCGGGGCGGTGCCGATCAGGGTCTCGAAGGCCGTGGTGCGGGCCTTTACCAGGTCGGGAATCATGTAGTATACGCCGCCGATGTACCGGTCCTCGCCGGTAATGGTGGCGGTCCGCAAGGGGTTCTTGAGGGCGTCCGTCCCGCCGAGAGCGAGCTTGAGCATTTCGGCGACGGAGAGGTCCGTCTTTACGGCGGAAGCGACGGCGGGCACCAACTGCGTGATCCGGCCCAGCACCGACGGGCTGCCGGCGGTCTTCATTAGGGCCTTCATCACCTGCTGCTGTCGCCGCACCCGGCCGAAGTCGCCCTCCTCGTCCATGCGGAACCGGGCGTAGCCGAGGGCGGTCATGCCGTCCATCTTCTGAAGGCCGGGCTGAATGTCGATCTTCAGGCCCTCGGGACCCATGCCCGTATCATCCGGATCCTCATAAAAGAGCCGCTTCTCGGCGTCGATCTCAACGCCGCCCAGCTCATCGACGATCCGGATAAAGCCCTGGAAGGACAGTGTCACCGTGTGATCGATGGGGATGCCGAGCAGCTGCTGCACGGCGGCGTGCGCCAGGGATGCGCCGCCGAAGGCGTAGCTGTGGTTGATCTTGTCGTAGCCCTCCCCGGGGATGTTCGCCCAGGTGTCCCGCGGCAGCGAGAGCATGGAGAGCTGCTCCTTGCTGGGGTCGTAGGAGACGACGATCATCGAGTCGGCCCGACCGCCGCTGCCGGGGCGGTCATCGACGCCCATCACGAGGAAGGTCTGCCGCGAGCCGGGAATCGCCGGTGGCGCCGGGACCGGCGGTCCGCCGCCCGTCCCTTCCCCGTGCGCAGCAAAGGGCCGATAGAAGGCTAAACCGCCCAGTAGCGTGAGCGCCACCAAGCCGATGAGAATCCATGTCTTTGACCGAGTCCAGGCACCCACGCGCTCACCTGCCTTCGGGGGTCGTATCATCCGGACGAAGGAACGTCGGGCGTTTTGAATATACCATACACCGAATCCTCCGGGCTACGGTCCCCTCCAATTCCCGGGGTGACGTGCCATCGTCTACGTTGGACGTCGTACTGCGGGAGTGAGTTTCGGGGATTTTGTCGGGAAATGTCGACCTATTTTCACCAAAACGACGTATACTTATAAGGAATAGGTGTAAATGAAAGGGGATTCCCCGTGAGACTGGCTGTGATTACCGACCAGATTAGCCGTGATGTCGATACGGCTTGCGAGCAGGTTACCTCGTGGGGCGGCCGTGATTTGGAGCTCCGCCTGGTCGGTGAGGGCCCGGTTGGTCACAATCTCTCGCCACAATTCCTCGAGCCGCTGTGTGCGACGCTGGAGCGCTGGGACGTGCGGATCAGCGGCATCGCACCGCAGGCCTTTAAACTGGCGCTGAACGACCCCGCCCTGCGCTATCACCGGCGAATCTTGCTGCCCGCCAGTCTTCACCTGGCCGTGCTGCTGAAGGCGCCTGTGGTGCACATTGGGGCGCCGCGCCGCCCGGCGGGCGCCCAGGGTCCCTGCCCGGAGGCCGCCTTGGAGGTGCTCGCGGAGGCTGCGGAGCTCGCAGGGAACCTGGGGCTGATTCTGGGGCTTGAGAATGAGCCCGGCTCCTGGGCCCAGACCGGCGCCGAGGTTGCGGCGATCGTCAAGGCGGTGGGCCACCACGCCCTTCAGATCACCTGGGATCCGGCAGCGGCGCTGGTGGCGGGCGAGTCCCCCTTCCCCACGGCCCTGCAGGCGGTTCGGCCGAAGCTGGTATCCGTGCGGGCCCGGGACGTGCAGCGCATGGGCGCCGGGTACACCGGCACCCTGCCCGGCGATGGTCAGGCGGAGATCGCCAAGATCATCTCGGCCCTGGCCGCCGACGGCTTCTCGGGCACCCTGGCCCTCGACTCGCAGCTCAGCCCGCGCCTGGAAGGCTCCCGGGCAGCCTATGAGACCATCCAGAAGATGATGTCCGCAGCGGCCCGGGCCGCCCGGCGCTAACTGTCTGCTTCTAAAATACGCAGCCGGAGCCACCTTTTTGGGGTGACTCCGGCTGCAATTTTTACGCCTCGAACGCTTTGAGTTTAGTCACGGTCACGCTGACGTGCCCGCCCCGGCGCTCCACCCGGCCCAGGGCGGCCAGCGGGGGGCGCGGGTCGGTGAAGATCAGGTGGCCGTAGCGCTGGTAGACATCTTCAAAGATGGTCAGGTCGATCAGGCCGGTCTCATCCTCCAGCGAGAGGAAGACCACGATCTTGCCGCTCTTGGTCGGCGGGCGGTGCGGGCAGATTGGCACCCCCGCCACCCGGACCAGCGACCGGGTGGCGGCCTGCTTCACCCCGCCTGCCGTGAGGTAGCCATCGCGCTCGAGCTTCTCCCGGGCAAAGGCCATGTAGTGCCCCCGCACCATGAGCCCCATGAGCCCGTACTCCTTGAGGTACTTCTCGGACGGGCTGAAGTCGGGCACCGCCCGGCTGGGCGCCCCGCTCCCGAGCGCCAGGGAGCTTTGGGCGGCCACCCCCTCCTCGGCCTGGAGCCGGGCCTGCTCCAGGGCATGGGGCACCTGCCAGAGCAGTTCCCGCCGGTTGGGATGGAGCTGGTCGAAGGCCCCGGCCAGCACCAGCGCCTCCAGGGCGTCGCGCGGCACCTTGCCCGCCACCTTCAGGCAGAAGTCAAGCAACGAGGTAAACCCATCCCCGCGGGCGCCGGTGATCGCCTCCTGCACCGGGGCGCCGACCCCCTTGACCTGCTTGAGCCCAATGCGAATCGCCTTGCCCAGCTCGGGGAACGGCGGCCGGTAGCTCCCCCCCTCCGCCGACCAAAACCGGCTCCAGGCCTCGGGGTCCCACTCCTCCACCGTAAAGGCCGCCTCGCTCCGGTTGATGTCGACCGGCAGCAGCCCGACGCCCCGACGGCGGGCGTCGCCGGCGAGGGTATTGATCGGGTAGTAGCCCATGGGCTGGGCCGACATGAGCGAGGCGAAGTACTCGGCCGGGTGGTGGCGGACCAGGTAGGCCGTTTTGTAGGCGGTGTTGGCAAAGGCGGCGGCGTGGGCCTCACAGAAGCCGTAGCTGGCGTAGCCCTGGACGTAGCTGAAGATCGTGTCCGCCACCGCCGGGTCGACCCCGCAGGCCGACGCCTTCTCGGTAAAGAGCTTGCCGATGGCGATCATGTCTTCCTTGTTGCGGGCCTTGGTCATGACCCTGCGGAGCTGGTCCGCCTCGCCGGGGGTGAAGCCGGCAATGGCGGTGGCGATTTCGATGACCTGCTCCTGAAAGAGCACCACGCCGTAGGTTTTCTCCAGGATCGGCCGGAGCTTGGGGTGCAGGTAGGTGACCTCCTCCTGCCCCTTGCGGCGGGCGATGAACGGCTCCACCATGTTCCCCTTGATCGGGCCGGGGCGGATGATCGCCACGCTGGCCACGATATCCTCGAAGCGGTCGGCGCCCAGGCGGGCCTGCAGCGCCCGCTGGGCCGGGCTCTCCAGCTGAAAGACGCCGATGGTCTCCCCGCTGCCTAGCATTTTGTAGGTTTCGGGGTCCTTGGCGACAATCTGCTCGTAGTCGAAGCCGGTGCCGGCCATCATGCGGGAGGCGTCATCGACCGCCGAGAGGGTGCGCAGCGACAGGAGGTCGAGCTTGATCAGGCCCAGATCCTCCACGTACTCCTTGTCGAACTGGGTGACCGCGCAGCCCTTGGCGGCGATTTGCAGCGGAGTGACCTCCAGGAGCGGCCGCCGGGAGATGACCAGCCCCCCCAGGTGGGTGCCCATGAAGCGGGGCAGCCGGGCGACCCGGGTGCAGGCGGTGAGCAGCTGCTGGAACTTGTGCCAGGGGATGTTCGACTCGCGCAGTTCGGGCAGGCGGCCGGCGATTTCCATGATGTCGTCGGCAGCTGCGAAGTAAGGCATGCGCTTGGCCAGAAAGTCGAGGTCGCCCTCGGAGAAGCCCATGGCCTTGCCGAGGTCACGGATCGCGGAGCGGGCGTGGAAAGTATTGTAGGTTGCCACGGCTGCCACTTTGTCGCGACCATATTTCCGGTAGACGTACTCCGCCACGGTGTCCCGGTGGCGGGAGTCGAAGTCGATGTCGATGTCGGGCTTCTCGGCCCGCTCCAGGCTCATGAAGCGCTCAAAGAGCAGGCCGCGGCCCACGGCGTCCACGTCGGTGATGAACAGGCAGTACGCCACCGCCGAGTCGGCGGCCGAGCCGCGCCCGGCGCCGCGAATTCCCTTGCTGCGGGCGTACCGGGCGACGTCCCAGACCAGCAGGAAGTAGTCCTCGTACCCCAGCTGGGTGATGATGTTCAGCTCGTGCTCGAGGCGGGTGCGGACCTTTTCGGTGATGCGCCCGTAGCGGCGTTCGGCGCCCTCGAAGGCCAGGTGGCGCAGGTAGTCCGCTGCGCTGCCGCCGCCCGGGACCTGAAACTCGGGGAAGAGCTTGGCGTTCAGATCAAGGCTCGGGGCGCACTGCTCGGCGACGGCCAGGGTGTTCGTCAGGGCCTCTGGCAGGTGGCTGAACCGCTCCTGCATTTCCTGCGGGCTGTGGAAGTACTGCTCGGCGTTGAGCCGCCGCTCGGGGTGGGGCTGGTCGAGCCGGGTCAGGGTACGGACACAAGTGAGCAGGTCGTGAACGAAAAACTCTTCTTTGGTGCGGTAATGTACGTTGCCCGTGGCGACCAGCGGCAGGCCCAGGTGTTCCGACAGGTCGCGCATGGCGCCGTGCAGCGCCCGCTCGCCCGGCAGCTTAGCGGCCTGGACCTCCAGGTAGAAGCGGCCCGGGAACCAGGCAGCGTAGCGCCTGGCGGCGGCTTCCGCCTCGGCGAGGCGGCCCCGGAGAATCAGCGAGGGAATCTCGCCCCGGCGGCAGCCCGAGAGGGCGATCAGCCCGTCGGTATGGTGGCTCAGGGTGCAGAGCGGCGCCGCCGGCTGGACCCGGTCGTGACCGGGCGCCAGGCTCAGCAGCTCCTCCCCCGCCGTGGGGTCGGCGCCCAGGTGCGCCGCCGTGACGATGCGGCAAAGATTGGCATAGCCTTGAGGCCCGCTGGCCAGCAGGGTAAGATGAGAACCGCCCTGCAGCGTGACCTCGGCGCCCTGAATCGGGGCGATCCCTTTTTCCAGGCACTTCTTTTGGAAGCGGACCGCCCCGCTGACGTTGTTGTGATCGGTGAGGGCCAGGGCGGGCATCCCCTGCAGGGCAGCCTCCTCGATCAGGGCGTCGAGCCGGGCGGCTCCGTCCAGGAAGGAGTACGGCGAGTGCACATGCAGGTGGACGAAGCTCATGCCTCGCTACCCGCCAGTTCAGGGTAGAGCTTTAGCTTCTTATAGAGCGCTGCCCGGGAGAGACCCAGGAACTTGGCGGAGCGGGTGCGGTCCTGCTCGCAGACCGTGAGCGCCCAGCCGATCAGCAGCTTTTCCGCCGAGCGCATGTAGCGCTTGAAGAGCTGGCGGGGCGGCCCCTGCTGGAGCCGGTCGGCCAGGCCGCGGGGCAGGTCGTGCACCGTGATTTGGCTGCCGGCCCCGCTCTGGACCATGGCCCGGAACAGCACCCGCTTCAGCTCCCGCAGGTTGCCCGGCCATTCGTGCAGCAGCATGGCGGCCATGGCTTCAGCGGTGAGCGTGGGCGGCATTGCGCCGGGGGCGACCAGCTCCAGCAGGAATTTGTGCGTGAGGAGCTCCAGGTCCTCCTTGCGCTCCCGCAGCGGCGGCAGAATCAGCACCAGACCTTCCCAGCCCGTCACCTCCATGGAGGCGGCGGCGATGAGGCGGGCGCCCGCCTGACCAGCCTCCCGCACCAGTCGGGCAAGCGACTCGGGCGTCTCCTCGGTCACCTCGGCGACGAAGGCGGTGCCGCCCGCCGCCGACTGCAGGCCCGGGGCGGTGCCTGCGCCCTCCAGCCGAACGAAGGGCGCTTCAGCCCTGCCCGACCGCTCGTGGATGTACCGGGCCAACGCCTCGCGGCCGGTGCCGGCCTCGCCCTGAAGCAGGATGGGGTGATCGCCCCCTGCCAGCGCCTGTGCCTGTTCGAAGAGCTTGATCATGTGCGGGTTCCGCGTCGGAAATTCCATTGTGGTAGCCCCCTGTGCGATGCATAATTACGAACATGTGTTTGCATTCGAAGCATAGTACTAGAACACATGTTCGTCAATAGGGTCTAAAAATATCCGGACACATTCGGGATCCCCCGGGGTGCCGGTCAGTCGTACGCCTTGTACAGATGCCATTGCTTCTTCGCAGGGGTGAAGGTAAGCTCGAAGATGCCGCCGTCCCTGGTGGCGACACGGTAGGTGTGCTGTTCGGTCTCCTGCTCCCACCAGCGGCCGGCCTCACACCAGGAGTCGAGCACCATGCGAACCTGGTGTCGGGTGCGCTCGAAGCGGAAGGCGACCGGGGCGCCGCCCGGGCCCATGGAGACGTCGGCAGGGCGGTTGATGATGCGGGTCATGCCCGCACCCCCGCATAGCGGTACGGGTCGTTGAAGCCGAGCATTTGCTCCTTGAAGGAGACCTCTTCATTGGGACCCACCCCGACCACGCGGACCGGGAAGCGTTCGTGCAGCAGCGTGAGCGCCCGCTGGAGCCGCTCGTCGCGCTCCCGTTTCGCCTGGTCGTCCCAGAGGTCGAGCTGCTGCCAGGGCATGGGCCCGATCAGGCTGAACTCGACCTGCAGCGCTGTGACTGTGATTTCGCCTTGAATCAGCCCGCCCAGGAGCGTGCGCAGGGCCTGCTGGAGCGGGTAGACCGCCTGCTGGAGCTTAGCCAGGGTGCGCGTGGCCTTGAGCGGCGGCCCTTCCGGCAACTCCAGCTGGAGGGAGACCTCCTGGCAGCCCTCGCCCTTGGCCTCCAGCCGCTTGGCCAACAGCGCCGCCGAACGGCCGATGACCGCCTCCAGGTGGTCGCGGTCCCGGACCTCGGGCTGAAACTGCACCCGCCGCTCCAGGCTCCTGGGCGGGTAGCAGGGCTTGACCTGTTCGGGGTCGATGCCCCGGCTCCACAGCGAGAGCTGGCGCCCCTGCGGCCCCAGCTGCCGCAGCCACTCCCCCTCGGGGATGCGGGCCGCCTCGCCGATGCTGCGCAGCCCCAGGCGCAGCAGCCGCCGCTTTACGTCGGGCGGCGCCGGCAGGTAGCTGATGGGCAGGGAGGACAGGAAGCGCTCCTCCTCGCCGGGGCGAACAAAGGCGGCTACCTCGGGCGCCGCCGCTCGGGCCGGCGCCCCCGGCCGCCGGAGCAGCCAGCCCTCCTTGCAGGCGAGGGCGGCCGCCCTGGCCACCAGCTTGGTGGGCGCCACGCCGGCAAAGGCCACAAAGCCCTGCGCCGCTGCCGCATCCAGGAGGGCAGAAACCTCGGAGCGGATCGCCTGGGTCAGCTCACTGCCCGGGGCGGGCAGCGCCAGGTAGGCCTGGTGCAGCTCAAGCGGTTCTATATAAGGGGTGTGCGCCAGGCACCGGTCCCACCAGGTGCGGGCCCGGGCCGCCGCGTCGACCTGGCCCAGTTCGATTTGCAGCGCCCGGGGAGCATCGCGCATGGCCTGCCGGGCGGGGGCGCCCAACACAAGGCCGTCGACGAAGGCCTGGCGGCAGCCGTCGAACACCTGGCCGTCCTTCAAAATGACGGCGGGGCGCCCGTCCGGGGCGAGGCCGGCCGCCCGGGCCGCCTCTGCATACAGACCCTGGATCTCGATGTAACAGACCCACTGCATGCATGCTCACCTCATCCGATTTGCTTTTGTGACGTAATCATTTAGACCAGAACAGTACCGAACATACCGAACCTCTGTTCGGTGTACCCTTATTCTAGGGCTGCCTCGGGGGCGTGTCAAGGAGTTAACGCCACCAGCAAACTGCCAATTGACGGCACCCATCCCAGGCGATATACTTCTTCGGGGATGCAAATATCTTCCAGATCACCAACCCAAAGAGAGGCGCGAGGTTGTCGGAACGCCAGCCTACAGCGCCACATAACGGCAAGGGGTATCGCCGGCGCTAACGCCGGCACCATCGCTGAGGAGGAACGGAGAACCGTGACCACCGCTCAATGGCTCTACACCGGTCTTGTGGCCATCTATGTCGTCCTATTTGTGCTCTTTAGCCGCATGTTCTACTGGCGGTATTACGCCCGCAAGCATTACTACAACCGCCGGCCCGTCGGACTCTCGGAAGCCATGGTTGCGAACCTGGCCCAGGAAAAGGGCCAGGAGGTTCCCCGGATCTCGGTCTTCGTCCCCGCCCGCAACGAGGCCGACGTCATTGAAAAAACCGTCGACCACCTCGCCCACCTTCGCTACTCGCCCGATCACTACGAAATCCTCATCGTCACCGACGAAAAGGAAGTCCAGGCCTCCGACGCCGAGCGCAAGCAAATCGTCAGCAACCTGACCCCCTTCCTGCTGGGCGAATCGAACTGGTCCGGCGGCGAGCGCGACGAGGCCGTCCTGCTGGGCGTGCTGAGCCGCCTTGCCCTCGAGGAGGCCGAGCTGGCCGAGCGCAAGGCCGGCCCGCACCTGTCGGTCCGCGACCTGCTGGCCCTCTCGCCCCGCCACCAGCGGGAAATCCTCCGGGAAACGGCCGTGGCGCTGCTCTCCGGCAAGGGAAAAATCAACCGCGACCAGATCGTGCAAACCATCCGCCGCTGCCTGCCGCAAACCTCCGTTACGCAGGTGGAGCGGCTCTACCCCACCTTCCTGAGCCTAGCCATCCCCACGGTCATGGCGGCCCTCGAGCTCAAAAAAGAGCAAGATGAAAAGCTGGCCGCCCGCATCATCGCCGGCGCCGCCCAGGCCCGCCAGCCCCTGACTCAGAAGGTGCTCACCACCCTCTCCGAAACCGTCAGCAGCCACATTCTCCGCCGCGCCCACGGCGCCACGGCCGACAAGCTCGCCGCCTGGCTGTCCGAGGCCTGCGCCGAGGCGCTGCCCACCACCCAGGAAATCGTCGAGCGCAAGCGCATGGAGTTCGCCGGGCGCCGCAACATGCCCACGCTCAAGCACGTGGTCGTCCCCTACGACTTCGACGGCGAAATGGGCGGCGTCTGCACCGGTCAGTTCGTCCAGTCGACCAAGGGCCGGGCCCTCAACTACTCCTTCCGCTTCGCCGATGACCGCTCCGTGCTCTGGGCCTTCTACGACGCCGAAAGCCGCCCCAACCGCGACACCCTGCTCTACGTGGCTTGGTGCCGCCTGGTTCACGGCGAGAACTTCCGCGTCGCCCAAGGACCGGTCTACCAGGTCCGCAACTTCTGGAAAATGGGACCGCTGTGCAAAGTCGGCGGCCTGTACCAGTCGATCTCCCACGAATGGGGCCTGCCCTACCTGCTGCGCACCGTCCCCTTTATTGGCGGCACCAACATGTTCGCCACCGCCGAGCTTATGCATGAAATCGGCGGCTTTGACCACACCGTCCTTACCGAGGACATGGAGCTCGGCGCCCGCGCCTGGCTGAAGGCCGGCGCCTGGCCGCACTTCGTGCCCTACCCCTCCTCGGAGCAGACCCCGCCCACCTTCAAGGGCTTCTACCGCCAGCGCCTGCGCTGGGGCAGCGGCTACCTGCAGGTCTTCGACAAAATCAAGGCCGACACCACCCTCCCGCCAGACAAGACCAAGCCCCTGCTCCGCATCTACTGGTGGAAGGGCCACTTCTCCTGGAGCGCCTTCCAGCTTACCGCCCTGCTGCCCCTGGCCGTCATCGCCCTGAAGCTGAGCGGCCTGCTGGACGCCTCCGCTCTCCCCTACCTGCTCAACCGGGTGATCATGGTCCTGAGCCCGTTCTACATCCTCTTCACCCTGTGGGCCTTCTTCCACTATGCCGACCACATGGACGAGGCATCCACCTCCAAGCGAATCACGGGCTTCGCCCACTTCATCGTCCTGCCGGTCTCCGCCTTCTTCCTGCCCGTGCCCTACTCCAGCGCCCTGGTCCTGAAGGCCATGGGCAAGCTCCCCACCAGCTGGGTCAAAACGCCCCGCACCAAGGAATAGAGAGTAGGGGCCGCCCTTTCGAGCGACGCCCCCTCGTCAAACCGGACTTGCAGTTTTCCCGCATCCGGCTTACGCCGGTCGTAGCCCTACAA
>JBOZRQ010000015.1:0-262409 GCA_050789255.1 Symbiobacteriaceae bacterium
CAGCGTCCCCGTTAGAACCGACTTATCCTGACCGAGCACGAAACCACTGTAAGTAGCAGTCAGTGCGGGGTTGGCATCGCCGTAGACCTTGGACTTTGCGTCCGCCGTCACCGTCAGTGCCTTCTTGGTCACGCTCAGCGTGCCAGGCAGGAAGCTGATGGCGTAGTTCCCCGAGGTCAGGCCCGACGGGGTGATCGTGTACGTTCCGGCGTTGCTGCTCGTGGTTGCCGCCGTGGTGAAGCTCAGCGTGCCGCCCAACACCGAGGAATCCTGGCTGAGCACGAACCCGCTGTAGCTGACCGTGAAGGTCGGATTGGCATCGCCGTAGGTCTTGCTCTTGTTGTCAGCCGTTACGGTGAGCGGTGCCGGATTCACCGTCAGCGTGCCGTTGGCGAACGTGATGTCATAGTTAGCCGAAGCGATGCCCAACGGGGTGATCGTGTAATTACCGACGTTGCTGCTCGTGGTGGCCGGCGTGCTGAAGGTTGGCGTCCAGCCCAGGCTGCTCGCCGTCTGACCAAGCACGAAGCCGCTGTAGCTGGCCGTGAAGGCCGGGTTGGCGTCGCCGTAAGCCTTGGTCTTGTTGTCCGCCGTCACGGTGAGCGCCGCCGGATTCACGGCCAGCGTGCCATTGGCGTACGTGATGTCATAGTTCGCCGTGGTGATGCCCGACGGGGTGATCGTGTACGTACCGACATTGCTGCTCGCGGTGGCCGCCGTGCTGAAGGCGGGCGCCCAGCCCAGGCTGCTCGCCGTCTGACCAAGCACGAAGCCGGTGTAGCTGGCCGTAAACGCCGGGTTGGTGTCGCCGTAGACCTTGGACTTGGGGTCTGCTGTCACCGTCAGCGCCTTCTTGGTCACGCTCAGCGTGCCATCCACGAATGTGATGGCGTAGTTGGGCGAGGTCAGACCGCTGGGCGTAATTGCATAGCTGCCCACGTTACTATTTTGATCAGCAGGTGTGGCGAAGCTGAGGGTGCCGCCGAGAACCGACGAGGTCTGGCCCAGCACGAAGCCGCTGTAGCTCGCCGTGAACGCCGGGTTGGCGTCGCCATAGGTCTTGGTCTTGTTGCCCGCCGTCACGGTAAGCGGTGCCTTGGCCACGTTCAGCGTGCCCGTGCCGGTGCTCGGATCGTACCGGGCGTCGTCGGGCGTGAAAACCGCACTGATGTTGCGGGCGCCTCCCGCCACGGTGATGGTGTACGAAAGGGTACCTGTGCCGCCGCCGTCAACCGTCGCCGTACCCACCGAGGCGCCCTCCACCGAGAACTCCACCGTGCCGGCTACGGCCGGTGTCACGTTCGCAGTGAGGGTAACCGTCTCGCCGTAGGTACCGCTGATGCCGGTCACCACGGTTGCCGTCGTCTGCTGAACCGCCGACGTATCAGAGGCCGAGTTGTTGTCGGCCAGGCGATCGCCGCCGCCCGAGACGGACGCCGTATTGGTGATGACGAAGGCCGCATTGGTCGCCACCGTCACGGTGACCGTGATCGGCGGGTAGCTGGCGCCAGGTGCGAGCGCGTTGCTGCGGGTGCAGCTTGTCGTGGCTGAGCAGTCCCACCCGGTCCCGCTCATGGCGGTCACGGTCAGACCCACGCCGCCGTTCTCGGTGACAGTCACGTTACCCACGGTGGGGGCATCGCCCTGGTTGGTCACCGTGATCGTGTAGGTACCGGTCTGGCCCTGCGTGAAGGTGGCGCCGCCGTCGGTCTTGCTCAAGGTCAGGTCGGCTGCCTGGTCGATGGTGGTCAGGTCGCTGGCGGAGTTGTTATCGGTCTTCAGCTCGCCGCCGCCGCTCACGCTAACCGTGTTGGTCACGCTGGTAGCCGTGTCCGGAGCCACCGTTACCGTCAGGGTGATCGCCGGGAAGTCGCCGCCCGCAGCGGCCGAGCCTGCGTTGGTGCAGGTAAGGGTGCCGAGGTTACAGGTCCAGCCGAGGCCGGACATGGCCGTCGCCGTCAGGCCGCCCGGCAGCGTGTCAACCAGGGTCACGGTGCCCGTGGTGGGCTGACCACCGGAGTTGTGCACCGTGATCGTGTAGGTTGCGCCGGTCTGGCCCTCTCGGAAGTTGCCGCTGTGGCTCTTGGTCACAGTCAGATCGGGCTTCGGGATGATCGTAAAGGTGACCGTGGTTTGGGCAACAGATGCCCTCGCATCAGCTGCGCCGTTGGTGGTGCCGTTATCCTGCACGGTATAGCTAAAGCCGGCCGTGCCACTGAAGCCATCTGTGGGGGTGAAGATCACGTCGGTGCCGGAGATGCTCACCGTGCCACCCGTCGGGCTGCTAACCGCGGACACGGTCAGCGATTGGGCGGCCTCGTTAGCCGGTCCCGCGCTGTCGTTTCCGGTCAGGGCGGCAAACGGGATCGTCCAGGGGCCAGAGCCCTCCTCCACGGCCGCCAGGGTGTCGCTGGTGCCCACAGGGGCGTCGTTCACCTCGGTCACGGTGATCGAGGCGGCAACGCCACCGCTGATGCCAGCGCCGGCGCCGTCCAGCGCGGCCTTCACGGTGAAGCTGAAGGTATTGCCGGCCGAGGTGTTGGCGTTCGCGTCGGGAGTGAACTTCAGGCCGGCGCCCGCCTGGGCCGCCGTGATGTAGCTGCCGTTAGCGATCTGGGTGGTACCGTCGTTCAAGTAGAGCTTGCCGCCCGTAATGCCGGTGATCTGGAAGTGAGTCACCTCGGCGCCGTCCACGGCGTTACGGGTGATCACCAGGCCGGACGCAGACTGGGTATCCTCGGAAGTGGTGGCCGCGGTGACCTGAGGCGCATCCGCCACCGGGGTGACTGGGATTGAGACGGTCGCCGTACTGGTCTTGGGGTCTGCCGAGCCGGCCGTCGTGCCGTTATCCTGCACGGTGTACGTGAAGGTTGCGGTGCCGTGGAAGTTGTCGGACGGAGTGAAGCGCACGACACCGCCGAAGATCTCTACGCCGCCGCCCGTGACCGCCGTCACATCGGTGACGGTGAGGGTCTGGCCGATCTCGTCGTCCGGGCCAGACTGGTCGTTACCGGTGAGGCTGGCAAAGGGGATCTCCAGAAGCCCGGAGTCCTCCGCCACCGCGGCAAGTGTGTCGCCTACGCCCGTGGGAGCGTCGTTGACCTCGGTCACCGTGATCGAGGCAGCGGTGCCGCCGCTGATGCCGGCGCCAGCCCCATCCAGGGCCGCCTTAGCCGTGAAGGTGAAGCCCCCTCCAGCTGGAGTGTTGGTGTTGGCATCCGGGGTGAACTTCAGGCCGGCGCCCGCCTGAGCGGCGGTAATGAACGTGCCGTTGGCGATCTGGGTGGTGCCGTCGTTCTGATAAAGCTTACCGCCGGAGATCCCGGTGATCTGGAAATGGGTCACCTCGGTGCCGTCCACGGCGCTCCGGGTGATCACCAGACCGGTGGTGGACTGGGTGTCCTCCGCGGTGGTGGTCGCCGTGATCTGAGGCGCATCGGCCACCGGTGACACGGTGAACGAGACGGTAGCCGTGCTGCTCTTCGCATCGGCGACACCGGCGGTAGTGCCGTTGTCGGTCACCGTGTAGCGGAAGCTGGCCGTGCCATGGAAGTTCGCGGCTGTGGTGAACTGAACGTCGCCGCCCACCACGCTGGCGGTGCCGCCGACAACATTGTCGACCCCGGTGATCCACAGGCTCTGTACGCTTTCATTGGCCGGGCCCTTGCTGTCATTGGCCAGCAAGTCCGCACCGTTGAACGTAAGCGAACCGTAGTCCTCTGGAATTGCGCCGGGAGGGTTGTCGTCCGTGCCCGTTGGCGCATCGTTGACTTCGGTTACGGTAATGGTGCCGGTGGCAGCGGGGCTGATGCCCGTCCCGGCGGCGTCGAGGGCCGCCTGAACCGCGAATTCAAAGGTGTCACCCGCCGAGGTGTTCCGGTCAGGGGCCGGCATGAACTTCAGGCCGGCGGCGCCCTCCGCGGCTGTGATAAAGTCTCCATTGTTAATCTGGGTGGTGCCGTCATTCTGGTAGAGTACGCCACCGGTGATGCCGGTGATCTTGAAGTGGGTGACGCCGGCGCCGTCGGCGGCGTCCGGGGAAATGACCAGGCCCGAGGTGGACTTGGTGTCCTCAGCCGTGGTCGCCGCCGTGACGGACGGCGTCTCGGCGGACGGGTTGACCACGAAGGTCACGGTCGCGGTGTCCGTAAGGGCGGGCGTGCCACTGTCCTCGACGGTATAGGTGAAGCTGGCCGTGCCGGTGAAGTTCGAGGTGAGCGTGAAGATCACGTTGCTGCCCGAAATCTCAACCGTTCCGCCGGTGGGGGCGCTCACCGCCGTGATGGTCAGGGTCTGGCCGCTCTCGTTAGCCGGACCCGCGCTGTCGTTGCTCAGCAGGGCCGCGAACGGGATGGTCCGAGGCGCCGAGTCCTCCTCCACCGCGCTGAGCGAGTCATCAGCGGCCTCCGGAGCGTCGTTCACCGCTGTGACGGCGATCGTGAAGGACTGAGTCGAGCTGTCCTTACCGCTATTGGCGGTACCGCCGTTATCAGAGAGGGTCACCGTCACGTTGGCGGTGCCGTTGGCGTTCGCCGCCAAGGTGTAGCTCAGGTCACCGCCGGTACTGATGGCCGGCTGCACGGCAAACAAGGCATTGTTATTGTTGGTCACGGAAAAGGTCACGGTCTGGCCGGACTCGTCGGCCGGCCCGGTCGAAATGTTCGTCGCCCAGTTGCTGACGGAGTGTGCGCCCGAATCCTCCAGCACCGTCTCGTCGGCGCCCTTCGTGAAAGTGGGCTCGTCGTTGACCGAAGTGACCGTAATCGTGAAGGTCTGCGACACGGATGTGTCGTCACCGCCGTTGGCGGTCCCGCCATTATCCTTCAGCGTCACGGTCACCGTCGCCGACCCGTGGGCGTTTGCGGCAGGGGTGTACGACAGAACGCCGGCGCTCGAAATGGCGGGCTGCACAGAGAAGAGGGCATTGTTGGTGTTGGTCACCGTAAAGGTTAAGGTCTGGCCGGACTCGCTGGGCGCACCGGCCGAAATGCCCGTGGCCCACCCGCTTACGGTCTGCGGCCCCGCATCTTCCAGCACCGTGTGGTCTGCGCCCTTTGTAAAAACCGGCTCGTCGTTGATCTCCGTGACGGTAATCGTGAAACTCTGCGCCAAAGTGGTGTCTTTGCCGCTATTGGCTGTACCGCCATTGTCAGAGAGCGTAACTGACACATTGGCCGTACCGGAAGCATTCGCTGCCGGAGTGTAGGTCAGCGTGCCCGTGCTGCTGATCGCGGGCTGCACCGAGAAGAGAGCGTTGTTGTTGTTGGTCACGGTGAAGGTCAGGGTTTGGCCCGACTCGTTTGCAGCGCCGGCCGAGATGCCCGTCGCCCAGCCAGCCACCGTCTGCGCACCGGCATCCTCATTGACGCTCTGGTTGGCGCCAGCGGTAAAACTGGGCACATCGTTGACCGCAGTGACCGTGATGTTGAACTTCTTGACGGTTGTGTCGCTGCCGCCGTTGGCAGTGCCACCATTGTCCTTGACGGTAACAGTCACCTCTGCAGTGCCGTAGGCATTGGCCGCGGGGGTGAAGGTCAGTTTTCCGGCGCCGTCAATGGCCGGCTGGGCGGAGAAGAGCGCGTTGTTATTGTTGGAGACGGTGGTGGTAAGGGTCTGGCCGGCTTCTACGGCGCTGCTGCCTGTCAGGAAGTTGGACGCCGAATAGGCGGCGGAGTCCTCCAGAACCGTCACGTCGCTGCCCAGGGTAAAGGTGGGCGCGTCATTAACGGGATTGATGGTCATGTTGAAGGTGGTACTGCCTACCGAACCGCCCTTTCCGTCCGAAGCGGTAAAGGTAAAGCTGTCGGAGGTCGTGTCGGATCCGCTATGTACATAGGTAACCTGTCCACCACTAATGTCAGCCTGAGTGAAGGTACCGCCGGCGCTAAGTGCCGTGGCGCCCTTCTTCAGGGTTCCGTTGGCGGGGGCGGTCCCAATGGTGTAGGTTACCGTGTCGCCGTCCGGATCGGTGATGTTCAGGTGGGTGTTGGCGAGCGTGGCGGTGGCACCCTCGTTGAGCGAGAGCCCGGCGTTCGTCGCCAGGGTCGGGGCCTGATTCAGGGCCATGTAAACGCGGAAGGCCGTGTCCGCGTCGTTCCACATTTGCCACGTTGAAGAGCCACTCTGCCACACATAGTGATCGCCGCCCCCATAGGGAGAGGCGCCAGGCGACGTGATCTTGTAGCCCAGCCTGATCACACTAGTGCTCCCCGTGTAGGTCAGTCTATAGTAGTAGGTACTGTTGCCCGTTACAGCGATGGGTGTATCAAACACAAAGTCCTGCCAACCTGGCGCCGTGGTGAAGGGGGTCCACGAGACGGTTTTACTACCCAGTAATGCACCGCTCCCACCGGGGACGCCCTCCCACACCTGAACGGTTGCGGTGACGTTATTGCCAGCAGAATACGAGTATATCCACAGGGAGATCTTCGCGATAAACCCCGTCTTCGTGGGTTTGAAGGTCTGCGCCGCCTCTCCCGCTTCAATCTCGTTGTCGTCGCCCGTCAACTCCTGTGCGACGTTTGGTGTGGCTTCCGGAGTTACCGCCAAGGCGATGTTGGTCCGGCCCAAGGCCGCTCCCAGCACGAGTACGCTCATCATCACGACCAACAATTGATTCAGCCGCTGCAAAAGCAGTTTCCTCGAACGTCGCATGGATCGTTCCCCCCAAAAGTCAGCACCGTTGACAGTAACAATGCAAAGGCCCTCGCGGGCCAAATGGCCCGCGAGGACTGTGTCTGGAGCGTCAGTCGGACCGCGGGGGGAAGATTCCCTCCAGGGCGATGATGAAATTGAGTCCCAAGTAAGGCTGCATGTTGTTGTGAGGTTGACTGCCCCCCGAAACCCCCAGGGCCATGGGGCTCATCTGCACCCGGCTTGGGTCGTTCGTGTAGATCGAACTGCCGCTGCGGTTCGAGGCGGAGCCCCAAACGTTGTTGGTGGCTACGCTGGCTGTGGCAGAGCCAGCCGCACCGTCGCCCATGGGCGTGTGGGTGTGGGCGGGCATCTCCGAGGTCAGTAGCGTAACGTACGGACTGCCGCCCTTCTCGCCGAGGCTCCTCGGGGTAAGCCCCGGCCCGGCGCCCTGGTGCATCGGAGCGCTGCCCTGCAGGTTCGGCAGGCCGAAGGTGGTCCTGCCGTCGCCGCCGTACCTGGTGCCGAGGATGGAGAAGAGAGCGGTGTTCTGCACGATCGCCATGAGTTGCCCGTTGCAGAGCGCCCAACCCTTGGGGGCGAAGTTGCCGCCGAAGACCCTGATCTCGCCGATAAACGGATCGGACATATGCGTTGCCCCCTTTTGTCAGTTGCGGCTTGGGAAGATTCCCTGCGTTGCAATGCAGAAGTTCACCGTCAAATACGGCTGCATGTTCGGGTGAGCCTGGCTACCGCCAGCCGCCGCCAGGGAGGCGGCATTCATGGGGGTGAGGCTCGCTGCCGGACCGAAGGGGTTGCTGGTTGACGAAGTCCAGATCGACCCCTCTACGTTTTTCTGATTCGCTGCAGCGGTACTGGCGGACATCTGGTGTGTATGCGCCGGCATCTCCGCCTGGATCAGCGTGTGGTTCTCTTCCCCGGCGGATTGCCCCAGGGTGACTCCATTGCCAACATGAACCGGAACGCGGCCCCGGAGGTCGGGCAGGGCGAAGGTGGTCCTGCCGTCGCCGCCGTATGTGGTGCCCAGCAGCGAAAAGAGCGCCTGATTGCTCGCAATCGAAAGCAGTTGCCCATTGCACAGAGCCCAGCCCCGCGGCGCAGAGTTGAGCCCAAACATCCGAATTTCGCCCAGGAACGGTTCAGACATATGTAACGCCTCCTTGCTACTGGCAACTACCTCAGGACTGGGGGGGATAGAGTCCCTCAACGGCAATAATGAAGCTGACGCACTGGAACGGCATCATGTTATCGTGCGGCTGACTGTTTCCCGCGGGCGCCACGGCGTTCGCTGCCATGGCGGCAGCGGGGGATCCGGCGGAGTACTCGTTCAGGGTGGACGTTGCCCAGACGCCATTGGTCGGCTCCGCTTGGGTGCCGTCGACCGCCGTTGCATAGACCACATGGTTGTGAAGCGGCATCTGCTGGCTGGTGAGCGTTACGGTCTCTACACCACCGGCCTGCCCATTGCTGTATGTACTGCCTGTAGCGGGGTTCTGTCCCGCGTGAATCGGGACACGGCCGCGCAGGTCCGGCACGGCGAACGTGGTCTGCCCGTCCCCGCCGTACGTGGTCCCAATCAGACTGTACAGAGCCTCATACTGGGAAATGGACAGCAGCTGCCCGTTGCAGAGCGCCCACCCCATCGGGGCAAAGTCCCCGGCAAACATCCGGATCTCACCGATGTACTGATCCACTTGCAGTTCCTCCCTTTCCTAGGGCCATTGCATGGACTGGTGGGTCTCGGTCACATGGATTTCCCTGAAGCCGAGTCGCTCATACAGTTGCGCCGCCCTCGGGTTGTTGGCGGCGACCTGAAGCCGGAGCGGCACGCAAGCCTCGGCGGCCTCGGCCTGCAGCGCCTGAATCAGACGAGTTCCGGCGCCGGTACCGCGGAACTGAGGCAGGAGGGCAATATCAACCAGAACGATCTCGTGGGGAGAGCGACTGACCCAGACCCGACCGATCGGCTCGTCGCCCTTCAGGAGAATGCGGTGGTCAGCGCCCGGGTACTGCGCCTCATAGGAGCGCCGCTGAGCGTGATACTGCATCTGCAACAACTGTGCCATTTGTGGTGGGGGAAGCCCCCAGGCGGACATCTCGGCGCCCTTGGTTGCCGCAAACAACTCGAAGAGAAAGGGCTCGTCCGTCGCTTGAACCGGACGGGTAGTCATGGGTAGGCCCCCAGTACGAAAGCACAACTTTTAAATAGTTAAATAGGTATACTTTACCTACTAATACATTAGCACGTTGTAGCTACGCGGGTCAAAATAATGATCTGTAAATTCTTTCGACAAGCTAAAAAGAAGCACCCAACTGCATCAGCGGTTGGGTGCTTCTCGTTCAGGGTTCTTGGGTAAGGAGGAGGGCTTAAGCCTCATCGGTGCGGGACACATGACCCCGTCCGGCGGCCAGGAAGACCAGGTTCAGCACAATGCCGGCCACGGCAGCCGTGGCGATGGCGGGAAGCTCCATCCCAAAGATGGGGATGTTGCCACCCTCGAACTGGTTGCCGCCCAGCCCGATCACCAGGATCACGGCGGCGATGGCCAGCTGAGCGGGGTCGAACAGGTCCACCTTCTCCTCCTGCATCAGGGCGACGCCCTGCACACCGATCACGCCGAAGAGGTAGATCGCCAGACCGCCCGTGACAAAGCCGGGCAGGGTGGAGACCACGGCAGCGAGCTTGCCTGCGAAGGCCAGGACCATGGCGATACCGCCTGCGGCCATGAGAACCGGGGTCGAGTAGTTGCGGGTGATCGCCATCAGGGAGTTGTTCTCGCCGTAGTTGGTGCCCGAAGAGGCGCCGAGCATGCCGAAGATGAAGTCCGACAGGCCGTCAGCGACGAGGTTGATGCCCACCAGCTTCTTGATCCGCACCGGCGGGCGCCCCTGCTCCTCGGCCAGCTTATCGATGTAGAGGCTGACCTGGTAAAGGTGCGCCGTGGACTCGGGCAGCGTGGCGACGGCGATCGGGGCGATGGCCACAATAGCGGCCCAGGCGTTGGGGTTGGTGAAGTCGGGCAGGCGGAAGGCGGGCACCGAGAACCAGGCGGCCTGGGCCACCGGGGCGAAGTCGATCAGCCCCATGGCCAGCGCGGTCAGGTAGCCCACCACGGCGCCGATCAGCACGGGCATCATGCCCAGCAGGCCGCGGCCCCGCAGGAAAACGGAGCAGAGGATCGTGACGATCATGGTAACGAGCGCCACGCCCCAGTTGGCCGAGGCCATGTCGAGCGCCGTCTTGGCCAGGGCGATGCCGATGACGATGGCGATCGACCCGGTAACCACTGGGGGCAGCGCCTTGTCCAGCATGCGCTTGCCGGTCTTCTGCACAATCAGGCCGATGAGGATATTTAGAATACCGGTGGCCACAACGCCGACCTGTGCGACCGCCGGGCCGCCCCAGGGGGCCAGCACCACAGCGGTTACCGGGGCGATATAGGCGAAGCTGCCGCCATAGTAGAGCGGAATCCGGCCGCCCGAGACCAGGATCGCGATGATGGTGCCCAGGCCGGAAGCGAACAGGGTGACGCCGACATCGAACTTGGTCAGAATCGCTACCAGAACCGTGGCGGGGAACATGGTGAGCACGTGCTGGAAGCCCAGGCTCAAAAGGGCGCCGACCGGCGGACGGTCCTGGGGCAGGTAGCCGAAAACCTTGTTGCTGGCCATGTGTGCGTTTCCTCCTGCGATGTAGGGTGCGTAGATAAAAAAGACTTCTTACCGGCGATGGCAAGAAGTCGTCCTGTCTGCACACCCTCCCATGGCGGAAGCGCGCTCAAACATTAGACCTTGCCAGTCTCACAGGACTGTCTTAAAGGCCGCCGGTATTTAGCTCAAGGGATACTATAGCACAGCGAACTCGTTAGTGCCACGGGTAATCAACGTAGTTGATCATTTCTCGTGCTGAACGGCTTTCCGTGAGCGAGTGTTTCCGGCTCTTCGGCCAGCAGTTGACCGAAAGTCATGGTCCCAGCCGAGCCCATGGCCTTCATGGGACAGACATCGCGACAGAGTCCGCACCCTGTGCACATGGAGGCTTTCCACGTGAGCGTGGCACTCTCGCCATCTTGGTGGAGCTTCAGCGCCCCCGCCGGGCAGAGTCGGCTGCACACCACGCACAGTGTGCAGCCGGCTCCCACGGCGAGCGCCGCCCCCGGCAAGGCGCCGCCCTCAGCGGGGGGCACCGCAGCCAGGGCCCGGGAGAGGATCTGCCGCCGGTGGGGCACCTCGGTGGGATCCGGCAGCGACGGCTTGGGCGCCGCCGGCTTGCCGAACCAGCCGCCCAGCAACTGTCCAAGGACCTGGCCGCCGCCGGTAAACAGGCTCCCCAGGAAGGCCCGACGGTCGTCGGCCAGCACGGCTTGCTCGACTGCGACCGATCTCTCCCCATGCTCTAATCCAGGTGTGGTCAGTGAATCGCCCGCACTCACGCTTCCCGGGTAGATCTGCGCCAGCGCCGCCAGCGCCCGTTCCACCAGCGCCGCTGACGCCTGCCCGTTCGGGCAGGCGCCGCACGCTGTCGGGCGCCACAGCAGCACCTGTCGGTGCCCCGCCGCGACCATGCCCGCCAGCAGCTCAGCGGTCACCGCACCGGTGCACGGCACGGTGACCGCCTGCGGCCGGGCGCCCTCCGGCAGGTGCGGGAGCTGACGCTCACACACCAGGACCAGCGGGCTGCCCTGGACCTTGCGCCCCGCCGCCAGCAGGCCCACCTCGGAGGGAGCCTCCATCCGAATCGCCCCGGTCGGGCACGCAGCGGCACAAAGACCACAGGCGGTGCAACTCTCCGCCAGCTTGACCCCGCGGTTCAGGCTGACCGCCTGCACCGGGCAGACCTCGGCGCAGGCTCGGCAGGAAGCCTTGGGGGAGCGGGCCTGCACGCACAGACCGGGCTCCACCCGCACAGGGGTCATGCCGCTCATCCACTCTGCAGCCCGCTCCAGATCAATCATACCGCTAAGCACTCCCGCTCTTGTTCGAGCAGCCCCTGCGTCAGCAGGGCGAGTCCACGGTAGAAGGCCACCTGCGTGTTCGCCAGAATGTCTTCACAGAAGGCGGGCGCCCACTGCATGAGGTGAGAGGATAGGAACTCATGCTGCACCCCGCGTACCTCCACAGAGCCCCGGGCCTCCCGCTCGCAAAGCTCCGCCATGAAGAGCAGCTCCAGCCCGATGTGATCATCCGGCTCCTCCGGGCGCCCTACCTCGAGCCCCATGGCCCGGTAGGCAGCCCGCACCTGGAGGGTGGGCCAGTCAAACAGCATCCGTTCATCCGACCGGTAGACCGACTCCCACGGCGGGGCGGGGACGTGACCCATGCCCACGAAAAGCCGGTCGTACTCCCAGCACAGCGCCTTGCCCGCTTCGGCGCCGTCAGCCAGTTCCCCGCACGCCTGCGCCATCAGGGCGAGGCCCTCGGCCATCCGACCGTTGCCCACCCGTACCGGGAACTCGGCCAGCAGCCCCTGCTGGGCGATCTCGGCCAGCCAGGTCGGCTCGGGGCGGTTCAGGAACAGGGTCGCCAGGAACCGGTAGGCCAGCGACCGGCAGGCGGCAGGCTCAAACGGCAGACTCTCCGTGAGCATCGGTAACCCCCCTCTTAGCGACTATCCAACCGAAATCGGCACGCTGGAAGCGTAGAAAATGATGCGGGCGGCAGCCTCGCCGATCAGCCCGACGGCGAGGGCCAGGTAGACGGCCCTGGGCGTCAGCTGCTTGCGGTGCCAGATCAGGCCCACCACCACGGCGAGTCCCACCACCAGCAACATGTGGATCCAGAGCCCCGGCTGAAGGTTCCCCATCAGCATATCGAGCGACTTGCGGCCGGCGCTGTTGCCGTTGCCGAGGCCAGCCAGGTAGAAGGGCAGCCCCACCACCTGAATGGCGGCGCCCGCCAAAGCCAGGGCGGGTCCCACCTTCACCACGGCATCCGCGGCTTCGGCGGGGAGGGTGATCAGAACGCCTACGCCGCCCAGCACCAGCAGGGTAGCCACGAAGGTGAACACCGTGAAGATGCTCGACCAGGCCGGGATGATGCTCACCTTGTAGACCATGCTCATCACCAGCACCATCACCACGCCAAGGCCGGCCGTAAACCGGCTCAGCGTAACGATGTGCTCGCGCTCCACGCCCTTGCGCTCGGCCCACTCGGTCAGCGCCCACATGCCGCCGAAGATCAGCGTGAAGAGAATCTCACGGGAGAGCCAGGAGGTGGCAAGGTTGTTGGCCGCCCGGAAGGCGCCCATGGGCGAGCCCAAGTGCAGGAACGATGCCAGCATGCCAAGCGCCAACAGAAGGCCGGCGATCAGCCCGGGGCGCCGGGTCAGGCGAACCGCCTCCGCGGCGCCCGCCTTGCGCAGGAGCACCTCCTGCACCAGGACCTTGCCCAGGTAAAGACCTGCGGCAGCCTGGCCGAGCAGGGTAAATGCGACCAAAGACCACTCCGTGTGGATCATCGCGGCCTACCTCCTCTCCCCCGACACGGCGCTCCGGTGGGGGGTGAAAATGATGTTCGGGTGGGTCATATCCGGCGACGGCAGGCCGGCCAGGGCGCTGACCGCCTCGGGATGCTTCTTCTTCAGCTCGTCGATGGGACCCCACTCAATCGCCCGCATCAGGCACGAGGAGACGCAGGCCGGTTCCTTGCCCTGCGCACGGTAGTCGGCGCAGAGGTCGCACTTGCGGGTCTTGCCCAGCTTCTCACTGAACTGCGGCGCCCCGTACGGGCAGTTCCAGGTGCAGTACTTGCAGCCGATGCAGATCTCGGTATCGACCGAGACCACCCCGTCCTCGGGGTTCTTGTGCATGGCGCCGGTCGGGCAGTTCGGCACGCACCCCGGCTCGGAGCAGTGGTTGCACGACAGGCTGATCCAGTAGCCGAAGACGTCGGCATGGAACACATCGCCCACCTTGGTGAAGCCGCCGCCCGATACCTCGGTAACCCGGCGGAAGTTGACGCCCACCTCGGTGTCATTCTTATCCTTGCAGGTGACGGTGCAGGTCTTGCAGCCCATGCAGTACTGCTGATTGACGTAAAAGCCCAGCTGCTGACTCACGGTGGATCCTCCTTTCGCCGGCGCTACGCCCGGACAACCTCAACCAGATTGGTGTGCTGCGGGTTCGAGTTGCTCATGTAGCTGCCCCGCATAATGGTCAGCGTGTTGATCGAACCCTTGGTGTCCACGCCGTCGTTGCCGGCCTTGTGCCAGGCGCCCTGCGGCAGGGCGATCACGCCGGGCATCACCCGCGGCGTCACTTTGGCCGGTACCAACGTTGCGCCGCGATCGTTGAAGATCTTGACCTGGTCGCCGTTCTGGATGCTGCGGGCCTCAGCGTCGATCGGGTTGATCCAGACCTCCTGGCGGGAGGCCTCGGTCATCCAGGGGTTGTTGTCATGGGTGGAGTGCACACGCCGCTTGTAGTGGTAGCCCGTCATCTGCAGGGGGTACTTCTTGATCAGCGGGTCGGAGAGGCCGTCGAAGGGCGCCACGTACTTCGGCACCGCCGGCACCGTGTCCGGCTGCTTCCGGTCGAAGAGCTGCTTGGAGAAGATCTCGATCTTGCCCGACGGGGTGGCGAACTTGTTCTTCTCGGGATCGGCGATCTGCTTCTCGAAGGCGATCTCGGGCTTGGCCACCTTGCGCCGGTAAATGCCGGTCTTCTTGAAGGTCTCGTAGCCCGGGAAGTCCGGGTGCGCCTTGGCTGCGGCCTCGGTGCAGTACTTCATCCAATCCGCCGCCGTCTTGCCTTCGGTGAACTGATCCTTCACGCCCAGCTTCTCAGCCACATCGGTGATCCAGTCGTACTCGTCGCGGCAGTCGTGCAGCGGCTTGATGACCGGGTTCATGTAGATGGCGTACTCGCCGTGGCCCCACGGGGTGACGATGTTCTCCCGCTCGTAGAAGGTCACGGAGGGCAGCACCAGATCCGAGTACTCGGCGCTGGGGGTCATGAAGATATCCGACGTGACGATGAACTCGCAGAGGCTGTCGTCCTGCAGGATCTTCTTCGTCCCGTTGATGTCGGCGTGCTGGTTGAGCAGGGCGTTGCCCGCCAGATTGAAGATGCACTTGATGTTGCTGGGCAGCTTGTCGGCGCCCTGAATCAGGTCCTTCTCCTTGGTCATCTCCTTGCCTCGCACGATCGCCTCGGACCACAGGAAGCAGGAGATCATCACCTTGCCGCCGCCCTTTTGCGGGATGCTGCCCATGGTGACGGTGCTGGGCGGATAGCCGGCGCCCGAGGCCCAGCCGCCCTTGATGCCGATGTTGCCGGTCATCGCGGCCAACACCGTGGCCGAGCGGACGCTCTGCTCGCCGTTGGCGTGGCGCTGGGGACCGAAGCCCTGGATCAGTGCGGCCGGCTTGATGCTGCCGTACTCCCGGCCGAGCTGACGGATGCGGGCCGCAGGGATCCCCGTGATCTTCTCCGCCCACTCCGGGGTCTTGGGCTGGCCGTCGGCCTGGCCGAGGATATAGCTCTTGAAGGAGTTGCCGGCGGGAATCCCCTCGGGCATGTGCTCCTCGTCGAAGCCCAGGCAGTACTTGTCGAGGAACTTCTGGTCGTGCATGTTCTCCGTGATGATCACGTGGGCCATCGCATCGAGAAGGGCGCTGTCGGTGGTCGGACGAATGGGGATCCACTCGTCCGCCAGGGCGACGGCGGTGTCCGTGTAGCGCGGGTCGATGACGATCACCTTGGCGCCGGCCTCTTTGGCTTTCCGGTAGTAGTACATGGAGTTGGTCCCAAAGACCGTCTCCGCCGGGTTGTGCCCCATCAGAATGATCAGCTTGGAGTTCTGCAGGTCGGCCCGGTGGTTGCCCGAGTTGCTGGAGCCAAACGTGAACGGAGTCGCATAACGGGTCTGGCCGCTCGAGTAGGTGCCGTAGTAGCCCAGGTAGTCACCGGCGTAGAGCCCCAGCAGGCGGGTCATCCAGTTCCGGCCGGCGTTAAGGCCGGAGTTACCGGTGGCGTAGATGGGGTGGATCGACAGGGCGCCGTACTTCTCCTTGATTCGCTTGATCTCGGTGGCAACCAGCGTGGTGGCCTCGTCCCAGGAGATGCGCTCCCATTTCCCCTCGCCCCGCTTGCCGACCCGCTTCATGGGATACTTGAGCCGGTCCGGATGGTAGACCATCTGGCGGTAGGAGCGCCCGCGGAGGCAGGCCCTGAGGGCGTACTGGTCAGCCGTGTCGGCGACTGGATCGGTTTCGATGCGGGTCAGGACGCCGTCCTTGACATGGGCATGAATCACGCATCGGCCGCCGCAGTTGTTGCTGCAGCCGGTGGGAATCACCACGGTGTCGTCCTTCTCGGCGGCTTCGGCCGGCTTGAACGGGGAGACGCCGCTCATGGTCAGACCGCCCGCTGCGGCCGCCCCCGTGAGCAGCCCGCTCCACTTCAGGAAGGAGCGCCGTGACAAGGTTGCTTGCTCAGACATACTGGAGAACCTCCCTGCGCTTAGATATGGCTCCAGTATGAACCTGCGCACGGAAAGCGGGCATTCCCCGTAAGGGCAAGGATTTAATACGATTACGGCGTGAAATCATTGACACTTATGGCCTCGCGAAAAGAATCCGGGCCAGGTCATGTTACCTCCCTCACAAGGAGGAGGACGTACCCAACCAAACGGGGCAGACTCCACGCTCAACGGCGGGAATCTGCCCCTGTATTTAGTCATCAAGGACTGTCCGAACTTTGAAGGTCAGGTCACTAAGCAGTGGTGATACCAGGTCGGACGTGTCATCGAAAGTGCGCCAGACCTCTAGACCTGCCGGAGAAGGCACCAGCACTTCGATGGTGCGAGCAGCCGGGTCTACGATCCAGTACTCCTGTACGCCGAACTTGCTGTAGAGCTTCCGCTTGTAGAGCCGGTCACGGCCCGATGTGCTGGGGGAGAGAATCTCAATGACCAGGTCGGGCGCCGCGTTAACGCAGCCATCGGGATCAACGATGTGTCTCCGCTGATTGGAAATGAAGAACACGTCCGGTTGAACTATGTTCTCTATGGAGAGCACAACCTCGAGCGGTGCCATGAGAACCTGCCCGAGTCGGTGCGCCTTTACGAAGTCATGAAGTAGGAAAAGGATCTCCCCCAGAACCAATTGGTGGATTAAAGGTGGAGTGGGTATGATGAAACGCTCCCCCTCCAGCAACTCGTACCGCTCGTCCTCCTCCATTCATCTCCCTCCCATTGCACCTAATATGAGCAAAAAGGCGAGGGAAATGGCCCGTCAAACCGCACCCCAGGCTATGGTAAAATACCCGGAAGAAGCGAACTCCAGGAGGCGTCACCATGACACAACAGCCGATCCCGACGCTCAAACTCCCCGCCGGCGAGCGGGTTCCGATTCTGGGCCAGGGCACCTGGTACATGGGCGAAGACTACGACGCCCGGCGCGACGAGGTCGCCGCCTTGCGGCTCGGCATGGACCTCGGCATGACCCTGATCGACACAGCGGAAATGTACGCCGCCGGCGGCGCCGAGGAGGTCGTCGCCGAGGCGATCGCCGGGCGCCGCGACGAGGTCTTCCTGGTCAGCAAGGTGCTGCCCTCCAACGCCTCCCGGCGGGGGACCATCGAGGCGTGCGAGCGCTCCCTCAAGCGGCTCAAGACCGACCGCATCGACCTCTACCTCCTGCACTGGCGTGGGCGCTTCCCCCTCGCCGAGACCCTGGAGGCCTTCGACACCCTGGTCAAGGCCGGGAAGATCCGCCACTGGGGCGTCAGCAACTTCGACACCTCCGACATGGAGGAGCTCGTGCGCCTGCGGGGCGGAGCGGCGGTCGCCACCAACCAGGTGCTCTACAACCTGACCCGGCGGGGGATCGAGTACGACCTGCTCCCCTGGCAGCGGCAGCGGCGCATCCCGACCATGGCCTACTCCCCGATCGAGCAGGGCCGCATGCTCCACCACGCCGCCCTCAAGCAGGTGGCCTCCCGCCACGGGGCCACCGCCGCCCAGGTTGCGCTGGCCTGGCTGCTCCGCCAGGGCGACATGATGGTGATCCCCAAGGCCGGGCGCCTCGAGCACGTCCGCCAGAACCGGGCTGCGGTCGACCTCCAGCTAACCGTGCAGGACCTGGCCGACCTGAACGCCGCCTTCCGGCCCCCGACCCGCAAGATGCCCCTGGAGATGCTCTAGTGCGCGAGAAACCGGGAGCGGCCGCTGGGCCGCTCCCGGTCTTTTCATGTACCCTAGTCGTGCAGGGACGAAATCTCCGGCACAGGCTGCTCAGCCGGGACTTCGCTGGGCGCCGGCGACCGCACAAGAGCAGCGACCAGCGCGACGGTCAGCATCACCGAGCAGGCCGAAACCACCAGGACCGTGCCGTTGGTCGCCTTCGCATCGAGCCACTGAGACAGGCGGCTGGCCTGCGCTGGCTCCGGTCTGCGGGTGCGGGTCCGGGGCTGCGAAGCCCGCCGCCCGGCGGACCGGATCGAAACCACCTTGCTGTCGCTGACCAACGCTCCCATCCCCCCTGTGTCTAATAAGGATAAGTATAGGTATAAATAACTATTGATCAAGCGGGATAACCAGAACGCAAGTAGACACACTGGCTCATAAGCGGTGCTTCTATGTGCCGTAGCCGCACCTGCTCCAAGCGGGTATCATCATCTGTAATAGGCATCACAAGAGAGAAGGATCTGCGTTTTGGGCGACATGCAGCAAGGCACCCCACTCTTCCGGCGGGTGACGCTGGCCCTCTTTGCGGGGGCCCTCGCCACCTACGCCAGCCTTTACACCACCCAGCCCTTGCTCCCCCTGCTCTCGGACAGCTTCCACATCACCCCGGCCATGGCCAGCCTCACCATCTCCGCCGCTACAGCGACCCTGGCGGTCGCCCTGCTCTTCGCCGGTCCCCTGGCCGACTCCATCGGGCGCAAGGCGGTCATGGCCACCGCCCTGGTCGCCACCGGCGTCATCGGCATCCTGGCCGCCTTCGCCCCCACCTTCGGCAGCCTCCTGGGGCTCCGGGCCCTCAACGGCCTGGTCCTCGCCGGACTGCCCGCCACCGCCATGGCCTACCTGGCCGAAGAGGTCGATCCCCGCTACCTCGGGGTTGCCATGGGCCTGTATGTGAGCGGCAACTCCATGGGCGGCATGGGCGGGCGCATCATCGGCGGGATCGTCGCCGACCTGTGGAACTGGCGGGCCGCCGTCGGCGTGACCGGCGTCATGAGCCTGGCCTGCGCCCTCTGGTTCTGGCGGACCCTCCCCCCCTCCCGGTACTTCCGCCCCCAGCCGCTCAACCTGCGCCGCCTGCTGGGCTCCCTGGTCGACTGCCTGCGGGACCCGGGGCTGCTCCTGCTCTACTGCGTCTCGTTCCTGATCATGGGCAGCTTCGTCACCATGTTCAACTACGTGGGCTACCACCTCATGGCGCCGCCCTACAACCTCAGCTCGGCGCTTTTGAGCTGGCTCTTCCTGCTCTACCTGGTGGGGACCTTCAGCTCCACCTGGCTGGGCCGTCTCTCCGACCAGCATGGCCGGCGCCCCATGCTCCTGCTGGGCATCGGCATCCAATTAGCCGGGGCGATCATCACCTTGGCCTCCCCCCTCCTGATCAAGTTCGGCGGCGTCGCCATCTTCTGCTTCGGCTTCTTCGGCGCCCACGCCATCGCCAGCGGCTGGGTCGGGGAGCGTGCGAAGACCAACCGCGGGGCAGCCTCCTCGCTCTACCTCTTCTTCTACTACCTGGGCTCGAGCGTCGCCGGCACCGTCGGGGGCACGCTCTGGCTTTCGCATGGCTGGCCGGGCGTCACCGCCCTGCTCGCCAGCTTCCTGCTCCTCGCCCTCGGCGCCGCCTACAAGGAGAGCCGCTGATGCGCCCCCGCCTGGCGGCCTTCGCTCTGTCCGTCCGGACCCACATCGCCCTGCTCGCCACGGGCATCGTCCTGCTGGCGGGCGCCGCCGGCACAGCGGTGGTGGCGGCCTACACGCTGAACTCGGTCGAGGACCAGCTCGGGCGCCGGGTCCTGCACGTGGCCCAGACCGTGGCCGAAATCGCCGACGTGAAGCGAGCGGTGGGGCAGCCGGGCGGCGAGCAGGTGATCCAGCCGATCGCCGAGCGAATCCGCCAGGTAAACGCCGTCGAGTACGTGGTGGTCTTGGATACGAGCCATATCCGCTACTCCCACCCCGTGCCGGCCAGGATCGGAACCACCTTCTCGGGCGGCGACGAGGGCCCGGCCTTCGCGGAGCACACCTACACCTCCCGGGCGCGGGGCCTGTGGGGCAACAGCGTGCGCGCCTTTGTGCCAATCATGTCCGAAGATGTGACCCAGCAGGTCGGCGTCGTCGTGGTGGGCATTTTGACCCCATCCGTCGCCGCCGTCCTGACCGACATGGCCCCCGAGCTCAGCGCCGCCCTGGTGGCAGCCCTCGGTGTGGGCCTTGTTGGCGCGTGGCTGCTGGGCAGCCGCATCAAGCGCCAACTGCTGGGCCTGGAACCGCCCGAAATCGCCCGCCTGCTCCAGGAGCGTCTGGCGATCTTGAACGGCATCGGCGAGGGCGTCCTGGCGATCGACCGGGAGCAGCGTGTCACCGTAATCAACGAGGAGGCGCAGCGGATTCTGGGCCGGCGGAGCGAGGCGATCGGCATGCCCGTGCAGGAGATCGTGCCCTACTCCCGCCTACCGGAGATTCTGCACAGCGGCGAGCCGGAGCTCAACCAGGAGATGCTGCTGGGCACCACCGTGGTGCTGACCAACCGGGTGCCGGTGCGAATCCAGGGCCGCATCATCGGAGCGGTCGCCACCTTCCGGGACCGCACCGAGGTCCACCGTCTGGCCGACCAGCTGACCGGCGTCACCAAGTTCATCGACTCGCTCCGGGCCCAGAACCATGAGCACATGAACCGGCTGCACACCATCGCCGGACTGATCCAGTTCGGGCGCACCGACGAGGCGATCGACTACATCTTTTCGAGCTACGAGGCGCAGCAGGAGCAGACCCAGTTCCTCACCCGCCGCTTCGCCGACTACCGGGTGGCGGGGCTGCTGCTAGGCAAGCTGCACCGGGCCCGGGAGCTGGGCATCACCTTCACCATCGACACGAAAAGCCGCCTGCGCAACTTCCCCGCCACCACCGATGCGACCGCCCTGGTCCTGGTGGTCGGCAACCTACTGGAGAATGCCATGGATGCGGTACTGGAGGCGCCCGCCGACCGCCGGGCGGTCCACTGCCTCATCCAGGAGGGCGACGAGGGCCTGCGCATCGTCGTCCGGGACTCCGGGCGGGGCATCCCGCCGGACGTGCGGGAAGAGATTTGGCGGCCCGGCTTCTCCACCAAGGCGGCGGGGCACCAGGGGATCGGCCTGGCGCTGGTGCGGCAGCACATCGAGAGCGCCGGCGGCAGAATCTCGCTGGAGACGGGCGAGCTGGGCACCGCCTTCGAGATCTGGATTCCCCGAGACCAAACCACCACCGCACAGGAGGCGGATTCGATATGACCGAGTACAGGGTCGTCATCGTCGAGGATGATCCCATGGTGACAGAGGTGAACCGCACCTATGTCGAGGCGTCGGGACCGTTTCGGGTGGTGGGTACGGCCCCGAACGGGCACGCCGGCGTAACGGTCACCGCCGAGCTGCTGCCCGACCTGGTCATTCTCGATGTCTACCTGCCCGACATGGATGGGGTGCAGGTGCTCAAGGAGCTGCGCCGCCGGGAGCTGCCGGTGGATGTGATCATGGTGACCGCCGCCCAGGATGCCGAAACCGTGCAGGACGTACTACGCAGCGGCGCCGTGGACTATATCATCAAGCCGTTCAAGTTCGATCGGATCAAGCGGACCCTGGAGGCCTACGCCCGCATGCACGGCGACCTGGCCCGCACCGCCAAAGTGAGCCAGGAGCAGCTCGACCGGCTGGCGCCCGGATTGGGCGCCGACCCGCACCCAGCCCAGGCCCCGGCCCAGCCCGAGACGCTCCCCAAGGGCCTCACCGACTGGACCCTCAGGCAGGTGCTGCTCTACATGGTCGACCAGGGGCGCCCGCTCTCGGCATCCGAAGTGGCCGACGGGATCGGGCTCGCCCGGGTCACGGTGCGCCGCTACCTGGACTACCTCGTCCAGCAGCGGCGACTGCGGGTCGAGCAGCATTACGGCGGCGTGGGCCGGCCCATCTACCGCTACATCGCTAAACAAAAGTAATGCGCTCGTTTTTGGTCACACACTTTAATCGATATCAACGTAAAGACCAAAAGGTTTATTTATGGCACCCATAACCCGTACCCTGAAGGGGGGATTCGCCCGTGACCACTCGTGCTACAAAGAGGACCCGGTTGGTGGCCCTCCTTCTGGCCCTCTCCCTGTGGGCCGCGGCCGGCTGCGGAACGGGACGGGCGACCGACAACGAGCAGTGGGGCTCTGAAGAGAAGATCGTCATCAAGTTTGCCCACGTGGTCGCCGAGAACACCCCCAAGGGGCTGGCGGCCCGCCGCTTCGCCGACCTCGTCCGGGAGAAGTCCAAGGGCCGCATCCAGGTGGAGGTCTTCCCGAACGGCCAGCTCGTGGGGGACGACGAGGAGATTCAGGCCCTGCGCACCGGCCAGGTCCACATGATCGCCCCCTCCACCGGCAAGCTGGCCGAACTCTTCCCGGTCTGGCAGGTCTTCGACCTTCCCTACGCCTTCCCTGACCAGGAGTCGGTCGTTGCAGCGATGGAAGGGCCCATCGGCCAGAAGCTGTTCCGCACCCTGCAGAAGCAGGGGCTGCGGGGCCTGGTCATGTGGGACAACGGCTGGAAGCAGATGACCTCCTCCAAGAGGCCGCTGGTGCTCCCATCGGACTTCGCCGGCCAGCGCTTCCGGGTCCAGCCGAGCCAGGTGCTCTTCGAGCAGTTCAAGGCGCTGGGCGCCGTCGGCGTCGCTGTCCCCTTCGACCAGACCTTCCGGTCGCTGGAGACCGGCCAGGTCGACGGCCAGGAGAACACGCCGTCGAACATCTACTGGAAAAAGTTCCACGAGGTCCAGCGCTACATGACAGTCTCGAACCACGGGTACCTGGGCTACACGGTCATGACCACCGACCTGTTTTGGAAGAGCCTTCCCGAAGAGGTCCGGCTAATTCTGACCGAGTCGCTGGCCGAGACCACCGCCTGGGTGCGTGTGAACGCCGGGCGCCTTAACCAGCAGGACCTGGACCGCATCAAGATGGGCCGTATTGATGTTCGAACCCAGAACGACGCGGAGCGGGCGGCCTGGAAGGCTGCGTTTCGCCCCGTTTACGACTACTTCGCCCGCGAGGTCGATGCCGAGTTAATACAAGCCGTAAGTGAGTTGGAGCGGAAGCAGAGCCCATAATCCTCCCGCCGGGCGGGGGGTTCGCTTCCGCCTGGCGATATAGCCCTACAGAGGAGCGATCATGGTGACTCAGCCCGCACAGAAGTTGCCCGCCGCCCCGGAAGAATCGTCTTTCGGCCTCGCCAACAAAATTGGTCTGTTTCTCGGTCCAGCCGTCTTCCTCCTTATGCTCTTGTTCTTCAAGCCGAAGGGCCTCTCCCCGGCCGGCGTCGCTGCACTCTCCTCCACCGTCTGGATCGCGATCTGGTGGGTGACCGAGGCGGTGCCGATCCCGGTCGCCAGCCTGCTGCCGATCCTGCTCTTCCCGGCGCTCAGCCTCGGCAAAATGAAGGATGTCCTGGCGCCCTACGCCGAGCCCACGATCTACCTCTTCCTCGGCGGCTTCGTGGTGGCCGTGGCGATCGAGCGCTGGAACCTGCACAAGCGGATCGCCCTGATCGTCATCAACCTCGTCGGCACCAGCCCGAGCCGTATCGTACTGGGCTTCATGCTCTCCACCGGCCTCATCTCCGCCTTTATCTCCAATACCGCCACCGCGATGATGATGCTGCCGATCGGCCTTGCGGTCGTGTCGCAGATGATGAGCTTGCAGGGGAAGGGTAAGGGCATCGACCCTGCCACAGGTTCGGTCCCCAAGACCAACTTCGGCGCCCTGATCATGCTGGCCATCGCCTACGCCTCCTCCATCGGCGGCGTCGGCAGCATCATCGGCACCCCGCCCAACGCCGTCATGGTGGGCGTGGCCGCCAAGACCCTGAACATCGAGATCGGCTTCTTCAAGTACATGCTCGTCGGCATGCCGGTCTTCCTGGTCTTCACCTTCATCGCCTGGTGGATCATGCTGAAGGTGATGCCGCCCGAGTTCAAGGAGATCCCCGGCAGCAAGGAGTTCATCCGCAAGCAACTCGCCGACCTCGGCCCGGTGACCAACGAGGAGTGGAAGGTGCTTGGCGTCTTCGGCCTCACCGCCTTCCTGTGGATCATCTACCCCTTCTTCCTGAAGGAGATCATCCCCGGCATCGATGACACCATGGTCGCCATCTTCGGCGCTCTGCTGCTCTTCCTGATCCCGTCGAGCAAGGGCAAGGGCGAGTTCCTGCTGGGCCCGAAGGCGCTTAACAAGATCCCCTGGGACATCCTGTTGCTGTTCGGCGCCGGCTTCTCGGTGGCCAACATGTTCCAGACCACCGGCGTCGCCAACTACCTGGCAGGCTGGCTGACCGGCCTCGGCAGCGTCCATCTCTTCTTCATCGTCCTGTCGGTCACCACGCTGATGGTCTTCCTGACCGAAATCACCTCCAACACGGCCATCGCCACCCTGTTCATGCCGATCATGGCGAGTCTGGCCACCGCCCTGCACATCTCCCCCGTCGGCCTGATGATGGTCGCCTCCCTGGGCTCCTCGCTGGCCTTCATGATGCCGGTCGGCACCCCGCCCAACGCCATCGCCTTCAGCACCGGCTACGTAAGCATGCGGCAGATGATCAAGGTCGGCTTCTTCCTCAACCTGGCCTCCATCGCCACGATCACCCTGTTCGGCTACTTCTGGATCCCGATCGTGTGGAAGTAAGACCCGAAGAAAATAGGCATGGCCCCTGCAACCACAACGGTCGCAGGGGCCATTCTCGTATAACCACAGGGTGGCGGGGAAACCTTTCGCGTTGTAAGCATGCATACAGGGAGGCATCTCCCGCCATGGCCAAAGCCTCCGCTGCACCTCAGAAACCGGCGCCGGACCGCGTGGTAGAGGCATTAAAACAGGTCGCGCTCGCCGGGTCGCTGGACGCAAACCTGAGCTTGCTGCGCGACACCTTCAAAAACTGCTCCGACCTCGTCCAGCATAGGATCGCGCTTCGCCAGGGCGCCGCCTGCGTCCTGTTCATTGACGGGCTGGTTGACAAGGAGCTGATCGACCGGGAGGTCACCGGTCCACTCCTGCAGGGTCATGAGCCTCTGAACGTCCGGCAGATCGCAGCGGGACTGACCACGGCCGGGGACACCAATGTGGTCACGACGGCAGGCGAGGCCGTCATGCGGATCCTTGCCGGTGACGCCGTACTCTTGTTGGACGGTGCCGACAGAGCGATCGCCTACGGCGTACGGGGCTGGCAATCGCGGGCGATCGCCGAACCAGCGACCGAGGCGGTCATTCGTGGCCCGCGCGAAGGGTTTGTCGAGACCCTCCGCTTCAACACGGCATTGCTGCGCCGCAAGATTCACTCGCCTGCGCTCAAAGTGGTTGCGCTCACCCTGGGGCGCATCACGCAAACCGATGTGGCGGTGATCTACATCGAGGGCATCGCCAGCCAGGGGGTCGTGGATGAGGTGTTTTCCCGCCTCAAGCGCGTTGATATCGACGGCGTGCTCGAAAGCGGGTATATCGAAGAGTTCATCGAGGAGAGCCCCTTCTCGCCGTTCCCCCAGGTCCAAAACACCGAGCGGCCCGACACGGCTGCCGGCCAGCTGCTTGAGGGGCGAGTGGTCATTCTGATCGACGGCACGCCCTTTGCGCTGATCGTGCCGGTCGTGTTCGCACAGCTTATGCAAGCCAATGAGGACTACTATGAGCGGTTCCTGATCAGCTCCGCGGTCCGGGCGCTGCGCTATCTCTTCCTTAGCGTGGCGTTGCTGTTGCCCTCCCTCTATATCGCGATCACGACGTTCCACCACGAAATGCTGCCCTCTGCGCTGTTGCGCACCGTGGCCGCCGCCCGTGAGGGCGTCCCCTTCCCCGCCTTCGTAGAGGCGTTGCTGATGGAGATCACCTTTGAGATCCTGCGCGAGGGCGGCCTTCGCCTGCCGCGGACCGTGGGGCAGGCCGTCAGTATCGTCGGCGCTCTGGTCATCGGGGAGTCAGCGGTGCGCGCAGGCATGGTCTCGGCGCCCATGGTGATCATCGTCTCCATTACCGGCATCGCATCGTTCGCCATTCCTCGCTACAACGCCAGCATCGCCATCCGAATGCTTCGCTTCCCGCTCATGTTCCTCGCCAGCACCCTCGGCATGTTCGGCATCGTGGCAGGGCTAAGTGGGATTCTCATCCACCTCTGCTCACTGCGCTCGTTCGGCGTCCCCTACCTCGCCCCGGTGGCGCCCCTGAACTGGCAGGGCATGAAGGACGTGTTGGTGCGAGCGCCCCACTGGTGGAGGCGGCTGCGCCCCCGCATGATTGGGCATACGAACCCCGTGCGGTCGGCAGCACACCTGCGGCCAGGGCCGAGGCAAGGGAGGGCGCCGTAATGCGACGGCGCATGGCTGGACTCCTGCTGTTGCTGGCCGTTCTCACGACGGGGTGCTGGGACCGGCTCGAAGTGAACGACCTGGCGATCGTGGATCTGGTGGCCATCGATACGGCCGATGAGGGCGTGCGGCTGACTGTCAGCGTCGTGGTGCCATCCCGCGCCCAATCGCCTGCCAGTGCAGGGGGTGCGGGCGGCGGCGGTGGCGCCGTCTCGGGCCGCCCGACCTCGGCTTTCTCGGCCAGTGGCAAAACGATCATGGACGCCAGTATGAAGATCCAGAAACGGCTCTCCCGGCGGATCTTCTGGGCGCACACCCGGATCCTCGTCATCGGCGAAGAGTTTGCCCGTGCCGGTGTACGACCGGCGCTTGACTTTTGGAGCCGGCACCGGGAGCCGCGCCCGCTGATGCAGATCGCCGTCACTCCTGGGCGGGCAGCCGACTTTATCATGGCCCAACCACGACTGGAGCGGCTGCTCTCCGAATCGGTCCGTGAGACGATCAACATGGGCATGCAGGCCCGGGTCACCATCAAGGACTTTTTTGAGTGGATACGCAGCGAGACGGAAGAGCCCATTGCTCCCAGGGTTGAACTGGTTGCTGGTGAACAAGGGGAAGATTCGCAGGTCAGCGGTACCGCCGTATTTAAGGACGACCGTCTGGTTGGCTGGCTGAGCGACGCGGAGACCCGCGGCCTGCTTTGGCTGCGCGGGGAGGTCAAGACGGGCGTAGCCACCGTGGATGTGCCATCGGGCGGGAGGATCTCCATGATGCTGATTCGCGGCAGCACCAACATCAGCCCGGATTTCAGTACCGGGCGCCTGCGCATCCACGTGAGCATTGTTGCGGAAGATGACGTGTACGAGAGCAGTGCGCCGATCGACCTGGGAAAAGACGAGGTGGTGTCGGTGGTCCAGCAATTGCTGCGCCAGGCGATTGAGGACCGCGTGCGGCAAACACTGGCCAAGGTGCAGCATCAGCTTCAGGCTGACGTCCTGAAGTTTGGCGAAGCAGTCCACCGGAGCGCTCCCTTAGCGTGGGAAGGCGGGCTGAAGCAGCGTTGGCCGGAGGTCTTTCCGGAGGTCCCTGTCGATATTGCGGTGACAGCGCATGTCCGGCGCACCGGAGAACACGGCGCTCCCCTCGGCACAGAGACAGACCAGCTCCGGTCCAATCCCCAGCAGCTAAAGAAGCCGAAGGGGTGAGTATGTGTTCGGTCTGGTGGTCCTCGTGGTTATGACACACCTGGGGATGGCCGCAGTGGATCTGCCCACCATGTGGGGCAAGCGCGACAGACGGCGTGAACGCTGGGCGGCGATCGCATTGCTGCTGATCGGTTTGCTCCTCGCGACTTCCCTGGTCCTGGGACTCCGACCGGTCCCTCCCATGGCGCTCATCAGGGCGATGTTCGAGCCGATCGGCACGCCCCTGTTCAAAGTGACGAGGTGATCATGCTGGCAAGGGAACGGATCTCACTGACCCAGGTGATGATGCTGGTGGTCATCAGCCGACTCAGCCTCACGCTGGTCTATTTCGGCGCAGTCCCGGCGATCCGGCAAGACGTGTGGTGGCAGTCGTTCCTCGCGGCACTGACGGGGATCGGCTTTGTCTGGGTGCTCAACTACCTGTGGCAGAAATACCCAAACAAGACCTTCTTTCAAGTGGTTGAGTTGGTGCTGGGACGGTGGCTTGGGAAGCTGGTCTGCCTCACCTACATCCTGTTCTGGATGATCATGCTGAGCCTTAACCTGCGCCTCGCCGCTGAGTTTTTCCTCTTCGCCTTCCTGCCCCGGACGCCCATAATTGTAGTGATCGGGGTGATTGCGGGTCTTGCGGCCTGGTCCTGCCGCGCCGGGGTCGAGGTGATGGCACGGGTAGGCCAGGTGATCTTTCCGATGTTGATTGGCAGCATTCTCCTGATTGTGGTACTGCTGGCCAAGGACATCGACCCCCACCGCCTGCTGCCCCTGGAAGTACTGATTACCGGCCCCGTGCCGCACCTCAAAGACATGGTCAGCGTCGCTGCCCGCACCGTGGAGATCGCCTGGCTGGGCATTGTGGTGCCTTGTGTGAGTGAGCGGCACGGGCTGTTCAAGGCTGTGGCCAAGGCCCAACTGTGGCAGGGCGCCGTCTGGGTGATCATGAACATCGCGATCTTTGGTATCCTGGGCCGGGAAATCGAACACCACTTCTTCCCGTTCTTCGAAGCGGCCAGGTATGTGCACGTGGCCGATTTTCTGGAGCGGATCGACGCCATCTTTCTGTCGGTCTGGCTGTTTGGCATGTTCCTCCGGGCGGCGATGATGCTATGGGCAAGCGCCATAGGCACCGCACAGTTGCTGGATCTGAAGCATTACCGCCCCGTGGTGCTTCCGCTGGCAGGAATCGCCGTCAGCTATGCGGTCGCACAGGGCGAGCGGTTTGCTCAGTTCCAGGGCTACCTGGCGCCCGAGGTCCTCACGCCATTTACGTTGACCTTTGTCGTGATCATTCCGGTGCTGATTCTTGCCGTAGCCGGCGTGCGGAAACCAGGTGACACCGCGGCATAGGGATGAGCCCCGGCGACCAGATCGGTCATCGGGGCTCACTTTCTGTCACGGAGATCAGGGTCAGGCCCAGGTCGAAGACCCGCTGAATCAGCCCCCGCAGTTCGGCCTGGTCCGCCACGGGGCCGGCGATCGTCGCGCCGCCGGCGGGCAAGTTCTCCACGGTGAAATCGGTGAACAGCGCGACCAGGGCGGCGCCCAGGTGCTCTCGGACCCGGATCTGGTAGTGCCCCCTCATCGGGAGGGGACCGGCTGGCGGCTGCGGAGGCGGAGCTCGCCCCGGATCAGGTAGAGCCCGTAGGACAACATCACCAGGCAGTAAGCGATCTTGCCCACCAGGTAGAAGGTCGACTGCGCCTGGGTAACGTTTACCTCATCGCGGGTGATGAACATCGTGAAGTCGTTGATGGCATGCAGGAGAACCAGGCCCCACACGGTGTTGGTGCGGACCCGGATAGCGCCCAGGCCGAAGGCGCCAAAGACCGAGGCGAGCACCTGGACCAGCGTATAGGTCAGGTCGGCGCCGCCGAAGAGGTTGCCAATGTGCATCAGCCCGAAGAGCACCGAGGTGATCAGCACCGCCCGGAAGGTCCCGGTGGGCAGCAGCGCCCGCATGGCGAGGCCCCGGAAGATCATCTCCTCCTGGATGCCGATCACCACGGTGGTCAGGGCGAGGCCGAGCAGCTTGGACGACGCCGTCACGTGGATGCCCAGGACTGCAACAGCCGCCACCGGCAGGGCCAGGCCGATCCAGTGCAGATGCATCTGCCGCCACTGGCCGGGGCCGTTGAAGCCCGCCTCCCGCCACCAGCCGAGCCAGGAGAGCAGGCCGGCGCCGGTGAGGATCATCTCGGCCATGATCAGGACCTTCAGCGTCATCACATCCATGGTGGGCAGGAGCCACTGCAAGAGCGGGAAGATCAGGATCGTGTGGAGGACATAGGCGGTCATCGAGAGGACCGGATACTTGGCTACGAGGCGCTTCACAACTGGTATCCCCTTTCACTGCGGTCGTGTTTCACATCGACCTCAGGATACCAGCGCAGCGGGGGTACCAGGGGTACCCAAAGGTAGTAGCAGGGTGGGTGATTTAGAGCAGCCCCAGCTCCCTGGCCCGGGTAAGCGCCTGGGTCCGGCTGCTGACCCCCAGCTTGCCAAAGATGTTCGTGGTATGCTTCTTGACCGTGTTGACCGAGACGAACAGCCGCTGCCCGATCTCCTGGTTGGTGGCGCCCGCCTCCACCAGCCGTAGGACCTCCAGCTCCCGCTCGCTCAGCGCCTCCACCAGGCCCGGGGCGCCCACCCGCCGACTCTGCTCCAGCAGCGCCTCCAGCGCGGATCCCTCATCCAGGAAGATCCGGGCGAACCCGCCCGGTGCGCCCAGCTCCTGCGCCTCCTGGAGGGTCATCGCGGCGCCCTTGCGGTCGCCCACGTCGCTCCGGCACAACGCCGCCACGATCAGCGCCTCGATTGACAGGGCCGTCTCACCGCTGCGGCGCAACTGCTCCAGTACGGGGCTGAGCGTGGTGAGCGCCTCGTCAGGTACACCCGCCGCCCGCTTCACCCGGGCCCGGGCCACCTCGCAGGCCGGGGCCTCTGTCCCGCCCGGCAGCGCCGCCGCAGCCCCCGCCACATCGCCCTGGGCGAGCAGCAGGGCTACCTGCCACGGAATCACCCTGGCAATCGCACGGCCGATCCCACTGCTCCGGGCTTCAGCCGCTGCCAGCTCAGTCAGCCGGATCGCCTCCGGCAGGTCGCCCTGCGCCAGCCGGACCCGGCTCAGGTGGAGGTAACCCGGCACCACAGCGTTGATCATCTGTCCGGCCCGGCCCAGCTCGATCCCCCGGGTCAGGAGGCCCGCCGCCTGGTCCAACTGATCCCACTCACAGAGAATGCCGCCCTCTCCCACCATCGCCCAGCCAGCGATCGGCGAGTGACGGGGCGCCTTCTGGGCGACGCCCCGAAAAGCAGCGGCCGCCCGGCGCAGTTCGCCCCGCTGCTCGTAGACCTCGGCCTGGAGGAGCAGCCCGGTCAGGCTGAGGAAGGCGTTGCCAACTGCAGCACAGTCAGCGGCGCCCCGGCTGTATGCCTGCAGCGCCTCCTCCAGCTCCCCGCACAGGCGGTGACAGCCGCCAAGGGCAATCTCGGTCAGCCCCCGCCAGCCGCGGGCGGCCGGCGGGAGTTCGGCCAGGGCCTGCCGCGCCAGCGCCATCGCCTGGGGGATCTCCCCGCGCAGGCGCGCCAACTGAGCCCGCATCGCCGTGACCTCGCCGGCTACCTCGGCTGTCAGCCCGGCCTCTGCATCGGCGATCAGCGCCTCGATCGCACCGGCCCGCCCGGTCGGAATCAGCGTGCGGGCATAGAGCAGGCAGAGCCGCGGCCGGTCCCTCAGCGTCGTGGCGGGCAAAGCCTTCAGCCAGGCGAGCAGGTCGCGCAGCTCGCCGCCGGCCCAGGCCGTCTCGGCCCCGGACTCGAGCAGGTCGGCCGCCCTGCCCCAGTCCTGCGCAGCGATGGCATGGTGGATCGCGTCGCCGGTGAGGCCCTCTGCCGCAAACCAGTCGCTGGCCCGGAGGTGCAGCTCTGCCCAGCGCCCCGGAAGCTGCAACTGGAGGTGCGCCCGGAGCATATCCGCAAAGAGATGATGGTAGCGATACCACTCACCGGCCTCGTCCAACGGCAGGAGGAAGAGATCGGCCTCCTCCAGCGCCCGCAGAAGCTGCTGGCTGTCAGCCATCCCCGTCAGCGCCTCGCAGAGCGGGCTGCTCAGCCGGTGAAGGACCGAGGTCTGGAGCAGGAACTGCTGGAGCTGCTCTGGCTGGCGGGAGAGCACCTCCTCCACCAGGTAGTCCAGCACATAGCGGTGACTCCCGGCGAAGGCCGCGACAAAGCCCGCCGCATCCTTCCGCTCTTTGAGCAAAAGGGCAGCGAGCTGAAGTCCGGTCACCCAGCCCTCGGTCCGCTGGTAGAGGGCATCGACCAGTTCGTCGGTCAGCCCCAGCCTGCGGGCGCCGTTCAGAAAGGCAGCCGCCTCCCCCAGCGTAAAGCGCAGGTCCTGGGCGCGCACCTCCACCATCTCCCCGCGGGCCCGCCATCGCGCCAGGGGCAGCGGCGGGTCAGCCCGGCAGATCAGCACGAGGTGCAGCGCAGGGGGCATGTGCTCCACCAGGAAGGTCACCGCCTGGTGAATCTCGGGCGTCCGAATCACCTGGTAGTCATCCAGGATCAATATCACGTCCGTCGGACTGCTGGTCAACCCGTTGAGCAGCGGCAGGAGCAGGGTCTCCGCCGGGGGCACCCGTGGGCCATCCAGTCCGGCCTTCGTGGCCTCTGCCGCCTCCGGGGCAAACGGAGCGAGCGCATCGCACACGTAGGTCCAGAAGCGGCCGGGGGCGTTGTCCGCCTCCTCCAGCCAAAGCCAGGCGGCAGGGCGCCGCCGCTCGGCAACCCACTGGCTCAGGAGGGTGCTCTTGCCGAAGCCCGCCGGGGCAGAGATCATGGTAAGCCTATGCTCAGCGCCCAGGTCGAGGCGCTCCCAAAGTTCAGGTCGAGGCACGGCGCCGGGCCGGGGGCGTGGGATGTGCAGCTTGGTGTGCAGGACGTGAGAGGTAGAAGTCAAGACAACCCGACCTTGTCGTAGCGAGTGTGAGGGCGCCCCATAACGGAGGGCACTCTTTTGATGCTCACACACCCCGGTTGGAGACGCCTAAGCCTCCCTATCGCCCGGTGTCCCCCGGAGGGAGCACGCTGCCGGTCTGCCCGCGCCGGTCAAACCTGGGCCGGTCGTGGTGCTCCTCGCCCCCGGTCCCGAAGATATGGACACAGACCACAGCGAAGGTAAGCAGGCCCAGGGTCAGGTGAACACCCTTCCGGGCCGGCCGCTTGATCACGAAGAGCCCGAATCCTGCCACCGGCACCATCAGCGCCAAGCCGACTATGCCTGTCCAGGTGTGCAGATCGTTCTTGAAGTTGTAGATGAGGTACAGCAGGCCGTGGACCGCCGCTGCGGCGAGAACCACCAGCCCCAGCGGTACATGAACCACCTGCAGCAGCCGCAGCAGCGCTCTGCCGCGCTCGCGGACCCATGGAATGCGAAAGGCCATGCGCAGAGCAAACAGCGCGACCAGCACGAAGATGCCGATCTCGGCCGGCTTGGAGGCTCCCTTCATCGCCGCCTCTCCGCCGCGCCCGCCGAAGCTGAGCACGCCGCCCACGTAAGCACGGGACAGAGTCGCCACCAGCATGAGCGTGCCCAGGATCCCTACGGCAATCTGGATAAGACGTTTGTTGCGATTGACCCATGCTACCAAGTTAAGCCACCTCGTGAGGTATTCTACCCTCTGAATCTGAAGCGAACCTGAAGGTGCGCCCAGATTCAGCGCGTGAGCCCCTGCCCTACCGCTTCGAGGAAGGCGCCCATGGCGGGGGAGATGCGCTTGTCGCGGTGGTAGACGAGCTGTGTGGCGACCGACACCGCCGGCCCGGCCCAGTCCAGTTCTACCAGGCTGCCCTGCTCAACCTCGGCGGCGCAGGTAATGCGTGGCAGCACGGAGACGCCCAGGCCCGCCATGACGCACTGCTTGATCGCCTCGATGCTGTTGAAGGCCATGATGGGGCCGGGCTGGACGCCCTCCGCCGCCAGGATGCGGTCAAAGAGAATCCGGTAGGTCGACTCCGGCTCGGTGTGAATCAGCGGCATGCCGGCCAGATCTGCGGGCTGTACCTGCCGGGCGCCGGCCAGCGGGTGCCAGGGGTAGGCGACCAGGCTGATCTGCTCCTGGATCAGGCTGCGCACCACCAGGTCGGGGGCCTCCGGAGCCTCAGCGTCCATCATCAGCGCCAGGTCGAGGGCGCCGGACCTCAGCCCCTCCCGCAGCGCCTTGCAGCTGCCGGCCTCCAGTTGGATCTGCACCTGCGGAAAGCGCAGCCGGAAGGTCCGCAGGACCGCGGGCAGCCGGAAGACGCACAGCGATTCGGCCGCGCCGATGCTAAGGGCGCCCCGGAAGGAGTCCGCCCCGGCGCTCACCTGCGCCGCCTCCCTGGCGAGGCTCACCATCTGGGCGGCGTAGGGCCGCAGCCGGCGCCCGGCCTCGGTCAGGGCGACTCGCCGGCCCAGGCGCTCAAAGAGGGGCTGCCCGATCTCCTCCTCCAGCGCCCGGATCTGCCCGGTGACGCTGGACTGGGCATAGCCGAGCACCTCGGCGGCACGGGTGAAGTTGAGCAGGTCCGCCACGGTCAGGAAGCTCTGCAGGGTGCGCAGGTCCATGGATCCATCGCCTCTTCCGATCGTTTTGATGGGAAATACTGCGATCTCCGATCGATACCCCCATGATACACTAACTTCATCCTAGTCAACACCTGTATCTTCGGAGGTCGCTACCATGAACCACGCAGGCGATGCCGGCCTGATCCGGCAGATCAGACTGCCCCAGGCCGTTGCCCTCTATGTCGGATCCGTGCTTGGCTCCGGCGTGCTTCTGATCCCCGGCTACGCAGCCGACGCCGCCGGCCCGTCCTCGGTGGCCGTCTGGATGCTGATGTCGCTCCTGGCCCTGCCGATGGCGCTGACGCTTGGCGTGCTCTCCTCCCGCCACCCCGATGCCGGCGGCGTCTCCGCCTTCGTCCGCAGGGTGTACGGCCCGACCGCGGGGGCCGTCACGGGCTGGCTCTTCCTGGCCTCGGTCCCCATCGGCGCCACCGTGGCCGCCCTCGCCGCCGGCTCCTACGTGCAAGCGGCGGCGGGGCTATCCCCCACCGCCGCCATCGGCATCGCTGCGCTGATTCTGGGCGCCGCCCTCGTCAATAACTACCTGGGCGCCGGCTTCCTGGGCCGCTCCCAGGTCGCCATCTCCGGCACCATCGTCGTGGTCCTTGCGGCGGCGGTCGCCGTGGCGGCGCCCCACGTGGAGGCCGCCAGCTTCACACCCTTCGCCCCCCACGGCCTCGCCGGCATGGGCCAGGCCGGCGCCCTCATGTTCTGGTGCTACATCGGCTGGGAAGCGGTCACCCACCTGTCGGAGGAGTTCACCGACCCCCGCCGGGACACCATCCGGGCGATCCTGGTAGCGGCCCTGATCGTGGGCGTGGCGTACACCGCGGTCGGCCTGGTCACCGTCGGTACCGCCAGCTACGGCCCCGGCCTCTCCAGCGGCGCCCTGGCCGCCATGGTCACCCGCTACCTCGGCCCCTGGGCAGGCATCACCATCGCGGCGATGGCGGTCTTCATCTGCCTGGGCACCATCAACGCTTACGTGGGCGCCGCCTCCCGCCTCGCTTACTCCCTGGCCCGGGAGGGAGCGGCCCCGGCCGTGCTGGCCACGCTGCACCCTACCCGGCGGACGCCCCACATTGCCCTGATGGCCGTGGGCGGTGCGGCTGCCGTGGTGCTCCTGCTTCAGGCGGGCGGCGGCGTGGGGCTGCGCTTCCTGCTCTCCCTCCCGAACTCCACCTTCATCGGGACCTATGTCATGGGGTCGCTCGCTGCCATCCAACTGCTGCGGGGCGATCGGGGCATGCAGGCGCTGGCCTGGATTTCGCTCGTGCTCTCCTGCACGCTCTACCTCTTCCTGGGCTGGGCGGCGCTCTACGCCCCCGTGGTCGGCGGGGTGGTCTGGCTCTACGTCCGCCGCCGCCTCTCGGCGTCATCACACTTTCTCCACGATTATCAGGTACGCTGAAGTCAGGAACGTTCCCTGAACGGAGGCTGGACAGCATGAAGAAACTAATGCTCGCACTGGCAGGCGCGGCCCTGGTCCTCGCCGGCTGCGGCTCATCGGGCGCTCCCGGAGGCGCACCGGAGGGCCCCAAAGCCGTCACCCCCACCACCTCACATGATTTCGGCGACGTCCCGGTGACCGAGGACATGTCCAAGGCGGTCAAGACGGAGTTTGTCATCAAGAACGAAGGAAGCGGCGACCTGAAACTGAGCAACCTTCAGGTCAAACTCCTGCAAGGCTGCTGACCGCCGCTCGTAACCGTGGGTACCACGGTCATCAAGCCTGGCAAGAGCACCAGCTTTACGTTCCCCTACTCGATGCACCCGGGCATGGGCGGTAAGCACCACTTTGAGGTTCACATGAAAACCAACGACCCCGCACAGCCGAACCTGGTCTTCCACGTGTACGCCAACTCGGTTGAGACCAAGTAGGGAGGCGACCATGGACAAACTTCAGAAGTGGCTGATCGCAGGTGCTGCCGCTGCAACGATCGCAGGGATCGCCTTCGTGGTTCCCGTGGCTGCGGGTGGCTTCGGCGGCATGATGTCCATGCACAGCACGATGGTGCCCCTGATGGACCAGATGCCGGCCATGCACAGCGAAATGGTGTCATCCTTGAGCATGAATTCCACCATGAGCGACTTCCTGAACCGCCAGGTTCAGGAGGGCGCTATCACGCAGCAGCAGGCGGCTCAGCTAATCAGTTTCATGGCGGAGCGCCAAGAGGCGTGCCTGAGCAGCGGTGGCATGATGAGGGGCATGGGCGCCATGATGAACCATATGAAGAGCAGTTATTAGGTTCCGAGAAAAACTCAGCCAGGCCGTCCGGCCTGGCTTTTTGCTGCACCTTTTTGGGCCCCGGGCCGGGCCGACACTACGCTTCATGCGGGGCTCTAAGGCCTCGAATGCCGGCCCGACTCGCAACCCGGTTCACCGGGCTAACGTTCACCATGACGTTTGCCTCCAGTGCCAGTATAGAGGGCAGATGTGAAGAATTTATGGTCAGCGAACCTCCTTCCCCTTGGCTTCGAGGAGAATTTGGAAGGGGACTGTCCTCGGAAGGCCGAGATTGCGTCCACAATTTCCACGAGGTATGACAAAGGGCTCTGAAATCCCATGTTTTGACTCTCTCACGGAGAATGTGGACGATTTTCTGGCCACCTGGCGGGGTCCACCGTCTAGAAATTCCCTGAGTGTTAGTTGATACGCCTGGCGCCTCAGCCTACAGAAATAACCACACGTTTGTATCACCATAAGCGTCCGAAAGAACTGTTCTCCGCCTTAAACCCGTCTTGCTCACAGATTCTCCACGAATTCACCGTAACGTTGGCACTGTAAGTTTCATCCGAAGGGAGATCGCGATGCGCAAACTGGCAGTGCCCGCAGCCCTGATGCTTCTGCTTGCCGCTGCAAGCCCCGCTTTTGCCGGTGCTGGAATTCCGCAAATCGCCTCGGTGAAGGTCGGAGAGCTTCAGGCCAACGTCTACAACTCCTCACCAGGCGTCCGCACCGGGGCCAACACGTTCACGGTGGAGATCCCAAAACTTGACCACCCGCACGCTGTGACGCTCCAGCTCACGGGACCGGGCGGACAGACCGTGGACGTTCCGCTGAAGAAGCTCACAGTGCTGGGCGACACCGAGGTCGCCCCCGACAGCCACGGTGATAGCCATGGTGATAGCCACGGTGCAAGCCATGGCACCCCCGCCACCCCTGCCACCGAGTCACACGGCAGTGAAGCTGCCGGGCATGAAGGGGATACACACGGGGCCGCGGGTTTTGATACCACAGCCTACCTACTGCGTGGCTCGGCCAGTCTCAATGCCACGGGAGAGTGGAAAGCCGTGCTGGAGATTACCGGCGATGGCGGCGTCAAACAGGCTGCGTCCTTTCACCTCCACGCCGAAACCGGCGGACCCAACCGGGTCTTTGTGAGCTTCGCCGGCCTGCTCATCGGTGGTTCCATGCTTTACGGCGCAGTTCAGCGCAACCGTCAATCGCCCAAGGGAGGGACGCGCTAATGCTCGACATCCCTTGGATCAAGGCCTTTCTCCGCAGTCGCTGGTTCCCGGCCATCTTCGCCTATCCCACGCTGTTGGTCTTCGGCTATATCATCTACGCCCTGCTCTGGGGACCCGAAGCCGCCTCCGCCAACCTGGGCACCAGCCTGACCTGGGTCGTGTGGTGGCCGCTGATTCCGATCTTCATGTTCGCCATGGGCCGGCTGTGGTGTGCCATTTGCCCGTTCGCCACGGTGATCGACCTGGTGCAGAAGGTATCAGGACTGGGCCGGCCCGTGCCGCCGTTCCTCAAGAAGTATGGCATCTGGATTATCGATGCGATCTTCATCTTTATTACCTGGGCAGACCACGTATTTGGCATCGTGGAATCGCCACGTGGCTCCGGGTACCTCCTCGCCACCATGCTGACGGCCGTCATCGTCACCGCCGTCTTCATCGAACGCCGGGCATGGTGCCGCTACCTCTGCTTCCTGGGCGGTCTCTCGGGCAACTATTCCCGGTCGTCAGCCCTCCAGCTGCGGGCCACGCCGGATGTTTGCGCCACCTGCAAGACCCAGAGCTGCTTCAAGGGCGACGGCACCACTGCGGGCTGCCCTATCTTCGAGTTCCCCCGGACCATGCAGACCAGCGCCAACTGCAACCTGTGCGCCAACTGCATCAAGACCTGCCCGAACGATTCGATCCAGGTGACGCTCCGCCCGCCCACCAAGGAGCTCTGGTTCATCCCCCGGCCCAAGTTTGAGGAGTCCTTCCTGGCCGTCGTCATCGTCGGCATCGTACTGGTGCAGAACGTGACCATGCTCACCTTCTGGGGCCCGGTCATGGAGTCGCTCACGGACCTGCTCTTCGGCAGCCGGACTCTGGCTTTTACCGCACTCTTCCTGCTCGCCATGGCCCTGCCTTTCGGCCTCATGGCGCTCGGCTCCAGGTGGAGCGGTTCGGTAACCGGCGAGTCCTTCCGGCAGAACTTTGCCCGCTTCGGCTATGCGGTAATCCCGCTGGACCTGGGCGGTCACATCGCCCACAACATGTTCCATCTGCTCGCCGAGGGCAAATCCGTCGTCTATAACCTGGCCTCGCTGTTCGGCTCCCAGGTAACCGGCAGCGCCTCCCTGGTATCCCCGGGCACCGTTCAGGTCCTCCAGTTTGCCACGCTGGGACTTGGCATCTTCGGCTCTCTCTTCACCGCCTACAAGATCGCCAACCGCAATAAGAGCGGGGAGTCCCCGTGGAAGACCCTCGTGCCGCACCTGATCGTCCTGGGGATCTTCAGCGCCGTGAACGTCTACCTGTTTACCCTGCCGATGGCGCATCGGGTTTAGCGCCGGACATGACAAAGGGGCGCCCGCCGGCGCCCCCTAGTTTTTTACTTGACGATCAGCGTGCCGACCATGCCAGCGTCCTTGTGACCAACTACCGTGCAGTAGTAGGTGTACGTACCGGCCTCGCTGGGCGTGAACTCGATCGAACCGCTCTTGCCACCATCCGAGCTGATGTGGAGGTCCGGCTTGCTGCTGCCCATGCTGTGCTCGGCCCCGTGTTCGAGCTCCTTTACCTTGCCAGGAATCTTGTCAATGGTAAGGTCATGCAACTGAATGTCCTTGTTGTTGAAGACCATCTTGACCGTTGCGCCCTTATCCAGTGTGACCTCCTTGGTGTCGAAGGCCATGCTGGTAGACACAATCTCTACCGTCTTCGTGGCCGCGGGGGTCGACTTGGAGCAAGCGGCCAGGGCAGCGGCCGCAATTACGATCATTGTGAGCATTACAGTCTTTTTCACTACGAAACCTCCTGTTATTGTTCTCAAGCTCTACTTCTATCGTAGCCCGACCGTGTGGAGAAACTGTGAAGTTCATAGCACGAAAGTAGAGGCCCGCCAGTGTTGGCGGGCCTCAGGCATTTGATGTTCAGTTCTGCGTCGACACCCTGAGTACGATGTGCATGCCCGCTTCCCGATGGCCCGGCACACTGCAGTACACTTCGTACTCTCCAGTGCGAAGCGGCACAAAGTCCGCCGCCACCTGACCCCCAGGCTGAGCATACATGTGAAATCCGGACGGCCCGGACCTCAGATCCTGACGTCCAACCGGTAGATACTCCAGCCCCTGAATGTTGAGGTCATGCTCCTGGGTCCCCTCGTTGCGGAACTGAAGCCGAACGGTTTTGCCGGCCGGCACCTCCACAACGGACGGACTGAAGCTCAACTCAGTTGCTGTCACCGTCACTGCCAGCGGAGATCCGTGATGGTGACTGCCGCCCCCGGGCAAGCGGTGGGAGAGGGCGCCGAGCGAAAACCAAGCGACCACTCCGCTGACTAAAAGGGCGAAGGCAGTCCACCAAACCGGCTTGGACCAGGCGATATGATGCTGGCCATGTGCGCCATGGTGGCCTTCATCTGCCGGCTGTTGGGTCAGCAGCCGTACCGTAAGCCCGGCCATCAGAGCCGTGACGAAGGTGACGGCCAACAGCAGCGGTACGCCCCGGCCCGGCATCATCCCGCCCATCATGGCCCCCATGGTTCCGCCCATGAGGCCTGCCATTACGCCCTCCAGGACGCCCATCATGCCCGTGGACATTGCCGCCATCATGGCAGAGTCGTGAGCCAGTTTCATCGCCAGTTTACGCAGCAGCGCTGCTATGAAGGTAGTAACACCAGCAGCCATCATGAAGGCAGAGGTAAGCAACGTGCGCATATGGAACCCTCCCTGGCAGGAGTGATTTCCACATACTTCCACGCAGCCCGGTCCCTCACCCTGTTCCCGGTGGGCGAAAAGGCGCGCTTACCCCCGGGAGAACGTACGGCACTCTTGCGCGCAATGCATGCAGACCTGGCTGCACATCTGCGAGTGCTGGTCCTGGAATCGAGCGCATTCATTCCCGCACATCTCACAAATCGCGGCACACTGGTTGGCCACCGCCCGCACGAATGGACTGCCGCTCGCCAAGTAGCCGGCCAACAGTTTGCAGATCGCCGCACAATCGTGCAGGAGTTGGATCTGGATGCGCCGGTTCTGGACGTCAGGCGCCCCAAGCATCATTGTCATCATGTGTTCGCATACGTTCTGGCATTGCTGAACCGTGGCCAGCAACGGCGGGAAGGTCATCTGCGCCATCATGGATGGCTGTCCAGTCATCCAGGGCTTTCCCATCATCCATGGCTGCCCCATCTGTTGCATGCGTACGGAACCTCCTGACTGGCGGTTTGGACCACCGTTCAGGCTATGTTTTGGCGTCGGTCCCTGTGAGTTCGTTCCCGGGTGACGCTTCCCCCGTTGGGAGAAGGAAGCGGCCAAGCGGCATGAGGAGATCCTCGCGGACGAGGGCAGACACGCCGAAGCGACTGTCTAGGTGCCTATGACGCTTTGGTCGTGAACACTATTCGGCGTCCCTCTGCCCACAGTTTCTTCACAAACAGGCCGCATACTAACAGGTGGACCTGCCCTCGACTCGGCTCAATTCGCAAGGGGGAAACCCAATGCCCCACACACAGCACTGTCCCAAATGCTCCAAGGCGGTGCCGGCCGGCTCCCGGTTCTGCCAGGCCTGCGGATCGACGATGACGCCTGGTAAGCAGAAGAAGCCTGCGGCTCGGCGCCCCGGGTCGGGAAAGACGAAGACCTACTTCGCCGGCGCACTCATCCTGGTTCTCATCGTCGGAGGCGTACTCTTCGGCCTCAACCGGTCCCCCAAGCAGCACTCAGCGGCCGCCACCATCCCAGATCACCAGACCCACGTGCAGCTGGCCGGGCAAATGCCCCAGTGGCTCGTCTCGGCCCCTTCCGACGTCAACGACGATTATGCCTGGGCCGCGGCGCACCACGACGAGCTGCAGTACTTCCCCTGCTTCTGCGGCTGCGACAAGTCTGCCGGCCATATCAGCAACTCCGAGTGCTACTACGCCCGCGATGCCAAGGGCGCCGTCAAGGCGTACGACAAGCATGCCTATGGGTGACAGATCTGCCTGGATGTCACGCGTGACGTGAGAAATGGCCTCGACAAGGGAAAGAGTTTGGCACAGCTACGAACAGAGATCGACAAGCGGTACATGGCACAGGGGCTCCAGCCCACCCCAGCGCCCAAGCCTCCCGTCGTGCAGTAATGAAAAAGGCGCCTCCCATGCCGAATGGTTCGGTGGGAGGCGCCTGGTTTTTGCTGTGTTTTCGAAATATATTGATACTATCCTTACGTTGTGATATTTTTGTGACGTCAAGGAGGTGTTACATATGAAGAACAGGACGATCACCCGTGTTGCAGCGCTGTTCCTTTGCCTTGCGCTCCTGTCTGCTCTGTATCAGTTCACCGCTGGGGTTACCGCGGAGGCCGCAGTCAGCCCAGAAACAGCGGAACTGACGGCCATGCTCCGATTCGAGGAGTCGGCAATGAACTACTGGCTGCGGATTGCCACTGATGACGAGCCCCCATGTGACGAGCCCTGCATCCGCGACACGACCTTCGATGGGATCATAACTGGACTTCTTGCCAGATGTGTGAAGATCGAACCAGACGATGTGGTCAAGGCGCCAGGCTACGTCGCCGCCCAGCACCAGGACTCGGTCAGGAGGCTGTCTTCCGCCTGTGCGGATCTGCAATCAGCGAAGGCCGCACACGGTTCTCCGTCTAAGACCGATACCTGGACGCAGGCCGCCCGACAGGCACTCTCCCACGTTCCAAAGTAAGGAGGATGATCACGTTGAACCTACAGTTTCACCGGCGAACCGTTATCGCGGTGCTGATCATCCTCAGTTCGATGGTCCTCGCTGCCGTCGCCTTTGCCAATGCCAGCACACACTGGACGACCGGCACGGGTGGCACCCACAGTACAGGTAGTCACCCCAGCAATCCCGGTCATCTTTGGGCTGCAGTCAAGGCCGACCATACCGGATCGATCACAAGTGGCGGCCGCTTCCATGATGGGTGTGGCACAACATCGACGGATTGCTTCGGCGCTTTCAGCGGCTCGGATTGGGCCCTGGACATTGGTGGGGGCGGTGGCACGACAGCCAAGCTCTACCTTGACATAACCGCCCTTGGAAGCGGTGCCTCGCCTGCGCCGGACAATAACCGTAACATGGCTGTCTATGCCTACGTTGCGGCTCAGGGAAACTTCCGGAGCGACCCGGTCGGACGTCCTGCTTGTAATTGGCAGAAGCTAGATATCCTGGCTTCCTATTACGACTCGGCAGGAAATCCCTATCTCGGCAAAGTCATAGGTCATATGTGGATCGCCCACCTTGGGACGTTTACAAACGCGGTGGGGACAACCATTACAACCAACGTCAGCAAGCCCAATACATTTGGCGGAACCGGGACGATCTGGTACGTCGACGGAGTTTCCCTCGGTACCATCTACAACGGCGGTGACGTAGTGGGCGGATCTGGCGGCCGGTGCAGCACGGGTGCGCACACCCACGTGGAATTCTTGTCCGATCACGCCTGGGGCTCAGAATACGAGTGGCACAGCTCGGCCGGACCTGACAGCTACGGCGGTCTGAGCGGCGTATCCACGCACATCCACGGAACGGCCGGAGGCACTTGGGTATTGTACAACCCGGTTGCTGCGGACTCGGTGACCCAGGGCACTTCGATTCTTGGCCACTACGGCGGAGACAAAACCTTGTTCTATATGCGAGACAATCCGAACAACGGCTCCCACTAGCCTGCGCGTATATGGGTTGACCACCAGGGAGATGGAACAGATGTGGAAGGATCGGCTGAAAATGTTGCGGGGGTGGCTCGTTCCCCTGAGCCTTGGCTTTGGGGTTGGGCTTACCCTCTTAGGGATGGCAACCGCCGCCTATGATGTAAGTTCAAATTGCGTCGAACGACCCCTGACCATCATGGTGGACGGCGTCGATCAGAGCCCATGGCGTGGACAACTTCCGGACGGTAATCCGGGGAGCCTGATTTGCAACGGGAGGGCCTACCTCCCAATCCGTTGGGTCAGCTCCGCTCTCGGAAAACAGGTAGGCTGGGACGGTGCAACCTACACGGTTGATATTTCGGGACTTGAGTGGAGCTCAGAGAGTTTCAAGGCGAGCCTCGCTGGCTTACAGACCAACGCATCAGGAACAACCGCCGCCCTCATGGTTGAGAACACGGCGGGTCATCCGGAATCCTTCACATTTCGCCTCCGCGTCTACGATGGGAACCGCACGTTGCTAGGTACGATCTCCGGTCCGAATACGCCGGTCCAACTCGCCCCAGGCGCACGTCAGCAAATCACGGCGTCGACGGCCCAAGACCTCTCTGGGTATGCCCACCTGGTCCTGGACCCGATTGTGACACCAGCGGGACTTCATCCCGCGGCCACACGAACAGGTAGGGCTCCAGTGGATCGAGTGATCGATGCTGTTATGCAGCGCGGGGCCACTGGCGTAGGTAGTTTGGCTACGTTAACGCCTCTTGCTTGTACAGGGGAGAAGAATAGCATTCCGGGTCAACCGATCTGCCCGCCAGGAACACCCGCAGGAGAGTTGATCCCGGTCTTTTCGGGATCATCCTGTCAGCCCTTCTTCCACTTTACGCTAGAGCAGGCGCGTCAGTATCTCAGTGGGACCTTGGCACGACCGCTGTACGTCTACGCTGTTTACTCCGTTGACCAAACGGCCCCTGGAACCATACCCGTTGCGTATGGTGTTGTGCTTGCCGGCGAGTCGAATGACCCATTGGCTCCCACCCTCCTGTTAAGCGAGTCAGGGCAGATTGTGGGTGTTGAGGGGGGTTGCGGCACGCCCGACTCGGTCATTCCACAGAACGCCACCCTGCTGTTACCCCCAGTCCACTAACGGCCCTTCGCTCGCGATGCCCAAGGCGCCTCCCGCCGATCGAACTCGACGGGAGGCGCCCCTTTGTTATCGATCCACCTGCCGATGCAGCAGCCATGCCGCCACGCTCAGCCCCAGCGTCGCCACCGCCGGCGCTAGGACATCACCATACATGCCCCAGGCCAGCCGGTTCACCGCCACCTGGAGCAGTACCACCTGTGCCGCCACAATGCTGCCCATCGTCACCACGGGCCAGAGGTACGGCTCAGCCCTGGGGTGGCCCGGGGTGCTATGCCCCATCGGTCTTCACCCCCCTGGGATGGGCGCCGAGGGCGTAGACAACCCCGTCCCGGACGGCCAGGTCGATCTTCGGCAGCGGGCGCCGGGGCGGCCCGTACAGCACGTCGCCGGTGCGGGCGTTGAAGTGCCCGTCATGGCACGGGCAGACGAGATGATCCATCTTGGCGTCCCAGAGCACCGGGCAGAGCAGGTGCGTGCAGCGCCGGTCGTAGGCCACAAAGCCCCCCTCGGGCAGGTGGATCAGCACCGCAGGGTCCTTCTCGGTGGGCCAGTTGAAGTTGAGCGATCCCCCGGGCGGGATGTCGCTCACCCGGCCGATCGGTGTCCCGGTGGGCTCGGGCGCCAGCTTAGGCCCTGACCGCTGCGCCCAGCGGGCCAGGGTGGCCACTGGAACGGAGGCCAGCCCGAGCGCCGCCGAGCCCAGGAAGAGAATGTGCAGGAACGCACGGCGGTTCAGACGGTGCTCCTCATCCCGGTGAATCACCGTCACCATGCGGCGGTATACCTGTCGCAGCATGCTCAGTGGGCCCCCTTCTCCTCAGAACTGCCTGGCGTCCACGGCCTGAACCCGAGGGAGCCCGAGACCGCCACCTGCGGGTACCCGAGCCCTGCCGCAGCAGGCAGCCCCGTGTTGGGCTCCTCGTAAAGGCGCCCGTGGGAGCCCCGGAAGTAGTCCGGGTCGGCGCCCAGGGCGATGTACGTGTTGGTCTCCACCACCGTTTCGCCGAAGAGGAACCGGTTCTCCATGCGGCGCCCGTTCAGGTACGGGGTATCCTCGCCGATCTCCACGAAGCGAATGGCCTGCGTGGGGCAGACCGAGGCGCACATCGGCGGCAGGTCCCGAATCGTCCGCTCGTAGCAGTTGTCGCACTTCACCATCATCTTGGCGTTGGTGTCGATCATGGGAATGCCGAACGGGCAGGCGTAGGTGCAGTTGGCGCAGGCAATGCACCGCTCCTTCTGTGCGGAGAGCACCGTGCCGTCCGGCGCCACGGTGATCGCCTGGGTGGGGCAGGAGCGGGCGCAGGCCGGGTCCTTGCAGTGCATGCAGAGTGTAGGGTTGGTCTGCAGCGACTCGTCGGCCCGGATCAGGTCGACGTACGCCCGACCGATCTGGCCGTGGTCGCCGCACTCCCGGCAGGCCGCCTCGCAGGCGTGGCAGCCGATGCACCGGGCGTAATCAAGACACATCACCTTCGGCAAGTCCGGCACCTCCTTCCGCACCCTCGTAAGGCACCACCCGCAGATGCCACTCCCGTTCGGGCGGGTCCGCCTTGGCGATCTGCACCGCGGCCGCCTTCAGCTCCGGCATGCGGGAGTACGGGTCCAGCGCCGGCACCGTGAGCAGGTTGGCCGCCACGTCGTCACCCCAGTGGTAGGGAATAAAGACGGTGTCCGGCCGGGTCACCTCGGATACCTGGGCCCGCAGCACCACCTTGCCCCGCCGGCTCACCACCCGCACAAAGTCTCCCGGCTTGATCCCATACCGCTGGGCCGTCGCCGGATGAATCTCGCAGTAGGGATCGGGCGCCAGATCCCGCAGCATGGGGATGCGGCGGGTCTGATTGCCGCTCAGGTAGTGGTAGACCACCCGTCCCGTGGTGTAGCGCAGGGGGTACTCCTCGTCGGGCTCCTCCACCGGCGGAATGTAGTGGACCGGGTGCATCACTGCCTTGCCGTCGGCGTGATAGAAGCGCCCGTCCATAAAGAGGCGGGGCGTGCCCGGATGATCCAGGCTCGGGCAGGGCCAGAAGATGCCCTTGTGCGCCTCGATCTTCTCATAGGTGATGCCGTAGTAGTCTGCGATCCCGCCCTGGCTGGCCCGGCGCAGCTCGTCGAAGATCTGCCGGGGTTCGGTGTAGGGGAAGTATTCGCCCTTGCCCAGCCGGCGCGCCAGCTCACCCATCAGCTGCCAGTCGGTCGGCACGTCGCCCGGCGCCTCCGCGGCCTTATTGTGCTTGATCACCCGGCCCTCGACGTTGGTGGTGGTCCCCTCATCCTCGGCCCACATGGCCACCGGCAAGACCACATCGGCGTGCTTGGCCGTCTCGCTGAGAAAGAAGTCGGCGGCCACAAAGAACTCCAGCCGCTTGATGGCGTTCTCCACCCGGTTGATCGCCGGCAGGCTGACCAGTGGGTTCGAGCACAGCAAGTAGAGCCCCCGGATCTCGCCCCGGTCCATCGCCTCGAAGAGTTCCACCGCCGAATAGCCGGGGCCCGGGAGGCACTCCTCGGGAACACCCCAGACCGAGGCGACGTGCGCCCGGGCCTTGGGGTCAGTGATCTTGCGGTAGCCCGGGAGCTGGTCCGCCTTCTGCCCGTGCTCCCGACCGCCCTGCCCGTTCCCCTGGCCCGTAAGCGTCATGCAGCCGGACCCGGCTTTGCCGATCTTCCCGGTGGCCAGGGCCAGGTTGATCAGGGCGAGGCAGTTGTCGGTGCCATGGGCGTGGTGCTCAATGCCCCGGGCGTGCAGAATCATCGCCTTGGCGGCCCGGCCATACCAGCGGGCCGCCTGCACGATCGCACTGTCGGTCACTCCGGTGATCTCCGCCGCGACCGACGGCGTCATCTCCCGCACGGCCTCCGCGGTCTGCTCGAAGCCGTTGACCCGCTCTTGGATAAACGCCCGGTCAATCAGGTTCTCAGCGATCAGCACATGCAGCATCGCCATGTAGAGCGCTGCGTCGGTGCCCGGGCGGAGCTTCAAGTGCAGGTGCGCGGCCCGGGCGATGTGTGTCTCGCGGGGATCGATCACCACCAGGCGGGCGCCGCGGTCCAGCGCCTTCCACAGGTAGGTGATGCCGGTCGGGTGGCACTCGGGGGTGTTGGAGCCGGCCACCAGCAGCAGGTCGGTCTCCAGAATGTCGGTCCAGGAGCAGCCGGGCCGATCGATGCCCAGCGCCTTGTTGTAGGCAGCCCCCGCCGAGGACATGCAGAGGCGCCCGTTGTAGTCGATGTTCTTCGTACCGATGGCGATGCGGGCGAACTTGCCGGCCACGTAGCACTTCTCGTTGGTCATCGACGAGCCGCTGTAGACGGCAAAGGCGTCCTTGTTGTGCTTCTCCTGCACGGAGCGGATGCCCCGCACCACCGCATCCAGGGCGTCGTCCCAATCGGTCTGGACCAGCCGCCCGCCCCGCCGGATAAGGGGCCTGAGCAGCCGGTCCTCGTTGTCCAGCTGGGTATAGGCCAGTACGCCCTTGGGACAGAGCCGCCCCTCGTTGACGGGCCAGTCGTAGCGGGGCTCCACCCCCACCACCTTGCCGGTGTTCTCGTTGGTGCGCAAAAGCATGCCGCACTGCATGCCGCAAAAGCAGCAGTGGGTGGCGGTCATGCGCTCATCGGGCCGCTGGAGCGGGTGCAAGTGGCCGTGGGTCGCTTCAGACATGCAGGGTGGGGCCTCCTTCATCGACCATCAGCGGGCGGGCGGCGCCCTGCTCCTCGGGGCGCAAGGGTCGCCGGCTGTAGACCACGCCGCGCAGCACCCGCCGGCACTCGGGGCAGTACTCGGCCAGGTAGGTCTTGCCATCCGGTGCCAGCAGGGTCATGCCGGACTCCTTGAGCACGGCGATCACATCCTTAAGCTGCTGACGGGTCGCAAAGGCCTTCTGGCAGCGGGCGCAGGCCGCCAGGCCCTCGTGGGCGCCCACCTCGTGGTAGACATCCGCTGCGATGGAGAGCGACCGCATGGGGATGTGAAACAGCTTGCCAAAGGGCAGATAGAGCAGCATCCCGACCACGGTGATCTGGTGGACGACGGAGATCACCGGGTAGCCCCAGCCCCCCAGCCAGACATGGCTCACGGTCAGGGCCAGACCGGTCACGGTGACCGCCAGCAGCAGGTAGAGCGGAAAGAGGTCATACTCCACCCGCTGGTCCACCTTGGCGTCCTTGTCCGTGAGCCGCCGGATCAGCATCATGCTCACACCCAGCAGTGTGATGACGCCAAACGTCGAGAGTCCGTGGTAGATCAGCCCGGCCAACAGCCCCCCGACGGGCATCGTGAACAGGGGCAGCCCCAAGGCCACGACGGTGTAATGGGCCTGACCGACCGCCTCGAAATGCAGCCAGCCAAACGTCAACGGGATCGTGATGGCGAACGAGCCGAGCACGCCCCACATCAGGAAGAAGTGCTGCAGGCCGCGCCACAGGCCCCGCCGGAAGATGAATCGGTTCAGCAGGATGTTGCTTCCGAGCGTGGTAGCCGCGACAGCCGGCCCCGGGCGCCCTGGCACCGCGTGGCGGTCCCCCTCGGGCTTGAGGCCGGGGTCGCCGCCCTTCACGGCCGGGCGCTTCATGGGGGTCCGCAGGTTGTCGAGCGCCTGCATGTAGCCGCCGGGGTGGTGCCGCCCCTCAAACCAGCGCCCCACGCCCGCCGGAACCGGGTTGGCCACGCCGGGCTTGCGCTCCACCTGCAGGAAGAGCCGCTTGAGCGCCCGCTTCGCCAGCGTGCGGGTGGCCGGGCGCATCAGCCAGGCCGTGATGCGAATGGTCATGCCAATGACCGCCACCGCGGTCGAGATGGCGTAACCGTACAGCGCCGGGTCAAAGTGATGGAGGCGATCGGTGCCGAAGTAGACCAGGATCAGCAACAGGCCGATGACGATGAAGGCGTTCATGGCCGCCCGGCTGGCGAAAGCCCGCTCCACCTGGAGCAGCGCCTCCCGCTCCCGGGGGCGGTTCCAGGGCGCCGGCCGCTCTTGCATCACGCCGACCAACAGCCAGCCCGCCGCCGCGAAGACGGCCAGGAGCGCAAAGGCCGGGGTGTAGGTGCCGAGGCGGTCCCTCAGGGCGCCCATCACCAGGGGCGGGAAGAAGCCGCCCAGACCGCCGAAGGCGCTGACCAGGCCTGTGACGGCGCCGGTCATGGTCGGAAAGAACTGCGGGACCAGCTTAAAGATTGCCCCGTTGCCGGTGCCGAAGCAGGCGCCCAGCCCGATCATGAGCGCCTGGAACGGCCCGATCGGCAGGCCCAGCGTGAGCAGCGATGCCAGACCGGCGATCCCGATCAGCGCAGCGGTAGTCGCCTGCCGACCGCCGATGCGGTCTGCCAGCCACCCGCCGATCGGCCGGAACGCCGTGGCCACGAGCAGGAAGGCAAAGGAGCGCGTGCCCGCCTCGGCCCGGCTCAGGCCGTACAGATCGGCGAACAGCTTGGGCAGGTAGCCGCCGAAGGCCACAAAGCCCCCGAAGGTGATGAAATACCAATAGCTAAGCAGCCAGGCAAGGGGCTGCCGGACAGCCGCCCCGATCCCCGCCGCTTTGCCAGGGAGCCGGGGCGCATCCTGCACGCCGGCGTAGAAGATCGCCGCCATCACCAGCACGAGGGGCACCAAGGCGAAGAACACCCACCTCACAGATAGCGCGGTGGCGATCCGGGGCGCGAGCAGCGCTGCCAGGGCGGTGCCCAGGTTGCCCATGCCGTAAATGCCCAACGCCAGCCCCTGCTTCTCGGGCGGGAACCAGCGCGAGACGAACGGCACGCCGACGGCGAAGGCCGCTCCGCCCAACCCCAAGGGGATGGCCGCCAGGAGCAGCCCCATGTAACCGGAGGTCAGCCCGGCCAGAATCAGCGGTATGGCTTGCAGCGCGAGCACCACCGTAAAGACCCGCCGACCGCCGTACCGGTCGGTGAGGGTGCCCAGGGGAATGCGCCCGAGGGAGCCCAGCAGCACCGGCGCAGCGATGACCATGGAAATCTGCAGGTTGGAGAGGCCGTAGGTCTTCTGAAACGTCGGCGCCAGGGGCGAAATCAGCGTCCAGGTCAAGAACGAAAGCATGAGGGCAACGGTCGCCAGGACCAGAGCGGTCACCGGCGACTTCCCGTTAGCGGTGCGCAAGCCCAGCCAACTCCCTGCAACTGTCATTGCCGGGTAGCCTTCCCTGGCGGCTCCCGCTATATTCCCGCGAAGAAACCCCCTGCCTCCGCCATGCGGACGACAGGGGGTTTCCGGGCTACGCAGGCCCGCCACGGCGTACGTCATGGGGGAGTGCGGGTGAATCGCCTGCATGGAGCGGGCCAGCATCTCCACCGGGAAGGTGCCGGCGCTGGAGGCGAGCTGGGGCGTCAGCAGCACAATCGCTTCAAACCGACCCACCAGGCCCGCGAGGGCGACCAGCAGCTGCTGGATGGCGATCAACGTCCGTGAAAGCAACGGCGCCTCCCTGGCCGAGTGGTGTCGGCGGGAGGCGCCCGGTTTTTTACTTCTCTTCGGCCTTCTTACGCTTTACGCTACGTGTAGGCGAAGCGCCGCCAACCTGAACGATCAGGCAGGGAACGTCCTCGTCGTCAACATCGGGATGGATGAGGCAATCGACCTTGGTCACGGGGCGGAGGTCAGGCATGTCTTTGAAGGCGGCCCCAGCGTGGAAGCTGATGCTGTTGTCGTAGATCGAGACCTTCATCATGCCGGTGTCGCCTTCCCGAGGCAGATAGAGCGCCAGCTGGCCGGCCTCTTCATCGCCGCCGAAGGTGAGCTGAAAGTTGTGCGGGTTACCGTTGTGCTCCCGGACCCAGTTCATGACCAGATCCTTGCCTTCCGAGTTGCTGCGCATCGCCCCGGTCGGGCTGGCGGTCATCTTCGGCTCCCCCCGCCTGGCCCCGCCAGCGGTGTTGAAGCTCTTGGTGACACGCTTGAACTTCTTGGCGCTCTTGGGCTTTTCACTGTTCGACTCAGCCATGTACGTCACCCCCTTTCCTTGTGTGTATCTACTACCATAAACATGGTCGTATTACAATTATTAGGATATATGTATTGGTAACACTTGTCAATACATGGCGAAAATTCCTTGTTGGAGGTGGCGTCCACTGGCGGGATGCTACACCGATCTGCGGCGCCCGACGACCAGGGATGGCGGGCGACGAGTTGAGACTAGTCGTGACGTGGTGCGACGTGATGCGACTAGGGGAGACCGTACTCGGGGTGTGGTGGCGATGGCTCTGGGCTGACAGGCGCTGATTGCTACTCCCACAAGCGATTAGGGGGCGTTTGCACTGGCTTGGGGCGGCTTCGAGTGGGACGGAGTGACGGGCACGGATTAACAGCAACTACGAGTGACGAGCAAATACGAAGAAACCCCTTGCTTCCGCACGGCGGACGGCAGGGGGTTTCTTGGTGCGAAGCGATCCCTTTAGCGGGGTGCAGGTCCGAGACCGTATCAGACGTGGAGGGTGTTAACGCGGAAAGCAGTAGTCCGCCGACGTGGAGGGCTGCCAGAATCACCAGGCAGCGGGTCATGCTGTAGGACGAGCTCCCCGGCGTTCGTGGTGCGCACGCCCGCCACGAAGAAGAGCAGCATGGCTCCAACCCAGAGCGAGGCGGGTATGAAGTACAGGGCCAGGCCATGGCCGTAGTTGGGCACCTCGCCAATAGGGTGTTCCCTCAGAAGCCCGCTCCGCCGGTGCAGGCGAAAGAGGCCGAGCCAGGCGGAGACGCCAGACGAGGCTGCGACCAGGAGGGAGCCGATGACCGTGACCGCCACAACTCCCATAGCAGGCCTGCCTCCCGTAGCTCACGGGTTGGGACGCCACCCCGCTTCAGGCGGGCGATGAGTCGCTCGGAGGTGCTGTGGGTACGTTGGAGAGGCACGTCTCGCAAGACAAAGGCCCAGGCTGTGCCCGGGCGCAGGTCCGATATGGTACTCATGCGGATGGCAGTTGACTCATGTCCGAAACGCCGAGTACTTTCCTTAGATTATGATAGAACAGCTGTGGCCGGGACGTACGTTGAAGCCTACCGATCTCTGTCTGGACGTTCAGCGCCGAATAGTGCTGCGCCATCATAAACGGCCGAGCGCTGATCAGGCTCAACTTTGGTAATGTCGTTAAGGGCGTTACCCGCCTAAAAGAACTGACGCCAATCAAAATGTATGTTAACGGCCGATTCATCAGGCTGGCGAAGTACAGGATACCCTCGATTGCTCGCCGCCAAAGCCGGTCTGTTCGATAGGTTTGCATATTAAAGGCAACTGCATCGACTGAACTTTCTTCGCATAACCACTGAGCCATGCGCTCAAGATCAATACTACGGTCCCAGTGAACGTGTGGAATTGCTGACAACCCGGCTCTAGCGGCCTCAAGTGCAGTTACAGCACTCCGTTTCAGGTTGACCAAGTGCTCCATTCTGGGTTCGTGGAAGTTGATTGAAAAGTTCATGGCTGTCATTGAGGAAAACCCAAGTCGGTATATAGCTTCAAAGAACCCAGACGTACGAGAGTTTTCCCAGGCCGCTTCCAAAACACGATCCTTGGCACACCCAATCAACATGACGCGAGTGCTAGGACTGACGTTAAGCCATCGATGAACTGCACCCGCACGCAGAAGGTTCTTGTTGATGGACTCAGTACCACAGAAAACCCGATTTATGCCGACCGCCACCACAGGGTAGTCAAGAGGGGGTTCACCCGGAAACCAAGGATTGGTTAACTGAGGAACGAATGATGGTAAAGCCCCCAAGGGTCTGGTGACCATTCTCGGAAAATCCAGGCCGTTGAGATCGGCAACCATGTCAGCCAGCCCATTGCTATTCAAACACAAGCGCTTCTTACCCAGTTCGAGGTCGTGAACAAAGATTCCAGAGTAGCCTCCACATCGATGCAAGGTGAAACATGTCCGACAATCTCCACAATAGTTAAACTGACCTTGTTTCGCCAAACTAGTCCTCCCTCTCGATTGATACACTACGGTTGCCCTTCCACACAAGTCGATATGTAAGGCCACTGGAAGCACAGTCGATTAGCCTTGCCCCATCTTGGGCTTCAAGGTACCCTAGGGTGCAGCCATTAGCGAAGACCAGAACCCGGTCGGCCTTGGTATCCCAGCCAAGCACCGTACCTGCGGGCAACATATCGGCCGGCCTTAGGTCTGCTTCCGCTAGTTGCACCATGCGAGAACCGCATGGGTCAACAGTAGGACCCCCTCTGCCACCAGGGCCTCCCTGGTCCGTTTCCATAGACCCTCTCCGCCGCTTACGCACCGTGGCAGGCACGTCATCCACTTGTCGTCTTGTCTCGGCACTTCCCATGCTCACGCCTCCGCTCAGTGTGCGATTTTTCCTGTCGAATTCCCTTGAAGGGGTTACCATCGGCCTTTCCATCCATGAACTTTCCATCGCTTCCAGTGTTCTTAGCCATCCTGACCACCCATATATAGCGTTCCGAGACCATATTACACCACTAGATATGGTGGTGCGAACCTGCGTTTGGCCCACCTTTGGCAGTTTCCGCCCCCCACTCTATTCCACTCTCGCTGTATCTCACGTTCTCTCTGTTTTACGCGCAACTTTTCAATGTCGTTTAGTACGTCCCGGGAAAGACGCACGTCAAATCTCATTTCGCATCTGAAACCCTGAGATCAGAGAAGGAGTACGGCAATCGGCATGCCCCGAAGAAACGAGACAAGGCCGCGAACGGCGTGGTCGCGGCCTATGCCTTAGTAATGGGCTACCGGAATGGAGAACCCAGAGCTGGTGCAATGGGAGGGACTCAACTCCTCGGGCAACGGAGATTCGCAAAATTAGAAGAGCGAGCGTGCCGTTTGAGGCCCGCTCGCTCTTTGCACTGGTGTCGCTTAGAGATCTGCCCTCTCGCAAGGATGAAGGTGCCGGAGGAGGTAATGCCGGTCCTTCGGCTCAATCCCATACTCGTCGTGAATGCCCCGAGCAAGGCTGATCAGGTGCTCATCGATGTCCGCCACAGGAAATCCAGCAGGGGCACCGAGCCCAGACAAATGCGGGTAGGAGAACAGCCTGACGCTCTCGCCAGAGTCCAGGTGGCCAGCCGTCGACCAAGCGTCATCATTCCACAACTCCAGTGGCCGCGTTGGACGAAGATAGCTGTTCCCAAAGTCGACCGCCGTTTGGCTATACAGGAAGATGACCTTCGGCCGGCAGATGTCGATCAGACACTTGAGAACCTCTTCCCCCTGCTTGCGGAAAGCCACCGGGACGGTGCCCCCGCTGGGAACCGGGTACGACCACACGTTGGATACCAGCACATTCAGCGGGACCAGATTCTTCGCCAAGGTGTATTCTCGCACACTTGTCTTTGACGGATCTTTTTTCCGATACCCGCAGTTGGCCCGCCAAAACGCCTGGGGATTGGCAGCAAGGGCCGACCAGTACTGTTCCATCGAGTCGAAGGTCGAGATCGGCAGGGTGGTTGCCGGGTTCTTCCCCACGTCAAACACTCATGCGTTTCGCCAGTCCGGATTGGGTAGGAATGGCCGGAGTAGCCTCCCCGCCCGGGTGCTGCCTTCTAGAATGATTGTACTTAACCACTTCTCGTGGTAGGCCAAGTGGAATCCTCCTCGATCCTATTAGCGGTCCTACCGGTTCCAGTGTTGAGAATCAGCGGCCTGGACGGTTTTCAACTCATCCGTTATGACTCTCACACCAGGCGCCTTCAGGACCTCTCCCCTGGCAAACAGCCTGAAGGAGTTCGTATGCGGTCGGAATCGAGCGTACTTCTCCACAGCGGCATAAGGGATGATGTATGCCTCGAGTACCCGGTAACTCTCATCGAACAAGACGGCGATCAGGTCATCGAAAACGTGTCCTTCAAGATTCCGAATGGCGCTTAACTGCCGGGAGCCATTGCCGGGGGTCAGCCTTCGGGCCTTAATTTGATACCGGCGGCCATCGTTTCCGGTAGCGTCACACCCTGGGGCTGAGTTGTTTTGCAGCTTCAGATTAAGGAGCTGAGCCGCAAGGTGTTCGGCTAGGTCCCCTACCGGATTATTGAAAGTCTTGACTGCGCCTCTCCGACGCAACTCAGTCAGAATCCTGGCGTTCAACTGAAGCAGCCTCTCAACGGGCCACCGCGCAAGGTCCTCAAATTCGAACAACGTCCCCTACCTCTGTTTCCGTGGATATGTCGGAGCAACCGTCCGTTTTGGTTGCAGTCGCTCGAAGATGCCCCTGGCTTCAGCTTCGCAGGCGTCAGCCTGCATGCGCAAATTCTGGGCTTTCCCGAATGAACCCAGTACCTCCTGGGCGATTTCGCGTTGCCTGGCCAGGCTTGGGACTGGGACCTTAAGCGTCCGAAGTTCATGGAGGGGCAGGTATAGCCTCTGCGTACCCTTAGTGATAAGGGACAACATCCTTTGCCCCAGGTCACTCTCCAGTAAAACCGCCAAGTACTCGGGATCAAGAATGGCTGGCTTCGGGTAGAGGACTGCAAGGCCGGTCCCGGCTCGGGCAGGTCCAAGGCCCGGCGGAACTGCGGCTGCTCGACCGACCGATCCAGAGATAACCAGTACAACTGACCCCTCATTCAATTCGATTCCCCAGTGAGCAGCCTGACGGGAACACTCGGAGGTGATGATTTGTAACTTCCCTACGGCAGCTGGGGGAACCAGCAGTTCGGCGTCTTGACCATAGTAAGGTGGGCTTGTCTGGCTCCTGAGCAACCCTGTTAACAGATCGCCAAGGGAGTGCTGCGGCTCTTGTAACTGCTTAAGAGTCATCCCAACAGACTCTCGATGCCTATAGAATCGGGGGTCGAGGCGGCGGACCGTTGGCCTGTCCTGATACCAAACAGACGTGGTCCCTGGATCCTTGCTTGCCAGGGCATTTGCCACAGCCGTGATGATGTCGAGTGGTAGGTCATTCCCTTCGAGAGGAAGGTCGGCCATGATCACACCGGTTCGACTTGGCCACGAGTCCTCTTTTTCCAGCGTCACCAAAGCAAACCTTGCCGCTCCTAACTTCAGAGCTTCCTCCGGAAATTGAGCGACCAGTCGGAGGTAGCCCGTAGAGACGAGAAATTCACGCGTTTGGGACCAGGTTGAGCCGTTTAGCAGAACTTCAGGAACCAGCAGTGCGATGCGTGCCCCTTCTGGAGCTGACTCCACGAGGAACCGTATCTGCTGTTGAAGTCGCTCTACCTTGTGATACTGGTCAAGGTCCTCCTGATCATCGATCAGGGAGGCAAAGATAAGGGTGGGCAGCTCCGATCCCTGCGGGAATGCCCCCAGAATCTCAATAGCATTGATCGCACTTGGTCCACCACAGCCTACTACGGCGCGCAGCTGAATGAGAGGATGAAGACTTGTTCGGTTTTCCACCACACGTACCTTGCCAAGGCTCTGGCCGTGGAGTTCCCAGGCCCACCGTAAGTACTCCGAGACAATCTCACCGGTTCCTCCACCGATGCAAAGCAAATCCTGGTCCTTCCCTGGCGAAAGGGCATGCATGATGAGGTCTGTAGCCCGCTGGGACAGCATTAAAACCCCGGGCTGGCGAAATCTCCGCATGAGTAAGTCGCTCAGACCGACATCCAGAGTCTCAGGCGACGCTTGCTCCAGGTCGTACCCCATCCACATCGTCAAAGCCTGGCCAATCCGCCCGGCAACAGCTGTCTTGAAGGGGACTTCGAGCGGTACATGGCGACCGCTGACCTCCTCTATCCACCGACCTCGCACCAGCTCATCCCACTGAGCAATTCCAGGAACCGAAGAGAGGGCCCCATCCCAGCGAGCGATCGCTAGACGAAGTAGGGCATCCCAGTCAACTCGCCCCGCTCGGTCGCCGGCAAGCAGTTCGTATGTACGCTCAAACAGACAGTACGCATCGAAGGCATGCTCGATTGGCCTCAGATTCGATGTTTGCATGGTTGAGCCTCCCCCAGACCGAGGTAGTCGTCGAAGCCACGCTAGGACAGGCGGATTTTCAAAGTTACCTCACATTAAAGGAAGGAATACTTCCTCAAAGGAATCGCCCTTCTCCTGCTTGGCTTACGGTTTCACCGTCTCTTACTTTCAGCAGGAACTATTCACCAAGCACCGAATACCGTCGTTAAATATGTCTCCGTTCGGACACCTAAGATGAAGCAACGGTTGCTTCCGACGGAGCGTTCCACCCCTTGGAGGGTATGCAATGGCACCCAACTGGACCGCCCTCGCCCAGGCCGTTCAAGATGCTAGCCAGCGATACACCAGGCTCGTGCTGGTGGTGGGACCCAAAGGCTCGGGCAAAACGAAGCTCCTGATAGAATTCAGCCAGAACTTCAGCAGCACATATCACCCGGTAGGAGCCCCTGTGGCAGAGCGGCTACTGGGCACCCCGGCGCGCTTTCGCGATACCGAGGCCGACAAGGTGCTGAAGGAGATCTGTAAGGGCCCAGGGCCACACCTCCTAGACAACCTGGAGCTCCTGTTTGACCCGCAACTACGAGTAGACCCCTATCGACTCTTGGGAGGGCTGGCCCGAACCAAGACGATCGTCGCCGCCTGGCCCGGGACCTATGAGCAAGGGACTCTCACCCATGCCACTCCAGGTCATCGCGAGTACCAGTCGCACAAGCCCGACGATGCCATCTGTATCAAACTCTAAATGCCGCCTCCGGGAGGTTTTCGTATGCGCTACGCCGATCTCGTCCAGTTTGAACCGATCGAGTCCGTTGTCCAGCTCACCACCTCGGATGATAAGGCTGAGGCGACCCGGCTGGTCAGTTCCTTTGTCATCTCGCAGGCGATGGCCGACAACTTGACCAAGGTTGTCTTCCCCCAACTCCAGTTCCAGACTCCCAAGGACAACATGGGCCTTTTGATCGTAGGTAACTACGGCACCGGTAAGTCGCACCTCATGTCCGTAATTGGCGCCGTTGCCGAAGATGCGGACCAGGTATTACATCTGACCAACCCCAAGGTCGTTGAACCAGCCGGCCAGATCGCCGGGCAATTCATCGTCCTTCGCGGCGAGATCGGTGCCTCCACCGACAACCTGCGAAACATCCTCTGCAAGATGCTGGAGCAAGGGCTCGCCCGCCACAGCATTGAGTTCCAGTTCCCGCGGCAGGACCAGATTATCAACAACAAGGAAGCGCTTCAGGCTATGATGGCTGCCTTCCACGAGGAGTACCCTGACAAAGGCCTTCTCCTTGTCGTGGACGAACTCCTGGACTACCTGCGCACACGTAAGGAGCAGGAGCTCATGCTTGACCTGGGCTTCCTGCGTGAACTGGGCGAAGTCTGCAAGACCACCCGTTTCCGCATCATGGCTGGCGTTCAGGAGCAACTCTTCAATAATCCCACATTTGAATTCGTTTCGAGCCAGATGCGGCGGGTTCAGGAGCGGTTCCACCAGGTTTTGATCTCCCGTGAAGATGTCTCCTTCGTCGTCACCCAGCGCCTGCTTAAGAAGACGCCGGACCAGAAGGCACGCATCCGGGAGTACCTGACCGGCTTTGCCCACTACTTCGGCAGCATGACGGAACGCATGGACCAATATGTCGACCTGTTCCCGGTCCACCCGACCTACCTGGACACCTTCGAACGGGTCCAGGTGGCCGAGAAGCGGGAGATCCTGCGTACCATTTCGGCTGAGATGGCCGCACTATTGCACCAAGATGTCCCGACCGACGTGCCAGGACTGATCGCCTTCGACTCCTACTGGGGGCGGATCAAGTCTCATCCTAGCTACCAGACCGTGCCCGAAATTCGGACGGTCATGGAGAAGGCCAACGTGCTGGAAGACAAGATCCGGCACGGCATGACCAAGAAGCTCTATGTACAGCCCGCACTGCGCATCATCCGTGGCCTGGCCGTTCATCGACTGACAACCGGCGACCTGCGGGCCGCACTTGGCCTTGCCGCTCAGGAGTTGCGGGATGATCTCTGCATCCTGATCCCTGGCGCCGACGATGCCGATTTCCTTCAGACGCTGCTGGAAAGGGTACTGAAGGAGATCCTGACGGTCGTGAATGGGCAGTTCATCACCTACAGTAAGACCAACGGCCAGTACTACCTCGACGTCGACCGGGACGTGGATTACGACGCGTTGATTGAGAAGAAGGCCGCTTCACTGGACGACGACAAGCTGGACCGCTACTACTTCGATGCCCTGGTCCAGGTCATGGAACTGACCGATACCCCCACCTTCCGAACCGGCTTCAAGATTTGGCCGCACGAGGTGGAATGGCGCACGCGCCGGGTCAACCGGTTGGGCTACCTGTTCCTTGGGGCCCCCAACGAGCGGCCAAACACCGTGCCCTTCCGGGATTTCTACATCTACTTCCTAGAGCCGTTCGCCCCCACCAAGTTCAAGGACGAGAAGAAGCCGGACGAGCTCTTCTTTGACCTGGCGCACGTTGACGACACCTTCACGGCTTCCCTGCGTACCTACGCCGGTGCCAAGGAGCTCGCCGGGTCGGCCACGGGTGACAGCCAGAAGGTGTACATCAAAAAGGCCGTCGACGCCCGCAAGGAGATTGTCGACTGGCTCCGAGCCCACATGGGGACTGCCTTCGAGGTCACCTACCAAGGCAAGAAGCAGCGCCTGATTGAGCGGGCCAAGGGGCACGTTGGCAACTTCGTCGACATCAGGGCCATGATCAATGCCGTCGCAACCGTGACCTTCGAGGACCACTTCACCAACCTGGCGCCACAGTACCCGGCCTTTGCGGTTGAGAAGCCCATCGGCCCGGAGAACCGGAACCAGGCATGCACCGATGCTCTCAAGTGGATTGGCGGGAGTGTTAAGGGCAAGCTTGGCGGCGCCATCCTGGATGGACTCCGGCTGGTGGACAACGGGCAGATTCGCACCACGGGTTCGCCGTATGCCCAGGCCCTGCTGCAGCAACTGAAGGCAAAGGGGCCGGGCCAGGTGGTGAACCGCGCCGAAGTCCTGGTCGAGGACAACCAGCTTGAGCTGTGGCACCCCTTCAAGCTTGAGCCCGAGTTCCTGGTGGTAGTGTTGGGCGCCCTCATCTACACCGGCGAGCTTGTCGTAGCACTGCCAAACGGACAGAAGAAACTAGACACTAGCGATCTGGATGAGCTTAAGAGTATGCAGGCCAAGGAGCTGGCCGAGTTCAAGCACATTGAGCGCCCGAAGGATGTGCCGGTATCGGAGCTGCGGGCACTCTTTGAACTGCTCGGGCTTCCTCCCGGGCTCATCGTCTCGGAAGCGACCCGTGAGCAGGGCGTGCTTGAGCTCCAGGCGCGGGTACAAAACCTTGCGGTTGATCTGGCCAAGGCGCAAAGCCTGGTGGCTTCCGGTCTCACCTTCTGGAACCAGCAGCTTCTCTCGGGGACCGAGCAGGACGAATGGAAGAAGGGACTGAAGGCCCTCAAGGATTTCGTGGATGGGCTCCAGGCCTTCAACACCACTGGCAAGCTCAAGAACTTCCGGCATGACCTGCATGCGATTAGGACCCAGGAACCGAACTTTAGTATCCTGAAGGCGTACCATGACCTGAAGTCGCTGCTGGAGAAGGCGCAGGACCTGGTGACCTACCTCAGCCAGGCGGAGGGTACGCTGCCTTCGACCCACCCCTGGCGAGATCAGGTGAAGACGGCCCGGGCGAAGCTGCAGCAGGAGCTCCTGGACGCCAGCGTACGGAGCCGGCCGAACTTTGAGCAGTCACTTCTCGCACAGCTCCGAGTTGTCAAGGAAGCTTACGTCGCGGCCTACCGGGAACTCCATCAGAAGGCTCGTCTCTCGCAGATCCAGGAAGCAAAACGTCAGGCTTTCCTGAAGGACACCCGGTACACGCAGCTTCTGGCGCTTTCTGCGATCGCGCTCTTCCCGCAGGCCGATTTCCAGGCGGTACAGTCCGACCTGGCCGGCATGAAAGCGTGCGTTCAATTGAGCGGCCACGAACTGGAGAAGGCGACGGTCTGTCCGCAGTGCCAGTACCGGCCGGTGGACGAACTCGCTCAGAAGCAGTTCGGTGTAGTGCTGGACACCATGGACGAACGACTGCACAGCTTGCTGGACAAGGTAACCAAATCGCTGTTCGACAACCTTAGCGATCCAACCGTGAAGGGAAACATCGCCCTCCTGACAGACCCAGAGGGCAAGGCGGCGCTGGAGGCGTTTCTGGTGTCAGGTCATCTCTCTGGTCAGGTGGGCGCCAGCTTTGTGAAGGCTGCGAACGAGGTGTTAGCGGGCCTCGATCCGGTGAAAATCCCCAAGGGCAGCCTGGAACAGGCGCTCTTTGGCGGCGCTGGCCCGCTCACGCCGGATGATCTCAAGAAGCGGTTTGAAAAGGTTTACGCTGAACTGGTGAAGGGCAAGACTCTTAACCAGGTAAGGTTTGTCTGGGAATAGCAGAGCAAAGAGGCGCTGGGACCGTGCCAGGCCCAGCGCCTCAATCCTTTTATGGGGGTTCGTGAATGGCTAAGCAGCAGAGCTTTGATCTGGAGCCCAAGAAGGCGGGGCCGGTCGAGTGTCTGGGAATGACATTTGAGAACGATGAGGCCCGACGGGCCTACTTCCTGGAGCGGTTGAAAGAGAAGTTGCAGGACCCGGAGTTCCGCACAACCCCGGGCTTCCCCAAGGGGACTGATGAGGAGATCCTGCGGATATCCGATCCGCCGTATTATACCGCGTGTCCTAATCCTTTCCTGGGGCAGTTAATCTCCCACCGTACCGTTATCCCCGACGGCAGCATCGATTACTCACGAGAGCCTTTCGCAACTGATGTTAGTGAAGGACGCTACTCACCAGAATCACTGTGCCATAGCTACCACACCAAAATTCCTGCACGTGCAATCGCCAGATATATCCTGCATTTTACCGAACCTGGGCATGTCATCCTTGATGGATTTGGCGGATCCGGCATGACGGGAGTGGCCGGCCATCTGGCTAGAGGGGGCGACCCCGATTTTGTGTCCCTACTGGAGCCGGAGTGGACTGCCAGGTTCGGCGAGAAGCCTAAATGGGGCCAACGTTACGTTGTTCTTGGTGACCTGTCGCCGGCAGCGACGTTTATCGAGTATAACTACACGCTTCCCGTCGACACAAGGAATTTCGTCGAGAAGGCCAAGCTGCTTGTGGCGCGCCTAAGCGATGAGATCGGGTGGATGTATGAAACCCGGGATGTTGGCGGACGGACCGGGGCAGTCAATTACACCGTATGGTCCGATGTTTTCTCATGCCCTTCCTGTGGCTCTGAAATCGTCTTTTACCAGGCGGCCGTCGATTTGGCTGGTCAAGAGGTAATGGATAACTTTTCATGCCAAAAATGCGGGGTTTCTCTAAAAAAGAAAGATTTAGAACGAGTTTGGACGTCAGAGTACGACCACCTACATGGTCAACCCATGCCGAGGCAGAAGTCCATACCGGTTCTGATCAATTATTCCATTGGCAGTAAGAGGTTCTCAAAGGTCCCTGACGAGTCTGACATTCAGCTGTTAGAAAAAGTAGCAACTAATTCGGGGCGTTTTTCCATTCCATTTGTGAAAATGCTCCACCGGGAAGGAGTTTGGGGAGATCAATGGCGTCGGGGCTATCATGCTGATGTAACACACTTCCACCATTATTACACAAACCGCAACGCCTACGCGTTGGCTCGGTTTTGGGAATTAGTTGTAGCGGAGGGGCTTGATACGGGCGTTGGAATGCTGCTCACTGCCACGGCTCTCAAGCTCAGCAAACTATCTCGTTTCATGTTTGATGCCGCGGGTCGCATTCAGAATGGTGTTCTGTATATCCCGTCATTGCATCAAGAGATGTCCCCGTTGCTCTTACTTGACGTAGCAGTAGGATATATCGCGCGGTATCGTGATAGCATTTGTCTGGACCGGTCGACCTGGATCACGACGGAAAGTACCACCGGACTTCAGTCCATTCCCGATGACTCGATTGACTACGTCTTCACAGATCCGCCCTTTGGTGACAACCTAAAGTACTCCGAACTGAACTTTCTGTGGGAAAGTTGGCTGGGCGTCTACACAAAACACGAATTTGAGGCGGTTGAAAGCAAGATTCAGAACAAGGGGCTCTACGAGTATCAGCGGCTCATGACAGATTGCTTTCGGGCCTACTACCGAGTTCTTAGACCTGGCCGTTGGATTACCGTGGTATTCCACAATTCGCGAAATGCCGTTTGGAATGCTATTCAAGAATCACTCCAGCAGGCGGGCTTCGTGGTTGCGGACGTTCGTGGACTAGAGAAGAAGCAGGGCGCCTTCAATCAGGTTGTGGCTGCTGGTGCCGTTAAGCAAGATCTGGTCATCTCTGCCTACAAGCCCGATGACTCCGTCTCTCTGCAAGCTCGGCTTAGGCCAGGTTCTGAACAGTTGGTTTGGGAGTTTGTCTCCTCTCATCTCAACCATTTACCCCTTATCAGCCTGGAGAATGCTGACGAAGCACAAGTTGTGGCGGAGCGAACCAGTCAACTTCTTTTTGATAGAATGATCGCATTCCACGTGCAGAGAGGCATCTCGGTCCCAGTCTCCGCCGGGGAATTTTATCAGGAACTAGACCGTAAGTACGCAAAGCTGGACGGAATGTATTTCCTCCATGATCAGGTGTTTGAGTACGACGAGAAACGGGCCAAAGTCCGGGCAGTCAAGCAATTGACCTTCATGATAAATGACGAAGCTTCGGCTATACTTTGGACGCGAGCCGAGCTTGATCGCAAGCCCCAGTCATTCCAAGATCTCCAGCCTCTGTTCATGCGTGAAGTCCAGACATGGTCAGGCCACGAGCGAACAGTGGAACTGAAACAGATCCTTGAGGAGAACTTCCTCTTATATGACGGTATGGTTCCGGTACCAGCCCAAATCCACACATATCTCTCCACCAACTTCAAGGACATGCGCGGCCTCTCCAAGGATGATCCCATCCTCAAGGCGAAGGCGGTTGATCGCTGGTACGTCCCCGACCCCAACAAGCAGGCGGACCTCGACCAACTTCGGACCAAGCGCCTGCTCAAGGAGTTTACGGAGTACAACGAGAGCAAACAGAAGAAGCTTAAGCAGTTCCGCACGGAAGCCGTCCGCGCCGGCTTCAAGGCAGCCTACGATCAGAAGGACTATCGCACGATCGTCGACGTTGCCAAGAAGCTGCCGGAGCAGGTCATTCAGGAAGACGAGAAACTCCTGATGTACTACGACGTGGCATCCATGCGACTGGGTGAGGATTGATGGTAGACGGAACAACCTTCCCAAGCGGGAGCTGGGCCATTGTGGCCGGCTCCCGGCTTCCTTGCCAGATTATCAGCCAGGAGAGCGTCTTCGGCCAGACCACCTACCAGGTCTGGTTCCCGGGAACCCGGGAGGTGCGGCGGCAGCCGGCCTCCTTGCTCCTGCCAATAACTGAAGAGCTGGGTGCCCCCAGCCTGGACGCCATCCGCTACATCGCCGCGGCCGCCCGAATCACCGAGGCGCTTGCCACGGATGCCTTGATCGCTCCCGTGGAAGGGAAGCTGATCCCCCTTCCCCACCAGCTCTACGCACTCTCGCGCGTGATGAGCGGGGATAAGGTTCGCTACCTGTTAGCAGACGAGGTTGGCCTCGGTAAGACCATCGAGGCCGGCCTGGTTATGCGCGAGCTGAAGCTGCGTGGCCGGGCCAAGCGAGTACTGGTGATCGCCCCTACGGGCCTGGTGACCCAATGGGTCCAGGAGATGCAGACCCACTTCGACGAGAAGTTCCACCTCGTGATCCCCGGGGACTTCGCGGCGGTTCGTGGGATGCTGGGGATCGATGAGCGGGAGAACCTTTGGCGCCTCCATGACCAGGTGGTGACCCCGCTCGACTCGGTGAAGCCGCTGGATAGCCGCCGAGGCTGGACCCGAGAACAGGTGGAGCGGTACAACCGCGAACGCTTCCAAGACCTCGTAGCGGCCGGCTGGGATCTGATTGTGATCGATGAAAGCCACCGCCTTGGGGGCTCTACCGATGCCGTAGCCCGGTACCGCCTGGGCGAAGCTCTGGCTACTGCCTCCGGGGCGCTGCTCCTGCTCTCCGCAACCCCTCACCAGGGCAAAACCGACCAGTTCCGCCGGCTCATGGCCTTGCTCGACCCCGACGCTTTCGTAGACGAGTCGAACATCCGCAAGGAGAAGGTAGCGCCCTACGTGGTCCGCAGCGAGAAGCGCCATGCGATCGATACGGAAGGGCGCCCCCTCTTCCAGCCCCGCCAGGTGCAACTCCGCTCCGTTCCTTGGAACCCGCAGAACCTGGAGCAGCAACTCCTGTATGACGGCGTCACCGAGTATGTCCGTAAGGGCTACAACCAGGCGCTGCGGGAGGGCAACTACACCGCCTCCTTCTTGATGATCCTGATGCAGCGGCTGGTCTCCTCCTCCACGCGGGCCATCAAGGCGGCGCTGGAGAAGCGTCTGGAAGTTGTCGAGGGCGCCCGGGTTGTCCAGCCATCCTTCCTTGGGGCTGAACTCGACCCCACGGCCTTCGACAGCCTGGAGTCGTCGGCGTTGATCGACCGGCTGGTGGAAGCAAAGCTGAAGGGCGTAAAGGACGAACGCGCCCAGGTGATGCGCCTGCTCTCCCTGGCCCGTCGGGTAGAGGCGACGGCGCCCGACCCCAAGGCTAAAGCCCTGCTGGACGCGATCTATGAGGTTCAGCAGACCGAGAACGACCCAACCGTAAAGCTCTTGATCTTCACCGAGTTCGTCCCCACCCAGCGAATGCTCGCCGAATTCCTGGGCGGCCGGGGCTTCAAGGTAGCCTGCCTGAACGGGTCGATGAACATGGAGGAGCGGAAAGATGTCCAGCGGGCGTTCCGGGAAGAAGCCCAGATCTTGATCTCCACGGATGCCGGCGGAGAGGGCTTGAACCTGCAGTTCTGCCACGTGGTGGTCAACTTCGACCTGCCCTGGAACCCCATGAAGCTGGAGCAGCGGATCGGACGCGTCGACCGGATTGGTCAGAAGCACTTGGTCCGGGCGATCAACTTCGCACTTGAAGAGTCTGTGGAGCTCCGCGTACGGGAGGTACTTGAGGAAAAGCTCGCCCGCATCCTCGAGGAGTTCGGCGTGGACAAACTCGGGGATGTTCTCGACTCTGAGGCGACCGACGTCAACTTCGATGAAGTCTACATGGCAGCGGTGATGGACCCTGCCAAGGCGTTGGAGCATGTTAGGTCCCTGGTGGAGGATCTCCGGGCGAAAGCGGCAGCGACCGTTGCAGCGAGCAGCCTCCTCGGAGCACAGTCGACGCATGACCCGGAAGCGGCACAACGGATCGCCTACCACCAGGTGCCTTACTGGACCGAACAGATGACACTGAGCTATCTGCGAGACCATCAGGCAGAGGGCGGGCGAATCGAGACGGTTGGCTCTGCCTATCGCCTGACGTGGCCGGGGGGAGAGGAGATTGGGCCCGTCGTATTTGACCGGAAGGCGGTCGGCGACGGGGCCGAGTTGATCACCCTGGAGGACCCTCGTATTCGAGAGCTCCTAGAGGGACTGACTCCTCAGATTACGGGCATGCCCATACCGGGCGCCGTCCTCCCGGGGATCTCCAACCTTGTCACCGGCACCTTGTCACTGTGGCAGATTACGCTTGAGAGCAGAACGAGTGCTCACCGCCGCATCTTCCCGCTCTTTGTCAGTGATGACGGACGCATCTTGCGCCCCACAGCGAACCGGACCTGGGACCTGCTGCTGGACACCGCTGGGAACGCGATCCCGTACCTTCCCGCTGACTTAATAGGAGAGCCCGCGCAGACCCTTTGGGCTGAAGTCCGCCAGGCCGCGGAGCAGGCTGGCTTTGAACTCTACACGGCCATTCAGCGGGATTACGAAAGCACACTGGCCCGTGAGGCGCAGAACCGCGAGGAAGCCTTTCAGTCACGGCGTCGAGAGATCGAGCGGATCGGGCTTCCCCAGGTGCGCCACTACCGACTGCAGAAACTGGAGCGGGAGCAGCAAGCCTGGGAGCTTGAGTTTGCAGAGAAGCGAAACGCCTGGCCCGCTTTGGAGCCCCTGCTGCTGCTAAGGATCCTGGCCGAAGGGGAGGTCACGGGATGATGCACGCCACAGGAGCGGTCTGGCAGCAGCAGTTGCTGGCCTGGTTCACACCGCAGATAGCCACGGTCGCGCCGGTCACAGTCCTCATCGATCCCGATGGCCTCTACGAGGACCCGGCCCTGCTGGCGGCGATCGAGGACGCTGGCTTTGCCATTCTTCGGTTCGATGATCCTCTTCGGTTCCGGCTCACCTACGAGCGGGAGTACCGGGAGCGATGGGACCGGGGCGAGAAAACCCGCGCCATGGTGATCCACAGCCGGATTCCGGCCGATGAGCTGCCTTATGACCTGACCGAAGAGGTGGCCCTGGCGGACCACATCCGCACCGTGAAGCTGGCCGACTACTTCGACCTCCTGGATCCCAACCTGGTGCTGGAGCTGGACCGCGATCTCCTGGGAATCCTGTGGACGAGCTACGAACATCAGCCTCCCGAGCACGGCGGGGTCAACGCCACGGCGGATTATCTGCTCGCCAAGGTCTTTCTGTTAGACCCGGCACCATGGCAGAGTCCCACGGCGCTCCTCTCCTCCCTGCTTATCCATCACTACCGAGGGCGGTCACTGCCGGCAGGTTTGGTGGCACGGCTGGTCAATCGGCTTGAACACCGCTTTCCGAACTGGCCACTCAAACAACTGTGGTCAGAGCGGGCCACCTTCTATCAGTTCCTGGCCGAGCGGTGGTCGCACTTCTTGCACAAGGAGGTAGCTGCTGCCACGGACTCGACGCATGAGGCTCCTTCATCCTTCATGCTGCCGGGTCCGGTTGACTTGCCGTTTGGCGCCAACGAGGTTCGCGTTTACATAGACACACTCTTCCTGGAGGGACAGATCCCTCCGGTAAAGAATATCGACCAGCGGGCCGTGCCGAACGACTGGATGCGGCTTGGTGTGGCTCCGTTGACCGAGTCCGACCGTGCAGATCGGTTTAGGCGGCAGACCGAACAACTGGCAGTTGAACTTCCCAGTACCTCCGCGTCTCACCACCTGTGGCTCACCTTTGGGCGCAAGCTGGGCGAGTGGCTAGCCGCTCGTTGGCGTCTTACGCTGCCGGCAGACCTGGAGGCTGTAGCACAGACCGTTCACGCCGACGCGGAGCAGCGGTTCGGAACCTGGGTTTCCTCCCGGTTTAGCAGCATGCTCAGCTTGCCGCCAATCCCGGCGCCGCTGGTTGTCCACCAGGTCGCGCCCTACATGGCCCGTGGCTGGGAAGCTCAAGGGAAACCCAAGCGGGCGCTGATCGTGGTCGACGGGATGAACTGGGCCCAGTGGTCTATGCTACGGCGCCAGCTCGATCCCGAGCATGGCCTAACAATGCAGGAGAACAGTATCCTGGCGTTTGCGCCATCGATCACGCAAGTCTCCCGCCAGGCGATCTTCGCTGGGAATCTGCCCTGGAGTTTTGCGGGTTCCATCACGACGACGGGCAAAGAAGAGACCCACTGGCGCTCCTTCTGGGAGGGCCAGGGGGCCCTGAAGACGCAGGTCGGCTATCTCCTATACGGAGACGGGGAGAGTCCGGCGGCCTTCCTGGATCGTCTTGGCGCTCTGACGAGCAAGTCCGACACGAAGATCATCGGCCTTGTGCTGGGCCAAGTGGACAAACTGACCCACGGCGCCGCCGGCGTGGTCTCCAGCCGCGAGCTGCAGAAAAACGTGGAAGCCTGGGGCCAAAGTGGTACACTCCGTGAGGTGGTAAAGGACCTCCTTGCCGCTGGCTACGAACTCTGGCTGACGGCGGACCATGGAAACGTGGAGGCCGTAGGCGTCGGCTACCCGGGGACGGGTACCCTGACCGAGGAGCGCAGTGAGCGGGCCCTTGTCTTCACTCATGCCAACCTGCGCGATGCGACCGCCCTGAAGTTCCCGAACGCCGTCTCTTGGGCAGGGGCCGGGCTCCCCGACGAGTATCACGCCCTGCTCGCTACGGGCTTTGAAGCCTTCACGTCCATAGATAAGCACACGTTGAGTCACGGCGGCATCAGCATCGAAGAGATGGTGGTACCGTTCGTACGAATGGAGAAGAAGCGATGATTCAGCGAAAAATAATCGGCTTCGACCGACGGCTGAACAAGGAGTGGCTAGATGCCGCGGCAGCCCTCGTTGCCGAGGGAAGGCCGGTTCCAGAACTCCGGGAGCAGCTGAAGCAACTCTTGGCGCCAGCTCAAGGTGCCGAGGCGATGCAGAAAACTCTGTGTGTGCTCGGCCGGCTATGGTGGACGGCACCTAAGGACCTCGCTCCCATGCAGTCACGTGCCCTGGGTTTGCTACCCGAGGTGGGCCCGTCGCAGCGCATCGCAATCCACTGGGCCATGTGTATGGCCGTTTACCCGTTCTTTCTCGACACGGCCCGCCTGATCGGGCGCCTGCTGAGCCTCCAAGGTGAGGTCAAGCTGCATCAGCTTGAGATGCGCATCGCTGAGTTATGGGGAGATCGGGAGACCATTCCCCGTGCGGTCCAGCGGATTACACGCTCGATGGTCCAGTGGGGAGTGCTACGAGATACGGAGCAGGTTGGGGTTTATCGGCCAACATCCCCGGTCAGCGTCACGGGTGACTTGGGGGCGCTCCTGGTAGAGGGACTCCTCCGGAGCCAGACTGACGGGGGGCTCACTAGTGAGCAGGTCTACGGGCATCCAGCCCTCTTCCCTTTTGAGGTGGAGATTCGTCCTTACGAACTCAGGCAGCGGCCTGAGTTTGAGGTGTTCAGGCAGGGCGTGGACATGGAGTTCATCTTGCTGAAGAAATAGACCAGGCGGAGGTTTAGCCACCTCCGCCTGGTCTCTCATTTTGTCCGGGTTGCTCTTGGTCCGTTGACTCTTTGGTCGTATCTGCGGTTAGTGCCTCGAATAAAATCTCCCTTGAAATCCTGAAACCGGTAAGGACCTTCCTCGCAACGCCATGCTCATTGCCAAGTAAGGCGAGTAAAATGTGCTCCCCGTCTGCATCAGAACTCCCAAGGGAATTTGCTTCTGCCTGCGCAGACTCGAGGGTACGACAAGCCAGGTGTGTCATCCCTATTTCACCTTGTACCGCTGTCCTTCCCTTAGTTACCTTGCGTTCTGTTTCCTGCCGGATCATCTGAAGGCTAATGTCTGCTCCCTTGAGTATTTTGGTTGCTAGGTTGGTTTTATCCTTTAGCACACCAAGGAGCAGGTGTTCAGTTCCCACAAAGTTATTGTTAAATCGGCGTGCTTCTTCCTCAGCCAGGGCTAGTATCCGCTTGACATTCTCAGAATACGCCACCCAATGGCAACCTCCTTGGCTCCCCTATTCCGTATCATCAGCAGAATTGGGATCCAGCGCTGCCGCAGCCTGCTGGGCTGGCAAAACAACTCCGCGAAACCCAAAATCGGGAACAAGCGGGAAATGGTCCACCCCTCGCACAGGTCGCTTCCGTTGGTGTTCCCAGTGTGGCCGAATAAGTATCGGAACAGAAATGGCCGATTCAATACCGTTTCCACGAAGCACGAGCCTCTCTCGACGGTGAGGCTCCCGTTCGGGAGAATAGACTACCGATCCGCCATAAAAGGCAGAATTACAGATCACAACGTTGCATGCAAGAAGGCGGCTGGTAGACTCTGCAAAGGATTGAAATGCACTCACATCCTTGTTTAGGGCGACCACGAAGAGCGTTTCAATCCTGCCCTGGAGCAGGGGTTGTACAGACAGATTCATGAAATCAAAGCAAATGACCACAGCGAAATTCCCCGCCCATTTGCTGCGGAACAGGTATAGGCGGTTGCCTGCAGCCCATTCATACCCTGCATCGTGGGCAAGGCTGGTCTCAAAGGGCGCCGCTGACCACTTCTGAATGGGTACTACTGTTGCGCGGGCCTTCGCCGGGTTTCCGGTGTGCCGTTCAGGGATAATGATGCAACCTTCATTCACCAAATCATCACCCGCTTCGTCCGGCGTCCACGGAGGGCCAAACTCGTTACCCGCGATGATTACGCACTGAAGATCGTTTGCCCAGTAAGACAGCCGCTCTCGAAAGCTGTGCGGCACGCAGAGTTCCGGAAAAGTTACGAATAGGGGACCTTGCTCCCCTTGACGCCTTATGAGTTCGGCCTCATCAAGTGCACGAGACATTGATCGCCAAAGACGAGGGTGGTCAATCACCGAGCGCCTAAAGCGGGAATGCTGGTTCTGTCCAGGGTCGATTGTTTCCATTTGACTCACAATCACCGTTCCGGCTTCACTGACAACCGTCGGTACCTTGTCTCGAAGGAGGTCCACATCTATCAGAATAACCTCACGGAGATTCTCCCCAGGATAACTGTTCTGTCCTAAGAGGTTCAAATGAGCCTCGATGTCAGAGATGTAACGTGTCAACGTAGTTACTGGCGTGCCGTCAATCGGGTGAGCCTTCGCGCTGAGATGCCACCCAACTAACCCCTGGTAGAGTAACCGCTGGTATTGGATAGCCCCTGAGATTAGACTCGCCAAAGAGGTTGATGGGAAGTGGGCCCACTTTAGGACCTCCTTCACGTCTGCCCACCCGCTGAGTTTGCGCAAGCCCCAAGCTGGCCGTCCCGCGGGAGCCACCCTCTGAAGCATGCGTAGCAAGATGAGCCCAAGTGCATAGCACATATAGGCTTCACGCCGGGCTGCTGCAGTAGCAAGGCCAAGGTTGAAAGCAGATGCGTTCAAGTAGACGTATGGACTCACATAGGCTTCATCTACGAACGATACCCGTCGCTCGAACCGAAAACACCCTGCCGTAACTTGCCCAGCTTTCATGTCTCTCGGAACAGAGATGGAGCCGGGGTGAAAGCGCCCTGGCTGCCAATAACGTGGCGCACCCTTCTGGGCAAACCGCGCTAACTCCATGACGGCTTGACAAACATGCTGTTCAGGCAATCGCTCGTTTTGTCTGATCCAATCGGCGAGCAATATCCGTTTCGAGCGTCCCTGGTGCGCTCGGTTCCTCCAAATAAGATAGTGTAAGCGTTCCCTTACTGGAGGCAGCTTTCTCATTGACCATAGTTCTCGCCCAAATTGACTGAGAAGATCCCAGTTCCCGCGGTCTACATGAAAGTCAATCCATACAGTGACAGCTTCGCGCCACGAAATACCGTCAACGACTTCGTTGAGGGCGACTTCTCCATAGCCGGCGCTGAGCGGCCCTTGCCCAAGCATTAGCGCGGCGGCCGGGACGGGCACGTAACCAGGGAATAAGCGTGCCACTCGCAGTACGGCTGCGCTCTGAATTGACCCGTGGCTCATCTGGCCTGCCCATAGGCTCTCGACTCGGCTCTTGATGTTTGCTGCTTGCTGATCCCGGAATAAGGCCAACCCTTCAAGTGCCAGTGTTTGGATGCCATGCAGCACATCATGGGCAGTGAGGTGTCGAAAACCATGCAAGCCAGCCTTTGCTACATCGACCGCTGTCCGGCTTGTAGTTGTGATATCGTAAAGAGCCTGATGTAGCCTGAGTGGGCCCAACTCGGACTGGGTTTCGCCCACATGGCAATATGAGCGTTTTAGATTAAGGGTTGACAGTACATATGACAAGCCCATTTGTTCATACCATGATGCCCGTCGCTCACCGTATACTCCGTCAAGGGCTTCGCCAAGCTTGGAGATGCATTCCGGCGCGTTTAGATGTTCATTTCTTGCGTCTCGAACGATAGAAGCCAAGGTGAATAAGGCGTAACCGCGGACAAAGTCACCACCCAAGCGGTTCCACCGAGGGCCCCCCAAGACGTCCTCTACCAAGAAAGACGCCAGCCTGGAGTACCTTTCCGTCCGCAGGAGTACGCTGATGCCCGCCTTGAGTAGCGGGATCTTCTCACGTCTCGTGTTGCAGACCTGAATCATCCGCTCCACGATATCGTCGGCCCTCTTGATGTCCCCACGCTGGTGGCACACAATAGCTAGACGGTGGAGTCTCCAGATACCAAAGCTAATTCGGGTGTCAGTCCTGATCTCGTTCTCGGCAATTTGAGTATCTACTAGGTCGACCATATTTTCTTGAAACAGCTTGAGCGCGTCTGGCTTGAGGGCAGTGATCTCTTGGTGCCCCAGTACTGAGAGCCTGTCCAGTGTTCGGGTCATAAACGGGCGTAGTGAAACCCCTGTAAGACGATTGTCCTCCGGGAATGAGGCTCCTGTGGCCTTTAGGATGCTATAGGACGGGGATGTCTTTTCCTTCGACAGTTGAATTCCATACGGCCGTAGCAAACGGCGCAATTCCAGGATAATGTGTCGCACCCCATCGGGCGACTCAGCGATAACAGTAAAATCATCCATGTACCGCGCAACATGAACGACATTTCGTCCGAGTTTGCAGATAACGTCTAGTTTCCGGTCAATGTCCGTGAGGAACACGTTGGCCAGAAAGGGCGCGGCGATTAGCCCAGTCGGGAGAACTCCGGCTCCCTGAGGATTTCCCTTCTTGTACAATATCGCAACTTCTTCAGGCTTCATCTGAGGATGCTCAACCTTGAAATATCCTAGCCGCTCTAAAAGTGGACCCCATGCCTTGTCTAATTCGCTCCGGTAGGCCCTCATGCGTTTCCGCAGAGCGGCGATGACATGGCTCATCAAAAGCGACGGATAAAACTTGCTAATATCCGTGCGACCGTAATAAGCCTGTCCGTATCTGTTAACCGTACTCTCGGCCCACGCTGAAAGGTCTTCCCGGTATCGCCTCCAGGCATAGGGCACTTGGTCGTATAGATGCTCCGAAGAGAGGTTGATCGGGCCGCGATGCCACATACTGCGGTCTTCGACGTCTTCTACTCCAAGATGAATGGGGGGTACAAACCGTCGATACAGCCTACCAGCATAGCTCCAACGGACCATCCATTGCTCAGGAGTCTGACCCGAGGGTGGCAGTGGATTCGTGTCCAGGCATTCACCCAGTGCAAGAACGACTGTAACCCATGCCACCTGGTCGCGAACGCTAACCAACGACATAGGCCGAGCTTCCCCTCGATCACCTTTTGGAAAGGCCAGGGTGAGAAGCGATGTGGTTTCGTAGTTGCCGGCCTCAAAGTCAAGCTTTAACCGCTTGAGGTTCAACTCCAATGAGTTCTCGAAGACCGCCAACTCAACGGGATCGTAAACCGCAATCGCCTTCAGCAGGTGCGCTTTGACCTTCCGCCAAGCAAAATAGAAGAGCGAGAGAGGGACTTCTTTGGGTGAAGGAACTAGAAAAGACATGGCAGTGCCTCCGAGTAACTAAGCGCCTTAGTTGCATATCAACGCTTGCAGCGAAACGATGTTATATAGATGGGCGGCAGTATTTAAGGCTGTAGAAGTATTTGGGGGATAGTTGGCATTTTCCTGTGAATGTTAACCTAAATTTCGGTCACATCGACAAAGGTAAGCGAACGGCCGCCGTCGCAAGGTCAGCGATGACGCCCCCGACTCTGTATCATGATGATTTTCGCCTGACTGTTCCACCTCAGGCGTCAAATCTGGCCCACGTGATCACCCGGCGATTCCCTCGATACGGAATTGCCTATACCCGCGCACTGTCACAAACAGTTTCGGTGGCCGCCCTGGTGGCCACGTTGCCATACCTCGTTCCCTTAGCCACGTACCGACCTCCTTGCTAATCACCTCATGGCACGTGCTGTTCCAAAACGATGGCTTGGCTATATTGAGGTCAACGATTACCGCACCTATGCTAGTCGGCAACTCGAGGACAATCGAAGCCCAATCCCGTTGAAAGAAGGCATCTCGGTCAGTGATGGGGATCTTCAACCCATACCCGGCGCCGGACTGATGATGTTTTCCGTTATTCCACGCGGTCCATGTCATCGTCACGTTGCATTCCTCCTTACCATAGGCCGCGTTCGCGCACCCCGATCGCTATGGTAAACTTGACATTCCGCCCATTATCTCCTAACAGAGTGCCCGATAAAAAGGTTCCCCGGTCACAGACAGACGCCGTGCTCGGGGACCCCTGCGTGGGTGTCGCTCGCTATTGAATTCGGGAACTGGCTGCTTGACGAATCCTTCCGTCGATGTTCACCGTGCTCGAAGCCAGCTAACGCCTCGTCTTTGGGAAACGGGATTTTGTTCCTGAAGTTGACTTACGGATAGCCCCGTCCTTCGAGTCGTGTGACTCGTTTTCCTGTGCAGTGCCGTAAGGTGCAGGTGGATCCCACGTCCCATAGCCCTGAGCGAACCAAGCCAATGCTCCCTTCTCCGCGGCGGGGGTGGTCTCTTCCCCATCTGTGGCTCTTTGTGGCTCCCCCGCCCCATCCGCCTTCTCCGAATCATGACCACGGCTCGCCCGTGGACCCAAGGGCGTGATAAATGTAGTTGAGTAGATTGGGTCGTCTGGGGGCAGCACTCCCTGGAAAATGATCTTCGCCACTAAGAGCGACCTCCTCTTTCGATGTTGAACATCTCTACTTACTGATTCATATCAGCAAAATAGCCGACGGAATAGTCATACTTGATATCCTTGTCCCCCTTATTCGTGATGGCGCCGTACTCATCCTCCTCGCGTGCCACGCCACAAGATGCGGTCGCTCGAGAACGCCGCTCCATCCAGGAGCGACGTTGTCGCCCCCAGCCAGGCCCTCATTACCTGCACGGGGGGCGTTGTTGGATTCAAGTAGGTCACGGTGTCAAGGGCGTTTTGGATTTCCCCAAAATCGGCGGTCTAAAATTCCCCACTCCAGCTCAACTGGTCGGCGTCACCTCCCTGGAGGTGAGGAGCCCGGCCTTTCGTTTTTCCCTGAGCCTGTAGCTGTCGCCACGGATGTTGACCGTCGTCGAGCGGTGGAGGAGCCGGTCAAGGATGGCGGTGGCTATGACCTGATCTCCGAAGACGGAGCCCCAGTCGCCGAAGGTCTTGTTCGATGTGAGGATGATCGAGGCGTTCTTCTCGTAGCGCTTGGAGAGAGCTGGAAGAAGACGGTGGCCTCCATGTCGCCGAAGGGGATATAGCCCATTTCGTCGATGCACAGGACCCTTGGTGTTGTGTAGACACGAAGGCGCCGCTCCAAGCGGTTCTCTGCGTGGGCTCTGCGTAGGTCATTCACGAGGTCGTGAGCAGCGATGAAGTACGTTCCGATGCCGTTGGCGATAGCTTCAACCGCAAGGGCGACGGCGAGGTGCGTCTTACCCACCCCAGGTGGGCCAAGGAAGACGACATTGCCGCCGTCCGAGACGAAACGAAGGGTGGCAAGGTCTCGGATCTGCCGCTCGTCGATGCTGGGCTGTGCAGAGAAGTCGAAGTCCGCCAAGGTCTTGTGAAAGGGCAGGTGGGCTAAGCGTGTCCGCGCCTTGATGTAGCGATCTTGCCGAACGGCAACCTCCTCATCCAGTAGCCCTGCCAACACCGTCAGCGGCGAGTAGTTCTCCCGGGCCCCAACGTCGAGCCAGCGGTCTAAGGCCGTGGACGCCTGAGAGAGACCCAGGGCCGCCAGTTGCTCTCGCACTCGTTCCAGTTCAAGCACCGCTAGTCACCCCCGCTGCCTCGTCGTAGTAAGACAACGGCCGCTGCTCCACCTCGTTGGTGCTGGGCACAGGGTGTGCCACCAGATCCAGCTTTGGCCGGCCAGGTCGTCCCTTCTCCAGCCCCCGATAGTGCTCAGGTTTGCACACGAACTGCCCTTGACCTTGGACCAACTCGTGGCTCGTGATGACGATTCCCTGCCACAAGGCCTGCAGCTTGTTCGCTGGAGTGAGGCGGACAAGAAGATCTCTGCCGACGAACCGCCATGGGACGGAGTAGCGGTTGCCACCAAACGAAATGGACGCGTCGTGTGCGACACGGCGGTGGGTATAGAGGCTGGTGTCAAAGTCCGGCCGCTCCCCGAGGGGACGTAGCTGCTCCTCGGCCAGGCGATGAGCTGGCACCGCCTGCGTGGTCTTATGGACTCGAGTATTGGCCACCGTATCCCGCCAGTGCGCTGCCTGGGCGTTTAAGTCGTCGAGTGACGCGACCTCCAGACCGGCGGAAGCTGGACCGCACATATGCCAGTGGACGCTCCACTTTCCCCTTCGTCCGTGCCCGATAGGGCTTGCATGCCCGCGGTGTAAAGCCATAGTGACTGGCAAAGTCCAGGAACCGTGGGTTGAACTCTGGGCGACCGGTGTCGTCCCGTTGTAGTACGACAGACTTGAGGTTGTCGTACAAGATCTCCTGCGGGACGCCGTTGAAGAACCGGAAGGCGTTGATGTGGCAGCGCAGAAACGTACCCCTATTGGTCGAAGTAGTGAACTCCAGGTACATCGCTCTGGAATAGGCCAGCACCATGATGAAGCAGTACAGCCGGCGCCGCACACCGCCGGTGACGATATGGCCGAAGTCGGCCCAGTCAACCTGGGCTTGCTTCCCCGGCTCCGTTTCAAACCGGACCGTGGCCACACCTTGGACCAGCGGGCGGTAGGGCTCCATGAACGCCCTAACGATGCGGATCTGCCCCTGAAAGCCCCGCTTGCGCAGGTCCCGCAACATCCGCTCAGCGTTTGTCACGCCTCGCTCCATCTGCGCCAGGATGAACGGCTTGAACGGATCTAACATACTCGGCCGCTTGCGCTTCTGCGGCTTAGGTAGCTGGCGGCTCTGGATCCATTTCCGGACCGTCTTGCGGTCTCTTCCTGTTCGGTGCGCAATCTCAGTGATTGACACACCTTGCTCGTACATCTCCCTAATGTCCAAGATTTCCCCACTCCTTAACATGAGGCACCTCCACGACTGGCCGGTCATGAGATGCCTTGAATGTTCAAGGGGTGGGGAATTTTATCTTGCCGCTATTGGGGACTTTCTCACCGCCGCTGACATTTGCGGGTTTGATGGGCCTACGCATACGGGAACACTGGACAAATTACGCACGCGCGAATGGCGGATGTGGACACACTCGTAAGATCTTTGCGTCCTAGTTCATCAAACGACCACTGTCCATCGAATCTCTGGTGAATAGCAGCCGTATTCCTTGTCGACCTAGTTCCAGACCGAGAACGTAAAGGCCCCCGGTTACGCCGTATGGGCGCTCCAGGGGGCCTGTGCGATGGATCTTGGTAGAACGCGACTAACTGCGTCGCGACTTGATCCAGTTGATGCGATCAGCGGTTTGTTTTGTGAGGCAGCTGACCGCCACTCAAACAATGGAACTGATTCTATAGTCTGTCAACCAGCGACGAGTGCTCGCATACGCTGAAACAAGGGCGAGCCCTCCAAATCGATGCGCTCCAGAGTTGCCATTAGACTACCTGCCAGGGTTGGCTCGTCGGAGAACCCTCTATTACAGCGGCTCTGCCGGATAACATGCATAAGCAATTCAACCAGATCGTGGCCACGAATCTTGCGCCCGGGATCCTCGGAGAGCAGTCCTAATACCTCGTTGACCTTGTCAAGAAACTCCACGCGCTTTGACCACTTATTGTTTTTTTGCAGGTAGGCCCTGAGGAAATCTTCTTTTCGGAACGAGACGCGAGTCCCCTTAATATCGACATAGCGAGTGAAAGGGATCCATTCCATTCCCCAAACTAATAGTTCGTTCGCAAGTCGCACCGAGTAGACCTGTTCCAATACTCCGGTGAGCACGGCCATCAAATCGGGTACCGGCATTCGAAACCCACCCAACGCGACCGCAGCAAACTTCTCCATTGTTTTTGGTGTAAATGCATACAGTTCCAGCGAATTGCAGTCAGTGAAGATAACGTAACTGTTGTAAGCAATTGTTGGTCGATAGTCCTCAAAGTCTCGGTCCACGACGCAGAGGATCTTCAGTCGGCACTGGAAATTTTCGGTCAATTCGCAGGATAATGCCAATAAACGAGACCTGTTACCGGTTGACAACCCGTGCTTCGTAAGGACCTCGTCAGGCACATCAACCAAGTCAATCGGGTACACTGACACAGAATGGGGGGTGATGTCCCGTAGGTACCACTCGATGAACACCTTGTCCGAGTAGCCTTCAACAAATAGATCCTTCAGGTTTGGCTCCAGTCGATACAAAGCACTCAGCTCGTCCAATGTCCGCCTAATATTCATCGGGGATCTGTCTCCGACAACGTAATAGTATTCCACTGGTGTCGCGCTAGTAGTTCAAAACTATGGGTCGCCACAAGGAACTGGACTCGATTGTCCCCAGCAATATGTAGTAGAGACTCAAGCAAACGTCGTTGCCATTTGATATTGAGGGATATCTCTGGTTCGTCAATGATAAAGATACTCTGATCATCAAGAGTAAGCAGCGTGTTGCAGAACAGCAGCAACAGATGCCTCTCTCCCGAGGACAGTGAGGTGGGATTCAGGGGCCGCCCATCATCAGCTGCTATGTTGAAACCGTCGTGCAAATCGAAGGTGATTGTCTTGCGAGTAAAGAACGAGTTCACAGTAGAAACCAAGGCATCAACTTGACTTTGAAGTCGCTTAATGGCATCGAGTCTTTTTTCAACGCTTTCAAGGTATGGAGTAACGACGTTTTTAACAATGCCTAAATGGGTCAGTGGAGCACTCCTTAGCACTGGGAGGATATCTCGACCCGTAAATTCCGGCACAAGGCCATATTGGGCGTAATGCCTAGAGCGCTCCTCGAGAAGACTGACATGTTTCTCGATCTGCTGAATAGTATCCGGAGAAGGGCTTCCTTCAAGAGGAGAATTTAGGATGCGTTTGAGCATGTCCCCATACAAGGCGTTGACATTGGAATCACCCTGGGAGGATGCTCGGACGGCTTGGGACTGTACCCACATCTCCGCTCTCTTTATTGATTCTGTGAAAACGTGTTGCAGGAGCGTCCGTGGCTCGACTGTGACTTGCGGATAGGCGCGGTAAACATTCTCTAGGGCCACAGATATGTCGCGATCGAAGACCTCAGAGCGTAGGATGGATTTGTCCCAAGGTCCCTGTCCAGCAAGCTGCACAGTTCGGTCATCTGAGAGGAAAAACAGGCGTAAGTTCAGTGATCGGAGTTCGTGGAGGACTTTTTCAAACCCTTGCTCATCACTTGGCTTCACCTTCTTTTCGCTTTCCACCCAAAGAAGTTCTTGCCTTACTGCCGGCTTCTTCAGGCGTTGGACACCGAGTACAAAGCCACCTGACGTTTTGTTGGCAGGTCGCTCGGCCCATACTCGGTCCCCCGACGCGAATTCGACCTCAAACTTCTGAAAGGCAGTTTCGGCTACCGTTGATTTGTGACCCGCCTTATCTTCAGGCGCAAGTAAATGAAACAACGTCGTGAGAACGGTCGTCTTGCCGCTGCCATTGTCCCCGTAGAAGAGCAAAAGGCGGTTTGGATCAATCGCTTCTGCGGAAGGCCTGAGCTCGTAATCGTACGACCCGAACAAACGCTTGACCTTGATGCACTCTATAGCCAGCGAACTGCCCTTCTTCTTGTTCTCCGTTGTCTCCTTCACGCTTTCGTTTCCTCCTCGGATTGCCCCCAAATTAATCTGTTAACAATGACAGCCTGCCAACATTTCGCTTCCCATGAATCAAATCCTTTCTACCTGTCTTCATACTGCCCAGGACCCAAAACATAATTCTGTCTCGGACTGGGTGATCGGACCGTAAAGTGAATTTGAAGAGCAAGGCGGCCAAATTTTACTCACTTACGCCTAAGAATTGATGCTGCTTAAAATCGCCGTCGCCATTACTTCGTCAGCACCGTTGCCGAGTCTGCGGAAATAACGGCAGGCGTCTTCGCATTTCCCGGCGAAGGGAGCACCCAGGGCTCAATAATGACAGCGGTAGGCAGTCGCCGCCTAGCTTTCACCCTTCGAGGGCAGAGTACCACGAATCCGTCAGTTGAATACGAAAACACAGGACCCTGCTTGCGCAGGGTCCTGTGTTTTCGTGTGAGAGTCCGGCGATACCCCTGGTTCTGTCGTGGATGATCATTTATCTCATGGCCCGACCAGGAGCCATGGCCCCGTTTTACCGGGACTGCGTCCTACCCGCGCTTGCGCGCCTACTTGGACTTGCACCGTGGAGGAGATTGCCCGTGCCACCCGGACCTCACGATCCGGTCTGCGTTTCTCTAGCTCGTTACAGGTACAGGCGTCTCGTGCTTGCGCACGAGATAGCGTTCCCCATCGTCGGCTCACGCCGCCAGGTCTTGCGACCTGCTCCAACTTTCTGCTGGCTACGCGTCCTGAAGCGTTCTTGCGAACTCGGACCTCACCGGTAGCGGTGCCAGGAAGTTCCTCACCGCGCCCTCCAGGTGAAAACGGCCGTAAAGCCTCCCCGTTAGCGCAGCGCGATCATCTACCGAACTCTCACGAGTGTAACCTCTGGTCGGTTAGAGTCTTATTGTAGCTTATAATGACGGGTTCGTCCAATATCAAATGCTGGTTACCGACTACATCGCTTTGGCTTTCCCGCAAAAGTAGTGATCCACCTGGCGCTCGATGGCTGCCACGGCGTCCGGCGAGTTGACGGTGAAGCGGGCGCTGGCCAGGAGCAGGCTGTAACAAGCGTCAACGGCCAGCTGAACGTCGGTGTGCTCCTGGCTGCGGTGCAGGAGCGGCTCTGGCTCGGACTCGTGCCCGACCCAGATGCGGGTGCGGTAGATGTTCATGCGTAGGCCCCGCTTCTGCCGGCCGCCCGGGAAATCCTGCAGCACCATCAACTGCACCTGATAGCCGTCGGGCAGATCGTAGAAGGCCTCGAAGACCTTGCTGTCCTCCATGAGACGCACAACCCCTTCCATAAACGTCCTCGCCTTTTTATACGTGAAAAATACGTAAAAGATCGGTTGGATGATGGGAATTCTTTCAACCCGTTTCCCGTTTTTGCTAGGGGATGTATAATCTATGTGACACGTAATTCCGGGGAGGCGTCACATGGAACAGGCGCTGCGTATGGGCAGGGAGCAGGCATTCAAGCTCTTACAAGAGAACCGCGCTCAAGCCCGTGAGGGCATTGAGTTGCTGGTGAAGGAGCGCCTGACGAAGCTCTCGATGGCCGCCAGCGGCGGCCGAGCTCTCTCGAACGAACAGTTGCAGTCTCTCTACGCCGAAGTTCTCGACCTGAGCTACACCATGTTCTCCCTGGGCTACAGCGTTGCCGTAGCCACCTCTAAATAAGTAGCGACCTACATGAAAACGAGCCCGGTCAGATCGCTGACCGGGCTGTTATTCTACTCCGGCATCGGGCGCTCCGTCAGCCGGGCGATGATAAAGCACCACAGCACCCGGGCGGCGCCCACGACCGGCAGGGCCAGGATCAGCCCCCAGGTGCCCCAGAGGTAGCCGGCGGCCAGGGCCGAGAGCATCACCGCCAGCGGGTGCAGGCCGACCGTCTCCCCCATGATCTTGGGCTGGAGCACGGCGTTCTCGATCTGCTGAATGATGGCAAAGGCCAGCGCCACCTCCAGCGCCAGCAGGGGCGACTCGCTCAGCCCCGCCAGCACCGCCGGAACGGCGCCCAGGACCGGGCCGATGAACGGAATGAACTCGGTCAGCCCCGCCCAAATTCCCAGCAACAAGGCGTAGCGCAATCCGAGCACGGTGGTAGCCAGCGCCGCCATCGCCCCCACCACTACGGCCAGCATCAGTTGACCCCGCACAAACCCGGCCAGCACGGCATCCAGCCCCCGCAGCAGTGCGAGAATCTCCATCCGGTAGCGGCGGGGCAGGGCGGAGACAAACCGCTCCTTGAAGCGATCCTGGTCCTTTAGCAGGTAAATGGCCAGGACGGGCGCCAGGAGCAGGCTGAGCAGGAGCCCGGCCACCTTTTGGATCGAGTTGGGGTCCAGCAGGCTGTCCAGGGCGCCCATCGAGCGCCCCTCCATCTCCGTGATGTGCCGCCCCATTACGTCCCGGAGGCTGGGCGGCACGCCAAGGTCATGGACCCGCTGCTGAAAGCCGTCAACCAGTTCCTGGGCCCGCAGCGCATATGTAGGGATCGCTTCAGCCAGCCTGCGGGTCTCCGAGAGCACACCGGGCACCAGTTTGGAGATCGCCACGGCCCCGGAGCCCAGCAGCACGGTATACACCAGGGCGATGGCCACCCCCCGGCTCAGGCCGCGCTGGGTGAGGGCGTTCACCGGCGGCGCAACCAGGTAGGCAATCACGATCGCCATAAGAAAAGGCGCCAGTACGGGACGGACTACCCACAGCCCCCATCCGGCGGCCAGGACCACCCCGCCCAATACCAGCGCCGCGGCAATCCGCCGCCCTTTTCCGGTCATGGTTCTTAGAACACATCCTCCGGGACCATATCCTCAACAGCGTCCACGCTACGGTTCCACATCTTGCGCATGCGCTCGCCCATCATACCTGCGCCGCGCACCACCGGCCTGCGCATGTCCGGAGACATGGCCATCACCATCAGAGCACCGATGGCTACGCCGGTCATCATGCCGGTCACAAATCCGTCGTTACGCAACCGAGCTCCCTCCTCCTGGCTATCGGCGTTGCATGACAGGGGCCACCTGAAGGATCTCCTCGGACTGCTGGTGGTGTGCCGCAGCGATCAGCTCGCCGTCCGGATCCACGTGAAAGATGCGGACGGCCCCTCGCCCCACGTTAAACTCCACACAGCAATCCCAGCAATAGTATTGCTCCGAACCGATTCGACCAATACTCCGACCACGACAGTTAGGGCAGTTCAGTGAAGGGCACCCCCTGATAGTTCTCCCGGTCCGTCCAGCAGGATGGCCGATTCGCCGGCGGAAACGCTGCCGCCGCCAATTTCAACCACCGCTTTGCCGTTAAGCAGGTCATCGACGAAGCCCCGAGAGAGTTGGAGTGCAGTAATGCGTCCATTCTGCGTGTTAAACTGGAAATCATCGAGGATCCCCAGTTCGTCGGCGGTCCGGTCCAGCACCGGCAGGCCAAACAGTTGCTGGCAGCAGCGGGTTTGCGCTTCATCTTCGAGGTATCGCTCATCGGCGACGAGATGTGTCGGTCCAACGGCCTGCACGGCCTCATAGTCCAGGACCCGCCGTGTGTGCAGCCATCCGCCGTGATCCAAAACGAGTCCGCAAATTCTGGTCGCGTCCTGGTTCAGCAGCAGCTCACATACATGTCCGATGCGCTTGAGACCCTGTGCGGCCAGCACAGGAAGCCCGATGAGATCACGACCTTTGGGCACTCGGCATCGTCCCTCGCTCACGTCTTGACGGTCCGATATTCTGACAGAAGTATGCCCTTGTTATGCGCGGGACAAACGCATTTTTCTTGGAAATCGGATGAAGGGATGGGCCGCCGACCACCGTCTAATCAGGTGTGTATGATCGCAGCAGAACCGGGAGGAATGAGAGCATGAGCCGCAACGTGGGACGCCTGACGCTCGCCGGCGCCCTGATCGTCATGGGCGTAGCATTGGTCGCCGATAATATCTGGCAGCTTGACATTGCAATGTACATCGGGCGGCTGTGGCCTGCGCTGCTCATCCTGCTTGGCCTGGAGTGGATCGCTGCCTCCAAGCGGACCTGGGGCGACGAGCAGATGAAGGTCAACCCGTTCGCCCTGGTGGCGCTGGGCGTGGTCGCCATCGCGATGGCAGGATGGTCCTCGGCCCGCATGGACAGTCGCTTCCCCATGGACCACTGGTACGGCCAGGCGTCCGTCCCGCCCATCGAAGTCCGGGTGCCATCGGTGACCGTCGCCCCCCTTCCCCTGTTGGGCGGCAACGTCGGCGCTGAGGTGACCTCCACCTACGAGACGCCGGTCGAGGGTCTCCAGGAGATCTCCGTTGTCGACTCCTCTGCCCAGATCGAGGTCAAGTCCGGCAGCGAGTTCAAGGTTACGCTGAAGGCCACCGGGTACGGCAGCTCATCAGCCGACGCAGAGGCCAACGCACGCTCGCTGGAACTGCGGGTCACCCCTGGCAGGGTCACCCGGATCGAAACGGTCAGGACGCGCGTGCTGAGCCGCATGGGGCTCTCCTACGAGATCGAGGTGCCGAAGGGCGTCAGCGTAAAGATCCGCAGCTCCTCCGGCTCCGTCTCGGTCCGCGAGATCGACGGCGCCGTGGACGCCACCGCCTCCTCGGGAAATGTGGAGATCCGGGAAGTGACGGGCGACGTGGCCGTCACCACCTCCAGCGGCTCGATCAAGCTGGAGGAGATCGGGGGCGCCATCCGGGCGAACGCCAACAGCGGCACCATCCAGATCGATCAGGCAGTCCGGGGCGTTACGGCCCAGGCGAGCTCCGGCTCGATCGAGGTCAAGACCGACACCGTGGGCGGCCCCTATGACCTGACCGCCAGCAGCGGCTCGGTGAAGCTCACGGTGCCCGAGTCCGCCAGCATCGCTGTCACCGCCAACGCCTCTTCCGGTTCAGTGAGCGGCCCCGCCTGGCTTTCCACCGGCCAGGGGCGCCACAGCGGCTCCGGTCGGCAGGGCGGCGGGGAGCACACGGTCTCCATTCGCACGAGCAGCGGGTCGATCAACCTGGATGTAGACTGAATGCGCTAGATCCTCAACCATTTCTCCAGCAGGCGAGCTTTCTCGGTTCTGCCAAGAGCCAGGTAGGCCCGGTGTTCGTATGCGAGCGAGAGCACCGGCACCTGCACGCCGGCAAACTCGACAAAGGTTCTGTATGTACTCGGGTCTACGGGGGCGTCCCATGTCCCGTCGGGCAGCCGTTTTTGGATATCGCCCATGATCTCCACGTCTACGCCCATGATGGACAACAGACCAAAGTGCGATTGAACCCGCTCGGTCGAAGAGAACGAGACCGGCCTCCGGACAAACTCGGACAGGCAGCGTTCGATCTCGTAAGCCCCGGTGCGGTCCGATTGAATGTCAATATCACGGACGTTCACGGGAACGCCCTGGATGGCAAAGCTCATGCTGCCCGTCAGTGCCCAGTTGACGCCCCGGCCCTCCAGCCTCGTGAGGATGAGCTGTAGTACAGATGTGAGTCCGTTGTCCACGGGTGGATGCTCCTTTCGCTGCGGTCGCTGTCTTGAGCGTAGCACACGGCCACCTTTCCCGACATGATCCGAACGGCCATGATGACAACCCCCGGCGTGCGCATGCCGGGGGTTCTTACATCACCGATAAGATGCGGGGCCGCCGTCCTGCCGAGCACGCTCCATGATCGCTGCTGCGATCGCTTCGCCGAGGGCCAGCCCGGCGGTGTGGTCGCTCCGGAAGTGGATCCCAGCCTTCAGGCGGGAGATGCCGGATTCCTCGGCCAGATCTTCGATCAGGGCCGCGTCATCTGGGAAGAATGTGCGGAGAACCTCAGCCGCGGCGCCGGCGGTTGTGGAGTGTCCGGACGGGTACGATGGATGCTGCGGTACGGGAATCATGCTCGCATCGACCCGGAGGTCCAGGTCGGTGGGCCGGGGCCGGAGATACTTCCACTTGCACGCCCACGCTGCGATCATCGAGGCATAGATCGCCGCGGCCAGATAGTAGTGAACCCGGCTCGCCGCCGGCGGGGATAGGCGATACTTGCGGACCAGTTCGTCGGCCAGGTCGGCCCAGTGGGTATTGGGGCTCGGTTCATCCTGGGACCAGTGAAGAATCTGCTCAATATCGCGGTTGCTGCGCTGGGAGGTCAGCCTCCTGAGCTCCCTGAGCTCGGCTCGGGTCTCCTCGGAGTCGTTGGCAGGCGGCGGCGGGCATTCGACGGAATGGGGATCGGGCAGCGGCAGCAGTCGCCACCGTCCGGCGCCCGGTTCGACCGGCCGGGGGCTGGACCATTTCAGGTCGGCCAGGTCTTGCTTGGACACCATGCCCTGGCTCCTCCTCTCTGAGGTGAGGACCGTGTCTTTACAGCGTACGCCGGGAACCCTAGGAATGGTCCCGCGGAACCACTCTGGCCGAAGAAGGGGGAGTTCCACCGTGACAGAGTCCAGGCGTCAGGGCGCCGAACAGGTGACGAACCCGCTGGTCCGCCAGCACATCCGGGAAGGACTGGCCGGGGTTGGCGAGAACCAGTATGAGTTCGCCAACGAGCTGGGCGACAACGGTCGCAGGGCGCCCGGCAAGGGCACCCAGATCAGCGGACCCAGCCGGGCCACCAACATCGCCAACGACAAAGGGGACTACGGCGGCTAGCGCGACCAGGAAGGGCCCGGCTGCCATGCCGGGCCCTTCTCCACGAAGCAAGGGGTGTCACGCACGATGAACCTGCCGCTCTCTGTCCTGGACCTCGCTCCGATCGTCTCCGGCTCCAGCGGGCCCGAGGCGCTGAAGAATACCCTGGACCTCGCCCGCCACGTCGACCGGCTGGGCTACACCCGCTACTGGCTCGCTGAGCACCACAACATGCCCAGCATCGCCAGCTCGGCGCCCGAGATCATGATCGGCCAGGTCGCCCGGGTGACCGAGCGGATCCGGGTCGGCTCGGGCGGCATCATGCTGCCCAACCACGCCTCGCTCAAGGTGGCCGAGCACTTCCGGACCCTGGAGGCGCTCTTCCCGGGGCGGATCGACCTGGGCATCGGGCGAGCGCCCGGCACCGACCCACGGACCGCCCTGGCCCTCCGCGGCAGCCGGCGGGGGCTGCACGCCGAGGACTTCCCCGAGCAGCTCGATGACCTCTTCCGCTTCGCCGGCGACGGCTTCCCGGAGGATCACCAGTATCATGGCATCGCTGCGATGCCCGTCGATGCGCCGCTGCCGCCCGTGTGGCTGCTGGGCTCCAGCGGGTACAGCGCCCGGCTGGCGGCGCAGCTGGGGCTCGGGTTCGGCTTCGCCGCCCACTTCAGCGCCTACGACCCGGTGGCCGCCATCCAGTCCTACCGCGCCGGCTTCACCCGCACGGGCCTCCTCAAGGAGCCGCAGGCGATCCTGACGCTCTCGGTGATCTGTGCCGAGACGGCCGAGCGGGCGGAGTACCTCGCCGGCACGGTCGACCTGTTCTGGCTGCGCTTCTCCCGGGGCGAGCTCGGCCCGCAGCCCAGCCCCGAGGAGGCGCTGGCCTACCCCTGGACGCCGGAGGAGCGGGCCCATGCGGCCGCCCGCCGGGCGATGCACATCATCGGCGATCCGGACACGGTGCGTGCGCAGATACTCGACCTGGTCGCACGATCCGGGGCGACCGAGGTGATGATCTCTGCAAATATCCATTCCCACGCCGAGCGCCTACGCTCCTATGAGCTCTTGGCAGACGAATTTGCGCTACGTTAATACGGAAAGACCCGCACGCTCTGTGCGGGTCTTTCTGTCCTCATCCCTCAGCAATCCGCCTGAGTCGGGGCAGGTCTTGCAGGATCACCGTGCGAGCGCCGGACTGTCGGACCAAGCCTTGGTCGGCCATCGCCCCGAGGCGGCGGCTCAGGCTCTCCGGCGTCGTGCCGAGCCGGAAGGCGAGCTCTGCCCAGGGAACGGCCAGGCGGATGACCACCGAGCCGTCGGGGTCAGGGGCTGCCCCCTCCGCCATCCGCAGAAGTTCAGCGGCCAACCGCTGACCGACATCCCGCAGGCCAAGGTCGGCGATCAGCTGTTCAGCCTCGGAAAGGCGCTGGGCCAGGGCCTCGACCAGACGGAGCGCCACGGAGTGATGGCTGTTCAGGAGGGCTTGAATCGCCTCCCGGGGGACCAGGCAGACTTCGGCGTCCTCCATCGCGACCAGGTCACCTTCGTGTCTGGCGGGAGCGAACAGGGCCATCTCGCCCAGGAACTCACCCGGGCCGATGACACGCACCACCTGCTCCCGGCCGCTCCGGGTGGTGTGCGTAACCTTCAGACGCCCACGGGCAACCACAGCGAGACAGGTGACGGGGTCACCGTCCGCCGCCAGCCGCTCTCCCCGGGTAACAGACCGATGGCGCATGAAAGCGCTCAACCCCTCCAGCCCCTCTGCAGGGAGCGCCTGGAAGATTGGCACCCCTGCCGCACAAGATGGTACCCCAGCCACTGCCGCTACCCCCTGCTCCCTAAAACATCTATGTACAGTCTGTACTGATATATTGACGCGCGTCAAGGCCGTCGCCGGCAAGACGGACTACGCTAGAATCACCAACTGGAGGGAGGCTCCGTCAATGACGCTGCGTTTACGTGACAAGGTCCGGACGAGACTGATCCCCATGATCCTTGCTTCCGCTCTACTTGCCGGTGGCGTGTTCCTGGTGCAGCCGAAATCGGCGTCGGCTCACTGCGACAGCGCCGTCGGACCCGTGGTGTTGGGTGCGAAGAAGGCCCTGGAGACCGGGGAGATCAAGTGGGCGTTGGCCTATGTCAAGCCGGCTGCAGAGGCGGAGATGACCGCCGCATTCAACCACGCCCTGGAGGTACGCAAGCTGGGCGGCGAGGCCAAAGCCCTGGCCGACCGGTACTTCGAGGAGACCACCGTCCGGCTGCACCGCGTCGGTGAAGGCGCTGATTACACGGGCATCAAGGAAAACCCGGAGATCACGCCGGCCCTGGAGGCGGCTGAGCATGCCGTCGAGTCGGGTGATGCCGCCGAGGTCTACGCGCTCCTCGATGATCTGGTGACGGATGGCGTCAAAGCGTACTGGGATCGGGTGCTCCACACCAGGGCCACCGCCGCCGAGGAGGGCACGGTTGAAGCGCTGCGGGAAAAGGCCGAGGCCGAACTACTCTTCGAGAAGCTGATCTTCGGGATCGAGCAGGCTGCTTTGGGTCTCGCTGAGGGCGAAGAAGGCTCTGCGGCAGGGGGCCACAGTCACGGGGCGGCCGGGGCGGCCGAGGCGGCCAAGCCCGTGCAGATCCGCATCGGCGCTCAGACCCTGCATGCCACGGGCATCCAGGTCCACGGCCAGACGCTGTTGCCGCTCCGGGCCATCACGGAAGCGTTTGGCGGCAAGGTGCTGTGGAACGGCGAGACTCAAACGGCGACCGCCCGGGTCGGCGATGCTGACCTGACGGTCACCGTAGGCCAAGGGTCGGCCCAGATTCACGAGGGGAGCCTGATGGTGCCCGGTCATCTCCTGGCTGACCTGCTGGATGTGGAGCTCCACGTGGATGATAACATCGTCGAGTTCCCTGCTCGGTGAGACAACTACGCTCCTACGAGCTCCGGGCTCGGGCCTTCGGCCTGAGCTGACGGGCTGGGCCCGGCGATGCCGATCCAGCCCATGCCGATCGCCAGCAGCACGTGGGCGAGGTCCAGGTGCAGGATCGGCGCTGGGGCGGTCATGTCGTAGGCCACAAAGGCCCAGATGATGCCCACCGGGAAGCGCAGGGTGCGGTGCTCACGGAAGATCCCGACCGTCAGCACGATCATGCCGAGCACCATGCCGCCGAGGAACATCATGTAGATGGGGCCGACGAGCGGGATCTGCCGAAGGGCCTGCGCAGCGGCCTTGCCGGGCTCGCCAAAGCCCAGGAGCAGGTTGTTGGAGGCGAGGATCAGCGTACCCAGCATGGTAAAGCCCACGGAGCCTACCAGGGCAAGCAGCCCGCCGATGTACCCAAACCAGCGGTTCCGGTCGCTGAGGAGCCGCACCAGCCCGAAGTAGGCCGGGAAGTAGAGAAGGGCGGCCACGATGCCCGTCACGCCGTAGATGAGGTCGGCGCCGGGGTTGGCCAGGGTCCAGGCGAGGTCGGCGGAGCGGGGACGGACGGACATGCCAACCGCCTGCATCAGCGGGGCGAGGACCATGGCGACGGAGCAGAAGCGGTTCCAAAAACGAGCAGACCGGGACTGGTTCATGGTGGAGTACCTCCCAGAGCGTTTTCGCATCTGGAACGTAGTCTACCAGGGCACAGTCCCGGTCTGATTGGGAGCGAAGTCCCGATTGCTTGGGAAGATTGGGCCCGGGAACGGCTGGGATCACGCCAGCCCTGCTTCCCGGGCCATGACGATGGCGCGGGCCCGGTCGGTCACCTGGAGCTTGCTGAAGATGTTCGAGATGTAGTTCCGAACGGTCTTCATGGAGAGGAACATCCGCTCGGCGATCTGCTGGTTGCTCAGCCCCTGGGCGATCAGGGCCAGGACCTCCCGCTCTCGATCGGTCAGGTCCGGGAAGAGCTGGGCGGACGAGGGCGGCACCGGCGTGGCGAAGAAGTGCATCAGCCGGGTCGCCACCTTCGGGCTGAAGATCGCTCCGCCGGAGGCCACCACCCGAATCGCCTCCAGCAGGCCGTCCTGGTCGATCTCCTTGAGGACATAGCCGCGGGCGCCCGCCCGCATGGCGTTGAACACCGAGTCGTCATCGTCGGACATGGTGAGGATCAGAATCCCGGTGTGGGGGCTCCGGCTGACGATCTGGTGGGTCGCCTGCACGCCATTCAGCCCCGGCATGTTCAGGTCCATCAGGATCAGGTCGGGCTCCAGGTCGGCCGCCAGCCGCACGGCCTCCTCCCCTGTGGACGCCTCCCCCACCACCTTCAGGCCCTCGAGGGTCTGGAGCAGCGACTTGATGCCCCGGCGGAAGAACGGATGATCATCGGCGATCAGGATCTCAACGGTCTCCATGTGAAGTCCCTCCGAGGGCAGGGAGTATGGCGATCACCTTGGTCCCCTTGGGCAGCGCCGGCTCGTACCGGCAGGTTCCGCCCAGTTCGGCGGCCCGCTCCCGCATCGACTGCAGCCCTACCCCCTTCGTGGGCGCCGGCCCGATTCCCTGCCCGTCGTCGGTCACCTCCAGGCGGACGGCGCCCGGGAGCGGCTCCAGGACGATCGAGCACTGATTGGCACGGGCGTGCTTGGCCACGTTGGTGAGCGCCTCCTGGGCGATGCGGTAGATGGCCACCTCCACGGCGGCTGGCAGCGGGGCGATCTCCTCGGGCACACTCAGGGTGATCACCAGCTGCGTGTGCTGGTACGCCGTGATCAGATCCTGAAGCGCGGCCCTGACGCCCAGGTCCAGCGCCGGGGGCCGCAACCCGTACACCAGGCGCCGCACGTCGGTCGTGGCGGTGCGGGCCTCGTCGCGCAGGTCGCTCAGCAGGTCCCGCACCTGCGTCTGCTCCCTGGAGAGCATGTTGAGGGCGGCGTCCAGGGAGAGCGTGAGGCTCGCCAGGGCAGGGCCGAGGCCGTCATGCAGGTCCCGCCGGAGGCGCCTGCGCTCCTCCTCGGCGGCGGTGACGATCCGCTGCCGGGAGCGCTGGAGATCCTCGGTGAGCCGCAGGGCCTGGGCCGAGGCGGCGGCCTGGCCGGCAATGTGGGTGAGCAGGTTCAGGTCAGCGGCGCTCAGGGGCTCGCCCGGCGCCCGGGTGGCGACCTCCAGCACCCCAAGCGCCTCGCCCTGGTACGTAAGGGGAAACGCGGTGTACTCCCTTCCTGGCTCACCGGCCTGGGCGACCACAACCAGGCCCCCCTCTCGGGCCAGCCGGACGGCCACGTAGGGCAGCCGCAGCACCTGCGCCGTGGTGCGAACCAGGTCCGGCAGCAGCTCCTGCGGGGTCTTCGGCGCCTCCAGGAGCCCGGTCAGGCGGGTCAGCACCGCCAGGGGCTCGCCGCGGTCTCCGTACATCAGCCGGCTGATGCGCCCCTGCAGGTAGGAGTAAGCCGGCTGAAAGAGCAGCGCCACCAGCGTCGTTGCGACCAGGCTGGTGATCAGGCCGCCGGAGATGCCCAGGGCGGCGCCCAGCCAGGCCACCACCGCTACGTTCAGGCCAAGCAGCCCGAGTGACAGCCCGCCGTAGAGCAGGGTGCGCTGGATGATAACATCGAGGTCCCACAGCCGGTAGCGGAGGATGGCGACGGCCAGGGAGAGCGGAATCGGGAGCATCAGCAGCGTCCGGAAGACGCCGTAGATCAGCTTGGATACCGCCGGGTTGACCGCCGCCGGCGCCGCCCCGTAGAGCACGATGCCGGAGGCCATGGCCAGAATGCAGAGCGCCATGCCGGCGGCGCCGATCCCCAGCCACTTGATCTGCTGGCGCTGGAGCGGGTTGGTGGTATGCCGGAAGCGGTACACCTGGGCAACGACCGGGGTTGCATAGACGGAGATGTAGGCGGGAAGGCCCAGCCACACCGGCCAGTGTGTCGGGTCCAGGAAGCTCCCCGGCCAGAGAATGCGCCCGGCGGTGGGTACTGCCGACAGGACGGCAACCCAGGCCGTCCACCGCGGCATGAACCTGCCGTCCGGGAACAGGTAGAGCACCGGCAGCAGAAGAGCGTTCCCCGCAAACTCCCACAGGGCGTAGGCCCATCGCTGGGCCTCGTAGTGGTTCCTGACCATCACCAGGATCGGCTCCGTGGACAGGCAGATCAACATCAGGCAGGCGAGGCGGGCGTACCAGTCGCCCGGGCGCCGCAGCAGCAAGGCGGCCGCTACGCCCAGGAAGGCCGCGGCTGCGACCCATTCCAGGGCCACGTTCGCCGCCGCATAGGCACGAAGACTCAGCCCCAGCGCCTGCAGGCCGGGGAGGTCGGCCGTCAGCAGCTGACGGTCGCCCAGGCAGGCATCGGACGGGCCAGCACAAGCGCTCCCCAGGATCTCCAGGCGGACCGGCAGGGTGAGCACGAGGAATACCAGCGTTGCGAGCGCGGCGAGTACCAGGGCGCCCCGGACCAGACGTGCCATGAGTTACCTCCATTGCGAAAAGCCCTGCACCGATCGTGCAGGGCTTCTTGGCGCAGCTACTCGGACAGGGCCTTGTCGATGGTGCCGCCGCCCAGGACCCACTGGTCCTGGTAGAGGACCACGGACTGGCCGGGGGTGATCGCCCGCTGCGGCTCCTCGAAGACGACCCGGATCGCCCCGCCCTCCAGCGGGTAGACCATGGCGGGCGCCTCGGGCGCCATCCGGCGGATCTTGGCCATCACCCGGGTGGGCTCGGTCAGCGCCGGGACAGCGATCCAGTTCATGTCGGAGGCGATGAGCGCCGGGGCGTAGGTCTCGGGGTCCTCGCCTACGATGACGGCGTTGCGCTCGGGGTCCAGCGCGACCACGTACATCGGCATCGGCGTGGTCAGCCCGAGGCCCTTGCGCTGCCCCACCGTGTAGTGCGGCAGGCCCTTGTGCTCGCCGATCACCTCGCCCCGGGTGTTGAGCATGGGGCCGGGCTTGATCGCCTCGGGCACCCGCTCCTCCAGGAAGCGGCCGTAGTCGTTGTCGTAGACGAAGCAGATCTCCTGCGAGTCGGGTTTGTCCGCCGTGACCAGGCCGAACTTGCGGGCCAGCTGCCGGACCTTCGGCTTCTCCATGCCGCCGATCGGGAAGATGGTGTGCGCCAGGGCGCCCTGGGTCAGGTTATGGAGCACGTAGGTCTGGTCCTTGCGGGCGTCCGTCGACTTGCCCAGCAGCTTGCGGCCCGGGAACCGGGGATCCTCGCCGATGATGGCGTAGTGCCCGGTGGCCACGTAGTCGCACTCAAGCTGTTGCGCCTTGTCCAGGAAGGCCGAGAACTTGACGTACCGGTTGCAGGCGATACAGGGGTTGGGCGTCCGTCCCTTGGTGTACTCCTCCACGAAGTAGTCGATCACCGTGGCGGCGAAGTGGCCCTGGAAGTTCATTACGTAGTAAGGGATCCCCAGCTTGTCGCAGATCGCCCGGGCATCCTCCACGGCGCCGATGGCGCAGCAGCCGGAGTGCTCGTTCTGCTGAATCTCCGCGGGGATGTCATCGGTCCAGGTGTTCATGGTCACCCCGATCACGTCGTAGCCCTGCTCTACCAGCAGGGCCGCCGAGACCGAGGAGTCCACGCCGCCGGACATGGCCATCAGGACCCGTCTCTTCTTCATCTATAGGCTCCTTTACCAGGAGTGGGAAAGCTTGCGCAGAAACTCCACCGACTTGGTGAACTCGGTGAGCACGTAGTCGATATCATCCTCCGTGTTGTCCTGCCCGAAGCTGAAGCGCAGCGAGGACTGCGCCTCCTCACGGCTGCAGCCGACGGCCATCAGCACGTGGGAGGGCTCCAGCGATCCGGAGGTGCAGGCGGAGCCGCTGGAGGCGGCAATGCCCGACATATCAAGGCGCAGCAGCATTGCTTCCCCCTCGATGTTCTTCACCGAGATGTTGGCGTTGCCGGGATGGCGCCGCTCGGGGTGCCGGCGCGGGTCGATGCCGTTGAGGGTGACCCCCTCCATCGCCAGGACGCCGTCCAGGAACTTGTCCCGGAGCCGGCGGGCGTGCTCGATGCGGGCGTCCATCTCCGCCCTGGCCAGCTCGGCCGCCTTGCCCATGCCGATGATGCCCGGGGCGTTCTCGGTGCCCGAGCGCATCTTGCGCTCCTGACCGCCGCCCACCTGGGACGGGCCGAACTTGAAGCCCTTCTTGACGAAGAGGGCGCCGACCCCCTTGGGGCCGTAGAACTTATGGCTGGAGACGGTCATCAGGTCGACGCCGAGCTCTTTCACATCCAGCGGAATGGTGCCCGCAGCCTGGACGGCGTCGGTGTGGAAGATCACCTTGGGGTCCTTGGCCTTGGCGGCCGCACAGAGCCCCTGGATGTCCTGGATGGTGCCGATCTCATTGTTGACGAACATGATCGAGATCAATACCGTCTCCGGCCGCATGGCGGCCAGCAGCGCTTCCACGCTGACGGCGCCGGTGCCGGGCTCCAGGGGCAGCAGGGTGATCTCCACCCCGGCCCGCTGGAGGGCCTCCGCCTGGTCCAGCACGGCGTGGTGCTCGTAGGGCGTGAGGATCAGGTGATTGCCCTTGGCCCGGTTGGCCTCCATGGTGGCGCGCAGCGCCCAGTTGTCGGCCTCGGTGCCGCCGCTGGTGAAGAAGATCTCATTGGTGCGGGCGCCGATCAGCTCGGCGACCTGCTGGCGCGCCTGCTCGACGCCCTTGCGGGCTGCCCGCCCGAAGGCGTGGATCGAACTGGGGTTGCCGAAGTCGCTTACCAGGTACTCATACATAAGCTTGGCGACCTCCGGGTGAACCCGGGTGGTCGCCGAGTGGTCGCAATAAACCCTGCGCACAGGGCATCACCTCGATGATGGACTCAGATCTGGAAGTTGAGGGTATGCTTCTCCTGCTCGGCCTTGGACTGCTCCACCAGGTCGGCCAGGGAGATTGAATCGATCACTGCTACGATTTGCCGCGTGACTTTCTCCCATACGCCATGCAGCGTGCAGTCAGCGGCGCAGTCGGGCGCCGGGTGCCCTTCCTCGGAGCAGTCGGTAAAGCCAATGGGGCCTTCCAGCACGCGAATCACGTCGCCTACCGTGATCTGCGAGGACGGGCGGGAGAGCACGTAGCCGCCCTGTGCGCCGCGGACGCTGGTAATCAGCCCCGCCTTGCGCAGCGGCGCCGCCAGCTGCTCCAGGTAGTGCTCCGAGAGCCCTTGCCGCTCGGCGATCGACTTCAAAGACACGGGACCGGTTCCCTCGTACATGGCCAGCTCAAAGAGCGCCTTGACACCATATTTCCCTTTGGTCGACAGTTTCACTGAGGTCGAGCCTCCCAATCCCGAGTTGATTAATCGGAGTTTCGTGACCAGTGTATCCCAGGGATCGTAAAAGTGTCAAGCAAGTTGGTAACAGTTTTCTAACGTTGGCGCGGCGCCAGGGTCACATCGAGGGTGCTGCGGGCGGCGACGACGGTGCCGGCCTTCGGCTCCTGTGCGGTGACAAAGCCGCTGCCGCTGGCCTTGATGGTCAGCCCCAGCTCCCGGGCCAGCTGGCTTGCCTCGGCCAGGGAAAGCCCGGTGAAATCGGGGAGATAGAGCTTATCGACCAGCTTGGGGTCGGGGGCGGCGAAGGTGAGCTCCACGGTGCTGCCAGCCTTGATGACCGCCCCGGCCTTCTGGGACTGGACCGTGACGACGGGGCCGCCGCCGGTGATCTTCGGCGTGAACCCGGCACGGGTGAGCCGCTCCTGCGCCCAGGCGGACGGGAGGTACATCACGTCGGGGACGACGTTGTTGGTCACCTGGGTCTGCTCGGGCTTGTCGGGCTTCTCGTTGATGTCCGGCATGATGTTCAGCGACTGCAGCACCCACGGCATGAACTCGCCGAAGAGCGGTGCGGCGACGGTGCCGCCCATGCCCCCGTTCTTGGGCTCGTCCACCACGATCATCATGGCGACCCGCGGGTTGGACGCCGGGGCGAAACCCACGAAGTCGGCGGTGTAGCGATCCTTGATCTTGCCGTTCTCAAACTTCTGGGCCGTGCCGGTTTTGCCGCCCACGCTGTAGTTCTTGGGCATAGCGTACGCATACCCCTGGGTAACGACATGCACCATGATGTCCCGGACCTCTTTGGCGGTCTGCTCACTGATCACCTGGCGGCGCTGCGTTGCCGGCGTCGCCCTGACCACCTTGCCACTGGGGTCCCGGACTTCACGCACGAGGTGCGGCTGGACGATCTTGCCGCCGTTGGCGATGGCGGAGACCGCCTGAATCATTTGGACCGGGGTGACCTCCAGGTGCTGGCCGATGTACATGTTGGCCCAGTCGACATCAGTCTTGTCGGCGAAGGGTCCACCGAAGCGACCGGTGTCCTCGAAGGAGACGTCAAGCCCGGTGGGATCCATAAAGCCGAAGCCCTTGAGGTACTTGACGAAGGTGTCCCGCGGGATCTTCTCGCCGACCTTGATCAGGCCGACGTTGCTGGAGACCTTCATCAGGTCCGCCAGGGTCCGCGGCTCCCCGCCGTTCGTGCGAACCACCATGTCCCAGTTGAGGATGCGCGACCCCGAGCGCACGATGAACCCTTCGTCGGTGAAGGTGTCGCTGATGGTGACCGCCTTCTCCTCCAGGGCGATGGAGCTGGTGATCGTCTTGAAGATGGAGCCGGGGGAGAACGGGGTGACCGTCCAGTTGGTGACGTTCGTCAGGTCGGGGAGCCAGGTCTTGCGGTTGCCCGGGTCCGCACCGGGGCGCATGGCCATGACCAGGAGCTCGCCGGTGTGGACGTCCATAACCAGCACGGCCGCCCGCTTGGCCTCCTCCTTCTTAACCACCTCGTCAAGGCGGGCCTCGATGCGCTGCTGCAGGTTGATATCGAGCGTCAGCTGCAGCTCGAGCCCCGGCTGGGAGGGCACCATCTCCTTGATGGTGTCCTCGATCGGGGTGTTGGAGGGCAAAATCTCCGCCCGCACCCAGCCGGGCTGACCCCGGAGTTCCTTATCATAGAAGGCCTCCAGGCCGTATTCGCCCGCACCTTCGGAGTTGGTGTAACCGATGACTTGATTGGCCGAGGCGCCCTGCGGGTAGAAGCGCTCGGCGTCGGGCACCAGGGAGATGCCCTCCACCCGCAGCTTGCGCACCTTGTCCGCATCCTCCTGCGCCAGGCCGCGCTTGAGCACCACCCAGCCGGAGTTCTTGTTCTTCTCCAGGGTCGCCTGCAGTTCAGCCGCAGGGATGCCCAAAACCGGCGACAGCTTGGCGGCTGCGCCAGGAATATCCTTCATTTGGCCCGGAAGCGTGTTGGCTACCACGAGGGTGTTGGGCACCGAGACAGCAAGGGTGAGCCCCTTGCGATCCACGATGGCGCCCCGCAGCGGCCTCAGCTCGACCCGGGAGAGGCGAATCTGCTCGCCCTTGAGCGTGATCTCGTCGGCCTTGACGACCTGAACCCAGCCGAGCCGGCCGACGATGACCGTGAGGACCCCGCCTACAACGAGGCGCATGAACATAGCTCGCCGACGCAACGACATAGACCTTGATCCCTCCACGGTTCCTCTAATTAAACAACCGCAGGGGGAATCCCTGCGGTGGGGTGTCTACTGGCTCCAGCCGATCTGATCGAGGAAGCGTGCCACGAGGCCGTCGAAGCGCTGGGCCTGGGTGGCGATCCAGTGGCCGGACTTGAGCTCGGGCACCGTCATATAGCCCTCGCGAGCCTTGAAGCTGAGAAACAGCTCCCGGTCTTCGGTGTCGCTGGCGTAGAAGGAGTAGCCTGTGGTGGCGTTGCCCCAGTCCCAGGTCATGCTGAACCGCCGGTCGAGCATGGGGTCCTTCTCCACCTCTTCGATCGGGGAGAAGGCCTGGCCGACGAAGTTGAGCGGCCGGTTGCGGCGTACGGGCAGGGTGACCGAGAAGCCGGCGTCAACCCCGGCGAGGCGGAAGACCTCGGCCTCTTCCAGGATGATGGCGGCGAGCAGATGTACCTGCATGTCCGGCGGGGCGCCGGTGATCTCCAGGCGGAAGCTGTCGAGGCGGATTAGAAGGCGGCTGCCCTCAGGACCCCGCAGCTCGAGCTCCTCGTCGAAGACCTCGGTCTGGAGGCGGTCGTTCAGCCCGGCGGAGTATAGTTGGGCCCGGACCCGGTCAGCGATGCTGCGGATGCGGTCCCGGAGCGCGAAGAGTTCATCGAAGTCGATTGTCAGGCTGAGTTCCATTTCCGGGGCCAAGTCCATCTCCTCCAGTCCCAATGGGGTCCCCCCCATCTACCTAAGTCTACCCCATTTGCATGGGTTGTAAAGACCACAGGAGTTTGCCGGAAAGTAAACGAATACTCGCGCACGACCGAATCGCCGAGGAGGTGCCTATCGATGCGCAGAGCGCTGCTGGCCGCCGATGCCTCCGCACACAGCCTACGGGCTGCCAAGCTGCTTGGAGACCTGGCCAGAAAGGACCCGGAGCTTATGATCACCATCCTGCATGTGGTGCCCCTGCCGGAGGTGCTGACCCCAGCGGCCGCAGCGGGGGCCCCCCTCACCTTGCCGTCGCGGCTGGAGGATTACATGAAGACCCACCTCACGGAGATCCTGCGCCTGACTGTGGAGGCGCTGGGGGTGGGCGGCGACCGGGTCAAGACCATGCACGCCATCGGCACCGCCGCCGAGTCGATCCTGACGGAGGCGAAGCACGAGCCCTACGAGATGATCGTCATGGGCCGCCGCGGGCTCTCTCCGCTCAAGGAGATGCTGCTGGGCAGCGTGAGCCAGGCCGTCCTGCACCGGGCGCATATCCCCGTGCTGATCGTGCCGTAAAGATGCATAGACGGTGGAAGTGAAACCCGGGGCCTGGGCGCCCCGGGTTGTTCATTCAGCGTCCAACCGGTTGAGTACCTCGCCGGTCTCGGCGTCCACCCAGATCCAGCCGCTGTGGGTGCCGAGCTTCCAGAAAATCGGGCTCTGGCGCCCGTTTTTGCTGCCCTGGAAGACCTGGAGGCTCGCGTCCTGGATGGCGTGAGCCGGGAAGTTCTGCTCCTTGGCGATCTCCTTGGCTCGCTCCGCCGAGATCAGCTTGTCTGCGTACTGGTGCCGGATCACCGTGGTGTAGACCCAGGCGATCAGCTCCCGGCCTTCCTGATCTTTGCCATAGATGACGTGAACGGTGGGCGGCGCGGTGTACTTGTCGGTCCGAGTGACCTCCACAATGGGCGAATCCGCCTTCGCCATGTTGACGGCTTGGTCCACCGGAATCTGGTGGCCAAGGCCGGTCACTTCCGGCGCCTTTGCGCACGCAGTGAGGAGTAGGAGTGACGCAAGCATCCAGATTCGCACGGCAGGCACCCCCTTTGGTCAGCTAGACGGGGGGTCTCGAATCGTGGTTGCACTCGCCGTTGAAGCAAACACTGCGGGAGACTATAAGGTCATGCGCGACGAGTAAAGACTGTTAAGGTCCTATTGCGTCGTACGCATCTCCCAACCCTTCGAAGGAGTCATCGAGCCACCAAAAGTACCTTCCACGGCTGTTCAGCGCCCTCTTCAAGAGATCCGTAAAGCTGGATGCAACCACTGGACTCTGTCCGATGAATGTATGGGTCTCCCAGAAACTCTCATAGCATCTTCCCCACCGTTCTGGGGCAAGGTCGATGGAGACATAGTTACCATTATGCAGGTCAGCAATCAGAAACCAGGAATATGACGGATGTCCTTGACCTTCAACACCTCGAATCACGACATTAGCTCGCCTAGCTAGATCGATTCCCAAGATATGGACAGGGTATTCTGCCTCTTCGAAGAGATGGACACCGTTGCACACGGACCAGAACTCCTTCAAATCTGCAGGCAGAACAACGCCATACTGGGCTTCAAACTGATCGGGTGATAAGCCAGGAGCAGACTTTTCGGTCGAGCAACCGTCCATTTGTGCGATGAGGTCAAGAAGGCGTTGCAGTTCAGACACCATCAGGCCCCCCCTTAACCTCTTCGTAGCTGACGGAGGTCCAGTCAACCTTGGGACCTATCCAAGTTCCGGTCTTCTCGAAGGCCCACTGGTTATGGACAGCGTAACCCAGCGCCGTAAACCCAAACAGTGGGCAGATCCCATTGCCCGGCCCAAGTGAATCTCACGCGGCTCTGTTACTGCCCCTCCTCAAAGATAAGGGCGCCGAGGCCGGGGAGGCCCTCCGAGGTCACGAGGCGGTCCTCGGTGTAGTAGCTGTAGGTGGCGCCCTGGCGGAGGGCGTCGGCGGCGGCCTTGAGGGAACGGACGCGGATGATGGGGGCGAAGATGCCCGCTGGCTTTTCGCCGGCGAAGTGGGCGGCGGCCCCGGTGCCGAGGGAGGCCGTGGCGACGGTGATGCGCTGCCCGCCGCTCAAGGGAATGTCCCGTGCGGTGATGCCCAGGATGTTGTCCTCGAACGGCTCTCCGGCCTTGGCGCCGAGGGCCTCTTCGTAGATGGGGACGGCGGCGTTCAGGTCCTTGACGATGACCATCACCCCGGCGAGGCCGATGGCCGTGTTGGCGTGCTGGACGACGGCCCGGGCACGGTCGGGCTCCATGGCATCCTGCGGGCGCAGCGGCACGGGCGGGCTGATCACTTCGGGCAGCACCGCGGAGAGCGTCTGGGCGAAGATGGCGGCGGCAGGGTCGGGATCGGGACTGCGCAGGGTGAAGCGGGACCACTCCCAGGCGTAGCCCTCCTGGCGCAGCTCAAGATAGCCATCCTCGAACACGGCCCGCAGCTCTGTCGGACTGTCGCCCCGGCTGATGGTGAAACCCAGGCGCTGCTGTAAGTAGAGCGCCGCGTCCCGCAGGGTGAGCCCAGCGGCAGAGACATGGTTGATGGTGTACACAGGGTAACCTCCGAAGACTACCGTTTGCGGGACAGGGCCTGGGTGATGGCGATCCAGGCCCGGCGGGCGGTGCCCGCCTGGGTTGGGTCGACGGGCTCGGCGCCGTACCTGGCCGCCTCGTAGGCCCGGGCCAGGCGCTCCGCCTCTTCCGCCTGCTCGGGCAGGGCGCCGCCCAGCTGCCGGGCGAACTCGGCGGCGGTGGCGGCGGGCGCCCGGCCCAGCCGCCGGCGGGCCGCCTCGGCCTGAAGGCGGGCGAAGAAGTAGCGCACGGCGGCCCGGGGGTCCGTGGGCGCCCTGCCTGTGAAGGGCAGGTAGCGCCCAAGGGGACCCGCCTCGCTGAGGGCGCCCTCCAGCGCTGCGGCAGGCACCGCCAGCGCACTGCGGGCAGCGCCGAACAGGGCGCCGAGCAGGGCCAGCCAGAGCGCGGCGAGCGCTGAGAGCCAGGCCAGGATACCCCGCAGCTCCTCCTTGCCCGCCCGCTCAGCCAGCTGCCGGGCGGCCCGGGTGAGGACCCACGCTACCAGGGCCACGATGACGGCTGCGACCAGGCCAATCAGTAGCTTTCCCAACCACGCCGGCCATTGGATCGCGTCGCCCGATAGCTGCCGGAGCGCCTCCACCATGGGGTCCTTCGGCGGGGGTTCGTTCATCGTTGGGCCCGGGGGCAGGTCCAGCCGGGTTGGCGCCTTCTTGCCCACGCCCAGCAGGCGTTCGACGGGCAGCCGCGGGCCGGCCGGGAGAACCAGGGCCAGCAAGACCGGCACGAGCAGGATCGGCAGGGCATGCCGCATCCAGCCATGAATCACCGCGGGCGGTGGGGTCAGCCCCTCCTGCGCCCAGGTCACCTGCTGGCGGAGCCGGGCTGCGACGAGCAGGGCGCCGGCGGTGGCGAGGGCCAGAATCAGCAGGCCGGCGGAGGCGCCTGTGAAGCCCCAGAATCCACCGGTGCCTTGCGCCCAGTCGGCCACGCCGGTCACCAGCCCCACCGCTCCCAGCATCCCCAGGAGGTGGGTCCGAATCGTATCGTACGCCTCGCCGTGGTCGTTGTGTTTCTTGCCCTCCGTGCCCAGCCTGGCCTCCGACCTGGCAGTGGCAGGGTGCAGGGGCCTGACCATGGCGGCAATCCGCTGTCCGAACCACCAGGCCCAGGCCAGGAGCCCGAAGCCGAACCAGGTGCCAAAGTTGTCGAAGCCTCCGGCAGGAAGGGACGACAGCCACCCGACGAGCAAGGCCATCACGGCTGCCTCTACCCAGCGAATCTGCTGCGGCAGGTCCACCTCCCGCACAAAGAAGATGGTGGTGACGAGGTAGGACTCCAGGGCCGTGAGAAAGGCCCAGACGCCGAGCAGGGGCAGGAAGGCAAAGCCTTCGACCCCGCGGAAGGCGGCGCCGAGGGAGCCAGCCGCAGCGGCGACCGCCACCATGAGGAGAAAGGGCAGAGTCACATCGGCAGTGGGGTCGAGTTCAATGCCGCGAAGGCGCTTGTTCGTCATCCGACCACCACCTCCCCAGTCCGGCTCTCCGAGAGCGCCCAGACCTGGTAGCCTGCCCGCCGACCCGACTCGCCATCGGTGACGAAGAGCAGCACCTGCTGGCCGCCGTGGGCGAGCCTGGCGCACAGCGCCGCCACCGCCGGGGTCTCCCGGGGCGTGATCAGGCAGAGCAGAGCGCCCCACGGCAGGTGCTGCGCCTCCGCCATCACGGCCTGGGTGAAGGGGAGCGTGGGCGCCGCCTCCACGCGGGCCAGCAGCTCCAGAATCTCCATGACGGCGCCCCGCCCCTGCCGAAGCGGCAGCCGCAGCGGAGCGCCGGCGCCCTGCTCCCGGTCGGGATCCACGCCCGTCGCCAGGAAAGCGACCTGCTGCTTCTGCTCCACCAGGTAGTGGCTCAGCGAGGCAGCCGCCGTGATTGCGAGTTCGGATTGGAGCCAAAAGGACTTGGGGTCATACTCGCCCTGATTCAGGTTGACCGCCACAAGGCAGGGCAGCAGCATGGCGTGCCGGAACTGCTTGACCACCAGCTCCCCGGCCCTCGCCGTGGCCGTCCAGTGGATGCGTTTCATGGAGTCGCCGGGTTCGTAGGGCCGGGTGCCCGCCAGCCAGGCCGGGTCCTCAAAGAGCCGGCGGCGGGTGGCCAGGTCGCCCATCGGGAGGCGGGCGGGCAGGCCCAGCTCGGGCAGGGGTGAGACCCGCGGGTAGACGGTCACCTTCTTGGTCCCCTGGATCCGCCCGTGCCACCGGCTCAGGCCGAAGGCATCGCCGGAGGAGAAGCCGAGCGGCCCGACCTCGAAGCGCCCCCGCCTGACCCCGGTCAGGCTGTACTCCACTTCCGTGCTCTGCCCGGGCTTCAGTGCGAGCACACCGGAGAGCGGCCCTGCGGCCATCGGCTGGGGGCGGCTCTCTTCATATTGTAGCCAGGGAATCGACAGGCCGGTTGGGTTGCGGAAGCGCAGGCGGACCGTGACGCTCTCCCCCAGGAAGATGCGGTCGTCGGACAGGGTCCGCTCGACCTCCACGCGCCGCATGGCGGTTTGAAGGGCGTAGGAGGCCAGCAGGTAGACCCCGCCCAGCAGGTAGAGCGCTGTGTAGAAGGGGCGCCCCGGAATAAGCAGCGCCCCGGCCAAGTACAACCATAGGTACGCTGACGCCGACATGGCTAGCGCCTCTCAGCTTCGACCGGGACCGCCACGCTGGCCAGGACCGCCTGGATCACCCGCTCCGGCGTCCGGCCCCGCAACTGGCTCTCCGGCCTCATGACGATGCGGTGCCCGAGCACCGGCAGGGCCACCGCCTTGATGTCGTCAGGCGTGACGAACCCACGGCCCCGCAGGGCCGCCAGCGCCTGAGCGGCCCGGAAGAGCGCCAGGGAGCCGCGGGGCGAGGCGCCGATCGCTGCGTCCTCGTGCCGGCGGGTGGCGTGGACCACTTCGGCCACGTAGCGGCGGACCTCGTCGCCGACGTGGACCCCACGGACGGCGCCCTGCATGGCGAGGAGTTCCTCCGGGGTGGTCACCGCACCAAGCCCCTCAATGGGATGGCTGTGCTGGAGCCGGGCCAGCATGGCATCCTCCTCCTCCACCGTGGGGTAGCCCAGGGCGAGTTTGAGGAAGAAGCGGTCGAGCTGGGCCTCGGGGAGCGGGAAGGTGCCCTCCTGCTCCACCGGGTTCTGCGTGGCGAAGACCAGGAAGGGGCGGGGCAACGGGCGGGAGACGCCGTCGACCGTCACCTGGCGCTCCTCCATGCACTCCAGCAGGGCGCTCTGGGTGCGCGGGGTGGCCCGGTTGATCTCGTCGGCCAGAACGATCTGGGCCATGATTGGGCCGGGGCGGAACTCGAACTCCTGGCTCTTCTGGTTGTAGATCGAAACGCCGGTCACGTCGCTGGGCAGCAAGTCCGGCGTGAACTGAATGCGGTGAAACGAAGCGCCCACCGAGGCCGCCAGGGCCCGGGTGAGCATGGTCTTGCCGGTCCCGGGGACGTCCTCGGCCAGCAGATGGCCCTCGCAGAGCAGGGCGACCAGCGCCAGCTCGATGACGGGATCCTTTCCGACGAGTACCTTCTGGACATTCTCCTTGATCCGGCCAGCCAGGGCATGAACAGCAGCGACGTCCGGCATCGGTGAGCCCCCTTATGAGTAGCACCCTTACAAAAGAGAGCGATTCGCCCCCGGGACCCCCCTCTTCCTGCCCTCAGGCCCTGTCCTGGAGGATTCCCAGCCCCGACTGCCGAAATTCCCAGCCATTCGGAGGGAGGAGAGCTGTGAGAAGGAAGTTTCCGGTCTGGTTGATCCTCGCACTCACCGCACTGCTCCCCATCCGCGCCGTGGCCGTCACTCCGCCTGATTGGGAGACCCTGCAGCGAGACCGACAGGAGTTAGAAGAGAGCGCCACCCAGACCCGCACCGACGAGCAGACCGCTGTCAGCGAGCTCTTTGCGCTCAACCGCACGCTCGAGGAGACCCGTATGTCCATCGCCAAGCTGGACACGGAGATTCTGGAACTCTCGGGCCAGCAGGCCGAAGCCGAAGCGGAGGCCGAACGGCTCAAGGCCCGCCGGAAGGAGCGCCAGGCCCAGTTCGCCCGCCGTGTGCGCTACTACCACGAGCAGGGCACCTTCGCCCCCATCGGGTTTCTCCTGGAGTCCGGCAGCTTTTCGGACTTCCTGTTCCGCATTGAGTTTCTCAGCATGGTCCTGGAGCAGGACGCCAAGCTGAGCCGGGAGCTGCGTGACCTTACCGCCAAGGCAGAGGCGCAGGAGCAGGTGCTGGCCACCAAGAAGGCGGAGGTGGCCTCGGCCCGTGACAAGCAGCGGGCGGAAGTGGACCGCCTGGACCAGGAGGTCGCCAAGAAGGAGGCGTTCCTCGCCGGACTGCGGGAGCAGCGCAGCGCTGTGGAAGCCAAGGCCGCCGAGCTGGAGCAGATCTGGTCGACCGCCGCCAGGCCTGTGCTGGAGGCCTTCGGCAAGTCGCTTCAGACCGTGGCTCTCAAGATTGGCGACCTGGAGCCCGACTCGGTCTCCTTCAGCCTGGTGCCCCCCGGCGCCACCGTGAAGGTGGGCGAGGAGCGCCTCAACGACTTCCTGACCCGGGAAGGGGAGCTCAAGGGGCTGCTCTTCGACCTGAAGCCCGGTCAGGCCAACCTGGAAGGCGAGTTCGGCGGGGTGAAGATGAGCATCACCGGCCGCTTCGTCATGAAGAGCAAGACCGTGCTCCGCTATGAACCGCAGGAGGTGCGGTTCCATGGCGTAACCCTCCCACATAGCCTGACCGACGAGCTGCTCTCCGCCGGGCGCCTCGACATGGACTTCGCCGACCTTGTCGGCGTCTGGTCGGTCAAGGAGGTCCGGATGGAGGAAGGTGCTATGGTGGTTGTGGCCGGATTGCGGTAACTTCACGAAAAAAGACGGCTGCCGGGTGTGAAGCCCCCGTGCAGCCGTCTTTCTTCATATCTTACGCGATGCCCATTGCCCGGAGGTTCTCAAGGCTAATCCGAACCGACTCCAGCGGCGGGCGACGGCACTGGTCCTGCTCCACGATGTACCACTCGGCGGTCTGCGCCGTGGCCGCGAAGATCGCTGGGAAGTCGAGCGTTCCCGTCCCCACCTCCGCAAAGGAACGATCTGCGGCCATATCCTTCAGGTGGACCAGCGGGCAGCGGCCGCCGAGCTTACGCAGACAGGCCGCCGGTTCCTCCCCGGCGTACTGGGCCCAGTAGACGTCCAGCTCCGCCAGCAGCACATTCGCTGGGGCGCCCTCCATCAAAATGTCGAGCCCGGTGCGCCCCTCGAAACGGTCAAACTCGAAGGCGTGGTTATGGTAGGCCAGGTGGGTGCCAGCCTCACGGCAGCGCCCTCCGATTTCGGTCAGGATCTCCGCCAGTCGCCGCCAGTCATCCGCCGTGCGGCGGCGCCCTTCGGGCAGCCAGGGGACCACCAGGTAGCGATTGCCCAGCTCCAAGTGGAACTCGAGCGTCTGCTGAAGTTTGGTCTCCAGGTCGGGGAGCCCGACGTGGGCGCCGGCTACGCTTAGTCCGAAATCACCCAGCAGACCCCGCAGTTCCCGGGCGGAGAGTCCGCCGTACCCAGCGAACTCCACCCCGGCGTACCCCAAGCCGGCTACGCTATTCAAGGTTCCGACAAAGTCCTTGGCTGTCTCGTCACGCAAGGTATACAACTGAACAGCAACGGGGGTTGCAGCCATGTTCGCCCCTCCTATAGCTTGGGCGGCGGCTGGACGCCCTTTTTGACCACGAAATTAAGTCGGTTAACATAGTGGTTGGGAGCCGAGCATTCAAGGGTGGCCGTCATACCGCTGAGGTACTGGTCGATTGCTCATCGCTGAAGCCAGATATAAGGCCATGCCCCTATGTTTACATTGAACGCAGAACAAGTGACTGTTCCTCCGTTAACCACGTTGACCAGATAGACGGCCGTCACCTGCGAGGGGGCTAAGCGGTTAACATACATCTGGGCGTCAGCAAGCAGGTGCAACCCTGGTGGTGTTCCAGTCTCGGGGCTAGTTGCCGTGTTCGTGCAACCCACCGCGATCAGAGCTGCACTCACCATGAGAGAGAGGACCCGCGTGTTCAATAAACCATCCCCTTGGCGGCGGACGCGCAATTCTCACTTCCTTGGACGTCGAGATGCAGGTTCTGGTTCGCCACTAGAACGACGTCTCCAATTCCTGCTCGTACTTGCTGAAGGTGCGGCCGTAGTGCGGGGTCCTGCCTTTGAAGCTGTACCGCTTGGCGTAGTAGGCGTTCAACCGCTCATTCTCCCCTACGCAGTCCAGCCGTAGATACCGCTTGCCCTCGGCCCGCGCCTGGTCGGCTACCCAGTCGAGCATCGCCTCGCCCAGGCCGGTGCCAGCAAACTCACGGTCGATGGCCAGGCGGTGGACGTAGGTGGCTTCCGCCTCGTCCACCTCCCCCCAGACAGCCCGGTCCCAATCGCTGGGCTTGGGCTGAAGGCTGATGGTCGCCACCGGGCGCCCGTCCCGGGTGACCAGGTAGACCTCTCCCCTGCCGATGGCCGCTGCGAGGTCCTGCTCACCATCGCCCTGCAAGTAGTGCTCCCACTGGTTGATCCCTTTGGACTGAAGCCACTTCGCTGCGGCGATGAGGATCGCCAGAACCGGTTCCTGCTCGCTTGCTGTTGCTCTTGTGAATGTGTAGGCCCTCATGCTTGCTCCTTTGACCCCAGTAGAGTTTGTGGCCGGGTCCCCCCACCAACGTAAGCGTATCTCTTTAGTATTGGCCAACTTCCCGACCTTACCTCCTTGCGCCCGTCGCTGCCCGACCGCGACCGGGAGACGTCCCGAGTGCGACCCGATCTCAACGAGGACTGCCCAACTGCCACCCGATGGCCGCCTCCGTGCCGCTGGTCACCACCGGACTGTGACCAGGAGCATCCCCCTCCCCGCCGGACCCGCACCCGACACTGCCCGACACCGCCCGGGCACGACCACCGTTGCGAGGTGCGTCTGCCCGGGTGCAACCGATAGCAACCGCAATATGCTGGGTAATTTATCCAAGGAAACCTCTTCCATCTTTGAGCGAAAGGTGGTACTATTGAGACAGCACATCAACCATCGGCACAGAAAAGGAGGAAGGTTCCGTGGATCAGAATCCCGATCCCAAGCCCAAGGCCACCCCGATCGACCTGACCAAGGCCACGCCCCGGTCCCGTGGTATGCTGGACCCCATGCTCATTCTCAAGTGGAACAGCCGGAAGGGAGAGGTTACCTCCCTCGCCGCCCAACTGATGATGGACATCAACGTGGACGCTGATAAGGGTTCATCTCGGCCCGACCTGCTCCATCTCTCCGATTGGGGCGAGAACAGCACCGATGAAATGGGCGACATCGCTGCCAGGCCGACGAAGGAGAAGGGCAGCTCTACGGTCTCCGTCCGTTGGGCCAAGAAGGGTCTCGAAGGCCGTATCGATTTTCAGCGCCTGCTGCTGGTCCGCCACTTCCCGATTCCCCGTGGCCAGCGTGCCCTGATTCCCGTCGGCCGCGACAAGGACGCCAACGATCAGCACGTCCTCATCTTCAAGTTCTCGGAGGCCAAGTTCGCCCTGATTGAGCCCCGGCCGAGCCGCTCCAAGAAGCAGCAGGCTGCATCGGCGAAGAAGCCGGAGGCCCCGCAGCCCCCGCCCCAAGCCGCAAGCGGAACGTAGCCAACTTGTACCCGGCCGTGTTACCATTGGCCGCAAGGTACGAGGAATGGATGTGGTAACCATGGACATACGGATCAGCCCGGTGGAAGGCACAAACGTCGTGATCGTTGAAGGACCCGATGTGATCATTCGCAACGTACAGGATGCGCTCGACCTGATGGCGTCGGTCCGGTACGCCCATGGCTGCAACAAGGCCGTTCTGGACAAGGCGGTCATATCGGAGGACTTCTTCCGGCTACGAACAGGACTCGCTGGCGAGATCCTGCAGAAGTTCACCAACTATCGCTTTGTTATCGCCATCTTCGGTGACTTTGAGGGATACGACAGCAAAAGCCTTCGGGACTTCATTTACGAGAGCAATCAGGGCAAGCAAGCCTTTTTCACCCGAGACAAGGAGAGTGCAGTCGATCGCCTTCGCAACTTATAGCGCGCAAATGCTCCGTGTAGCGACCGCAGTCGCCGCACGGAGCATTCTCTTATACCCCAAGAATTCGCCTGGCCTTCTCCAGAACCGGCTCCGACGCCTTGCGCGGCGCGCCGGTATCAAATGGGGGCTGCGGATCGTACTCGATGACCAGTTGCAACGCCTCTGCGGTTTCTCGGCCCGCAAGCTCACCCGCCAGGGTCAGGGCCATGTCAATCCCCGCCGACACGCCGGCTCCGGTGATCACCTTTCCCTGCTTGACGACCCGCTGGGGGGAGTACCTGGCCCCGAACAGCCCGAGCCCGGCGCCGGCAGCCCAGTGGGTAGTCGCCTCCAGGCCGGCCAGCACCCCGGCGGCGCCCAGGATGAGGGCGCCCGTGCAGACCGAGGCCGTCCAGCGGCTCGTGGAGTGAGCCACCTGTATCCACTTCAGCGTCTCGCGGTCAGCCATCACCGCACGGAAACCGTCCGTGGCCCCGGGAATCACCAGGATGTCGGGCTGAGGCAGGTCGCTGAGCGCCAGCTCGGGGAGAAGCGTCAGCATGCCGGTGTCGGTCACGATGGGCGCTACGGTCTTTGCCACGAAGTGGACGCGGGCGCCGGGAACACGGCTCAGGACCTCGTAGGGTCCGATCGCATCGAGCGCAGTGACACCCGGGTAGAGCAGGATCGCTATCTTCATAAGGGCTTTCCTCCAATTCTAGAACTGTTTGCGGAAGGCACGGACCAGGTCATCTCTGTACCCAATCGACTTGTAGAAACCGTGTGCGTCTTCTCGGGAGGTGGTCAACTGGATATACGAGCACCCGCGCTGGACTGCAAACGCCTCCAGCGCCTCCATGACCAACCGGCCGACGCCCTGGCCCCTGACCCGCTCCGTTACGATCACGTTCTCCACCATCGCCCAGGGCTGACAGCCAGCGATGATGTCGGTGCAGATGATCGCCAGGGCGGAGCCGACCAGCTCCCCCGTCTCCGTGAAGGCGCCAATCACCAGGTAATCCGGGCTGGCCGCCATGCGGGAGAAATTCTCCCGCATGCGGTCAGGGTTGGTCGGGATGTGGTAGAGCTCGATATATAGGGCAAGCAGCCCGGGCAGATCCTGTTCGGCAATCGGGCGGATGGTTACCACAGCCATTCCTCCTTGCCTACTCGCTCCGGAGCACCGTGAGCGGCTTGACCTGCAGGACATCGAGGGTGGAACCGACACCGACCAGCACGGCGAGCAGAGCGCCGGCGGCTGCGGCGATCACAAGCGGCGCCAGGCCAAGGCCCAGGGTCATCTTCAGCGCCATGCCAGCCACCGACACCATGACGTAGGCCAGACCGCCACCCACCAGACCGGAGACGACGCCGAGCAGGCCGTTTTCGAGTGCGGAGGCCGTGGCCACGGTCAGCCGGGTGGCGCCGAGGCTCTTGAGCAGGGCGCCCTCCTTGCGCCGGCGGAACTGGGTGGCCGACAGGCTGCCCGAGAGAATCACACCGGCCGCCACCACGGCGAAGGCCGTCAGGAACCGGAGGATGTTGGCGACCCGGTTCAGCAGGGACTCGATCAGCTCCACGTACTTACCCAGGCTGATGGGCATCGCTTCGGGATGGCTCTTCAGCAGGTCGCCCATCACCGCTTCTTCCTGGTGCGGCTTGGTGATGGCTGTGACCATGTAGTTGTCGGCATAGGCATCGAGGGCGCCCGGGGCGCTGGCGAGGTAGCCGACGCTCATGTCCATGCCACCCTCGCCGGAGTTGGTGTTAATGGAGGCCACGGTGAAGGTGACGGGCTGATCGTTAATCTTGAAGGTCAGTTTGGAACCGACCTTCATGTAGTAGGCCTGGGCGTGCACATCCTGGACCGAGATCAGCATCTGGCCCTTCTGATCCGGGGTGAACCACTCGCCTTCGACAACTCGCTTGCTCTGGGGCAGCTTCATGGGGCTGTCGGTGATCTGGACAGGGCTGTCGCCGCCCTCGATGCCGAGCTCCGTGGGGCTCTTGCCATCGATGGAGAGCAGCTGTGCGTTGACGGCCAGGACCGTATCGAGCACCTTGCGGACCTTGGGGTGGCTTTCGAGGGTCTTGATCAGATCCGCACGGTTCTCGGGCTTGTGGCTCATGACGTAGATGTTGGGGGTATTCGGCCCCACGCCCACCGTCTTGATCTGCCGGATCAGGCCGCTCTGGATCAGGTAGACCGTGGAGATCAGCATGATGCCCAGGCCCATCGCTACGACGACCGAGGCGGACTGGTTGCCGGGGGCATGGAGACTGCGCACGGCATGGCGGGCAGCCGGGAGGCCGGCCTGGGGCAGGAGCTTGAGCACACGGAGCAGCACCCAGGAGAGCAGGAACAGGACCAGCGCCGCAGCCAGCAGGCCGCCGAGGAACTGGAGGCCGACGAGCGTCGACTTGGCATAGACCATCGCCATCCAGGCGACGCCTGCGAGGGTGAGCAGTCCGACCAGCACCGCCTCGACCCAGGCCTTCCACCCCATCTTGCCGGCGCCGGCGTCACCCCGGAACAGGGCCACCGGCTTGATCGCCCGAATCGCCCGCACCGGGACCAGGGCGCTGAGCACGGCGATGGCTACACCGGCAGCCAGGCCACTGAAGGCAGCGACCCAGTTCAGCTCGCCCTCCGGGACCGGAATCAGGCCCGCAAAGAGTCTGGGCAGCAGGAGCTGCACACCCATGCCCAGCCCGGCGCCCACCAGGCTTCCGCCGATGCCCAGCATGGCCGCCTCGGCCAGGAAGACCGACATGACGGTGCCGGAACTGGCGCCGAGCGCCTTGAGAACAGCGATGTGCTCGAGCTTCTGGCTGATGAAGGTCCGCATGGCCATCGCCACGCCCAGCCCGCCCACCAGCAGCGAGGTCAGTGCAATCATCGACAGGAACGAGAACACCTTATCCATGATGACAGCGAAGGACTTCCAGGCATCTTCGGAGGTCTCAATCGCACCGTCGCCGGGGAAAACGGCCTTGAGCTGCGCCTTGGCGCCGGCGACCGTAAGGGTCGGCGGGAGCTTGACCATCGCCTTGTGGGTGCCCGCGGGGAAGGCGTCCTGGAAGGACTCGGCCGAGACGAGGACCCGCGGCCCGTACGGGATCGAAGTCAGGGTGCGGGGCTCGTCGACGACGGTGCCGACGATCTTGACCTTCTGCTCGGCGACCTCGATCGTGTCGCCGACCTGAAGCTTGAGGGCTGTGAGCAGCTCGGAGCCCACCACGGCCTCCCCCTTGCCCGGCAGGACCTGCTCGGGGCTGGAGCGGTAGCCGCCGTAAAGCGGCCAGACCTTGGGGTCGACTACCTTGATCTCCATCATGGAGTGGCCGTTGTCGTTCTGGGCGTGGCCCATGTTATCAACGGTCTCGGTGACCGTCGCACCGGCATGTTCGAGCTCGTGCAGAGCGTCCTGCTGGGTCTTCGTAAACGGCTGTGCCTGCGTGACGACCAGGTCGCCCTGGAGCATCTGCCGGGCCTGACCCAGCATGTTGGCCTCCAGCGACCGGGCCATGCCCTGGACACCAACCAGTGAGGCGACGCCCGCTGCGACCAGGAGGGCGAAGAAGACGGAACGGCGGCCCTGGGCCCAGAGGTCCCGCCAGGCGAGGCGGAGCTTAGCGAGCGATCCGGCCATGGGTCCGCACCTCCTCCCGTACCAGGGCGCCATCCTGGACAAAGATCGTCCGGTCGGCCAGGGCCCCGAGCCTCGGATCGTGGGTGACCATGACGAGGGTGGCGCCCTCCCGGCGGCACTGCTCGATCATCAGGTCCATCACCAGCTTGCCGTTGGTGGAGTCGAGGTTGCCGGTGGGCTCGTCAGCAAAGATGATCTCGGGCTTGGGAGCGAACGCCCGGGCGATTGCCACCCGCTGCTGCTCACCGCCGGACATCTGCCGGGGGTAGTGCTTCATCCGGTGGCCCAGGCCCACCGACTTGAGCACCTCTTCCGCCCGGGCAGCGGCCTTGCGGCCGTAGCCGGCCAACTCCAGCGGCAGGGCGACGTTCTCCAGGGCGGTCAGCGTCGGGATCAGGTGAAAGGACTGGAAGACGATCCCTACGTGGCGGGCCCGGAGCTTGGCCAGTGCATCCTCGTTCAGCCCGACAATCTCGGTGCCGGCCAGCCGGATCGAGCCGGCGGTGGCCGAGTCAAGCCCGGCCATCAGGCCCATCAGGGTCGACTTGCCGCTGCCCGACGGGCCCATGATCGACAGGAACTCCCCCTTGCGCACCTCCAGGTCGACACCCTTCAGAATCGCCATCGACTCGCCGCCCAGCTGGACCTCTTTACACAATCCCTGGATCACAATCACGTTCTCCTGCATGTCCGTGCCTCCGTGTCGTTCGTTATGGCCTAATCCTACCGGATCGCCGCACGGCGCAAATCGGGCAATGGTACAGGGCGGACAAAAGCAAAAGGGCAGTCGATTGACTGCCCTTTGGTACAGGTCGCAGCGATTTACTTCACCAGCCCCTGCTTCAGCGCCGCAGCGGCTGCTTCGGTACGGCTGGTGACGCCCAACTTCTGAAAGATCACCCCGGTGTGGAACTTGACCGTGCGCTCGGCGATGCCGAGCACATCGGAGATCTCCTTGTTGCGCAGGCCGTCGACCACCAGCTTGAGGACCGCGAGCTCCCGGTCGCTCAGCTGCTCGTGGGTGCCCTCCGGGGTGCGGTGATCGAGCAAGCGGGCCACGAGGGCAGGCTGAAGGAGGCTGCCCCCGGATGCGATGACGCGGATGGCGTTGACCAGTTCGCTGCGCATGGCGCCCTTGAGCAGGTAGCCCACGGCTCCGGCCCGCACGGCCTCCAGGATCCCCTCGTCGCTGTCGTAGGCGGTCAAGATCAGCACACGAATGGAGGGCGAGGCCGCCAGGATCTGGCGGGTCGCCTCCGCACCGCTGAAGCCCGGGAGCTGAAGATCCATCAGCACCACGTCGGGCTTCAGTTCGCGCGCCAACTGGACGGCCGTAGGGCCGTCCCCTGCCTCACCGACCACCTCCATATCGGGCTGAAGCTCGAGCACCGCACCCAGACCGTCCCGGACGATCGGGTGATCATCTGCCAGGAGGACACGGATCATTCGGACTCCCCCTCTCGAGTTTCCAGGGGCACGGTGACCTTGACCATGGTTCCTTCGCCGGGCTCGCTGATCACCCGCAGCTGGCCGCCCAGCAGCCGGGCTCGTTCGCCCATGCCGGTAAGGCCGAACCCTCCCCGCCCGTCCCCCTTGGGGGCCAGCGCGGGATCGAAGCCGGCGCCGTCGTCGGAGATGGTCAGTGACACCCGTTGCTGCTGGATGTGCAGATTGACGGTCAGCTGGCCGGCGCTGGAGTACTTGACGGCGTTATGCAGCGCCTCCTGCGCGATCCGGTAGAACTGGTTCTCGATGCGGGCCGGCAGGCCCCGATACGTCCCATCCAATTGGAAGGAGCTTGCGGCTCCAATATCGGAGGCCGCCTGGCCCAGCAGGCGCCCCAGCGCCGTGGGCAGGGAGTCGGTGCCCAGCAGCGGGGCGCGCAGCTCCAGCACCGAGCGCCGTGCCTCGGCCAGGTTATCCCGCACGATGGCCTGGGCCCGTGAGGTCGCCTTCGCCGCCCGGGCCGGGTTCTCGGTCAGGGTCGCCTCGACGACCTCCAATTGGAGGCTTGCTGCTGTGAGGCCCTGGGCGATGGTGTCGTGGATCTCGCGGGCGATGCGGTTCCGTTCTTCGACCTCAGCCAGCGCCCGCTGGCTCAGCTGATCGATTTTGCGGAGCGCCCGCCCGTTTTCGACGGCGACGGCCAGGTGGTGGCCGAGCACCCTGAGCTGACTCAGCTCGTCCCGGGTGTAGTTGAGGGCTGAATAGCGGGGACCCAGCACGTACACGCCCACCAGCCGGCCGCCCACCCGCAGGGGCAGCATGAGCGCGGGAGGCGTCAGCCCCAGGTCTTCACAGGCAGCCGCGTCGCGCAGCGTGGTGGGATCATTGGCCCGGCGGGCCTGGTCCCACACCGCATGCGCCGTAGGCTGACCCAGGTCGTCCAGCACCAGCAGGGCCGCACCGGCGGCGCCCAGGCGCTCGGGAAGGCTCTCGGTGGCCAACTTGGCGACATCAGCCGGGATAATGGTGGTCGCCAGCGCCTGGCTTGTCTCCTGGAGCAGCGTTCGGAAGCCCAGCAGGTGTGGAAAGAAGTTCTTGTCAACCTGGTCGGCCATCCAGTCCTGGATGGGCCGGGTCAGCAGCGCCACCACAAGCGCCGCCGTAAAGACGGCCGGGTCGTGGCCAAACCCCGGCTGCACCTGATCCAGGAGCAGGGTGAGGGGTCGGAGGATCAGCAGGTAGAGCAGGTAGACTACCGACGCCAGACCGAGCCCAACCAGAACCCGGCGGAACACAGCCCGGTCGTCGTAGAAGTCGGGGCGGGTCAGAGCGACCGCCCCGGCCACCGGGATCAGCCCGAAGAAGAGCGCCGGCGGCCCGTGCATGGCTGCCTCCATCCCCTTTGGCAACACGTGCGGCAGGAAGGCGATGGTGGGGAGCCAGCCGATCACTACCCCGCCCAACAGAATCAACGACTGCTGAGCTTCGATTGCCAACCCTTCCCTGCGGGCGCTCCGGTGCGAAGTCCACAGTACCCAAAGCGACACGACCTGCCACGTGAGGCCGATAAGCACGGGCCCCATGGCATAGATCGAGTGACCCCCGCCGCGTACGTGCTCCGACCGTGCTGCGACTGCGAGCGGGTGCATTGGGTCCAGCGTTGGGCCAAGCAGCCCGAGCGGCCCTAGTACGGCGACCGCCAGCGAGACGCCATAGGCCAAGAAGACCAGCCAGCGCAGCTTTGGCCGCGGGAAGGGGAACCGGGTGACAAAGTCCATGAAGAACGGAAGCGAGAGCGCACCAAAAAAGAAGGCATAGGCCCACACCGCGTCGGGCTCCAGACCACTGGCCATGTGCCCGGTCAGGTCAAGCATCAGGGCCAGGCAGAAGCCGGCAAAGGTGACGGCTTTGGCCCGCTCTGCCCGCCTGGCGAAGGCGATGCCGCTCCAGCCAGCCGTTGCGAGCAGACCAAGCAGGCACACAGCCTCCAGGAGATGCCCAATGGCCGTCAGGGAGCCCACCGCCCACACCCCAAGGCCCGCCGCCGCCGCAAAGATCAAGTAAATAAATATCATAGCAGTGATTGTACCAGATCTCCCATGGCCCGTATATTACTTGGATTTCGGCATTTTGCCATCCGCCGTGACGTACAGCGTGCCCTTCATGCCGGCCATGCTGTGCCCTTCCACGGTGCAGTAGTAGACATACTCGCCAGCCTCATTTGGGGTAAAGATGATGGCGGTCTTTTCGCCGGGCTTGGCGCTTACGTGCAGGTCGGGCTCTTTCCGATCGCCATGGGAGTGCTCATCGGTGACCGCTTCGGTCCCCGAGCTGATGTGGATCTCGTCGATCGAGAAGTCGTGGAGCATGGTGTCCTTGTTGTTCAGAACCAGCTTGACCGGCGCCCCGGCCTTGAGGGCGATTTCCTTCTTGCTGAAGGCCATGTCCTTCAACTGAATCTCCACGGTCTTCGGGCCGCCTCCCAGCGAGCACCCCGCCAGCACCGCGACGGTTGCGACCATCCCTACCCCCAAAGTCCATCTCTTCATCCTTGTGTCCTCCCTGGTTGCTTTGCTGCTTCGATCGTACGGCAAAAGCGACCGGGAGCCATCGGGCACTGGTACAGGCGGAGCGAGACAATCGTCCCTGTACCAAAGGGCAATGGCTGCTGTACGCATGCCTGATGGAGCGCAAGCCCTTCCGGTTTACGATGGGGACAACGTGACGCAAGGAGTGGAGCCGATGCTTCGTCCCATCGATGAAAGGGAACTGGTTCAGGCCGCAGCCGAACTGAGCGGCCGCATGGTCTACCTACACATGGAAGTAACGCCCGGTGGCTTTGTGCGCAACCTGACGGCCGACCTTCAAGAAATGGTGGTTCGTCGCGACCATGCCACCTACCGCGTGGCCCTTCGCTGCGCCAACGACGGCTGGGTGGTGGTCGAGGGGCTGACCCACATGGCGATCGGCGAAGGGGAGCCGCTGCTGCTCTGTGCCCTGGTGGAAGAAGACCGCCTGACACGGGTACTTCAGATCAGCGAGGAGGCGTTTGCCGCATGAGTGGAAAGATCCTGGCCGTCCTGGCTCATCCTGACGACGAGACCTTCATCTGCGGCGGGACCCTGGCACGCTATGCGCGGCTCGGTATGCAGGTTACCCTCGTGTGCGCCACCAAAGGCGAGATGGGCAGCCGGATCGGGGTGCCGGCCTCGGCCACCCGGGAGACGCTTCCCACCGTCCGGGAGGCGGAGCTGCGTGAGGCCTGCCGTGCGCTTGGCATCACCGATCTGCGGTTCCTGGACCTGCGGGACAAGACCGTCGACTACTACTACCCGGGCTATCTGGCGCAGCGGATCGCTGCGATCATGCGGTCGGTCTCGCCCGACGTGGTGCTTACCTTCCATGAGGCGACAGGCGGCCACGCCGATCACTGTGCGATCGGGCGGGCAACCAAAATGGCCTACGAGATGACCGGCCGCCGGGCGAGCCTCTATTACGTGATGGGCGGCTGGATGCCCTACGCAGAGCAGTTGCAGCGGACGGGCATGGATGAGCGCCAGGTCACCCGGATCGCGATTACCGGCGAGGCGGCCGCAGCCAAGGTGGACGCCTACCGATCCCATCGCACGCAGTCCCAGCGCATGGCCTGGCTGTGGGAGGACCGGGCTGCTGCGGTTCAGCGGAAGACCGGCGACGAGCTCTTGCTTCAGGGAAGCGGCTCGGTGCGGCCCGGTGAAACGGAGTTGCTTATTTCTGGGAGGAAACACTGTCCTAGGGATTGCAGCGACACGTGTCGAACCCCCTGTTGTTACACCACCGAACAGGGGACGTTGCACCATGCGCAGGACCCTTGCTACTGCGATGACACTTCTTATGATGACCGCCTGTACGAAGGCGCCCTCCTCCACGCCGACCGCTGACCCCGCCCCGCCGCCTCCCCCTTCAGCCTCAGCCCCCGGGCCGGCACCAGCCCAGCGGCCCATCGACAAGCAGAACGACCTGGCGCTTACCCTGATCCGGGAGAAGCGCTGGACCGAGGCTGTTGACGCCGCTCGTGCCGCCACGCAGTTGGATGAGAAGAGCGCCGCCGCCTGGTTCAACCTGGGCCGGGCGTTGCTGGGCGCCGGGCAGCCGTGGGATGCCTCCAGTGCGTTTGGTCGGGCCCGCGCAATCCAAGACAGTGCGGATGCGGCCTACTTCGCTGGCCAGGCCCATGAGGCCGCCGGCAGCGTCGCTGTTGCCGCCCAGACCTACGAGTTTGCACTGAAGAGGTGGCCAGGCGACAAGGAGATTGCTGCCGCACTGGAAGCGCTCAAGGCGAAGTACGCCCGGTATCCATATCTACCCTCAGCTGCAGGAGACATGGACGGTGATGGCAAGTCGGAGCTGGTCTACGTGACAGAGGAGCGTGTGCAGCTAATCGGTGGCACCGGCGCCGTCCTGTTCGAGCATGCACTCCCCAAGACCCCCGGGATTCGCGGGGCCTCGATCTTCCCGCAGGAGGGCGCCCTCCCTCTGGTGGCCGTTTACTACGGCAGTTGCCCTTCGGCTCCGGAGAACGTGCTGCTATGGTTTAAGGACGGCAAGCTGAACCAGGACCGAACGAGTTGCGGAAGTGTTGGGTATGCGGGCGGGAAGATCTCCCTGACCATCTCCAACCGAATGGCCCCTTTCGCCGGGATAAGCACCAGCCGCTGGAATGAAGACAAGTGGGTGTCTGAGAGCGTGCGGATGGTTGCAGCGTTTGACAGGATCAACCCTGATCAACTGGCCTGGATCTTCACCGAACTAGCTAACTCCCCCGTGGAAGGCGCAGAGACGTGGTTCACCCCGCCCGACCTTTACCAGACCTTCAAGTCCCGAGTCGGCACAGGCCGCTGGGAGTTCGTCGTCACCGCTGGAAAGGGAACGTCGGAGATGACCTTTGAAGCCAGGCGGGACCAGAAGGTACAGGGCCAACTGACGACCACGGTCAAGGACGGGAAGATTACGGCCCTGAAATGGCTGGACTAAAGGATGCGAGCCGCTGCCAAGTAGCAGCGGCTCGTTCGTTTTTTAGTTCGCAGAAACCAGGTTCATTTCGCCCTCGACGGTGCCGAACTGTTCGTAGAGCCCAAGAATCTGGGTGATGGCGTCCGCCGAGATCATGACCCGGCCGTTCATGATGACCGGGGCCTTGTCCATGGCGATCAGGTTCCGGGTGAGGTAGCGGACGTTGTTCTGATTCATTTCGGCCTTCTCCTGGCCGACCCAGAAGAACGCCTGGCGGTCGGACATCTCCACATGGACGGCCCGCTCCTTGGCATCCCACTCGACCCAGCCGCCAGCGGCCTCCACCACGGCCCGCAGCGGGACCATCAGGGTGCCGTCGACCTTCTCAAAGCCCTGGTCGAACTTGATCGCCTTGCCGCCGAAGGAGAGCTGCTTGGGGGCGGCGTGCTGGGCGCCGACCTCACGGACGACCAGCTCCACGTTCACCCGGTCGACCATGAGAATCGAGGGCTCGGTATCCTTCGTGCCGTGGATGATCGCCTTCTGGCCCACCAGGGCGGCCAGGTACTTCTCGTCGCCGAGGAGCGCGTAGCCGTCCATGGCGTAGTAGCCGCCCTCAAGGTCGACCCACTCAACGGTGCCGGAGAGGATCACCTTGTCACCCTGAACCACGGGCTCGCTGACCACCAACTCACGGACCTCAAATGCCTTGGCGACCATGATGGTCATGCCGTCGAAGGGCTTGCCGTACAGGACGACCTGCTTGCCCAGGTTCGCTTTGAAGAGCTCGTTGTCGCCCAGGAGCGCCCACTCGCCAACGGCGTAATAGCCGCCCTCGATATCGCGGTACTCCAGGACGCCGGTCACCTGAAATTCCATGGGCAAGGTGGTGGTTTCGCTCGTAATTTGCGCATCAGCGTTGGGGTTCTTTGGGACTCCCTCCAGGGCGGATACGGGAGCAGCCAGGGAGAGGGCAGTGGCTGCCAGAGCGATGGTGGAAGCCAGACGTCGGTTCATGTTAAGTATACCTCCTCAGAGTCAGTAAGGGGTCCGGGGTTCTGCCATAACTGACGCACCCACCCGGCCCCTCCGTTTCACATCTTGCCAAGATTCTCCTTGACAACGTTATACTCGGGTATATATTTATACTTGAGTCTAACATTCCGGGAGTGACCCCATGCGATGAAGACCACCCCAGGCTTGCGTGAGCGCAAGAACGCGGCCGCCAAGGCTTCCATCTACCGGGCCGCGATGGATCTGTTCTCTGTCCAGGGCTACGATGAGACGACTGTGGAGCAGATCGCCGAGCGGGCCGGCGTCAGCCGTGCGACCTTCTTCAACTACTTCGGCGCCAAAGAGGGCGTGCTCCGGTTCTACGGCCAGCAGCTTCAGAGTCAGGTCGAGCAGCTGGTGACCTCCGGGGGAGCCACTGCCTCCCCCCTGCAGCGATTCCGCCAGATCCTGGACGCTATGGCCGGGCAGACCATGGCTCGCCGGGCGGAGCTGAAACTGGTCTACCGCTTCAGCCTGCGGGACCCGGACTACCCGGGCATGACCCCGGCCCGGGAGCGGATCTGGCAGCTCGGGACCGACCTGATCGCCGCTGCCCAGGAGGCAGGCGAGGTGCGCAAGGACATGCCAGCCCGACAGATCGCCTTTCACATTTTCGCCCTGGTCCAAAACGCCATTCTCGCCCACATCTATACGGAAGAGCCGCTGCAGCCCCTGGTGGACTCCGCTTGGCGGCTGCTGGTAGGAGGCATTCACGATGCAAACTCTGTGGCTGAATCAAATTAGCAAGACAGATCTGGAGAGCGCCGGCGGCAAGGGCGCCAACCTGGGCGAGATGGTCGGGCTGGGGATGCCCGTACCGGGCGGCTTCGTCGTGACGGCCCAGGCGTATGCCGCCCAGATGCGGGACTGGGGACTGGCAGCTCACCTGGAGCCCCTGCTGGCGGCTGGGGATTTCCATGGGGTGGCTGCCGCGGCCGAGGAGCTGATGCTGGCCCGCCCCATGGAGCCCGGGCTGGAAGCAGCGATTCTGCAGGGCTACCGCGAGATGGGCGCCCCGGCTGTGGCCGTGCGCTCCTCGGCGACGGCGGAGGACCTGGAGGGCGCCTCCTTCGCCGGCCAGCAGGAGACCTTCCTGAACGTGGAGGGCGCGGGCGATCTGCTGCGGGCGGTGCGCCGCTGCTGGGCCTCGCTGTGGGGACACCGGGCCCTCCACTACCGCCAGCAGCGCGGCATGGAGCACCTCCAGGTCACCATCGCCGTGGTCGTGCAGGAGATGGTCCCGGCAGAGGTTGCAGGTGTGCTCTTTACGGTGGACCCGATCGCACAGAGGTTGGACCGGATGCTGGTGGAGGCCGCCCCTGGCCTTGGCGAGGCGGTGGTATCGGGCCAGGTGACCGGCGACAGCTACCGGATCGACAGGAGCGGCGCCCTGCGGGTCGCGGACCGAGAGGTGCGCCGGCCGGGGCGCCCGGTGCTGACGGAGGCCCAGCTTGTACAGCTCGGGGAGCACGGGCTGCGGCTGGAAGCCCACTGCGGCTGCCCCCAGGATGTCGAGTTCGCCTTGGCGGACGGCCGCATCTACATCCTGCAGACCAGGCCGATTACCACGCTGGCCGCCGTCGAACCGGAGCCGATCCCGCCGATGCCGCGGGAGTATCCCCTGGTGCAGCGCATGGCGCAGCAGATGGCCGCCGAGCGCTACCCGATCGCACCGAAGCCTCTGGACAATATCTCGATGGACGTGCTGATGGGCGGCTATGCCCACATGCTTCGCAGCAGCGGGTATACCGTGTCAAAGGAGGACGAGGCGGCCGCCAAGGCACCGTTCTGGCGGGAGTCGCTGGGCAGCCCCTACGCCCGGCCCACAGTGAGGCTTTTGGGCACGGCGGGATATATCAAACGGCTCCTCGACAAGGACTGGCCGACCTGGTGGGAGCGCGAGCACGCGCCGCAGCTGAAGGCGGTTACTGCGCTCCCCGACCTGAGCCAAGTGAGTGACACTGAACTGATCGCGTTGGCTGAGGGAGTCCGCAACGCCTGGCGCCACTCATTCCGGGAGCGCTTCGTGACCTCCCCCGCCTACTTTGCAGAGGGGGTACTGCGGTCGGTGATCGCCGCCGGCGTAGGCAAAGCGAGGGCGGCAGCGGTGATGCTGGACCTGATGGGCGGCATGCAGACGCACACCCATGAAGCGAATCAGGCGCTCTGGCGCCTCTCCCGCCTGGTCCGGCAGGGTGAGGACGCCGAGCGCCCGCTCCAGGAGTTCCTTGCAGCCTACGGCCATCGGGCCAGCACGGCATGGTACCTCTCCCAGCCCACCTGGCGGCAGGAGCCGGGCCGCGTCCGGCAGATGATCGAGGGCCTGGCTGCCGTTGAAGATGCCCCGGCCGACCTGGGGGCCGAGAAGCACGAGGCTGCGTACCGCCAGGTCACGGCGGGTCTCGCTCGCTGGCCTGTGCTCCCCCGCCTGTTTGAATGGCTGCTCAGGCGCTTCCGTCGGCTCCAGGTGTTTCGGGAGAACTCTAACTTTGATCTGACCCGGCCCCTGGGCGCCCTGCAGGCAATTGCTGCGGAGTGGGGCCGCAGGCTGACGGCGCGGGGCCTGCTTGGAGCGGCCGACGAGGTGCACTACCTCTACCCGGACGAGGTGAAGGCCTGGCTCTCCGGCCAGGCCCCGCCGCCTGAGGAGGCCAGGAAGCTGATCGCCCGGAGGCGGGCTACATATCAGGTGGTGAACGGCCGCTGGCAGGCCCGGCTGTTCCAGGCTGCCGGCACCGATGGCATGCTGAGCGGCGTGGGCGCCAGCCCTGGCGTGGTCAGGGCGAAGGCAAGGCTTGTCCGAGGGGAGCATGAATTCGGGCGGCTGCAGCCCGGCGAGGTGCTGGTCTGCCCGTACTCCAACCCGTCCTGGACCCCGCTCTTTGCATCGGCCTCGGCCGTGGTGGCGGAGACGGGGGGCGCCATGTCACACGCGGCCATCGTGGCCCGGGAGTATGGCATCCCGGCGGTGATGGGAGTGGCCGGCGCGCTGCGGAGCATTGAAGACGGGGAGGAGCTTCTGGTGGACGGCAGCAGCGGGAAGGTCACACGGACCCGCAATATGGCAGGGTGAAGCTGGGGCAAGTGCTCGGTAGGGATTCCAATGCCGGTATCAAAAGCGGCGGGATGCTCGGTGCATCCCGCCGCTTCACTCATGTAGAGAGGCCTGACCGATATGTCGGGAAGAAGGGAGCCCAACCGAGGGCGGTTCGGATCTGGACGTTGCTGCACGCCAGGGAGCGGGTGACCGGCCCGCCGGGAGCCGGACCCGGCGCCCCGGTCTGCGCTGCGACAAACCCATAGAGCTCGCGATAGCTCACAGGGCGGTCGTCGACCACGTTGTAGACAGCGGCGGCGGGGGCATGCTCCATTGCCAGGACCACGGCGTGGGCCATGTCCGCGACGTGGATCAGCGAGACAAGGCCCTGCCCCTCGCCCGGAAGGCGCAGGGTGCCGGCCCTCGCTCCGGCCCGCCAGGCCTCCTCCGCCCCTGTGCCGGGGCCGTAGAAGGCTCCGCCCCGCAGGACCGCCCAGTGCAGGGGGGACGCTTGGACGGCTGCTTCCATGTCAGCGGCGGATTGAATGAAGGGCGCCGGGTGAAGCGGCGTGGTCTCGTCGACGAGGCGGGCGCCCTGGTCCCCGTACAGGAAGATGATGCTCTGCTGGATGTACCGGCGCACTCCCGCCTGCTCGCAGGCCGCCAGGAGGTTCTGCGTACCCTCCCGGCGGATTCGGTCGTTGAGGCTCCAGTCGCCGCTGCCGCCCGGTTTGGGAATCGCCGTGGCCAGGTGCAGGGCGGCGTCGCAGCCGGCCGCTGCGCTTGGCAGGGACTCCGGGTCGAGGATGTCACCCAAGACGGCCTCCACCCCGGTCCGGCGGAGCGCCTCGGCCTGCTGGGCTGAGCGCACGACAGCCCGGACTGTATGGCCCCGCTCGATCAGCCTGGGGATGGTGTGGCGCCCCAGGACGCCGGTGGCTCCAAGAACGAGAACTCGCATGGCTTACTTCCCGAACTCCTGGAGCAGGAGCGCCATGTGGCGAATGCCCTTCTCGAAGTCCGCCAGCCGGATCGACTCGTCCGGGGCGTGCGCCCGGCTGTTGTACCAGCCGGAGCCGGTGCTGACGATGGGCAGGTCGCTGAGGTACTGGCCGAAGCCGTACATCGGGCCGGTGCCGGCCGAGGAGAGCTGGTAGACCGGCTCGGCGCCCCAGGCCTCACGGCCGGTCTCAACCACCAGCTTGACGAACGGGGAGTTCGGGTCGGTCCAGTAGGCCCGCTGGCCGCTCAGGAGCTCCATCTCCACATCGGTGAAGCCGTGCTGGTCGAAGTGGCGCCGGAAGGCGGCGAAGATCGCCTTGGGATCCTGGCCGGGCACGAGACGGCAGTCGATCTTGGCCTGGGCCTGCTTGGGCAGCACGGTCTTGGAGCCCGGGCCGTAGTAGCCCGACTCCAGGCCACAGATGGTGCAGGTGGGCCGGAAGGTGAGGGCGTCGATCGCCTCTTCCTTGCCGGAGACGAGCAGCGGGTACTTCAGGCCCATGGACTGGCGCAGGCCCTCCTCGTCGAAGGGGCCAGACTGGGCGACGGCCCGCTGCTCCGGGGTGGGCTCGACGATCCCGTCGTAGAAGCCCTCGACCAGGACCTTGCCGTCGGGGCTCTTCAGGGTGGAGAGCGCCCAGGTGAGGCGCCAGGCGGCGTTCTCGATCACCGCGGCCAGCGAGGAGTGCATGTCGACCGTGGCGTGCTTGACCCACAGCTGCATGTAGGCCATGCCCTTGACGCCGCCGCACATCTCGGGGCGCCCCTGCCGGTTGACGCCGCCGAACTCCCAGATGCAGGCGTCGGCCTTGAACAGGTCTGCGTAGCGCTCCAGCGCCGGATAGAGCGCCGGGCTGCCGATCTCCTCCTCGCCCTCGATCAGGAACTTCACCTTGCAGGGGAGCTTACCGCCGTTCAGCCCCCGGACCGCCCGGATGGCCGCGAGGCGGGCGGCGATCTCGCCCTTGTTGTCGGCGGTGCCGCGGCCGTAGATGATGCCGTCCTTGACCTGCCCGCCGAAGGGCTCCGTGGTCCACTCCTCCAGCGGCTCAGCCGGCTGGACGTCGTAGTGGTCGTAGAAGAGCAGGGTGGCGTCGCTTTCGCCCTCGAACTCGGCGTAGATCACCGGGTTGCCGGGCACGCCCTCGGTGAGCACCCGGGTGGTGCCGCCGGCCTCCTGGATCAGGCGGCAGACCAGCTCAACGGTCTCGGGGATCCCCTTGCTCTGGGCGGCGACGCTGGGGAGCTGGACCATTTGCCGGAGCTCCGTCACCGCCCGGTCGAACTCTGCCGCTACGGCGGCCTTGATCTGGTTCAGGTCGGCCATGAGGTGCGCCTCCTTTTTACTTGCCCATCTCCGCCATGAAGAGGCAGTAGGCCCGCTGCATGCGGGTGAAGTTGCTGAGCCGGAAGAACTCGTTGGGGGCGTGCAGCCGCTCGTCGTTCTGGGTGCCGCCGATGCTGACGGTCTCGACGCCCAGCTGCTTCTTCAGCATGCCCAGAATCGGGATGGTGCCGCCGCCGCGGGTGTGGGTGGGCGCCTTGCCGGTCATGTCGGTCAGCACCCGCTCCAGGGCCTTCAGGGCCGGGTGGTCCAGGGGCAGCAGGTAGGGCTCGGCGTCACCCGGGTCGAGGTCGACGGTGACGGTGGCGTAGGCGGGGGTGTGCTTCTCGATGTGGGCCAGGAGCTTGGCCTTGACGTACTCAGGGGTCTGGTCGGCCACCAGGCGGCAGGTGATCTTGGCGTGGGCCTCGGCGGGGATTACCGTCTTGGTGCCGGCGCCCTGGTAGCCGCCGAAGATGCCATTGATCTCCAGGGTGGGCCGGGCGGCCACGCGCTCCAGCGGGGTGAACTCCGGCTCGCCGAAGGTGGCCTTCATGCCGTTGCGCTGGAGGTAGGCCTCGGGCTTGAGCGGGTGCTTGGCGATCTGCTCCCGGTCGGCGTCGGTGAGGGGGCGCACCTGGTCGCAGAAGCCCTCCACGGTGATGCGGCCCTCGGGGTCGCGCATGGAGTCGAGCAGACGCACCAGGGCGTGGATGGAGTTGGGGGCCATGCCGCCCTGACCGGAGTGCACGTCGGTGCTGGCGGTGCGGAGGTTGACCTGCATGCCGATGAGGCCCCGGGGGCCGGTCAGGATGGTGGGCGCATCCTCCGTGCCGTTGCCGCTGTCGGCGCTGACGGCCAGGTCGCAGGCCAAGCGCTCACGGTTGGCCTCGATGAAGGCCGGGAGCGACGGGCTGCCGACCTCCTCCTCGCCCTCGAAGATGAACTTGACGTTGACCGGAAGGGCGCCGGCGGTCTTGAGCATCGCCTCGCAGGCGACGACGGCCATGAGCAGGTTGCCCTTCATGTCCGAGGCGCCGCGGGCGAAGACCTTGCCGTCCTTGACGGCGGGCTCGAAGGGCGGGCTCTCCCAGAGCGCCAGCGGGTCCACGGGCTGCACGTCGAAGTGGCCATAGATGAGCAGGGTAGGCTTGCCCGGGGCGTGGAGCCAGTCGCCGTAGACCACCGGGTGGCCCGCCGTGGCAATCACCTCGACGTTCTCGATGCCAGCGGCGCGCATGCGGCTTGCCGTCCACTCGGCCGCCCGCTTCACCTCGCCGGCCTGGGCCGGGTCGGTGGAGATGCTGGGGATCCTCAGCAGGTCGAGAAACTCACCGATGAACTGCTCCTGGTGCTCAGTCAGGTACTGCTGCCAGCGCTCGGCCATGGGGACACCTCCGCAAATAGTTCGTAGATCGAAGTTCTATAGAGCTGGTCTTGTGTTCCTGCAAGGAAAGAAAAACGCCAGCAGGGCGCTGGCGTTGTTACGATCGGACTATGCTTGCCCGGCGGCCTTGACGGCGTCGGCGATCTTGGCGGCGACGGCCTGGGGGCTGCTGCCTTCGATCATGTGGCGGTGGATCATGGTGACGATTTTGCCGTCCTTCATGACCGCGACGGAGGGCGACGAGGGCGGGTAGCCTTCCCACAGGGCGCGGGCGGCGGCGGTGGCCTCCTTGTCCTGGCCGGCGAAGACGGTGTAGAGGTGGTCGGGCTTGATGCCCTGCTGCAGCGCCAGGGCGGCGCCGGGCCGGGCGATGCCGCCCGCACAGCCGCAGACGGAGTTGACGAAGACCACGGAGGTGCCCTTGGCGTTGGGCAGCGTGCTGTTGACATCCTCCGGCGTCTTCAGTTCTTCATAGCCAAAGCGGGTGAGCTCCTCGCGCATCTGGCTGATCATGGGCGCCCACATGTTGAGCTCCATAGGTAAGACCCTCCCCTGAGTAACTTCCAAGACTAGTATGTTCCGTCGTTTTAGACGGAGCATGCATCCCGCGAGGATACGGGAGGGTCACAGCCCGACGGGGAGCTTGCCGCCCGCAGGGGCAGCGCCGGCCAGGACCGCCGCGAGGCCCGCCATCATGACGGGCTGGCTGGAGCAGGTGGCCATGACGGTGGCTCCTTCGGGCAGGAGCGGCAGGTCGGTCGGGTCGCGAAGAACGGCGATGACCAGGGGCCGGTCGGCGGCTGCCAGGGTCCGAGCAAGCTCCAACTGCCCCTCATAGCGCCAGGCGTTGATCGTCGCCAGGACGACAAGACCGGCGGTGGCGGCAGCCTGGAGGACGCGCTGGCGATCCGCCTCCCCCGCCTCGATGGCGATGATCTCTTCCTGCACGGCAAAGCCGCGGGCGGCCAGCTCGGCGGCGAGGGTAACCGGCTTGCCCCCGGTGATGTCGGCCGGGGTCTGGTTCTCCTGCCGGGGCGCCACCACCAGGATGTCGGCGCCCAGGGGCAGCGGTAGCACCGCACGGGGGTCGCGCTGCAGGCAGACGGCCCGGGGCGCCAGAGCAGCGACCTGCTCCCGGTGCTCGGCGAGCATGGCCCGGTGGGCGCCCGGGTCGAAGCGGCCCAGAAACCCTGCGGCGGCGCGCCGGGCAGCGACCTTCTCCCGCAGGGCGCTGATGCGGGCCACCGACTGGGCCAGGCGCTCCCGGGTGATGCGGCCGGTGCGTACGGCCTCCCGCACGGCGGCAAAGGCCCGCTGGCGGGCGGACTCATCAAAGACGATCAGGGGGATGTCGGCGCCGGCCTCCAGGGCCATGACGGCAGCCTCGGCGATCTCCCACTGCCCCTGGATGCCCCACATTTCCAGGGCGTCGGTGACAATGACGCCGTCGAAGCCGATGTGCCGCCGCAGCAGGCGATCGAGCACCACGGGGTTGAGGGTGGCGGGGAGGTTGGCATACCTGCCGTCCGGGTCGAGCACGCTGCCAGCCAGGGCGGGGAACAGGATGTGCGCCGTCATGACGGCATCGACGCCGGACGCGACGGCCGCCGCAAAGGGCGGCAGGTGGACCGCCTCCAGGCGGGCCAGGTCATCGGTGAGAACGGGCAGGCCCAGGTGGGAATCCACCGCGGTGTCGCCGTGCCCGGGGAAGTGCTTGGCCGTAGCTGCGACGCCGCCTTCCTGCATGCCCTGAATCAGGGGCAGGGCCATTTCGGCCACGGAGCGGGGGCGGTCGCCGAAGGAGCGCACCCCGATGACGGGATTGCGAGGGTTGACGTTGACGTCCACGACGGGCGCCCAGTTGAGGTTGAAGCCCAGGGAGGCGAGTTCCCGCCCCATGATTCGCCCGACGGTGCGGGCGGCGCGGGGATCCGCGACGGCGCCCAGCGCCATGTTCCCCGGCAGGTTGGTCGCCTCACCGGACTGCAGCGGAGAGAGGCTGCCGCCCTCGTGGTCGAGGGCGAAGAGCGGCACCTGTGTGACCCCACGCCGTGCGATGGCCCGCTCGATCTGTTCGAGCAGTTCGGCGGTCTGCTCCGGCGACTCGACGTTGTGCGGGCCGATATGTACGCCGCCAAAGGGAAACTGCTCGAGGCTGCGGTGCCACTCGGGGGTCAGGGAGGTCCCGGGAATGCCCGCCAGAAAGAGCTGGGCGATCTGTAAGTCAAGCTCCGACACAGGGCCACCTCCACGTCTCCGTCTCCACGGTCGCGGATTCGCCCTCGCCCCGGTTTACTCCTCTTCTTCCTGACGGGGACCCAGTCGGATTCCTGCTGGCGGGGTTGGAGTGCCGGGGTCGAAGGTGACCACCCGCCCCGGGACCGCGTGGGGCCGCCCCAGGAGCAAGTACAGGCCGCCGATCACGACGCCGGCGCCCGCATAGAGGGCCCAGGGCAGGCCGGGGCGGCCGGCGCCCAGGGCGTACTCCATCAGGCTGCCCCCCGCCAGGTTCCCTACCGCCTCGCCCAGGCCCCAGGCCAGGGTAGCGATGCCGAAGTAGGCGCCGAGCACCCCGGGCCTCGCCATGGCCGTAACGGCGGCATCCGACGTGGGGATGACGAACATCTCACCGACGACGAATACGAGCACCGCCAGCACCAGGGCCGGGAAGGTCCGGGCAAAGCCGACAAGCCCCAGGCCGGCGCCCAGGAGCACGGTGCCAAGCGCCATGGCCGTGTTGGTCTGCATCCGGGCGACGACGTAGCGGGTGATTGGCACCTGCAGGAGGATGACGGTCAGGCTGGTGAGGGTGAACAGCAGGCCGATCGATGCCTCCAGACCGAGCACCCGGCTGGCGTAGAGCGGCACGGAGATCGACAGCTGGGTGAAGAGCGCCCAGACCAGCCCGGTGACCAGGGCGAAGAGCATGAAGGGCAGGTGGGTCATCAGGTCGCCGAAGGGCTCCCGAGTCCGCTGCTCGCCGACCGGCTCTCCCTCCAGGAACGTCCACGTGGCCACACCCAGCACAGCATGCACGGCCGCCGCAGTCCCGAACAGCACCGGGAGCGGCCCCCGCACCAGGAGGGCGCCCAGCAGGGGGCCGGTGCTGGTGCCGATGTTGGCCGCGATGCCGCGCCAGGAGAAGACGGTCGCCTTGTTCTCCTCGGTGGCCAGCACGGCGATGCCCGCCTTGGCAGCCGGGGCGTACAGGCCGCCCCCGAGGCCTGCCACCGCAGAGGCAAGGACATAGTACCAGAAGCCCCCGCTCACCGCGAACATGGCGATGCCCGCCGTGCGCAGGACCAGGCCCCCCAGCATGACGGCCTTGCGGCCAATCCGGTCGGACATGACACCGCCGGCGGTGCTGCCGACGAGCAGCAGTACGGACTGAACGGCCAGCACGGTGCCGGCCTCCGCCGGTGTAAGCCCCCGCCGGGTGGTGAAGAGCACGGCGAAGAAGGGCAGGATCAGGTACCAGCCAGCATGAAACAGCAAGACCCCGGCGAGCAGCACTTTGAGGCTCCGGCCCATAAAGAAAGAGCACCCCCACTTGAGGTAGGGTGCCCTTTTCTGGCCGCACACAGATGCCCGGCCTTGAAGTGAGGTCTTCCGGACATTTTTATGGCCGCGGATGCGCGGATTACGCTGATTTCGGCAATACACGCTGATGACCGAGGGAAGATTACCAGGGATTATATTATTTATATATATTTACCAAAATCGTCAGCCCTGGACATCCGCGATTGGTTCGGACTTACGGCAATACACTGGACAAGGAGGGTAACCCTGGTCAATCCGCGTCTGGTTCGGAAATCTGCGTAATCCGCGCATCCCGAGCACGGCGCCGCAAAGCGGCGATGCCGTGCGGGGGACGAAAAGGCGTGAAACGCCGAAAAGTCCGCGGCAAATAAATGCCCGGAAAGCCCTAGACCAGTGCCACCATGAGGAGTACACCAAACAGAATGGTAAGCCGCTGCTCGCCCTGGCCGATGACAGCCAGGTTGACGGCCTCGCCGGCCCGCATGGCGCCGTAGACCGCCCAGGCGGCTGGCAGCAGCAGGGCGCCCGGGACCCACCAGGTGACCAGGCCAGTCGCCGCCGCGGCGCAGCCGGCGGCGAGGGCGCCCAGGTGCAGGGCGACCGAGATCGCCCGGAACCCGGTGGACTTGCGCTCCCGGGCGAGGGTCTTCACCCGGAAGATCGAGCCCCCGAAGAAGGCGCCGGCAGCAAGCGCCAGGGTCCAGCCCTCGACGCCCACCTGGCCGGTGGCCGCCAAATAGTACAGGGGTCCGCCCAGCATCAGGCCCGCGGCGGCCAGGAGCCCGGCAGCGACGGAGCGGGTATGGCCGTGGTCGGCGAGCCACTGGACGACCAGGAGCAGCACGGCCGCCGAGAGCAGCAGGGCCAGCGTCACCGGGTAGAAGATCACCACCGGCCCCAGCAGGGTGACCCCCAGACCGGCGAAGATGAGCAACCACAAGCGAGCGGTCTCCGGGCTCGACCGGGCCATGCCGGCCTTACCGCTGGCGCCGGCGCCCCGCAACACCTCAATCGGGCCACGGGCACAATAGGCAAAGAACCAGCCCAGTATAGCCAGGACGCCCAACAGGTCGGGACCGGCCGTCACCAAGGCGACCACAGGCGGCGTAATCAACATGGCCCAGGCCCCATGCTCCCGGGGCAGCGGCGCACTCATGCAGAGCACCCTCCTCGAACAAAGGGAAATGGCGGAGCCGGGTTGAATTGAATCCAACCTAAGACGGATCGTAGCCGGGAGGCCACACGTTGTTTAATACACCTGAGTTTCAGGCGCTTCGCCGTGAATATCTGTCGGGCGCCCTGGAGCGCTGCGGACATCTGGAACAGGAAGCCGGCCGGCTCCGCGGCGGCGAGCCGGTGGACCTGAAGGCCCTGCGCCAGGAGATTCACAAGTTCCGCGGCAGCGGCGGCTTCTATGGGTTCGCCGCCCTCTCGCAGGCCTCCGGACAGGCCGAGGACCAGCTGATCCTGACGATTGACGGGGAGATCGAGCAGCAGAACGAGGCGCTGGCGGAGCTGGTCAATCAGGTGGTTCTCCTCGCCCGGGCCGCAGCCACCGAGGTTGGACTATAGTTGCCAGGCCCGATGAAGGGGCCGCCCGGTGGTACGCCCAGCGTACCTCAGGCGGCCCCTCTTCCTGTCACTAGTGGCCCTTCACAAGCTCTCGGACGCGGGCGACGATCTCCTCCGCAAAGGCGGGCCCCTTGGTCAGGTGGTGCGTCGGCCCCAGCTGCAGCAGCGTCTTTTCGCCCTCGGTCAGGTCCAGAGCGGTGAGCACCAGGAGCGGAATCTGCTGGGTCCACCGGCGCTGGCGGAGCAGCCGGACCAGCTGGAATCCGTCCAGGTTGGGCATCATCAGGTCGAGAATTAGCAGGTCGGGCCGCTCATCCATAATCATGCGGAACGCTTCCTGGCCGTCCGCCGCGGTCCGAATCGAGTATCCCGCCCGCTCCAGCATTTTGCCGACGATATGGCGGACGTCCGGGTCGTCGTCGACGACCATGACCGAAGAGGCGCCTGTGACATTCACGGGGCGGGCGCCCAGCACCGACCGGATCGTGCCCAGCAGCTTGGACTCGTCGATGGGCTTGCCGACCACGCCGGCGACGCCCATGGCGACCAGGTGCGGCTCCTGGCCCCCCGTGTAGGCGCTCACGACCACGATCGGGATGTTGCGGGTGTGCTCCTCTTCCTTCAGGCGCCGGGCGGCTTCGAGCCCGTGCATGCCCGGCATGGCCAGGTCGAGCGTGATGGCGTCGACGCGGTGGGTGCGTGCCAGCTCCAGAGCCTGTTCGCCGGAGGTGGCCCCAAGGGTGTTGAAGCCCTCTTGCTCCAGGGAGAGCATAATCAGCCGGACGATGTCGGGGTCGTCGTCGACGACCAGGACGGTCTTCGGCCGCAGGCCGACGGTCTCCGGGACCGCCAGCACCGTGGGCTCCACGGGCACCGTGAAGCTGAAGACCGAACCCCGGCCCACTTGGCTCTCGCACCAGATGCGGCCGGCGTGCTCATCGATGATCGCCTTGCAGATGGCCAGGCCCAGTCCCGTGCCGCCCGTCTTGCGGGTCGAGGCGTTGTCGACCCGGTGGAACCGCTCAAAGATCCGGTCGACCTGATCGGCCGGAATACCGGGGCCGCGGTCGCGCACCTGGACGAGCACGTGGTGTCCTTCCTGCCGGGCGCTCACATCAACCTGGGACCCGGGCTCGCTGAACTTGATGGCGTTGCTCAGCAGGTTGACCAGGACCTGCTGGAGCCGGTCGGCATCAGCCACGGCACGGGGCATGTTCTCGGCCAGGTTTGTGATCACGCGGATGCTCCGCTGCTCGGCGTAGCCGTGAATCTCCTGGACGGCCCGATGGACGGCGTCCGCCATCGACAGGGGCGCCTTGCGGATCTCCATTTTGCCGGACTCGATTCGGGAAATGTCCAGCATATCGTTGATCAACCGGATGAGCCGGTCGGTGTTGTTTTGGGCAATGTCGAGCAGGTCCTTGGCGTCGCCCGGCAGCTCCCCGGCGATGCCGCCAAGCACCAGCCCGAGGGATCCCTTGATCGAGGTCATGGGCGTCCGCAGCTCGTGGGAGACGGTGGCGATGAACTCGCTCTTCATGCGGTCCACTTCCGTCTCCTTGGTGATGTCCCGGTAGACGTAGATCCGGCCGATGACCCGTCCGGCCTCGTCCTGCACGGGGGCCGAGAATTCATGGTAGACCATCGGCTGTTCGCCCACGGTTTCGATGGTGGCTGTCTGAATCTCGATGGGCGGACCGCCTGCGGGCGGGGTCACCCAATTGAGGGCGCTCTGCCGGAAAAGGCGCCCGGCGTGCACCTTCAGCTCGTGGATGGACTTGCCCAACACCTGTTCCGCCGCGATGCCCAGCACGCCCCCGACCCGATGGTTGGCCATGACGCAATGTCCGTGGACGTCGACCATGATGATCGCTTCGCCCACCGACTCCAGGATCGCCCGCAGACGGTTGGCGGTAGCGTCGGCCACCTCGCGGGCGCTCTGGATCTCCAGCAGGTTCTGCCGGAGCTGCTGCTCCATCTCCTTGCGGCGGGTGATGTCGCGGGCGATGCCCACGTAGGCGACCACCTCGCCCTGTTCGTCGAGAACCCGCGTGACCGACAGGAAGGAGTACCACAGGTGACCGGCCTTGTGCCGGTTGATGATCTCGCCGACCCACTTGCCGTGGGTGCTGAGGTTCTGCCACATATCGCGGAAGACTTCCGGCGGGGTGAGCCCGGACTTGATGATGTTGGTGCGCTGGCCGATGATCTCCTCTCGGGAGTAGCCGGTCAGCTCCAGGTATGCCGGGTTTACATCTGTGATGATCGTGTTCTTATCCGAGATCACGATGCCATCCAGGCTGTTGTGATAGACCTCTTCGAGTACTTTTATGAAATGCAAGCGGCGTTCTCCCTCCCCGCGCAGGCCGTGCTTCTAGTGTTGCCCGGCGTTGCGCATGAGTGCGTCTAGCTGGCTGGCGAGTGTCATGGGATCGAAGGGCTTAACCAGATACCCGATTGCCCCGAGTTCGCGTCCCTTGTCGATCTCGACCTGCTGCGCCCGAGCGCTGAGAAAGACCACCGGGATATGCCGGGTACCGGCCTGGGCCTTGAGGGCCACGCAGGTCTCGTATCCGTCCATTTCAGGCATCATGACATCTAACAAGATAAGATCCGGGTTTTCGGCAGCCGCCTTCGCAAGGCCCTCAGCGCCCCCGGATGCGACGGAGACCTGGTGCCCGCCCTGAAACTTGAGCGAGAGCTGCACCATTTTCTGGATATCGGGGTCATCCTCAATCAGGAGGATGCGAAGTGCCATGCCTGAGCCTCCTTTGTCCCTGGGACAAATCTCTCTATATTGTAGGGTCTATGTCGTAGTATGTCTATTGCCTTACGGTACCAAAGATGTATCTTGTCGAAGCGCCAGACTCGTTTGGAGCCATCCTGGCCAGGTCGGTCCAATGGCCAGGCAGGCGGCGATCCAGCTGCTGATCGTTCCGGGCGCCGTGCCTTCCGGCGCCGCACCCAGCGACTCCGGAGGCACCAGGTGACGGCTTGCTTGGGCCTCTGCCTGGCGGGCAGCGACCACCCTGCGCCACGGGCGTGGCGGCGACCAGCGGGCCGCCTGGAGCAGTTCGGGGAGCGTAAGCCAGAAGACGTCATCCTGCACATTTAGTACTGCGGAGCGGGCCAGTCGGCGTCCGATTTCGCAGAAGGTGCGGCGCAGCTCCCCGAGCAAGGCAGAATCGACCCAGAACCCGAGGTGCTCCCAGATGCGCACAGCCTCGGCGGCACAGGCCAGGGCGTGCGGCGACGCCCCGGCGGCCAGCAGGGTTGCGCGAGCGTCCTCGCGGGCTTTGGCCGCTTCCTGGCTGCGCAGGGCGGGATCCGGGCGCCCCCCTGTGCGGTACGCAGCCAGGGCGCTCAGCACCAACTCGGGCTCGTCGGCCCAGGTCGGGCGGGCCACGTCATGGGCGCCCCGCAGGTGACCATACGCCTCCAGGATGCTGTCCAACTCGTGGAGGTCGCCGGTCCCCTCGCGGCGGGTCATATGCCAGAGTACCCGTTCCAGGCCATGGGCCGGGGTGTCCTCCGGGAGCAGGGCGGCGTCGACCAGTTCAGGCCGGGCGCCTTCGACCTGCCCTTGTAGCAGGTCCAAAGCACAGGTGGCGGCCAGCCGGGCCGCACAGGCCAGCTCGAACAGGCCGGCGGCGCCCGACAGGCGCTGCTCCAGCTCGAGGATCAGCTCGTTCAGCGTGAGGGCCTTGAGGTCCACCGTCCGCCAGGCAGAGAGCGTCTGACGGATACCGGGCATGTAGTGCGTTTTCCCCCGCTCGGCGAGGCCCGCTGCACCTGCGGCTACCGCCGCCTCCCCTTCGCCTGCTGCGATGGGGAGCCATGAGGCGTAGCCCAGGGTACCGACTCGCAGGAAGCGGAGCTCGGGGTCTTGTGCGCCAGCAGATGCACACGCGGCGGCAAACCCACGGCCCATCAGGTCGGTCAGGAGTGACGTATGCAGGAGGCTTACAGGCGGCGCCAGATAGACCGGACAGCGTCGCCAGCTGCGCAGCGAATCCTCTGGCCGTTCCCACACCAGTGGATAGGTCATCTGCCCACCTCCGATCCGTCAAACCTTCGCTAAAGTGTCTAAGTTTCGCTCTTCGACCCGATTTTCCTACGTAATGCACGGTATTTGACCCTACGTGCAATTAGCCGTTTCTTGTACGAGAGGAGGATATTCCGCCGGGCGGCTTGGAGGTACGCTGGACATAAGCAGAATTGTCCTCCGCTTCTCCATAAAGGAGGCAGCCTCCCGTGCGAAACTCGGGATCTTCCGTGGTACCCGGTCGCCGAACGGTGGCGCCACTCGAGCAGCTATTTCGCCCTTGTGGCGTTGCGATTGCCGGCGCCTCCAACGATCCCGCCAAACCCGGCCACGCAGTGTTGAGCAACCTGCTGGAGGCCGGGTTTCCCAGCCACATCGCGGTGATTCACCCCAAGGAGAGCCTTGTCTTGGGTGTCCCTGCCTATCCCGATCTTGACAGCGTTCCCAGCCCGGTGGAACTGCTGGTCCTGGCTGTGCCCGCCAAGACCACGCCGGAGATGGTCGAAGCTGTTCAGCGGCGCGCACGCCACCGGGGCGACCTCAGAGTGGTCGTGGCGATGGGAGGCGGCTTCGCCGAAACGGGTCTGCCCGAGGGCAAGGCCTGGCAGGATGCGTTGGTCGCCGGCTGCCGCGAGGTGGGGGTCCGGGTGGTCGGCCCGAACTGCCTGGGCGTCATCGACAACCGTTCCCGTCTCGATACCACCTTCCTGACCGGGGTTCACCGCAGGCCGGGAGGGATCTCCCTGCTGTCGCAGAGCGGTGCGATGGGGGCCTGGATGGCCCTGGAGTGGGCCGACATGCCCACCCCCATTGGGCTGAACAAGTTCGTGAGCCTCGGCAACATGGCCGATGTGGACATGGCCGAGGTGATGGAGCACCTGGCGAACGACCCCTCCACGAGGGCGATCGGGCTCTATGTGGAGGGACTTGCCAACGCCCGGGCGCTGATCGAGGCGGCGGGAGCGGCCTCACGCCGCAAGCCCGTCGTGGTGCTGAAGGTCGGCCGGACCGACAGCGGCAGCGCCGCCGCCGCATCCCACACGGGCGCCCTGGCCGGCTCGGACCGGATCTACGAGGGCGCCTTCCGCCAGTACGGACTGATTCGGGTGGACCGGGTCGATGAGTTCGCCGTCGCCCTGAACGCCTTCGACCGGCTCCCCCTCCCCCTGGGCGGGCGCACGGCATTGCTGACGAATGCGGGCGGGCCCGGGGTTTACGCCATGGATGCCCTGAGTTCCCACGGGGTGAGCCTTGGGCGGTTTAGTGCCGCCACAACCGCTACGCTGAAGGCGACGCTGCCGGCCTTTGCAGCCGTCGGCCAGCCCCAGGGATACGTGGACATGACCGGGGGCGTTACGCCTGCGCAGGTGGCGCAGTCCGTGGCGGCAGCGCTGCGGGATCCGGGCATTGACGCGGTGGTTCATCTCTTCGTTCCGACTCGCTTCACTACGGCCGAGGAGATGGCCGCCGAACTGCTGAAACTTCTCCCGGGCGTGAAGCGCAACAGCCTGGATAAGCCTTATGTTCCCGTTCTCCTCTCCGGAAACGGCGTGGCCAAAGCCCGCTTGCTCCTGGAGCAGAACGCCATTCCCACCTTCGGGTCGGCGGACCAGGCGGCGGCCGCACTGGCTGCCCTGGTGCACTACGGCACCTTCCGCCAACCCCCGGCCGCGGCGGTCGGTGCCACAGATCGGAGGGATTCACAATGAGCGTTCGCGAAGAGAGCCTTCGCCTGGTCGACCGGCTGGAGAACCTCTGCCGCAAGGAGGGGCGGCTCCAGTTGACCGAGTGGGAGACCTACCAAGTGCTGCGCCAGTGGCAGATCCCCGTGGCGCCCTGCACCCTGGTCTCCACACCGGAAGAGGCGGCGCTGGCGGCCTCCTCCCTGGACGGCCGGGTGGCCGTGAAGGTCGTCTCCCCGGACATTGGGCACAAGACCGAGGCCGGCTGCGTCCGCCTGGGTCTGAACAGCCCGAATGAGGCGGCCGCCGCCTGCGCCGAGGTGCTGGCGAACGCCCGCTACTACCGGCCCGGCGCCCGCCTTGACGGGGTGCTGGTTCAGAAGATGGCGCCCCCCGGCACCGAGGTGATCGCCGGCGGCCTGCGCGACCCTTCCTTCGGCCCTGTGATCATGGTGGGCCTGGGCGGGATCTTCACCGAAGTGATGAAGGATGTCTCCTTCCGCCTGGCGCCCCTGGACCTGGGTGAGGCCCAATCGATGCTGCGGGAGCTGGCCGGCTTCCCCCTGCTGAACGGGGCCAGAGGGCGGCGCCCCGCCGACCTGCTGGCGCTCGGCCAGGTGCTGGTCAACCTCGCCCAGTTGGTGGCCGCATGGCCGGCGCTCAAGGAGCTGGACCTCAACCCGCTGATCGCCTGGGACGGCGGCGTGCTTGCGGTCGACGGCCTCGCAACCTTACAGGAGTAAACACGACCCGGTCCTGCGGACGATGGCAGGGCCGGGTCGGACTTTGTTAAACCGTTCGACAAACGCGTGGAAGGCGTTGACAGTTCGTTAACATTAACTTTACAGTACTCTGGTATAGACAAGAAGAATCGGAGGTCGGACCTGTCCATGAGGCTGCTCAACAACGCATCTTTGGGAATCAAGCTCGCGCTGCTCTCGGGAACCTCGGTGCTACTGCTGCTCCTCGTGGGATGGGCCGGGGTAAACACTTCCAAGGACATGAATCGTCAAGCGCAGGCCCTGATCGAAGAGAAAATGCGTCCGGCCCAGGCTACGGGCGAGATTCGGGCCGCGATGGGAACGCTGCGGAACGCCTACTCGAAGATGCGGCGCAATGACCCGTATGTTACGGAAGGCAGCCGGGTCGATGTGAGCAACCAGGAGCCCCAGGTCGAAAGCGGCCTGGCCTACCTGGTCACGGGAAACTTGACCGAGGAAGAGGCCGGGTTGATCTCCCAGTTTGGCGAGGACTGGCAGGTGTACCTGGAGAGTCGGAAGAAGGTCTGGGATGCGTTCGACCAGGGCGGGCAACTGGCTGTGAGCAACGCCATGTACGACGCCGTCGACAACGCCCTCACCATGATGGATGCTCGCCTGCGGCGCCTCGCCAAGATCAACGACGAGCGGGTGGCTGCGGTCGGGGAGGAGTTGATGAGCGCCGAACGGCTCTCCCTGATGATCGACTCCGCAGCGGTGCTGGCGGGCGCCCTGATCCTGCTGGTTCTGGCGACCATGATTCGACGGTCCCTGTTGGGCCCCGTGAAACTCGTGGCGGCAGCGGCCCGGGAGATTGGCGCCGGCAACCTGGCGCATGCGATCTCTGCCACCGGTCGCAAGGATGAGATCGGCCAGCTGCAGAACAGCGTCGCCCAGATGGCCCAGCAACTGCGCTCCCTGCTGGCGGAGATCGGCAGGTCGGGCGGGCAGGTGAACCAGGCCGGGGAGGGCATGCTCGGAACGGCTGAGCAGGTGAGTCAGGCTGCCGGGCAGCTGGCGGAGGCGATCGGCCATGTGGCCGCCGGGGCCGGGGAGCAGAACGAGCGGGTGCAGGAGACGGTGCGGATCATGGAGCAGATGAGCTCCGCGGTCAACCAGGTAACGCAGGGCGCCGTCGCCCAGGCCGAGCAGATCCGGCAGGCCAATTCGGTCGCCACGGAGGCCGGCGCCCGGGTCAGAGAGATGGCCGAGGGCGTGGCCCGGTTGGCCGAACAGGCCGAAACCTCCCGGCAGATGGCCGCTGAGGGCATCGAACTGGCGGGCCGCTCCGTCGGGAGCATGGAGCAGCTCCGGCAGCGGGTGGAGCAGGCGGCGGAACTGGTCCAGTCCCTGGAGGCCGACTCCCGCCAGATCGGTGCCGCCGTGGCGCTGATCGATGAGATCGCAGCGCAGACCAACCTGCTCTCGCTCAACGCCGCCATCGAAGCGGCCCGGGCCGGAGAGAGCGGCCGTGGGTTCGCCGTCGTCGCCGAAGAGATCCGCAAGCTGGCCGATCGGTCGGGCCGGTCGGCCCGGGAGATCTCCGAGCGGGTGGCGCGGATCGGCCGGCAGACCACCGACGTCGTGGCCGCCATGCACACGGGCCGGACCGAGGCCCGGGAGAGCGGCGCCCTGGCCCATGAGGCCGGACAGGCCCTCTCGGCGATCGCCGAGTCCTCCAGGGCCACCGCAGCGGAGCTGGGCGGCCTACGCCTGGCAGCCGGGGCCGTCGCCGAGGCCACCGCCGAGGTGGTCGCCGCCATGGCCCAGATCGCTGCCATCGCCGAGCAGAACGTGGCCACCACCGAGGAGATGGCGGCCGGAAGCGGCGAGGCGGCCGATGCGATGCTGCAGATCGCCCGGATCGCCCAGGAGACGGCGGCCACCGCCGAGCAGGTCTCGGCCAGCGTCGAGGAGCTTACAGCCTCGACGGAGCACGTGGCGGAAACGGCCCGGGACCTCTCGCAAGTGGCCGGACAACTCGGGAAGCAAGTGGAGCGGTACAGCGTATAGCAAAAGCGGGGTGCACCCTTTCGTGGGTGTACCCCGCTTCGCTTTATTCGAACTTGATCGCCGTACCGCTGGCCGTCACCATAAGCATCGACTGGCCGAGCACCTCGTAGTCCAGGTCGACCCCGACGATGGCGTCGGCGCCGAGGGAGCGGGCTTCGGCCATCATCTCCTCCAGGGCGACGTAGCGCCCCTCCCGGAGCTTGCTCTCGTAGGCGCCCGAGCGGCCGCCGATAAAGTCGGTGATCGAGGCTGCGATGTCACGGATGAAGTTGGCGCCCAGGATGGTCTCGCCGGAGACGATGCCGAGGTACTGGGCGATGCGCCGGCCTTCCACTTGGTTTGTCGTCGTCACAATCATCTTCGTTGGTCCTCCTCATTCAATCGAACCCGTTCCTTACTAGAGAGAAGGTTGCCCGCCGAAAAGGTTCAGGTACCTCCCCGGATTTTTTGTCATCGTTCTGTAACACTCCTGAAACCAAACTGTAATATAACCCGTCTGATAGGTAAATCGCCGCGAGGGGGACTTACCTATGACAAGGATTCGGCTCCTGGCGCTCACCGTACTGGCGCTCATGTTGACCGCCTGTGGATCAGCGAAGCCGTCCCAGAGTCCGAAGTCTACGTCCAAGCCCCAGTCCACAGCAGATGCCCCGGCCCAGAAGGCCCCCCCTGGCGGCATGACGTTCCAGGACTACGGCAACAACCCCACCACCTCGACCTCGCGGCAGCCCACCTCCACCTTTGCCATCGACGTGGATACGGCTTCATACACAGTGGTCCGGGAGTACATAGAGCGCGGCACTCTGCCCCCGCAGGAGGCCGTTCGGATCGAAGAGTTCATCAACTACTTCCGGCAGCCCTATCCGGCGCCCACCAACCAGGCGGTTGCCATTCACCTGGAGGCCGGCCCGAGCCCCTTCCGGCCCTATAACCAGCTGGTTCAGGTCGGCCTGAAGGCCAAGGACATTGCCCGGGGCGACCGCAAGCCGGCCATTCTCACATTCGTGATCGATGTATCGGGATCGATGGACATGGAGAACCGGCTGGGCCTGGTTAAGCAGAGCCTGCGGTTGCTGGTGGAGCAGCTGCGGGAGGAGGATCGGGTGGGGATCGTAACCTACGGCTCCACGGCCCGCGTCCACCTTGAGCACACGGCGAGCAAGAGCCGCATCCTGGCCGCGATCGACAGCCTCGAGCCCAGCGGCTCGACCAACGCCGAGGCCGGGCTGCTGCTGGGGTACGACCTGGCCAGCCGGGCGTTCCAGAAACAGGGGACCAACCGGATCGTGCTGTGCTCTGACGGGGTCGCCAACGTGGGCGCCACCGGCCCCAAGGAGATCCTGCGGCGCATCGACGACTACCGGGGCCGCGGCATTACCCTGACCACCGTGGGCTTCGGCATGGGCAACTACAACGATGAACTGATGGAACAGCTCGCGGATCAGGGCGACGGTCAGTATGCCTACGTCGACGATATCACCGAAGCCCGGCGCATCTTTGTCGACCAGCTCACCGGCACCCTGGAGACGGTAGCCAAGGACGTGAAGGTGCAGGTGCGCTTCGACTCGGAGCAGGTCGCCAGCTGGCGTTTGGTGGGCTACGAGAACCGGACCATGGAGAACCAGGAGTTCCGCGACGACGCCGCGGACGCCGGGGAGATGGGCGCCGGCCACAGCGTGACGGCCCTGTATGAGGTGAAGCTCCGGGAGGCCAACGGTCGGGAGGATCTGGGCAGCGTCACCGTGCGGTATAAGGACCCGTCGACGGGTGAGGTCTCTGAGCTGAGCGCCCCGATTCAGCGGCGCCTGGTCGCCTCCAGCGTGGCCACAGCCTCGCCGCGGCTGCTCTGGAGCGCCAGCGTGGCCGAGTTCGCCGGGAACCTGAAGGGCACGCCCTGGGCTTCGGAGACAAGCCTCACGGACATTCTGAAGACCGCCAGCAAGGCCGCCGGCGATCTGGACTCCCCGCAGAGCCACCGCGACTTCCTGCGCATGGTGGAGGAGACCATGCGCCTGCGCCGCCGCTAACCGGCAGGGACGGCGCCCCCGCTGGCGAATCCTATGGGCCAACGGGGGTGTCCTTGCTTGGATAAGCTGCCGATAACGATTCTGACGGGGTTTCTGGGCGCCGGCAAAACCACGCTGCTCAACCACATCCTGCGGGGCGAACACGGCCTGCGGGTTGGAGTGATTGTCAACGAGTTCGGCGAGGTCGGCATCGACGGGGAGCTGGTGCTCCAGTCCGACGATGAGCTGATTGAGCTGAACAACGGCTGCATCTGCTGCCAGGTCCGCACCGACCTGCTGGAGGCGGTGGGGCGGATGCTTTCCCGCCGGCCCCGGGTGGAGTACGTGCTGATCGAGACCACCGGCCTGGCGGACCCGGCGCCCATTGCCCAGACCTTCATGAGCCACGGGGTGATCGAGGTCTGCCGGCTGGATTCGATCATCACGGTGGTCGACGCCTACAACTTTGAGCGCAATCTGGAGGCCGACCCGGCGTGCCGGTCGCAGCTGGCCTTCGGTGACCTGCTGCTGCTCAACAAGGTCGACCTGGTCTCGCCGGAGCGGGCCGATGAGGTGGAGCGGAAGATCCGGGAGATCAACGAAGACGGCCGCATCTTGCGGAGCGAGGGCGCCCGGGTCGACCTGGCCCTGATCCTGGGCGTTGGCGCCTTCGACCCGAACCGGCTGCTGCAGAGCGAGGAGCACCACCACTGCCACGGGCCTGAGTGCGACCACCCCGACCATCACCACCATCATCACCACCACGAAGGGCACCTGAGCGGGATCTCGTCGGTCTCCTTCCGAACCGAGCGCCCCATTGACGCTGAGCTGCTCCACGCCTACATGTGCCGGCTCCCGGTCAATATCTTCCGGGGGAAGGGCATCCTCAACGTGGTCCAACTACCCGAGCACTCGGTGATCATGCACCAGGTGGGCGACCGGCACGACTTCGAACCGGGTCCCTTCTGGAAGGAAGGCGAGGTGCGGGAGTCCCGGGTGGTCTTCATCGGCAAGAACCTCAACCGGGAGGAGATCCTGCGGGAACTCGAAGCTTGTTTGGTGACGGACCTTATTTAGCCGCGGACTTCTCGACGTTTCACGCCTTTTCGTCCCCCGCACGACCTCGCCGCTTTGCGGCGCCGTGCTCGGGATGCGCGGATGCCGCAGATTTCGGCAAACACGCTGATTACCCAGACTTACCTCACGGCAAATTTAATGTATATTTAGATTTTTGTCGGTGGATATGCCAGGTCATCCGCGATCGGCTCCGAAATCTGCGCAATCCGCGCATCCGCGGCGATATATGTTTTTCAACGGGCGCCGGCCACAGGCGCCCCTTTTCTCATTTTGCTCTTGCATTGAGAAGCGAGCAGGAGTAATATCTGGTTCTGTACAGAACGTTCTCTTGTGAACGAGGTGTGAAATGGCAACATCCGACCTTCGCAGCGAAATCGGACAGCTGTGGCACCATGTCAATCGTGAGATTCACGAACGCGTGCGCCATGCTTTTCGCGACTCGGACCTGACCCCCATGATCCTGATGATGATCCGCATTATTGAAGAGCACGAGGGGATCACGGTCAGCGAACTGGCCAGGCGCTCAAACACGGTCAAGAGCCACGTCTCCAAGGTGATTGACCAGTTGGTGAGGCAAGGGTATGTGGAGAAACGGTCCGACCCGTCCGACCAGCGCTTACTTCGCATCTATCCTACCAAGGCGGCCGGCGAGATCAAGGAGGAGATGATGAAGCGGGCGAGAAGCGCCTGGAGTGAAGCGCTCGAGGGCGTACCGGAGGCCGAACTGGAGAGCCTGGCCACCGGCCTGCGCTCGCTCATGAAGGCCATTGACCAAAGTAAGAACCAAGACTAATCGGGTGGGAGTGGCTTACCTTGTTAAAGTTGATGCGATACTTGAAGCCATACGCTTTGGCGGTGGCTGCGACCCTGGTGCTTGTTTTTGTACAGTCGATGACCGATCTCTATTTGCCTAACCTGATGTCCGAAATCGTCAACACGGGCATCGTCAAGGGCGACACCGACTTCATCTGGCACGTGGGCGGACGGATGCTCGGGGTGGCGGCAATTGGCGCCGTCGCTGCGATTCTGGCCAGCTACTACGCCGCCCGGGTGGCTACGGCGATGGGCCGCGACCTGCGCTCGAAGATCTTCACCAAGGTCGAGTCCTTCTCGCTCCACGAGTTCGACAAGCTGGGCACCTCCACCCTGATCACCCGCACCACCAACGACATCACCCAGGTGCAGCAGGTTATGGTGATGATCCTCCGCCTGATGACCATGGCCCCGATGATGATGATCGGCGGTATCGTGATGGCCGTCTCCAAGGACCCCACCCTCTCCCTGGTGATCGTGGTGGTCATCCCGGTGCTGGTGGGCGTCCTGGGGCTGCTGGCCTACCTGGGCATCCCGCTCTTCAAGTCCAGGCAGCTCAAGCTCGACAAGCTGAACCTGGTCGTTCGGGAGGGTCTGACCGGCATTCGGGTTATCCGGGCGTTCAACCGGATCAGCCATGAGAAGGGCCGGTTTGTCGAGGCCAACCTGGACTTGACCCACGTGGCCACCAAGGTGAACCGCATCATGGGCGCCCTGATGCCCGTAATGATGGTGCTGATGAACTTCACCTCGATCGCCATCATCTGGTTCGGCGGCATCCGCATTGACGAGGGCCACATGCAGGTCGGCGACCTGATGGCCTTCATCCAGTACGTGATCCAGATTCTCTTCTCGCTGATGATGGTCTCCTTCATCTTCATTATGGTGCCCCAGGCCTCGGCCTCGGCGGTCCGCATCCTTGAGGTGCTGGCGGTCGAGCCGAAGATCAAGGACGCCCAGGAGGTCCTCTCCTCCGGCGCTTCCAAGGGGTACGTGGAGTTCCAGAACGTCACCTTCAGCTACCCCGGTGCCGAGGAGCCCGCTGTTCGGGATATCTCCTTCAAGGCCGGCCCTGGCGAGGTGACGGCGATCATTGGCGGCACGGGCTCGGGCAAGTCGACCTTGGTCAACCTGATTCCCCGCTTCTACGACGTGGACAGCGGCAAGGTGCTGGTGGACGGCGTCGACGTGCGGGCGATGGCCCAGGACGCCCTGCGGGCCAAGATCGGTTTCATCCCGCAGACCGCCCTCCTCTTCAGCGGCTCGATCACTGAGAACATCCGTTACGGCAAGGAGGACGCCTCGCCGGAGGAGGTCCAGCGGGCCGCCCAGATCGCCCAGGCCGCCGACTTCATCGCCGAGATGGGCGAGAAGTACGAGGCGGCCATCGCCCAGGGCGGCACCAACGTGTCCGGCGGCCAGAAGCAGCGGCTCACCATCGCTCGGGCCCTGGTGCGGCGCCCGGAGATCTACGTCTTCGACGACAACTTCTCCGCCCTCGACTTCAAGACCGACGCCAGGCTGCGTGCGGCCCTGCGCGAAGAGACCGCCAACGCCACCGTGTTGATCGTGGCCCAGCGGGTCAGCACCGTCATGGATGCCGACCGGATCATCGTCCTCGATGAGGGCCAGGTCGCAGGCATGGGCACGCACAGGGAGCTGCTGAAGAGCTGCCAGGTCTACCGTGAGATCGTGGCGTCGCAGCTGAGTGAGGAGGAACTCGCATGAGCCAGCCTAACAACAAAGACAGGCAGCCCGCAGGCCCCCGTTTCGGCCCCGGCCCTGGCTTCGGCATGCCGATGCAGAAGGCCAAGGACTTCAAGGGCACCCTGCGCCGCCTGATGGTCTACCTGAAGCCCCGCCGGCTCCACCTGGCCGTAGTCGTCCTCATGGCGATCCTGAGCACCGTATTCGCCATTGTCAGCCCGAAGATCATGGGCAAGGCGACGACCAAGCTCTTCGAGGGCCTGATGATGAAGTTCCGCGGGGTGCCCGGCGCCCACGTCGACTTTGACTACATCGCCAATATCCTGATCACCCTGGCCGTGCTCTACGTGGTCAGTGCAGTCTTTGGCTACCTCCAGCAGTGGATCATGGCGGGCATCTCCCAGCGCACCGTGTTCGACATCCGCAACGATGTGAACGAGAAGCTGGCCCGCCTGCCGCTCAAGTTCTTCGACGGCCGGACCCACGGCGAGATCCTGAGCCGGGTGACGAATGACGTCGACAATATCAGCAACACGATGCAGCAGAGCCTGACGCAGCTGATCACCTCCATCGTAACGATCATCGGCGTCATCATCATGATGCTGACGATCAGCCCGTGGCTTACGCTGGTCACCATCGTCACCCTCCCCCTCTCCGGCCTCGTGACGGCTGGGGTGGCGAAGCGCTCCCAGACCTACTTCAAGGCCCAGCAGAAGGTGCTCGGCGAGCTGAACGGCCACGTCGAGGAGATGTTCACGGGCCACAAGATCATCAAGGCCTATGGCCGTGAGGCCCAGTCGATCGCCGAGTTCAACCGGCTTAACGAGCAGCTGTACAACGCTGGCTGGCGGGCGCAGTTCATCTCCGGCATCATCATGCCGCTGATCATGTTCGTGGGCAACATCGGCTATGTGCTGGTCTGCGTGGTGGGCGGCATCTTCGTGACCAAGCAGCGCATTCAGATCGGCGACATTCAGGCGTTCATTCAGTACTCCCGGCAGTTCAGCCAGCCCATCGCCCAGATGGCGCAGATCACCAACATGATCCAGTCGACCATCGCCGCCGCCGAGCGGGTCTTCGAGCTGATGGACGAGGTCGAGGAGCTCGCTGACCCGGCCAACGCCAAGGAGCTGGCGAACCCGCAGGGCGAGGTACGCTTCGAGCACGTCAAGTTCGGTTACAAGCCCGAGCAGCCGCTGATCGAGGACATGAACATCGACGTAAAGCCCGGCCAGGTGATCGCCATCGTCGGCCCCACCGGCGCCGGCAAGACCACCCTGGTCAACCTGCTGATGCGCTTCTACGAGATCTCCGCAGGCAAGATCACCGTCGACGGCGTCGACATTCGGGACTTCAAGCGTGGCGACCTGCGCAGCAAGTTCGGCATGGTGCTTCAGGACACGTGGCTCTTCCACGGGACCATTCGGGAGAACATCGCTTACGGGCGCCCCGGCGCCACCTTCGAGGATGTCGTGCGGGCGGCCAAGGCAGCCCATGCGGACCACTTTATCCGCACGTTGCCCGAGGGCTACGATACGGTCCTGAACGAGGAAGCCTCGAACATTTCGCAGGGTCAGAAGCAGCTGCTGACCATCGCCCGGGCGATTCTGGCCGACCCGGCGATCCTGATTCTCGACGAGGCGACCAGCAGCGTCGACACCCGTACGGAGGTCTTCATCCAGCGGGCGATGAAGGAGCTCATGCAGAACCGCACTAGCTTCGTGATCGCTCACCGGCTCTCGACGATTCGCGACGCCGACCTGATCCTGGTGATGAACCACGGCAGCGTGATCGAGCAGGGCACGCACCGCGAGCTGCTGGCTGCGGGCGGCTTCTACGCCGACCTGTACAACAGCCAGTTCACGGGCGGCAGGGTCGAGAGCGAGGCTGTCTAGGGAAAAATGATAGGAGGGCATACCCACTGGGTAGGCCCTCCTTTTTGATTCCTTAGCGCAGGAACGTTCGGTTCTGGTCGTGGAGCGATCGCTCGGCCCAGGTTCGGAAGTTCACTGCGGTGTTGAGCTTATGCTGCCGGGCCAGTCGTTCGATTAGCTCCAGCGAATCGCCGCGCTCAATGCAGTCGAGCAGTTCCATGTGCTCTGTCACCGAAGCGGGGGCACGGCCGGGAATAAAGCCGAAGACGTTGTGGCGGATCTGGTCCATGCGCTGGAAGCCCCGCCGAATCGCTTCCCACAGATAGGCGTTGGGACAGCGTTCGTAGATCAGGATGTGAAACTCGCGGTTGAGCCGCGCAAAGCTCGGAAAATCATGCACGCCAATCGCAGACTCCATCTGTCTGGTGATCTCCCGAAGGCGCTGGAGATCCTCTGGCCCCAGGTGAGGCGCAGCCGCCGCGGTGGCGTAGCCCTCCAAAACGGCCAACACTTCCAGGGTCTCCAGATAGGCCGATTCATCCACGGGCGCCACCGAGGCACCGGCGTTAGGGCTGAAAACGACCAGCCCCTCGGCTTCCAGCCTGCGGACCGCCTCGCGAACAGGAATGGTGCTCGCCCCCAGCTCCTTGGCCAGTTGATTAATCACCAGGCGAAACCCGGGGGTATACCGACCCGTCAGGATTCGCTCCCGAATCGTCCGGTAGGCCGCTTCCTGCTTCGATATCGACATGGGAGCCCTCCCGTTCTTATGCGCTTCTCTTCCTTTAGCGACGCCGCTCCCAAACCTGGGGGTTCACCAGGTTCAGCGGCCGCTCCCCCGCAAGCGCAAGGTGCAGGTTCTGCACGGTCTCCATGCCTACGGCCGTCATAGCCTCACGGGTGTAGGCGCCCATGTGCGGTGTGCCGATGAAATTGGGCAACGTGAGCAGCGGATTGTCAGGCCGCGTTGGTTCACTTGAGAAGACGTCCAAACCGGCACCGGCGATACGCCCCGAGGCCAGGGCCTCAAAGAGCGCCATCTCATCGACGATCGAACCCCTGGAGAGATTGAACAGGTAGGCAGATCGCTTCATCCTAGCCAGTTCGGGTGCGCTGATCAGCCCGCGTGTCTGCTCACTGAGCGGGATGTGGATCGTCACGAAGTCGCTGCGCTGTAGCAGCTCCTCTTTGGACACGTAGGTGATCCCGTGCTCCTGAGCAAAGGCATGATCCGGGTACAGGTCGTAGGCAAGGATCTGCATTTCAAAACCGTGGGCCCGGCGGGCGACCTGCCGCCCAATCCGCCCCGTCCCAATGATACCGAGCGTCTTCCGCCACACCTCGGTCCCCATCATGCGGGGCCACTCGCCGCGCTTTACCGCCTGGTCGGCGACGCATAGCGAACGGGCGGCGCCCAACATGAGGGCAAAGGCCAGGTCGGCCACCGCATCGGTGTTGCCGGCGGGCACGTTCACCACCATGATGCCGGCCCGCGTTGCCGCCGCCACATCGATGTTGTCGACCCCGACGCCGTGCTTGCAGATGATCCTCGCCTGGTCGGCTGCCTGGATCACCCGTTCTGTGCAGGGCTCAATGCCAACGATGATGGCGTCCACACCACGCACAGCCTGAACGAGCATCTCTTCGGAGGGGTTCGGTTGGGTCTTCACCAGGGTGTAGCCATGGTTCTCAAGGAAACGCACAGGCTCGTCGGAGAAGCGTGCAAAGCTAGGAGAGCTGGACAAGACCTTCGCCATGCTGCTCTCAGTCCTTTCCTGTTACTCTACCCGATGGATGCCCTCAGGTTCAAGGTGCGAGCCAGGCCGTTCAGCTCGGTGATCAACCTGTCGTCGTAGGCGATCCCTGCCCCGACGGACTCGGTGCCCTTGCGCAGCTCGATCTCGCCGGGTAGGAAGACCTCCCCCACGCCGGGCGCCCGGGCCGAACCCTTGATCTGCCGGCCGAGCTCGGCGACCCGCTCAGCGAAGAGGGGCGCCGGCATGAACGACGCTACGTCGATGGCGATCATCACATGGCTGATCTCTTGCTGGCGGCTCATGTCATACATGGACGGAATCGCCTTGGCGAAGTCGCCGCCGGCCAAAACGCCGGTGAGAATCTCGAACAGGACGGCGAGGCCGTACCCCTTGGGCCCGCCCGCCGGCAGCAGGAAACCGCCGCCGATGGCCTCGTTGGGGTCAGTGGTTGGGGTGCCGTGCTTGTCCGTCGCCCAGTCGGCTGGGATCGACTGGCCCTTGTCCCGTGCGTTCAGGATTTTGCCCATGGCGACCTGGCTCATGGCCATGTCCAGTACCACGGGATACTCCCCGGCAGATGGGGCGGCAATGGCGACCGGATTGTTGCCAATGACCCGTTCAGCCCCGCCCGGTGCGGGCATCAGCGGGGCCGTATTGGAGGCAGCAATCCCGACCATGCCGCTGCGGGCGGCGTGCAGTGCGTAGAACGAGGCCGTGCCGAAGTGGTTGCTCCCCCTTGCCACGGCGATGCCAACACCGGCTTCCCGAGCCTTGCGCATGGCGGTTTGCATGGCCTCCCACGCCACAACCTGCCCCAGCGAACCCGACCCGTCCAGCAGGGCGGTCGCCGGGCCTTCCTGCAAGAGTTTCACATCAGCGGTCGCCCGGCACAGACCGCGGCGAATCCGCTCCACATAGGTGGCCAGACGCATGAGTCCGTGGCTTCGCACGCCACGCAAGTCGGCGTCCAACAAGTTCTCGGCAACGATCTCGGCCTCGGTCCGGGGAACCCCGGCCCCGCACAGGACTTCAACAGCAAACGCCTTGGCCGCTTCCGGTGCGATGTTGGTCATGATGCTTTCCTTTCCGCGCCCCAAAGCTTGCGCATGGCCCCGACCACCTGCCAGATCACCAGGACTGCAAAGGTTGCCAGCAGCGTGGCCGCGATGGGGCTGTCAATGAAGATCTTGAGGCTGCCGTTGGACATCAGCAGCGACTGCTTGAACGACTTCTCGATCAGCGGACCCAGTACAAAGGCCAGTACCAACGGGCCGGCGTCGTAGCCGAACCTGCGCATGAAATACCCGACCACGCCGAACACCGAGATCGCCAGCAGGTCAAACAGGCTGTTGTTGATGCTGAAGGCGCCCACCAGGGTGACCATGAGGGCCAGGGGCCCCAGGATGGCGTAGGGCACCTTCAGGAGTTGGACGAAGAGTCCCACCATGGGCAGGTTCAGAATCAGCAAAAACACGTTGCCAATGTACATCGAGGCGATCAGGCCCCAGAAAACCTCTGCGTGGTCCCGGATCATGAACGGACCCGGCGTAATCCCGTGGATCATCAGCGCAGCGAACATCATCGCCATGACGGAGTTGGCGGGAATGCCCATCGTCAGCAGCGGGATGAAGGACGAACCTGCCGCCGCGTTGTTGGCCGATTCGGGACCGGCCACCCCGGCGATGGCGCCCTTGCCGAACTGCTCCGGATGCTTGGATAGCTTCTTCTCAATCGCATACGAGGCCAGGGAGGAGATCACAGCCCCGCCGCCGGGCAGAACGCCCACGGCAAAGCCAAGCAGCGAGCCCCTCAGGACCGCCCACTTGGCCTCTGCCCAGTCTTTCAGGGTGGGCCAGATATTGGTGATCTTAGTCGTGAGGATCTCGACCTGGCCCTCCTCTTCCAGGCTAGACACGATCTCGGTGACGCCGAAAACGCCCATGGCGATCACAGCAAAGTCGACGCCCGAGAGCATTTCGTTGATGCCAAACGTGAAGCGTGGCACACCGGTCACCACATCGAGCCCAACGGTGGCAATGAGCAGTCCGAACAGGGCAGAGATGATCCCCTTCAGCAGGGACTGGCCGCTCAGTGCGGTGACCAGCAGCAGCCCGAGCAGCGTGAGCGCCGTGTACTCGGGCGGCCCGAAGCGCAGGGCGAAGGAGGCGATGGGCGGCGCCAGAAAGCTAAGACCGATCAGGGCCACGGTGCCCGCCACAAAGGAGCCGATCGCAGCCAGGCCCAGAGCGGCGCCGGCGCGCCCCTGCCTTGCCATCTGGTAACCGTCGATCGCGGTCACCACCGACGCAGCCTCGCCCGGAATATTCAACAGAATGGATGTCGTGGAACCGCCGTACATCGCCCCGTAGTAAATGCCTGCCAGCATGATCAATGCCGACGAGGGGGGCAAGGAATAGGTGACCGGGAGGATGATCGCAATGGTGGCCGTAGGACCCAGCCCTGGCAGAACGCCCACCACGGTGCCCAATACGACGCCGATCACAACGTACAGCAGATTCATTGGGTCTGCCAGGGTCGAGAATCCGTGAAGCAGCCCACCTATCGTACTCACGAGACACTCCTCCTCCCCTTCGTCACATCAGGTAGCCGGCTGGCAGGGGTACATTCAGCCAGTACCCGAACAGGCCGTACGCGATGACGACGGCCGGTATGGCGACCAGGAAGGCGGTGATCCAGGAGCGCCTGCCGATCACCTTCACCCAGAACAAGAGCAGCAGCACGGTTGTGGTAATGAACCCCAACCAGCCCACTGTATAGGCATAAACGAGGGCACTGAGCAGCCCAACGCCTGGCCTGCGAAGGGCCTTCAAGTGGATCTGCCGCCCTTCGGGCCGCATCACCTGCTGAACGACCAGAACGCCGCCCAGGACGCAGATCAACGCGCTGATAATCATCGGCCAGAAACCGGCGCCCGGTGATGTCAGGGTGCCGACCCCCAGCTTATAGGACCGGTACAGAAAGAACAGCCCCGTAACCGTAGGTACCAGGGCGCCGAACAGGTCCCACATACTTCCGCCCCCATATGTCTGGCAGTAGCGTCGAAGGAGGGCTCCCCTCCCTTTGCGGGTGGGAAGGGAGCCCTGCCGTGATCCTACTTGTTGAAGTACTTCTTGTTGCCGTCGAACTCGGTCTTCCAGCGCGCAGCCAGAGCCGGTCCGTCGGTGTAGCCGGGCGGGAGGAACAGCTTAGCGAACTGCTCCTTCACGGCGGGCTGGTCAATCGCCGCCTTGAACGCATCCTGGAGCTTCTTGGCCGCATCCGCCGGGACACCCTTGGGAGCGACCACGCCGTACCAGATCGTCTTGACCAGGGGGATTCCCTGCTCCTTGAAGGTGGGCACATCCTTGGCATCCGCCATGCGCTGCTCGGAGGTCACGCCGATCATGCGGAACCGACCGGCCTGTACCTGCGGCAGGATCTCCTGCGTCACGTTGAAGACGGCGTCCACGTGACCGCCCAACATGGCTGTGACGCTCTCGGCACCGCCGTTGAACGGCACCAGATTGAGCTTCAGGTTCCGCTCGGCCACCAGCTGCTCCATGGTGATGTGCTGGGTGAGGGTCTTGCCCGAGGTGCCGACCTTGATCTGGTTGGGCTTCTCCTGCACGGCCTTGAAGAAGTCACTGACGCTCTTGATGGGGGAATCATTCGGTACCGCCAGACCGATGGGGAACTCGGTCACCTGGGCGATCGGCAGGAAGTCCGAGTAGCTGTAACCGGAATCGGACAGAATCGGCGTGAGGCTGGACGGGCCGGCGGACGTCATGACGAGGGTGTATCCGTCGGGAGCAGCATCTTTGAGCGCAATCATCGCGACGGAGCCTGACCCGCCGGGCCGGTTCTCGACCACCACGGGCTGGCCGAGGATCTTTCCAACCGGTTCGGCCAGCGCCCGGGACATCAGGTCCGCAGCACCGCCGGCAGCGAAGGGAACCAGCACGGTGATCGACTTCTTCGGGAAGTCAGAGGCCGGGGCGGTGGCAGTGGCGTTGGTAGATGTTGTGGGCTCGGTTTTGGCCGCGGGCGCCGACTTGGGCGTGCAACCGGCGGCGAGAATGCCCAGAATGGTAAGACAAACTGCAGCGAATTTGCCCGTGCGACCCATAGCTGTGTCCTCCCTCAGATGTGTGTGCTACTTGCCACGAACCGGGTTCCGCAGACGTCCGATGGACTCGATCTCGATCTCCATCACGTCGCCGGGCCGCATGGGGCTCACGCCAGCCGGCGTACCGGTGAAGATCAGGTCACCGGGATAGAGCGTCATGACCTCCGAAATGACACGGATCAGCTTCGGCAGGCTGTGAATGAGCAGGCTGGTGTTCGAGTCCTGCTTGATCTCTCCGTTCAGCCACAGCTTGATGTCAAGGTTGCTTGGGTCCAGTTCCGTCTCGATCACCGGGCCGAAAGGCTTGAAGGTGGGGAAGGACTTGGCCCGGGTGAACTGCTTGTCCAGCTTTTGCAGGGTCCGGTCCGAGACGTCGTTGCCGAGGGTGTATCCGAAGACGTACTCCAGGGCCTTCTCCTCGGGAATGTCCCGGCCTTCCTTGCCAACGATCGCGACCAGCTCCGCCTCGTGTTCGTACACGTGGGCAAGGTCGGGCAGAATCACGTCGGCCCCGTCGGGGACAAGCGAGGTCTGGGAGACCATGAACATCATGGGATCGGACGGCAATTCACGGCTCTTCTCTTCCGCATGGGCCTGGTAGTTCAGACCAATGCAGATCACCTTCTGGGGGTTCTCTACCGGCGTAAGGACCTCCACCTCTCCAATGGAGTAGGTCGCGCCGGTCTCCCGCCAACTGCCGAAGATATCTCCTTCCAGTTCCCGAACCTGGTTGCCATCAACTAGCCCGTACCGCGATCCATTAGCAGCAGCAAATCGCATGAACTTCATACAGTTGCTCCCTCGCCTTTTGGGGTTGTTATGTAGCAGCGTTGGTAAGCCAGGAGCAATACACTGCGGGGGGAGGGTCCACCGGATCACCTCCGAATCGTATGCAAAATCGTATCGTAAATCGTATACGATTTGATATATTGAACAGCACTCGTCTGATTCCTCCAAGAACAAAAACTCGAATCTCTTCGCTGCCTTGCATGAATCTGTCTTATGAACGGCAACCTTGCTCTTTGGTGGGGCGTCACGCATAATGGGACACACAAACATTCATGCTGAGGTGCTTTATGGCGCAGGACAACGACGCCTACCGGGCCAAAGTGATCGAGAACATGGAGAAGAAGTCCGGGAAGAAGTTCGCAGAGTTCGTGGAGATCCTGCGGGCCACCGGGATTACAAAGCATAAGGAGCAGGTGGAGTGGCTCAAGGCCAACCACGGACTGGGCCATACCCAGGCTGCGCTGGTGGCCTGGGAGGTAAATAAGCCGGATGACTACACGCCGCCGACGGATGAGGAGATCTTCGCGGCGATGTACAAGGGCAAGGAGCACCTGAAGCCGATCCACGAGAAGGTGCTGGAGGTGCTCAAGGGGGTTGGGGATGACTGGGATCTGAAGTACTGCCAGACCTACGTCGCCGTCAACCGTGGGCGCCAGTTCCTGGCGATTCAGCCGTCCACCAAGTCCCGGGTGGACCTGGGCCTGGTGCTGACCGGCATGGAGGCCGGGGGCCGGCTGCTGCCCGCCAAGAACGTGGGCTCCGGTCGGACCAGCCACATGGTCTCGGTCACCTCCCCGGAAGAGGTCGACGCAGAGGTGGCCGAGTGGCTCCGGATGGCCTACGTGGCCGCTGCAAAGGCATAGAAAAACGGCGCTGCCATGCTGGCGGCGCCGTCTTGTCTTATTACCCTCTGTTCAGAGCCCTGTGCCGGATCCAGAGTTTCTCTCGGAAGGGATTCCAGTCCAGCTTACCGTCGCTGGCCATACCGCCAAGTTGGGGGTCTAGAAAAATCCGGGGCGCCGCTTGGGTGTCACCCTGCTGAAGGCCGTCCACGACGGCCTGTCCGATCTGGGGACCCGCTCAGCTGAACCCTCTCACGAAGAAGCGAATCCCTGCGCCCTCGGGTTGGCCGGCCAGGAGGCGGTCGATCTCACGCTGTGCCTGCTCGCTAATCTGCAATGGGTTCTACCCCCTAGGCTTGTTCTCGTGGGGCGGGACCGAACGGCGCTCCCGGAGCACCCGGGCGAGCACCTCTTCCCGGCCGCGGTAACCAGGCTCCCAGAACTGGATGTCCATGCCGTCGGGCAGGTAGCGCTGACTCACCCAGCCCGCCGGGTAGTCGTGCGGGTACTGGTAGCCCTTGCCGTAGCCCAACTTCTGGCCGCTGCCGAAGCCCGTGTCCTTCAGGTGGTTCGGCACGGGAGGCGTGGGTTCCCTGCCGATGTGTTCCATCGCCCGATTGATCGCCATGTAGGCCGTGTTGGACTTGGGGGCGGTGGCGAGGTAGATCGTCACCTCGGCCAGGGGAATCCGGCCCTCGGGCATCCCGATGAAGGCGACGGCGTCGGCGGCGGCCTGGGCCAGGGTCAGGGCGGTCGGGTCGGCCAGGCCGATATCCTCTGCGGCGCTGATCACCAGGCGCCGGGCGATGAAGCGCGGGTCCTCCCCGGCGTAGAGCATGCGGGCCAGCCAGTAGACGGCGGCGTCGGGGTCGGAGCCCCGGATCGACTTGATCAGCGCGCTGGCGACGTGGTAATGCTCGTCCCCATCGTGGTCGTAGACGACCGCCCGCTTGAGCAGGGCCTCCTCGGCGGCCTGCAGGGTGACGGTGCGGCGCCCGTCCTGGTCGGGCTCGGTCATGGTGACAGCCAGTTCCAGGGCGTTCAGCATGGTGCGGGCATCGCCGCCGGCGGTGCGGATCAGGTGGTCCATGGCCAGGGGCTCAACGGTGGCGTTATAGTTGCCCAGGCCCCTGCCAGGCAGCACCAGCGCCCGTTCGGCGAGCTTGCGCAGATCCTGGTCGGTCAACGACTGCAGCTCGAAGATGCGCGTCCGGCTGACCAGGGGAGCGTTCACGCTGACCAGGGGGTTGTTGGTGGTGGCGCCGATCAGGATGATCAGCCCCTCCTCCACGTGCGGGAGCAAGGCGTCTTGCTGGTCCTTGCGCCAGCGGTGGATCTCGTCGATGAAGACCACCGTGCGGCGCCCATACTGCCCCAGGCGAGTCTTGGCCTCATCCACAATGCGGCGGATGTCCGGCACGCCCGAGGTGACTGCGTTCAGCTGCTCGAAGTGGGCTTCCACCATGCCGGCGGCCAGGCGGGCCAGGGTGGTTTTCCCGGTGCCGGGCGGGCCGAAGAGGATGCAGGAGGGCAACTGGCCCGCCTGGAGCGCCCGGCGCAGGAACTTGCCCTGGCCGATCAGATGCTCCTGGCCGACGTACTCATCGAGGTTCTGGGCCCGCATGCGGGCGGCGAGGGGCGCCCGGGCGGCCATCTCCCGCTCCCGGGCCATGTCGAACAGGTCCATGCCGGACCCTCCCTATGGCAGGAAATTTCGTACCTTGCTTGAAATCAGAGGAAAGGGCGATATTAGGGGAGGCGGGTCCCACTGTCGGAGATTTTAGCCGGTTATATGCGTCAATTTGACTACATCTGCGACGATACGGAAAAACTGGTCACCGGCCTGTCCGACCACCAGTTCAACTGGCGGCCGCAGCCGGGCCGCTGGTCCATCGCTGAATGCTTTGGGCACCTGCTGATCACCACCGGCGAGTCCATCCCGTCGATGGAGGCACTCGTTGCGAAGGCCGAAGCGCAGAGCCTGCGAAGCTCGGGCCCCTTCAAGCGAACCTGGTTCGGTGACCTCTTCATACGGGCCGTTGAACCGCCGTATCGGGTGATTCGGGTGAAGACCTTCAAGTACATGATCCCGGCGCCAGACCGGCCGCTGGTCGAGGTGGTGCCTGCGTTCCTGGAGCTGCAGGAGCGGGTGCGAGAGCTGATCCGTCGTGCCGACGGACTTGACCTGGGCGCTGTCACCCACAAGGTCCCGGCCGGGGTGAACCTCACCCTGGGACAGTGGTTCGAGTTCGTCGCCGCCCACGAGCGCCGCCACCTGTGGCAGGCCCGGAACGTGCGCAATCTCCCTTTGTTCCCGTCTATCTAGAATAGCATAAAGCAAGGGCCTCCGGTGATGCCGGAGGCCCTGTTGTTACATCAGCTCGTGGGGGACGGGGCGGGCGTGGTAGTGGCCGTGGTACTGGTAGAGCTGGCATTCGATCCGGCCGTTGTAGAGCTTGCGCCGCTTGTCGGACGGGCGCCCGTAGAGCTTCTCGAACTCCTTGTGTGCGGTGATGACGAAGATGGACCAGCCGAAGAGCCGCTTGCCCAGCTTGCCGATCTCCCGGTAGAGCCACTCGACGGTCTCCCGCTCACCGAGGCGCTCGCCGTAGGGCGGGTTGGTGATCACGTAGCCGTACTTGGAGGCCGAGGTGACATCCCGGACGGAGACTTGCTGGAGCGTGACCGACTTGGAGAGCCCCACCTGCCGCAGATGGTGGCGGGCCAGTTCCAGGACCTCCGGGTTGTTGTCGGAGCCCATGATCTCCACCGGCACGTCGTAGTCGACCTTGTCGTGCGCTTCGTCGCGGGCCTCCTGCCAGAGGTTTGAAGGCACCCGGGCCCAGCGCTCGGCTGTAAACTCCCGGTGCAGGCCCGGCGCGATGTTGTGGGCCATCAGCGCCGCCTCGATGGGGATAGTGCCCGACCCGCAGAAGGGGTCCATGAAGGGCCGCTCGGGGTGCCAGCGGCTGAGCATGATCATCGCTGCCGCCAGCGTCTCCTTGATGGGCGCCTCGGCGGTCAGGTTCCGGTAGCCTCGCTTATGTAACGACGGCCCGGTGGTGTCCAGCGTCAGGGTCGCGACATCCTTGAGAATGGAGACCGTGACCACATACTTGGCGCCGGTCTTGGGGAACCACTCCAGCTTGTACTTGGAGCGCAGCTTCTCCACGACCGCCTTCTCCACCACCGACTGAACGGCAGGCACGCTGGTTAGCTGCGAGCCGTGGGACTTGCCCTCGATGATGAAGTTGCCCTCTGCGGGAATCCACTCCTCCCAGGCCAGCCCCCGGACGCCCTGGAAGAGCTCTTCAAAGGTGGCGGCAGGGAACTCGCCCATTTTGATCTGGACCCGGTCGGCCGTACGGAGCCAAAGGTTGCTGCGGCAGATGGCCGACTCGTCGCCCGTGAAGGAGACCCGGCCGTTCTCGACCCGGGGCTCGTAGCCCAGGTCCTTCAGTTCTCGGCCCACCAGCGCCTCCAGGCCCATCGGCGAGGAAGCGATCAGTTCGATGCTAGACATGGGGCTGCGTCCTCCCTAATCCAAGGTCCTGCAGGCGGCTCCAGCGATGTTCGCCCGGCCCCCACTTGTATACCCGCAGGCGGTCAACCGTAAACGGTGGCAGGTTCGAGAGGACCTGGTTCGCCTCCGCCTCCATGGCGTCAAGTCCTGCGTCGTCGATGCCGAAACGCCCCGCCGCGAGGGTCAGGTGCGGGTGGTACTCCCCCGGTCCCTCGTGGCTGCCGGGCCGGACCGGGGCGTACGCCTGCAGCGCCGTGATGACGGACTCGTGCAGGGCCTGGAGCGCCGGGGGCACATGGACGGAGAGAAAGAGCACCCGGGCGCCCCGGAACCGACCGGGGGCGCCCAGGGTGAGCTCGAAGGGTGCGGCGGCGGCGCAGGCGTCCCCGGCGGCCTTCAGCACGGGAGCCGGGTTGCCCGCCCACTCGAAGGGCACCTTCACGGTAATGTGGGGCTCCACCTTGTGGTGAGGGCCTCCCCACTTCTTGCGAAAGGTCTCGATGCGGCTGAACAGCGGCTCGGGCGGGGTTACCGCGAGGAAGTACCTGACCATCCGACCGGCTCCTTTGCTTTCGTACTAGCCGTAAATCGTGGCCGAGGCGCCGTGGTCCGGACCGGCGGCCATCACGGCTTCAACCCGGCTCAGCACCTCAGGGATCGCCTCCGCCGGCACGTCGTTGTGCGTGACCCAGCGGATGCCGCGGGCGCCGGAGGCGTTGCAGACGACGCCCGCCCGGGTGAGCGAGCCGGCCAGGGAGGCGCCATCCCACTGCTGGTCAAGCACGTCAAAGAAGACCATGTTGGTCTGGACGCTGTCCAGATCCACGCTCAGGCCCGGAATCTTGGCGAGGCCCAGGGCCAGCTGGCGGGCGTTCTCGTGGTCCTCGTGGAGCCGCTTGGTCATCTTGTGCAGGGAGATGAGCCCTGCGGCCGCCAGGATGCCGACCTGGCGCAAGCCGCCGCCCAGCAGCTTGCGGTTCCGACGAGCACGATCGATGAACTCCTTGGTGCCAGCCAGGAGCGAGCCAACCGGTGCGGCCAGACCCTTGCTCAGGCAAAGCTGGACCGAATCCACCGGGGCGACCACCTCGGAGACCGGCAGCCCGAGCGCCGTGGCGGCGTTGAAGACCCGGGCGCCGTCCATGTGCACAGCAATACCGTTCTGGTGCGCAATCTCAGCGATGGCCCGGATGTTCTCCATGGGCACCACGCAACCGTTATAGGTCTGCTCCACGCAAACCAGAGAGGTCGTCGGGAAGTGGACATTCGAGCTGCGGATGGCCGCCGCCACCTGGGCGGGGTCCATCGCGCCGCGCACGCCGGCGATGGGACGAGCCTGGCAGCCCGAAAGCGTTGCGATGCCGCCGACCTCAAAAATGTAAACGTGGCTGCCCGCCTCGACAATGACCTCTTCACCCCGGCGGGTGTGGGTCATAATGGCGATCTGGTTGCCCTGGGTGCCGGAGGGGACGAACATGGCCGCCTCCTTGCCGAGCATGACCGCCGCCTCCGCCTCCAGGCGGTTTACGGTGGGGTCATCGCCGTAGACGTCGTCGCCGACCTCGGCCTCAAACATGGCACGCCGCATCTCGGGCGTGGGCTTCGTTACCGTATCGCTGCGCAAGTCGATGATCTTCATAGAGATGGGCATCCCCCTGCCAACTTTATTTCGACCTTAGAACCCTCTCGGCGTGAGCCGGTCATGCAATGGCCCACGCCTGACGGGCCCCGGGGTCCATTGAGGACCCCTAGGGATTCTCTAGACAGGGGAAAAACGCCTGCTAGAAGTGTGCGCCAACAGGCTTGCGTGCCATGCAAAAAGCAGCTAGGCATGCGACCTAGCTGCTGTGCGTTAGCTGCGAGATTTACGCAAGCTTGGCGTCGATGCGGGACTTGAGCTCCTTCTTCTGCATGAAGCCCACGATGCGCTCCACGGGCTGGCCGTTCTTGAAGACCAGCAGGGTGGGAATCGACATAACGCCGTACTTGGCGGCGATGGCGCTGTTCTCGTCGACGTTGAGCTTGCCGACCTTGACCACGCCCTCATACTCATTGGACAGTTCATCGACGATCGGAGCGATCATACGGCAAGGACCGCACCAGACGGCCCAGAAGTCCACGAGCACCGGGGTGGATGAATTCTCTACCTCGTCGGCCCAATTTGCGGCCGAAAACGTCTTCACGTTACCGCTTGCCAAAGGACAAGACCCCCTTCACTATGTACGGGAACGACTCCGCCACTTCTCATTTTACCCAATGGGCGTTTGCCTTGTAAATCAAAAACGGCGTCCCTCACAGAGGGCGCCGTTTTCAGGAAAAGTGCCCCCACCATGCCGTGTCCCAGCAGAGAATGAACCTGCCCGTAAGCAGGTGGGTGCCCTATCGATTGCTTTCTGAGTCCCCTGACATCAGCCAAAGGCTGGGGGGCTTTCAGGCTGCGCTCGAAACGTTTTCGGGCTCCCGACGAAATGGTGTTAGGTCATTTCGTGCCGGATGATCACGCACACAGCAGGGAGTGGTTATACGTTGTGCCGTCGGTTCGCTTTTTATGATACATTCCCCCCGACGTGAAAACAAGGCTTGACACAGCGTTTTCGTTCGACCCTTCACTTGTCACGGGAACCAGAACTGGCGCGGTTTTCGGCGATTTACACCTTGAAGGTGGTGACCTGCTCTTCGAGCCGCTTCGCTACGGTGAGGAGCCGCTCGGTGGTCGTCCCGTCGCTGCTCAGCCCGTTCTCGCGGGTGGTCACCCGGGTGTGCAGGTAGTCACATGCCTCTGCCAGGAGATGGCTGGACATGCGCACGTTGGTGACAAGCCGGCGCAGGTGCTTATATGCTTCAGCGAAGCCGGTCTCCAGGTGCCCAACCTCGTCGGACCGGCCCGATGGCTGCAGCACGTAGGTCAGGTCGCCGCCCGAGAGCGCCCTGGTCGCCTCTGCGAGCCTTGCGATAGGCCGGACCATGCGCAGGGCCATCAGGCGGGTCAGGGCGCCAACGATCAGCAGGGTGCCCAGGGCCAGCACCAGGCTGCGGGCAGCGATCTCCAGCGACTCAGCATCCAGGTGCTCCTGGGGGATCGCCAGGCCGTAGGTCCAGGGCACCGTGCGGGTCTGGACGCTGCGGACGAGGTAGAGCTTCCCGTCGGGCGTCGTCAGGGTGCCCGCTTCCTTGTCGATCGTGACTGCCGACTTGGCGGCGAGTGCTGGGTCGCTGCCGGTCAGCACGCGGCCCTCCTCGTCGAGCAGGATCTCCATGGCGCCGTCACCTTGTTGGCGCATGCTTCCCACCCGGTTGATGAGCGCCCGGGGCGAGCTCTGCAGCCGGACGGCGCCGAACTTGGCCCCGGCCCCGATCGGGGCCGCCACGATCAGCGAGGGCTCCTGCTGCCCTGGCTGCGGCTGAAGACCGGAGACGTAGACCTTACCCGCACGAATCGTTTTGAGCAGGTTGTCGTCCTTGTACTGCAGCTTGTTGGGGGTCGTGGAATAGATGACGAAGCCCCCCGCGTCCATCACGTCGATCGCTTCCAGGTAGGGGTAGGCCCGGCGAATCCGATCAAGCTCGTTGCCGAGCTGATCCCTGTGCAGCTCCCGCGTCACGATGGAGGCCGCGGTAAAGTCCAGCACCGGCTGAAGCGTGGCAGCGTACGTGGCCTGCCGGATCCGTTCGTCGAGCATGGCGTCCATGCTGGCAGCAGCATCGATGACACCGTTCTGGAGCGAATCCAGGGTCTTGGCCTGGTTGCCGTCGCGCTGGACGCCGTAGCTGTAATAGATCACCGAGGCCAGCGGGACGACGGCCATCAGCATGACCAGCAGGCTCCACTTGGTGGCGAGGGACCATTTTTTGGGATGGAAGTTCACGCTTTTGCCCCTCCGAATGAGCGAGTGTGTCCTACTGCTTCGGAGGGCGCCGGGGGTTTTCTTGCCGTCATGAAACAGAAGGGGACGAAGGTCCGGCAAAGTCCGGACCTTCGTCCCCATTGTAGATGGGACTTAGTCTAATTTGATGTGCAGCTCGCGGAGCTGCTTGGGCGCCACCTCGCCGGGGGCGTCGGTCATCAGGTCGGTCGCCTTGGCGGTCTTCGGGAAGGCGATTACGTCCCGGATCGACGGACGGCCGGCCAGCAGCATCACGAAGCGGTCCAGGCCGAAGGCGATGCCGCCGTGGGGCGGGGCGCCGTACTCGAAGGCGTCCAGCAGGAAGCCGAACTTGGCCTGGGCCTCCTCCTCGGAGAAGCCAAGCAGTTGGAACATCCGGTTCTGGAGCGGCCGCTGGTGGATTCGGATCGAGCCGCCGCCCAACTCCACGCCGTTGAGCACCAGGTCGTAGGCGTTCGCCCGCAGGCCGGAGAGCTCCTCCCGGGTTGCGTCCTGGCTGTAGACCTTCTCCAGGTCCTCGGGGTGGGGCGAGGTGAACGGGTGGTGAACCGCCACGAAGCGGCTCTCCTCCTCGTCCCACTCCAGCAGCGGGAAGTCGAGGACCCAGAGCAAGTTGAAGTCCTCGGGCTTGCGCAGGCCCAGGCGGGCGCCGATCTCCAGGCGGATGGCGCCCAGGGCGGCGGCCACCACGGCGGGCTGGTCGGCCACAAAGAGCAGCAGGTCGCCCTTCTCAGCGCCAAGCCGATTGAGGATCTCCTGGACCTCACCTTCGGTAAGGAACTTGGTGAAGCTCGACTTGACCTCGCCGGTCTCGCTGAGGGCGATGTAGGCCAGGCCCTTGGCCTTGTAAGTCTTGGCCAGCTCGGTCAGCTCGTCGATCTGCTTGCGGGAGTAGGCGCCCAGGCCCTTGGCGTTGATCGCCTTCACCTGGCCGCCAGCTTCGACGGCGCCCTTGAAGACGCTGAAGCCGCAAGTCGCAGCGAGATCCGACAGGTTGACGAACTCCATGCCGAAGCGGAGGTCGGGCTTGTCGGAGCCGTACTTGTCCATCGCCTCGGCGTAGGTCATCCGGCGGAAGGGGGTAGCCACTTCCACATCAAGAGCCTCTTTGAAAACCTTAGCGACTAACTGCTCCATCATCCCAAGGACATCCTCGCGCTCGACGAAGGACATCTCCACATCGATCTGGGTGAACTCGGGCTGGCGGTCAGCGCGCAGATCCTCGTCGCGGAAGCAGCGTACGATCTGCACGTAGCGCTCCAGGCCCGCCACCATGGAAAGCTGCTTGAATAGCTGCGGCGACTGGGGAAGGGCATAGAACTTACCGGGGTTGACCCGTGAGGGCACCAGGTAGTCGCGGGCGCCCTCGGGCGTGGACTTGGTCAGCATGGGGGTCTCGATCTCCAGGAACCGGTTGGCGTCGAAGAAGTCCCGGACCGTCTTGGTCACCCGGTGGCGGAGGATCAGGCCCTTCTGCATCTCCGGGCGCCGCAGATCCAGGTAGCGGTACTTCAGGCGCAGCAGCTCATCGACGTCCAGGTCATCCTGAATGTAGAAGGGCGGTGTCTTGGCGGGATTGAGGATCCGCAGCTCCTGCGCCCGAATTTCAAAGCGGCCGGTGGGCATGTTCGGGTTGACCGCCTCGGGCGCCCGCTCCACCAGCTTGCCGCGCACGGCGAGCACGAACTCGCTGCGCACCTGCTCGGCCTTCTTGAAGACATCGCCCACGTCGGTGGAGTCGAAGACCACCTGGACCAGGCCGGTCCGGTCGCGCAGGTCGATGAAGATCAGGGCGCCGTGGTCACGCCGGCGCTGGACCCAGCCGTTGACGGTCACGATCTGGCCGACGTCGCTCTGGCTCACATCGCCGCAGAAGTGTGTGCGTTTGATGCCATGAATGGGTTCTGTCATTAGCCTTGCCCTCCGCTCTTCCTGCTTGAGATGTAGCCGATGATCTGCGCCAGCGGCACGTTCTCCTGCGTGCCGGCGTCCATATCCTTCACGGCAGCGAAGCCGCCCTGGAGTTCGCTCTCGCCAATGATCACCACGAAGCGGGTGCTCTGCTTGCCGGCGTACTTCATCTGCGCCTTGAGCGACCGGCCCAGGTAGTCGATGTCGGCCGAGAGCCCGGCGGTCCGGAACTCGTAGAGCAGCCGCAGGCCGAACTCCTTGGTCCCCTCGCCCATGGTGGTCACGAAGACGTCCATGCGGGGGCGGTCCTGGAAGGGCTCGTTCAGGCCGAGCTCGTCGAGCACCATCAGCACACGTTCCATGCCCATGCCGAAGCCGACTCCGGGGGTGGGCTTGCCGCCGACCACCTCGATCAGCCCGTCGTAGCGGCCGCCGCCCCACAGGGTGGACTGGGCGCCCAGCTTGGGGTGCAGCACCTCGAAGACCGTCTTGGTGTAATAGTCAATGCCACGGACGATCCGCGGGTCGATCTTGTACTGGATGCCCAGCATCTGCAGATCCGCCTGCAGGCCCTCCCAGTGGGCCTTGCACTCGTCGCAGAGGTAGTCAAGCCCGATGGGGGCGTTCTGCATGGCGGGGTGACGGGCGTCCTTCTTGCAGTCGATCAGCCGGAGCGGGTTTTTGTCAAAGCGGGTGTTGCAGTCCTCGCAGAGCTCGCTGAGGTGCGGGCGGAAGTGCTCCTGGAGCGCCTCCCGGTACTTGGGACGGCAGACAGGGCAACCGATGGAGTTGATGTTCACGGTCAGGCCGGTCAACCCGAACCGCTCCACCACATCGAGGCCCAGCTTGATCACCTCGGCGTCCACCGACGGGTCCTGGGCGCCGAAGACCTCCACGTCGAGCTGGTGCAGGCCGCGGAAGCGGCCCTTCTGGACGTTCTCGTAGCGGAAGGCCGGGCCGAAGGCGTAGAGCTTGGTGGGCTGAGACTGGTTGGGCAGGCCGTTCTCCAGGTACGCCCGCACGAGGCCCGCGGTCAACTCAGGCCGCATCGCCATGCGGCGCGGGTCGGGATCGTCGCCCCGCGGGACGATGTTGAACATCTCTTTGGTCACCATGTCGGTGGTGCTGCCCACGCCGTGGACGAAGAGCTCCAGGAATTCGACCATGGGCGGCCGCAGCTCCTGATAGCCATACAGATGGCAGACCTCACGGAATACCTGCTCGAGCTTCAGCCACCGGTAGCTGTCCCGCCAGCCGAACTGCTCGCCGGGCAGGAAATCGTTAAACCCCTTCGGCGCCTGGATTGCCACTCCTACCACTCCCCTTGCTAGTGCAAAACAAAAAACGCCCGTCCCGATGCGGGACGAGCGTTGTGCTCGCGGTGCCACCCACGTTGACGCCCACCCCGGAAGGCAGACGCCCACTTAGCAGGGCCGAAACTCGGCCCTCCCCCTCTGATAACGGCGGGAGTCTCCGGCGAGACCTAGCGGACGCCACACAGCGCCGGTTCAGCCCCGCAGCTCGGGGATGTGTCTTCCCTGCGGCCTTCCCTGCCCGCCTTGCACCAGGTGGCGAGCTCTCTGTGAGGGTGCGCTCTCAGGTACTCTGTTCCCTTCATTGCCTCTGACTTGCAATTGTAGCGGAGGGCTCCCCCTGTGTCAACCCAGCTTCCACCACGGAAATTGCCAGTGCGCAAAACTTCATGTATATTTGCAATTAGGAAAGAGGTGTGGCCGATGGTCCTACTTAGGCGTGCCGCAGGTGCTCTAGTCGTCGCTGTACTCGCTGCGGGCTGTGCGACCCCGCCGGCGGCGCCCGAACTCAAGCCCGACACCCAGAACGCGGCGCCTAAGGAGATTCCGCTGCCGGCCAAGGAGCCTGCCGCGGCCAAGCCTGCGCCGCGCGTGCCAAGCCCCCCAACAGAGCTGACCTCCCCGGCCCGGGAGCCTGCCGTCGAGCAGATCAGCGAGCGCCCCGACCTCCTGCTCAACCTGGGCGAGATCTATGGCTATTCGATCGCCGAGGACCGCCTCATTCCCCTGTCCGCCTCGGGCGGCGCTTCGGCACGGCATCTCACCGTCTCACCGGATGGGCAGTGGTTCGCCTACCTGCGCGATGGAGGGAAGTACTCGCCTGACCTGACCATCTGCCTGCGGCCCGTCATGGGCGGGGCCGCCCACTGCGTCACCGGGGAGATGGATAAGACCAACGCAAAACTCTCCTGGGCGCCGGGTACCGGTCGCCTGGTGCTGAGCAATGGTGCAGGGATCCATACATACGCCGTGCAGGGGGACAACCTGCAGGTGGTCCATCGGCTGACGAACCCGGCGGTCTGGAGCCCGGACGGGGCGTGGTACGTCGAAGATACTGCCAAGGAGCGCTGGCTGGTCAACAGCAAGGCGCCCTCTCTGCGCACGCCGCTGCCCGCAGGCGCCGGGCTTGTCCGCTGGATCGGAAGCAGTCTGCTTGCGATCGTGGTCGAAGAGCCGAAGGGGACGGGCATCCACGACAGGCGCAATCGTCTCGTCCTCATGGACCTCGCTGGCAAGGTGACCGACGTGCCCAAGCTGGAGGACGGTGAACTGATTACCAGCTTGCTGCCAGACCCGCAAGGGCGCTTTCTGGTGGTCGAGACCAGCGTGCAGATGAGCGTCTTGAAGCACTGGGCCGACCGCGTATACGACATCAACGGTGGCAAATGGCTCTCACTGCCGGCCGAGGTGAGCGGCTTAATTGACTGGGGCGGTAACGGCCGGTTCCTGCTGGGCTCAGGCAGCGGCGGAAGCAAACTGCTCGTGGAGCCGGGCACGAACCGGGTGACGCCGCTCAAGACCGGATTGGATGGCCGGTTCCTGGGCTTTTCAGCAAACGGCGAATGGCTGGCGTACCTGAAGACCGAGCCCAACTCCAACTCAGGCCGGTCGCTCACCTTCTACCACCTGCCCACCAACACCACCAAGGTCCTCACTCCCCCCGACAAGTGGGTTGAGGAAGCCGTATGGGTTCCCCGCCCATAGCTCACCCCTGCGAAACAAAAACGCTGCGCCATACCAGGCGCAGCGTTTTGCGATTTAGACCAAAAGATTGACCGCATCCGGAACCGCTTCGATCGTCACCGGCAGCGTGCCGATCACCTCGCCATCCACCTGCACCGGGGCAGCCGCCTCGCCTGCGCTCTCAATGCGGCAGCGTTTGACCTTCCGGTAGGTCACCCCGGTCATCCCCTTGTGATACCCACGCAGGGCAGCCAGGGCAAAGGTGAGGTAATCCAGCCGGGAGGCTGACGAGAAGACGCAAATGTCGAGCTCCGGGTCGGTGAGCGAGGCGCCGGGGGTGACCCGCAGACCGCCGGCGTAGGAGCGGGCGTTGCCCACCACCACGAACCGGCCCACCACCTCCTCCCCGTCCAGCAGGACCCGGAAGGGCTCAATGTGCCAGTCGTAGATATACCTCATGGTCGAGAGTGCGAAGGCGCCCTTGCCCAGCCGCTTCTTGAGCCGGGGGTCCACAGCGGCCGACACGGCGGCGTCGAGGCCAATGCCTGCCATGAGCAGGAAGTATCGGTCGTTGGCCTTCCCAACGGTCACCCGGCGGGTGGCCCCGGCCAGGATCCGCTGCACCACCTCCGGCAGGCGGTGGGGGAAATTGATCTCAGCCGCCAGAACATTTGCCGTCCCGCCCGGCCAGAAGCCCAGGGTAGCCCTGGTTCCCACCACGCCCTGGAGCACCTCGTTCATGGTCCCGTCGCCGCCGTTGGCCACCACGAGGTCGCAGCCGCGGTCCACCGCTACACGCGCCAACTCCGAGGCATGGTTAGGCCGCTGCGTCGGGAAGATCTCAACCTCCCGCCCGGCCTCTCGCAAGAGCGAGGCAAAGCGGTTCACGGTGGCCTGCCGCTCACGCGGGCGCCCGGAGTTCGGGTTGTAAATCAGGCCGATGCGAGAGAAGGTCACGGGGACCCGCACCTCCGGCGACGAGAAGATTAGTCTACTTGTATCGACAACTTGGCCTGGTTATGCGAATCTTCGTAGATGAGCCGCAACGCTTCGACGTTCTTGGCGGCGATCTCTTCGGCGCGCAGGGCGTAGGCGAGGGGCTCGTTGGCGTGGTCGGGGGCCTTCAGCAGCCAGCCCCGGTACCCGCCCAGGGGCTTATACCACTTCGATGTGGCGCCGGCGCCCAGACCGATCACGGTCTGGCGCTCCTCCATCATCTGAATGTTGTAGATCGATTCCTTGCCCGGCAGGCTGTAGCCCACGTTCTCCAGGCTGCCGACCATAAACTTCTGCCGGTACAGGTAGTACGGGTGCTGCCCCATCTCCCGGGCCGTTTCGGCCGCCGCCTGCACCATGGCCTCAGCCTCGGTGGGCGTGAGAGCCCGCAGCGCCTCGCTGGCAGCCTCCTCCTGGGCGTGCAGCCGGGAGCCGCGTTTGATCGCCAGGGTGTGGACCGTCAGGTTGTCCGGGGCGAGCCGCTTCATATCCCGCAGGGTGTGGGCGACCTCATCCGGCCCTTCGCCGGGCAACCCGATGATGGTATCGCAATTGACGACGAAGGGATGCGGGTGATTGCGCACCAGGTCGTAAGCCCGATAGAACTTCTCCACCGTGTGGATGCGGCCCAGGTGCATCAGCGTAGCCTGCACCGTGGTTTGCGGGTTGACGCTGATCCGGTTCACGCCGTGGCGGGCCATTACATCGAGCTTGTACCGGTTGATCGTCTCCGGGCGCCCGCCCTCGACAGTGTACTCCTCGGGCTGCTGGTCCTTCAGCAGGGTGTCGGCGCACTTCTGGAGCATCCAGGCGAAGTCCTCATCCTTCGGGCTCGTAGGCGTGCCGCCGCCGAAGTAGATCGATTGGACCCGCAGACCCAGGTCGCGAATCGTCTCCCCGATGATCTCCATCTCGCGGCCCAGCGCCTCCAGGAAGGTGGGGACCTTCTCCTTGTGCTCCATCATCGGATAGATCGAGAAGGAGCAGAAGGAGCAGATCGACGGGCAGAAGGGGATCCCGATGTAGAGCGAGATCGCCCGGGGGTCCTGGTTAAGGAAGGGCCGCTGCAGCCGGGCGATGCCGGTGACCAGTCCCGCCTTGTCCGGCGAGAACCGGTACTCCCGGACGAGACGCTCGTACGGGTCAGCCACGCCCTGGTCCAGCATCTGGTGGACAAGCTTGGTGGGCCGCACGCCTGTGAGGAAGCCCCACGGCGGCTTAAAGCCCCGGAGTTCCCCCAGGACATCGATGACCAGGCCCTGGGCGAAGTGGCGCAGGCGGTGCTCGAAGCGTCGGGGGCTGTCATCCGCAGAGCGGTGTACCCTGCCGCTGGCCTCACGGGCGCCGCCCGGCCCGCGGCTCGCTACCCTGACCTCCCACTCCCACTCATCGCCCAGCGGGGTGGCAAAGACCTCGGTGAGCCAGGCAGCCCCTGCGGGCGCCTCGTCGGGCGGGACGATCACGGTGAACTCCTCGCCCGGGAAGAATACGTGCCCCAACTGGCGCATGTCCTTGGCAAACAGGGGGCTGTTGCCCCGAAACTGAATCTCTGGCAAGGGTTCCACCTCAACGATTAGTATACCAAAGAGGGAGGCAGAGTCTGCCTCCCTCTGACTATAGCACGGGGTTAGCCGATCCGTTCGAGGATATCGCAGAGCCGGGAGAGATCGCCCTCGGGCAGATCCTGCACCAGCTTTCGAATCGCTGCTCTGAGGCGCGCTTCGGAGCTTCTCACCGCCGATTCGCCCTCCGGGGTGATCTTCACCCAGACAACGCGCCGGTCGGCCTGGTCGCGATCGCGCGTGACCAGCTTGGCCTTCACCAGACGATCGACCAGACCCGTGGCTGCACTCAAGGTGACGCCCAGGTGGCCGGCCACCTCGGAGACAGGGCAGGGACCGCCGTTGATCAGCGCCCGGAGCACCGTGCGCTGGCTGCCGGACAGGATCGGGCCGGGGGCCTCCGCCTCATAGGCCGAAGCCTGCGTCCTGATGTACTTGATCAGGCGATTGAGGGCTTGCTCGAACCGGGCGACGTTTTGCTCGTTGATGTCAGACTCCATTGGCCTACCCCCGTGGAGTTCATTTGCGGCAGTCGATTCACGACAAGTCCAAAGAAAAACTACTTAACGATATGAAGTATTCTACCCTGATTATAACCACCAGGAATGGATACTGTCAAGTGAATGGCGGGCAGAGTATACCCGGGGAGGAATGATCATGAAGCGACGGGTTGTCGATGAACATGCCCATTCGGAACCGGCACCGGGCAAGGTCTCCGAAGGGGGCGTCGACGGGACTACCGGCGCCACCACGGGAGCGCTTGCCGGAGCGCTGTTGGGCGCCTCTGGCGGGCCAGTCGGCCTGCTGGGCGGCGCGATCCTGGGAGGGCTGCTGGGCGGAGCAGCGGCCTCCGGCATGGAGCACCCGTACTACCCCGAGCCCTGGCTGACCCGCCGGGAGCAACTCCATGAGCACTCGAAGGAACAGTGACCTTCCCCCTCGCAGGCGAGCCCTCACCCGGGCTCGCTTTTCCACGCCCGCCTTACAGGAAGGGATTGTACTCCTTTTCGTCGCCGATGGTGGTGGTTTCGCCGTGGCCCGGGTAGACGACCGTCTCCGGTGGAAGCGGAAGCAGTCTCTCCCGGATGGAGCGGATCAGGCTCTCCCAGTTGCCCCCGCGCAGGTCCGTGCGGCCCACCGAACCGGCGAAGAGCGTATCCCCGGCGATCAGGTGGCCCGGCGTATAGAGGCAGACTCCGCCCGGGGTGTGGCCCGGGGTATGCAGCACCTGGAAGGAGAGTTTCCCGAGCGTGACCGTGTCACCGTCATTGAGCAGCCGGTCGGGCGCCGGCGCTGTGATCGGATCGCCGAAGACGGCGCTCCCGTTCAGGTGCGGGTCGGCCAGCATGGGCTGATCAGCCGGGTGGATCAGCACGGGCGCCCCGGTAAACGCCTTGACCCATTCCACCCCGCCAATATGGTCCACATGGCCATGGGTAAGCAGGATCAAGGAGGGCTTGAGCCCTTCTTGGGCCAAAATCCGCTTGATCCAGGGGTCCGGCACCCCGGGATCGACCACCGCCGATTCCCGGGTGTCAGGGCACGCGATGACATAACAGTTGGTGCCGAAATCTCCTAACTCACGGGACCAAACCAGCACAGAGAACACTCCTTGGCGGGCAACTTGTCGTTGGGTTCACCGGCCTTATGTCACCTTCATAGACTGAGTACGAGTCCTCCAGAATGGGGGTATGTAAACAGTGAGTGAAGGTACCGTTATCACCATTCTGGGAAGTGCGGGCGGCGTGGCCAGGGCTGTGCTGGCCCTTTTGAACCGGTCCGCCCAGGACCCCAACGACCCGCTCCATTCAATCATCAAGCAGGGCCAACTTCACCTGATCGACCGGAAACAGAAGGGCGTCCGGTACTACCGGAAGCTGCTGCCGGCCCTGAAGGGCAAGTTCGTCATCCACCAGTTCAACCTGATGAACCTCCCCCGCCTGCGGGAGCACCTGCGGTCGACGAAGACCCGCCTGGTGGTTGACCTCTCCTGGGCTGACACCGTGGAGATGCTGAGCTGCTGTAACGGCCTCGGCATCGCCTATGTCAACACCGCCCTGGAGAACCGGATGATTGATGAGAATGAGCCGCGCTATAAGGGCTTTCCACTGATCGAGCGGGTGCGCATCCTCGAAAAGCTGCGAGATGACTTCACCACCACGACAGCCGTCATCTGCTCGGGGATGAATCCCGGCGTGGTCGAGTGGATGGCCCTTGAACTGATGAAAAAGCACCCGAACGAGACCCCGCTGGGCTGCTATGTCGTGGAGGACGACACGTCCTTCTTTGCCGACCGGTCGCTCGCGGAGGAGAACACGATCTACACGACCTGGGCGCCGGCGTGCTTTTTGGACGAGGCAATCTTGAGCTATCCCATGTTCGCAAACCGGGGGGTCCCGCTCTTCCTCCACGAGCCCGTCTACGCCCTGGAGTTCAAGGTGAGGCTGGGCGAGAAGCAGTTTTATGGAGCGCTCATGCCGCACGAAGAGGTCGTAAGCCTGTCCCGGCTCCTCTCGCTCGAGAGCGGGTTCTTCTACCGGATCAACGAGCACACCACCCAGCTCATCCGCTCGAACATGGATCACGCCGATGACCTGTGGGACCATGAGATGAGGGTGCTAGATCCCGCACAGACGCCGCTGGTGGGTGAAGACCTGGTCGGGGTCCTGCTCGTATTCAAGGACCACGAACATTATCTGTACAACGTGATGTCCAACCAACGCATCTTCACCCAGTATGGGGTGAACGCCACCTATTTCCAGGTGGCCTGCGGGGTCTATGCCGGCCTTTCGACGCTGCTCCTCGACGAGATCCCACCGGGGGTCCACTATGTCGATGAACTGCTGATGAAGACCTCCAGTCAGTACGGCAAATACCTCACCTATTATATGCCCGATTTCGTCGAGGGGCGGAACGCTCGGTCAGACGGATTGCTGCTTGACCGCATGCGGAAAGTGGATAGCTAAAAGCTCTTCTCCGAATCAAGCAGAATGGTGACCGGCCCGTCGTTGACCAGCTCCACCTCCATGTGGGTCTGGAAGCGGCCGGTCGCTACGGGCAGACCGGCCTCCCGGAGCTTGGCGACGAACCGCTCGTACAGCGGCTCGGCGTGTTCGGGCCTGGCGGCCCGGTCAAAGCCCGGGCGCCGCCCCCGGCGGGCGTCCCCATACAACGTAAACTGGCTTACGGCCAACACCGCTCCACCTGCTTGGAGGATGGAGCGGTTCATTTTGCCCTCCTCATCCTCGAACACCCGCAATCCGGCTACCTTCTCCGCCATGTAGTCGGCCTCGGCGGCGGTGTCCTCCCTGGCGATGCCCAAAAGGACTACGTACCCCTTCCCGATCTCCCCGACTACCTCACCTGCTACGACGACCCGGCCCCGGAGGACCCGCTGAATGACGGCACGCAAAGGCCAGACCCTCCTGTTACTTCTCCTGCGGCGGCTTGCGAAGCGAGTGTCCGAGCCCCACCGCAGGTCCGATTCCGATGGCATTGACGAGCTCGGAGGGCAGCGCGACGGTCAAGCGCAGAGCGAACCAGATCGCCAGCGCCACGACGACACCGACACCAATGGCGGCGGGTTGGCTGAGCACGATCCCCGTCCTGACACGAACCAGCGTCCCCAGCTTGTGAAAGACCAGTCCCAACACGATGGCCAAAGCGGCCCCGATTAACATGCCCAAAGGCTCTTCCTCCTTGGTCGATTGCGATTGAAGATACACCCGAACTACCGAAAGTTCCTGCCGGGGGATAGAAAGTCTAGGCGACCGAGTACGGTTCTACCTAGTGCTAAGGACCACCGAAGTCCATGTTGAATAAGGCCCAAACGATAGTACTGCTTTTGATCATTACGACGGATGGTGACACACATCACCGCTCGTTATGATAAACACGTAACCGGGGCACGGAACCTCCTAAAAGAAAAGACCAGAGCCCCGAGGCCGTGAGCCCAGAGGACCCGAGTCCCAGATATCATTATCTGTCTTAGGAGGCTGACGTAAATGACTGAGTTTCTGAAGGGTGCCAAGGGCAGCTGGATTTGGCTCGTTCTCCGCCTGTATGTTGGTTACGAGTTCCTCGAGGCCGGCTGGCACAAGATCACCGGTGCGACCCCCTTCGACGCTTCCGGCTTCATCAAGGGCGGCGTCGCCAAGATCATTCCGGCCGCCAACCTGACCCCCGAGCAGCTGTCCAAGTTCAAGCCGATCACCGCCACCTGGTGGGGCGACTTCCTCAACAGCTTCGCTCTGCCGAACATCAAGCTCTTCAACTTCATGGTTCCCTGGGGCGAGCTCCTGGTTGGTCTGGCCCTGATCGTCGGCTTCGCCACCATCTTCGCCGCCACCATGGGCGCCCTGATGAACTTCGCCTTCCTGATGACCGGTAGCACCAGCTCCAACCCCTACCTGCTGGTCCTGCAGTTCTTCATCATCCTCGGTGGCTCCTATGCCGGCTACATCGGCGTCGACTACTACTTCCGCCCCTGGTTCCGCAGCGCCCTCGGCGGTCTGTTCGGAGCGAAGGACGCGAAGGCCTCGTCTGCAGCATAAGCACACCATAACGCATTCAGCCCGCCCGGGAAACCGGGCGGGCTTTCTACATTGCTTGAAAGTTGGACTAGACTATTGATCGAAGCGGCCTAGCCGACAGCCATCAGCCCCGGTTATGGACTGTAGTCCTTCGTTGCGCAGTGAATACCCTCTGCGCCGAATCGTGGATACTTTCGAGAAAATGTATGATGAAGATGGAAACGGGGAACGGACCCCGGGACCAAGACCCAGCGACTGAACGGCTTGATTCTTCCACTACTGAGGAGGATGTTGTATGACCGACATCATCAAGGGCGCCAAGGGCAGCTGGATCTGGCTTCTGCTCCGACTCTACGTCGGTTACGAGTTCCTGGAAGCCGGCTGGCACAAGATTACCGGTGCGACCCCGTTCGATGCCTCGGGCTATCTGAAGGGCGCCGTAGCCAAGATCATCCCCCCTGCGAACCTGACTCCTGAGCAGCTGGCCAAGTTCAAGCCGATCACCGCCGCCTGGTGGGGCGACTTCCTGAACAACTTCGCTATCCCCAACGTCAAGGTGTTCAACTTCATGGTCCCCTGGGGTGAGGTCCTGGTCGGTCTGGCCCTGATGCTCGGCTTCGCCACCATCTTCGCCGCCACCATGGGCATGCTGATGAACTTCGCCTTCCTCATGAGCGGCAGCACTAGCAGCAACCCCTACCTGCTCGTCCTCCAGTTCATCATCGTAGCCATGGGCGGCGCCTACGCCGGCTACCTGGGTGTCGACTACTACTTCCGCCCCTGGTTCCGCCGCCTCCTGGGTGCGGCGCCGGCAGCAGGCGGGAAGCGAGCCAGCGCTTAAGCTAACAGCAACACGAAACCCCCGCTGGATCTTCCAGCGGGGGTCGTTTTTTGCCACAGATGACACAGATGGGGCCGAACTGCTTGACAAATTGGCGCTTGGCAGGGCTGGGCGTCATCCCGAGACCAGGGGATGTCAGGTTTCAGGAGGGCGTATCCAGGGTGGTACCCCCCTCGGAACACCTTCCCGACGCTACGACTTGGCAGCCCGCAGCTCCTTGGTGACCCGCTCGACCGTCATCACGTCGCGCACCTTGCGCATCTTCTGGATGACATAGTGCAGTTGCTGGGCGTCCTTGATCTCCAGCACCAGGTCGATGGTGGCCATGCGGTTCTTGTTGACCCGGCTGGCCGTGGAGATCATGTTGATGCGCGCTTCGGCGACAATGGAGACCACGTCGGCCAGCAGGCCGGCACGGTCGAGCGCCGAGATCTGCACTTCCACCGGATGGGCGGCCGTGTAGTTCTCCTCCCAGGCCACCTCAATCAGCCGGTCGGGGTCCTTGGCGAGGTCGTTCATGTTCGGACAGTCGAGCCGGTGGACGGTAACCCCACGCCCACGGGTGATGAACCCGATCACGGCGTCACCGGGCACGGGGCTGCAGCAGCGGGAGAAACGCACGGCCAGATCCCCGACGCCCTTGACGCGGATGCCGTTGGTCGCGCGGCCGTACCCGGCCCAGTCCTTGGTCTGGATGTCGGGCATGGGCGGCGGCTCGTTCGCCTTCTTCTCTTTCTCGTAGAGCTCCCGCAGGCGTGCTACGACCGTGGAGGAGGCGAGCGAACCGATGCCGATGGCTACATAAAGGTCCTCCTCGTCCTTGACGGCCGAGCGCTTGCAGACCTCCTCCAACCACTCCTCGCGCATCAGCTCGTGCGCCTCGATGCCGGTCTTCTGCACCTCGGCCTTCAGGATCTCCTTGCCGCGGGAGAGGTTCTCGTCGCGGCGCTCACGCTTGAAGAACTGCCGGATCTTGTTCTTGGCACCCGCCGTCGTGACCACCTTGAGCCAGTCGATCGACGGCCCCGGTGACTGCTTGGAGGTGAGGATTTCAATCACGTCGCCGTTGTGGAGCACCCGGTCCAGCGGGGAGATCTTGCCGTTCACCTTGGCGCCCACGCAGCGGTAACCCACGTCCGAGTGGACGGCGAAGGCGAAGTCCAGCGGGGTGGCGTTGGCGGGCAGGCTGAAGACGTGCCCCTTGGGCGAGAAGACGAAGACCTGGTCCGAGAAGATATCGACCTTGACCGACTCGACGAACTCCCGGGCGTCCGAGATCTCCTTCTGCCACTCCAGCAAGGAGCGGAGCCACTGGAGCTTCTTGTCGAACTCCTTGTCGGTCCGGCCCTCCTTATAGGCCCAGTGGGCGGCGATGCCGAACTCGGAGGTCCGGTGCATCTCCCACGTGCGGATCTGGATCTCGAAGGGCTCGCCGTGCGGACCGATTACGGTCGTGTGCAGCGACTGATACATATTGGGCTTCGGCGTGGCGATATAGTCCTTGAACCGCAGGGGCAGCGGCTTCCAGTTTGAGTGGATGACGCCCAGGGCGCCGTAGCAGTCCTTGACCTCATCTACGATGACCCGGATGGCGATCAAGTCGTAGATCTGGGTGATGTCCTTGCCCTGCCGGTACATCTTCTTGTAAATGCTATAGAAGTGTTTGGCCCGACCGGAGATGTCGGCGTGGATCCCCGCCTCCTCCAGCCTGGTCTGGAGTTCTTTCATGACCTGGTCCGTAATCGACTCCCGCTCCGTGCGTTTGCGTGCGACGGCGTGGATCATCTCCTGGTAGCGCTCGGGCTCCAGGTAGCGGAAGCAGAGGTCCTCCAGCTCCCACTTGATCTCGCTGACGCCCAGGCGGTGGGCCAGCGGGGCGTAAATGTCCATGGTCTCCTGGGCGATGCGCACCTGCGCATCGCGGCTGCGGTGCTTCAGCGTCCGCATATTGTGCAGGCGGTCGGCCAGCTTGATCAGGATCACCCGGAGATCCTTCGCCATCGCCAGGAACATTTTGCGCAGGTTCTCCACCTGCGCTTCATCTTTGGATGTGAAGTTCAGCTTCTCCAGCTTGGTGACACCCTCCACCAGGGTGCACACCTCTTTGCCGAACCGCAGCGCGATCGTCTCCTCGGAGACGCCGCAATCCTCGATCACATCGTGAAGCAGGGCCGCGGCGATGCTGGCCACGTCCAGCTGCAGCCCTGCCACGATGATGGCTACCGCCAGCGGATGGGTAATATAGGGGTCGCCCGACTTGCGCAGCTGGCCCTCGTGGGCGGACTCCGCAAAGGCATACGCTGCCTCCACAAGCTGCAGGTCTGCGTTGGGATTGTACGATTTGATCTGGTCAAACAGCGTGCTCAGCGTCGCCACGGGTGCCACCCCCCCTCAGAGCAAGGGTTTCCTTAGTATTGAATCAGCGAGTAGATATCATATCCCGGCAGCCGGTTACGGCCGTTCAGGAAGGAGAGCTCGATCAGGAACGCCACACCCTCGACCTTGGCGTCGAAGGATTCGACCAGGTCGATGCTCGCCCGGATGGTGCCGCCGGTCGCCAGCAGGTCGTCGACCACCAGCACCTTCTGGCCGGGCTGGAAGGCGTCCTCGTGCACCTCAAGGGCGTCCTCGCCGTACTCCAGGGCGTAGGAGATGCGCTTGGTCTTGTAGGGGAGCTTGCCGGGCTTGCGAATGGGCACGAAGCCGGCGCCCAGGCGGAAGGCAAGGGCGGAGGCGAAGATGTAGCCGCGGGCCTCCGGGCCGGTCACGATGTCGACCTGCTTGCCCTCAAACTGTTTGGCGATCGTCTCAATCGCTGCGTGGAAGGAGTCCTTCTCCTTCAGCAGCGTGGTAATGTCCTTGAACGAGATGCCCGGCTTGGGAAAATCCTCGATCGTGCGCACCTTTGCCTTGAAATCCATGCTTGGTCGCCCCTTTTGCGGACCCCATTGAGGGTCTCTAGATCCTTACGGTATGGGCCGGTCTGGGACGGGCCCACACCTGCCGGAATACGGGACCCATTCAGAGTCCCTAGTCCTCATTATATTGCGTAACCCTTCAAAGGCCAATTACTCGCTTGCGAATCAGCCAGAAGGCGGCGAGCTTCCTGACCGTTTCGGTAGCGCTGACTGGCCCCTAACTCAAACCTGGCGCCGCTTTGCGCCGTCAACTGGCCCCGCTGGTCGAGAATGCCCACCTCGCGGAAAATGGTCATGCCGGCGGCCAGGCGGAGCTCATTCCAGGGGCCGGGCATCTCCTGCAGGGCGCCGGCCAGCCGCCGGGCGGTCGCCTCGCCGGAGCGCAGCAGCTTGTACAGCTGCACCAGCACGTCTCGGTCGGGGTAGGGCCAGCCCAGGCAGACCTCGGCCAGCCGCCAGTCGGACTCCTCCCAGAGCAGGTGGACCCGCCCCCCGGGCACCTGGCCCCTATGGTATGGCGGATGGTACAGAACTGTGTCCGTGAAGGTGGTGCGGGGCAGGGCGCCGTACGGGGCCACGACGGCCACCCCGCCTTGCGGTTCGTCGGCGCCCGGCCGCCAGAGGTGGATCTCCCGGCGCAAGTCGGGCAACGCCCGCTGAAGCTCAGCCGCCACGGCGACCGCCGCCCACGGGCTGGCGGTTAGCACAAGGACCCGGCTGCCGGCTGGGGCCAGCAGCGCTTCCAGGTACAGCTTGCGGGAAGGCTCAGGCGTCTCGTGCTCCTCCCCCTCGGCGGTCGCCGCCACCTCGGCGTGGGGATCGGCCATGGCGGCCAGGGCCTCTCCAAGCCGGGCGCCCCGGGCATCGATGAAGGTGGGCGCCGCCCCGCCGCGCTGGGCGCCCTGCAGGGGGTCCCAAGCTACGCAGTCGGCGGCGGTGAGGCTGGGGGTATCCACGAGATTGACGGGGTTGCCGCCCCTGCCGCTGACCACCTGAAGGTCCTTCATGGTCAGGCGGAGCCGGTTGCGGCCCTGGTAGGTGTCGAACTCGGGGAAGGCCGCCACCTGAAGGCGGGCGCCCGCCGGGGGCATCGCCGGGGCCATCGACCAGCCCACGGCCTCCATGGGCCCCTTGGCCTGCACCGAGCTGAGCACCAGCTTCAGGTGCTGTTGCTCCTTGCCCATGGTCCGGACATCGGCGGCGAGCACATCCTGCACAGCGAAGATGGGCCCGGGGTTGCCAATGCCGTGCGGCTGCAGGGTCTGGAGTTCGGCCAGCAGCTTTTCGTCCATCGCATCGAGCCCCACGAAGGAGTCGATGCGCAGCTCGGGGACCAGGTCCTCGGGCCGGAGCCACTGCCTGGCGATCTCGTTGAGCCGGCGCCGCAGCACCGGGACATCCTCCCGGCGCTTCAGCGTCATGCCGGCCGCCGCCGCGTGGCCGCCGAACTTCGTAAAGAGATCCGAGACCTGGAGCAGCGCCCGGTGCAGGTGGAAGGCCGGGATGGAGCGGGCAGAGCCGCGCACCTCGTGCTCGTCGATCGAAAGCAGGATCGCCGGCCGATGGTAGGCCTCCAGCACCCGGGAGGCGCAGATGCCCACGACGCCGTGGTGCCAGCCCTCGCCGGCGAGGACCAGCACGTGGGAGCGCTCCTCCTCGGACTGCTCCTGCGCCTGCTGGAGCGCCTCGGCGAGGATCCCCGCCTCCACCTCCTGGCGGCTGCGGTTCTCGGCATCCAGGTGGTGAGCCAGTTCGGTGGCGCGGCCTGAGTCCTCGGTGGTGAGCAGCTCGACGCCAGTCATGGCGCTGCCCATGCGGCCCAGGGCGTTGATGCGCGGCCCCAGCTTGAAGCCGATGTCGGTCGCGGTGACGGGCTGCTTGACCCCCGCCACCTCCATGAGCGCTTTCAGCCCGGGGCGCCGTGTCGCGCCCAGCGTGGCCAGGCCCTCCCGCACGATCGCCCGGTTCTCGCCCACCAGGGGGACCATGTCGGCGATGGTGCCCAGGGTTACAATGTCGAGCAGCTCCCAGGCGTTCGGGGCGCCGAGCGCCAGGGCCAGCTTGAAGGCGACGCCGACCCCGGAGAGCCCCTTGAAGGGGTAGGTGCAGTCGGGCCGCTTGGGGTTGATGAGAGCTGGTACGCCGGGCAGCTCAGGTCCGGGTTCGTGGTGGTCGGAGACCACCAGGGTAATCCCCAGTTCCTTCGCCGCGAGCGCCTCCTGCACGGCGGAGACGCCGGTGTCCACGGAGAGCACGAAGTCGTGCCCGCGGCCGCGGATCTCGGTGAGGGCGCCCACATTCAGGCCGTAGCCCTCCGCGAAGCGGTCGGGGATGTAATACTCCACCTCGGCGCCCAGCGCCCGCAGGGCGAGCACCAGAATGGTGGTGCCGGTCACCCCGTCGACGTCGTAGTCGCCGTAGACCATGATCGGGCGGCCGCTGGCAATGCGACGGCGCAGCAGGTCGACTGCCCGGTCCATATCCTTGAGCAGGAAGGGGTCCAAAATCTGAGAGCGCCCGGCCGTAAGGAACTCCCTGACGGCATCGGGCGTGGTCAGGCCGCGATTGTAGAGCACCTGGGCCGTTACCTGTGAGATGCTCAACTCACGGGAGAGCCACAGACACCCTGCGGGGTCCGGCATGGCCGGCCGCCACCGCATGGCCAGGTAGGGTCTCGCCACGTGTGTCACACTCCATAAACAGAGGTCGCCCCCCGCTCGCAGTACCAAACGGGGGGCTGTTGTATGGTATTCGGGCTTGGACAGCAAAATCCTTTCGTGGACCGCAGATGGATTGTCAACCATTGCACGGCTCGCCGGTTGACAATCCTGGCGACGATCCGTATGATAAGCCTAATTCTGGTGCGAGGGGTATGACGATGAAGCTGCGTGACACTGCCATGGTTGCGATGATGACCGCCGTAATAGCCGTGTTGGGGCTGCTGCCTGCCGTTACCGTACCGTTCTTGCCGGACGTGCCTGTGACTGCGCAGACGCTCGGGGTCATGCTCGCCGGCATCATCCTGGGCGCCCGGCGGGGGGCGGCCAGCTGCCTGCTCTTCATCCTGCTGATCGGGTTCGGCGCCCACCTGCTGTCGGGCGGACGCGGCGGTCCTGCAGCCCTCGTGGGGCCCACTGCGGGCTACCTCTGGGCCTGGCCGGTCGGCGCCTTCGTGATCGGCTACCTCACCGAACGGACCCGCGAGCTCTCGGCCATCAAGCTCTTCGCTTACAACGTGCTGGGCGGCGTCGCCGTGATCTATGCCGGCGGCATCCCCGTGGTCAGCCTGGTCACCAAGGTGCCCCTGGCGGCCGCGGCCATCGGCAACCTGGTTTACATTCCGGGCGACCTGGTCAAGGCTGTGGCGGCTGCCGTGCTGGGTCTGGCGGTGCGCCGGGCGCTCAGCGCCGCAGGGCTCAAGGTCGCGCAGAGCTACTGAGTCACGTCCGCAAAGCGGCCCCCGGTCACCAGGGGCAGGTCGGCCACGGGAAGCCTGAGCATTGCCTCGGGCACCCCGCCCCCCGCCCAGATCGACTCGTAGCGCTGCAGGCTCTCGTCGAGCAGCACAGTGGCCGCCTGCTTGAGCCCCACCGGGGCAACGCCGCCCGCGACGAAGCCCGTCACCTCCAGCACCTCTGGCGCCGAGGCGATCACCACCTTGCCCTGGCTGAGCAGATCCCGCACCTTGGCCCGGTCCACCCGCTTATCGCCTGCGGTCACGACCAACACGGGTTTTCCCCCGGCGAAGAGCAGGATCGACTTGGCGATGCTGCCCAGGTCGGCGCCCAGCGCCTCGGCGGCCAGGGCTGCGGTGGTCAGGTGCTCCTCGAAGAACTTCAGCTGTGCCTCTCGGCCATGGGCGGCCAGCGCCGCACGCACCCGGGAGACCGGCTCAGCTGCAACAGTCATGGGTCGTCGTCACCTCCGGGGTATATCCACATCGTACAGCACAGTGTGATGGCCCGCCAATCCCATCGCGACGCCAGTAGCACCGCCCCCGGTCCGTCCCGCTCTCGTCGGGGTCCTGTCTCGATGGTCCAGGCCGACGGGCACAGCGTGACGGGGATCGAGTTCCAGGACAGATAAGCGAAGGGGCCGTCCCAAAGGCAGATTGATCTGCGTGGGTCGGCCCCTTATCATTGAGCATCGAGTCGGTTGAGCACCTCGCCGGTCTCGGCGTCGACCCAGATCCAACCGCTGTGGGTGCCCAGCTTCCAGAAGATCGGGCTCTGGCGCCCGTTCTTAATGCCGTGGAAGACTTGCAGGCTCTGGTCTTGGATGGCCTCGGCCCGAAAGTTTTTCTCCTGTGCGATCTCCTTTGCGCGCTCAGCAGAGATCAGCTTGTCGGCGTACTGGTACCGGATCACCGTTGTGTAGACCCAGGCGATCAGCTCCCGGCCGTCCTTATCTTTGCCGTAGATGACATGAACGGTCGGCGGTGCGGTGTACTTATCGGTGCGGGTGACCTCTACGATGGGCGAGTCGGCCCTTGCCATGGAGATGGCCTGGTCGACGGAGATCTGGTGACCAAGGCCAGTCACCTGTGGCGCCTTTGTGCACGCAGTGAGGAGTAGGAGTAACGCAACCACCCAGGTTCGCACCGAAAGTACCCCCCTTTGTCGGTTAGACGGGGCGAATCTCGGCGGGGTTACAAAGAAAAATAGGCATGGTAGAATGTATTTTAACTTTTCTATGCAGGAGGCAACTATCTCACCATGCAGTGGAACATGCGTCGGGCCGGCGCCGGTCTCAGGGATGGGCTGACCTTCGTTGCCAGTGTGGCCATCCTGGGCGCCATCTTTGGCGCCAGCAGCCGGGCTGTGGGCATCGATCCGTGGGTGGCAACCGCCATGTCGCTCCTGGTCTGGTCCGGGTCGGGCCAGTTCGCCGCCCTTCCGCTCTGGCACACCAACGGCCTGCTGATATGCCTCAGCACCCTTGTACTCAGCCTCCGCTTCTCCCTGATGACCGCTTCCATGTCGCCGCGGCTGGCAAGCGCCCCTGCCTGGCTGCGGGCGCTGCTGGCCTTTGGCATCACCGATGAGAACTACGCGCTGGCCATCTCCCGCCGAAATGGGGAGATGGAGCCCGACTACCTGGCTGGTGCGTTCGTACCGCTCTATGTCTCCTGGGCTGTGGGCACCGCGGTGGGCGCCTTTTCCGCCGCCCAGGTGCCCGCAGCCTGGGCCGGCCCGCTGGGTGCGGTCTTCCCCATCGTCTTCCTGGCGCTGGCAATCCTCTGCTGCACGACGCGCCCGGCTACCTGGGTGGCTGTGTTGGGCGCCGCCCTGGCAGTAGCGGGGCGGTTCGTCCTCCCTGGGGGCTGGCATGTGGTCGTTGCCGGACTGTTGGCCAGCCTGGCTGGCCCCCTCCTGGAGCGGGCGCTGCCCGGGGAGGCACGCGCATGAATACCCGCGACCTGGCCATCATGGGCGGGATGATTCTCGCCGTCTACTTGCCTAAGGCGCTGCCACTGCTCCTGCTGGGGGATCGAATCTCGCCGGGGGTCCAGCGCTGGCTCAAGTACGTGGCGCCAGCCGTGCTGAGCGCGATGGTGGCACCGGACATTCTCGTGCCGGGCGGGCGCGTGGCGCCGCCGACCTGGGCGCAGGCGCCGTTCCTGGTCACACTGGTCATCACGATCCTCACCCGCCGAATGTTTGTGGCTGTGGCTGCTGGCTTGGTGACCTTGGTGGCGACGACACTGCTTGGGATTTAAATACCGAAGGGGCCTGCGAACAGCTTCGCAGGCCCCTTGCCTATCGTGCCCTCTGTGCGATCTTGTCGCGCTCCTTGTGGGCGATGGTGACCAGGGCCTGCTCGTCGAGCTCCTCTACCACGTGGAGCGTGCCGCCGCCGGCCTTGACCAGCTCCTCCAGGTAGCGGCGGCTGGGCTGGAGCCCGATGCAGCCGAAGGGAATTCGACCGGAGCCAACCTGTCGGGCCGCCTCCAGAGCATCCGAGAGGGGGTCCACCGTCCACTTGGGCACCGTGGGGATGCCGTCGGTAATCAGGAGCAGCAGCGGGCGCCGCACCCGGGAGGCCCGAATCAGCTCGAGCGACTGGGTCAGGCCGTGGGCCAGGGGAGTCAGACCCAGGGGCTGAATCCGTGCCAGCCCCTCCTCCACTTGGGTCCAGTCCCGGGTGAAGGGGACGTATACCCGCACGTCGCGCTCCTGGAAGGCGATGACGGCGATGCGGTCCCGGGTGGAGACCAGCAGGTGGCGGGCGAGGTGCTTGGCCGCCAGGATACGGCGCCCGGCCATGGAGGCGCTGGCGTCGATCAGCAGGCAGACGTGCAGGGGCTGCTCGCCCGAGCGCAGGTGGACGTGGACATCCTCCCGCTCAAGGCGCAGGCCCCGGACTGGACCCTCGCCGGACTGGATGCGCTCCAGGTGGGTCCGGGTGAGGGCGGCCCGCACGGTTTCCGGCACGGCCAGGTCGCCCAGCCAGGCGCCGGACTCGGCCCGGGCGGCGCCCCGGATCGGGCCGTAACGGACATCCGGGGAGGGCGCCGCCGTGGACGGGCCGGGACGGCGCCGGTCTCGGTTGCCCGCCGGGGAGGCCGGCATGCGCCGGATGAGCTTGCGGAAGCGGAGCTTCACGTCCCGCAGGTGCTGGTCGAGGTAACGGGCCAGCTCCTTGCCCTCTTCGGTGAGGCGCAGGCCGCGGATCTCCCGGCGGACCAGCCCCTCATCTTCCAGCTGGCGGACCACGAACGGCGCCTGGGAGCTGCCGGAGCCGTAGAGCGAGGCCCAGCCCTGCTCCTTGCTGAGCTCGTCGAGCACCCGCTTCACCTCGTCCGGCGAACCCAGGCGGCGGGAAAGCTCCAGGGCGGCCTGCAGCTTGCGCTCCTGCTCCAGGGAGTCCCAGCCGGTCTGGGTCGGGGCCGGACCGGGCGCCGCCCCCGGCGGCGAGGGCAGGAACTCGCCGCCCCCGCCCTCGATGGCGCCCCGTGGGGGCTGGGACAACCCCGCCGAGCCAGTGGCCGGCAGGGTAGCCCCGGCGCCCCCGCCGCCGCTGCGCCCGGCCCGCAGGGACTGCTGGGCTGCCCCACCCTCGTGGGCGGCTTCGGCGCCCTGCCCGGCCCCGGCGCCCGGCCGCCCGGTGCCCGCACTGCGGCCCGCCCCGCCCCGGGACTGCCCGCCGCCCCGGAGCTTGGTGTCGTTGTAGTCGGTGTAGTGGCTCAGGTCGAGCGGGGCCCCGGTACCCGAGTCGCGCATGTGCGTGACCCGCTCGATCCGGCGAATTTGCACCCCCTGGGCCTTCAGCTCCTCCTCCACCGCCATGGCGATGGGGACCAGCAGGTGGAGCTGGTCATCGGGCAGGAAGCCCGCCAGGTGCACATGGTTGCGGTGGGCGACCCGCAGCGACTCCTTCTTGCCGTACGAGAGGTCGCCGGTGACCCGCCCGCCCCCGGTGCCGGTCATCAGGTCGAAGTAGTCCATGAGCGGGGCGCCCGGCTCGCCGCCCCCGGAGAGCTGAACCCCGGCCAGCGCCCAGCGCAGGGCGCCGGCCACCCGGTGGTGGTCCACGTCGGCCACATCGTGGAAGATGTCCAGGTGGATCACCTCACCCTGAACGGTGCGGCCGTAGAAGGTTTCGCCAGCGTCGGCCCCGGTGAGGATCGTGACCGCCTGGGGCACCCGGGGATCGCTCATGTGGACCTGCCGGCTGACCACGGTGGCCTCGCCCAGGCGGGCGCCCCGGCGGCGCTGGAGGGTGCGGCGGAGCTTTTCCTGCCAGGGGGCCTGGCTGAGTGCAGGACCTAGGCCTATCACCGGCGGTCCAGCTCCTCTTCGGTCCAGACTAGCTGGTCAGCGCTGAGCTGAGCCAGGGAGCGGGCGGCATGGGGCGGCGCCTGCGGGGGCATCTGACGGGGGTCAGGGGTGCGCAGGGCGCTCTGGCCGGGGCTTGTCCGAGCTTGGCCGGCGGCGTTTTGCCCGCCTCCCGCCCCCGTAGCCTGAGTCCCGCCGGACTGCTGCAACTGCTCCGCCTCCTGGAAGAGGCGGCCCGGCCGCGGCGGGGTAACGCCCTGGCGCCGCAGGCCACCCGCCTGCTGCCCCTCACCAGGCTTGCCCAGGTTTCGACGCAGCCCGGCAAGGGTCCGGCTGATCCAGGAGCCGCCCGACTGCTGCTCCCCGTCGGCCGAAGGGCGCGGTGGGAACTGCGTCGGCCACTGCGTCGGCTCCGGGGTTGCAGCGGCTGGCGCCTCGGGCAGCGGCTGCACCGCCGCCCCGCCAAAGCTGATGTTCGGGAAGCGCGGGCGCCCGGGCTGTGGGGATGCGCCAGCCGGCGAGGGCGCCGCCTCGTGCCGGGGGTTCAGCGTTGTCAGGTGGGCGGTCAGCTTCTTCATGATCTCCTGATCGACCCGGTGGCGCAGGGCGAGGGTGGTCACCCGGGCCAGGTCATCCGGACCGGCCTCGTCGCGCCCGTCGAGGCAGGCGGCCAGCCGCATGCCCATCTGGATCGCCTGCACCGCCCGCAGGCTTTCGAGGCTGTAACGGCTGTACAGATCGGCCACCTGCTGGCGCAGCTCCTGCGGCACCTTCACATGGCGAAGGGTGGCCATGCGGCCGGCCAACTTGGCCCGGAAGGCGTCAGCCTTCACCTCGTCGAGGTGAGAGAGCGGCCGCTGCCATCCCGGATTGTCGGTCAAGGACAGGATCTGCTCGACCACGCTGGCGTCACCCGGCCGGTCGGTGTAGACGGTGAAGTCGAACCGGTCCGAGAGCTGGCGGCGGATCTCCTCCAGCGGGCCTGGGTCCTCGTCGGGGTTGGAGGCCGCCCAGATGCTGACCTGCACCGGCATCTCCACCGAGGGCAGGCCGGTCTCCTCGATTTGAACCCGGCCGGGCTTGGTGCCCATGACGTCCAGCAGAACGTCGGCCAATTCCGGCGACGTTTCAGCCAGCCGATTAATCTCGTCGACGAAGATGATGCCCCGGTGCGCCTGGGGGATGGTGCCGGGCAGGAGTGCCGCCTCGGGCTGGGTGGGGTTCACCAGCTCCTTGAGGTTGATGGAGCCCACCACGGTGCCCACCTTGGCGGAATGGGAGATCTCCAGGAAGGGCATGGGGATCCACTCCTCGCCGAGGGCGGCCACCGCTTCGGCGGAAAGGCCGCGGTGCCCGGGGCAGTGCGGGTGGGCGGGGTCGCAGTTGTACAGGCAGGACTTGATGCGGCGAATCCTCGGCAGAATCCGCCTTACCGCCCGCATGATGGTGGTCTTGCCGGTGCCGCGCAGCCCCTCGGCGTGCAGGTGCAGCGGCTGGCCGGACAGGGTGGCGACCAGCGACATCTCGATGGCGCGAAACAACCCATCGTTACCGGCGTGGCGAACCAGGCCGAGGACAGACTCCATGAACAGCGACCCCCCGGATGTTGTTGCTTCTAGTCTGCCACCCTGCCCAAGAAAACTCTCGCAGGGCTTGTAGATGCCGGAAGGAAATCGCTCGCCAATTTCTGCATGGGGTTATAATCCTGCCAACTGCTGTCGCAGTAGAGCCGCACGCTCCACTGGCCACCGCTTCAAAGCCGCGACCGCCTCGGAAAAGCGGCGTTCGCCAGTCGCAGTCTGCCGATCTTTGTCGATCCAGGGCGCTAGGTCCCCGTGAAGCGTGTCGATGCGCTTGGCAATCGCATCAGGGGCCAGGGGACCATCGAGAGCCTGCTCGAACATCGAACGATAAAGGGTCCTGAATTCGGGGACGCCCATGATGCGGTCGGTCAGCCTGTTCCACCCGGCGACCGGCACCCGGTCAAGCCGAGCCGGCCGGCCGTGAATATCGATGCCGAAGGTGGCATCGTAGTCCCACGGGATGATGCGAAACCGGTCTTCAGCTTTGTCGCAGTATAGGGCATAGTTATGCACGAAGCCATCCCGGTTCCCGACGAAGACCGCCACCATCAGCCACTTCAGGTAGCCCTCCAGGTCCAAGAAGCGCCGTGCGGTGGCCGGAAAGCGCCGGTCCGAGGCCAGGTTCAGTTTCATGAGCAATCGGCGAAGGGGCTGGGGATCGGCCCTCTCCGTGAGCTGATAGCCCTGTTCCAGCGGCTCCTTGAGCTTGCCGCTGTTCGGGCTGACCAGGCCGAAGTTGGCGTTTCGATTCACGGCGTAGTAAATATAGCCCGGCGCCCAGCCCCGGCGGCGGCAGAAGTGCCGATCCACCGACTCTATCGCCACGTAGATGCCGGCGAACTCGCCGCTCACGGTGACCGCAGCGTGGCGGGCGATGGGGGCCGGCGCCCCGACGGCGTCAAAGAGCTGGAAGGAGAGCGAGGAGCGCATCAGCGTCGGGTCGATATAGTCGGCATTCAGGTGGACACGCCGGACGGTGTGCCCATCCGGCGGGCCGTCCGGCAACCGATCATGATCCATGGTGATCTGGAGCGAACGCTTGGGGAACTTCCGGGAGTGCGCCCCGCGGATCCGCGCCTCCACAGCGTGGGGCGCGAGCTCGTTCCACCGCAACTGTCCAGAGATCGGGCCCTCCTCGAGCCGTGCCCAGGCGTCCTTCCCCAGCTCAAGATTCAGGATCTGCAAGCTCGCCGCCCCCCCTCCCCGCGTTGAAGAGTGCTGGTTGTAGCCTATTCATTCGGGTCGCGGGAGGCCCCTACCGGAAACGGAAAGGGCCGCCTGGCGTACATCCGAGTACGCAGGCGGCCCGATATGATTGGCGCTATTGGGTCTGGAGTCTGCGCACCTGGCTGCCCCGGGGGCGCAGCCGGCGGGGAGCCAGCGCTGTGGCGGCCATTTCGGAGCGGCGCTGACGTTCTCCGCGGCAGTACCTGCAATTCTCTTCGCAGGGCTCGGGGTGAATCAGCACGTGAGCGAGGGGGAAGCGGTCCTTGATCGCCTGTTCGATCTGGTCGCAGAGGATGTGGACCTGTTCCAGGGAGAGGCGCCCGTGGACGACCAGGTGGAAGTCGACATGGCGTTCTGCGCCGGAGCGGCGGGTGCGCAGGTCGTGGAACTCCACAAACTCGCCGCTGTGCCGCTCGATCAGGCCGACGATCTCCGCCTCTTCCTCGGCCGGCAGGCGGCCGTCGATCAGCGGGGTCAGGGCCTGGGCGCAGAGTTCCCATCCGGCCTTGCAGATCATCAGGGCGACGGCAATGGCCACCGCGGGGTCGAGCCAGGCAATACCCGTCAGCTTCACCAGCACCAGCCCGCCAAAGACGGCCAGCGAGGTCCAGACGTCGGTGCGAAGGTGCATGGCGTCGGCCTCCAGGGCCATCGACTCCTCGGCCCGGGCCACCCGGAACAGGTAGCCGGAGACCAACCAGTTGGCCGCAGCCGATCCGCCCATGACCCACAGGCCGAGGCCCACCTCGGGGGAGGCGTGTCCCGCCGACAGCTTGCGAACCGCTTCAAAGATGATCCAGGCGGCGGCCAGCAGAATCAGGGCGCCCTCCACCAGGGCCGACAGGTTCTCGATTTTGCCGTGGCCGTAGCGGTGGTCCTGATCTGCCGGGCGGCTGGAGACCCTGACGCTGAATAGAGCAATAAGCGCTGCCACCAGGTCGATCGCTGAATGAATCGCCTCTGAGAGCACAGAGACCGATCCGATCCCCAGTCCGATGACCAGTTTTGCTGCGACCAGCGCGGAGTTGCTGGCCACAGAGAGACGCGCTGCCTGCACCTTCCCGTTCACGAGACTCATCCTTTGCCAGTCTGACTATGAGCCACTTTTTAAGACCCGGGCAAGAATCTTTCCCGGAGGAAAAACCCCAAACACGGGGAAAGACCCGCCGGAGCCGTACGCTCCGCGGGTCTTTCGACATAACAGGGCCAGTTTATCACGCGGCCGTGACCTAGGCAATCCCCCAAATGGTGTCTAGAACACCCTCGGCTTTGGCGTCAGCTTGCCGTAGGTCTCATCACCCCAACGGAGCAGCGCAATGATCGAACGGGCATCGGCAATCTCGCCGCTGCGCACGCGCTCCATCGCCTCAAAGTAGGGGAGGAACTCCACCTGCAGGTCCTCGGACTCGTCGAACTGCATCATACCGGGCTCCATTTGATCCGATACGAAGCAGTAACACTCCTCGGTCGAGTACCCGGGCGCAGGGTAGAAGCGGCCCACCAGGCGGAGCGCCAGCGGCTTGATGCCGGTTTCGGCCTCCATCTCCCGGCGAGCGCACTCCTCCGGCGCCTCGTCGGGGCGCAGGCGGCCCCCTGGCAGCTCCAGGCTGGCGCGGCCGATGCCGGGACGCAGCTGCCGGACGAAGACGATGCGGTCTTCGGTCGTGAGCGCCAGGACACAGACCGAACCGGGATGGTCCACCACGTCGCGGGTGAACTCCCGCCCTCGCACCGTCACTGAAACCTGCCGGATCTCGTACATGACCTGCGCACCCCTTCTGTTATGCACCTCAACATAGCGTCCTTTTCGCTGCGGGCACACTGCTGTCCTTCTATCGTCCGACCTTGCGTTTCTGGTAATGAAAGAGGACGGCGCAGCCACAGCGCCGTATCTATACGAAGACGAGAACGGAAAAAGGAGATGCCACGTTGCTACAGCGGATCAAAGTGCCCCGCCTTCTCGCCGTTATTATGGGCGCCAGCTTTCTGCTCAACCTCTCTTTCGGGGCGTACCGATCCGTGTTCAGCAACTTCGCCGGCCAGACGCTGGGGATCAGCGAGGCCCAGTACGGCCTGCTGGAGGGCATTCGCGAGATTCCCGGCCTCCTGACCATTGTGCTGGTCGCCCTGGTCCACCGCGTGAGCGATGAACGGCTCTACGCCGTCAGCGGCGGCCTCATCGGCACCGGTATCTGGATGTACGCCTCCGCCAATTCCTATGCAGACCTGATCTTCGCCACGCTGGTTCAAAGCATCGGCTTCCACGTTTGGGGCGTGGTCCAGGACTCCATGATCCTCAAGACCGCCGCCACCGGCGACCGCGCCAAGCAGCTCGGCCAAATCAACAGCGTCGCCGCCATGGCGACCCTGCTGGGCATGGGCGTGGTCACGGCGACGGGCTCCTTCCTCAGCCTGCGCCAGTACTTCGTCATGGCCGGCGTGGTGGGCGTGGTCGGCGCGCTGGTCGCTCTCCTGATGCGCCCCGCCAAGGAGACCGCCCCCCGCGTCCGCTTCGTCTTCAGCTGGCGCTACCGCTCGTACTACGTGCTGACCATGCTCTCCGGCGCCCGGCGCCATATCGTGCTCACCTTTGCCTCCTTCGCCCTGGTCAAGCTCTACAACACCCCGGTCCAGACCATGGCCCTGCTGCTGGCGGCAACCAGCTTCTGCGCCATCTGGACCCGCCCGCTGATCGGCAAGGTGATCGACAAGGTCGGCGAGCAGCGTGCGCTCTCCTTCAACTACGGTATCGTTGCCCTGATCTTCCTCGGCTACGCCTTCATCAAAAGCCCCTACATCGCCTACAGCCTCTTTATTATCGATAATCTCATGACCGGCTTCGACATCGCGATCTCCACCCACGCCGGCCGGATCATTCCCAAGTCGGAGCTCTCCTCCTCCCTGGCGACCGGCACCACCATTAATCACATCTTCGGGGTGACGGTCCCCGTGGCGGGCGGGATTCTCTGGCAGTGGTTCGGCCCGCAGATCCCCTTCCTCCTGGGGGTGGGCATCGTGCTGGTCGCCATGGCCTACTCCTGGAACCTCGACCAGCGCCTGGCCCGGGCCCAGAGCGAGTTGACCCCCACCGCCTGATTACGGGTTGCCCAGCCTGTCAACGAAGGTGTGCCAGCGCCAGAAGATCGGATCCTTCGGGGCGAGCCCCGGGTTGCCCATGTCTCCGCCGATCGCGCCATGAACCCCGTTATGCCACCCCTCAAAGATTACCCAGAAGGCGTCGCTATTCGGGAAATCGGACCGCTTGAGGCGCGGGGCGCCCGCCGGTGAGCAAGGCGACGGAGCCAGGCCGCCGGCCGCCGTGAAGTACGAGGGCAGGTTGCGGGGCACGTACCCGTTGTTGCGGCCATTGTGGTCGACGGAGATGCCCCTGGGGAACGGCGTGCCCGGATCCCAGACCGCCAAAGCCGGGTAGCCGAACTCCGTCCGCCAGCTGTTAAAACGCGCCACGAAGTCATGGTGGAAGGTGTAGAAGCGGGTGCCAGGTCCCTTGCAGCCATTGAAGGTGGCCCGGGTCGGCGTCTCGCCCGGATTCCAGCCGAAGCGATAGGTCTGATGCCAGGTCAGGTGCTCGCTCAGGACCTGCGAACCATGGTTCCACACGTAGAAGTCCTCCGCCTGGCGGTCGATGTCGTTGTTATTGCGCTCCACCTCAAAGATCTCCTGGGCCGTACACACCTGCTGGTTCGCATCGATCACGGTCAGGCTCACCATGTGCTTGCCGACCTGCTTCCAGTAGAAGCTGATCGCCTGCTGGTCGTAATCCGCCGGCTGCATGGCGGTCGTGCTCCAACCGCTCGCAACGGTCTCGGTGTAGTCCTTGATGTGCATGCCCTGAACCGCCCAGTGATACGAGAAGGGCGCCGTCCCGCCGCTGACCTTGGCCTCCAACCCAATATGCTGACCGCTGTTGACCAGCGGGCGGTCAATGCCCAGGGCGGGCAGATGACGGAAGCCGGAGGTAGCGGGATTCGGCTTCTCCCCGCCGCCCACGATCTCGACCGAGCAGGCGTTGGCGTTCAGGAACAGCGGCACCGCCTGCAGCAGCAGATCGTCGGCGAACTCCACCGAGGAGTCAAAGGTAAGCAGCCCTTGGAAAGAGCCGGGTCTCATCGGCTCTGCGCACACGATCAGGGAATGGATCTCCCCGGGCGCAAGCATAAAGGGCTCGAACGGCACGCCGCAAAGGCTGAACACCTCGTCCCCTTCAATCAGGGCCGATTCGACCATCAGCGGCCCCTGGCCCAGGTTTGTCACCGTGACCGTCTCCTGGAGCAAGTAGGGAGAGTGCATCGGCTCTTCGGGGTTATGTGCGACGGTGCTCCCGAAATGGACCTGGGCGGGCGATACGGCCTGGGCTGCCGGCGTGGCCTCCCGGATGATGGTGATGATGCGGGCCGCCGGATCGTAGGCGATCTGCCCGCCAAGCGCCTCCACAACGGCCCGCACGGGCAGCATGGTCCGGCCGGGCGGGTCAATCACAGGCGCCTGGTCCAGGGTGACAGTCTCGGGCTGGGCTTCATCCACGTCGTATACCAGCATCGTCCGGCCCGACACCGAAAGGTCCAGCAGGCGCCTCGTGACGGGATGGACCAGGGCGATGCGCTGGCCTTCGGGTTGATAGGAGACCGCCGCTCCCATGGCGTCAGCAACGTACCGGACCGGCAGGAGCGTCCGCTCCGACGTCGGGTCGATGCGCGGGGCGACATCCATCTCCCTGGGCTCGCCATTGACGGTGTAGATCGTCGAGCCAATCTGGAATCGGATCTCGACCATGGCGGCCTCGGCCTCGTCATGGTTCTCAGCCAAGGCCGGAACCGGGAGCAGGAGCAGCGTAGTAATAAGCAGAGCCATGGCGGTTACGCGGCGCCCCAGTCCTGAACGCAAGCACACGGTACAAGCCCCCTTCACAGTTGGAAGATTCTAGGTTCAATGATCAAGGTCACGGCACCGTTACGTCAACACGAACGTTAAAAGATTTTTCGAACAAAAAAGAGGGCCACCCGTGCAGGTGACCCTCTTACTGCTTGCTTCTACGGCGCTTAGGAGGCCGAATCCATCGGAACGCCCATCTCCTTGCTGAAGCGGTTCATGCCGGCCACCATCAGCACGGTGTCAGTGACCTCCTGGATCTCATCGTCGGAACAGCCGTGGGCCTCCATCAGTCCGGGATCGGCCCGATCCGGGTCGTCCGCGCAGGACCTGGCGAAGGCCAGCATGGCCCGTGTGGCATCGGTCAGCTGTTCTGCGTCGCCGTGGACGATGAGGCTGTCCACAATCGGCCCGGGCACGCCAAGCAGCACCAGCCGCCGGGCATGGAACTCCAGCGAGTACGCACAGCGGTTCCGCCGGGAGACAATCACCCCGATCATCTCCTTGACGGTCCGCGGCAGCCCGCCCTCCAGGAGCGTGCAGCGGAAGGCGGTCCAGTTCTGCACCAGCACATCGAGATTGACCGCCGCCATCGCCTTAAAGACATTAGGAACCAACCCGAGGCCCAGGCGCGCCCGAATCTCTTCGTAGACCCGCATCGGCGCTCCCGATTCATGCTCCCCCACCAGACGCACTCCCATGTCGAACGCCCCCCTGCCCGACACTTGAGACGCAAACCACCCGTTTACGCCCGTCCACTTATTTATGGACAAGAGTGTATCATGACACATTGGTGCTTTCCAGTGGTGAAAAATGATTCTGGTAGACGAAATACTTATAGCACTATCGTACCGGGGTGAAACCTGGCGTAACGGGGCGGTCCGCCGCACGTATCGCGGCGATGTCGCGCCGGGCGCCGCTCAATACCTCGGTCAGCAGGGGGTCGCCTCCCGCACCGAGCACCCGCCGGGGGCACAACTGCATGCAGGTCTTGCAGTCGACGCACGCAGCCGCCTGAAAGCCCAGGGTCCAGACCCCGTCCTCCTCCCTGCCGGACAGGGCGCCGGTCGGGCAGAAGGCGACGCAGATGGTGCAGCCGTTACAGCCCTCGGCAGCCTGCCGGGTGGGCCAGCTCAGGGTCGCCGGGCCATCGACGGACTCAAACCGTTTGATCCACCGCAGACGCCTGGCGGGCACCTTCGCCGGGAGCCGTACCGGATTGACCTCCCGGTCGGGCAGCAGGGTCTGGCTGGTCTGGACAGCCGAGACCCGCCAGAAGCCCAGCAGCTCCCGCCTGGTCAGGCTGCGGTGCTGTGCTGAGCCGCCCCCGTGCGCCGCAGTCCAGCGCGGCGGCTCCTGCACCCCGAGCGCTAAGAGCGTCGCTGAGGCGGATGCCAGGGCCGCCCTGGCCTGCTCCCCGCCTTTCTGCCAGGGGCACGCCGCACAGTCGCCCGCCGCCAACTCGAGGCCGGGCGCCCGGCTGCCCAGGTCAACCAGGTGATCAGCCGAGAGGTAGCCCAGGCACGGCAATTCCACGCCATCGCCCGCTGCCCGGGAGCACCGGACCCGGGTGGCCCCCGCCAGGCGCTCGTCGGCCACCCCGTGCACCTGAAGGGCGGCGGTGGGGCAGGCGCCGACGCAGATTCCGCACCGCACGCACTTGCCCGGGTCGACCGTTACCCGGCCATTCTCGTAGCCCATCGCCTCCGGCGGGCAGGCGGCGGAGCAGGCGCGACAGGCCGACCGCCGGTGCCTGGCCCGCAGGCAGGCTTGATGATTGATCAGCACGGGCTCGGGGTCGACCACCTTCAGCCACTTCTCCAGCCCGAACATCGAAATCCCTCCCCCCTGATTGTCGCGCCTCGGGTTGGAGAGCCTCTATCGACTGTTCGGCTCATGTGTGCTTAGGTACGGAAGTGCTCTACCGACCGGTCCAGCGACTCCGTCACAGCCCCGAGCCGTTGGACGGACTGGACCATCTTGCTCACAGACTGACCCAGGGCGTCCAACTGCCCGGAGACTCCCTGGATCGCTGCGAAGTTTTGCTGTGCCAGGGAGTTGAGGTCGCCAATGGCGCTGCGGACTGACTCGCCGCCCGAGGCCATCTCCTCGGCGGAGGCAGAGTTCTCCTCTGCCACGGCCGCGAGGGTCTGGAACGTGCTCGCCAGGCGGCCATGCGCCTCCACCAGGGCCACCGCAGCCTCCCGAATGGTGCCGGCCTCCGCGGAGCTCTCGCTTACTGCCGCCAGGATCGCCTCCAGCGCCTCGCCCGCCTCGCCGGCCCGTTCGGCGCCGGCCCTGGCCGCGGCAGCCCCTTCCTGCATCGACTGCCCGACCGTACGCACACCGTCCTGGAGGGAGGCCAGGATCTTGCCGATCTCCCTCGCGGAGCGGCCGGAGCGGTCTGCCAGCTTGCGGACCTCGTCGGCTACGACGGCGAAGCCACGCCCGGCCTCGCCGGCCCGGGCGGCCTCAATGGCGGCGTTCAGGGCCAGCAGGTTTGTCTGATCGGCGATCGAAGCCAGCTCCGCCAGAATGCTCCCGATCGCCTCCGACCGGGCGCCGAGCTCGCTGACCTGCTTGGCGGCGAGGCTGACCCGCTCGTCGGTGGAGCGAATCCCGGCGAGGGCGCCCTCGACCGTCGTCTTGCCGGTAGCGCCGGCCACAGCCACACGCTCGACGGCGGCGGCCAGCTTCGCGATGCCCTCCGAGACCACCTCGGCCTGTCTGGACGCCGTGGCCACGACGCTGGCGGCCTGCCCCACCTCCACAGCCTGATGCGAAGCGGTATTGGCGATCTGCGCCACCGCGGAGACCAGTTCGCCAACCACACCCTTCGCCGTGCTCAGCCGCTCCTGCTGATGTGCAGTCGCGGTCTCCACCTCGGTCAAGGTATGCTCAAAGGCATCGGCAATGGCGGTCTGCGCCCGATCCGCGGTGCCCGACGCGTTCCGGAGCTGATCGGCTGCGGATCCGACCTCCCCCACCGCCCCCTTCACGCTCGCCACGTGGTCACGCAGGGCAGTCTGCATGGTGCTCAATGCCCTCGCCATGTCGCCCAGCTCATCGGCCCGCCGAAGGCTCAGTGACGCCGTGAAGTCACCGGCGCCAAGTCGAGCCACAAACCCGTTCATGACGGCGACCGGCTTGCTAAGGCTACGGGAGACCACTGTCGCCAGGATTGCCACCGCCAGGACCACGGCGCCGAGCAGGCTCAGGATCGACTGATCCATGCGGTCGGCAGCCGCCAGTGCCTCAGCGCTGTCCATCTGCGCCACCAGCACCCAGCCCTGGGGAAGCAGGCGCTGAACGGTCAGCACGTTCTTCCCGCCCTGCGGCACGGTACCGACCTCGGTCTTGCCGGCCCGGGCCCGCTGTACGGCTGGCTCATCGGCCATAGCTGCCTGCTTTTCCACCAGGGCGGCATCCGGATGGGCCATCGCCTTGTTGTCGGCGTCCACAAGCCAGGCAAAGCCCGTCGCGCCGATCTTGCTCTGACTGACCATGGCGGAGACCTGTTTCAGGTCAATCGTGCTGCTTAGCACCCCTTGCGTCACGCCGCCGTTCTTGATCGGAACGGCCACCACCAGCCCGGGCTTGCCCGTCGTCTTCGAGATCAGGGTCTGATAGCCGCGCTCCGCGCCGCCCGCCACCTGCTGGAACCAGGCCCGGTCGGAGATCGAGTTCAGGGCCGAGTCATCGGACTTGGCCACATTCATACCGCCCATTCCGGATGTCTGGACAACCATCAGGTCGGTGCGGCTCTTGGCCAGCGCCTGGAGCACCGGTTTCTGCTGGGCGGCGTCCATGGTGACCATGGCAGACTGCTGCGCAGCAGCCCGAAGGAGCTGTTCATGCATATCCACGTAGTTCTGGATTCCGCCTGCGACCTTGTCCAGTTCCTGAGTCAGATTCCGTGCCGCCGCCGCCTCGAGCTCGGTGCGGCTCCACTGCCTAAGCATGAAGCCAAGGAGCCCGACCGGGAGAATGCTGACCGCTACCATCGCGGCGACGATTCTCCAAAATACACCAATTCTCACTGTCGATTATCCCCCTACCAAATTTTTATAGTTACCCCATCTAAATACGTATATTTCCCGGGATTTCCTGTCTAGGTTGTTCCGCTTTACGAACAAAATACAGAAACGCCCGCAGCCTTGATCGGCAGCGGGCGTTTGTCTGTGGAGTTACGCCTTGGCAGGCGAGCCCTTGGCAGCGGGCGACTTGGTCTTGGTCTTCTTCTCGTCCGCCTGCTCCCAGAAGAGCCACAGCGCAGCGGCGATGAAGATCGAGGAGTAGGTGCCGGAGGTGATGCCGATCAGGAGCGTCATGGAGAAGTCCCAGATCGAATCGCCGCCGAGCGCCAGCAGGGCGATCAGCATCATCTGCACGGAAACGCCGGTGTACAGCGACCGGGTGATAACCTCCTGGATGGCCCGGGTGGCGAGCACGTCCAGCGGCTCATTCTTCTTGCGGTTCTTCAGATCCTCACGGATCCGGTCAAACACGACGACGGTGTCGTTCATCGAGTAACCGAGCACGGTCAGAACCGCAGCCACGAAGGCCGAGTTGATCTGCACCCGGAAGACGGACATCAGGCCGAGGGTGATCACCAGGTCGTGAACCAGAGCGGCCACGGCGGTGATGCCGAACTTGAACTGGAACCGCCACCAGATGTAGAGAATCTGGAGCACGGCAGCGATGGCGATGGCCATGGCCGCACGCTGGGTCAGCTCAGAGGAGACGCTGCCCGAGACGGTCTCCTCGCCCACCTTCTTGTAGGCGCCGATGCTCTCGAGGTCCTTGTACAGCTTCTCACGGCCAGCCGTGTCAAGCTCCTTGGTGGTGATCAGGAACTCGGACTTGTCGGTGGCTTCGGCGCCCTTGACCTGCGCAGCCTTGACGACCGGGACTGCCCCCGTGGAGTCAGTGACAACCCGCTCGACGTCGCCAACGGCCACAACCTTGTCATACTGGACGTCCAGCAGCACGCCGCCGGTGAAGTCGATGCCCTTGTTCATGCCGAGCGTGAAGAGCGCCACCAGGCTGGCCACCGTCAGGACGATGGAGAAGGTGACCCACGCCTTGGCGTGCTTCATGTAGTTGATCTTCGTGAGGAAGTTCATTAGCGAGCCACCTCCTTGACGCCAAACAGGTTCTTGCCGAACCAGCCGGTGGCAACGCAGAGGTTGATCAGCCAGCGGGTCAGGGTGATGGCGGTGAACATCGAGAGGCCGACGCCGACGACCAGGGTGAGGGCGAAGCCCTTGACCGGGCCGGTGCCCAGGTACCACAGAATGATACCGGCCAGGGCCGTGGTCACGTTGGAGTCGATAACGGTGGCATAGGCCCGGCTGAAGCCGGCGTCGATGCCGGAGCGCAGGCCCTTGCCGGCCCGCAGCTCCTCCTTGATGCGCTCGAAGATGATGACGTTGGCGTCAACCGCCATGCCGATCGAGAGCAGCAGGCCCGCGATGCCCGGCAGCGTAAAGACGGCGTTGATGGCGATCAGGAAGCCCAGCGTCAGGAAGGAGTACACGATCAGGGCGATGTTGGCCATCAGACCGGGCACCCGGTAGAGGATCAGCATGAAGAGCACCACAGCCACCAGGCCGATCACGCCCGCCTCAGCGGACTTGGCCAGGGAGTCGGCGCCCAGCGTGGCGGTAACCACGCGGCTCTCCTCCATGACCAGCTTGACCGGCAGGGCGCCGCCGTTGATCAGGTCGGAGAGGGTCTGGGCCTCCTCCACGCTGAAGTTGCCGGTGATGACGGCCTCGTCGCCGACGATTTCGCTCTCAACCCGCGGGGCCGAGATCACTTCTTCGTCGAGCATGATGGAGATGGTCTGGCCGACCCACTTCTTGGTGGCCTCCTCGAACTTCTTGGGGCCCTCGCCCTGCAGCTTCAGGGTGACGAGGTAGCCGCCGTTCTGCTGGCTGCTGGCCACACCGGCCCTGGCAATGTCCTTGCCGTTGAGGACCACGTTGCCGTCGGGATCCTTGAAGGTAAGCGCTGCGGTCTTACCGATGATCTCCTGCGCCTTCTCGGTGTCCTGCACGTCGGCGATCTCGACGACGATGCGGTTCTGGCCGTCGATCTGAACGACCGGCTCCGAGACGCCCAGCTTGTTAATACGATTCTCGATGACCTTCTTGGCCGCCTCAATCTTCTCCTTGGTCACGGGGCCAAGGTCGGACTCGACGCCCTTCAGCTTCATGTGGACGCCGCCCTTGAGGTCCAGGCCGAGCTTCATGTGCGAATCAATGGGGTTCACTGCGGTGAAGTAGTACCCGACGCCGGCCAGCGCCAGGACCAGTGTCAATAGAATCGAAGCGGCCCGCATGGCCCGTCCTCCTTTAAGTATCCAATATACCTGCCTAAGCAATTCTACGGGCCGAATGGAGCCGTGTCAACCTTAGCAGGGTTGGACGTTCTGACAATTACAGCAGTCTCGTGTCATTGATGACCAGTTCAAACTTGCAGCCGAAGAACTGTGCGGCACGCCGGCACATGACCATGCGCACCAGGAAGATCTCAAAGTACTCCATGATCGCAATAATTGATGTATCAATCTCGAGCATGAGGCGAATCTTCTTCTCTTCGGGCACGGCCACCAGATCACTGTGGGTCACCGCGTAATTCACCCGGTCGTGAATATCAAAGGTGGCGATCTCGCGGTTGTAGACCCGGCTGCGGTGCACGTCGGACTTGTCGGCCAGGATCAGGGCGGCGGCCAGGTCGTTGACCGGGTTGCCATACTCCTCCTCATGGTTGCCGATCGCTGCCATGACCTCGGCGATCTCGTCGGGCTCCATGCCCAGGCGGGTGAGGATGGTATGGGCCAGAAGGGCGCTGGTCTGCCCGTGGTCGTGGCGGTTTACCAGGTTGCCAATGTCGTGCAGCTGTGCGGCAATGCCCGCCAGCTCCCGCCTCCGCTCGGGTCGCCCCATGTCCTCAATCAACTTCATGGCGCGATGGGCCACCAACCCCACATGACGGAGGCCGTGCTCTGTGAAACCAATGGCAGAGAGCATCTCCTGCGCCTTCACAATGTAGGTCCGGACCTCGGGATCGGCCTTGATCGTCTGGAAGGTGACTTCGGACATGGGTCTGTTACCGCTCCTCTTTCGTGTCTACTTGCTTTCGGCTGCGAAGGACCGTCCGTGCTCCAGGTTGCTGAGACGCAGTTCGCTCAGGGGCCAGAAGAGGAAGAACGCCTTGCCTTCCACCTTGCTGATGGGAATCTGGCCGATCATGCGGGAGTCGAGGCTGCGGCCGCGATTGTCGCCCATGACGAAAATGTAACCGGGCTGAACCGTAGTGGGCGCCGTGTCGGCATATTGGGTGAACATCGTGTTCTTGTAGGGTTCGTCAACAGGCTTGTCGTTAATGTAGACGACGCCGCGCTTTACCTGCACGGTTTCGCCGGCGGTGGCAATCACCCGCTTGATCAGCTCGCGGCTGGGCGTGCCGGGGTCCTGAAGCACGACGATTTCGCCCGGGGCCGGATCGCGGAACCGGTAGAGCAGCTTGTTGACCAGGAGGCGCTCTGCCGTGTGCAGGGTGGGCTCCATGGACTCGCCCTCCACCAGGTAAACCTGGACCACGAAGGTGCGGATCAGGAGAGCGATTACCAGGGCGAATACGATGGTCTCGATCCATTCCCGGGCGGCGCTCTTTTTGGGCTTGGGAGGGTTGCCGGGCTGCTCGCCCCCCGGGGCGCCGTCCTGCCCACCCTGCTCCGATGCGGCAACCAGCTCGGGCTCCTTGGGCGTTTCGGGATGACTGGACTCCATTACTCTCTCTCCTCATGCGGTGAAGATTGTCTGCGCCAATCCTTCACCCAGTCAACCACGGCCTGGCGCACCTGATCGATGCTGAGGTCGTCGGTGGGCAGGTAAAGGTCACTTACCTCTCGGGCGGTCTTCAGTCGGTCGCGCTGCTCGGCCAGACGCTCAGGGCCATAGCCAATGTGCGGCCGGCGCAGCTTGGTTGTCTCCCAGCGGGCGTCGAGCATCACCAGGATGTTGCACTCGGGGTGCAGCTTCTCCCAGAGCCTGCGGACAACCGAATGCTCCTGTGGAACGGTGTGCGCTTTGATCCCGACCTGGGCCAGCCCCTCCGCGAGGGTCGTTTTGCCCGAGGCGCAAACGCCTACGATGGCTATGCAGGGTTCTTTCAAACGGGTCGCCTCCACCTTCTTGGGATCAGGGGTGGCCATGCGTTCCACCGAAGGGCATGACCACGGACAATCGCCTGATCATGTCCTCGTCCGTACGGGGAGCCAGTCCCACCGCCAGCACCGACATATCGTCGGCGGGGCGCCGCCGGTCGAGCTCCAGGGCCCGCTCCAGCACGCCGTCGGCCAGTTCACGGACGCGGTGCGGCTCGGCGGCCGCCACCATGGTTGCGATGTCCGCCATGTCAAGCTGTGCGTTGTAGCGCCGGCCTGCCGAGTAGACGCCGTCGGTGAAGGCCAGCACAAGCAACCCGGCCTGGAGGGGAATTTCGGTGATGAGCGGCTTCATAAGTTCGTGGACGCCAATGGGCTCGACGAACTGCTCCAACCGCTCCACCACGCCATCCGGGGTGCGCAGGAAAACCGGGACGTGCGTGTTCCGGGTGATGACCAGACTCTTGGTGCGGAAATCGACGGAGACCATGGTCAGTTCGGTAGAAACCTTGCCGTCGCGGGCTGCGTAGAGGTGGTCGTGAACGCCGCGGGCGACGGCTCCGTCGCGAACGCCATCCGCGATGAGCTGGGCCGCCTTGGCCACCACCAGGTGGCTTACGCGCTTGGCCGCCCGGCCGTGGGTCTGACCGTCGGCCATGATCGCTGTCATGCCGCCCCGGGGGCGTTCAACAACCTCGACCGTGTCTCCGCTTTCCCCCAGGCCAAACTTGGGTACCTTGGCTGCTGCGATGTATGCTTCCACGGGAGACAGGGTCACCTCCGATGAGATGCACTCTCCATTTTACGTCAGCGCGTCTGAAGCGTAAAGTTAACTTCGTTTGAACTCAGGGCTCGTCGCTGCGCACCGAAAGCAGCTGGACCGCCTTGCGGAGCGTCGTCGGGGAGATGCCGGCAGCGATGGCCTCCTGGACGACCTGGTAGTAGGCGCTGAGCTTGTCCGGGCTGAGTCCGGTGTCATCGGGGACGGCGCCGCCAAAGAAGTCGCCGCGGACAAAGAAGTCCATGCTGAGGCCGACCTGGCTGGAAAGGCGCTTGAGCAGATGGCTTTCGAGGGGCGCCCGGCCCCGCAGAACGTCGTCGAGCGACTGGGGGGTGTAGCCCAGGCGGGCGGCGACCTGGCGCCGATCCAGCACGGTGGGGTAGGCGCTCTCCAGGTACCTGAGCACCTCTTCGATGCGCCCCTGGATCGGCTCGAACTTCAGCGCCTGGCGCCTTTGGGAGCCCAGGGCTTCGTAGTGGCGGAAAAAGCCGATGCGCAGTTCGTTGGGCGAGGGCTCTTCCCCTAGCAGTATGTACGCTTCGGTGGTTGCAAAGTAGTCGGACAGGCGCCGCAGCAGGTCGGCAGGGGGCTGGCGCCTGGGTCCGCTCTCCAGGCGGAGCAGATCGCTGTACGGCACGGACAACGCTACGGCCAGTTCCTTCACGCTGATCGACCGCGCCGCCCGCAACATCCCCAAACGCTCTCCGAGACCGCTCACCACGCCCTGCCCCCTCATCGTTATCACTGCGATCCGGGACGTGGCTACATTATACCTGATTTCGTATTGCAGTTTCGACAATCGCCAACAAAATATCCTATATTTTTACAGTGATCTGTTGCGTCCAATGGGAACATTTGGTATACTTTTCCTGGAAGTAAAATACATGTAAGTAAAGAGAGGTGCCGTTCGTGGGTCTCGTTATTCCCATGGAGTCGCGCAAGCCGGTGCGCCGCAAGTTGCAGCAGGTTCCCAACCGGCAGGAGCTCCCCCTCATGCTTGCCCGCCTACTGGCCGCCGGTGCCACCGACTTCACCCGTGTCGCCCTGGACGCCTGGGGCAAGCATGAACTGGAGCCCGAGGAGCTAATGGAACTATGCGAAACCTATGCCTCCGTTGCCGGACTCGAAACTTTAGCCTAAACTCGTGGGACCGCCGGGAAACCGGCGGTCCTGCGCGTCTATCGGGGCCGAAGGATCACCTGAAGCAGGGGCGCCCCGGCCGTCACCCGGTCGGATTGCAGCGGGGTCAGCCTTTCGACCTGGTCCATGTTGGTCACGAGCAGCGGGGTGACCGTCGACTTGCCGTGGGCAATGAGTACCCCGAGGTCGAACCGGCCCAGTTCCTGACCAGGCTTGACCTGATCGCCTTCCACTACGGCGACGGTGAAGCCCTCCCCCTTGAGGGCGACCGTGTCAATGCCCACGTGAAGCAGCAACTCCAGCCCTTCATCGGTGATAAGGCCAATGGCGTGCCCGCCGGGGAAGACATGGGCCACCCGGGCCTTAACCGGGGAGAGCAGGCACCCCTCGCTCGGCTCCAGGGCGATCCCGTCCCCGGCCAGTCGCCCTGCGAAGACCGGGTCGGGCACCTCCTCCAGGGGAATGACCCGGCCGGAAAGCGGGCTCACCAGGGTAATGGCAGCCCGAGCCGGCTGGCCGCCCATGGCCGCCCGAATCTGGTCGGCGATCACGGCTGCCCGGGCGCCCACCACGACCTGCACTGTCCCGGCGGCACCTTTGAGGACGGCGCCCGCCCCCAGCCTGCGCAGGGCCGCCTCGTCGACTCGGTCCTGGTCGCGGGCCGTGACGCGCAGGCGCGTCATGCAGGCGTCCAGGGTATCCAGGTTCGCGGCCCCGCCGAGGGCGTGCAGGAAGGCAGCTCCCTCTCCCGCGGGCCCCGGGGCGGCTGCGTCGGCAGCCGGGGTCTCGTCGGTCTGTCCCAGGATCGGCGGCCGCAGCCAGCGGATGACCGCCCGGAAGCTGAAGTAGTAGAGCGCCAAGTAGCCCAGCCCGAGCGGGAAGATCAGCCAGCCGTTCTGTGCCCGGTGCCAGTTGATCAGGATCATGGGCAGGGCATAGCCGCCCAGGTGGATGTCGAGCGCCCAGCCGAGCAGGCTCGCCAGGCCCGAGAGGACCACGTGGAGCCCGAAGAGCACGGGAGAAGCGAAGATATAGGCGAACTCGATGGGCTCGGTGATGCCGAGCACCGCAGCGGTCAGGATTCCGGTGGTCATCAGGCCGGCGACCCGGCGCCGCTGCTCCGGACGTGCCTCCTGGATCATCGCCAGGGCGGCGCCCGGGGCCGCAAAGCCCAGGGTGACGAAGAAGCCGCTCAGCAGCCGGCCCGCCTGCGGGTCGCCGGCCAGGAAGCGCAGGTATTCGCCCGCCACCATTTTGCCGGTGGCCGGGTCAAGCCAGCCGCCCATCTGGGTATCGACGACCTGCATGAGCAGCTGATGGAGCCCCGTGGGCAGCAGCAGGCGCAGGGCGGCGCCGTAGACGAAGGCGCCCGCTCCGCCCGCACTGTAGATCCATTGGCCCAGGGTGTTGATCGCCCCTTGGATCGGCGGCCAGAAGTAGCCGAACAGGAAGCCCAAGGCGATGCCGGCCAGGGCGGCAGCCTGAGGGCCCAGCCGTTTGCCGCTGAACAGGGCGAGGTACTCCGGCAGTTCCACGTGCTTGACCCGGTTGTAGATCCAGGTGCAGACCGCACCGGCGATCAGGCCGCCGAGGACGCCCACGTTCAGGGAAGGATCGCCCGAAACCGCCTCGGCCACGGAGACCATCACCAGAAAGCCGGTGGCGACCGAAAGAGCGCCCATCGCCTCGCCATCGGCAAAGCCAATGCTGATGCCGATTCCGTAGAAGAGCGGCAGCCAGGAGCGAATCACCGCCAGACCGGCCGCCTCCACCGGGGCAATACCCAACTGTGTGCCGATCGCCAGCAGGATCGCGGCCAGGGGCAGGAAGGTCACCGGGACGATAATGCCGGCTGCGAGCCGCTGAACGAACTGGTCCCGGGAAGAGCGCACCGGATGGGCCCCCTCTCTACCTCGCCAGATGTGCGAACGATACCAGGTCAATGCCCCGCTCCTCGACCTTGCGCCGGGCCACGGGCGAGGTGAGGGCGGCCAGCTCCACCTCCCGCTGCCCCTGGAGCGAGGAGAGCGAGCGCAGGTGGTCATCGACGATGGCCGGGTGGGTCACGATCTCGGTGACGCCCTCCCCGACCCGGTCCAGCTTGGCGAGCAGCTGCGGCAGGTTGAAGTCGCCGGCCATGGAGGCGCTCGGGTAGGCCACGCCCGAGGCAGCGAGCACGTCAAGCGAGCGACGGAGTACCCCGCCCACCAGGAAGCTGGCGGGATGCCAGCGCGGGTACATGTTCTGGTCGACCTCGGGACCAGGGTACAGACACCTTACTGCCGGAATCTTGTATGTACGGGCGACATCCACCATGACCTGCGCCAGGCGGGGGAAGCCCTGCAGGTATCTGTGGGTATCCAGGTGGGTCGGGATCCGGCCCAACAGCCGAATCGCCTTTTCCACCTGGGCCGACCACTCCTTGCGGGCGTCCTCGGGCCTGACGCGCAGCAGGATGTGCGAGAGCGACTTGGAGAGGCGCCCCTGGCCGTCCACCAGGGAGGGCACCTGCTCGGGCGGCAGGACCGGCGACCCGGTGGTCAGGTTCAGGTGGACCCCCACCCCCAGGTTGGGCGCCTCTTTTAGCAGCGGCGCCACCTCTGCGGCCCACGGGAAGTTGACCATGTAGGTGGTCGAGGTCAGAATGCCCTCTTGATGCGCTCGGATGATCCCCCGGCTGACGCCCTCGGTCAGTCCGAAGTCGTCGGCGTTGATGATCAGGCTGCGGGGCATGGGGCACCCCCTAGCTGTAGAACTGTGGCAGGAACTGCCGATGTGCGTGCATCAGTTCGCCAATGATTCGCTCCGCCAGCTGGCGGCTGGGCACCAGGGGATTCTCCGCAGCGGCCTCCACGGCCAGCTTGCGGTCGCCCTTCAGCACCGCTGTGACGTTGAGCGCCTCTGCCCGCTTGATCTGCTTAATCAACGGGGCGACGGGCTCGGGCAGGGGCGGTACACGCAGGCGCTCAAAGCCCTTGTCATCCACCAGGGCCGGGAACTGGGCCGCCTCGTCCGCTGGGAGGTCAGGCACCGCCCCGGCGTTGCGCTGCTGGACCACGAAGCGGGTGCGGCGCCCGGTGGCCATGGCGGCGATCACCTGCGAGGCCAGGTCGCTGTGGGACTGGTGGCCCCGGTGCATGCTCAGGACCGGCTGCTGGGCGGCGCCCGCCGTCTCGTAGTGGCCGTAAAGCTGGGGCAGCCGCTCCATCAGCACCTCGGCCCGGGTGCGCGCCTGCCGCTTCAACTTCGCCACGATGCGATCCTTGAAGTAGTAGTAGCGCAGGTAGGGGTCCGGGACCATCCCGTACTCGTGAAAGAGCCGCAGGGTACCCGTGGCCTCCGAAAGGGGAAGCAGGCCGGCCACGGGGCCCAGGATTCGGGCCCACCGGCGCACCCGGGGCATCACGTCCTCGCCGTCCAGCAGAACCCGGGGCGACCAGCCGGCGTGGTTGAGCCCGGTGTAATCGAGCCCCACCCGGTGAAAGTCGACCCGCAGCACCTTGCCCAGCGCCCACTGGACGCCGGTGGGCATGTCGCACAGGCCTATGAACCGGGCGTCGGGGTAGGTGCGGACCACCGCCTCCGTCACCATGCCGGCGGGGTTGGCGTAGTTGATAATCCACGCCTCGGGCGCCAGCCGGCGGACCTGCTCGACGATCTCGAGGATGAGCGGAATGGTGCGCCAGGCAAAGGAGAGACCCCCGGGCCCCAGGGTCTCCTGGCCGATCACCCCGTGCTTCAGCGGGATGCGCTCGTCCAGCGCCCGGGCCTGCAGGCCGCCCACCCGAGGCTGGGTCAGAATGAACCGGGCGCCCGTGACCGCCTCGGCCCGGTCGGTGGTCGAGGTGACGGTCAGGTCGGCCCCCGCCGCACGGACCATGCCGCGAGCCAGGCGGGCGACCACCTCCAGCTTCGTGGCGTCCACGTCGTGCAGGGCCAGTTCCCAGCCGGCAAAGATCTCCTTGTCGCGCAGCAGGCCGTCAATAATGTCAGGTGTGTAGGCGCTGGCGCCGCCAATGATCACCAGTTTCATGAAGTGGTCATCCTCTCAGTGCTAACGCAGGTAGATCGGATTGGAGAAGATCCAGCCGCGGCCGTTGCGCCAGACCTCCACCCGGTAGACGCCAGGACCCTGGTCGGTCGCCTGCAGGTCGCAGTCCACGGTCTCAGCGATCGCCTGGCCGTCCTTGAGCAGCCGGAGCAGCGGCCTGTTGCGGGACAGCCAGGGCACCCGGACGGAGAAGTGGACCGAGCCCGTACTGCCGAGGGGCGCCTCCTGGCCCATCGTCAGCCACCGATCTTCCGTCCGGCCCAGGAAGGTAAACCCGGCGGGATCGCCGTGGTCGTGGTTCGCAAAGAAGCAGGATCCCTCGCGCAGGGCTGTCATCACCAGGCGCCGGTCGGTCTCCAGCTCCCGGCGAAAAGGCTCCGGGAGGAGCAGGTGGGTGCGGACCCGCCGGAACGCCTTCAGATACGGGTGCAGGACGAGATCACGGCCGAACACCCGCAGCTTGACGCCGTGAGCATCCATGCCACCGATGCCTGTCACCCGGCGCGTGCGGCCCAGGTCGTCCCATTTGGCCAGGGTGACCGGCAGCGGCGCTTGGATGGAACGCTTCCAGTTGAGCACCGCCCGCAGGGTGCTGAACAGGCCCTGGCAACTGCCCACCCACTCGGAGAAGAAGTTCCAGATCTCCAGCCCGGTGTACGCCGTGACAGACCAGTCCTCCCAGGAGTAGCTATTTTGCCCCAGGAAGGGGCTTCCGCTCTCATGCGGATGCGCCAGGAAGCCGATGCCTCCCTGGCTCGCTACCGCGGCCGTGTATTGCGCAGGCGGGAGGTGCGGGCTGATCGGGCTGGTAATGCCGTAGGAAAGGTAGTGATTATGGCGAGGGCTGATCTCGCAGCCAATGAGCAGCAGGGTGTCGCCGAACCACTGCTCCCCAACCTCGGCAAGGGGCGTCAGGGTGTCGTGATCGGTCATGATCAGGAAGTCCAGACCGGCCCGATTGGCCGCATCTGCGATCACCGGGATGGTCTCCATGCCGTCCGAGTAGGTGCTGTGGCAGTGAATCACCCCGGTAACCTCATGCTGGGGCGGTGCGGTCCATGCTTCCATCGTGCCTATTCCACCTGGCCTCTCATGCCGTTACAGCTGTCAGGTGTTCAACTTCGATCTTATGATCCACTTTCCTTGCACAGACGTAAGATAAGGGCCGGCCGCGACGAATCGCGGGCCGGCCCCACTGCATATAGAGGCAGCTACTTCTCCTCTTCCTTGCTCTTCTCCTTATCGGTGCTGCCGCCTGACTTCTTCTCCGTTCCCGTGTCCTTCTTCTCTGTACCGGTGTCCTCTTTCTCCTTGTCCTTTTCCTTATCGGTTTCCTTTTCCTTGGTCTTTTCCTTCTCCGTTTCCCCGCCACGCCGCTGAGGGGCGCAGCCCGGAACGGCGGTCAGGAAGCTGAGGCACAACAGGGCCGCAAGCAATTTCATGCCAAGCCGCTGAAACACGCACGGGTCCTCCTTCACTCAACTGCTGCGCTTAGCATTTCCAACGAAGGCGGCACCATACGACTCGCTGACCGTTACCTACTTAAAGAATATCTCACCGGCGGTGGGGGCACTTTACTAGAGCTTTTGATCTTATATCGACCGTAGGCTGGCGCCCTTGGGAGGGATCTACGAATGGCACTATGGCAAACGCTCCGGCGCTGGCTGGAGCCGACTGAAACCCACACCGAAGACATGTTCAGCCTGGGCGATCGAGGCGAGCAGCCCGCCGCCGAGCAGAACGCACCCACGCGGCTCGTCAGCGCCCAGACCCTGGCTACCGGCGTCATGACCCACATTGACAACATGCTGGAGGCCGCTCCGAAGGGAAAAAAGGCCCTGGAGAAGGCCGGTGACCTGACCGACTCCCTCGACGAGAACGTCAAGCAAATCCGAGCGCTCTTTCGGGCGCCGACCAACAAGGACCTGGTCGAGCGCGATCTGCTGATCGCCACCCAGCCGCCCACCCGGGCGGTCATGTTCTTCATTGAGGGCCTCTCCGACAAGCAGATCCAAAATGAGCACATCCTCAAGCCCCTGATGCTGCTCTCCCACCTGGATCACCATGAGAGCGAACAGGGGGAGCACGGCGCAACCAGCTTCTCCATTGACACGGTGCTAAAACGGCTCCTCCCCGGCAGCCAGGTCACCGAGCAATATGACACGGCCACCATGGGCCAAAGCCTGCTCGCCGGGGACTCGGTGCTGCTCTTTGAGGGTGCGAAGGTCGGTTTGGCCATCGAGACCAAGAGCCCCCCGGCCCGCAGCGTTAGTGAACCGAAGAACGAGCAGGTGGTTTGGGGTCCGCACGACGCCTTCAACGAGGCCATGCGCGTCAATGTGGCCCTGATCCGGCGCCGGCTCAAAGACCCGCGCCTGGTCACGGAAATCGTGCAACTGGGCGAGCTCAGCCATACCTACACCGCGATTATGTACGTGGACGACCTCGCATCCCCGAAACTGGTCGCTGAAGTCAAGCGGCGAGTCGAAGGGCTCAAGGTCGATATGGTAACCGCGGCCGGGGTGCTGGAACAGTACATTGAGGACAATCCCAGCTCCCTCCTGCCCGGCGTACTCTCCACGGAGCGGCCGGACCGCGCCGCTGCTTACCTCGCCGAAGGGCACGTGGTCATTGTGGTGGACACCAGCCCCAAGGCCATGATCTGCCCGGTTACCTTCTGGGGGCTTATGCAGACTGCCGAGGACTACTATCTCCGCTATCCCTTCGCCTCGCTCGTTCGCAGCCTTCGCATCGCGGCCCTGATCGTCACTCTGGTGGTACCGGCGATCTATATCGCCGTGGTGAACTACCACCAGGAGATGATCCCCACGGAGCTGATGCTCTTCATTGCCAGTAGCCGTGAGACAGTCCCCATGCCGGCCGTTGTCGAACTGATCGCCATGGACCTGTCCTTTGAGTTGATCCGCGAGGCGAGCGTGCGCATCCCCTCCGTGATCGGCCAAACCATGGGTCTGGTCGCCTCGTTGGTGTTGGGACAGGCTGCCGTGGGTGCGAAGATCGTCAGCCCGCTGTTGATCATCATTGTGGCGATTGCCGGTCTTGCCTCCTTCGCCATCCCCAACTACCTGAGCGGCTTCGGCCTGCGCTGGATGCGCTTCATCGTGCTGGCCGCAGCCACCGTGCTGGGCTTCTTCGGGATTGGGGCAGTCCTGTTTTTGATGTTGATCTACCTGGCAGGGAAGCGCACCTTTGGGGTTCCCTACTTGTCGCCGGTCGCCCCGGTGCGGGGACCCGTCACCGACGTGATTATGCGCCCGCAGCTCTTCGAGATGGAGAAGCGCCCGCAGTACATGCGTCCGCTCAACAGCCGCCGCCAGGCCGAGGTTGTCCGGCGGTGGGATCCGCTCGCCAAGCAAATGTCCGAGGACTCCCCTGAGACGGATGGGGGTGAATCGTCATGACTGCGTTCGAGGGTCATATTGGGGCCGGCCAGGGCATTCAGTTGACCGCTGCCATGCTCTCTGCCATGCTGTTTCTCCAGTATCCGCTCTTCCTGGTAGAGACGGGCGGACCTGCCGCCTGGCTGGTGGCGGCGGTCATGACCGTTGGGGCGCTCGCTGTCTTCCTGCCAATGTCAGCCCTGGCCCGGCGCTTTCCTGGCGCCAACCTGGCCCAGATCAGCGAAGAGGTGGCAGGGCCGGTGCTGGGTTCGCTCCTTACCCTGGGGGTGGCAAGCTGGCTGGTGTTCAGCGCCTCGCTGACCGTGCGGAACTTCACCGAGACGTTCATCGCTTCCATCCTGCCAACTACCCCGCCCAGCGTAATCGTCTTCGGGGTGCTGACCTGCGTCGCTTATGCCTCCTACCGCGGGCTCGAGGGGCTGAGCCGGGCCAGCCAAATCCTGTTCCCGCTGATCATGGCCGGGGCCCTGGTAGTATTGCTCTTCAGCCTGTCCAGGGCGGACGGCTCCTTGCTGTACCCCCTCTGGGGACACGGCCTGGTTCGGGCCGTGATCGGTGGAGGTTACTACACCAGCATGGGCAGCGAGGTGATCGTCCTGCTGGTGCTGGGTCACGCTTTCCGATCGGCCAGCGACTTCCGCCGCAGCGGGATCTACGGCCTTCTGCTTTTCGGCCTCAGCGCAATGCTAACCGTGGCCGTGCTGGTCGCCGTGTTCGGCGCACAGGATGCCGCCCAGTCGCCCTTCCCGGTCTACCACCTCACCCGGCTCGTCTATTTGGGCCGGTTTCTCCAGCGAACCGAGTCGGTAATCGTGCTGTTCTGGGTCTTCGCAGCGGTTGTCAGGGTCGCCGTGCTGTTCCACGGAGCGGTCATATCGCTGGGCAGCGCCCTTCGCCTGCCCTTCTTCCGCCCCACCATCTTCCCGGTCATAGTGATCGTCTTTGCCGTGTCGCTGTTTCCGAAAGACCTCATGACGGTGATCCGGCTGGAGCGGGATTGGAACCGGCTGCTGGGGCTGTATATGTTGGCCGTGCCAATGATCCTGTTGGTGCTAGCCATCGTGCGCAAGAAAGGAGAGACAAACCATGCGTCATAGACGCCCGGTCGCCCTCCTGCTGATTGTGATGTTGACGCTGCCGCTGGCGGGCTGCTGGGACCGGCGCGAGGTGGAAGAGCTGGCCTTTGTCCTCGCACTGGGCGTCGACCAGGGCACCTCGAACACGTACTCTGTTACCGCAGCCATTGCCCTGCCCTCCAAACTGGCCGGTGGAGGTGGAGGCGGCGGCGGGGGTGGCGGCGGTGGGGGCGGGGGCGAAGGCAAGGACGAGAAGCCCTATATGCTCGTCACCGTGGAAGCCCCCACCCTGGCGAGCGCCATTGCTGTGATAGACAGTTCCATTGATCGGCGGACCACGCTGATTCACACCAAGGCCCTGTTTATGGGCGAGGATCTGGCAAGGATCAGCGGCCTGCGCACGATGGATGAACTGACCCGGTTTCGGCAGGCGCGGCGGGCCATGTTTTACATTGTGACGAAGGGCAAGGCTTCCGATTTCCTTGACAAGGCGGACCTGAAGCTGGAAAAGGAGCCCAATCGGTTCGTTGAGCTGATGACCGCCAGCTACCGTTTCACCGGCATGGTTCCGGCCAGGAGCCAGGTCCATGACTTTGTCACGAGGGCAGATACGGGCTATATGTCCCCTTTGAGCTATTACGCCACCGTGAAGGACAAAGGCGGCGATACAGCCGGCCAAGGCGGCAACGAGAAAGACTCAAAGGAGAACTTTATACCCGGTGAACTGCCCAAAAAGGGTGGACCTAACGTCGAGATGATCGGTGGAGCCGCTTTCAGCTCGGACAAAATGGTCGGGACGCTGACCGGCGAGGACTTGCGCTATGTACTGATGCTGCAGGATCTGTTCCGACATGGCTTCATTAGTCTGAAGGACCCCAACAGGCCGGATCTGTACGTGTCGCTGGAGATCAACCGGGGGCGCCCGACGCAGATCAGTGTCGACTTGTCGGGTACTCGCCCGCGCATTACGGCTCGGGTAACCCTGGAGGCCCAGATTCTTGCGATTCAGTCCGAGATTGACTACACCGACCCCGAGCGGCAGGCCGAGCTGGAAAGAGCCCTCGAACGGGACGTGCGCGCATCGATGGAGCGAACCCTCAAGAAGACGCAGGCGTGGAAGTCCGACGTGGTCGGCTTGGGCCGCCATGTCGTGAGGAACTTCGCCACGGTGCAAGATTGGGAGAACTACCGTTGGCGGGATCGGTACCGGGACGCGGACATTCAGGTTGAAGTCCGGGCGTCGCTGCGCCGGTTCGGACTGCAGCTGAGCCCGCCCGAGGCGCCAGAAAGGAGCAAGAGCCAATGACCTTCATGGGCGCAGTCAGCCTGCTTATTCCCGTGCTGGTGGCAGTCTATACCGTCAACTACGGCCGCTGGGCGTGGAAACGGAAACTGCGGCGAGGCGCCATTGGGCTCTACCTCCTCGCCGCAGCGACGGTTGGCATTCCGGGTTTTGTGTACTGGTTGAACCAGGGCTAGAGCAGGGCGCCCAGCTGGCGCCGGAGCGTAAGGACCAGGTCGCGCCGGCCGGCGCTTGCTGCCCGGCTGGCCGCCTGTGCGGCAAGACGCCGCGCGGCGCCCAGGTCGCGGCCCGATGCGGCCCGGGCCTGCAGTAGCAGGCACTGGACCGTGACGCCCAAGTGCCCTTGCTCGATCGCCCTGCCATAGACACCGGCCAACACCAGCCCGCCAGTGGCAGGTCCTGACTCCTCCAGGGTGGCCCAGGCGCGGGCCAGGTCCCATTCGAGCAGGAGCTCGGGGCCTTCCGGTTTGCTGTGCTGCAGCAGGCGGCGGGCCTCGGCCAGCTGCCCGAGGGCCAGCACCACCGGAAGCCGCTGGACACGCACCCTGGCCTTGGCGGCCTGGTTCTCGCGGTCGCAAGCGGCCTCCGCCAGGTCGAGCGCATGGAGGGCGCCCTGCAGGTCGCCCGCTGCCCGGGCTACCTCGGCCTGGAGCAGGTGGGCGCCGACCGGACCCCCGTCGGCCGCGAGGGGGTTGCGTTTGACCTCGGCCACCAACCGGTCGGCCGCGGAGCGGGCGCGGGCAAATTCCGCCATGTGGCTGTAGGCCGGCACCAGCCTTGAGAGCGCCTCGCACCGGACCCATTCGTCGTTGATGAGGTCGGCCAGGCGCAGCGCCTCTTCCCCGTACAGAACGGCCGCCGGGCAGCTCTGGTGCAGCGGCCCGGTGTAGAGCCAGCACATGAGGGTGTGCAGACGGGCGGTATGCTTACGGCCCAGGTTACCGGCCTGCAGGGCCCGCTCGGCCCGGTCGAGCGCCTCGCGGTAGCTGCCGTCGCGAGCAAGGCTCTGGATGGTGCGGTACTCCTCTGCGCTGTTGAACCAGCGTGGCTCCTCCAACACCGCCACCCCCGCCATACAGGTGATATCCATATTCTACCAGAACACAAGAAGACCAGGCAAGCCTGCCTGGTCTTCACGCTGTCTGCGCTCATCCTGTATAGGTGCGAAACCCTTCGCCGAGGACCTCGTGTACGTCGGCCAGGACCACGAACGCCTTGGGGTCATGTCTGTGGACGATCTCCTTGATCATCGTCAGCTCGCCGCGCTGGGCCACCACGTAGAGAACGCCGCGAGGTTGACCGGTGTACGCACCGGTGCCCGGCAGGATCGTGCAGCCCCGCTCCACCTGGTCCATGATCTGACGGGCGATCGCCTGCGGCTCGCTGGTGATGATCGTGATCCCCTTGGCGGCGTAGAAGCCCTCCTGCACGAGGTCCACCACCTTACTGGAGATCACCAGGGTGATGGCCGACCACATGGCCGCCTCCTTCGAGAAGAGAACGCCAGCGGCCAGCAGCACCAGTGCGTCGACCGCCATCACCATGGTGCCTACGGAGAGCCCGAACTTGTGGTGCCCCACGATCGCCAGCACCTCGGTGCCGCCGGTGGTGCCGCCCGAGCGAAGCACCAGGCCCAGGCCGATGCCCATGAGGGCGCCGCCGAAGGCGATGGCCAGCACCACCTGCTCGGTGACCGGGGGGATGCCCTGGGTGATCGCCAGGGCGGCCGAGAAGGCGCCGACCCCCACCAGGGTCTTCCACAGGATGTTCCAGCCCTTCACCCGGACGCCCAGCGCCAGGATCGGGACGTTGAGCAGCAAGGTGGTCACCCACAGGGGGATGCCAAACTTATGAAAGAGGATGATCCCCACGCCGACGACCCCGCCCTCCGCCAACTTCAGCGGCACCAGGAAGGCGTTGACCGAGAGGGCCATCAGCATGGAGCCCATGAGCAGGGGAACTAACCACAGCAACGGGGGACCTCCTTGTGGGCGGCGCCAGCGATTAAGGCCGAATCTGTGCCGGCGAGGTGAGCGTGATCTGACGGCTCGCCTCATTCCATTCGACCTTCAGTCCAAACTGCTCCGATACAAAGCGGATCGGCACCAGGGTGCGGTCCGCCCGGATGACAGCGGGCTGATCGAGCCGCACCGGGACGAAGTTCACGTGGGCCACATCACTGTCGATGGTCAGGACGATGGTAGTCTGCCCACGGCGAGCCGTAACCGTGCGGGCGGCGCCATCCCAAGAGATGTCCCCATCGGAGACGCCCAGGGCGTTGAAGATTGCCCGCATGGGCACCAGCGTCCGGCCGGTGCGCGGGTCGATGTAGGGCACCACGTCGAAGGTGATGGGTTTGCCGTCGATGACGACACGGATCGGCGGCTTGGGCTCTTCGTGGGTGAGGAGCCTGACGGAGACATTGCTGATGATCAGCTCGTCCGAGCTTACGAGCCGGAAATCGCCGCCGCCGGGCTGGTTGTTGCCGAACCGTGCGTCATCCAGGGTGATGTACGCGGTGTTCCACACCTCGGAGTTTGCCCGGTTGGTCACCGTGACCCGTTTCTTCGTCACGCCATCGGCCTTGGAGTCCGGGCGGTCGGGATCGTAGGCGTCGTACTCCAGGTAGAAAGGGGTCAGGCCCCGGTCCCGGTAGGCCACCGTGATCATCACGCTGTTGATGCCGCCCCGCACATACGTGTCGTGGACGTCAAAGTAGAAGTAGCGCTCCGTGCCGACCGTGTTCGTGAGCGACTTGCGGCCGGGATCGCCGGTCATCGGCTCGGTCAGCCCGTCCGGCAGGCCGTCAACCAGCCGGATGCCATCCTCCACGTTGGGTTCGCCCAGCGTCACCTGAACAAAGAACTCATCACGGTAATCCTTCTGCGCGGGGCCCTCTGCCCGCACCGCCCCGACTGGGAAGGCGACGGCTATGGCCAGCAGGGCGCCCAACACGTGGCGAGAACGCATCCGAATCTCTCCTCTACTGAAGTAACCCGGCGGTGCTCAGCAGGGTGCGCAGCGAGCTGCGCTCCTTCTCGCCCAGGGGCAGCAGCGGCTGCCGGGGCGGCCCGCCATAGTAGCCCAGCATCTCCATGGCCGCCTTGACACCGGGGATGCCGAGGCTGCCGCCGACCGCCTGGTTCACAGGGAGCAGGCGGCTCTGGAGCGCCCGGGCCTCCTCCCACTTCCCTGCCTTGCACAGCTCGAAGAGCTCCACGCACTCCCGGGGCGCCACGTCGGCCAGGGCCAGAACCCCGCCGGTAACGCCTACGCTGAGGGCCGCCATGAAGGCGCTGCCCGTGCCGACCAGCACGTTCCAGTCAGGGCGGGCCTTGAGCAGGATCTCGTGCAGCTGGATCACGTTGCCGGCGCTGTCCTTGATGCCCACAATGTTCGGGTGGGCGGATAGCTCGGCGACCAGGTCGACCGGCAGGTCGAAGCCCGTGAACTTCGGGACGCTGTAGAGCAGCACAGGCACCGGGGAGGCGTCAGCCACCGTGCGGTAATGCGCCGCCAGGGCCGGCTTGGACATCAGCGGCTTGTAGTAGCAGGGATGCACCACGAGCACGGCGTCGGCGCCCCTCTGGGCGGCATAGGCGGTCAGCTCGACGGTAGCCCGGGTCGATTCGCAGCCGGTGCCCACCAGGCCAAGCTTGCCCTTGGGCAGCGCCTCCAGGCCGGCGTCGATCACCTGGCGCTTCTCGGCCTCGCTCAGGAAGGGGTACTCGCCGTTGGAGCCCAGGAGCACCACCCCGTGAACCCCGGCGTCGCACAGCTTGCGGATGTTGCGCTGGTACTGATCCAATGCCAGGTTGCCTGCTTCGTCGAATGCGGTGGGGACTGGCGGAAACACTCCAGACAGCTTGAACATGCGCATTGACCTCCTGGTACGTCTAGTGGCGCGCATACGCCAAAGCCCCCGGCAGGGGCCGGGGGTTGGAGCAAGGCGTGTTTACGCTTTCTTCTCGGGGTCGTTGCCATCTTCGGACTTGACCGACTTCTTGAACTCCTTGATCGTGTCACCGACAGCCCGACCGAGCTGCGGGAGCTTGTTGGCGCCGAAGATGAGCAGAACGACTATCAGAATCGCGATAATCTCCAAGGGCCCGAGGTTCCGCATATGGGAATCCCCCTTTGTTCATACAGTAACCCTACCTCGGTGGTTCGGGGCATCTATATTGTTTTCCTGCTATCCTTTCGGCTCACAAGCCGTCCGAAGTTCGTCGGCGACGCGCGACGCGCTGCGCTCAAGCTCTCGGGCGGTGCGGACCGCTTGGCCCGCACGGCCGGATGCCAGGCCGGCTTCCAGGTGCATCTCCTGGATGGCGATCGCCGTCTCGGCGGCCGTGAAGACCAGGTCGCGGGCCTCGGACCCGAGGTGCAGCGCGACGGTCTCCGCACTGTCGGAGGCGGCTGCTGCCTGGACGGACGAGGCCAGGGCCGCAGCCGCAGCCTCTGCCCGGGCCTGCGCCGCCCTCAGCCCGTCCAACAGGGCGCTTCTGCTGGAGTCCTCGCTGCCCGACAGGGCCGCCGCCCTCGCAAAGCCTGCACGGGAGTCCTGCACGGTTGCAGCCGCCGTCTCAGCCAGTTCGCACAGCCGCCGGACCTCCCCCGCCGCCCCCACCGCCGACTGGCTAAGCCCGGCCACCCGCAGGTCGATCTCTTGAGCCCGCCGCTGTACCTCCAGGGCAAGCTTTCGGACCGATTCGGCCACCACTGCGAAGCCTCGGCCCCGCTCACCGGCCCTGGCCGCTTCGACGGCGGCGTTGAGGGCCAGCATGTTGGTCTGTGCCGCGATGCTCTTGATGACTGCCAGGACCGACTCGATCTGCCCGGCCCGCTCAGCCAGGGCGCCGAGCGTCTCGGCGGTCCGAGCCGCCCGCTCTTGGAGCGCTGCGGTAGCACGGGAGGCCGTCTCGGCCATGGCTGTGGCCGAGGCTGCCGCATGGTGCAGCTGGGCGGCGCCCGAGTCGGTGGCGCCGGCTCGGCTTGCCAGGTGGCCCACCGCTTCCGCCAGGTCGCCCACCTCGCCCGCCAGCCGGGCGCCGGCGCCATGGCGGGCCTGCTGGTGGGCCGCCATCCTGCCCAGGGACCGGTGCAGCCGGCCGGCGGCCCCCTCCAGGGTGGACGCCTGAGCGGCGTGGGTGTCACTCAGGGCCGCCGCAGCTTCCAGATCGGCACGCAGTTCCTCCACCGCACTGGCGGTCTCTACCAGGGCCGCCGCCGCTGCCGCACCGCTGTGAGCGACGCCCTGCGCCCGCAGCCGGGCGCCGGTGAGCGTCTCCCCGCCCGCCGGCCGGTCCGGCGCCGGGCTTGGCTCCGGCATGCCGGCGAGCCATGCCAGGAAGGCGCCGAGGCCGCAGAGCAGTGACAGCAGAGCCAGGAGGTCACGCTGCGGGGTCCCCTGCGACGAGGCCGGCGCCGGTGGGACCCCCAGGCGGTCGGCGGCCGCTGCCAGGGCTGAACGGGCTGCGACCATCGCCTGGTAGACGGGGCCGGTCAGCGCAGCGCTCGCCTCGTCCCGCCCCGCCCGGCGGGCGCCTGCGACCGCCTGCAAGTAGGACTTCAGGGCGGAAGCAGGCCCGGTCATCCCACGGCGGTCAAGCCAGTCCGCCCCTTCCCCCAGATACCCTTCCAGCCGGTCGAGCTCGCGGGCGGCCTGCGGGTCGGGCGCCGCCAGGGCCCGGTAGAGGGCCCCGTGGTGCTCGGCCAGACCTGCCCCCAGCTCCCCCAGATAGGCGACCGCTCGGACAGGGTTGCTCTCCGGGCGCTGCGATGGCTGCGGTGTCGCCGCGGCCGCCCACCCCGCCAGGGCGCCCGCCCCCAGCAGGAGAATCGCCAGGCTCCACCGCCCAAACTTATGCACTGTTCACTCACCCCCAGTACCGAACAACGTTAAAATTTATACGTATATTCTATCAGAGGTAAGATGAACAGCGCTACAGTCTTTTGGAATTTCTGGAGTTTTTTCTCACAGTAGATCGAATCGCAGAAGGAGTTGCGGACTGGTCACTAGAAATTCCTGGAAGATGGGCGTGGCAGGAGGGATTGACACGTGCGCATGGCACTCCGCTGCGGGGTTTTGCTTGCGCTTGCCATGTGGCTGGTAGCACTTTGGCCAGGCGGCGCCCTGGCTGACGACACCCTGCAGCAACGCATGGAGCAGTCCCGGAACCGGTACCTGCTGGGGCGTATGTATGAGCAGGCCGGCGATCTGACCCGGGCCGAGGAGCACTATCAGCAGGCGCTGGAACTTTGGCCCGACAACACCGAGGCCCGGGTGGCCCTTCAGGCGCTAATCGATTCCCGGAAGCCGCCGGAGCCTGTGAAGCCATTCTGGGCCGGCTGGTTCAACTGGCTCCCAGCAGGCACAACAGGAACATACACATCCGCGGTCATGGAGGTCTTCGGCTGGATCGTTATGATCGCGGTCTTCGCCGCTGTCTTCGTCAAACTGGGCCTGGAAACGATCCGCCTGGCCGTGCTGCGGGCCAAGGGGATACCCCTCCTCGGGCTTGGCGAGTTCAAGGACCCCACCGGGCGTCTTCCCGGGCTGGCCCACCAGCTCGCCACAAACATGAACGACGCCGGTCTCACCATTTACGATGAGAAGGGCGCCGTTCTACCGGACTTCAACTTTATCGGGGACACCGGGTTTGCCCAGGGCAAGCTGCTGGCCAAGCTGCTGGAGATTCTCTACGCCAGGCAAATCCAGCGCATCCAGGTCGCTGTCTCGCTAGATGACGGGCTTCTGAACGCCTCCGTCTCCCTGGTCGACAGCGCCAACGGGTATGTGCGCTACCTGCACGTGGTCTCCGTCGACCCCGACCAATATGCCGGGGCCGGCGAGCTGACCCGCGTGGTCTCCTCCCTGGTGGCCGATGCGATCATGATCTCCCTCTCCCGGGATCACAACACCCGGGGCCTGCTCTTTCAACGCCTGGGCGACTGGACCTCGGCGCTCAAGGAGTTCATCATCGCGGCGGACACGGCCCGGAAGAAGGGGCAGTGCGGGGTGCTCTATCAGGCGCACCTCAACTTGGGCAACCTGTACAGCTTCCTGGGCCTTCAGGACAAGTCCGTCGCCGCCTACAACGAGGTGGCGGAGAAGGCCCAGAACCCCACGACCCAGGCGCTAATTCAGGCCGCCATGGCCTGCTCCTACAAGAACTGGCAGGCCATCGCTCCGCCCGACCAGCAGGGCACCTACGAGTGGCTGGCCCGCCAGGCGGTTGAAAAAGCCCTGGTGAGCCAGCACAAGACTCCGCTCATCGCGTACACCATCGCCTGCTACTTCAGCCTGGCGGGCAATATCCCCGAGTGCCTCCGCTGGCTGCGCGAGGCGGTTTCCGGGGACTTGGCCTACATGGAGTACACCATCACCGACCCCGACATGGAGAACCTCCGCCGCTGGCTGGGCGACCAGTCCCTTGGCGAGGCCCTGGGGCTGCGGGTCGGCTAGGCAAAGCGGCCCAGGCGGGCGAGCGTCTCCTCACGCCCTAACACCGCCAGCGACTCAAAGAGCGGGGGCGTCACCTTGCGCCCGCTTACCGCCAGCCGAAGCGGCATGAACAGCTGCCCCGGTTTCATACCGAGCTCCAACGCAAGGGCCCGCAGGGCCGGCTCGATCGTGTCGACCGCCCACGGCTCCAGGGACGCCAGGCGGGCGGCTGCTGCCGCGCAAGCCGCGGGGTCCGGCCGCTCCTCCGCCTCGGACGGCGTCCGGAAGAAAAAGTCCAGCAGGGCCGGCGCCTCGGCCAGTCGGTGCATGCGCTCCTGCACCAAGGGAATCAGTGCGGTGAGGCGGTCCAGCGTCACGTCGTCGGGCGTGGCGGGCACCAATCCTGCATCGGCCAGGAAGGGCACCAGGCGCCGGGCCAGATCAGACGGCACCAGCTTCCGAATGTGCACGCCATTGAGCCACTCGAGCTTCTGCATGTCGAAAACGGCGTTGGCCGGGGTGCAGCGCTCCACGGAGAATGCCTGCACCAGCTCATCGAAGGTGAAAACCTCCTGGGTGGTGCCGGGCGACCAGCCCTGCAGGGCCAGGAAGTTGATCATCGTCTCCGGCAGGTAGCCCATCGCCTGGAACTCACCGATATACACGGCGTTCTTCCGCTTGGAGATCTTGGTCTTGTCTGGGTTGAGCATCAGGTTCAGGTGACCGAACTGCGGGGGCTCCCAGCCCAGCGCCTGGTAAACGGCCAACTGCGGGAAGGTGTTGGAGACGTGCTCCTGCCCCCGCAGCACGTGGGTAATCCCCATCAAGTGCTCGTCGATCGCTGTGGCGTAATTGTAAGTGGGCATGCCGTCGCTCTTGATGATCACGAAATCGCCCATCACCCCGGCGCCCACCGTGATCGGACCGCGAATCAGATCGGTGAAGGTGAGGTCCGTCTCCGGCATGCGCAACCGAATGGTGGGGGTCGCATTGACCGCCGCCCTTGCGGCGCGCTCCTCCGCTGTCAAATGGGCGCATCGGCCACTGTACTTGGGCGGCAGCTGTGCGGCCTCCTGGGCGGCCCGCTCTTCAGCCAAATCGCTCTCCGTGCAGTAGCAGGGGTAAGCCAGATTCCGTCTCACCAGCTCGTCAGCATGGGCGCGGTAAAGGTCGAGGCGCTCGCTCTGCCAGTAGGGGCCATAATCGCCCCCAACGCCTGGGCCCTCGTCCCAGGTGAGCCCCAGCCAGCGCAACCCGGCCAGCACCCCGTCTTCGGACTCCTGGGTGGAGCGGCGCCGGTCCGTGTCGTCGATGCGCAGAATCATGGTGCCGCCGTGCTTGCGGGCCAGGAGCAGGTTGAACAGAGCGGTGCGTGCGGTGCCCACGTGGCAGTTGCCCGTTGGGCTGGGAGCGATGCGAACGCGGATCATAGGAACACCATCCTCCTCCGCCCAGCGTCAGGCACCGAGCAAAATAGAAAGCCCTCGCCCCGATGTAGGGGCGAGAGCCTGACTCCCGCGGTACCACCCTGCTTGACCTTGCGGTCCACTCCTTGGGGCACACGATGGTGCCCTGCGCCCGGTAACGGGGGCAACCGACCCTGCCTACCGCCCGGGGGGCGGTTCAGCGGGCAGCTCTGAGACCTGGTTCAGCGAACGTGGCGCCGGGTTGCACCATCCCCCGGCTCTCTGCAGCACACGCCCTCGCCTACTTACTTCCCTTCGTCGCTGTTGCGAAATATCTTACACAGGGTGTATCGATTCTGTCAACACTCATTCGACTTCAGCCTCGCGCTGCCCGACCTGCTTGGTCATTTTGATGGTCTCCTTGACGAAACCGACCTTCTCGTAGAGTTGAATCGACGCCGCCTGGTTGGCTGACACCTGAAGCGAGAGGTGCTTTACGCCGCGCTGCAGAGCGTAGGCCTCCGCCATCTCGAGCAGGCCCTTCGCCACGCCACGCTTGCGGTACTCCGGCCAGACATGAAGCTCGCTGATATAGGCTTCAGGCAGGCCTGTAAGGGCGTCGGTCACCCCGAAGTTGAGCACGGCAAACCCACAGATCGCCCCTTCGTCCTCCACCGCAACCAGGTCGATGCGGGTCCAGCCCGGCGGAATCTTCTTCTCGCGGGGCTGCCGCAGCCAGTTCAGGTAACGCTGGCGGACCGCTTCGGGATCCCGGATGTGGCCCTGATTTACGTCGAGGTACTCCTCAATGGACTCCATGGAGCGCTGCCACTGGTCGATGGCGGCCTCGTCGGCAGGGGTGGCGCGGCGAATGCGGATGGGCATGTGAGATTCGTCCTCCGTCAGTCGGTCATAGCGTGTGCGAGGTCGTCGATGAGGTCCTGGGCGTCTTCGATGCCAACGGAGATGCGAATCAGCCCGTCGGTGATACCCAGTTCGGAGCGCCGGTCGGCGGGGATGGAGGCGTGGGTCATGAGGGCGGGGATCTCAATGAGCGACTCGACGGCGCCCAGGGACTCGGCCAGTGCAAAGAGCTTCACCCGGCTGAGCAGCCGGTGGGCCGCCTCGCCCGATCCGATGTCGAAGGAGATCATACCACCAAAGCCGCCGGCCTGGCGCTTATGGGTTTCGTGTCCGGGATGTTCGCTAAGACCCGGGTAGTACACCTTCCGCACCTGGGGCTGGCGCATAAGCCATGCAACAAGTTTAGATGCGTTGGCCTCGTGCTCCTTCATACGAACACTTAAAGTCTTGATTCCACGAATGAGCAGGAAGCAGTCCTGGGGCCCCGGCACCCCGCCGGCGGCGTTCTGCAGGAAGGCGAGCCGCTCGCCCAGGGCGCCGTCCTTGACGACAGCCAGCCCGGCCACCACATCGCTGTGGCCGCCCAGGTACTTGGTCGCGCTGTGCCAGACGATGTCCGCCCCGTGCTCCAGCGGCCGCTGCCAGTACGGGGTCATGAAGGTGTTATCGACGACGAGCAGCAGCCCGTGCTGCTTGGCGACCGCCGACATGGCGGCCAGGTCCGTCACCTTCAGGAGCGGATTGGTCGGGGTTTCGATCAGCAGAGCCTTCGTGTTGGGCCTCAACGCTGCGGTGACGTTGGCCGTATCGCTGGTGTCCACGTAGGTGGCCTCCAGCCCAAAACGGCGGAAGACCTTGTCCTGCAGGCGGAAGGTGCCGCCGTACACATCATCGCCAATAATGAGATGGTCACCGGCATCGAAGAGCATCATGATGGTGGAGAGCGCGGCAAGGCCAGAGGCGAAGCCCAGCCCCCGAACACCGCCCTCCAGGTCGGCGATCAGCGCCTCCAGGGCCGCCCGGGTCGGGTTGCCAGTGCGGGAGTACTCGTAGCCCTTGTGCTTGCCGATCGCCTCCTGCTTGTAGGTAGAGACCTGGTAGATCGGCACGGTGACCGCCCCGGTGGCGGGGTCGGAGTCGAAGCCCGCGTGGATCAGCTTTGTGTTGAAGCGCATGGTTTACACCCCTCCGTGGTAGATCCGCTTACTCAAGTATCGCTCGGAGCTGTCCGGGAAAACCACGACGATGTTGGTGCCGGGCGGGTGGCGGCGGGCCTCTTCCAGGGCGGCCCAGCAGGCGGCGCCCGAGGACGAGCCCACCAGGCAACCCTCCTGCAGGGCGAGGGTTTTGACCATGGCGAAGGCCGGGTCATCCGCCACGGTGTAGATCTCATCGACCAGGGTCATGTCCAGCGTGGGATAGATATACTCCACCCCGATCCCTTCCGTCCGGTGGGGACCGGGCTCACCGCCGCGCAGGACCGACCCCTCGGGCTCGACGATGCAGCAGCGCACCGCCGGGTTCTGCTGCTTAAGGTAGCGGGCCACCCCGGTGAAGGTGCCGCCGGAGCCGGCGCCGGCCACGAAGACGTCCACCCGGCCCTCCATTTGGGCCCAGATTTCGGGGCCGGTGGTCTCGTAGTGGGCGGCGGGGTTGGCCGGGTTGGCGAACTGCTGGGGCACCCAGGCGCCGGGTATGGTGGCCGCGAGCTCCTGCGCCTTGCTGATCGCCCCCTTGATGCCCTCTTCGGTGGGGGTGTTGACCACCTGGGCGCCTAGGGCCCGCATGAGCTCCTGCTTCTCCTGCGAGAACTTCTCCGGCACGCAGAAGATGACGCGATAGCCCCGCCCGATGGCGGCCAGGGCGATACCAATACCTGTGTTCCCCGCCGTGGGCTCAATCACGGTGCCCCCGGGCGTGAGCTGCCCGCTCCGTTCGCCTTCCGCCAGCAGCGACAGGCCCAGGCGGTCTTTGACGCTGCCCCCGGGGTTGAAGTACTCGAGCTTGGCAAAGAGCCGCACGCCCGGGGGAAGCCCCATGCGCTTCAGCTCGAGCATGGGGGTCTCCCCCACCAACTCCTGAATGGAACCCGCTACTCGCATTGCGATTCCCTCCCCCACAAGCCATGGCAAACACAAAGCCCCCCAGACATGAAAATGTCCGGAGGGCATAGCTGCTACTGCGTAGAGGGCTAGATTCGGTCAGGGTAGTCGGACATGATGCCGTCGACGCCGATTTGCTTGAGCAGAACGATGAACTGGGGCTCGTTGACGGTCCACACATTCACCTTCATGCCGGCGGCGTGGGCAGCGGCGAGCATTTGCGGGCTGACCCACTGGAAGTACGGGTGCAGGGCCGTCGCTCCGCACGCCCGGGCCATGGCGATGGGGTCGACCGGGTTGTCATCGAAGAGCATGCCCAGTTCCATGTCGGGGGCAATTTCGTGGATGCGCTTCAGGGCCTGGTGATCGAAGGAGGAGATTTGGGTGCGGTCAGTGGCGCCCTCTTCCCTCAGCACGTCAATCAGGTCTTGTTCGACGCCGGGATAGTGGATGGAGCCGGCCTTCAGCTCCAGGAAGAGCCGGAGTTCCGGCGGAGTGGAGCGAATGAGCTCCCGCAAGGTGGGGACCCGCTCCCCAGTAAACTCGGCGCCCTTGTGAGAGCCGGCGTCGAACTGCTGGATTTCTGCGAGCGTCAGGTCGCGGATCAATCCGGTGCCGTTGGTGGTGCGGCCCAAGGTCGGGTCATGGATGACCACCAGATGGCCGTCGCGGGTGCGGTGAACGTCGAACTCGATGCCGTCGACGCCAAGCTCGATGGCCCGGCGAAAGGAGACCATTGTATTCTCGGGATGCGTGCCTGCGGCGCCCCGGTGACCAATACGTAGGAACATGCTACGCCCTCCAAGCCAGGTAGTCTGCCAGTTCGGTCGGACCCACCCCATTTGGGACCGCATTGGAAGTTCCACGGGGCTTTTGCGGACTCCTGCACCCGGTCAGCCGAAACCGCGTACCGCGATGGCCCCTCGCAGCGACAAAACACTTGATTGGACGAAATAATCACAGCAGATTGGTTATCCAACGTAAATCAATCAGCTCTGGTAATTACGAACGGGGTGGCACCATGGACCTGGGACTGCTTCGGACCTTCGTGACCGCGGCCCGACTCCAGAACTTTCACCAGACCGCCGACAAGCTATACATGGCCCAGCCCACGGTGACGGCCCACGTGCGCCAACTGGAAAAGATGCTCGGGTTCGATCTGTTCGAGCGGATCGGTAAGCGGGTCCGCCTTACCCCTGCCGGTGAGCGATTCCTGCCCCATGCGGTCAAGGTGATTGAGACTTACGAGCACGCCCTCCACGATATGACGGCATGGCGGCAGGGGTACGCCACCCGGCTGCAGTTGATTGCCTCGCCGGTTGTGGCTACCTCCGTTCTGCCAGGGGTCCTGACAGCCTTTACACGGGAACAGCCCAAGGTCGAAGTGATCGTGTTGACGGCGGTGTCGCCCGATATCAGTGCGGCGGTGGTTTCCGGCACCGCCCAGGTTGGCCTCTCCCGCATGCCGTCCCAGCACCCCGACACCACGTCGGAGGTGCTCTACCATGACCCCGTGCTGATGGTTGCCTCCCCCTCCTGCCTCGCCCCGAGCGGAGCAGCCCCGCAGTGGCAGGAGTTGCTGGCCACGCAACTTGTGCTGACCCGCAACCATCCAATGTACTGGGATGACCTGCTGCTGGCCCTGACCGAGCGGCAGCCCTTCCTGCGCACCTTGGAGGTTGACCGGGTCGATGTGACCAAGCGCATGGTCGAGGAGGGCCTCGGGCTCTCCTTCCTCCCCCGCTCCGCCGTGCAGCGGGAGCTTCAGGAGGGCCGCCTGGTGGCCATCGCCGTCGATGGCCTGGAACTGCCGGTGGCAGCGACCTACCTGGTGACCCCGACCGCCCGGCAGTTGCCGGAGCCGGCCAGACAGTTCATAGTCAAGCTGCGAGAGGCCTTTCGGCCGGCGGATACGGTGAGGTGATTCCCGGGTGGAGGAGCGCTATGCGCTGGCTCTGGCCATAGTGCCAGAGGAGGATGTCGCCGGTGACCTGTTCATGGAGGCGGCCGACGAGGCCGACCTGATTCGGCGCGCCGAGCGCTGGCGCAGCCGCCATGGATTGGCGCCCCTCGAAGGGCGCCCGCCCCTGCCCGCCCTAACTGCGGACCAGCGCGCCCACGCGGCTCACCTCGCCAGACGTGCGGCCGTAAGGCGCCGCATGAAGCGGGGCCTCACGGTCGGGGCTGCGGCGCTGGTGGCTCTCGCGCTCTTGCTGGTGCGGCGCCCGGCTTCGGATCCGTCGACCCTGGCGGTCGATCCGGTCTACGAGGGAGACTCGGTGGCGATCTCGGACCAGGCCGGAGGGCTTCAGGTCCTGGTCTACCGGGTGGAAGCGACCCCGGGCGCCGTCACCCTGTGGTGGGCGGTGTCCGGTTCGGACGCCTCCGCCAAGGCGAACCGGCTCACTCCGGAGATCGCGCTCACGGTCAGCCCCTCCACCGTCTGGACCCCGCCCATGGGCACCGAGGTGACGGTGCAACGGAATTACCGGGTTTTGGGCAAGAGTACATACCGGCTGTTCGCGCCGCTCCGTGCTGATGCCGCCTTCCTGCGGGTGCGGGAGGGCGATGAGGTGAAGGACGGCTGGACCCTGGCAGTCCCCCTGGTGCGGACCGACACAGCCCCGGCCGACCGCACGCTGACCGTCGACCGGGAGGCGGCGCACGGGCTCTATGTCTTCCGCTTGTTCAACCTGACGGTCGGGCCGCACCACACAGGCGTGCGTTACCTGGCCGATTTCGCCGAGCCGCACACGTTCCTGGCTATGGAAAGCAGCGGGGTGATCTTGCTGCCACACGGGAACTGGCCTGCAAGGGACCTTGCACCGGCCGAGGTGCACGCTGTGTTCGACCCGCTGCCGGCCGGTGCGGAGCACCTGACGGTGATCTTCAGCCCCCGGGGCTGGCGGCCGGACGAAGGCCGGGTGATCCCCTTCTTCGACACCATGGGCGCCGGGTGGACGGCGTCCCAGTGGAAGTTTGTTGAAGGCGGCCGCCTGGAAGCGACGATCACAGGCGATCCCACGGTATTCCTCACCGGTGGAGCCATTCAGGAGATCAACACCACCCATGTCGGGGAGGCCCGGGTGGAGTATTTGGGAATGGCGCCGGACGGCTTTCGGCGTTGGCGGATTCTCAGTGATGAGTTCGGGGCATCGGCACCGGATGATTTGCGTTTGACGCTGCGGTTCACCCGGCTGATTCCGCCGGTTCTGCAGCTGCCTCTGAATCTGAACGACCTGGACTGACCAGGGAGGAGCGTTCGGCAATGGAGGAGTTATACGCCCTAGCACTAGCCCTAGTACCCGACCCTGATGTCGCCGGTGACCTGTTCCTTGCCGCCAGAGATGAGGATGACCTACGCAGCCGTGCCCTGCGATGGCGCGAGCACAATGGGTTCGGACCTCCCCCCACCCCCTTGGTGGTTCACCCCCTGACGCCAGAGCAGAAAGATTGCGCCCTGCACCTTGTGGGCCGCCGAAAGCGGAAACGGCGTGCAATCTGGGGCCTTACTGCCGGGGCGGTGGCCGTAGCCATGGTCGCGGCGGGGCTCTTGATGCTGCGCAACAACAGCGGCTACACCCTTGCTGCCGATGAGGCCTTCACGGGCAAGTCTGTCGCTGTGACGGACGAGGCTGCCGGGCTCCAGCTCTCGGTCTACCGCGTTCAGGCGACTCCGGGCGAGATCACGGTCTGGTGGGCGATCACCGGAAACGACGCCTCGGGTCGGGTCAACGACCTCCAGCCGGAGTTGATGACGCCTTCCGGTGTCCCTCGGGAGGGCTGGATCAAGCCCGATGACGTGGTGACCTATGCCCTGCGGCGGGATCGCGTCCTCGGGCGTAGTACATTCCGGAAGTTTCTGCCCGAGCGGTCGACACGCATCTTTTTGCGGATGCTGAACAACGGGGCCGAGCAGGAAGGCTGGAATCTGAGCCTCAGCTTCACCCGAACTGTGGCTGACAAGGCAGCCAAGACTGTCCACGTTGGTAAGTCCGGCGTGGTCTCCCTGACGACCGGCCCGGGATATACCGCCATACGCTACAAGGGCAGCCGCAACGTGACTCCCCTGCTTCAACTGGAAGCGGGTACGGTCCTCCTGGACCCGCTGGGGGTCTGGCGGTCCGCAGACCTGCCCCCGGACGAGCAGATGTACGTCTTCCCACCCCTGCCGGACGGGGTACACCAGGTGGATCTAACAGTGAATCCCGGGCCGGCGTCGCTGACCTCCTATGCGGTTGGTCTCTCCCGGGCGATCCGCTTCACGGAGTTCTCCGTGAGTGACTTGAAGCATGAGGGGAGCCGGCTGGAGGCAGTCATTTCGGTGGCGAACTCCGTTGTTCTGCAGCCCCCGGTGGCTCTGCAGACCGGGCGCAGTTCGTTGAATCCGAGCTACCTTGTCCACACCTACCTCGGTCGAGATGCTGACGGGCGCCAGCGGTGGCGGGTCTCGCTCGATGACGCCGGCAATGTGGACCCCAGTTTTGCCTCCCTGAGGGTTCCGATCTTGAAGTTTACGGCCCCGTCCGTACATATTCCCGTAGAGCTTCCCCGCTAGGGGCTGTCCGCTTGAAGAGAGCTCGTGCATTTCAACCCCGGTGAGGTGAGTTGGGCGTGCACGAGCTCTATGCATTGGCCCTGGCTCTGGTGCCCGACCAGGATGCTGCAGGCGACATCTTCTTGGCCGCCCGCAACGAGGCGGACCTGCGCAGGCGGGCGGCCCGCTGGCGGGAGCGGCACGGATATGGGCCGTTGCCGCCGTCGCCGGTGGTACCCGATTTGTCGGAAGCACAGGTAGAGCACGCTCGGCATCTCGGGGTGCGCAGCCTTCGGCGCCGGCGGTTGATGATTTGGTTGGGCGGGGCAGCGGCTGCCCTGGCGTTGCTGCTCACGGCGATTCTGGCCTGGCGTCCGCCGGCGCCTACCGGCCTGGCTGCCGACCGCACCTTTGCCGGAAGGAGCATCGCTGCCACCCAGATCAGGGACGGGCTGAAGTTCGAGGTCTTCAAGGCGGAGGCGACCCCAGCGGCGGTCACAGTCTGGTGGTCGCTCTCCGGGAGCGGTGCCCCCCAGCGGCTTGACGCCCTACCTAGGCAACTGTCCCTCGGGGTCACCAATTGGTCGGAACCCGATCAGACCGAGACATTGGTAAGCCGCCCTGACCGGGTGCTGGGCCGCTACACATACAGGATGTTCACCCCCGCCGATCGGGATCGGGTCTATCTGCGAACGCTCGAGAACGGACTGCCCCTGACTCGGGCCCTGCCGGTGGCACGCACCATCTCGATCAACCGGTCGACCTCGACCGGATTCGGACCGGACGGCAGTTGGCTCCTGCTGCATTCGGTCGGCATCAGTCCGCAGTTTTCGGTGCTCCGCCTCTCGGGGGAGCCGGGGCCCGACTCTCCCTTCGTTGCCCTGGGCTTGCTCATGCCGCTGGGAAGGTGGCCAGATCCGAGCCTGCCGGCCGGGGAGTACCTCCTGATCTTCCCACCGCTCCCTTCGGGCAGCCGGCTGATCACGCTGGAGATGGGCGCCCACAAGGCCAACTCGCAGCCCCTCAGCGTCCAAGCATTCAAGCCTGCCGACCTCGGCCAAGGCTGGGAGATCGGCGAGTGGCGCCGCAACGGGACCCGGCTGGAAGTCACCTTTACCGCCATGGACACCTACTGGCTCACCGACAAGGCCGTGCTGTTTGACTGGGCCGGTGGAAAGATGGCCGTCCTCACGGTCGAGTACCTCGGGCGGTCTGCCGACAGGCGCAGGCAGTGGCGCATCTCCCACCCGGACCTGCCGCCGCTGGACGAGCAGCATACGCAGCTGGAGATTGAACTGATTCCGCAGGAAAGCCCGCCGGTGATCCTGGAAACCTATTTGGAGGAATTGTAAGGGCGGTGCAGCCATCCTGCACCGCCCTTCGTATTAGTCCCGCAGCAGCGCCCGGGAGATGACGATTCGCTGGATCTCGCTGGTGCCCTCGTAGAGCTGGGTGATTTTGGCCTCACGCATGAGCCGCTCCACCCGGTACTCCTGGATGTAGCCGTAGCCGCCGTGGATCTGGACCGCCTCCACCGTGTGCTTCATGGCCATCTCGGAGGCGAAGAGCTTCGCCATGGAGATCTCCTTGGATGCCTTCATGCCCTGGCCCATCATCCAGGCGGCCCGGTAGAGCATGAGGCGGGCGGCCTCCAGGTCGGTGGCCATGTCGGCGATCTTGAAGGCGATCGCCTGGTGCTCGGAGATCGGCTTGCCGAAGGTGGAGCGCTCCTTGGAGTACTTGATCGAGTCGTCCAGCGCTGCCTGGGTAAGGCCCACCGCCTGGGCCGCGATGCCGACCCGGCCCCGGTCGAGGATCGACATGGCGATCTTGAAGCCCTCGCCCTCCTTGCCCAGCAGCTGCCCGGCGCCGATCCGGCAGTCCTCGAAGTGCAGCGTGGTGGTGTGGGAGGCGTGCAGGCCCATCTTCTCCATGGGCTTGCCGATGGTGAAGCCCGGGGTGCCTGCCTCTACCAGGAAGGCGCTGATGCCCTTGTGGCCCACCGACGGGTCGGTGTTGGTGCGGGCGAAGACCACGTAAAGCCCGGCCTGCCCGCCGTTGGTGATGAAGGTCTTCTCGCCGTTAAGCACGTAGGAGTCGCCGTCCTTCACCGCGCTGGTCCGCAGGCCGGCGGCGTCGGAGCCGGCGCCCGGCTCGGTCAGAGCGTAGGCGCCCAGGATCTCGCCGGAGGTGAGCCGGGGCAGGTACTTGTCCTTTTGCGCCTGGGTGCCGAAGTGGAAGATCGCCTCGGAGTGCAGCGAGCAGTGGACCTCAAAGATCACCGAGGTGACCGCGCAGGCCCGGGCGAGCTCCTCGATGACGATGGCGTAGCTGACCCAGTCCATGCCGCTGCCGTAGGGCTCGGGGAGGTGCATGTTCAGGTAGCCGTTCTCGGCCAGCAGCTTGAAGTTGCGCCAGGGGAACTCATGCTTGGCGTTATACTCGGCGGAGCGGGGGGCGATCTCCTTCTCGCAGAGCTGGCGGATGGCGTCGCGAATCATCTGCTGGTCTTCGGTGAGGCCAAAAAACATAATGTAACGCTCCCCTCATTTTAACCAAACGGTCGTTAGATTTTGGGCATGGGGCGCCAACGTTGGAGGGCGCCATCGGCGGGACCTAGGAAAGGTGCTTACCAAGCACTTCATCGGCAGCGGTGTAGGGATCGAGCTGGCGGTCGGCCACGGCCTTGGCGAGGCGTTCGAGGTCGCCGGCGGTGCGGGCCCGCTCCAGGACGGTGTGGGCGGCCCGGTGGGAGATCAACTCCCGGAGCTTGGCGGCCGCATCCCTGCGCTTGAGCGCCTCCCAGCGGCCCGTGCTGGTCAGGAACGCCAGGTGCTGGATCATGCGCTCCACCAAGGCGCCGACCCCCTGATCGTCCTTGGCGACGGTCTTCACGACCGGCGGGCGCCAGGAGATGTCGCCGGGGTTGGCGGTGCCATGCCGCTCAGCGGCGTGGCGGGCGGCGCCGGAGAGCCAGACGGTCGCCCCGGCCTGCTCCTCGGCGGAGTGGTGGCCGGTACGGTCCAGGCGCCCCATGGCGCCGGCGTTGGCCTGGGGCTGCCCCTCCCACCGGTTGATGCCCGCCTCGCCCATGTGGCCGAGGTCCAGCATCATTTCGATTTCGGTCACGGTGCGGTCGGCGCCGTCCCGGTCGGCCTTGTTGACGGCGAAGAGGTCGCCGATTTCCAGAATGCCGGCCTTGATCGCCTGGATGTCGTCGCCCATGCCGGGAATGAGCACCACCGTGGTGGTGTGGGCGAGCTCCATGATCTCGACCTCGCTCTGGCCGGCGCCCACCGTCTCCACCAGGATCACGTCGAAGCCGAAGGCGTCCAGGAGGTTGACCACGTCGCCCGTAGCGACGGAGATGCCGCCCAGGTGGCCCCGGGAGGCCAGGGAGCGCATGAAGACACCGGGGTCCGAGAGGGTGCGCTGCATGCGAATCCGGTCACCAAGGATCGCCCCGCCCGAGAAGGGGCTGGTGGGGTCGACCGCCACGATGCCCACCGACTTGCCCAGCCGGCGGAACTCGCTGGCAATGCGGTCCACCAGGGTTGACTTGCCGGCCCCGGGCGGCCCGGTAATGCCGATGACGTGGGCCCGGCCCGTGAGCGGGTAGGTGGCTCGAATCAGATCGATCGCCTCGGGCGCCCCGTTCTCGACCCAGGTGATCGCCCGGGCGAGGGCGCGGCGCTCGCCGCGCTGAAAGCGCTCAAACAGGTCGCTCATGCGGGCCTCACGTGGGCTCGGGTGAAGGCGATGATCTCGTCGAGGTCGCTGCCGGGGCCAAAGACCTCGGCCACCCCTGCCGCCTTCAGCGCCGGGACATCGTCCTCGGGGATGACGCCTCCCGCCAGGATCAGGATGTCGTCGGCGCCCTGGCTGCGGAGCAGTTCAATTAGCTGGGGAATCAGCGTAGCGTGGGCGCCCGCCAGCGAGGACACGGCCACGACGTCCACATCCTCCTGAATGGCGGCCTCCGCCACCTGCTCGGGGCGCTGGTAGATGCCGGTGTAGATGACCTCAAAGCCCGCATCCCGGTAGGCCCGGGCAACGACCTTGGCGCCTCGGTCGTGGGCGTCGAGCCCCAACTTGGCGACCAGGACTCTCAGTTTCCGTTCCATTGCTGCGTGTGACGCCTCCTAATACACAGACTCTTCCCGGTACTCGCCCCAGAGCTCCCGCCAGATGCCGCAGATCTCGCCCTCGGTGCAGTAAGCCTTGACGCACTCGATGATGTAGGGCATGAGGTTGTCGCTGGTCTGGGAGGCCCGGCGCAGTTCGGCCAGGGCAGCAGCGGCACGCTTTTGGTCGCGGGTGGCCCGGACCTGCCTGGTGCGCTCGACCTGGCGGCGCTGCGCCTCGGCGTTGATCTTCAAGATGTTCGTGTTCTGCCTCTCCTCGGGCTCGACGTAGGCGTTGACGCCGACCACCCGGTAGTCGCCCTTCTGGACCCGGCGCTGAAAACGGTAGGCAGAGTCAGCGATCTCCTGCTGGAAGAAGTTCTTCTCGATCGCTTTCACAACGCCTCCCAGGGCATCGATCTTGGCGAAGTAGGCGTTCGCCTCCTCCTCCAGCTTGTTGGTCAGGTTCTCCACGTAATAGGAGCCCGCGAGCGGGTCAACCACGTTGGCCACGCCCGACTCCTCAGCGATGATCTGCTGGGTGCGCAGGGCGATCTTGACCGCCTCTTCGGTGGGCAGGGCGAGGGCCTCATCATAAGAGTTGGTGTGCAGGGACTGGGTGCCGCCCAGCACCGCCGCCAGGGCCTGCATGGCCACCCGGACGATGTTGTTCTCCGGCTGCTGGGCGGTTAGGCTGACGCCGGCCGTTTGCGCGTGGGTGCGGAGCATCCAGGAGCGGGGGTTCTTGGCCCCGTACTTCTCCCGCATGACCCGGGCCCAGATGCGGCGGGCGGCCCGAAACTTGGCGATCTCCTCAAAGAAGTCGTTGTGCACATCAAAGAAGAAGGAGAGGCGCGGCGCAAACTCGTCGACGTCTAGGCCTGCTTTGATGCCAGCCTCCACATAGCACATACCGTCGGCCAGGGTGAAGGCCAGCTCCTGGGCCGCCGTGGCGCCCGCCTCGCGAATGTGGTAGCCGGAGATGGAGATGGTGTTCCACTTCGGCACGTGCTTGGCGGTGAAGCCCATGATGTCGGTGATGATGCGCAGGGAGGGCTCCGGGGGATAGATATAGGTCTTCTGGGCGATGTAGTCCTTCAGCAGGTCGTTCTGGATGGTGCCGGAGACTTTGTCCCAGCTGACGCCCTGCTGCTCGGCCACCGCCAGGTACATCGCCAGGGCGATGGAGGCGGGCGGGTTGATGGTCATGGAGGTCGAGACCTGATCTAGCGGGATGCCGTCGAAGAGGATCTCGAAGTCCTTCAGGGAGTCGATGGCCACGCCGAGCTTTCCGACCTCGCCGTTGGCATAGGGATGGTCGGAGTCGTAGCCCAGCAGGGTGGGCATATCGAAGGCGGTGGAGAGGCCGGTCTGCCCCTGGCTGAGCAGGAACTTGAAGCGGGCGTTGGTCTCCTCGGCGGTGCCAAAGCCGGCGAACTGACGCATGGTCCACAGCTTGCCGCGGTACATGGTCGGGTGGACGCCCCGGGTATACGGGTACTCGCCGGGATCCCCCAGGTCGCGCTGGTAGTCGAAACCGGGAATATCCTCCGGCCCGTAGGTCTGTTTCACCTCACGGTCGGAAACACCGGCAAAGCGCTTCTCAGGAGCCATGACTCCTCACCCCTCGAATTTACCTACCAAACGGTCGGTTCATTAATAATCCCCACGACGGGGACATGAAAACCTGTGTTGGATTCGCCCGTTCTATGCCTGAGTCCTGCCTCTTGCCATCACATTCTGGCTGTTTGAAGTTCTGCAATCCGTCTGCGAACGCGGCTGTGAACGCTCCCCTGCGGGTTCAGGCTGAACGCGAGCAGGGCTGCCCGCGGGTTGATCGCGGGGTTGAAGATGCGCAGCGTCGGGGACAGGGCGGCCAGCGCCGCCACCGGGTCAATGGCCGCAAGGGCGCACAGCGGGCAGAGTGCCGCCAGTTGGACGATGGGGTCCAAGAGGACCTCCCGGGTCACCAGGCCTTCCTTCATGGGTGGGTCCTCCTCGGAAGGGTTTTGCGGGCAGGGAGCAAAAGGGAGGGGCTGCCCCCTCCCGTGGTTACCACACAAAAGGCTTCTTGGCGAAGGGCTTGCCCGGAAGGAGGGCAAGCGTAGGCGCCGCCGCCGGGTTGAAGGCAAGGAAGGCGGCGCGGGGGTTGATTGCCGGGTTGAAGATCTGCAGGGTCGGGCTTAGCGCCGAAAGCGCCGCGACCGGGTTGACAGCCGCGAGGCCAGCGAAGGGGTTTAGCGAAGCGAGCTGCGCAGTGGGGTCGAAGAAGACCGCCTGCGGGGTGTCTACAGCGAAGCCAAACTTCACTGGAACTACACTCCTTTGCGCAGAACAGGGGAGCCTTGCGACTCCCCTGCGACTGCGAATGCGTTAAACCTTGCCGAACGGGAATTTGCCGAACGGCTTGAAGAAGGGCTTGCCGGCGCCCTTGAGGGCAAGGGTGGGAGCGGAAGCCGGGTTGAACTGCAACTGGGCCGCGGCCGGGTTGACGGCCGGGTTGAAGATCTGCAGGGCCGGGCTCTTGGCGGCCAGGGCTGCGGTGGGATTGCTGGCGGCGAGGGCGGCGAAGGGGTTCAGCGATGCCAGCTGGTCGATGGGATTGGTGAAGATCTGCTGCGTGGGGCCGAAGGGGCTAACCGCGGTCGGGGTAAGAGCTGCGGCGGCAGCCGTGGTGGGCGTGACCTGGCTCAGTAGGCTGGTCAGGTCAACGGTCGGCGTAACCGCAGCGGTCGTCGGAGTGGTGACGGTGGTCGGAGTTACCGTCGGAATGCGGGTAGTAAACGCCGGGCAGGAGACCGTGACCGGCGAGGCCGTCGTCGGGCACGGGCAAGAGGTCGTGGTGACGACCCGATTGCTTCTGCTCACTCCAGGGACCTCCTCTCAGTCTGTACAAGGACGACATCCAAGTAGTGGGACGCCTCCACAATCAGCTTATGTAACCGACTGTGGCAGGTGCATGGGTTCCACCGCCCGATTTGCGGCCTACTGCAGATTCTTCAGCGCAAGAAGGCCCTCTGGCTTGAATCCGCTGCGGTCTGCTGCCAGCAGACCGGACTGCCGGTCCAGGGTGAGCACCAGCTTGATCTTCTTGGCGCCCTGTGCTGCGAGCCAGGCCTCCCCCAGCGCCAGCAGCGTCCGCCCGACCCCGCGGCGCCGGTGCCGGGGTGCCACCCACCAGTCGTGCACGTAGCCCTGCAGCACCCCCGTGCTTCCGTCCGCCGCTGCACCGACCAGGGCGTAACCCGTGGGCTCCGCCCCTGCGTGGGCCACGATTGCCGCCCCGCCCGGGCTGGTGACTGTGGAGCGGATGCGCTGCTGGTACCTCTGGGCCATGGCCACGGGGCTTAGCCCCGCACGCTGCCCCTCCTGGGGCAGCTCAAACGCCGCAGCAAGGGCGGCTCGTTCCATCCAGGGAATGTCGTAGGTGGTTGCCAGGCGGTAGTGATACACCTGATCCCCTCCCTTCTCATGGTATGGGCAAGGCCCGCCTGCGGTACCTTCCGCGGGCGGGCTGCGTAAGTTGGGAGGCAGGGAGGGCTGATCGGTGACTCAGGTACGCTACTGGCAACCGTCGGACCTGCCTGAACTGGAGCGGATGATGGTGCAGCTGACGTGGGGGATCACGCCGCCCGAGGACCGGGCTGCCGCCGGGTTGGAGCAGGTAGCCCGCTCCACGGTGCAAAACCTCCATGAGACGCTCAGGTCCCCTGGGGCAACCGCGGTGGTGGCCGAGGAGGGAGGGCGCCCGGTCGGCTTTCTGCTGGCCTGCGTGCAGCAGGATGACCGCACCGGGGAATGGCTTGGCTACCTGGCGGACATCTACCTGGAGCCCGCCTATCGCGGCCAGGGGCTCGCCGGGCACATGGAACGGCTGGCGAATGAGCACCTCCGTCAGATGGGCATGCGCAAGGCGTATGTCTGGGTTCATGCACATAACGCGAAGGGTCAGGCGTCGGCCAAACGGCTGGGCATGCAGTTGTGGGGAGTTGTCCTATCCAAAGAGCTACAAGCCGGTCCGGGGTGAATCGATTCGCCCCGACCGGCCCATGGCCTGGTTCTCCTCCTCGTCGGGCTCGACTGACGGGGCGGGGGTCAGGGTCAGTTCCACGAACTGGCCGGTGTCGCCGTCCTCCGGGCGCGCCAAATTGACCATCACCCGGCCCTGGTTGATGGTGATCTGGCCGAGTCCGACCCGGATGTTCAGGGAAGAGACCAGGGCGGTCCCGGCCTCCTGCCGGACCCGGGCCAGTTGCGCATTCGCCCGGGCCACCGAGCGCCCCACCGCCACCGCCAGCCGATCCAGCGGGGAGGGCTGATCGCCCCCGGGCTCCTCCTCCGCCATCATGCCATCGAACGGGATGTACCGCTCGGTTAACTCTGCCGCGTCTGCCTTGGCGCCCTCGAAGAGCAGGTAGGTGCTCTCGGGCGGAAGCCATTCCGGGGCGCCGGGCCCCGCCGTGACCACCGCCGTGATCAGGGTGCGGCAGCCCTTGGCCAGCCGAACCGATCTGACCGTCAGGCCATTCTCCCCGGGCACCACCACCAGCGTGCAGGCGTCCGGGACAGCGACCTTGACGCTGCCGTCCTCCTGGGCGGTCCCCGGCCCCGACCGATGGTGGGTGTAGAAGCTCCCCCGGGTGCAGCAGAGGGCCTCAAAGGCGAGCCGGTACCGGTCGCCCGGCCCCCTGATTGCTGTTCTCACGGGCCAGGCACCCCCCCGGCCGGCACCAGGGACGGGGCGGCGATGTAAGTGGCCTCGATCTGCACGTTGGAAGGGATGCCACGGAAGAGCACCGCCTGCTGTGCAGACTGCCGCGCTACGTTCCCGAACAAGACGGTGCAGGCGCCCAAAGGCAGCGCCAGGGAGGCCTGGAACTCGACGGCCAGGGAGAACTCCTGCAGCAACGCCGGGGCGTTCTGATCGCGAAGCCGGAGGTTGGCGCTGCCCATGGCGCTGCCGCTGGCCACCAGAAGGTCTGCCAGGTCAACCCGGCGGTTCTGCATGGCGATCGCCTCCCAGGTTATGTCGGCGGTACAGCGACCTCGCGCGGCACGGGGCGGAAGAAGAAGCGGAAACGGACGCCGTACTGGTCGCCCAGGGTGTAGAGCAGCTTCTCGCGCGGATCGAGGAAGGCGATGTTGAGCAGGACGTCAGCGGAGTCCACCGGCTGATACTGCGCCAGGTATGTAATCTCGGTGGTGAACTCGAAGAGGCCGACCGGGACCGGGGGGTTGTTGAAGGTCTTGTCGATAGCCCGGCCCACGGACGACGCTGTCGCCATAATCACCTGTTCCAGGGAATGCGCGGTAACCTGAGCCAAGCGATCCACCTCCCCGCGGCAGGTGCTAACGCCATCTTACGCAGGGAGGCCTGGCAATGATTCACCCAACGAAGCCCGCCTTGAGCGCATAGAGTTGCGCTGACTGGAAGTTGCACGGGAAGGTGTAGGCCGGCCAGAAGAAACCTGCCCCTGCCGTCGGCAGATTAACGTGACCGAATCCCCCCCACAAGGGGTTGAAGACCCCGCCGTACTGGCTAGGGATGTAGGCTGCCGGAAAGACCAATCATCATCCCTCCTGCTGGCATGATCCCGATGGGCATGCCGGCGGTCGCCGGAAACATACCGATGGGGGCGCCGGGCTCAATGATCACGCCGATGGGCGAGCCAGCCGAACCGATAAAAAAGCCGCCGATCGGCCCGGACGGCTCCAAGGTGGAGATGAACAGGGTGTTCGGGACCGGCCCGCCCGAGCGGAAGACCTGGGTGACCGGGCCACCCAGCGGCAGGCCGCCGCTGAAGACGCCACCGAGGATCGCGATCGGGGCCCCGCCGATGTTGAACAGCGAGGACGGCCCGCCGACGGGCTTTCCACCGGTGTAGGCGCCCGGAGATTCAATCGAGATCCCGGGAAGGCCAAACCGGCCAGCCGATTCAATCGGACGGGCGCCGGCGAAGGGTGCTCCCGGAGCGCCGATTTGAGCACTGCCAAACCCGACCAGCCCCCGACCCCCGCCGATCGATTCGCCCGCGCTCCCCGCCGACGCCCCGGTCTGAACGGGGCCGGAACCTCCTTGAGGCTTGGCGCTGTACATGTCCTCGGGTCTGTTCATGGTCCGGGGCCCCCTCTCCCCTTTACTTTATGTTCCGCGATCGCTTCGGTTGTCGGAATGGTTGCGCTGGGGAACAAAATCCGCTGCCCGCGGGGGGCGGCCGCTCCGCTCCATCCAATTAGTACGTTACACTCACCCTAACGACCAGAAAGGAGGGATCCGCCAAATGCGCTACGACGGAACACAACCGCGGCGCTGGTGGGCGGCGCTCAGCGTGGCCGCCGTGCTTCTCGGCCTGCTCGTACCGGGCGCCGGCGCCACGGGCCGGCAGGTCCCGCGCATCGCCCGCTCGGCGGTCGAGGAGCCGGTCCGGCTGATGGTGCAGCTACAGGGTGCGCCGCTGGCCGAAGTGACTGGCGCCGGTGCGGAGCAGGAGATCGCCCGCGAGCATCAGGGGCTGCGCCAGCAACTGCGCAGCGAGGGCATCAACTACCAGGAGCTCCATGCGCACCGCCAGCTGTTCAACGGGCTGACCCTGAAGGTGAAGGCCACCGATATCGGGCGCATCGCCGCTCTGCGCGGGGTGGCCGGGGTCTTTGTTGCCCGCAAAACGCAGCTTCCCACGCCGCAGCTTTTCTCCTCTGTCCGCATGATCGGGGCGCCACAGGCGTGGGCCGGCGACCCCGCTCACGCCATTCCCGGGGTGGACGGCACCGGCATCATCGTTGCTGTGATCGACACCGGCAAGTCGTAGGCCCATCGCACATAATGGCTCCCGTAGGGAGGTCTGTGTGATGAAGGTCGCCGTCTATATCCGCTGGTCCACGGAAGAGCAAGGGGACGGCACCACCCTGGAGGTGCAGGCAGAGGCGTGCCGGCTCTTCATCCAGTCGCAGGGCTGGCTCTTCCGGGAGGATCTGGTCTTCGTCGACGACGGCTGCTCCGGGGCGACGCTGGAGCGTCCCGGACTCACCCGGCTGCGCAAGGCCGTGGCGGCCGGTGCGGTGGACTGCGTGGTGGTCTACAAGCTGGACCGTCTCTCCCGCAGCGTGCTGGACACGGTCACCCTGGTTTTGCAGGAGTGGGACGGCGTCTGCTCGGTTCGCTCCACCCGGGAGCCAATCGACACCACCTCCCCCACCGGGTCGATCTTCTTTTACATGCTGGCCAGTTACGCCGAGTGGGAGCGCAGCATCATCCGGGAGCGCACGCTGTCGGGCAAGATCAAGCGGGCACAGCAGGGCAAGAACCCGGGGTTTACCGCACCTTACGGCTACGCCCGGGGCGCCGAACCCGGCCAGCTGGTGATCGACGAGGCGGAGGCCCCCGTGGTGCGGCGCATCTACCGGGAGTTCATCGGGGGCAAGGGGATTCACGCCGTGGCTGCGGGCCTGAACGAGAGCGGCATCCGGCCCCGCCGGGCCGGCCACTGGCGCGGGGAAACGATCGCCAAGATCATCGCGAACCCGGTCTACAAGGGGGTCCTGCGCTACGGGTGCAGCTCCCTCGCTACCCGGGCCCAGCGCAGGCAGGCCGGGAGGTTCCGGGTCTTCCACGCCCCCCGCTATGCCAACGTGGAGGGCGCCGTCCCGGCGATCGTTCCGCCGGAGGAGTGGGAGCGGGCGCAGCAGGTACGGTCCAGCCGGGCCAACACCCGCGGATACCGAGCCCTGGGCGCCGACTTCCTGCTGACCGGCATTGCCCGCTGCCGCTGCGGGGCGACCCTGCGGGGCGACGCCCGGCCCACCCGGCGCTTTTACCGCTGCACCGGCGGCGTGGCGAGCAACCCCAGCCGCTGCGACTGTGCCCTGATGGCGGCCGAGCAGCTCGATGAGGCGGTGCTTGGGCAGGTCCGGGCGCTGCTGGCACCCGCCAATCGGGCGCTCCTGGAGGCGGGCTGGCGTTCCGAGGTGGAGCGCCGGTCCCTAGTGCTGGAGCAGGAGGCAAGGCAGGTCCGGGATGCGCTGGCGAAGGTGCAGCGGACTCGAGAGCGCATTGCCGCCGACTACAAGGCCGGCGAGCTCCCCGCCAGGCTCTACGCCGCGCACGCAGACGAGCTGGACCGGGAGGCTGAGCGGCTGGAGGCTGAGGCCGGGCGCCTCGCCATGGAGATCGCCCGGGGCGGATCGGCGTTCCCAGACCTTTCGGAGGTCGGCGCCCAGATAGACTGCTGGGACTCCCTGGCGCCCGAGGAGCAGAAGCAACTCCTGCGCCATGTGGTCGCCAAGTGCGAGGTCTACCGGGCGCCGGACGGCAGCCGGGGCGGCCGTGGGCGCGAGAACCGCAATCCCATTGAGGTGGAATTGCACCTTCGGACCTGCGCATTTTAGCCATCGGTGCCATGCGGAGCCGGCGCGAGGGGAGTAGAATCGTTGTTATCCCATGCGTGATCGGAGGAGCTGCACAAGATGGCCAAGCTGACAGACGCTATGAAGCAGATGATCGCCACGCAGCAGTGCTTTATCGGCACCGTCAGTCCCGACGGCATGCCCAATGTGGCGCCCAAGCGCTCCACCCGGGTCCTCGACGACGAGACCCTGGTCTTCAACGAGGGCACCGGCCGCCAGACCTACAGCAACCTGGTGAGCGGCTCCAAGGTCGCCATCGCCGTCGTCAACCGTGACGAGATGGACGGCTATCGCTTCGTCGGGACGGCCACGGTGCACCAGTCCGGCCCGGTCTACGAGGCGGCGGCAGCCATGGCTGTGCAGTCCGGCAGGGCGGCGCCCAAGGCCGCAGTGACCGTGAAGATCGATGGGATCTACAGCCTGAAGCCGGGCCCGACTGCAGGGACCCAAATTGCATAAATCACAAGGGGGTCCATCCAACCGGATGGACCCCCTTTTGTGATAGATAGAACAAGTCGAGAAGGAGAGGGCAACATGCAAGAAAGAGGCAGCAATCGGGACATCGCATCCTTGAAAGAGACTGCCCGACTAGTGCGCCGCGACATCGTCGAGATGACTCACGCCGCCGGATCGGGCCACCCCGGGGGCTCGCTGTCAGCCGTGGAGCTGATGGTCGGGCTGTATTTCTCCGAGATGCGCCACAATCCGGGGAACCCGGGGTGGGCCGAGCGCGATCGGTTCATTCTGTCGAAGGGTCACGCCAACCCGGTGCTCTATTCGGTTCTGGCCAGAGCGGGGTACTTTCCCACGGAGGAGCTCCTTACCCTCCGGAAGTTCGGGAGCCGGCTTCAGGGCCATCCACACAGCCTGAAGACCCCGGGCGTTGAGGTTTCGACCGGATCGCTGGGGCAGGGGCTTTCGATTGCCAACGGCATGGCGCTCGGCGCCCGCATGCGGGGCCAGGACTGCAGGTTCTACACGCTGATGGGGGACGGCGAACTGCAGGAGGGCTCGGTCTGGGAAGCGGTTATGAGCGCCGGTCACTACAAGCTGGACACGGTCTGCGCCCTGGTCGACTACAACGACCTGCAGATTGACGGCTCCGTGGAGTCGGTCATGGGCATCGCCCCCCTGGCTGATAAATGGACAGCGTTCCGGTGGCACGTCATCAACATAGACGGACATGACCTGAATCAAGTCCTGGATGCCTATGAAGAGGCCCGCCGGACCAAGGGCAAGCCGAGCGTAATCATCGCCAAGACGATCAAGGGCAAGGGCATCTCCTTCATGGAGAACGTGGCTGGCTGGCACGGCACCGCCCCGAACCAGCAGCAGTTGGAGAAGGCTTTGAACGAACTGGAGGGTGCGGCGAAATGACGAGACCGATCAAGCTGGCCAGAGACGGCTTTGGCGAAGGGCTGATCGCCCTTGGCGCCTCGAATCCCGATGTCGTGGTGTTCGACGCCGACCTTTCCAAGTCGACCCGCACCAACTGGTTCTCGGACAAGTTCCCCGACCGCTTCTTTGACATGGGGATTGCGGAACAGGACATGGTGGCCACCGCCGGCGGCATCAGCCTGATGGGGAAGATCCCCTTCGTGGCTACCTACGGGACCTTCGTGGCGGGCCGGGCCTGGGACCAGATCCGGACGACTATATGCTACAGCAAGCTGAACGTAAAGATTGCGGGCTGCCACGGCGGCATTTCGGTGGGCGCTGACGGCGCCACCCACCAGGCCCTGGAGGATGTCGCCACCATGCGGGTGCTCCCTGAGATGACCGTCGTCGTTCCCTGCGACGCCATTGAGACCCGCAAGGCGACCATCGCCGGCGCGGCAATGGAGGGGCCGTTCTACTTCCGGTTCGGACGGGAAGCCGTTCCGATCGTGACCACGGAGGAGACCCCGTTCGAGATCGGCAAGGCGCTGACCATGCGCGAGGGGGATGATATCACCGTGATCGCCAACGGCCCGATGGTCGCCGAGGCGCTCGACGCTGCCGAGGAGATGGCCGGGGTTGGCGTCAGCGTCCGGGTGATCAACATGCACACGGTCAAGCCGCTTGACACCGATGCGATCCTGAAGGCGGCTCGGGAGACCGGCGCCGTAATCACGATGGAGGAGCACAGCGTCATCGGCGGCCTGGGCGGCGCGGTGGCGGAGTTCTTGAGCCAGAACTGCCCCGTGCCCATGAAGCTGATCGGCACCCAGGACCGGTTCGGTGAGTCCGGTGAGCCCGCCGAGCTGCTGCAGGCCTTCGGCCTGACGGCGGCGCACCTGGTTGAGGCGATCAAGGCGCTCCTCGCGAAGAAGGCATAAGAAAGGATTCACCCCTCCCCCCGTTGTATACACGGCGGTGATACTATTGTGGAGGGGGTTGCGAAGCATGAGCAAAACGGAGTTGTCACCCGAACAACGTGACGAACTTCTCCGAGCGCTGGAAGCCCGTTTCAAGAAGAACATGAGCCGCCATAAGGGCCTTGCGTGGGCCAACGTACAAGCGAAGCTGGAAGCTCAACCTGCAAAGCTGTGGTCGCTCAGCGAAATGGAGAGAACCGGCGGCGAACCGGACGTTATTGGCTACGATGAGGCCACCGGCGAGTACGTCTTTTGTGATTGCTCAGCGGAAAGCCCTGCGGGCCGTAGAAATGCGTGTTACGACCGTGAGGCTCAGGAGAATCGCAAGGAACATGCTCCAGCGAATAATGCGATGGATATGGCGGCAGCCATGGGTATTGAGCTCTTAACAGAAGAGCAATATCGCGAGTTACAGAAGCTGGGAAACTTCGATACAAAAACGTCGAGCTGGGTGCAAACACCCTCTGATATTCGGCGACTCGGAGGCGCCCTCTTTTGTGATCGCCGCTATAACACGGTGTTCGTCTATCACAACGGTGCGCCCTCTTACTATGGCGCCAGAGGGTTCCGTGGCTCGCTGAGGGTCTAGGTATTGCAAAAGGAGGCCATCGTCGGATGGCCTCCTTTTCCTATAGCTGGACCGCCTCAAGCCCGTCCGGCGTGATGCCCAGGAGCAGGGCCGCTCCGGCCTGCACGTACGGGATGCCCTCGACTCGGATGGCGCTTGCGGTGCCGCCGGTGGCGATCCACGTCATGTTCTTCCCAAGCCACTGCTGGATCAGGTCACGCTCCCGGGGGTCTGTGAACTGCGTCGGCAGGTGTGCGCCCACCATGACCACCCGTTTCACCGCCGGGTCAGAGGCGGTGCGCTCCAGCAGGGCCTTCAGGTCCTGGAGCTGCTGGAAGCCGGCGATGCGCAGGCTCCCCTCCCCCGTGTTCAGCAGCACGAAGCGGGTCCCATTGTGGTCAACGCTCTGCAGCCGGTCCGACACGGTGCGTGGATTCAAGATGACCTCCGCGCCGGCGGCGGTGGCAAGCTTGCGGCTCGCTTCGTCCGCGATGATCGCCACCTTAGCAGCGCCGGGCTTGAGGGACTTGCCGGGCGCCAGCAGGAGCGGATCCTGCGGGGGCGCTGTCCTGGTCACGGCGGGGAGCGGGACCTTGCTGATCACCTGCATGTCCGAGAACTGCAGCTCGCCGCTGTACTGGCGGGACGCCGTGGTCTCCACGGGGTAGATGCGACTGAGGCTCGCCGTGCCCGCCGGCAGGGCGATCTCCACGTAGCGCCAGCCCGTCCAGGTGACCTGGCGGGCCAGGTCGAGGGTGGTGGCCCGCCCCTTGGCGTCCAGCACCACGGCTCGGAGCCAGGCGCCCTTGCCGTCGCCCTTGACCCAGAGGCCCAGCCGTTCGGGCGCCCCCGGCAGGGCCACAGGCGCCTTGGGGTCGGCGTAGGCGGCCCGGTTGCTGCTACCGGCGCCGAAGTGGTAGGTGAGCTTGATGCCCTTGCCCTTGTAGCCCTGCACGGCGGTGATGGCGCCGCCCACCGTGGCCGGGTACTTGCTGAAGTTCCAGGGTCCGGTGAATCCATCCACGGCGGTGGTGGTCGTGCCGGCGGCCACCGCCACGGCGGTCCGCTTGCCCTGCACATCCACCTCGATCAGGCCGGAGCCCTCCTTGATCGGGGTGACGCTGAAGTAGCCGTCGTTCTGTGGCAGTACCTTCAGCCAGTTCTGGTCGTAGGTCAGCTTCACATCGGGGGTCTCGATGGGGGCGCTGTAACCCTGTCCGTCGTAACCGACGATGCGGAACCAGCCGGGGCGCCCGGGCACCAGCCTAAGCCCGGTGGGGTCGGGTTCGATGCGCTCCAGGGCGCCGAGCACGGTCATCGTGATCTCACCGACCGCCTGCCCTGCCTGCGCCCCCACCTTCGCCGTGCCGGGAAGAATCCCGACGAACGCCCCGTCGCCGGTCAGCATGCCGGTGATCGTCTGCGGGGCTCGCCACGTCACTTTGCCCGGTGCGACAGGTGCATGGGTCTCATCAAAAGCGGCTACGGTCAGGGTGCGGGTCAGGCCCGGGAAGGTGCGGCCGGAGCCCAGCAGGGTAGCCAAGCTCAGCCGGGTGGGCTTGCCGCTGCCCGGCGCCGCAAAGATCCCGACCCCGTTGGGAATGCGCCGCTCCTCGCCGTCGGACGGGGCGTTGATGACCGACAGCCCGCCCCCGGGCGCCGTCCGGGCGACCAGGGTGGTGGAGCCGCCGCCGTCGAGCTCCAGGGCGTTGGCGGCGCCCAGGCTCTGCATCAGGGCGCCGAACTGGTACAGGGTCAGCCCCCCGCTCTCCTCGGAGCGTCCGTCCACCGCCAGCAGGAGCATGCGTCGGCCATCCGCCGAGAAGCCGACGCCGCTGCGGGGGCCGGTCTTCTTGTCATCGAGGGGTTCCAGCTTGTTCTCCTTCACCATGACCGCCAGGCCGCCCACAGCAAACTGCAGGTCGGGGTTGACGCTGTAGCTCACGGTGACCGGGTCGCCCACCTTCAGGCCTGCTAGCCGGTCGGCGCCCTCCTCCCGCCCCACCAGGACCAGGGTGTCCGGGCCGATCGCCCCGGTGGTGATCTGCGTGGAGACGGACGCGACCTTGCCGCTCCGGATGATCACCTCCCGGGCCCGGTTGGCGCCGAAGGCGGCGCCCTGCCGGGTGGCGGTCCAGAGCGGTGTGTAGAGCCCGATGCCGCCGTCGGGCACGGTGTACTTGTTCATGCTGGCGAGGGGATGGCGCCCGGTGGGCAGGTTGACGGTGCCCACGAGGGCGGCCTGCATCACCTGGCCGAGGCGGTCCTTGCCCACACCGGCGGCGTTCCAGCCATCCGGCGCCGACTTGAGCACCTGCCCGCCCTGGACTTCGATGCCCAGGGGCTGCTTGGTGTTGTTGATGTCAAAGAAGTCACCGTTGATGGCGGCGATCGCACCGGCGCGTCCGGCGATCTCCGAGAGCCGCTGTGCGGCGGTGACGGCTGGAGCGGTGACGAGGTCAGCGTAGGTGCCGGGCTGGGTCAGGTCGACCTCTAGCAGGTAGCCTCGGACCCAGCCGCCCGGGTAGAGCCGGTCGAAGGTGGTCATGCTGACGCCGGGCGCCAGCGGCGTCACTTGCTGTGAGGCGAGAATGCTGGCCGGCGCCGTGGCAGCAACAGCTGGGGCTACCGGGGCGCCGACCAAGGCCAGTGCAAGGGCGGGTGCGAACAAAAACCTAAGTGAGCGCAAGATGCGTAGTCCTCCTCGGGGGCTGATCTCAGCTTCCCTAAGATTAGACGCATGCTTATAAGATTGAGTTGCAAACAGAAACCCCAGCCAACGCGGCTGGGGTCAGGCTATGTCAGGCCAGTTCGGCTACGGCCGGTGTGGCGACGCTTCGGCGCCAACGGCCGGTCAGGTAATAGGCCCAGTTGAGCAGCAGGCCCGCCCCGCCGCTCAGTGCGATACCCAGCCAGATTCCCTGGGCGCCGAGCTGCGTGGAGAGGTACCAGGCGAGCGGAATCTTCAGCACCCACTGGGTGACCACCGTAATCGCCAGCGACGGCATGGTGTCGCCGGCGCCCTGCATCACGCCGCCCAGGGCCATCATCACAGCCATCGGCACGTAAGAGAGGCCGACAATCAGCAGGTAGCCGCTGCCGGCGGACAGCACCTCCGGGTCCACCGTGAACCAGCGCAGCAGCACCACCGGCTTGAGGATGGCAATCAGGGCGACCGTTCCCGTAATGGCGGTGCAAAGCCCGGCGCTCCACCGGACCACATGTCTGACCCGGTCGTAGTTCCCGGCGCCCAGGTTTTGCCCCACCAGCGCCCCGACGGCACCGGAGACCGAGATGGCCGGGAGCAGGGCCAACTGGTCAAACTTCGAGGCGGCCCCGAATGCCGCGACCAGCACCGGGCCGTACCCGTTGATCAGCGCCGTCACGGCGACCATGCTGAAGGAGACCAGCACCATCTGCAAGCCTACCGGCAAGCCAATGCGGACCAGCAGCGTGACGACCTCCCGGTCGAACTGCCAGAACGAGCGCTTCATCTCCACCAGGTCCGTGCGCGTCAGCAGCCACCAGATGATCAGGGCTGAGGTCACACACTGGCTGAGCACCGTTGCCAGGGCGGCGCCGGCCACCCCCATCTCCGGAAACGGCCCGATCCCCGCGATCATCAGCGGATCAAGGATGATGTTGGTGATCGTGGCGACGGTCATGAACTGAAGCGGGGTGCGGGAGTTCCCCATCCCCCGCATGATCGACTCGATGGCGAAGTAGACGAAGATCACCGGCATGCCGGCCATGAAGATCCCCAGGTACGACGCGGCCCCGTCCAGCATCTCGGTGGGCGTACCAATCATACGGAGCAGCGGGTACCGGAAGATGATGCCGGCAGCGGCGGCCACGAACCCGCCCCCGACCAGGAGCATCAGGGAGTTCGCCACGGTGCGCCGCACCATCGCCTCGTTGCCGGCCCCGCGGAACTGGGCGACTAAGGTGCTGGTGGCTACGGTGACGCCGATGATCAGCGACAGGAGGGCGAAGATCAGCGGAAAGCTGGTGGACACGGTCCCCAGGGCGTGGGTACCCACGAACCGCCCGACCCAGATGGTGTCGATGACGGCCTGGGCGTTCTGGAGCAGGTTGCTCGCCAGCATGGGCAGAGCGAAGGTGATCAGGTGCCGGGGGATGGAGCCCTTGGTGAAGTCGAATTGGAGCGCTTTGGACACAAGTCGTCCTCCTCATGGTCCTCTGGGGATCTGCAAGCGTAACCTCGCCTGCATGAGGATAAACAGGAACATGACAAATTAGACGACTTTGTGTAGGAAAGCGATACCCCCTACCCCCACCGGCGCTGGCGCCAGATCGCCCGCAGCCGTGCGACCTCCTCTTCCGCCAGCGGAACGCAGCGCCCCAGCAGCTCCAGTTGGATCGTGGTCTCCGCCAGGGCCTCCAGGACCTCCATCTTCATGCGGGCGCCCTCCACCGAGCGGCCCACCGTAATCGCCCCGTGGTTCAGCAGCAGGGCGCCGTCAGCATCCATGAGCGCCTGGGCGGTGGCCTCTCCCAGCTGGGCGGAGGCCGCCGGAAGGTAGGGCACGCACGGGATGTCTCCCAGGGCGAAGAGCGCCTCCGGCAGGGTGTCGACCCGGATCGGCCGGTGTGCGGAGGCCAGCACCCCCGCCTTGATGGGGTGAGCGTGCACCACCGCCTGAACCCCCGGCAGCGCCCGGTAAATGGCCGTGTGCATGGCCGTCTCCGCGGAGGGGCGCCTGTCTCCCTGGATAACTCTTCCGTCCAAATCTATGATGAGCAGCTCCTGCGGGCGCAGGCGCCCCTTGGCGGCGCCCGACGGGGTGATCAGGATGCGCTCCGCATCCAGCCGGGCCGAGAGATTGCCCGAGGCGCCGGCCATCATGCCCTGGCGGTAGAGGTCGCGCCCGGCCCGCACGAGCGCCTTTCTCAGAGCGAGATCCATGTCCGCCAGTCCTCCTCCACCACGCCCTGTTCTTTGCTGAACTTCATGGTCTGGTCGCAGGTGCAGGGGCTTTCCTTCCTTGCGTTGGATGCGTCCTGCAACAAGGAGGTCAGGTCCCCCTCGCCGACCAAGGTCAGGGCAGCGTAGCACAGCTCCAGCTCCCGGGCGAGATAAGCCTCGGGCAGCAGGGCGGTGCCCACCAGGTCGGCGCCCCACTGGCGATACATGCGCAGCTCCGCCGGAGTCGCATCCCGCGGGCCGTCGGTGCATACATAGACCCCGCCCTTAAAGGCCCGGGCCGTGCGCTGGCGGGCGGTGGCCAGCAGGGTCCCCATCAGGTCGGGGCAGAAGGGCGGGTTCAGCTTGATGAAGCCGTAGCCCTTCCCCACGAAGTAGGTGAAGGGGCGCAGGCGGGTCTGATCGATCACATCCGCCGGCACCACGATATCGCCGGGCTCCAACAGCGGGCTGACTGCCTGGACGGTATCCGCAGCCAGCACACGGCGGGCGCCCATCGCCTTGGCGGCGTAGATGGTGGCTCGGGCGTCCTCTGCCCGAACCAGGACGTTGCCACGGCCGCAGACCTTACCGAATGGGGTCTCCGCCTGCATCACAGCGTCCGAGAGCGAAGGTACGATCAGGACGGTCTCACTCATGCGGCGGCGCCCTCCTCTTGCAGCAGCTTCAGCAGGACCTGGAGCATCATCGGCCCGACCTCGGCCCCAAACAGGCGCTGCTCAGGCCCGTCGAACGGGACCCCGGTGGCGTAGTTCGAGACCCAGCAGACCGCGCCGTACTTGAGCCCCAACTCCCTGGCCAGGAAGACCTCTGGCGCCATGGTCATGCCGACCAGCTCCGCCCCGGCCTGGGCCAGCAGGCGGATCTCGGCGGCGGTCTCCAGGCGGGCGCCCTCGGTCCCGGCGTAGATCGCCCCGGGCGATGCCCGGTGCCCCAGCGCCGCCGCGGCCCGCACCAGGGCCTGGCGCAGGTCGGAGTCGAACAGTTCTCCCCGGACGGGGCCATTCTCCCCGAACGTGGCGATTCGCCCCCGCGTCCAATCAATGATGTCGCTCACGACGGCCAGCGAGCCGGGCGCCAGCGACCGGACCAGCGAACCGGCGCTGTTCCAGCCGAGGATCCGATCGGCGCCAAGCACCCTTGCGGCCCAGACGTTGGCCCGGTAGTTGATGAACGGCGGGGTCACCCCCAGCCGCCCCTGCCCGCCGTGGCGGGAGAGGAAGGCGCAGTCCTGGCCCTCGTAGCGGAAGCGCAGCACGGGTCCCGCCGGGCCGAAGGGCGTCTCGATGACGCTCTCCTCCAGCACGGTGGCGAAGCGCTCAAACTCCAGGTGGTAGGCGGCGGTACCGCCGATGATCAGCGTGCTCATTTCGGCTCGGGAGCCTGGAAGTAGTGCTTGATGTTCCAGGGCGAGAAGAGCCCCCGCTCCGTGCTGATCACGCTGACGAACTGCGGCGGGGTGATATCGAACGCCGGATAGTATCCCTTGATCCCCTCCACCGCGGTGCGCACGCCCCGGGCATAGAAGACCTCCTCGGGGTTGCGCTCCTCGATCGGGATCGAGGCCTCATCGGGCCGCTCGGGGTCGGGGCCGTCGTAACCGAGCACAATGAAGGGCACGCCAAACTGGTGGGCCAGCACGGCGTACTGGAAGGTGCCCACCTTGTTGGAGATATGACCATCCAGCGTGATGGAGTCCGCAGCGGTGACGTACTTGGTGATCATCCCGCGGTAGAACATGTACCCGGGCATGTTGTCCGTGACCAAGGTGACCGGCACGCCGATCTCCTTGGCCTGGGCGGCGGTGAGGCGGGCGCCCTGCAGATAGGGCCGGGTCTCGGTGCAGATCAGCTCGATCTGCTTGTCCGCCTCCACGGCGTAGTACAGCATGTAGTTGAGCGCAGCGCCGGCGAAGCAGTGGGTCAGAATCCGGTCGCCGTCCTGGAGCAGCTCGCTGGCATACTTGCCGCTCAGGCGGGCCGCCCGGTCCCCGGCCTTGATCTGGCCGTCGACGTAAGCCACCAACACCGCCTCGGCGTCCTGGCCGTTATCGATCGCCTGGTTGGCCAGGAGCAGGCCGTTGTCCATGAGCGGGAAGATGTCGCCCGCCGTCGGGCGGGTGGAGCGAAGCCGGCGGTGCGCTTCGGCGAGAGCCGCCTTGTACCCCTCCGCCTTCAGATGTTTGAACTGCTTGGCCGCCAGCGCCAGGCCATACCCGGCAGCGTAGGCCAGGGGCGGGCCGCCCTGGATCACCATGTCGATGATGGCGGTGGCCACCTCTTCGTAGGTCCGGCAGGGCACAAAGGTCACAACCTCGGGCAGCTTGCGCCGGTCTAATACCTGAACCACGCCATCCTCATACTTCAGCGTATCCGCACGGTTGGTCAGGATAGGCAGCGTTGCCTTGGCCATAGGGCGTTCCTCCATATAGTACAGGATCCCATTTTGTTTCGAGTATAGCACGCTTTGGGGGTGTTTTCATTGATTCAGCAGGCAGCCGCCATCATGGAACGGGCGAGGGCGATCCGGTCTCTGCTCCTCGCCGAAGTCGAGCAGGCCACCACAGACGAGATGCTAAGAAGGCCCGGCAGCCGCTACTCTGCCCGGGACGTCCTGGTCCACGTGGGCAACTGGGAAGAAGAGGCCGTCCGCTGGCTTCCGTATATGCTCCGCGGCGAGCCGGTGCCCCAGATGGAGCCCAAGTCGATCGACGAGATCAACGCCGAGATGCTTGCTCGCTACGATCATTTGGATGTCGCCGGGGCGGTCGGTTACCTGGCGGATGTGCGTACGCAGCTGGAGGACCTGGCCGAGCAGATCACACACGAGCAGTGGCAGTGCGACCGCAGCTTCCTCGGCGTGCTGATCATGTGTCCGGACCACGAGATCGCCCACCTGCACCAACTGCGGGAGGCCCTGGCCGCCGCCCGGGGCGACGCGGTCGAAGCTGCGGTCCGCTACCTGCGCTACACCCGGCAGCGAGTGCTGGTGCGGGTCAACCCGGAGTTCCGCTCGGCGGATGCGCTCACCTGGCGCCCGCCGGACGGCAAGTGGACCACCCGGGAGATCCTGATCCACCTGGCGGTCTGGGACCGCTTCGCCGCCTACCACTTCAGCGAGCTGGCAGCAGGGCGCCCGGCCCCGCCCATGCCCTTCCCGGAGGGCGGCCTGGACGCCTGGAACCAGGCACAGGTCGACGCCGGCGCCTGGATGACCCTGACCGACATCCTGGCCGAACTGGGCGCGGCCCGTGAGGCGCTGGAGGCTGCGCTGCGCCGCCTAACGCCCGAGCAACTCGCCGGGCCCGACGCCCAGAGCTGGCTGGAGTACCGCCAGCACGACGAGCACCACATGCACCAGATCCTCGCCCGGCTCCAGGGCTGGCGCGCGTCGCAGGGGTAAATCCCGCGAAAGGAAGCGAGCGGCGGCGCAGCGTAAAGATAAGAGACGACCGTGGGCAGCCACGGTCGTTTGCGTCTGCATAACGACATTGGGATCGACTACAAGCACCCAGACCTGGGCGGCTGCTTTGGGCCCAATTGCCGGGTCATTGCCGGGTATGACTTCGTCGGCGACAAGTTCGACGGTGTGATTGACCCGGTGCCCGATGAGGACCCGATGGACCAGAACGGCCACGGGACCCACGTGGCGGGCATCGTCGGGGCCAAGGCCGCCGGCCCTGATGGGGTCACGGGCGTGGCACCGGGGGTCAAGTTCGTGGCGCTCAAGGTCTTTGGGCCGGACGGCTCCACCTGGGACGACATCATGCTCCAGGCCATGGAGGCCGCCTACGAGATGAAGGTCGACGTGGTGAACATGTCGATCGGGGCGGCGTTCCAGTGGCCCCAGTACCCCACCGCGCAGGCCGTTGAGCGGCTGACCCGCAAGGGCATCTTCGTGGCCGTCTCGGCCGGCAACAGCGGCGCTTCTGGGGAGTTCGCGACCGGGGCGCCCGCCGTCGGCTCCGAGTCCACCGCCGTGGCTAGCTTCGAGAACGACTTCGTGCGCTACCTGTCCTTCAAGGACCCGGAAGGCAAGCTAGTCGCTTACGACGTCATGGAACAGTCGCCCAAGGCCCCGACCAGCGGCCAGTCGCCCGAGCTGGTCGACGTGGGCCTTGGCACCTCCGACAATGACTTCCTGAACCCGGACGGTACCAGCCGGGTCCAGGGCAAGGTCGCCCTGCTGCGCCGGGGCCAGATCGCCTTCCTGGAGAAGAGCCTGCGTGCCAAGCAGCACGGGGCGGTGGCGGCGATCATCGCCAACAACGTCGACGGGATGTTCCGCGGCACCCTCCAGACCGACGGCGACTACATCCCGACCGTCTCGATCTCCAAGGCCGACGGCGACCGGCTGGTCCAGCAGCTCCAGAGCGGCCCGGTCAAACTGACCTGGATGGACAAGCCACAACTCTTCCCCAGCCAGACCGCCGGCCTGGTGTCGGACTTCAGCTCCTGGGGCCCGGCGCCCAACCTCGCCGTCAAGCCCGACCTGACGGCGCCCGGCGGCAGCATCTTCAGCACCTACCCGCTCGCCCAGGGCGGTTATGCGACCCTGAGCGGCACCTCCATGTCCAGCCCGCACGTGGCGGGCGCCGCCGCCCTGGTGCTCCAGGCCCGCAAGGAGATGTTCAAGCAGGGCTCCCCCCTGGTGAAGGCCACGGCTGTCCGAACCCTGCTCATGAACACCGCCCAACCCCGCACGAAGGGTCCCAGCGACCCCGCACTCTACCCGGTCCACCGGCAGGGCGCCGGCCTGATCGATGTCTGGCGGGCGATCCAGGCCAAGCAGCGGATCCTGCCCGAGAAGATCGCCCTCGGCGAGGTGTCCGGCGGTGCTACCCATTCGGAGAGCTTCACCGTCGAGAACCTGGGCGCCAAAGCCGAGGAGTACCGCTTCCGGGCGATTGGCGCCGACGGGCTGCCCGGCGTCGCGCTGACCGCCTCCCCTGAGGTTCTGAGGGTCGGGCCCGGGAAGACGGCCCGCGCACAGGTCACGCTGAAGGTCCCGAAGGAGCTGCCCGAAGGCGGCATCTTCTCCGGGTGGATCGCGATCTCCGACAGCAGCGGTGCGACCGTTGCCCACGTGCCCTACCTCGGCTTCAAGGGCGACTATCAGGCGAAAACCGCGCTGGACCCGCTGGGCATCTTCGGCCTGCCCTGGCTCGCCCGCCTGGAGGGCACCTGGCTGTACAAGTCCTCCTCGGTCGAGATCCGTCCGAACTGCGCCTGCGACCAGGCTTACGCCTGGATCCTCTTCAGCCTGGCCCGCCAGCCACAGGAGCTGCGCCTGGAGATCTGGGACCCGGTCCGCAAGCGCAAGATGGGCAACGCCTTCCGGGGCGAGTACCTGGGGCGCTCAGACGGCGCCTTTGAGGTCCTCCTATGGAACGGCACCAACGACAAGGGGCGAAAGCTGGAGGCCGGCACCTACGAGATCAGGCTGATGGTGCTCCGGCCCCTGGGCGATCCACAGAATCCGGCACATTGGGATGTGTGGACCTCCGGAAAGATCAAGGTCGTCTGGGACTGATCCGACGACTCATGCAGCAGGTGAATCGGCCGCATAGCGCCTTTTCATTCATAGCTTCCGGCTGTTTGCCGCCTTCCCGGGCTACAATAGTGGCGAGGGGGAGAGCGGCGATGCGAAAGCTGAAGGCTCACATCCAGATCCAGGCTCCGGTGCAAACGGTGCAGTCGCTGACGGAGGCGCCGCGCCGCCGGGAATGGATGTCCATGCGCAGCGGTTCCTGGTTCAAGACCCTGCAGGAGACCTACGAAACCACCGAGGTCGAGGGCGGCACCCGCCTCTCCGTGCACATGCAGTACAAGGGCAAGTGGGGCCTGCTGGACCCGCTCTTCATGGACGGCTTCCATCAGTCCGTCTCCTACAACCTCAGCCGCCTGAAGCAAATCGCAGAGGCCCCCAAGAGCAACTAACAACAATGTTGAAGCCCTCCGGCGACGCCGGAGGGCTTTCGTATAGCGCCACCTATGCCAAGAGTTCCTTACGGCGGGATGGCGCCGGCCACAGGGCAGCCACCCATCCCTTAGCCTGCAAGCTCAGGAGGAAGATCTGCCCCTCCGTGCTCTCCACCCGGTACCAGTCGTGCCCGGCTTCATCCTGCCACTGCGTGTGCAGCACTGCGAGTTCGTACATGCGACCCCTCCAGCGCCACGCAGCGGGGAGTCCTCCCCATTTGATGATCAGGCTGGGTTCGGTGGTTGCGCGGGTGATATCGAGCAAGGCGGCCATGGCTGCTCCCTCCTGGCGGGTACTCTGCTGTATACCCCTACTGTCGCCGGAGGGAGACTTCACTCCTCGCGGGATCTATTCCGACAATTCCTTGGCGGCGCTCCGCACGTTGGGATCGTCATGGCGGGTTAGCCGCCTGATCGCATCCCGGGCGCCCTCCGCCCGGATGCTGCCCAGGGCGTAAACCAGCGGCACCCGCGCCTCCCGCCCTACGGACTCGATCGCCTCCTCCAGGATCGGCACGGCCTTCTCCCGGAGCAACGTGGCCAGGCCCGTCCCGGCGGCCACCGCCAGGTACGGGTCGGCGCTGTTCAGATACGGCTTGATCACTTCTGCCCCCCGCGGGTTGGCCAGGGCAACCACGGCATCGATGCACTCGGTAAGGACCTCAGGTAGCTCCCCGGCGGCATAGGCGAGTTTGACAGCCAGCAGGGCCAGGCCCGCCGGGTCGCCCAGGGCGCCCAAGCTCCGGGCCGCCGCAGCCCGGGCGCCGGCCTTGGCAAAGGGCCGCTCCGCGACCGAGCACGCCACGTTGGGCTGCTCATCGAAGAGCAGCAGGCCAATCTCCACGAGCGCCCCCGGCGGGCGGATGTTCGCCAGGCAGCCTGCGGCGGCGCCCCGCAGGGTGAGGGCTGTATCCTCCAGGCCGAAGCCCACCGCCTCCACCTGGACCGTCCGGATCGCCCGCAGGGCCACCTCCTCCGCCTCGGGCGCCTCCAGCCGGGCGAGGGCGCCCAGCACCGCCAGGCGACTGCGGCAGCCCGGGTCGGACTCGGGGGCGCCCCCATCCAGCCGCCAATACGTCCGCACCAGGGCACCGACCGCTCGGGGCTGGGAGATTCGCTCGGCCGCCACCTCGACCACCAGCGGAGAGCGGTCATCGAGCGCGGCGATGAGCAGGCTATGGTCATCGGTTGCTTTCACGGCTTTCAGCCGATCTTCCACACGTTTCACGGCGGCACCCCTTCTGAGTTGCATGAATCCCGGCGCCAGCGCTCACCCTAGGCGACATACAGAGGTGAGCAGCCGTGTCCCATTTCTGCCTGACCATAGGCGGGACCGAGGTCAGATCCCTGAACGACTTGCTTGCCGTGATGCGCGACCAGTTGGAGCGCTTCGACAGCGAGGCGGACCATCGGGCGGCGTTTTTGCGCGTCTACTATACCATGACCGGCAGCGTGGGGCTGCGGCTGGAACGCAACTACTTCCTCGACCGTGCCTGGGTCGAACGGGTAGCCATCCGCTTCGCCTGGTACTACTTTGACGCCCTGGACCGCTACGAGCGCTTCGACGGCCCCCCGCCAGCGTGGGCGTACGCCTTCGACATCGCCCGCCGCAGGGAGGGGTTCCTCCTTCAGGACGTCCTCCTCGGTATGAACGCCCACATTAACAACGACCTGCCCTTAGTCGTTGCCGAGATCCTACAGGATGAGGGCGACACGGCTCCCCCGCACCGCCTGGAGCGGCGCCGCTACGACCACGACCAGATCAACCGCGTGCTCCACGAAATCATTCCCACGGCTGAAGAGGCCATCGCCACGCACTATGGGCGGCTGATCCGCCCTCTCTCCCGCATCCTGGGCAGCCTCGACGTCACCCTGGCCGCCTATGAGTTGAAGACCTTCCGCGACAAGGTCTGGCGAAACGCCCTTTTCCTCCTCGCCGCCACCACGGAGCAAGAGCGCCAGCAAGTAATCCACTTCATCCAGGAGGACGCCCTCGACGTAGCCCGGCAGATCGAGCGCTTCGGGCCGCTCCGCCCCTTTCGGCCTTGGGCAGCGCAAATGCGGCGTTGGCGCTGGTGCTGACCAGGGCATCCTACGGACGGGAGGTGAGCTAACCAAGATGCCAAATCTCGAAAAGTCCGCCCCTGGCGGGCGTGAAGCGAGCCAGGAGAACTTCACCAAGCCCGGCCACGGAGCCAACGCCAGCAAGAACAACCACGGTGCGCTTGGCCAGCGCCAGCAGAACAACCTCGCCCCCAACCAGGGCGCCCACAGCTTCAAGAACGAGAACGAGTAGAGATGCCAGACGCCCCGGCCGCCGGCCGGGGCGCTCATGTTCCCTGCTACTCAATCCAAATGTCGCCCCAGTTCTGGATCGACTCCACCACGGGCTCTAGGGCCAACCCGCGGGGCGCCAGTTCATATTCAATCAGCACGGGTTTGGTGTTGTGCACATGCCGGTAGATCACCCGGTGCTCCTCCAACTCCTGCAGCCGTTCCGAGAGAAGGCGGTCGCTCACGTCCGGCATCTGGTGCTTGAACTCACTGAAGCGCCGCTTACCGCCCATCAGGACCCGGATAATCTGAAGCGTCCACTTTTTGCTCAGCAGCTCACAAGCGGCCTCATACCGACTATCCATATGCTGATAGTTCACACAAGCACCCCCCAAGAAGATTCTACCACAAGGGACTGGCGCAGGGTTAGCGCCTTATAAAAGACCGCTTTCACGATATGAAAAAGGCCCATCCCCGCCAAAAGGGGATGGGCCCTACCAATCTCTGGAGGCTTACAGGTCTGCCGCCTCACCGCCGACCATCTCGGCAACCGCCTCGTCCGACCCCGCCCCCGTACCCACCGGGGTGAGCAGCCGCCGGAAGACCTCGGCCACCGGAACGATGTCGTTGATGTCGCCCACGCGGGGGCCGCAGAAGACCAGGCCGTTGTCGGGGTCACCCTTCTGCGAGCGGTTCAGAGCCGTGTAGATGCAGTGCGAGACCGAGTGGCCCTCGGAGTCGCGGTGCTGGCAGTGCTTCAGGCAAAGGGCGCAGTGGACGCCGTCGTCGGTCAGTTTGGGCAGCTTATCCTCCGTGTGGGGCACGATTGCCCGGGAGGCCATGCCGGTGGGGCTCCAGTACTCCACCTGGCTGCCGGTGGCGGCAAGCCAGGCCCGCTTCATGGCGTCCGAAGCAGAAGACTCCTCGGTCATGGCGAAACGGATGCCCATCTGTACACCGTCGGCGCCCATGGCGAGGCAACGGTCGATGTCCTCACGGGTGAGTATGCCGCCGGCGGCCATGACCGGTCCGGTGAAGCCATTATCTCGGAGCGCCTGCAGCACAGGCGGGAACAGGTCCCAGGTACTGATGTTGGGATCATCAGGACCCAGGTGACCACCGGCCTGACCGCTCTCGACCACGATTGCGGTAATGCCTTCGGTCCTGGCGGCAATGCGGGCGGCCTTCTCCGATGAGATGATGCAAACCCCGGGGATTCCCGCCTCTTTGAGCTTCTTGAACGGCCCCCGGGCGAATCCGGCGCCGATGGTGACAAAGTCGACCCGCTCCTGGATGCAGACGTCCAGCAGGCGGTCGAACAGCATGCCGGCATACATCAGGTTGACGCCGAAGACTCCCTCGGTCAGGGCGCGGGCCGCGCGAATATGGCGCCGCAGCTCCTCCGGCGGAATTCCCATACCGCCGATCGTGCCGATGCCCCCGCAGTTGGCCACAGCAGAGACCAACTTGGAGAGCGAGATGCGGATAGACATACCACCCTGGATGATGCAGTACCGGGCAGTCTTGTTGCCGATTGTAAGGCTGGGCAGAGTCATCTTGATCCCTCCAGACCTGGGAGCAATAGCTTCTCCAGGTTATCGGTTTTCCTCATTATAAGTGGCGCCCATGCATTTGGGAACAGGTCATATAACCTGGACACACACATTGGACCACTCGGACGGACCGGGTATACCCCTGGGCAGATGCGCCGGTGAGTCCGACCGATTCCATGTCGGTCGGGGACATATTCTTCCCGGAATATTCGCTTGCTATGTAGTGCTATCAATACGAAAGAACCCACACACCTTTTCAGTGTGTGGGTTCTTTTACGCTTGGTGTCGGAGACGGGACTTGAACCCGTACGGTCACCCATACGCCCCTCAAACGTACGCGTCTGCCAATTCCGCCACTCCGACGTGGTTTGGGGAGACTGAGGGAAAAGAAACTGGCGGAGGCGACGGGATTCGAACCCGCGGTCTCGGCCGTGACAGGGCCGCATGTTAGGCCTCTACACCACGCCTCCGTTTGGTGGAGCTAAGGGGGATCGAACCCCTGACCTCTTGAATGCCATTCAAGCGCTCTCCCAGCTGAGCTATAGCCCCGTATGAAGTTGAACGGTCGTTCAACAGTGGTGGGCGGTACTGGGATCGAACCAGTGACCCCTTGCGTGTGAAGCAAGTGCTCTCCCGCTGAGCTAACCGCCCATTTGAAATGGTGGGGAGAGGTGGATTCGAACCACCGAAGGCAGTGCCAGCTGATTTACAGTCAGCCCCGTTTGGCCACTTCGGTATCTCCCCGGAAACTGGTGG